>NZ_JAGSPM010000039.1 GCF_018139645.1 Affinundibacterium baiyunense
GCCATGTCTAAATTTACACCGATGACCGCCACCATGTTTACATTCAGATCATTAACAGGAGAGGGTGGATCTAGAGCGAGAGGCCACCGGACTCCTCGTCCTCGTCGAGGTCAGAGGTGTAGATGGTGTAGAGGGACCAGATGAGGCCGAAGACCCCCAGGAGGATCCACCCCAGCAGGTTGTTGCTGAGCCCGAGGCTCAGCCCGGTGCCCTCCGTGGACATGCGCTCGTCCACGAGCGCCAGCGCGGGCCCCGCCGACGCGGTCACCGCGCCCGCTGCGGCGAGCAGCGACGCGCCTGCGCCCTTGGTGCTGACTGGGGCCGCGTTCTTGGCATCCTTGGCGTAGCTGCACCGCACCCTCTCGCTCCTCGCCCTCAACGCAGGCAGC
>NZ_JAGSPM010000040.1 GCF_018139645.1 Affinundibacterium baiyunense
AAGTTATGCCTGATGACTATAGCAAGTTGGTACCACACCTTCCCATCCCGAACAGGACCGTGAAACGACTTTGCGCCGATGATAGTGCTGCAACCAGTGTGAAAGTAGGTCATCGTCAGGCTCTTATACCAGAATGCCCCTGATTCCAACGAATCAGGGGCTTTTGCTTTTGTCCTTCTTACTCTTTGCTTTTTGATTTCTACCCTTACCTTACCCTTTGCCCATTCCTTTCGTTCCCCCTTACTCAACTCCTTCCGTATTTCATCTCGTCTTTCCTCTTTGCTGCGTTTCCTTTTATCGCTCACAGCTCACTTACACTTTAACTTTCCCTCTTCTTAAATATCCCTGATCTAGATGTAACCCTCCCGTAAAATCAAGCCATGCATAACTAGAGATCTTGAGGCAAACTTATATGCCAAAGGAGAACAGAAATGCGTAAGAGCAGATTTACAGAAACACAGATCATAGGAATATTGAAGGCAGTTGAAGCTGGGAGATTGGTCAAA
>NZ_JAGSPM010000010.1 GCF_018139645.1 Affinundibacterium baiyunense
CTTCTTTCTTGGCATCAAACGAGTTCCAACAGGGAATTGGTAGTTTAGCCCGTCTCTACTTTGGGGCTTTTGATCGCATTCCTGATCGTGATGGTCTTGATTATTGGATCAAACAATATAACGCGGGGATGTCTTTATCCTCGATCAGCAATGCCTTTGTTGCGAGCACAGAATTCCAGCAAAAATATAGTGCCATCGATAATGCTCAGTTCATCGATCTGGTCTACCAAAACGTGTTACACCGTCCTGCGGATGCCGCTGGTAAAACCTATTGGGTCAATCAACTCTCTAGCGGCTTTAACCGCGGCGATCTACTCGCTAGCTTTACCGAATCGACTGAGTTCAAAGCCGCTTCACAGGCCAAGGTTTCTCTGACCCTCGACTTCGTCGGCCTGCTTGGGCGTGCTCCTGATCCCGCTACCTTTAATGAATTACTCAATCAACCAAATTCCGACTCTGTTACCCTCATTGGGCAGTTTATTAATTCTAATGAGTATATTGGACGGTTTTTAGAATAAGGTCAGGGACAAGATTTTAGGTCTCAACCCTTCAAAAAGACTGCGTTAGCAGTCTTTTTGATTTGTAGCAAAAGAAATTGATAAATCAATTCCGCTCAAACAAATTCCCCAATCCACCCAATACAGAACCTTCCTCACCACCACGACCGCCACCCATCGATGACGCACCGACGATGCGGTTTGCCATACGAGCTAACGGCAATGACTGTAACCAAACTCGTCCTGGTCCACGTAGCGTCGTAAAGAAAATACCTTCACCGCCAAACAATGCGGTCTTCACGCCACCGACGAATTGGATATCGTAGTCGACGTTGCTAGTGAAGGCAACGACGCACCCTGTGTCAACACGTAAAGTTTCGCCGGGCTGTAGATCCTTGGCGATTAATGCGCCACCAGCGTGTACAAAAGCAAGTCCATCTCCTTCGAGTTTTTGCAAAATAAAACCTTCACCACCAAAGAAACCTGCGCCTAGGCGTTTTTGGAACGCAATGCCCAAAGAAACACCTTTTGCTGCACACAGAAAGGCATCTTTCTGACACAGAATAGTTCCACCTAACTGGTCCAAATGCATAGGAATGATTCTGCCTGGATATGGCGCGCCAAATGCGACTTTGCGTTTGCTATTACCTTGATTTGAATACACCGTCGTGAACAAAGATTCACCAGTTATCAAGCGCTTACCCGCGCCCAATAGCGAACCAAAAATTCCGCCTTGTGAAGCAGAGCCATCACCAAAAATGGTTTCCATTTGAATCTGGTCTTCCATATAAAACATAGAACCAGCTTCACCAACCACGGCTTCGCGCGGATCAAGTTCAATCTCTACGAATTGCATGTCGTCGCCAAAAATTTGATAATCGATTACATCCATTGCCATGTTAATTCCCTCTTGGTTGAGTAAACTTAATTGTGTGAACTTAGTTAGGTTATCTAAATTGTGTGAAACAATTTCTGCAAATAGATAACGATCATGCAGAAAGTAGTCCGCATTTTAACCAGAAATTTATTGGAAAATTCAACAAATTGTCCGGTAAAAATTTTTTAGTAATACCGGAGTTGCGTCGGCAGTTACATCATTTCCAGAAGCGTTTACGCCATGCTAATGCGGGCTGCTCAAGCCAATGCCACGAGCATACCGCACACGCAAAAGTGAGAACAGCGGCGGTTACTATCAGGAGAAGTACACTCCATTCAGGATGGATTAACACTAAGGTCTGCTGAATAGGAAACGCGTACAAATAGACGCCATAGGAATAATCACCAAAGCGATTATATGAACGTATTTTTCCACTAGGGACGTAGGCAAAATAAAATAGACAGTAAGGAAGCGCAAGATAGTACAACATCAAAAAATGATGCCCGCTGATCGCTAAAGCAATTACCCCACACACAACGATGACGCTAATGAGCTTCGTCGACAAACGGATCTGTTGGCGTAACAAATAGTAGGCTGTGCCTATGAAGAAGAACCAAGTAAAACGTAATAGCTGAAAATGCTCAAGCAAGTAGAATTGATCAAGCAACCAAACACTCGCCCCTAAACCAAGCATCGCAATCAACAGAGCAATCACAGCGCTCAAACGTCGTCTCGCATAGACATAAATTACCCAGCTTAGTAGCAGCAAGACATACATACTCAGCTCATAAATCATGCTCCACAATGAACCGTTAACGATACCTCGCAGAAGATTCGTTTCAAATAGCCCAGGAAGATAAAATTCCACACCAAGCATTAAAAAAAAATTTTTCCCAAGATAACGCCAAGTTTGCCAATCGCTAAAATAAGCATTCACATCATGAGTGGTGAGCACTGCACCGAGCACTAGTACTGTCAGCAACAACATCAGCCACAGCGCAGGGAAAATCCGCAAAGCACGTGCCAGTAAATAATCCCCAAGGTGCTGAGTACGAATCAGGCTCGCACCCACTAAAAATCCACTTGCGACAAAGAAGATATCGACCGCCATCGCACCAAGATTTTTACCGACGCTAGCAGCGAATGGCTCAGGCTGGCCGAGCATGGCAAAGCTATGACTAATTAGAACGGCAAATGCTGCCAACAAACGCAATAAATTAAAATTATTGTCTTTGCCGACAGCGAGTTCACCTAAAGTTGGGGATGAAGAAAAAAACTTTGGCACATCAAATGTTAAGCAAGACGTTTCGCCGCAATCGCATTCCCTGCGCGACTGACCGCTTTGCGGCCCAAATGCTGAGAAATAAACTGCCCTGCATCGACCACTTGATCAAGATCGATACCCGTCTCAACACCCAAGCCCTGCATCATGAACAAAACGTCCTCGGTCGACACATTGCCGGTCGCACCTTTCGCATAAGGGCAACCACCCAAGCCAGCCACCGAAGAATGGAAAATGCTCACGCCAACTTCCATGGCCGCATAAATATTCGCCAAGGCTTGGCCGTAGGTATCGTGGAAATGTCCTGAGATTTGCGCTAAAGGATATTCTTGTGCCACACGGTCCATGACAGTTTGCACGTGGCGCGGCGTGCCGACGCCAATGGTGTCAGCGATATCGATTTCATCGCAACCTAGATCACGCATCAGTTTGACCACATCAGCGACTTGCTCTGGCGTGACTTCGCCTTGATACGGACAACCAAACGAGCAACTAATACTGCCACGCAAACGAATGCCATGCTGCTTCGCTGCCGCAGCGACATCGCGAAAACGCTCTATCGATTCGGCAATCGAACAATTAATATTCTTTTGCGCGAAAGCTTCGGACGCCGAGCTAAATATCACGACTTCATCAGCGCCAGCCGCTAAGGCCGCTTCAAACCCTTTCATATTCGGCGTCAAGGCTGAATAAATGACGCCTGCTTTGCGCGTGATGCCGGCCATGACTTCCGTCGAGGTTGCCATCTGCGGCACCCACTTCGGCGACACAAAAGAAGCGGCTTCAATGTTCGCGAAGCCGGCCTTCGTCAAACGATCAACGAGTTCAATTTTAACTTCCGCTGGAATCGTCTCTTTTTCATTTTGCAAGCCATCGCGGGGACCCACTTCGACAATCTTGACGCGCATAGGCAAATTCACTTGTTTCGCTAATACGACCATTTCAATATCCTTTCAACTGGTCAACTAAGCCAGCAACTTTTTCACCACGCTCGAGCGCGGCGATTTTTCCTGCAATTTGTTTGGCACTCTCGTCCCGCACCGTCAACGCTGAAATATGCGGTGTGATATGGATCCGCTTTTCGGACCAGAATGGATGGGCGAGCGGTAGCGGCTCTTCACGAAATACATCAAGCGTCGCCCCTGCAATATGTCCATTTTGAATCAGCTTCAATAAATCGGCATCAACAATATGCGCACCGCGGGCGACGTTAATCACGTAAGCACCCTTCTTCAATTGCGACAGCTTGCTTTCGTCGAGCAAGTTCTCGGTCTCAGTTGTCAGCGGCAAAATGAGCACTAAAACTTTGGTCTGCTGCAAGAAGGAATCCAATCCGGCATCACCATGAAAGCACTGCACACCATCGATCTGCTTCGGCGACCGACTCCAGCCTAACAAAGGAAAACCAAAGACTTTCAAGCCATCAAGAATTCGGTTTCCCAAGGCCCCCAGTCCCAACACGCCGATACTGAAATCGTCTTTACGATGCTGCGGCAAAGGACGCCATTGCTGTTGATCTTGCAGCATTTCATACTCATCGAAGCGGCGGAAATGCCTTAACACCGCATGGCTCACATACTCAGCCATTTGCACACCCATACCGGCATCGTCGACGCGAATCAAAGGCACACCTTGCGGCAAGGCGTCGCCTAATTGCAAGACCGCATCAACACCAGCGCCTAGGTTGAAGATCGCTTTCAAATCTGTACGTCCACGCAACATGGCGGCAGGTGGCTTCCACACTAAGGCATAATCGGCTGGCGCATCATCACCCTCTTCCCAGATACGAATCTGCGCATCAGGAAGATAAGCCCGAAAAGCCTTCAACCACACTTCAGGATCGGCACCACTTGCGTAATAGATGATGTTCATTTTTCTAATCGATCAATTTCGAATGTTGGAAGCTTTTGGGTAAAACCGTAAAATCCTACAGGACACTAACGGGTGACCTTAGCATAAATCATTTCAAGAACGGACTCTGTTTCGGACAACATTTGATTATTCCAAAATCGCAGAACCTCGATACCTTGCAGTGTTAAGAACTGATCGCGGCTTTTGTCATAAGCTTGCTGTTCACTATGTTGGCCACCATCCAATTCAATCGCTAAGCTCTTCTCGATACAATAGAAGTCAAGAATGTATCGCCCTACCGGATGTTGCCTACGAAACTTAGCACCAGCCATTCTCCGATTTCTCAGCAAATACCAAAGCAATTGCTCGGCATCTGGCATATTTTGACGCATTTCTCTGGCGTACTGTTTGAGATCGTCAGGAACTTTGCTCGGATGATGTGGATTGAACACCGTCATGTTGTTATGCGCCCTAATTCCCTTCTCCCGCAAGCGGGAGAAGGGTTAGGGATGAGGGTGGCCGTTCAACGACATACATGATGCTACGCCCATGTCTCGAATACCTAAATATCAAAACGTTCAACAATCGCTGAACCTCCCTCACCCCCGCCCCTCTCCCGCCAGCGGGCGAGGGGAGTTAAATAACTGTTCAAGAATCACTGCTTAAAATTCAACAAAGGCGCACCTTCTGTCACCTGATCACCAACCGCATACAAAACTTCTTCAACGACGCCATCATGTGGTGCAGAGATGGTGTGTTCCATCTTCATCGCTTCCATAATCAACAGCGCCTCACCTTTCTTCACTTCTTGGCCGTTTTTCGCAATCACCGCGACAATCTTGCCGGGCATTGGTGCGGTCAAACGTCCGCCCTCTGCTTCACTTTCGCCAGCGTGTGCCATGACGTCAATGTAGTGCAAAACCGTGTGATGACCTTGTGTGAAGACATGGAACTGCTCACCATCGCGCACTACCGTGCCGCGCATGGTTTGCTCACCCATGGCCAATACCAATTCGTTCGCTGCCTGCGACACCAAACGCACTTGTGTCGACGCGCCGTTCGCCGCCATGGTCCAGCCATCTTGCTCATAGGTGACCGAGAGTGAATGTGTGCCCTGCTCTTCTTCAAACTGCAAACCACGTTGCAACTGCGCGTTCATACGCCAACCGGTGCTGCTCTGCCATGGATCGTTACCGACTTGTTTTTCGCTGGCGATCAATGCCACCGCCGCGAATGCCAAGGTTGATAGATTCGCCGGTGCGACAGCAGGAAACAATGCAGCATGATGGCGCTCGATCAAACCGGTATCTAAATCGGCGCTAGAGAAGGCTTCACCTTGCACTAAACGCGAGAGGAAACCGATATTCGAATTCAAGCCCACAATCTGATATTGCGCCAATGCTTGCGCCATGCGCGCCAAAGCTTCTTTGCGATCTTTGCCCCATACAATCATCTTAGCAATCATAGGATCGTAGAAAGGCGAAATCGTATCGCCTTCACGTACCCCAGAATCGATACGGAACGAAGCGGGATCATTGCTGCCACCGAGTTCGAAGTTAACCGCCTCAGGCGTGCGCATATGACGCAGCGTGCCAATCGACGGGAGGAAACCTTTTTCTGGATTCTCCGCATACACACGTGCTTCGATCGCATGACCATGAATGCGCAATTGATCTTGTTGCAGCGGTAGCTTTTCACCAGCGGCAACGCGCAATTGCCATTCGACCAAATCGGTGCCGGTAATCATTTCTGTGACAGGATGTTCCACCTGCAGACGTGTGTTCATTTCCATAAAGTAGAAAGAACCATCTTGGTTGGCGATGAATTCCACCGTACCTGCGCCAACATAGCCGACTGCTTTCGCTGCCGCCACTGCTGCTTCACCCATTGCTGCACGACGTTCTGCTGTCATACCTGGCGCCGGTGCTTCTTCCAATACTTTTTGATGACGACGTTGCACCGAACAATCGCGTTCAAACAAATACACGCAATTGCCATGCGTATCAGCAAACACTTGGATTTCGATATGGCGCGGACGTTGCAAATACTTTTCGGCGAGAACTTTGTCGTCACCAAAGGAATTGATCGCCTCGCGTTTGCACGATGCCAAACCATCTTTGAAGTCGGCCGCTTTCTCGATCACGCGCATGCCTTTGCCACCACCACCGGCACTGGCTTTCAACAACACCGGATAGCCGATGCGATCCGCCTCGCCTTGCAAGAAATCTGGGTCTTGATTGTCACCATGATAGCCAGGCACCAAAGGTACCTTGGCTTTTTCCATCAAAGACTTCGCTGCGGACTTGCTACCCATCGCCTCAATCGCAGAAGCTGGTGGGCCGATAAAAGCGATCCCCGCTTTGGCACAAGCATTGGCGAACTCACTATTTTCAGACAAGAAACCATAGCCAGGATGGATCGCTTGCGCACCGGTGGCCAACGCCACCTCGACGATCTTATCCGCGCGCAGGTAACTTTCTTTGGCCGGTGCCGGACCAATCAAGACCGCTTCATCACACACCGCCACGTGTTTGGCATTCGCATCGGCTTCGGAATACACCGCCACCGTTTTGATACCCATACGACGCGCAGTCGCAGCAACACGGCAAGCAATTTCGCCACGATTGGCGATGAGGATTTTGCTAAACATGATTTTTGTCTTTCGAAAATTTTTAGAAACTAAAACCACTCACCACAGAGACACGGAGACACAGAGGAAAAACGGAGAAATGCTTAGTTTTCAAAGAAGTATATTGATTTCCCATAAAGAAATTTCTCGCCTTTCTCATGCCCTTCTCTGTGTCTCCGTGTCTCTGTGTTGAGAGGTTTAAAAAATATAATTAACTACAACCACCAGCCTTCTTCTCCACCACACCACGCGTCTTCAAACCTAATTTTTCAAGTAGTACGCGATCGTCTTCTGCTTCTGGATTTTCTGTAGTCAGCAATTTATCGCCGTAGAAAATCGAATTCGCGCCAGCAAGGAAGCACATGGCTTGCACTGCTTCACCCATTTGACGACGGCCTGCCGACAAACGTACACGGGCTTTCGGCATGGTGATACGCGCTACCGCGATGGTGCGTACGAACTCCAGAGGATCGAGTGGATCGAGGCCATGCAAAGGCGTGCCTTCGACTTGCACCAAATGATTCACAGGTACGGATTCAGGATAAGGATTCAAGTTCGCCAATTGCGAAATCAAACCAGCACGTTGGCGACGACTTTCACCCATGCCGACGATACCGCCGCAACACACTTTCAAACCCGCTGTACGCACATGCCCCAAAGTATCCAAACGATCTTGATAATCACGTGTTGAAATCACTTTGTCGTAAAACTCTGGTGCGGTGTCGAGATTGTGGTTGTAGTAATCTAAACCTGCCGCTGCCAAACGCTGTGCTTGTTCTTCTTTGAGCATGCCCAAAGTCGCGCAGGTTTCTAAGCCCATGGCTTTCACTTCGCGCACCATGGTTTCGACTTTTTCCATGTCGCGATCTTTCGGCGAACGCCATGCTGCGCCCATACAGAAACGCGTTGCACCGTTTTCGCGTGCCGCTTTGGCCGCTTCCAACACATCGCGTACATCCATCAACTTCTTCGCTTCGACACCCGTATCGTAGCGCGCCGCTTGTGGGCAATAGCCGCAATCCTCTTCGCATCCGCCGGTTTTAATTGACAACAAGGTCGCGAGTTCAACATCACCGTTCGGGAAATTCTCACGATGGATCTGTTGGGCTTTAAACATAAGGTCATTGAATGGCAACTCAAACAGCGCCATTACTTCATCAACTGGCCAAGTCTCAGCCGTGATAGTCTTTACCGGCACCTGAAACGTCATCGCCTGTGCATTGTCTTTTGCATCACCGATGCCCGCTGTTTGTTCCATGATTGGATCCATATTTGCTTCCTTACTTCAATAAATTCAAATCTAAATACTGACTCGCTTGCGCAACCTGATCGGCAGCTAAGCGCGGCACTACACCTAAACATGGCGCGCCGAGACGCTGCCGTAATGCTTCTACATTCTCATCAAAGAAACGCATTTCCGTATCGACCGTGTTGGCCACCCATGCCGCCAAACGCAAACCGCTAGCGCGAATCGCTTGCGCGGTGAGCAGTGCATGATTGATGCACCCCAAACGCATCCCGACCACCAGAATCACCGGTAAACCCAAACGCTGCGCCAAATCGACGGTACTCGTATCATCATCGAGCGGCACACAAAATCCACCTACACCTTCCACCAAAACCACATCCGCGAGGCCTTGTGCTTGCTGATAGCAGTGCTGAATATGCTGCACATCCATCTTCACGTTTTCTAACTGCGCCACAATATGCGGTGCCGCTGGTGTGCGCATCAAATAAGGCACCACGATTTCCTGCGGTGCTTTGATGCTGGAAGCGGCTACTAAACTATCCACATCTTCATTATGCAAAACACCGTCGACTTCCTCAGCACCAGACGCAATCGGTTTCATGCCCAAGGTCGACAAACCGGCCGCAGCAAAACCACGCAACAAAGCTGCGGTCGTAAAAGTCTTGCCGATCTCGGTATCGGTGCCGGTGATGAAATAATCTTTTGTCCTGTTTTGCATTGCTTAAATCTTTATTTACTCAATCACTTATCACATCGTGACTCTCGTAGGGCTGGTACAACACGCGCTTTTCTCCCTTCTCCCGCAAGCGGGAGAAGGGTTGGGGATGAGGGGCTTTCAGATTCGAGCAACTTCAAATAAAGACTCGTAAAAATCATCTTAAAATTAGCTTTGCACTTCCTGAACCACCCTCACCCTAGCCCTCTCCCGCCCGCGGGAGAGGGAACCTAAAACATCACTCTTCCAAACCATTCACAGCATCAATCAACAAGGCCAAATCTTCTGCCGTATGCGCGGCCGACAAAGTAATGCGCAAACGCGCTGTACCTTCTGGCACCGTTGGCGGCCGTATTGCTGGCACCCAAAAACCTTGTTCGTATAAACTTGCCGCGGCTTTCAAACTTTCGGCATTGTCACCAATCACAATCGGTTGCACCGCTGTATCTGATGGCATGAGCGTCCAACGCTTCAACTTCAAGTCGCGGCGCAGTTGGGCAATCAAAGCCTGCAAATGAGCACGGCGGGCTCGCCCTTCTTCGCCTTGAATAATGTCTAAACTCGTCAACAAGGCATGTGCCAAGGCCGGCGGTGCAGCGGTCGTATAAATATAAGGACGCGCTTTGTTCACCAACCATTCGATCACATCGGCATGTGCCGCCACGAAAGCGCCACCGACACCGGCCGATTTACCCAAGGTGCCCATGTAGACCAGGTTAGGCGAACGCAGATCAAAGTGTTCAAAGACGCCACGCCCATAGTCACCTAAGGCACCAAAGCCATGGGCATCATCAATCACCAACCATGCATTAAACTCTTCGCACAAGGCGAGCAATTCTGGCACGGGGGCTAGATTGCCATCCATACTAAAGACGCTATCGCTGACCACGATTTTCGTCGGAGCAGATGAGGCTTGCAGCAAATTGCGCAGGGTCGCGACATCACCATGCGGATAAACATGCAACTTCGCGCGCGATAATTTGGCGCCATCTATCAAAGACGCATGGTTCAGTGATTCAGAAAATAATTCCGTCTCTTTACCCGAGACAGCTGCCAAACCCGCCAACACGGCGAGATTCGCCATATAACCCGTACAAAAATACAGCGCTTTGGCGTTCACCAAATGTGGCGCGACAAATTCTGCAAGGCGTTCTTCGAGCACAGCGTGAGCGTGACTATGGCCGCTAATTAAGTGTGAAGCACCACTACCGACCCCGTAAAGATCAGCACCTTCTTGCATGGCAGCGATAATCTTTGGATGCGCGGCCAAGCCGAGATAATCATTGCTACAAAACGCCAGCATATCGCGGCCATCAACTTTGACACGCGGCGCACTTGGGCTCTCTGCATGACGTCGACGTCGACGCAAACTCTTGCTGTCTAAAACCGCTAATTCTTTTTGAATTTGATCGAGCAAGATCATACAGTTTCTCCCATCACCTGATCGAAGACTTTCAGCATGCGTTCACCCACCAAACTCACTTCTTCTTGATTCACAATATACGGCGGCATCAAATACACGGTGTTGCCGATCGGGCGCAACAACAATTCTTCTTGCAAAGCCTGCGTAAAGAAACGGCGCGAGAATGTTTTTGCAGCTGGAGCGTTGACATCCTCAAACACGGCATCGAAGGCCCACATCATGCCCTGCTGACGGAAATGTTTGACTTGATGATGTTGCGCGAGCGGCTGCAAAGCCTCTGTGATGCTCGCTGCCTTCAACCGATTTTGCGCCAACACCTCATCGGTCTCGAAAATTTCCAAGGTCGCCAGTGCGGCGCGGCAGGCCAAAGGATTGCCGGTGTAAGAATGTGAATGTAAAAATCCACGACGCACATCGCTATCGTAAAAACCTTGATAAATGTTTTCGCGCGTCATCACCAAAGACAGCGGCAAATAGCCACCACTGATCCCTTTGGATAAGCAAACAAAGTCAGGCCAAATTTGCGCATTTTCGCAAGCGAAGAAAGTGCCCGTGCGGCCACAACCGACCGCAATCTCATCGGCGATCAAATGGACTTGGTATTGATCACACAAAGCGCGCACCAAGCGTAGATATTCCGGATCATGCATGGCGAAACCGGTGGCACATTGCACCAAAGGTTCTAAGATCACCGCAGCGATCTTGCCAACGCGTTCCTGCAAACAGCGTTCCATATCGGCTGCCGCACGGCGCGCGACATCCATCGCTGTTTCACCTTCTTGTGCCTGGCGCGCATCTGGCGAAGCGACCACGTGGGCGTTGCGGATCATCGGCCCGTAAGCATCGCGGAATAAAGCCACATCCGTTACTGCCAGCGCGCCTATGGTCTCTCCGTGATAACTGCCTTTCAGGCAAATAAATTCTTGCTTCTCGGTTTGACCTTGATTGCGCCAAAAATGGAAACTCATCTTCAAAGCGATTTCGGTGGCAGATGCGCCATCCGAGGCGTAAAAGCAGTGACCAAGCACGCCGCCGGTCAAGGCCGACAATTTTTCGGATAGACGAATCACCGGCTCGTGCGTAAAACCCGCCAACATCGCATGTTCCAATTGATCGAGCTGATCTTTGAGTGCTGTGTTGATACGTGGATTCGCGTGGCCGAACAAATTCACCCACCAAGAGCTAATGCCATCGAGATAGCGCTTGCCCTCCATGTCGACCAGCCAGGCGCCACGACCATGACTCACCGGAATCAAAGGCATAGTCTCGTGATGCTGCATCTGAGTGCACGGATGCCACACGCTTTGCAGACTGCGCTCTATCCATGATGTGCTAGCTGATGTATTCACTGCGTTCAAATTTGTTCCTGATTTCTTCAAAACCAACTTCTCTGTTTTGCATCAAACTGCTTACTTCTATGTCTTGCTGTCTTACCGGAATGCGCCGGTTCAAGTCCTGCATTTTTTGTAGGGCGGGTGCAACCCGCGCTGTTGCTCAATGGTTAGGCGGCGCGGGTTGCACCCGCCCTACGGTTTTGCTCTTAATCCCCTCTCCCGCGAGCGGGAGAGGGTTAGGGTGAGGGTATTTTAGAATTCTGTAGTGTTAGTACTACGCTTACTTTTCAGCAACCCAAACCTCCCTCATCCCCTGCCCTAATTTACAAACCCGCCGCTTGCGGGAGAAGGGAGTAAAAATCCCCTAAAATTGCAATCCAACCAAAACCTATCATTATACTTGATCACCCCAACCAGCTCGGCTTACGCTTCTCGAGGAAGGAACGCACGCCTTCACGACCCTCATCCGAGGCGCGAATCATGGCAATCCCTTCTACTGTATTTGCAATCAAGTCCGGCGTAATTTCACGACCACCGACATCGCACACCAAAACCTTCGCTTGGGCGACCGCGTTGGGACTATTGGTCACCAAAGCTTTCACGATCTCTGCCACTTTGCTTTGCAAAGCATCAGCGGCGACCACTTCATGCACGAAGCCCATACGCAGAGCCTGTGCCGCATCAAAACGCTCTGCCGTTAAAAAGTAACGGCGAGCGGCATTTTCACCCATGGCTTTGATGACATACGGTGAAATCGTGGCAGGAATCAAACCTAACTTGACTTCACTCAAGCAGAACTGTGCAGTATCGACAGAAACGATCACATCACAAGCCGCCACCAAGCCCATGCCACCGGCATAGCAATCGCCTTGAATTTGCGCCACCACAGGTTTCGCGCAAGTATAAATGGCAGATAGCATCGCGGCCAAAGCACCCGCATCGGCCACATTCTCCGCATGCGTATAGTCCGCCATCTTCTTCATCCAATTGAGATCAGCACCCGCGCAAAACGCAGGACCATTGGCTGCCAACACAATCGCGCGAATACTGGTATCGCCACTTAATTCGTTAAACACCTGCGTGATCTCAGCAATCGTCGTCTCATTAAAGGCATTGCGTACATCAGGACGATTGAGGGTAACGGTGGCAACTTTGTTGTCGCGCGTGAGGGTGAGGGTTTGGTACATAAGACTTCCTTGTTACGATTTTCTACAACTTTTCTGGAGGTACGGACACTGCGAAAAATTCAATGATCGGGATGCAGTGCAAGGCGCACACCGGAGCAATATGTCGATATTGCGAGGATTTGCAACGCCGCAATGCGCCCGAGCATTGGATTTAGCGTAGTGGACGTCACATTCTGAATATCCCAAACTTAGCATCTGGTATTGGAGCGTTAAGCGCAGCGCTCAAGCCCAATCCCAACACCATACGCGTATCCGCTGGATCAATCACACCGTCATCCCACAAGCGTGCTGATGCGTAGTAGGGATGGCCTTGGTGTTCGTATTGATCTTTGATCGGTTGTTTAAACGTCGCTTCTTCTTCGGCACTCCAGCTACCGCCTTTGGCCTCAATGCCATCACGACGCACGGTTGCCAACACGCTCGCGGCTTGCTCGCCGCCCATGACGGAAATACGGGCGTTCGGCCACATCCACATGAAACGCGGTGAATAAGCACGGCCGCACATACCGTAGTTACCTGCGCCGAAACTGCCGCCAATAATCACGGTGAATTTCGGCACATTTGCTGTCGCCACTGCCGTCACCATCTTGGCGCCATTGCGTGCGATACCTTCGTTTTCATATTTACGGCCGACCATAAAGCCGGTGATATTTTGCAAGAACACCAGCGGGATCTTACGTTGGCAGCACAGTTCAATGAAGTGCGTGCCTTTCAATGCGGCTTCGGAGAACAAGATGCCGTTGTTGGCGACGATACCGACGGGCATGCCGTGAATATGCGCGAAACCACAGACCAGCGTCGTGCCGTAACGTGCTTTAAATTCGTCAAAGTGGCTACCATCCACGATGCGGGCGATCACTTCACGCACATCGAAAGGTTTGCGTGTATCGACTGGAATCACGCCATACAATTCACTGGCCGGATATTTCGGTTCTTCCACCTCTTTCAGCACCACGGTCTGTGGCTTCTGACGATTTAAATGCGAAACGATGCCGCGCGCCAAAGACAGCGCATGGGTATCATTTTGCGCGAGATGATCGGCGACACCAGACAAACGCGTATGCACATCACCACCACCGAGGTCTTCCGCACTCACCACTTCACCAGTCGCGGCTTTCACCAAAGGCGGGCCGGCCAAGAAAATCGTGCCTTGATCTTTGACGATAATCGACTCATCGCTCATGGCTGGCACGTAAGCGCCACCAGCGGTACAAGAGCCCATCACCACTGCGATTTGCGGAATGTCTTTGGCAGACATATTGGCTTGGTTGTAGAAAATACGGCCGAAGTGATCGCGATCTGGGAACACTTCGTCTTGATTCGGCAAGTTCGCACCACCGCTGTCGACGAGATAGATGCAAGGCAAATTGTTTTGCTCGGCAATCTCTTGCGCACGCAAATGTTTTTTCACCGTCATCGGGAAATACGTACCACCTTTTACCGTGGCATCGTTACACACGATCACACATTCTTGTCCGGCCACACGACCGATACCCGTGATCACACCCGCACTTGGCGCCGCATCCGCATCGTTCTTTTCTTTATACATATTGAACGCGGCCAGTTGCGAGAATTCGAGGAAGGGCGTACCCGGATCGAGCAACATTTGCACGCGATCACGCGGTAGCAACTTACCGCGCGCCAAATGTTTTTCGCGTGCTGCCTCGCCGCCGCCTAAAGAGATTTGGGCGATTTTCGCCTTGAGATCATCAACGATCAGCTGCATCGCCGCTGCATTGGCTTTGAAATCATCAGAGCGAGGGTTCAATTTAGAATCTAATGTTGTCATAATTTTTTATCCGAAAAACTGCAAAAAATACTTAAAAGATTGCGGCGCAGAGCTTCTATTTTAGTGACGGTCTCGCAAGCTTCTAGAATCTTCGTCATTCCCGCGAAAGCGGGAATCCACGTGGATCTCAAGCCTTTGATGCAAATGAACATGGATTCCCGCTTTCGCGGGAATGACGATCACACGTATCAACTTCTACACTCGTGATAAGTGTCTCAATTCATTCTTAATTCCAAATTTCAGTGACTCTACGACTACGAACTTTCATTTCTTATTCGTAAATTCCATCCACATAAAACCACTTACCATCGAACTTCACGAAGCGACTCTTTTCGTGCAAACGATGGGCTTTGCCACCAATTTTGTAACGCGCGACAAATTCCACCATCGCTTCTTTTTCTTGTGCTGTGTGCTTTTTTACTTCCAATCCTAACCACTTGGTTCCGCCACCATCGGTGATGCGTTCATGAGGGCAAGTTCTTTCGTCCCACGTCGCTCGCAAATACGCTTCGTCGTTGAGCGTGTAGGCGGTGTAACGTGAGCGCATTAATGCTTCTGCAGTTGGTGCGACTTCTGCGCCGCTGATATAGCGATTGCAGCATGCATTGAATTCTTTATTTGTGCCACAGGGGCAGATTGTTTTACTCACGTTTTACCTATTTTTTCTTTGTAGGGCGGATGCAAGCCGCGCTACATTTTTAAAAAATCTAATGCGAAATTGGTTAATCTTCTGATCGAACATAACGAACATATGACTCACTCACTTGATCCCACAAATGAAGGCAATTACAACCATTGCATTTAATAAGTTCTTGAGATTCGAACCACATATCTAATACGTCATCAGTGCTGATAGGGTTATTTAAAGCGTCAACTTGTGTATCTGAAATCAAATGAAATATCTCATGCCCTTCAAATGAATTTGTTCTTACTACATAACCACATTCGCAAAGAAATTTACTCGCCATAGAATTCTCGTTCTTTGAGCAACATCGTCCTTATTGAAAAGAAACGCGATTTTTGTACATACATTCTTTGAATCCTTACTCACTAGTCTTTGTTCCTCTCTTTTACCACCGTAGGCTCAGTAGTTGTTCAACCATTTGGTGACAAAGATTGCACCAGCCCTATTTTTCCTCTACCGAAATCGATTCTATACAAACTCGACACATACAGGTCGGGGGTGGCCCGACAGCCAGTTACCTTTTTTGCTTCGCAAAAAAAGGTAACCCAAAAAAGGCGACCGCACTAAGTCGCCCTTCGGGTTCCCAATGCTGCACAACAAAAAATGGGAAAGTGTTGAAACTCGCCTTCGGCTCAAACAACAACACTTTCTTTTTCCATTTTCTGTTGCGCATCATTGGCGACTTAGAAGCGGAAAAACCAAAACCTCCGAGCTTCTTCACGACGACCAATCTCAATACACCAGTAATTCATCTTTCCGAATCTGCGACTTCTCCATATCCCACTTCTCTTACTGAAATTTTTCTCCCCAGCTTCGCAATTCATCTAGTCGTTTTTTCATCTCTACCCCATTTGAATTTACAAATCCAAATGAACCACCAAACGATACAAGGTCATGTTCTTCCGGAAAAAACACATACTCTATGCCAGCAAGCAAACCCAAACTACAGTTACCAATCCCATAAGGAATATCTCTAACGATTCCCGATCGAGGTGGTTCACCTTTAAAGATCTCCCTTACTTCAAACTTCGCTTCGACCACTTCTCCCACTTCAGAAAGATTGTCTGGATTACGAAACTGTACAATCTTTGTTTCAATAATTCTTGCCCGAAAAACTGACTTTGCCTTTGTGAACAGTTCTTCCTCAGTGTATTTTTTCGATGAAGAACATGCCTCAGCCAAAGGTGCAATTAGGATTACAATAAAAACACACAAGAGATTTTTTACGTTGCGCACTTTCATTTCTTACTTTCTTTCACCGCCGCAGGCGCACCAGCTGCTTTCCATGCGCCGAAGCCGCCATCAATGTGGGCGACGTTTTCTAGGCCCATGTCTTGCACTGTCTTCGTCGTCAATGCACTGCGCCAGCCGGCTGCGCAGAATAGGATGAATTCTTTTTGTTCGCCGAATACAGGTTTGAAATAAGGTGAATCTGGGTCAACCCAAAATTCGATCATGCCGCGCGGTGCGTGGAAGGCGCCTGGGATGATGCCTTCGCGTTCCAATTCACGAATATCACGGACGTCGACAAATTGCACATTCGGATCTGCTAGTTTCGCTTGTGCTTCGGCCACGCTATAGGTTTTGATCTGCGCGTTGGCTTCTTCCACTAATTGTTTGTAGCCTTTTTTCATGTCTCTTCCAATTTTGCTACTTCATCTCGTAGGGCGGGTGCAACCCGCGCGGCTTAGGTGCTGAACGTGCTGGCGGCGCGGGTTGCACCCGCACTACAAAAACTCAAAATCCGCCTGTAGCCAACCATTTTTCTAATTGCGGCAATCTATCATTGCCCCAGAATGGCTCGCCATCGACGATCACCCATGGTGCGCCGAATACGCCTTTCCCGACTGCTTCTTCGCAAGCCTCGGCCAGTTGCGCTTTATAGCGTTCGTCCTTACATGCGGCAGCAGCCGCTGCGCCATCTAGACCCATTTGATCTACATATTCTGCTAACCACGCAATATCATTCAAACCAGCGGGACCTGAGAAATAGGTCTTGGTCACACCACGCGTAAATTCACCGACGCGCTCTGGCGCGACTTCTTTCATCCATAAACAAACGCGTGCGGTGTTTTGCGTATTAATCGGAAATGGTTTCGGCAAAATAAACGGCAAACCTGCGAAACGAGCTGAGCGCTCCATGTCTTGCTGGTGATAACTCGCCATGATAGGCGGACGCATCGTCAATGGACTTGAGTTGGTGGTCTTGAACACCACACCCAATAGCATCGGTTTCCATTCGATCTCACGACCATATTTCGCTGCGAGCTCTTCGATCACTTGCGTGGTCAAATAGGCATAAGGTGAAACGTAATCAAACCAGTATTCAATGCGATTACTCATTCGCACTCCTCAAATTATCCATACAAAAAAGTTACTTTCGTAAACTCAATCGATCAATCCATCAACCCACGGCCAATCAAAATCTTCTGAATATCCGAACTACCTTCGTAGATCTGGCACACGCGTACATCGCGATAAATACGTTCGACGGGAAAGTCGCTGACATAGCCATAACCGCCGTGAATTTGTATCGCATCGGAACACACTTTTTCTGCCATTTCCGACGCAAACAATTTCGCCATGGCTGCTTCTTTTAAGCATGGCTTACCTGCATCTTTCATGCTTGCTGCATGCCAAATCAATTGGCGTGCGGCTTCGATTTGTGTCGCCATGTCGGCCAAGCGGAATTGCACCGCTTGATGTTCAAAAATAGGCTTACCAAAAGTCCGACGGTCTTTCGCATAAGTCAGGGCTGCCTCAAATGCGGCGCGTGCCATACCGACTGATTGCGAAGCGATACCGATGCGGCCACCTTCCAAGCCAGACAAGGCGATCTTGTAGCCCATACCTTCTTCGCCAATCAAATTAGCAGCGGGGATGCGGCAGTTTTCGAACAAGATTTGTGCGGTGTCGGACGAGTGCTGGCCCATTTTATGCTCAAGGCTGGCAACGATATAACCTGGCGTTTTGGTATCGACCCAGAATGCACTAATCCCTTTTTTACCCGCAGCTTTGTCGGTCACCGCCATCACAATCGCTACGTCAGCGTGCTTGCCGCTGGTGATGAATTGCTTCACGCCGTTCAACACGTATTCGTCGCCTTCGCCGCCTTTTTCTAACCTCGCGGTAGTACGCAAATCAGCGGCGTCACTGCCTGCATGCGGTTCGGTCAAACAAAATGCGCCGAGTTTTTCGCCGCTGGCGAGTGGACGTAACCATTGTTCTTTTTGTTCTGCGTTGGCATACATCATACCTATGCTGCAAACGGGGCAGTTATTCACGGATACGACAGTAGAAGTACCGCCATCACCAGCAGCGATTTCTTCCAGTACCAGTGCCAAAGACAAATAGTCCATCCCTGCACCACCAAATTCTTCGGGCACGGCAACACCGTAGGCGCCCATGGCCGCGAGTTCTTTTAATTCCTCAGCAGGGAAATGGTGTTCTTTATCCCAGCGTGCAGCATTTGGTGTGATGCGCTCTTGTACAAAGCTACGCACGGCGTCGCGGATCATTTCGTGTTCTGATGTTAGTTGCATGTGTTACTCGATTCTAAAATTTTAAAAACCTACCAAGCCAACGGCGATCCGTCATAATTCAAAAACTGCCCATTCTGCGTACGACTACTTTTCGTAATCACTTCGCGCATGCCAGCGACACTAACATCAACGCTCATCTCTGCACCTGCGCCGCCCATGTCGGTTTGCACCCAACCTGGATGAAACGCGATGCACGTGGCTTTTTGCGTGCTGAGCGATGCATCTTTCAAGACCGAATTCAAGGCTGCTTTGCTGGCGCGATACAACCATGCCACATTGTTTTCGCGCAGAGCGATGGAACCCATGCGTGAAGACAAGACGGCTAACTTGCCACTCGCGTTTTCGACCATGGGCAAAACTAAAGGCAGTATGCGCATCGCGGCTAACACATTGGTGTGCATGACTTGATCAAACTCTTCTTGCTGCGGCGATTGCAAACCATTGGTTCTGCTGCCAAATACACCTGCATTCAAAATTGCGACGTCGATCTTCTCATCGTCTAAGCGCCATGCAAGACCTGCACAGTCGTTTAAATTATTCACATCAAGAGGCATAGCTTCACAACCATGCGCGGTCAAATCCGCCAGATCTTCGGGCTTACGCGCGGTGGCGATCACGCGCCAACCTGCAGCTTTGTATTGGCGCGCAAATTCACGACCGATACCGCGTGAGGCTCCGATGATTAAGGCTGTTGGCATTGCTTGTACTCCGATTTTCCTACTTACTCATTTAAAACTCCCTTCTCCCGCAGGCGGGAGAAGGGTCGGGGATGAGGGTGTTTCAGTCACATGCACATTTTCTTAAAACCGATATTTTGTACACTTATGATTTGACTCACTAATCAGCTTTGCTGAATCGGAACCGCTCTCACCCTCTCCCGCTTGCGGGAGAGGGAACGTAAAACCGTTACACCAACTCAATTGCCATCGCTGTCGCTTCACCACCACCGATACACAAAGAAGCCACGCCGCGTTTGCCGCCACGTGCTTTTAATGCACCGATCAGTGTCACGATAATACGAGCACCGGATGCGCCGATTGGGTGACCGAGTGCGCAAGCACCGCCGTGGACGTTGATCTTGTCGTGTGGGATGTTCAAGTCATGCATCGCTGCCATTGGTACTGCGGCGAAGGCTTCATTGACTTCAAACAGATCGACATCAGCTGTAGTCCAACCTACTTTTTTGTAGAGTTTTTCGATGGAACCCACTGGTGCAGTCGTGAACCAGCCTGGTTCTTGTGCATGGGTGGCATGACCTAAGATTCTAGCGATCGGTGTTAAACCCAATTCTTTCGCTTTGGATTCACGCATCAAGACCAAGGCTGCTGCGCCATCGTTAATGGAAGACGAAGATGCTGCAGTGATGGTGCCGTCTTTTTTGAAGGCTGGCTTCAAGTTTGGAATCTTGTCGAGCTTAGCTTTCAATGGGCCTTCATCTTTATCGATCACAACATCACCACCACGACCAGACACGGTCACTGGCGCGATTTCCCAGGCGAACGCACCACTGTTTGCTGCCGCTTGGGCACGCGTCACAGAAGCAATCGCAAAGGCGTCTTGTGCTTCACGGGTGAAGCCATATTTGCTGGAGCAATCTTCTGCAAAAGTCCCCATAGAGCGGCCTTTGTCATAAGCATCTTCCAAACCGTCGAGCATCATGTGATCCATGATCGTGCCGTGACCGATACGATAGCCGCCACGTGCTTTAGGAATGATGTAAGGTGCATTCGTCATCGACTCCATACCGCCAGAGATCATGACTTCATTGCTGCCTGCCAAAATCGAATCATAAGCCATCATGGTCGCCTTCATCGCGGAACCGCACATCTTCGACAAAGTCACAGCACCGGTCGAATACGGCAAGCCCGCCGCCAACAAAGCTTGACGTGCTGGCGCCTGACCTTGACCTGCCATCAAGCAGTTACCGAACAATACTTCCTCGATCAACTCTGGCTTCACGCCAGCGCGCTCAACCGCCGCCTTGATAGCCACCGCACCCAATTGACTCGCTGTCAAAGAAGCGAAATCACTTTGAAAAGCGCCCATAGGTGTACGTGCTGCGCCGACGATTACGATAGGATCATTCATGGTTTTCTCCAATTAAAGTTCATTGTTTTTTAGAACCCCTCAACACCGAGACGCTGAGAGGTTTACATCATTCACATATTCATAAATCTGATTTCTTGCGGGTACGGGAACACATCGTCCACCTTACCCTTCACAATTCGATCTTTACGTTCTTGCCAATACTGTGCTGTCAGCAAGTCCGCATGGTGCTTCATAAAATACCGTTTGACCTTGGCATTGCCGAGCAAGAAAGTACCGAACTGTTCTGGGAACACATCGTTCTTCGCAATCGGATACCAAGGCTCTGCCGCCATTTCATCTTCTTCATTGCGTGGCTGTGGAATGTTCCTAAAGTTACAGTCGACGATGGTTTCGATCTCGTCGTAGTCGTAGAACACAACGCGTTTATGACGCGTCACGCCAAAGTTCTTGTACAGCATATCGCCGGGGAAAATATTCGCGCCGACCAATTCTTTGATCGCGTTGCCGTACTCAACAATCGCATGTTCCATTGCTGCGTCGTCGCCTTTTTGTTCTGCCTCAGTCAGCCAAATATTAAGAGGTGTCATACGGCGTTCAATGTACAAATGTTTGATAATCACCTCATCATCATTCACTTCTAAAATCGAAGGCGCATAGCGACGAATTTCTGCCAACAAGTCTTCGGAAAAACGTGCGCGCGGAAATGCCACATCGGAATACTCTAAGGTATCAGCCAAGCGCCCTACGCGGTCATGATTTTTAACCAGCTGGTACTTCTCTTTAATCAAGGCCTTCGAAGTTTCTTTCGGCGGCGGGAAGCTATCTTTAATGAGCTTGAAAACGTAAGGGAACGATGGCAACGCAAACACCAACATCACGAGACCGCGAATACCAGGCGCAGCTTCAATCATGTCTGAGGAATACTTGAGGTGATGCAGAAAGTCGCGATAAAACAAATTCTTGCCATGCTTTTGCAAACCCAACATCGTGTAAATCTCGCTGCGCGGCTTGCGTGGCAAGATACTGCGAATAAACTGGACGTAGGCCGATGGCACATCCATATCGACCATGAAGTAAGCGCGCGTGAACGAAAACAAGACAGTGATATGGATGTTTTCGAACAAGATCGTGTCGAGAATTAATTCCCTATTTTTATTGTGAATGATGGGAATCACAAACGGCATTTCCTGATTGCCGTTGATACTTTTGCCGATGATGTAGGCGGCCTTGTTACGGAAAAATAAGCTGGCTAAAACTTGTAGCTGATGATTCGGTTCGAAACGCGCATCACCAAATTGCTCCAACAAGCGCGCCTCAACTTTCGCGATGTCCGCATCAAGGTGCGCAAATGGTGTTTGTAGTTGAAAATTAGTGACGATACGTTTTAAGCTAAAGCTCAGACCATCGGCTGCTGGATAATAAACGCGGTAGGTCGCGGGCGTATCTTCGCGCTCGATATAGTCAGTTGCTGTCGCTGGTCGAACGAAAATGAAGTCGTTATGAAAGTAAGTGCGATGGAGAAGCTTGGTGCAGACCGTATTAAAGAATGTCTCTGCTAACTCAGGTCGCAAGTGATCGATCAGCAAACCCATGTAATGCAGCTTGACTTCGCGCCACACTTCATCGGTCAAATCGTCACTATCGTACTCATCTTCCAGAATCTGTACACATTCTTTGGCGCGCTTATCGTAGTAAGCAATCCGCTCACGCGCATCTTCTTGCGCGGCTTTCCAATCGCCGCGTTCAAAACGCTGCTTCGCCATTTGCGTAGTCGCACGGAACAAGCGGTAATGCTTATCAAAACCGTCGAGTATGGTCCTTGCAATGTCGAATGCAATTTGCGAAGACAACAATTTAGGAAAGGCGATTTGGGGCATCAGCGTCAACCGTTTCAAAACCTCTCAACACAAACTCGCAAGGAACCGAGTTCAAGGATTTTCAGAATTGCGTACTACGAACCAATGACCGTTGAGAAATTCGATTATGGGGAGGCAGTTCAAGGCGTCGCCCGCAGCAATATGTCAATATTGCGAGGACCGGCAACGCTGAAATGCCCCCCAGAATCGGATTTATCAATGCGTCATTACAGAGTTTCGGCGAAAAGCTCACGTCCTATTAACATACGGCGAATCTCGCTGGTACCAGCACCAATCTCATACAACTTTGCATCACGCCACAAGCGACCCACTGGGTATTCGTTGATGTAGCCGTTACCACCCAAAGTTTGAATCGCCTCGCCTGCCATCCAAGTTGCTTTTTCAGCGGAGTACAAAATCGCGCCGGCTGCGTCTTTACGCAAAGCGCGTGTGGCTTCTGGTGTTTTTGCGCGTACGCATGCTTCGCCAACCGCATAGACGTATGCTTTGCAGGCCATCATGGTCGAATACATATCGGCGATTTTGCCTTGCATCAGTTGGAATTCGCCGATCGCTTGGCCGAATTGTTTGCGTTCGTGAATGTAAGGAACCACCACATCCATACACGCTTGCATGATGCCTAATGGGCCGCCCGACAACACAGCGCGCTCAAAATCCAAGCCAGACATCAAAACATTGACGCCTTTGCCAACGCCACCGAGTACGTTTTCCACTGGCACTTCGCAATCTTGGAATACCAATTCGCCAGTGTGCGAACCGCGCATGCCGAGTTTGTCGAGTTTTTGCGCAATGCTGAAACCTTTGTAGCCTTTTTCGATGATGAAGGCTGTCATGCCACGTGGGCCGGCTTCCAAATCAGTCTTCGCATACACGACTAAAGTGTCTGCATCTGGACCATTAGTGATCCACATTTTGTTGCCGTTCAAGACGTAGCGATCGCCTTTCAAATCGGCGCGCAATTTCATGCTGACGACGTCGGAACCCGCGTTTGGCTCGGACATCGCCAAACCGCCGACGTGTTCACCAGAAATCAGTTTCGGCAAGTATTTCGCTTTTTGTTCTGCATTGCCGTTGCGATTAATTTGATTCACGCACAAATTAGAATGCGCACCGTAGGACAAACCAACAGAGGCGGAAGCGCGAGAAATTTCTTCCATAGCGATGATGTGCGCGAGGTAACCCATATTCGCGCCGCCGTATTCTTCGGAAACCGTCATACCCAGCAAACCCATTTCGCCCATGGCTTTCCATAGGTGCATAGGGAATTGGTCTGTTTTGTCCATTTCGGCTGCGAGCGGTGCGATTTCAGCCGCTGCAAATTGTTGAACTGCTTCGCGCAAAGCGGCGATGTCTTCGCCGTGATCAAACGTTAAACCTGGTAAGTGCAACATAGTGTCCCCAATCTAGGTAGTAATGATATGACTTCAAGCTGCGGTGACTCGCTCACTCTACTAACTGTCCGTAGAAGCTAAGCTTGAGATTATATGCCCGCCTGAATGTCGAAAAATTTGGCAAAACAAATTAAAAGTTCATTTTGCGTCAGTCAAAAATGATACTTGCAATTGACGTTAACGTAAACGTCAATTGCAAGTATTTAGTCCTTGTTTTTGTAGATATTTACGAATATTCAGGAGTTATTTTTTGCTTTATTAACAATTTCCAATAAACGCTGGCTTTCTTCTTCGTGCGCGGTGATTTCCCCGAGCATCACTTCGATGTCTTCACGTTGTTGCTCCAAAGAAGCACGATGCTTGGCCAAAACCTCTAAGAAACTCTTTAGCTGAACTTCGGTATCTTTGGGCGAGTCATACATCGTCACCAGATGCTTGATTTCCGAAAGGCTTAATCCCAAACGCTTGCCACGCAAGGTTAACTTCAGGTGTGTGCGCTCACGTGCCGAGTACACACGATTGCGTCCGCTGGGGCCTTCGCGGCTAGGACTGATCAAGCCCTGATCTTCGTAAAAGCGAATTGCGCGAGGTGTAATATCAAACTCTTTTGCTAATTCGGTAATTGTATAAGTTGCCATTGCTAAATATTTTTTATTAAAACAAACAATAAAGTTATCTTAAAAACACCCAAAAAATCTCGGTGAATGCTCGCAAATAGCGAGATAAGCCCAACATCAATTGTGTTTTGAATTTAGAATCTTACCTGAAACGCAGTTAACGTAAACGTCAATTTAATGTATTGGCCTTCAACCCTGCAGCGAACACCTGTTGCATCACATACACAAAGCTATGAATCTCTTAGAACAAGAATTGCACTACCCCCTCGCTAACCAGATACCCGAAGCGGGACAAGCGATAGAAATTGCCCCGGGAATTTTGTGGATAAGAATGGGATTGCCGTTCGCCCTGAATCACATCAATGTGTGGTTGATCGAAGATCACCATCAAACCGACCAAGGCAAAATCCACGGTTGGACGATCGTCGATTGCGGCATCAATAGCGACACAACGCGGGATGCCTGGGAAGTTTTGTTTGCCTCTCATCTCAAAGGTTTACCAGTTGTACGCGTGATCGCCACCCACTGCCATCCCGATCATGTTGGCAGTGCTGATTGGTTGTGTACCTTGTGGAATGCGCCGCTTTACATGAGCACAGGCGAATACGCATTTGCGCGCATGATGTCAGCAGGTCTGCCCGGCGTAGATGGTTCGGCGATGTTTCCGCATTTCCGCAAACACGGCTTAGTCACTGCCGAAATGCAAGAAAAAATTCAAGAACGTAAAACCTACTACACGCGCTTAGTACCGACCGTGCCAACTTCTTACCACCGTCTACAAGATGGACAAGAACTAATAATTGGTGAACATGCGTGGCGCATCATCACAGGTTTTGGCCATTCACCTGAGCATGTTTCGCTATATTGCGCAGATTTAAATTGCCTGATTTCTGGCGATATGGTGTTGCCGCGTATTTCTACCAATGTCTCAGTATTTGCCGCGGAGCCAGAAGCGAATCCGGTAAAACAATACCTCGACTCCTTAACAAAATATACCGATTTGCCAGATGATGCGTTGGTATTGCCTTCTCATGGCAAGCCCTTTACTGGCATTCATACGCGTATCCAGCAATTACGCGATCATCATGCGGAGCGCTTGCAAGAAGTGTTAGATGCCTGCGTGACACCTTTATCAGCCCACGACATCGTGCCCATCATGTTTAAGCGTGCGCTCGATGCACATCAACTGACCTTTGCTCTTGGCGAAGCTTTAGCGCATTGCCATTATTTGTGGTTGGAAGGCAAATTGACTCGCCAGCTGGATAGCGATGAAGTGTATCGCTTTGTTCGGTCTGCCAATATTTAATCAAGCATTTCACATGAACACCGTCCCCTTCTCGGTTTATTTAAAACTGATCTGTGTTGCCTTATTTTGGGGTGGCACTTTTATTGCAGGTCGCATAGTCTCGACTGAAATCCCACACATGATCGCGGCGGCTGGTCGCTTTTTAGTGGCTTGCGTATTTTTACTGTTGTTGGCTTGGCGAGTTGAAGGTGGCTTGCCGAAATTAAGCAGACAACAAAAACATGCGACCTTTGGCCTTGGTGCCACCGGCATTTTTCTCTACAACATTTGCTTTCTAGCGGCTTTAGAGCGCATGCCCGCTGGACGTAGTGCTTTGTTCGTGTCCCTAAGTCCCATCGTGACGGCACTAGCGATGTCAATCTTGTTTCGGGAGCGTTTGGGCTTCACAAAGTGGCTAGGAATTGCTATTGCGTTTGTAGGTGCGGCGGTTGTCATTACACGAGGTGATCTGATGAGTGTCGCCCATGATGTTTCTCATTCTATGGGTAGCGGCGAACTATTTATGTTAGCCGCAGTGGGCTCGTGGACCGCTTACACCATACTAGGAAAACATGCACTCAAAGGGCTATCGCCAATCGCAGCGACTACCTACGCCTCTTTGTGGGGCTTACTTTTACTGAGCATGGGTGCGGTGAATCAATTACCGATGTTAGATACCGCCAAATTAACTTGGCAAGTACTCAGCGCTATCGTATTTCTCGGTATCTTTGGTACCGTGATTGGTTTTGTTTGGTACTACGAAGGTGTGAAAACAATCGGTCCAGCACGCACTGCGGTTTTCAATAATCTGGTACCGGTATTTGGCGTCAGTCTGAGCGCCCTGTTATTGAATGAATCAATTCTGATTTCGATGATTGTAGGCGGTGTATTAACGATAGCCGGCGTGTCCTTAACCAACAGGACGTCGCACTAAAACGTCTGCGATCTAAACAAACAAATAAACACCCAAGGTAACAAGCATTGCAACAACTAGCAACGAAGGTAGCAAAGATGGTCGCAAATAAGATTGCAGCGACTTAGTGCGAAATCGTATCGGCAATTTAGTCGATGCACTTCGTTGAATTTCTGCCTGCACCTTTGCTGCACGCAGCACTTGTAGCCGAAGCTCCTCTTGCGTACTTAAACTATACTTTGCGGAATATTTTGCACTTGCTTCTCGTGATGCATCTAACACAGGTGGCAGGATTCGATAATGGGACATAGAACGAATTCAAAAGGTCAGAGATGCGCCATTTGAACACGAAGCCCGCAGCAAGTTGCAGATCCAATTTAGCTATCTAAAAAGTACGATATATCGCTACGACAAGTAGCATTTTTTGCTACCTCATCGCGCGATACGACTATCCTCCGATTACGACACCTGCTTGCGTGACTTAAAGTTTCGCACGCAGCCAATTCCAGCAAATTAATGCAGCGGCGGCACTTGCTAGCAAATGCTTTATCGTATGACCGCTAACAAAACCGATGAGATGCAAAATCTCGGCATCTAAGATTTCGGTCGCTTTTGCACACACATACAAACACACAGCACATAAAAAAACCCATCGCGTCCTGCGAGCCGTTGGATAAAGATGCTGCCATACAGGAATCAACAAAATTGCCAAGATCTGCAATCCCAGAAATGGCCGCAAATCGCCAGTGTACTGCCACCACAACACAGAAAACAAAGCAAACAACAACATAAAGAGTACATGCGCGATTGCAAAAATCGGTGGACGAATTTGTTGCGTCTCTATCCGCACCGCTGCCATCAAACTGGCGCAAGCCAATGCAATCGGTAGACGATCCCAAAATAGACGACCATCATCGGGAGCCCAATGATAATAAGCAGAGCCAAAGCAAGTCATCAGAATCGACAACAAAAATATTAGATAGGCGAAGTCCTTCACTTGCCAACGATGAGTATGCGTCTTTGAATTTGCCGAAGTTTGAATTGCATGTTGTACCTGCCGATTTGATTTTCGAAAGAGTACGTAGGTAGCGAATAGTCCCACTAGTCCCGTCAATCCAAATGACATATTACTCAGTACATCCATCGTATTGGGAATCGCAAAATACCGCCGTGTATCAGCAAATTGATGGTAATCCTCGTATTGCAAAATCACACCATGCATCAGCATGACCAAAACACATATCGTCACTAAAATCATTGGTAATATTCGCCACTGCTTATTCATCGCGCACCTATACTCAGAAATGTTTAGAAGGAATAAAGATGCGCAGCATCGCAAGAACTGATCAAAATTCAAAACATCAATGACAAAGTGTAGTAATCACGAAAGATTCGTCGCAAAACACGCTACTCTCAACGGATCGTGGTTCAACATATTCAAGCGAGATACATCATGGTAAAGTAAGCCCCATTCAAGTTCGACACATTCCATCACAGGGTGATTACAGCAATGAGGAATGCAGCGGTAAATATGGCCAGTTTTTAGATGATCTGATTACCAGCATTCTTCAGTATCTAATCGAAAAAACACCAACGCGATCCCAACTACGACTACGACCACGACTCCGACTCAACACGCTATGACTGAAATTAAACAATTACTCAACACGATTAAGTATCAATTGAAGCAACAGGCAAAAACCTACCGTGATGTTGCCGAAGCTTTACAACTATCTGAAGCGAGTATCAAGCGCATGTTTAGTGAAAGTAGTGAGGCGCCAATCACACTCGATAGGATTGTCGAAATCAGTCACTTTTTGGGATTTAGTTTGGCTGAGTTAACGCAGGAGGCAAGCCTCAGTCACGAGAAATTAAGCACCTTAAGCACGGCACAAGAAACTGAACTCGTATCTGATAGCGTATTGCTGATGGTGGCTGTGTGCGCAGTCAATCATTGGAGCATGGCAGATATTCTTGCCACTTACCGCTTATCAGAAACCGAATGTCTGCGGCATTTACTCAAACTCGATCAATTGAAGTTGATTAGTTTGCTGCCTGGTAATCGGATTCGCTTAAATATCAGCCGCGATTTTGATTGGATACCAGGTGGGCCGATTCGTGATTATTTCCGGCAACAAGGCATGCCAGATTTTCTCAACTCACGTTTTCATCATGAGATGGAGAATTTCACCTTCACGCATGGAATGTTGACCGAGGCAGCGGCGAGTAAATTTCAAACCGAATTACGTCATCTAAAACGCAAGTTTGCAGAATTACATGCGGAAAGTTTGCAATCGCCATTGAAGAAGCGACACGGCATTGGTGTATTGATGGCGATGCGACCATGGGAGCCGATCAGTTTTTCTAAGCTAAGAAAAAATTAATCGCTCCCAATCATTTTTTAGATTTTCATCTTCACGATGCGCGGGCAATGGTCGCTGGAAATGATCTTTTGTCCAGCTTCTTGCACCACCGGTAATTTAATAGAATTAAATCCCTGCGTTTGTTTGGCATGTAATGCCGGACTAAACAAAATATGATCTAAGCCGACAAATCCTTTGCAAGCAGATCCTTCTGCCAATGGGATTTGTACTAGGCTTGGTGCACCGTCCGAAATCTCTTGCCACATCACGCGTGATGTCACTTCTCCGGTTGTGCCCGTGCGATTTGGGCTAGCAGGATCAGAACCATCAAGACGCACTTCTTTGGCAGAAATATTCGCGGCGGCTTCTTCGTCAATACGACGATTAAAGTCGCCTAGCACGATAAACATCGGTGTCTTCGCCGCAACTGTTTCTATCCAGTTTTCTAGTGGCGCGATTTGACGATTTAAAATTTTGCAGGCGGCATCGTTATCGGTTAATTCGCGTGCAGGATATCGATCCGTTTTTACTAAATTTGCGCATGAGGATTTTAAATGTACGTTTAAAAGACTCAGTGGTTTTCCTGCAATCGTTAAATTCAATTCCACACCAGGGCGCAAACGTCGAATCCCTTTTAGATCATCGGCTTTTTCTTTGATAGCTAAAGAGTCTTCGTTTTTGCAAACGACAGGCCTTTTGCTTAAAGATTTTTTCCAAGCAAAACCGACCGTTTGAAATGCATTGTGTTCCGCTACACATGATTCAAAATCAGCCGCATGCTTACCTAAAATATCTTGAATAGCAGCGCGATTGCTAACTTCTTGAAATGCAAAAATCGAGATCTTCTCGTCCACCACCAATTTATCGATAGTCGCAGCCAAACCGCTCACTTTTTGCGCATACCACTCATGCGCGTTTTGCCAATTATTACTGTTAAGACGATAGGCATTACACGGTGCAACTAGCATGCTCTTTTCAGCACCACCAGCAGCCGTTTCAAAATTCGCCTGACATTGCTTGGCGCGCTCAATCTCTTCTGCCGTTGGTGCCTGCGCATCACGCATGGTTCTGGCGCGAGTTTCACACCAATTCACTTGTGGCGCAGAACAAACTTCAAGATGTTTTTTGAAGTCGTCTTTGCTTCCCATCCACGCCAAATTAAACGACGCAATTCCTACTTCAGCAGCAAAAATTGCGGGGGCGCTAAAACTCAGCGCCAAGGCGATGGCTATCTTATTCATTTTTGACATATGAAACTTTCTATATAAGCTACATTCAATATTGCGTCAGTCATAATCAATTGTCACGATTCATCTGCACCGCACGATGCAATCACAAACACTACTTGGATACAAAATACCGCGCCTAGTTCACCGCGATCAATTGAATATCGAACACCAAAGTCGCAGCAGGAGGAATCGGTCCACGACCACGCGGACCATATGCCAGATCAGAAGGGATAATCAAATTGCGATGTCCGCCCACTTTCATTCCAAGCACGCCCTGATCCCAACCTTTAATAACTTGACCATCACCAAGTTGAAAACTAAAAGGCGTACCGCGTGTGACTGAACTATCAAATTGCTGACCGCGTTGTCCCGGCGCCTTTGCGTCATACAACCAACCAGTGTAATGCACGGTCACCTGCTTACCTGACTCAGCAGCAACACCGGTGCCAACAATCAAATCAGTACTCTGCATAGCAGCGACAGAGTTTGCCGGATCAACCACTTCCGATGGGCGATTACATGCGCTTAAACTTAAAACTAGGCTCAGACCTAAGCTCAAACTTAGAATCAAACTCGAAGCGGAGATCTTGGAAATGAAACGAGAAAATTGAAAATACATAACTACCCTGATGATTTTTAATAAGAACTACTACGCGCAGAAACGAGAGCCGCGATTATAGTTGTTTTCTTGGTCTGGAATTCAAACCAATCATGCCAGTAGTATGGCAATCCGACGCATGAGGATTATCCTCGTCGCAGCTTATTAAAAAACATTCAAGTAAGTAGTATTGATTTATATTTGCGCTTTCTTTATCGAGAGCACATTTAATCAAGCTTGAAGAATCTTGAGTGGTTATGAAAGGACCTTAATCGACTTTCTAAGCACACAACTGCGCCAACATTGGTTTCAGGTTGGCGCAATTGCTATATCTTGTTCATCTTAAATTAAATTTGAAACCTGAAGCAAGTGATTAGTCAATGATGTTCGGCTCTAACGAATCCCCGTGTACTGCGCCGAACAAACTTTCCACTCTAACTTTTCTTTACACAGCATATAGCTAGCACGGATAGAAAATTGTCTGACTTGTTCTCCCGCCTGCATTTTGTACCGCAATTTAACGATCATTAATTTGCTGTCACCAATCTCGCGTCCGATCGGTTCTAATACTTCAACTAGAGGTACTTGCTTTTTATTTTCTGGCGCGTAAAAGCCCAACATTTTGGCACGCTCGTCCACTTCGCCCGCTGGCGATACTTCAAGATATTGCGTATGCGTGATCGCCTCTAAAGTTTTTTGATCAAAATTGGCTTGTGCTTGCGCATGTCGCTGTACCAAATTCAGGCTATCGCTTGCAGATCCGTTTGTTGAACCGTTTGCTGATCCATTCACGCCTGGCTTTGGCGCAGTTGTCTGTGCTAATGCCGTTACGGGTACCAAACTGATCAAACATAGCGCTGCAATATAAAAGTGCACTTTCATCATTTGCCTCCTTTCACCTATCTATTGAGTATTGGATATGGAATATTGAAAACTTTGCCAATTTCTAATCGCCAATATTCACACTGTCAAAGTCGGTATTACAACGCAAACTATCAAGCTAGGTGATTGACTTGTGACGAAATCCAATTTTTGATGGATGAACGGCAGTAATAAGATCGCTAATAAGCAGCCCCGCACGATACCAAACACCTTAATCAAGCCAATTTCACGCCGCATCAACACCCAATTGAGCCAGCGGCATCACTGTTTCGACGATTCAACTTGCATTCATGACGCCAACCCGATAAGCTTCGCGCTCTTTTTTCGCTTCGCTTATCCGATTGATAGCGTATGCGCAGCTTCAACCTTGCTTCAACACCATGACCGCTTCTGTTTTAATTGTTACCGACATTTTCGGTAACACCCCCGCCATCGCTAGCTTACAGCGCCATCTCGGATTACCTTGCCTGGTCGTTTCACCATTTGAGGAAGGTTTTTGCGTCGATAATGAACAACGCGCTTATCAGGCATTTTTGGCACAAGGCGGTGTGCAAGCCTATGCGAATAAACTGAAACAGGCATTAATTGGACGAACGGGGATACAACATGTGATCGCCTTTAGCGCCGGAGCTAGTGCTTGGTGGCTGGCGGAAGCAGCGCAGGCAAAACATTTAGAGAGCATTACTTTATTTTATGGTTCGAGAATTCGCGATCATTTAGATATTCAAACAAATGCCAATGTGCACTTTGTTTTTGCGGAACACGAAAACGCTTTTAAGCCTGCTCAACTAGTCAAGCAATTACGCGAACGTGGCTATCATGCCGAAATCGCCATCGGTAGCAAGCATGGCTTTATGAATCCCTACTCGGCGGGTTTCTCGTTAAAAACACAAACCCATTACCTCGGCTTACTCTCGGAGAAATTGGGTACGAGCATTCGCAAAGTCGCTTAGCAATTCAACGACCTTGCTTAATTTTTGCGGAATCGTTGCTTAATTTTTGCTTAGTCTCAGCTTAATGAATACGCCACAACTTATTTTTTGTCGAGCGTAAAGCGCACGCTATCAACATGGCCAAGTGAATCAATCACCGTGATGTGATGCGCGCCGGGGCTGTCTATCGTAAAACTTTGACGTTTTTTCCCGTTCGCGTTTTCAGTTTGTTGGCCATCTAATAACCAATAGTGTCGACCGCTTCCGCCAACTGCATCTAGCGTGACGAATACGCTAGATTTTCCTGGTGTCGCACGCAAGCGGCTGCCACTATTGAGTCCCATTAATTTGATACCACCAGCTATACCAGCTTGAGGACAATCTGCAGACCAAGCGGTGACACCCAAATCTTGTTGTCGTTGTGGTGTCAGCCACGCTTCTAATAAGGCAGGCCAACGTGCCACTTCTTTTTGTCGTGCTTGCGCATCGCAAGCTGGCAAGGTGCGCAATTGTGTCTTGGGATCAATCCAAATCATCTCAAGCAATCCGCGTGCACGTAAGCGATCTGGCAAAGTCGGCGGAATCGTGTTTTTTAAAATCCATGCACTACGTTTTACATGACAATGTTCTGGCGCTGTTTTATCAAATGCGGTTCCTAAAGGCCAGCAAATCTGAGCACTGCCGACCTCGGCAGGTTGTGTGCGTAAATAGTCGCGACTGCGTGGCAATGCAAGCGCAATCTGTTGTAGTAAGGGCGCAGCAATATTCGCGCCAAAGAATCCCGGATTGGGCGTACCATCGGGGCGACCAACCCACACGCCCAAGGTGTAAGAGCCACTAACACCAACTGCCCAAGCATCACGAAAACCATAGCTAGTACCAGTTTTCCACGCCAAACGTGGACTGCTTGGGCCATCCTCGACAAAGGGTTGGTCTGGATGTCCACCGGTTTCTAGAATATTGCGAATAATAAATGCTGCACCAGCGCTCATCATACGTGCCTCGCGCACAGGCGCATCGGGGGTAATTCGCGGTGCGCCTGCCATTCCTGCCATCGCCAACGAACGATATGCGCCTACCAATTCTTCTAAGCTGGTGCCAGCGCCACCTAAGATGACACTCAGATTGGGCGAGGCATCTTTCGGCAAACGCAAACGTAATCCAGCACTCGACAATCGTGCAGTAAAGCGACTCGCGCCTATCCGATCAAGCAAATCCACAGCGGGGACATTCAAGGATTTTTGCAAGGCTTCTGACACACTCACGGGACCAGAGAAACTAGCTTGAAAATTGCCGGGATCATAGCCACTAAAAGATTGCGGGGTGTCAGCCAATAAACTCTCGGAATGAATCAAACCATCATCTAAGGCCATTGCATACAGAAATGGTTTTAAGGTCGAACCAGGGGATCGAATCCCTCGCACCATATCCACATGATTAAAACGACGCTCATCAGAGAAATCAGCGGAACCCGCGTAGCCTAACACTTCCATCGTTTTACTATCCATCACCATCGCAGCCATTGATACAAAGCGCGGTAGTTGATTCACTTTGTCGGCCAACATACGTTCTAGCAAGGTTTGTACTTCTCTATCTAATGTCGATTGCACAATAGTCGTCTGAGCACCACTTGCAGTAGTGTTTTTTAATTTTTGACGCGTTACTGATTGCCGTAATCGTTCTGCCGCCAATGGTGCTAACCATGCTAAACGCGGTGGATTCGCTCCCACTTTTTCGATCAAAGCGTCATCGACTTCAGCTTGTGTCCAATGCCGCAATTGCGCCATCCGTTTTAATACTTTGTCGCGATATAACTGCGCTCGTGCCGGATGACGATCAGGCCGCAAGCGCGATGGTGCTTGCGGTAACACGACTAGTAAAGCGGCTTCCGCAGCAGAGAGTTGATGCGCACTCTTACCCAAATAACTGCGACTCGCCATCTCCACGCCTTCGACAATCCCACCCATGGGTGCATGATTCAAATACAGAGTGAGAATTTCGCGTTTAGACAAGCGCATTTCTAATTGCAAAGCACGTGCAATCTGTTTGAGTTTGCCAGATAAGCTACGTGGCACTGGTTCCAAGGCACGCGCCACTTGCATACTTAGAGTAGATCCACCTGACACAATTTCGCCATGTCTTAGCCATTGCCAGGCGGCGCGCGTCAGCGCTAAGGGATTCACTCCCGGATGCCAATAAAACCAGCGATCTTCATAGGTCAATAAGGCATCCAGATATTTCTCTGATACTTTGTCGGGCGTAACAGGAAAGCGCCATACACCATCTGCATCGGGCCAAGCACGTAAAGGACTGCCATCACGCGCCACTACAACCATGCCGGGCTCATCTCGTGGAATCGGTGGCGGAAAAAATTGATCCAACAACAGTAAGGCCGACAAGACCAACGCAAAACTTGCGCGCAAGGGATGAGAACGGCACCAACGCATCACTTGGAACAATCGCAGACGAGCAGTGGATAAAGAAAATGAAAACACGATGCAGCAAACTCCATTTAGGGAGAGCGCATTGTAAGAGGAATAGCGGGCAAAGTGTTAGCGATGCCGCAACAAACTCGGCTCAGTTAAGGTCTGCTAAGGTCAGCATCGTTCGGCAAATCTCACTTATTCTGGAACGATAAATAAAGCCGGATTTTTCTCCGCCACATCACGCAATAAATTCCAGACCACACGTACCCTTTGTAGGCGATATAAATCGGTTGGTGCGACTAAGCAAAACGAACGCTCTGCATAAAAATTCTTTTCTAAAACTCGCACCAAACGACCATCATCGGGCACCGCATACGGAGGCGCCACAATCAATCCTAAACCAAGCGCGGCGGCTTCGCATTGGGCTGCGAGACTGGTGCAGCACATACGACGATGTGGCGTAAAACCCAATTCGCCCATGTAATTCAAGCCACTACTGGCCAAGCGATCTTGCACGTAATCGACGAAATCATGTTTGATTAAATCTGCATGCTCCTTGATTGGTGGATGCTTGGCTAAGTAAGATGGCGCGCCATAAATGTACATGCGAAAACTGGCTAAGCGCGTCACCATATAACGCCCGGTGCTAGGCGGATCTAACATCACACCGAGATCCGCTTCGCGATTGGCTAAGTTGGCAAAACGCGGTAGCAATAATAAATCCACGCTTAAATCAGGATGGGCTTGCAATAAGTTGACTAGCGCGGGTGCTATCACGCGCGAGCCTAAAATCTCGGGCACGCCCAAACGTACAATCCCTCGTACAGAAATTTGTGCCCCACTTAATTCATCTTGTGCTGCGGTGACCGCGCTTTCCATCGCTTCGGCGTGGGGCAACAAAGCGAGCCCCATTTCTGTCAATTGATAACCTTCGCGGCTACGATCAAACAAAGTTGCGCCTAGCTGTTCTTCCAATCGATCAATGCGTCGAGCGACAGTCGTGTGTTCAACCGATAAGCGTCGCGAGGTGCCGGACAGCGTGCCCGAACGCGCTAATTCAAGGAAAAAACGTAGATCGGTCCATTCGGGCAAAGTAGTCATAACATTCCGTTTTTTCGTTGATGATCTGTGACGTAATTTATTAGCTTATTTTTCGGTAGTTGCAATAAAACATCGCAGTTGCAAGCATTTCACAAGCAGCTTCATGTGTTCCAAATTACCAGATTCCGCGACATCAATCATGCAAAGTGGAACACCGTAACGCGATTGTGCATCAAAGCACATAAGTTTAGCAATTAGCTTCTTTTCGGTTGAAAATACTCTTTTATTAAGAGAAAAATGCGCCGTCTTAGCGCATTGATCAGTTTGTTGCGCACTTACCACGTGCGTGCACTGCACAATTTTGGCGCTTATTTCGTGCAAATTCGATCAAATATGGCGTTCTCTTGCAGCAAGACGCGTTTTAATTATCAATAATTTATTGATGTGCATTTATGCACAGTCGGTTGGCAATTGGACGGGTTTCTAAGCGCTTTGAATTCATACAAACTCCAATCCGTGTTAATGCAATCGCATACCACCTGAAATCAAAAAAACGGTAATACCGCTTCGACAGGCCGCTCATTGCACTCCAATGGCATAAACGGTGGACTCGAAACCATAAAAACTCTGGAGACTTATCATGACTTCCTCAAAACAATCTAAGCGTAATCTCGTTCTACTCAGCCGCTCTGCTGCTGCGATCTTCGCCATTTATGGCAGTGGCATTGGCTTTGCGCAAGCACAGTCTAGCGACGCCACGGCAAAAGCCAACGATGACACACAAATTTCCAAAGTCGTGGTGAGTGCTCGTCGCCGCGAAGAAACCTTGCAAGATGTTCCAGTCTCAGTGACAGCTTATAGCGCTGAGCAATTATCCAAAAGCGGCGTCGCAGATATCACTGGCTTGGTGTTAACGCTGCCAAATACAACCATGAGCGCGTCACGCGGTACCAACTCAACACTCACCTCTTTCATTCGTGGTGTTGGACAACAAGATCCTTTGGCTGGCTTTGAATCTGGTGTTGGTATTTATCTCGACGATATTTATCTGGCACGCCCACAAGGTGCAGTTGCCGATATTTATGATGTGGAACGCATCGAAGTACTGCGTGGACCACAAGGAACTTTATACGGTCGCAATACGATTGGTGGCGCGGTTAAGTATGTCACGCGCAAGATGGGACCAAACACCGATGTTCGCCTCAAAACCTCGGTTGGTAGCTATGGTCAAATGGATGGTGTATTAACTGCGAGTACGCCACTATCAGAGACTGTGCGCGTTGGTGGCACACTGGCGAAATTTAAGCGTAATGGTTTCGGCACCAACTTTACAACAGGTGAAGACAACTACAACAAAGATGTAACAGCGGCGCGTTTAAGTGCCGAGTTTTTGCCAAACAGTTCTTTGTTCATTCGTGTTTCCGCCGATACCAGTCAAGACGACTCCAATCCTAAACACGGTCATCGCTTAACTGTCGGCAAAATCAGCGGTGCCCCAATCTTGAGCAATGTGTATGACTCACGCGCTAACTTAAACACGGCATTAGGCCACAAACAACAAGTGACACAAAGTGGTGTATCGGCTTTGGTCGAATATCAACTTGAATCCGATTTGATGTTGAAATCGGTGACTTCTTCACGCCATGACAAATCGTATGCCCCGATTGATTTCGACTCTTTAGGCACGGTTGATTTTGACGTACCTGCACTGTACAAAAACAAGCAGTTCAGCCAAGAGTTTCAGTTGACTTACACTGGTAAAGCATTCCAAGGCGTCGCTGGGGTCTACTACATCGATGCCAATGCATACAATAAATTTGACGTGCGCTTGCTCGGCACATCCACTTTCACAGAAGGTGATATCGATACCAAAGCATGGGCAGCATTTGCCGATGCGAGCTTTGATTTGACTAAAGATTTGAACTTGTCTGTTGGTGGTCGTTATACCGTCGATAAACGCGAAGCCACTATCTTGCGTCAAATCTATTTAGGTACAGCAGGTTCACCAGCAATGGGTAACCCTGCGGCAATCTTGTTCAGAACCGATACCAATTTAACGAAATCTGATTTGCATCGTGAAGACAAGAAATTCACACCACGTGTTTCGTTAGGTTGGAAAGCTAGCGCAGACCAAAACGTGTATGCATCATGGACTGAAGGTTTTAAAGGTGGTGGCTTTGATCCACGGATGAATTTGGTTGGCTCTAAACTGAGTTTAGACAAAGCGAAACAAGGCTTCTTGCCGGAACAAATCAGCACTTTCGAAATCGGTTTGAAATCCGCCTTTGCAAAAAATACGGTACTGACTAACGTCGCAGTTTTCCACAGTGATTACAAAGACGTACAAATCCCGGGTTCAGTCGCGATTGATACCAATGGTGACGGCAAAGACGATAGCTTCGCAGGGGTGACCACCAATGCCGGTAAAGCCAAAATTGATGGTATCGAACTGGAAGCAACGGCACGTTTAACTGATGCGTTTAGCATGTCTGGTATGTTCAGTTACATCGACGCGCGCTACACCAAGTATATCGGTGCAGGCAATATCGACGTGGCTAATTTGCGCGTATTCCAAAATACGCCAAAACAAACCGCGAGCGTCCGTGCCAACTATGATTGGGATATGGCTTTGTTAGGCAATTCCGGCAAACTCAGCTTGAGTAGTAGTGTGGCGTTCCGCGGCAAAACCTATCAGTTCGAAACTCCAACACCAATCCTTGATCAAGACAGCTACAAATTATGGGATGCAAGTTTGGTTTGGAGTCGCTCAGATAATCGCGTACGTGTTGGTTTGCACGGCAAAAACTTGAGCGATGTGCGTTACAAAGTTGCTGGCTACTTGTTCCCAACCTTGGGTGAAGGTAGCACCACAGCGTTCTACGGCAACCCACGCACTTACACCTTAACTTTGGACTATCGTTTCTAAAATGGAGATATCGCAGTGGCTCTGGTATGCAGCCACGGCAATCTCATTCACGTTTTAGAAAATTTGCGACCAGCTCAACGCTTGCGTTATTTAGCGATTACGCTAATGAGCTGACGGGCTGGTCGTTTTTTTTACGAATTTCATTCGCTGCTTCGCAGCTCCCTATTCCTATTTGCACATTCAATCAGGGCTTGATCATCGTGAGCGATTACAAAGACGTTTATTTCACTAGCAAAGATGGCTTACGTTTGTATGCGCGTGATTATGCTGCACACACTGTTGCAAACGCCGCTGCAGCCACCGCTAAGCTCCCGATTATTTGTATTCATGGCTTGACGCGCAATTCAGCTGATTTTAATGAACTAGCACCACTATTAGCACAGCAAGGACGACGTGTGATCGCGGTGGATGTGCGCGGCCGAGGACGTTCGCAACATGCTCACAAAACAGCCCACTATCACCCTTGGGTCTATGCCAATGATGTCGTTAGTCTAGCCGAGCAACTTGGTATCCGCCGTGCGGTTTTTATCGGCACCTCAATGGGTGGCTTAATCACCATGACGCTGGCAATTCGTAAATCCAGCTTGATTGCTGCAGCGGTATTGAACGATGTGGGTCCGATGTTGTCACAAAAAGGCTTAGACAGAATCGCTGGCTATGCAGGTGACGGTATGCATTGCACCACTTGGGAACAAGCGCGTCATTATATTCAGCGAATTAACCAATCTGCCTTCCCTAACAATACAGATCAAGAATGGGATAAATGGGCACATCGTGCGTTTGCAGAGAATGCGCAGGGTGAATTGGAATTGCAGTATGATCCTTTGATTGCGACCCCACTCAAAACGGGCAAATTAAAGGCGACTTCTTGGTTAGCACGTTGGGCATTTAAACGCCTAAGCAAAAATCGTCCTTGCTTGTTAGTGCGCGGCGCGATCTCGGATTTACTCGAAGTTGAACAAGCAAACTATATGAAGCAAGTTTGCCCGCAATTGCAATACGTTGAAGTACCACAAGTCGGTCATGCACCGATGCTGACCGAAGTCGAAGCATTACAGGCTTTACAGAAATTTTTACAGCAAGTTGAATAAAAATATCACGATAGAAAATACCAAAGGAGCACGTATGTCTACCTCGCACAAAAAAGGCAATCCATTCAAATTCGAACTCAAGCAAGTTGTGATCAGCCTTGGCTTGGGCTTGAGCCTGCTTAGCGCTAGCGGCGCAGCAATTGCACAAGACATTAAAATTGCACTGATCGCTGGCAAGACAGGCGCATTAGAACCGTATGCAAAAGAAACTGAAACCGGTTTTATGATGGGACTGGAGTATCTGACCGCTGGCAAGATGGAAGTCAACGGCAAGAAAATCAAGGTCATCATCAAAGACGATCAAAGCAAACCGGATATGGGACGCGCATTGTTGGCTGAAGCTTATGGCGATGACAAAGTAGATATCGCAGTCGGCACCACTTCTTCTGGCTCGGCATTAGCGATGTTGCCAGTCGCAGAAGAATACAAAAAAATCTTAATCGTTGAACCTGCGGTTGCTGATGCGATTACAGGTGACAAATGGAATCGTTATATTTTCCGCACGAGCCGCAATTCTATGCAAGATGCTTTGGCGGCGGCGAGCACAATTAAAGCTGGTGGCAGCATCGCGTTTTTAAGTCAGGATAATGCGTTTGGACGTGACGCAATTAAAGCGGCAAAAGAAGCGCTGACGATGGCAGGATCGAAAGCTAAAGTCGTGCATGAAGAATTTTCTGCACAAAACACCACAGACTTCACCGCACCTGCGCAAAGAATTTTCGATGCATTAAAAAACAAACCAGAACCACGCATATTGCAAATCGTTTGGGCAGGACCAAGTCCAATGAATAAGTTAGCGGATCTCAAACCAGAGCGCTTTGGTATCAATCTAGCACCGGGTGGCAATATTTTGCCGGTGATGAAGTTATGGAAATCATACGCGGGTACACAAGGAACGATTTACTACTACTATGATTTTCCTAAAAACAAAATGAATGATTGGTTGGTCGCTGAACATACCAAACGTTTTAAAGCACCACCAGATTTCTTTACCGCCGGCGGTTTTGCTGCTGCTAGTGCGGTGTACACCGCTTTGAACAAAGCCAAATCGACTAATACAGAAAAATTGATCACGGCAATGGAAGGCATGGAATTTGATACGCCAAAAGGCAAGATGAATTTCCGCAAAGAAGATCATCAAGCACTGCAAACCATGTATCACTTCAAGATCAAAAAAGATCAGAAAAACGAATGGGATATTTTGGAATTGGTACGCGAAATTCCTGTTAGCGATATTCCTGTTCCAGTAAAAAACAAACGATAGTTCATTCTAGATAGCACAGCACATGCAAACCAGCAGCACATCTACTGTTAGCTCGCCTTCTTTGAGTACCCGCGACTTGAGCATCCACTTTGGTGGTCATGTCGCGGTCAATCAAGTGAGCGCCGATTTTTATCCGGGCAGCCTCACTGTCATCGTCGGCCCCAATGGCGCGGGCAAAACCACTTACTTCAATCTGATCTCGGGTCAATTGAATGCCAGTGCAGGCAGCGTTAGTTTATTTGGTCAAGACATTACCAAGTTTGGTGCAGCCAAACGGACACGCGCTGGCATCGGACGTGCGTTTCAGTTGACTAATTTGTTTCCACATTTATCGGTAATGGAAAATGTGCGCCTGGCGGTGCAAAGTCGGGCCGGAATTGGTTTGAATATTTTTTCCCTGTGGTCTAGTCATCGTGAATTAATTCAACGTGCTGAGCATTATTTAGAACGCGTGGCATTAGCGACCCGCAGCAAAGATCGCGTCATTACCTTATCGCATGGTGATAAGCGCAAACTAGAAGTCGCCATCCTCTTGGCTCTAGAGCCTGAGATTATGATGTTTGATGAACCTACAGCAGGCATGAGTGTGGATGAAGTGCCGGTGGTGTTGAATCTGATCCAAGAAGTAAAGTCGGAAAAAAATAAAACCGTCCTTTTAGTCGAACACAAAATGGACGTGGTGCGCTCTTTAGCTGACCGCATCATCGTGCTACACAATGGCACCTTGGTGGCGGATGGTGAACCAGCTAGTGTGATGGCATCCGCCATAGTGCAAGAAGCGTATTTAGGTAAGGGAGTGGCGTAAGATGTCTGAAGTAATAGATCCAACCCAAGTCGCTCAACCACTATTAGCGTTGAATGGCGTCCATACGCATATTGGCGAATACCACATTTTGCAAGGTGTCGATTTGCAAGTGCCGCGCGGAGGTCTCTCGGTTTTACTTGGTCGAAATGGTGCTGGCAAGACCACTACTTTGCGCACGATTATGGGCTTATGGAAAGCCAGCCAAGGTAGCATTCTGTTCGATGGCAACAACATCGCAGCGCAAGCAACGCCAATGATTGCACAAGCAGGCATTGCCTATGTACCTGAAAGTATGGCGATCTTTTCTGATTTGACCGTGAAAGAAAACCTGCACTTAGCCGCACGCAATGGAACGATGGATACGCAGCGACTAGAATGGATTTTTGCTTTCTTTCCCGCTTTAAAAAAGTTCTGGAATTACCCTGCCGGCAACTTGTCCGGAGGTCAAAAACAAATGGTAGCGATTGCACGCGCGATGATAGAGCCGCGCAAATTATTACTGGTTGATGAGCCAACCAAAGGCTTGGCACCTGCCATTATTCAAAGCCTGATGGACGCTTTCCAAGAACTCAAAGCGACCGATACCACCATACTTTTGGTTGAGCAGAACTTTAATTTTGTGAAAAATTTGGGTGACACGGTAGCCGTCATGGATGATGGTCGTGTCGTACATACCGGCAGCATGCGCGAACTGGCAGATGATGAAGACTTACAGCAACAATTATTAGGACTATCGCTGGCTAGCCATCAATAAAGCCAGAACAATTTGCCGTCACATCAAGCAATAGGTAATTACCGTATATGAGCAATCCTGATCTACCAAGCAAACCGCGCGATCTAGCGCCTCTTTTTTTAGTCCCTGTTTTGGCGTTGGCGATGCTGCCCTTGATCGGCAGTTTTCCCACATGGCTGACCTTGACTGTGGCCGGGCTAGCAATGGGTATGATGATCTTCATCATGGCTAGTGGCTTGACGCTGGTGTTTGGTTTGATGGATGTTTTAAATTTCGGTCACGGTGCATTTGTCGCCGTCGGCGCTTACGCAGCAACCATGGTGCTATTGCCGAAGAAGGGATGGCTAGAGATTGATTCTTTATGGATGAATCTGGGCGTACTTGGTTTAGCCCTTGTCGTTGCAATGTTAGTCACTGCAGTTTTAGGTTGGGCGTTTGAACGCCTGATCATCATGCCTGTGTATGGACAACATTTAAAACAAATTCTCATTACTATGGGTGGCATGATCGTCGCCGAACAAATTATCGGTGTCATCTGGGGCGCTGAACAAGTTCCTTTGCCCCTACCAGAAAGTCTACGTGGCGCGATTTTTATTGGCGATGCAGCGATTGAGAAGTATCGATTGATCGCGGTAGTTGTTGGCATCTTCGTCTTTTTGTCCATGTTCTTGATTCTGAATCGTACCAAGCTAGGTTTATTAATCCGCGCAGGTGTTGAAAATGGCGAGATGGTGGAAGCCTTGGGTTATCGCATTCGTCGTCTATTCGTCGCGGTATTTGCGGCCGGCTCAGCACTCGCTGGTTTAGGTGGTGTGATGTGGGGCTTGTACAAAGAAACACTGACCGCCGCGATGGGCAGTGAAGTCATGGTTATGGTATTCATCGTAGTCATCATTGGTGGCTTAGGCTCGGTTGGCGGTTGTTTTATTGGTGCTTTATTGATGGCGCTGGTAACGAATTACGCAGGATTTTTAGCACCCAAATTCGCCTTAGTATCAAATATTGCTTTGATGATGGCGATTTTATTGTGGCGGCCAGCAGGTATGTATGCGATTGGTCGGCGCGGAGCTTAATCGCATGCGAGAAAACGTATGCCGTAAAAATTTGCTGCAATTTACCTAGAGAACGAAAATTATATGAATCTATTCCGTCAACTCTTGTCCGATGATCTACCGCGTAGCCGTATGCTATCGGCTTTATTATTGCTGACATTTTTCGGATTGGCTGCGGCACCATTCATCACGAGCGGGGCGCGTCCTTTGAATACCGTGGCGACGATTTGCATCTACATTATTTTGGTCGCGTCTTACGATTTACTACTCGGCTATACCGGCATCGTTTCATTCGCACATACGATGTTTTTTGGCATCGGTGCTTACGGCGTTGGCTTAGCACTATCATCCGGCACACCAGGCTGGGGCATCATCATGATCGGTGTATTACTCGCTTTGATCTTGACAGTGGCACTCGCATTGATGATCGGTTTATTTGCCTTACGCGTACGTGCTATTTTTTACTCGATGATTACTTTGGCAGTAGCATCCTCATTTGCTGTATTGGCGTCACAACTGTCTGATCTCACCGGTGGCGAAGATGGCATTACCTTTCGCGTTCCAGAAATTCTGACACCCGGCTTTCAGCTATTTGAAAATGATTTATGGGGACGTACCATCGACGGCAAGATCATTACCTATTACATCGTATTTAGCGTTTGCGTATTATTGTTTTTATTCTTGCTGCGCGTCGTCAATTCGCCGTTCGGTCGCGTCTTACAGGCAATACGAGAAAATGAATTCCGCGCCGAAGCGCTTGGTTATCGTACCGTTGTGTATCGCGTGCTGGCGAATTGCTTAGCCGCCTTACTTGCTGCGTTAGCAGGTGCTTTAATGGCGCTGTGGCTGCGTTATGTTGGACCCAAGACCATGTTAAGTTTTGAAGTGATGACAGATATTTTATTGATCGTCGTGATCGGTGGTATGGGTACTTTATATGGTGCAGTGATCGGCGCTGCATTATTTATCGTTGCACAAAATTACTTAAAGAATTTGATGGCACAAGGCGCTGAATCGCTAGTCGATTTTCCTATCTTGGCACAAATATTTCATCCTGATCGTTGGATGCTGTGGCTGGGTGTTTTGTTTATTCTGTCGGTCTACTTTTTTCCAACCGGCATTGTTGGCAAACTGCGAGGCTACAAGCTAAAGTAATTCAGCTTGTACAAAGAAGGAAGCATCGCCACCGCCGCGCTTCCTTCTTCATATACGACTTATCTCAGTGCGCAACTCAAGTCGACAACAATTTACGGTTCGCTTTGCCGGGTAAGACCTTGAGAGTTTTACCACTCACAGCGGTATATGTTTTTGACTTCACCGTGCTCACATAGCGCCATTCACAACGCGCTTCAGACGGTGTGGCCGTAACCAACATATAGCCTCGACTTTTCGTTTCTGCGTAGACCAATGGCGCAATGATTTGCTCTAATCCTGCTGCTACTTTCGCCGGATCTTCTTTCGCAAAGTATTCTTCAAAACCTGGTGAACTCACGGACGAAACACCAAACTCCACACCGATCGCATTTGCATTCAAATCAAGCAAATCACTCGCCCATGAATTATGCGTATCTCCAGCCAAAGAGATAAGGTTTTTATCCAATGCTTTGGCGGTCGCAAATACAGTCTCGCGGGCCACTACGTAGCCATCCCAAGCATCAAGATTGTATGGAATCGCGGGTTGCGCCAGTATCGCTGTTTCGCTCGACGTTAAGGTTGCGGGTGCTAGTTGGGCTTTTCCTAATAGCGTGGTGTAATCCGAAAAGCTAATTTGTCCCAACACCAATGGTGCTGGAATATTCATACGCGCCATTAAAATCTGCTGACCTAAAATCTGCCAAGTAGCAGTTGATTTACTCATTTGCGCTTGCAACCATGTGGTTTGTTCCGCCCCCATCAATTGACGGTTTGGATTACTCATGTCTGCACTAAATTTTACCGCATCAAACGCACCACCAGCTCCCATATACGTAGCATAAGATAACTGCTTATCACGACCAATTAGTCGTGTATCCAACATGTGCAAGGAAGCTAGATTACCAAAATCGAATGAGCGGTAGATACGATCATTTTTACTCGCATCCGGCAAGCGAATTGGCATCCATTCATGATAGGCCTGCAGCGCCGCAGCACGACGTGCGCTAAATGGGCCTTCTTTGGCAGGATCGTGATTTTCTGCGCCACCATTCCAAGTATCGTTGGCAAACTCGTGATCATCCCAAACCGCAATAAAAGGATGCTTCGCGTGCACCGCTTGCAGATCGGTATCGCTACGATAAATCGCATAGCGGGTACGGTAATCCGTCAAGGTAACGATCTCGGTTTTTGGTTCAACTTGACGATTCAAACTCGCCGCATCTTGCGAAGCGTAACCATCGCGTGGATATTCATAAATATAGTCGCCAAGATGTAGCACTGCATCAAGATCGGTTAATTTGGCAATCTCTGCATAGACATGAAAATATCCGGCCGGATAATTCGAACAAGAAACGACTGCGAGCTTAACTTGTTGCACGCTACCAATCGGCAAAGTCTTGGTACGACCCACTGGCGATAAGCGGCTATCAAAGTTGAAGCGATAAAAGTAATTGGTGTTAGCGCTCAAGCCGGTCACGTCAATTTTTGCAGTGAAATCACGACTCGCGTTGGTCACAATCGAACCTGACTTAATCACCTTAGAAAACTGCTCGTCACTTGCAAGCTGCCAGGTCAATTCAAAATCTCGGCCATCGTAGTTGCTCGATGGCGTCACCCGCGTCCAAATAATAACGCGATCACTCAAGGGATCGCCACTAGCGACACCATGCTCAAAAGTCGCATACACCGGCGCAATTCCGGCACCGCCACATGCACTTAAAGCGAGACTAGTTGAAGCAACCGCAGTGCTAGCGGCGAATTGACGAATAAACTGACGACGACTATGTTGAGAATTCATATACGACCTCCGAGTGATGAAGGCCTTGATACTATGAATGCTTTGTTACTTGTTAATGACTAGGCTTAGAGAGTTTATTCGAATCAACAATAAACTAATGACATCAGATGGCAGCGCATCGACGATCAACCCGCAAGATAGCAGCGATCAACTATATCGTAGTTGCAAAGTCGATTTACCTCGCAGAGTCGTCTTCTTACTTGTAGCTGGATGTGAGCGATGATGTTTTATTGCCGGCGTATGTGCACTATTTGCACTACTTGCGGCAATCGCTTGTTGCTGTTCGAGCTTAAATACGCTCACTGCTGACTCCAAACTCTGTGCTTGGTTTTGCATTGATTCCGCTGCTGCTGCAGCCTCTTCAACCAAAGAGGCATTTTGCTGCGTGACTTCGTCCATCTTTAATATCGCCATATTTATCTGCTCAATTCCAGCAGTTTGTTCATTACTCGCTATTGAAATCTCACCAATGACATCATTTACACGCTTGACGCTAGTAACAATTTCTTGCATGGTTTTTCCAGCCTCATCGACCAACTGCGTGCCATCAGTGACTTTACTAACAGAATCGTCAATCAGCGCTTTAATTTCTTTGGCGGCTGTGGCTGAGCGTTGGGCAAGCGTACGCACTTCAGATGCCACTACCGCAAATCCACGCCCTTGTTCGCCCGCACGAGCAGCTTCAACCGCCGCGTTCAATGCCAAAATATTGGTTTGAAATGCGATACCATCGATCACGCCAATAATGTCAACGATTTTTTTTGATGATTGATTAATCGCGTCCATGGTATCGACAACTTTGCTTACCACCTTACCACCACGGGTGGCGACCGCCGATGCAGAATCCGCCAACTGACTCGCTTGATACGCATTCTCTGCATTTTTCTTCACAATACTGGTCAACGTCTCCATCGAGGATGCAGTTTCTTCAAGTGAGCTCGCTTGTTCTTCGGTGCGAGAAGATAGGTCCATATTTCCAACTGCAATCTGACTCGAAGCTGACGCAATCGTGTGCGTCCCAGAACGCACTTGCTGAACAATTTTAATAAGGCCTTCGTTCATTTCTCGCAAAGCCAACGACAATTGACCAATCTCGTCGGTAGAGTTAACTTGTATGTTGGTTCTTAAATCACCGTTCGCGACTTTGTTTGCTAAATTAACCGCCTTGCCAAGTTGAGTCGTCAAAGTATGACTCAATAGCCAACCCAATACTGTCGCAATCGCGACCGCTAGTACAGAAATAAAAATCAAGGCACGCGATTCCCGTATAAAAATCGCTTCCCCTTCTTGTATCGCATCTGCAATTAAATGCTCTTGATATTCGATTAGCGCATCGAGCGTATTGAAATAGTGAGCTTGCTTGTTCAATATGTCGGATTGCATTAATTGCAAGGCCGCGTCATATTCGCCGGCGCGCGTGTGATTGAGAAACTTGCTTGTCGATTCACTGAATGCAGAACTCGCTTCCATTAAATTTTTAATCAGTCCTTGCCCTCTTTTTGAGGTAATTCTACGTTCCAATTCGACAATTGAATTAGAAATAATCGTGTTGCTCTTCTCGATACCATCGTATTCGTTTTTTTGAGATTCGACGTCTCGTAGCAGAAGAATGTTACGCATGTTCCGCGCATTCTCATTTAAAGCATTCTTGATGGCTTGTGCCAACTTCACTTTTGGAAGACGATCATTCCCGACCAATTCAATATCAGCAGATAATTTTTTCATGCCAGAAAATGAATCTACCGAGACGATCAGCATTAAGGCGATCACAACAGCAAAACTTAATCCTAATTTATAACGAATTTTTAAGTTATTCAGCTTCATGATTATTTCCTCCTCATGCATGACAGAGTCACCGCCACCCACAGTACGATGCGCAGACTCCAGCATTGCTCGATACCTTCAACGGCAAACGCCTCAAGGTTCTTACCTGATTAGTTTTCAATGGCTTACCGAATCAATTACCGTGAATTTGAATCACAAGTTAGTATAGTCAAGTTTCCACAAGGAAAATTTTTTTTAACAAAGTTTGACGATGTTTTTCTTATGACATTTACTGAATGACTATCCAATGATTCGGCTGATCCAAAACTTATTTAAATCACAAATCAGGTAAAATCCTGCTTTCAGAATTCCTCAAAACCACTCAGCCAATGCACCAATTTGATCATCTGAAAGCGCAGGAATTTGCATTTCTGTATGCACTCGCGCTACTTGACTCGCCGCTCAGCCAAAATGTCATGCTGGAATTATTATTGCAGCGGCGCGAATCTTTTGGAAAAGCGGGTGAAGTACCGGGAGTGATCGCGGTGCGCGATCAATTGGCCGTGCTACATGAAAAGCAATTAGTCTCGCCTGTAAGCGGTAAAGGCTATGTGCTGAATGAAGGCTTGCAGATGCCGTTGATTGCACATCTATTGGAATACAGCGACATCCATGCTTGGATTAGTAGCATTCGCGTGATTCTCAGTAAGCGGGAAGAATACAAACATTGGAAGGTGCAAAACGCGGCTTTTTGTCGACGTGAATTATTCTTTTCCTGTTTGATTAATGAAATCGATGGAATCGCTTATTGGCGCAATGAATTTTTCGAAGCACGCACCGGTGACAAAACTGTACTAGCTGAGCAACTGTTTAAGACCAATGCAGGTCAACTGATCTTTAATCAATTCTCCGCGTTCAGTAAAGGTATTTTGCTGTCTGATTTGTTTTACCAAAACAATTGGACTGCCGGTGACATCCAAGCTGCTTATCAATATGCACTAGAAAATTTAGCGCAGTTGGGTGAAGGTATTCCACTAGTCCTGGAGCAATTAATCTGGCAAACACTGCTGCGTGCCGATTTCGCTACATTGAAAAAATTAACAGCGTACTGCTTGGATGAGCATCAAAGCACACATGCATTCGCGGTCGCAATCAGCCGTGGCAACTATGCGTTAGCTTTAGAACAGATCGAAGCGATCACCAAAATCATCAAGAAAAACACAGGTAAGCGCAAAGTTCATTTGGGTGACCTGCTTGGTCTGTTATACACGGTTTGCTTATTCGCGGTCGATAGCACAGACAATCGCAAAAAGCTGAAAGAGCAAGTTGATGATGGCATCAAACAAAACGATGCTTTCACCTACTATCTATTAGAATCACTCACTAACCATATCGCCAAAGGAACACCGCTCACGAGCAAGCGCTTTGTCTTGCAACGTGAACTTGGGGTTGAAACTTTATTCGAATGTTTAGCTTTGTTTTGGGAAAGCGAACCGATCAGAGAGGATGCACATCAACGATTGCGTGCTGCGTATCAACGCTATGCTACTCATGGTTACCAGTGGTTAGCCGCAGAAGCTGATGCTTTATTAGCCAAACACTATGGCGATGCGCCGCAGATGGCGGATTGGCATGCGCAGCACCAACTACCACCGCTGTATAGCTGCTTCCAACGCGAAGAATCTTGGCAACGTGCACTGACTGCCTTAAGTCAATTAAATCTGACTACGAACAACGACAATCACAAAGCCCCTACCGAAACGCGCTTAGTCTGGCAGCTAAGCGTATTGCGTGATCACGCAATAATCGAACCGCGCGAACAAAAAGTCAGTGCCAAAGGTGTGTGGAGTAAGGGCCGACCAATTGCGCTCAAGCGTCTAGTGCAGGAGCAAGAAGGCCTGACTTATCTTAGCGAACAAGATAAGCAAGTGATCGACTGCGTACGCAAGACTTTGGATGGCTACTACGGTCACGCCGAATATGCTCTCGACATCGACAAAGCCTTGCCTTTGCTGATCAATCATCCACAAGTATATTGGAGCGATGCACCGGATATTCGTGTCGATATCGTCAAAGGCGAGCTGACTCTTTTTCTCAAAGAAAAGAACGATCACATTAGCTTGCAATTAGAACCGCCAATCACGGCTCAACAAGCTTACGTCGCGCGCAAAGAAACACCAACGCGCTTGGCGATTTATAGCTCTAGTCCCGAGATCAAACAAATTGCGAGCATCCTCGGTTCTGGACTGACGGTGCCAAGCGCAGCCAAATCGCAATTGGTTGATGTGATCGCGGCGATTGCACCACATCTAGCGATTCATTCTGATCTGCCAGAATTAGCGCAGCACATTCATACGGTGGCTGCCGATGCCACTTTGTATGCGCACTTACTACCGCTCAAAGAAGGTCTACGTTTGCAATTATTAGTGCGTCCCTTAGCGCAGGGTGCATGGTTGATGCCAGCAAAAGGTGCTAGCAATGTACTGGGCGAAATTGATGGAAAAACGGTACAGGCAAGCCGTGATTTGGCCGCAGAAAATACCGCCTTACAAAACATCCTCGCTAGCTGTCCTGCTTTTGCAGAAGCAGATAGCGTAGAAGAAAGCAATCGCGAATGGCAATGGCAAACGCCGGAGCAATGTCTGGAATTATTAAGCCAACTCAAAGCAATTCCCGAACAGCAATTGCAATTGGTATGGCCTGAAGGTGAGCGCTTCCGTCTACAAGGACAACGCTCGCTTGGCAATATGCGCTTGAGCATTAAGAAGCAGGGCGAATGGTTTGTCGCAGGTGGTGAAGTCACCCTCGATGATGGCCGTGTGCTGGCGCTGCGAGAATTGATGCAAATGGCAGAAACAACTAAGGGACGTTTCTTAAAAATCGGTGAACATGACTTTATCGCCTTAACCGAAAGCTTCCGTAAACGCTTGGATGAATTACGCCACTTCGCAGAACTGAGTGGAAAAGATGGCATACGCATCAATTCTTTAGCGGCTCCTGCGCTGGCAGAACTAGCCGATGAAGTTGGCGAACTCAAAGTCGATAAAGCTTGGCGTGAGCAAGTCGAAAAACTTGATGCCCTCGCCAACTTTACGCCACAAGTGCCATCCACATTGCAAGCACAATTACGCGACTATCAATTAGAAGGTTTCCAATGGTTAGCTAGGCTGGCCAAATGGGGTGTTGGCGCGTGCTTGGCGGATGATATGGGTTTAGGTAAGACAGTACAAACGCTAGCACTGTTAATCGATCGCGCACCAAATGGCCCGGCTTTAGTGGTCGCGCCGATTTCGGTTGCGATGAATTGGCAAAGCGAAGTGGCACGCTTTGCGCCCACACTGAAAATTCGCGCTTATCAACAAGAACGCTCACTACAAGATTTGGGCGCTTTTGATATCGTGATTGCTAGTTACGGCATGCTACAACAAGATGCAGCAAGCTTTGCAGCACAGCATTGGCACAGCATTGTGCTAGACGAAGCACAAGTCATTAAGAATGCCGCGACCAAACGCAGCCAAGCTGCCATGGCCTTGAGCGCAGATTTCAAGATGATTGCTAGCGGAACACCGGTAGAAAATCATTTAGGTGAATTGTGGAATCTGTTCCGCTTCATCAATCCAGGCTTATTAGGATCGAAAGAACACTTCATCGATAAATTTAGCGCCCCGATCGAACGCGGCGACAAAGCGGCGCGCGCCCATTTGAAAAAACTAATTCAAGCATTTATCTTACGTCGTACTAAGACACAAGTCTTAAGCGAACTGCCACCACGCACAGAAATCAATCTGCAAGTTGAACTCAACGACGAAGAACGCCATCTGTATGAGGCATTAAGGCAAGAAGCAATCGATAAAATCGCACAGATTGATCCGACTTCAGGTCAATCGATGCAAGTACTGGCTGAAATTACCAAGCTACGCCGCTTCTGCTGCCACCCAAAGCTAGTAATGAAAAACGCCAACATCAGTGGCAGCAAACTCGCGGTCTTGCAACATACCGTTGAAGAATTACTCGACAATCGCCACAAGGCTTTGGTGTTTAGCCAATTCGTCGATCATCTAGCATTAGTTCGTGATTGGCTAGATCAACAAGGGATCACCTATCAATATCTAGACGGTAGCACACCAGCACAAGAACGTAAAAAACGTGTTGATGCATTTCAAGCAGGTCACGGCGATATCTTCTTAATCAGCTTAAAAGCTGGCGGCACTGGTCTCAATCTAACTGCTGCTGATTACGTGATTCACCTTGACCCATGGTGGAACCCTGCAGTAGAAGACCAAGCCTCAGACCGTGCGCACCGCATGGGACAACAACGCCCAGTCACGATTTATCGATTGGTAACGCAAGACACGATAGAAGAAAAAATCCTCGCACTACATGCCGAAAAACGTGATCTTGCGGACAGTTTATTAGATGGTGGCGATGCTGCTGCGCGTATGGATACTGCGGCGTTGTTACGTTTACTGAAGGAAAGCGCGTAAGCTTAAACGCATTATGCCCAATCTTGTAAATGCTCGAAAAACACTTTCGCGATTGGAGATAATCGTTTGCCTTTAGGATAGATAATCCACCAGTTAGAATGAATCGGAAAATTGTCGACCTTTAAAATTTGCAAACCTTCTGATGCGAGATTTTGACTTAATGCATGTTTGGAAATAATAGCGAGACCTAGACCGCCTGCGACTGCTTGTTTGATGGCCTCGTTACTGCCAAGCTCTAAACGTACTTTGGGTTGAAACTGATGTTCTGCGAAATAGGCGTTACACGCTAATCGCGTGCCTGAACCCGCTTCACGCAAGACAAATAATTCATCGATTAACTCCTTGCGTTTAATACGCTTTTTTGCACCGAGCGGATGATCGATAGGCGCGATTACTACTAGCGGATTTTCTAAAAATCGATGCTGCTCTAAATCTAAATCAGCAGGTGGAATCGACATGATGTATAGGTCATCCGCATTCGACTTTAAACGATTGACGACACCGTCACGATTTAAGACTTCGAATGCAATATCAATATTCGGAAACTGTTTATAAAAATTCCCCAACATACGTGGCACAAAATACTTTGCGGTACTAGCAATTGCTACGCGTAAGCGCCCTTCTGTGTGTCCTTTCATTGCGCTAATAGTCTGCTGCAAATAATCAAACTCGTCACGAATCATGCGCGCTGATTGCGCTACCGCTTCTCCCGCTGCTGTCAAAAAAACCTGTTTACCAATCACTTCGTACAAAGGCAAACCGACTTCATCCGACATCGCTTTCAGTTGCATTGATACCGTCGGTTGCGTGATGTAGCAAGCATCGGCCGCTGCGGTAATACTGCGATGGTCGGCTACCGCGAGTAAAAGCTTTAATTGGCGAAAACTAATATTCATAGATTGTTATCGATGATTTACATAATCATTATTGATTTTACTCTATAGCAAGCAATCACTACAATGCCGCCCTATTGCGCTCCGTACGCGCACCACACTAGGATCTTTTGTTTATGATGACGTTTAGCGACCCGGCCATTCTCTTTTTCTTATTCGGTCTATTGGCTGGATTTTTCAAATCCAATCTAGAAATTCCACAACAAATTTCACGCTTTTTATCGCTCTATTTATTGATGGCACTTGGCTTAAAAGGCGGATTTGCCCTTGAAAAAACCGGTTTTACCAGCGAAGTATTGATCAGCTTGGCTTGCGCAGTCAGCTTAGCGATCATCGTCCCTTTACTCGCGTTTCAATTGCTAAAACGCTTTATTACGCATTTCGATGCTGCGGCATTAGCAGCAACTTATGGCTCAGTCAGCGCGGTGACATTTATCACTGCAACGCAGATACTCGATCATCAATCGATCACGTATGGTGGACATATGGCAGCAGCGATGGCGCTGATGGAATCGCCCGCCATCATCATTGCGATTTTTATTGCGAATCGCGTACGTAGTCAGCAAGCCCATGCAAACCCAGCCAAGCAAGGCACGCCACCTTCGCTCTCGGCAAAAAAATTACTCCATGAATCTTTTACCGATGGCGCTCAATTACTTTTGCTAGGCTCACTCATAATCGGCATGATCAGTGGCGAAGCTGGACAAAATATGATGCGACCTTTCTCGGTCGATTTATTTAAGGGCTTACTCGCATTCTTCTTACTCGATATGGGTCTGTTAGCTGCACGCAATGTGCCAGGCCTAAAAAAACAATCGCCACTGGTATTTGCGTTCGGTGTCATCGCACCCCTTTGTCATGCAGGCTTGGCGCTCGGTATGGGCGTGATTTTCCAGCTTTCGTTGGGGAATACGGTGTTGTTGATGGTACTTGCATCGAGTGCTTCCTATATCGCTGTACCGGCCGTGGTGCGCTATGCGATTCCTGAGGCGAATCCTTCTTTATACATCGGGATGTCGCTCGCCCTTACTTTCCCATTAAATTTATTGTTTGGAATTCCCTTGTACTTACAAGTCGCGCAGCGGGTACTTACTTGAAACCTCGCTCAGGTAGTATGTAATTTCAAGTGCGTGAAATCTTGTCCATAACGATCATCACAAAATTGCATATACGTAGACAGGTTTTGTGATGAGGTAAATCGTCATAAAAACTGGTGACATTTGTCACTGGTTTCGTGTTTGTTTGATCTTTACAATGCACTTCAATCGCCATTCAGATTAAAAAACAAACACAAGGACATACAATGAATACGCCAACATTCTGCACTTACCAAATGCAAACAACATCAAGACTCACAAACATGCGCCGCATCTTGTGCAGTAGTGCAATCGTTCTCACCACAGCGCTTAGTATCAATCTTCCCGCGACCGCGCAACAAGGTACACCACTAGACGCCAACAAAAAAGCTAGCGAGACAGCAAGCTCACCAGTCAGTGCGGTAGCACCATTCACCGTCGAAGTAAGCGGCACAGGTAGCCCGATCATTTTGATTCCAGGTCTCGCTTCATCATCCGCGGTTTGGAAAGACACGGTTGCTCATCTTCAATCTAAGTATCAACTGCATGTACTCACTTTAGCGGGCTTCGCTGGCACCAAGGCGTTACCGAACACTGCGATCAGCAAAGGTTTTATCGCGACTCAAGAACAAGCGATTATTGACTATATCGCCGCGCAGAAATTGCAAAAGCCCATCATCATCGGACATTCTTTAGGAGGTTTTCTAGCGCTCTCGCTCGCATCGAATCACTCCGACAAAATAGCAGCAGCGATTAATGTGGACGGCTTACCTGCCTTGGGCGCGATGTATGCAGAAGCGCAAGCGAATATGCAAAAGTCAGGCAATACACCACCGCCACAAAATACTGGTTTTGATCCAATGGCAATGGCAAAAAATATGGCAAACAATGCTGACTGGCACGCACAAATTGCGAAAGACATGATGCGCTCAGATCCGATGACTTCGGGTCGCGCGATGAGTGAACTGGCAAGTAAAGACTTACGTCCAGCATTAAAGAACATTCAAGTGCCAGTACTCAGTTTAGGTGCACTCCAAAATGGCGCACCGTACACACCTGCGGCACAAGTACAAGCGACCTACGAAAAACAATTAGCAAACATTCCTAAAGACTTCAACAACATGGCGTTTGCGCAAGACGCGAAGCATTTTATTATGGCGGATGCGCCACAATGGATGCTACAGAAAATCGACGAGTTTCTTACCAAAGTAAATTAATACGTAGAGAAAAAAACGATCTAAACTATTCTCTTAGCAAGAGTAAGTTCTATACACCAATGATTAGGTAGATTACCTTTAAGATCTAGAGCATAGAAAGTAAAACTTGTCATAAAAAGCTGTAGGCATTGAGACGTAAGTTTCAATGCCTGACCTCAATAAAAGCGCTTTACATAACTTTGCAAGAGAAAGAATTTACTCGCGAAATAAATAAGTAAAATTTCGGCTCACCAACAGCTTTTCATTGTGTCCTTTTATTAACAACTGCATACGTTCGGCATCAACTCTTTCTGCTGCTGCAATCGCTTTGGCATTGACCACGGTAGATCGATGCACTTGCCAAAACTTGTCGCTATCGAGCCCGTCGAGCAAGTCCTTCAATGGTGTCCGCAGCAAGGCTTCATATTCAGCCAACACAACGCGGGTGTATTTGGTATCAGATTGAAAGAACAACACATCATCGACGTCGATTAACTTAATTTGTTTACCCACACTGGCTTTGATCCACTTCATTTTTTCTGGTTTAGCAGAAGCAGTGGCCGCTTGCAGACTCTTCAAGATCGCCTGCAAATCAGTAGGTGTGGCTTGCAATTTCTCTTGTACTCTGTCGAGTGCTTTTCGCAAACGATCTTCTTGTACAGGTTTCAGTACATAATCAATCGCGCCAGCATCAAAAGCTTCGATCGCATATTGATCATACGCGGTGATAAAGATGATATGCGCAGCCTTGCCAATTCGACGCGCGACCTCAATCCCAGACAAGCCGGGCATACGAATATCTAGCAGTACCAAATTCGGTTCGTGCTCAAGAAAGCCGTCCCACGCATCGTTACCATTTTCCGCAACCATGACAATCTCTGCTTGCGGCCATAATCGGTTTAATTGCGCTAATAAGCGTTCACGCATTAGAGGTTCATCTTCGGCGATTAAGACTTTTGTTTTCATTGATCACTCTTTATTGATTGGTATAAATTTTTTATTGATGAATCGATTCACGACTCTATTTGATTTAGTTAGTGCTATCAAACCGTGATGTGCTTGCCTCCACGACCAGCAAAACAGGTCAAGCCAAGGGTATCGTAACTTCAGCAATCACCCCACCTTGTTCCGCTTCTGCAATCGACAGTGTCGCGTGTGTGCCGTATTGCAAACGTAGACGATCACGTACATTTCGCAATCCTATTCCTGGGTTAGGTTTATCACTCAATCCAACTCCGCTATCTTGTACTGTGATCAGCAAATCCGTACCTAATTTTTCAGCAACGATTTGGATATCGCCGCCACGTAAAGATGGCTCGATACCGTGCTTAATGGCGTTTTCAGCTAAGGTCAGCAGTAACATACTTGGTACAGGAATCGATGCCAACTCGGGCGGCAGTTGTAATTCAAAATTCAACCGTGACCCCAATCTCGCTTTCATCACTTCGAGATAGGCTTGGATTAAGCGAAACTCTTCTGCTAGGCTGATTTGCTCGGCGCGCATTTCACTCATACTGGCTCGCAAAAAGACAATCAAATTCGCAGTCAGCTCCGCCGCCTTTGGTGCTCCTTGCTCAGCGAGTTGTTGCACGGCCCCTAGTGTATTAAATAAAAAATGTGGCTCGATTTGCGCTCGTAGCAAACGCAACTGTGACTCACTTTCTTGTCGTGCGCTTTTTTCGCGTTCTGCATCAAGCGCCAATTGCGCGGCTTTGGTTTCGTAGCCTTGATTGCGCCAACCTGCGACAATACCAATCATCAGCACATACAATGCACCAGCGATACCAGCGACCACCAATACAATCGGACCGTCTTTCCAAATTGTTGCCCAAATATCTTTTCCCTGGATCACCGCACTTAATGAAGTAAATCCAAAAAAACCAAACAGCACGCCAAGAAAAGCACTCACAGAAAAATGAAAATGCCGTCGCGAGATTTGACGATAATTGAACCAAATGCCAACCAAGGCAAACACTAACATCCATCCTAATAAATTCATCACCAACACAGCAGGCAGCCAGTGCAACTTTTGTTTAAACGAATACAGCACCAAGCCTAGAGCAGAAAACAAAATCGTTAACTTTGCTATCGCCCACCATAGCTTTGCGCCTTGGTACTCAAGACAAAATTGGTACAACTGATCGCGCTCGATTGGCGATAAATTTGCAGCTTGCTTCGCAATTTTTTTGCGCCAAGGAATCGTCACAGTCTCTGCGGATTCTGGCTCACGCAAGACATTCAATAATTCATCGTTCCAATTTGCATACCAATTAATTACGCTCTGCCACATAGTTTTTCCTCATTCAACATCAGTGATAGCTTACTGTAGATCGACTGCTCGTGTAATACGAGCGAATTGAGATCAATCACGATTTTCTGCGGCTCAAATACGAAATATTCAATCTGGCGACTTACACTTCGACAAACTGCTTGCGCTATTACAAATAAAACGACACTTTTCATTAAACGATGTCAATCGACTCTGGACTTCGCCTATCATATAAATACTTGGCATCATCAAAGGAAACTATATGGCTATCCCAAAACCTGTCTCTACCGTTAGCACGCAGCGCTATCACGCGCTTAGCATAGGCTTGCATTGGCTGATGCTATTTTTAGTAATTGCAGTCTACGCCAGCATCGAATTAAGAGAACTCTTTCCTAAAGGAACAGATGCGCGCAAAGCGATGAAAATGTGGCACTTTATGTTGGGCTTATCGGTACTCGCTTTTGCCGTGTTGCGTTTAATAGTCCGTTTGCGTAATCCGACTCCAGCGATCATTCCAGCGCCACCAGCTTGGCAAGAAATGCTAGCGAAAGTCATGCACATCGCCTTGTATGCATTAATGCTTGGTATGCCGCTTGCTGGTTGGTTAATCTTAAGCGCAGAAGCTCAGCCAATTCCATTCTTTGGCCTCGAACTTCCAGCCTTAATCGGTCCCGATAAGGCACTTGCAAAAAGTATCGAAGAAGTACACGAAACCGTCGGCTTAGTTGGCTACTACCTGATTGGCTTGCACGCCTTAGCAGGTCTGTATCATCACTATATGGTGAAGGACAATACCTTAAAACGGATGTTGCCTTAGCGCCTGATCAGGGTATTTACTGTTCATGAACGCTGGAGAATAATCCTAAGACAGCATCAGCAAAAAAACTTTAAAAAGAAACAGCGCCGCATCAAGACGGCGCTGTTTCTCTTTATTAACTTGCTTTGGTGTGATTACCAAAGCACCGACTTAAGCACCGACTCAAGCACCTACTTAAATACCTAATACTAAGCGGCATATAAATATCGAGCACTCTCTACGTCACTACTTCGCTACTAAGTTTCTCTTCAAAAAACTCGTCAACTTTTTAATGAAATCAGCATCAAGCACCAAGTTCGGGTCGCTATACGAAGCAATCTGTTGGGCGTTATCAGCAGGTACGGTTTTCATAATATGATTCATTCCTTTGATCACATGTAACTCCGCTTTGGGCTGTGCTTGCGCTAATTGTACGGCCTGACTCACGCCTACTTGAATATCTGTATCACCTTGAAAAATCGCGATAGGCATCGCTAGCTTTTTAATCGCATCAGCTGGCACGATAGGGAACCACGACATCAAATAACCTTGTACGCTAGGGCGATACAAGGCTAACAATGGAGCAGGAACATCTTTCACGAATTCAGATTTCTCCATGCTGGTGAGAATAGACTCATTGAGCTTTGCCAAATCGGGGGGCAATTTGTTTGCCAATTGCGCACGCAATATTTTTGATGCGGATTGTGCTGGCCCTGCAACTGATACATAGGCTTGCACCGATTCATTTTGCAAGGCCATGATACCTAAAGTCGATCCTTCACTATGGCCTAGTACCGCCACACCGCTAAAACGCGGGTCTTTATTCAGTAACTGAATCCAACTTTGCACATCCGTGACATAGGTTTGAAAGCGTAAATCTTCTTCGGCTTTGCCCGCAGCAAAACTTTCACCTATGCCGCGTTTATCAAAACGAACTGAGGCGAAACCAGCGATTGCTAACTCTTCCGCAAGCATTTTTAAATTATTGTTTTTTCCTGGTAAAGCCGGACTATTCCCATCGCGATCAGTTGGTCCAGAGCCAGCGACAATTAACACCACTGGCGGCTTGGTCTTATGTCCCGGAACCAATAAGCTACCATACAGTGTGTTGACGCCCTCGCCCACCGTTATCGTTGTTTGCAAAAATTCTGCTCGCGCTGGAATCAAGAGCAACAACAAAGTGCCGAACAAAATCTGTCTTGCAATGGTGAATAACTGCATACACGACTCCACATTTAATGAGGTACTGCACAGACAACGCAGCACCAGAAGATTTATGGTTGATCAGTTTAATGATCTACAAGCATTCAAATTAATTTATGCGACGCATCAAACTGAGGAAATACAGTCGCATCAGATTTAGCATCGTACTAATTTTAATGGAAAAAGAATCGCAATTGCCGTGGCTTGGTGTGATTTACTGCTAAGGAAGCATCAGCAGTGTTTGCAATGTCATTATCGAGCAACAATTGGCGTCGACGAAAACAAGCATAATTCAAAAACGGTGAGATAAGGCATCGTCGCAAACACAGAATTTCCTACAACGAATTTATGCCGCAATGCTTTTCCAAGTTGCTAAGCCGCGCGCAATTCGCTCTACCGCTTGCTGCAAACGTGAAAGGTCTTGTGTATAAGCAAAGCGTACATGTTGCTGCGCTTGGTGATATCCAAAATCAAGTCCTGGCGTAAAAGCGAGATATTCAGTCTCTAAAAAATGCTGACAGAACGTGTAAGCATCACCACCAAATGCACTGATGTCGGCGTATAAATAAAATGCGCCTTCAGGCTCAACGGCAATCTTAAATCCTAATTGGCGTAGCGCCGGTAATAGAAAATCTCGCCGACTTGCAAATGCACGCCGGCGTTCTTCGAAAATCTCAATACTTGCTGGCTCAAAGCAAGCAAGTGCGGCATATTGCGCAATGCTTGAAGCACTGATGTATAAATTTTGCGCTAATTTTTCTAGTTCAGAGACGGCAGCATCCGGTGCAACCAGCCAGCCTAAGCGCCAACCTGTCATGCCAAAATACTTAGAAAAACTATTGAGAACAAAAGCATCATCATTCACTTCCAATACACTACTTGCCTCAACGCCGTAGGTCAAACCATGATAAATCTCATCCACAACCATGTGTCCTGCTTGTGCATGTATCGCCTGCGATAAGGCCAGCAACTCCTGCTTGCTCAGCAATGTGCCTGTTGGGTTGGCAGGTGACGCCAATAGTGCGCCCACCGTCTGCTCTTGCCAGTGTGCTTGAATTAATTCTGGCGTCAATTGATAACGCATTTCTGGCCCAACAGGAACCAAGGCGGCAGAGGCTTCAATCAAACGCAAGAAGTGGCGATTACAAGGATAACCAGGGTCTGCCATCAACCAATGTTTGCCCGGATCGACCAATAAACTCGAGGTCAATAACAAAGCACCCGAACCACCCGGCGTAATTAAGATGCGACGCTGGTCGATCTGTAATCCATAACGTTGTTGATAAAAACCACTAATTGCTTCACGTAGTTGCGGCAATCCGCGTGCGGCTGTGTACTTCGTGCGACCTGCTGCCAAAGCGGCTTGCCCCGCCTGAATAATCGGCGCGGCAGTCGTAAAATCGGGCTCGCCAATTTCAAGATGAATAACATCATGCCCACTCGCTTGTAATTCATTGGCACGTGCCAGCAATGCCATCACATGAAATGGTTCAATGGCCCGACTACGAGCACTGTAAGCACTTTTGTTATTTGTCATACGAGGTGGACTAATTGGTAAGAAGTGCTAGTGTAATCAGCTTAGCGCAAGTTGGGAAATACAAACCAGCAATGTCGCTATCAAATCAAGTGATAGCCGAAATGCTAAGGAGCGAATTAAGTAGGACTTACACAAAACAGACGCTAGCGTCGTTGGTTCGCCTCGCCGTACAACCGTACTGTCTTCGGCTTCCCGCCTAGCCAGCGCAATTTTGCGTAAGTCCTATTAAGGAACGAATTGCAGCGTCCTTAGCACCGTCAACGCATCATCATAAGCATATTGCGCAATATGCTGTTCAACTCGCGCGACCATGTTGGGGTCTAAGATCTGACAGAAATAGGCACGATTTTCTTCAAAATATTGTGGACAATCGCCACTAAATTCACTCAACAACTGCGCTAAGTGCGCTAGCCTTTGACGAACTTGTCTATCGTCGATTTCTGTGGTCACAGAATCGAGATTGACACTTCTCGAACTAGGTAAATTAGAGGGAAGCTGTTGTCTTAACTCTGTGAGCAGGAGTTGAAGAGAAGTCGCTAGTTGCTCGCACAAAGTCTGATAACGAGTTCTTGCAGTCGGATCTTGCTTTGCTAACTGTAGCGTGATTTCCAACTGTAGTGCATCTGCTTGCACTTGCTTCGCCCCGATACTGCCAGCGAGTCCTTTGAGCGTATGAACCAACAATAAAGCATGTTCATCATTATTGCTTTGTAAGGCTCGCTGCAATTGCTCTGTGGTGGCAGCTTGACCTTCTAAAAAGCGACGCAGTACTTTCAAATAAAGATCGTGCTTACCCATCATCAAACTGAGTCCTAACGCACTATCGACTTGTGTCAAACGATTGAAATCAACTTGATCAATATTATCTGGCAGCGGTGCATAGGCCTCACGCTCTTCTTGAATAGCGAGTGCGGTTGATGCATTCTGATTGGATAAAAAATCAGTCGACGTTGGACAAATTTTATGCGCAAGCCAGCGCGCCAAGCTCGAAAATAAAGCATCTGGTTGCACAGGCTTAGCAAGAAAATCTTGCATGCCTTCATCCAAGCACCGCTGCCTTACATCTGCCATCGCATGCGCTGTCATTGCAATAATTGGTGATGGATAGAATTGCTGCTGACTACGAATATGCTGAGTCGCTTGATGCCCATCCATCCCCGGCATTTCCAAATCCATCAAAATTAAATCGTAATAATTGGGTCCAACTTGTTCTAACCGCGCAAGCGCTTCATGACCGCTGGATGCCACTTCTACTTTAATTCCTACCGTTTCGAGCAGTTCAACAGCAATTTGCTGGTTGATTTCATTATCTTCCACCAACAAGATTAAAGCATCAGCGTAGCGATGTTGAATCTGTGAACCAGCACCACTGTTTGAAACCACATTGTTTGGATGGCTCAATTCAAACGGCAGACTAAATTCAAAACAAGAGCCGACCCCAAACTCACTTTGCACTTGAATTTGCCCGCCTAGCAAAGTAACTAACTGATGCGAGATCGACAAACCCAGACCGGTACCGCCAAACTTACGACTGGTAGAACTATCTGCTTGTGAAAACGCGGAAAACAAGCGCCCTACTTGTTCTTCGGTCATACCAATGCCACTATCCTTGACTGCAAAATTTAGCATCACATGATGACCCGAAATAGCGTGCTCGTTAGTCGACCCAGTAATACGCAAACTAACTTCGCCACGCTCGGTGAACTTAATCGCATTATTGACCAAGTTCACCAACACTTGCCCTAAACGCAAAGCATCGCCAACCAAAAATCTAGGAAGCGCATCAGCCAGTTCAAATTTGAGTAACAGACCTTTTTCATGTGCTTTTTGTGCCGTCACAGTGCTCACATGTTTGACGACCTCGTCCAAAGAAAATGGGCTGAAATCGACATCCATTTTCCCTGCTTCAATTTTTGAGAAATCTAAAATACTATTGATGATTCCCAGCAGAGCATTTCCTGCATCATGAATTTTATTGAGATAGTCACGTTGCTTGGTACTTAAATCGGTACGCAAGGATAAATACGCCAAGCCGATAATTGCATTCATCGGTGTGCGAATCTCATGACTCATATTTGCTAAGAAAGAACTCTTCGCTTGATTTGCTAACTCCGCAACTTCGCGCGCGTGCAATTCGGCCGCAATTTTTTCCGCCAACATTTGCTGATGTGATCGTTGCGCTTCTGCCTGCAAATCCTGATCGAGCAATTCTGCTGTTTGTACGATGGTACGCACTTCATCAGGACGATACTGATTGAAATCTGGTTTACTACCGAGCAATAGCATGCCAGTCAAATTACCGCGATGGGTGAACGGCACCAACAAGGCATTCTCGCCCGCCACACTAGCAATCGACTGCGGCATTTTCGAACGTAGGATGCGCGCCAAGTCGCCACCCAAGGCATACACCTTATCGGGAGCAAGGTCAAAATCTCCAGCAATTTTGCGACAGAAGCCTTCGTGATAAGTATAAATCGCACTACGAGCGCCATTGGTATAGGCGCTAAATGCATTCAGATAGTGCTCAACTAATTGCGCTTGTCCTTTGATATCTTTGGCATTGGCTACCGCAATTTGCAAAGCCTCTTGCTGCGCACGCCATCTTGGATAAAGCCACGTCCGCACCAATTGCTCAGAAAACGCTAACCAAGGCTTATAGAGCGCCAACAGAATCGAACCGCAAACTGCGTCAAATAGCAACGTGGTCCAGCGTGTGGTTAAGGCAAAGTAAGGAGCGATTAATAACTGCATCAAGGCAAAACAAGCAAACAAGCCGAGGATGACCAAGGCATACACACTAAAACGATTTAATGCAAAGCTAAAATCAAACAAGCGATTCTTCAATAAGGCATAACCTAAACCACCGTAAGCAAGAAAAATAATTGAAGAGTTGAATGACTCGACATAAGCAAGCGCGAGTTCTTCGTCGACGATTCGAAATAAATTATGGAACATATAGATCGCATAAATATTTCCCATGCAAAAACCTATCCATGCCAAACGTTGCCGCGTAATGCCACTACTTGCTCGCCACGACACCAATAATGCACCAAGTGAGAAAATCACCGAGGTAATCGCCAAAGCACGACGCCACAAACGCATGTTTAACCACTCGCGTAATTCCCAAGGCAGGATACCTAATTTCAAGAAGATGTAGCAGAAGGTATAGCTCGCAAAGCACAGCATATACACATAGAACAAGAGTCGCACCGAAGCTAGGCGCCAATGTGGTCGGCTTTCTGGAAAGACAAGACAGAAGTAGGTGAAGAAAACGTAACCGACAAAAAGCTCAATCGGGAAAACATATAAAGTTAGAAAATCCTGTAAGTCACCGCTAGGTAAATACGGAATAAAGGTATCAGGAATAATCGCCAACATCGCAATCGCCAATACGCGCATAGGCATACTATTCGCATGGCGCAAGACCAACATACTGATAATAAATAAAGCGATGAAAGTCGTTGCAAATTGCGTTAAAGTAATCGCCAACCAAATCTCGGCATGCCGCAAATTTTTTGGGATAGGTTGCAGTATCAAATGTTGACTAACAGGTTGACTAGCGTATTGGCTAACTTCTGCACCTTGGTGAGCAGACTTAGCTTGAACAGACGCTTGATTGGCTGGGTACCAGCGCAAACCAATACGATCTTCCATCGCCAATAAACGTGACTCATCACCAATCCTGTCAAACACGACATGGTCACCGACTCTCACGCCAGCTTGCCGCAAGGGCGATTCTGGTTTCAAATGTTCTATGGGAAGCCGATAGTAACGATCAGGTGCACCGAAAGTCGCCCCCAACTCAGCCGCAACCTTGGGTCCGGCACTACGCTGCCAGTAGCTACTCGCCCACAGGTCTAATACGCCAAACACCGCGACCAAAGTGAGCATCAATATCTTAAATCGCAGATGAGAAAGGAGCGCTTTTGCCATTCGGTATCGGAATTCAGAGATCAACAGCTTGTGAAAAGTCTGTTAAGAAGAAATTACAGCGAAGCAAAACTTAAATACAAAATTGCTGCGTTTTTATAATCCTCTGATTCTAAAGGTGAAGCGCATGTTTCTAGCCATTTCCACAAAAAAATTGTTTTAAATCATCGTTTTTTTGTTGTATGACTGCCTTTCTCTTGTCATTTTTCGTTCACTCAACTTTGCTAGGTGATTTCAAATGACAAGAAAAAGTTCAAAATGACAAGATTAATTTAACTTGATCAAAAATTTTTACTAACAGTTGCTACCACCGCTGTTTTTCCCAAAAACTTTCCGTTCGCAGGTGAAGCGTAGGCAAGCTTATTTGCATTCGTGCCCATAACAGCCAAGGCGGCGTTGAATATGCCGAGGTCTTTGGTGATACCAACTTTCCAATCGGTGTAAGAAGAAATACTGTTGTGGTTAACTCGTTGATGACCCGCATGCAGATTCATCACCAAGCCATTCTCAATTTCAATATTCGCTCCGATGTCTAGGTAGCCACTGTTTTTGCTATTCGCAAAGCCAAACAAGTTCGTCGTCGAGTGCGAGTATTTCGCATACGCTGGGCCATAGCTGAATTGACCGTACACTTCCGTCGTATTCGCACTCACTGCTAAACCATTGGATGGATAAACGTAAGTTAAAACACCGACGTCATAACTGATATCGCTGGTCAAAGCACCACGTTTTCCTGCATACAAATCGACTTCGACACTACCACCGCCACCTGCATCTTTGGTCCACTTAATGGTCGATGCCCAAGCGCCAGCATAGAAACCAGAAGCATTATTCACATAGTCAGCACCGCCTTGTAAGGCTGGCATTAAACGCGTTTGTGAAATACCACGGTAACGATAGTCTGATGCCAACGCTGCATTGAAACTAAACTCATGCTCCGGCTTTGCGGTTGGAGCAGCATCTTGCGCGTGTGCTACTTGAACGTTAAACATAGTTGCTATAGCAGTGACTAAAAAAACTCTCTTCATCTTACTTCCTTTCAAATTAACGACGATGTCGTACTGGTGAATGTTCTTATTAATTCGCTTATCGACTAGAACAAAAATACTTCAATTAGTAAATGTTGGCGTGCAGAAGCCCTATCGACAAACCAAACGCTTGTCGATGTACATCTTTTTCTAGGATTTTTATATTTACTTAATTAGTGCGGTAGCATCAGACGATATCCCACGGCAGTCTCAGTTAAGAAATACTGGGGCTGAGTTGGATCATCTTCGAGTTTTTGTCTTAGATAACGCATATAGATTCTTAAGTAATGTCCGCTTTCTCCATGAGATGGCCCCCAAACTTCTTTGAGTAACTGCGGATTAGTTACCACACGCCCTGCATTATTCACCAATACATTGAGTAGTCTAAATTCAGTCGGTGTCAAATGGACAACCTGGTCAGCTTTGGTCACTAATCTTGCCTTCATATCGATTTTCACGTCACCAAATTGCACGATGCCGCTCAAGTCGACACCTGGCTGGCGTTGTCGTCGTAAAGTAGCGCGCACGCGTGCTTGCAGTTCGCCAATCCCAAACGGTTTCGTTAGATAATCATCTGCACCGGCATCAAGTGCGCGAATCTTTTCCATCTCACTTACACGTGCCGACAAGACGATGATCGGCACACTAGACCAGCGTCGTACATCTTTAATGAAATCAATGCCGTCACCATCGGGCAAACCCAAGTCGAGTATTACCAAATCGGGCTGCCGAGTGCCTGCATCGATTAGACCACGCTGCAAAGTGCTAGATTCATTCACCTGCCAGCCCTCTTCTTCCAATGCAGTGCGGACAAAGCGACGGATCTGCGGTTCATCTTCCACCAATAGCGCACTCGGTGTACTGATGTTCGGATCTTTTGCTGTTTGACTCATTGCTCTTGCCTTTTAGCATGTGTAATCACGGGCGATCCATTATGGATTGCGTTGATAGCCTCAAAATCCGGCATTTTTGGCGGCATTCCCAATGGTAAGGTAAAAGTGATACAAGCACCGCCATCAGGAGAATTTGCGGCACATATTCGACCATGATGCGCTTCCACAATCGCGCGACAAATTGCTAAACCTAAGCCAACTCCCGGCTTCGACGATTCGCGCTCGCCGCGCGTGAATTTTTCAAAAATCGCTTCTTCTTTGCCATTCGGCAAACCCGGTCCATTATCATAGACCATCACTTGGAGATCACTTTCCAATAAGTTCACGCTTAGTGTGATGCGAGAACCCTCTGACGTGTATTTCGCAGCATTTTCTAACAAATTACACAGCACACGCTCGATCAATACCGCATCAAAATTCACTAGTGGTAAGTCGTTCACCAACAGCGTTTGCACCTGATGCTCTCTCAACTGCGGTGCGCTGATGCGTAGCGCGCTGCCGACTACCTCTTCGAATGGCTGCCACTGTAAATCGAGCTTCACTTCACCACTTTGTATGCGTGCCATATCGAGCAAATTCGCGACCAGCGCACTCATACGTAATGCTTCCGCATGCAGGGCTTGCGTCATCGCTTGTTGTTTTTGGCTAAGCTCGGGCTTTGATGTAGTCAAGGCTTCTGAAATGCCAACGATCGAGGTCAGTGGGGTACGTAGGTCATGCGACAATGCTGCCAGTAGGGAATTGCGTAAGCGTTCAGATTCCATATGAAGCAAAGCACCCTGTGCAACCTCGATGTAATGCACGCGCTCTAATGCGATAGCAACTAGGGCTGCAAAAGTATCCAATTGCTGGCGTTGCTCTGGAATCAAAATCCAACTCCGATTTGCGGGAGCGATCGCCAATAAACCGCGCGTCCGCATCGGTGCAACCAAAGGCAAATAAAAATAAGGGCTTGAAGGCAAAGTGTCGGTGCTGATGCCTGCGGCTTCCACTTTATCAAAAGCCCATTGCGCGATACCCATATCTAAGCCAACCGCCGCGGATTCAGGCAATTGTAAGCGCCCTTCTTCATCTGGCAGTAATAAAACAGCTTTTGCCCGAAAGGCATTTTGAATAACCGATTGCGTCGCTTCAATGATTTGTTCGCTTTGCAAAAAGCCAGATAAATCACGCGCAAATTCATACAAAGCAAGTGAACGTGCCTCTCGATGTGAGGCGACCTTGGCTTGATATCGAAGGCCTGCGGTCAAATGTCCTGTAATCATTCCAACCGCAAGCATGACGCCAAACGTCATGACATATTGCAAATCACTTACTGCAAAAGAAAAGCGCGGTGGCACGAGGAAAAAGTCAAATGCCAGCACCCCAACCACCGTGGCCAACACAGAAGGGCCACGTCCAAATCGCACCGCAACTAGAACCACAGTTAACAAGAACAACATCGCGATGTTAACTAAATTAAACACCGCCAATAAAGGCGTCGCAATGATCACGGTAAGAACGCTAGCGAGCCCTGCATAAACATAGCGTAAGACGCGTCGCTTACCTGACTTCGCGCCAGCGATCGCTGTGGGCTTTAACTCTAATGAACGGGACTCCTGATTGCTTTCAAACTGATTCGATTCTCCACCGATCTCAATCAAATCTAAATTGTGAGCACGTGCTGCCAACCGCTGTGCCAAGGTAGTACGCCAGTTGAACACCGCTTTTCGACGACCAATGACAATACGAGAAAAATTGTGTTGATTCGCATAGTCAACGATCGTTTGCACAACATCATTGCCCGTCAATACGGCGGTCTTCGCGCCCAAATCTTGTGCCAGCTTCAAATTCTTTAGAATACGTTCGCGTGCCGGTGCTAGCAATTTTTGTAAGTTAGGAGTTTCAATATAGATGGCCTGCCACTCCGCATTCATCTGTTTCGATAAACGCGCTGCACTACGAACCACATGATCCGCATTCGCTTGTGGCCCAACGCATACCAGCAAGGCTGCGTCGGTCTTCCAAACCGCGCTAATCGATTTTTCTACACGATAGGCTTGGACATCATCTTCCACTCTATCGGCAGTGCGGCGTAAAGCAAGTTCGCGTAGAGCTATTAAATTTCCTTTACGGAAAAAATTCTTAGCAGCGCGTTCGGCTTGCTGCACTTTATAGATTCGTCCTGTCCTTAGGCGTGCTAGCAATTCATCGGCTGGAATATCAACCAACACAACTTCATCGGCTTCGTCAAAGATGGTATCAGGTAAAGTCTCAGCAACACGTATGCCAGTGATGCCACCGACTACGTCATTTAAGCTTTCTAGATGCTGGACATTGACTGTGGTGAACACATCGATGCCAGCATCTAATAATTCTTCCACGTCTTGCCAACGTTTAGGATGTCGTGACCCGGGTGCATTCGAGTGAGCAAGCTCATCCATCAAGATCAAATCGGGTCGACGTTCCAGCGCTGCATCGATATCAAACTCAAATAAAGTTTTGTCACGATAAACAATCGCTTTCAGGGTTAGGACTTCCAATCCATCCAGCAGTGCGGCTGTCTCATCACGTCCGTGGGTTTCGATCACACCGACCAAGACTTCTTCACCACTTTTCAGTAATTTATGTGCTGCAGATAGCATTGCGTAGGTTTTGCCGACTCCAGCGGAGGCGCCAAAATAGATGCGTAATTTGCCGCGTGTTGCACGCCGTTCCTGCGCTTGCACATGCGCGAGCAGGACATCAGGATCGGGGCGTTGGTCGGTGTTTCCCATAACAATATGCGTATGATCAATTGAACTGAATTACTTGGATTGCGGCAGTGCTAGGTTCAACTGCAAAACATTCACACGCGGCTCACCAAATAATCCCATGACAGGCTTCTGCGCGAACTGATCGATTAATGCGCGCACTTGCGCTTCTGTCATTTTACGCTCTCGCGCAACTCTAGAAACTTGATAATACGCAGCAGCCAAACTAATTTCTGGATCTAAACCACTGGCTGAGGCGGTTACCAAGTCCACTGGAATTGCCGCAGTATTGCTAGGATCTGCGGCTTTCAAAGCTTCGACACGCGCTTTCACATTGTCCAACTGTGCCGCGTTAGTCGGGCCCAAATTCGAGCCACTAGAGTTAGTCGCATTGTTCGCCATCGGACCTGTCGCAGATGGACGCCCCCAGAAAAACTGCGGAGAACTAAAGGACTGTCCGATTAAACTAGAGCCGACGACCTTACCATCTTTAACAATCAAGCTACCTTCTGCCTTTTCGTTAAAAACGAGTTTGGCTATACCCGTCATCGCTAGTGGGTAAGCAACCCCTACCACAACGGTAAGTCCGACAAACAGCATCACCGCTGGACGCAAGGTGGACAGAATAGAATTATTTGTACTCATGATGTTTCCTATATATATGCAGATGAATCGCTTACGCCAAATTCAAAAAAGTCAAAATCATATCGATCAATTTAATCCCAACAAAAGGCAGAACAATACCGCCAAGGCCATAGATCAATAGATTACGACGCAATAACAAAGACGCGCCGACTGCACGATACTTCACGCCTCTTAAAGCGAGAGGAATCAAAAACACAATAATCAAAGCATTAAAAATCACAGCCGACATAATTGCTGAATTCGAGCTCGTCAATTGCATGATGTCCAGTGATTTCAGTTGCGGATAAGTCGCCACAAATGCAGCTGGAATAATCGCAAAATATTTCGCAATATCATTCGCAATCGAAAAAGTAGTCAAGGAGCCACGTGTCATCAACATTTGCTTTCCGATTTCAACAATCTCTAATAATTTGGTCGGATTCGAATCCAAATCCACCATATTGCCCGCTTCCTTCGCTGCTTGCGTACCTGAATTCATGGCCACTGCGACATCCGCTTGCGCCAATGCTGGTGCATCATTGGTGCCGTCCCCCGTCATCGCAACTAGGCGTCCCTCGGCTTGGTAGCTACGTATCAATTTCAATTTATCTTCCGGCGTTGCTTCTGCCAAAAAATCATCGACACCAGCTTCAGCGGCAATCGCTGCTGCAGTCAACTTATTATCACCGGTGATCATTACGGTTTTGATTCCCATACGACGCAATTCAGCAAAACGCTCTTTAATTCCACCTTTGACGATATCTTTCAATTCGATCGTCCCCATGACTTTACCATCGTCAACCACCACCAAAGGCGTGCTACCACGACGTGAAATGTCATCTACGGTCTTAGTCACTTCAGCAGGGAAAGCGCGCCCCGCAGCTTCTTGGAATTTGCGCACCGCATCAGCAGCTCCTTTACGCACAACACGAACTACACCTTCTCCGATATCAACACCACTCATACGAGTCTGCGCAGTAAATTGTACAAACTGTGCCTGCAGCGAGGCCATCTCACGTTCACGCAAATTGAAACGTTGCTTTGCCAACACCACGATACTACGACCTTCAGGCGTTTCATCGGCAAGCGAGGCGAGTTGCGCAACGTCGGCCAACTGCACCGCTGTCACGCCAGGTGCTGGGAAAAATTCTGACGCTTGGCGATTACCCAAAGTGATCGTGCCAGTTTTATCCAACAATAAGACATCAACGTCACCCGCTGCCTCGACTGCGCGACCCGACGTCGCAATCACATTCGCTTGCATCATACGACTCATACCAGCGACACCAATTGAGGACAACAAACCACCGATGGTAGTTGGAATCAAACAGACCAACAGAGCAATCAACACCGTGATCGATACAGGCGCGGAACTAAAACCTAAAGAGGTCGCCGCATTCACACTAAATAAAGAGAACGGTAACAAGGTTACAGTCACAACCAGAAAGATAATCGTCAACGCGATCAGAAGAATCGTGAGTGCGACTTCATTCGGAGTTTTCTGACGTTTAGCACCTTCTACCATAGCAATCATACGGTCAATAAAGGCCTCGCCCGGATTGGAGGTCACTCGCACCACCAGCCAATCAGACAGCACCCGAGTACCGCCCGTCACAGAAGAAAAGTCGCCACCAGATTCTCGAATCACAGGCGCAGATTCACCAGTAATTGCACTTTCATCGACGGTCGCAACACCTTCGATGACTTCACCGTCAATCGCGATTACGTCGTTGGCTTCAACCAAAAACACATCCCCTTTACGTAAATCTTGTACGTTTGCTGGCAACCAAGTTGTGCCATATTTGGGCGTTGCCAGTTTTTTGGCGATCACCGATTGCTTGAGACCTTTTAACGACGCCGCTTGTGCCTTGCTGCGACCTTCAGCCAGTGCTTCGGCAAAGTTTGCAAACAATACCGTGAACCATAACCAGATACTAATTGCCAAAATAAAGCTCGCATCGGCTTCGCCTTTTCCGAACAAGGCATGTACATACAACAAGGTCGTAATAATGCTACCGATATACACCACAAACATCACTGGGCTGCGTAATTGCGCGCGTGGCGTCAATTTGCGGAAAGCATCGATGATGGCAGGTTTGATCAACTTCGCATCAAATAGAGCCAGACGATTATTCGCGCTGGCGATTTCCACATTTGCGGCTTGTTCAGCTTTTGCTGCTGCATTTGCTGCTGCATTTGCTACAGCAAGATTTTTTTGTAACTTCGAATTAGACATCAGATTCTCCTCAGGCTTAGCGTGGACTTGCAGAACTAAACATTTGCAAATGTTCAACCACTGGTCCCAAAGCCAAAGCGGGTACATAATTCAACACACTGATTAACACTACAGTCCCCGCTAACAAAGCAATAAACATTAAGCCGTGCGTAGGCATCGTTCCAGCATTCACTTCCAGACGTTTTTTTGCTGCTAAAGCGCCCGCGATGGCAAGCACAGGAACAATCACCGCAAAACGTCCAAACCACATCGCTATTGCCAACATCATGTTGTAGAAAGGTGTGTTCGAAGTTAATCCTGCAAACGCACTACCATTATTGTTCGCCGCTGAAGTGAACGCGTACAGCACCTCAGAGAAACCATGAGCGCCGGGATTTAAGATGCCTGCCCGACCAGCTTCACTCATCACAGCAATTGCAGTGCCAGCTAACACCAGAATCGGCGTCACCAAGATTGCAATCGAGGTCATTTTCATTTCGTAAGCTTGAATCTTTTTACCTAAGTATTCTGGTGTACGACCGATCATCAGACCAGCAATAAATACCGCCAAAATCGCGTAGATCAACATGCCATATAAACCAGAGCCAACGCCACCAAATACGACCTCTCCAAATTGCATTAAAGCTAGTGGTACTAATCCCCCGAGTGGCATAAGAGAGTCATGCATTGCATTAACAGCTCCGCAAGAAGCCGCCGTAGTAACAGCTACGAACAACGCTGAAGCATTGATACCAAAGCGACTTTCTTTACCTTCCATATTGCCACCAGCTTGCAGCGCACTTGACGCTTGATCAATATTCAAGGCCGTATAGGCGGGGTGTGTTTGCTGTTCGGCTGCCATGACGCCCACAGCCATCACAAGAAATAAAACACTCATCGTGGCAAGAACCGCCATGCCTTGTCGTTGATCTCCGACCATACGACCAAAAGCAAAACATAAGCCAGCAGGAATTAAGAAGATCGCGATCATCTGGAAAAAATTACTCAATGCCGTTGGATTTTCGAACGGATGTGCTGAGTTCATGTTGAAAAACCCACCGCCATTAGTACCCAACAATTTGATCGCTTCTTGTGATGCCACTGGGCCCATCGCCAGCGTTTGTGTTTTCATCGTCAACGTCTCCATCACTGGCGCACCTTTATCATCTTTCAAAGCTTGCCCATCAGCACCCGTTGCTGGCACGCTGTATGTCACAGGCTGAATCAATTGCACTTCTTTATACGATGAGAAATTCTGAATCACGCCCTGACTAACCAGAAACGTCGCGAAAATCACCGATAATGGTAATAACAGATACACAGTAGATCGCGTTAAGTCGACCCAGAAGTTACCGATGCATTTGGATGAATGGCGCGAGAATCCACGAATCAACGCGAACACAACCGCAATTCCCGTCGCAGCGGAAAAGAAATTCTGTCCAGCCAGCACTAACATCTGCGTCAGATAACTCATGGTCGCTTCGCCGACATAGCCCTGCCAGTTCGTATTACTGACAAAACTCACCGCAGTATTGAAGGACGAATCTGGACTAACATTTGGCAATCCTTGCGGATTAAGAGGCAACCAAAATTGTAGGCGCTGCACCAGATAGACCATTAAAGTGCCAAATGCATTAAAGACTAACAAAGCGATAGCGTAAGCTTTCCAAGTCATCTCCTGTGCGCTTTTGACACCAGCCAATTTATATAAGCCACGCTCTATTAAACCCAAGTACTGCAATCCAGAGACCTTGGCCTTATCATCTGCAACTTGACTAATTAACTTACCCATTGGATAGGCTAAGGCTAACAACACCACAAAGAAAATCAGCATTAATAAAATTGATTGAGCGGTCATCACAACTCCTCTGCATTTAATAATGCAACTACCAAATAAATTAGCAATACCGCCGCGACCACAGCGCCAATCACATAAAAGCTATTCATTATTTGTCCTCCTGATGGTTTTGCAGTTTGTAAGCGCCAATACCAGTAGGAGAAATCCTAAGATTCCTGCTACATACAACATATCGATTAAATTATTCATCCCAACCTCCATAAGCAATTTCTGCAGATTGAAGGATAGTAAAAATGCCGTAAGAATCTTGTTAAAAGACTGGCTGAGGATGTAAACAAAGTGTAAAAATTCACTATTTGGTATCGATAGAGAAAGCCTAACTGGAGATGCGCGCCAAATAATTGAATGTCTCCGTCGTCAATTGTGTTTTTTAGACAATCGAGACCGAAGTAAGAATCAGCCTAGCTGTATGAGGAATTAGAAGAGAATAGAAAAGACAGTGGCTCTAGTTCTAGCCCAAGTAATCAAGAGATAAGAAAGAATATCGAGTACTCGATATCTAAAGTGAATTATTGAATTTAGTGTCCAGAAGCCAAATCTTGAATCTGTTTTAATCGTCCATCTTCAAAACGCAGCAATTGCATAAAGCGTTGTGGACCAAAGTTATAAACCCACTCTTCAATTTGAACATCGATCTCGTATGCAGTTTCGTGCGCAATCTGGTGTTCATAAGTGCGGGCATGACTTACACGGTTGCCAGCGTTCTGATTTGAATGAGCAATCAAAGATGGATCAAACCGGCGCAAGCCGATACGACGTCGCTCAGTCTTCTGATCACGAAGTGCAGGTAAGCCGCATTTTTGCATGACCTCGGCTTTATGCATGCCAACGTCAATCACATAAGAATTACAGCGAAATGCCAGCGCTTGTGCTGCTTCGACTGGCGCTAGTCCAAGCAGCAGCAAAGCGCTTAAACAGGTCAAATATCGCTTTTTCATCTGCACTCCTAACTTTGGTCGATTTAATGGAATCATTAATGGTATGCGTCCAACTTCAAACTTAGGCAACGCGTAATTACCCGCGAAGGTTGACCAAAATGAAACGTCAAAATCATCAGCCTTGTCGCTGCTTGCGCTCGTGATTGTGACGAAACGCGACAAGCTTCATTCAAAAAGACGATCAAAATCAAACTAAGACGCATTTTCACGACAAAATACATAGTATGTATAAGTGACGTACAAAAAAATACGCTACACTCGATTCACATTTATCGCTTTGTGATCAATGCAATTATTCGTAACTTAGCTGCCTATAGCTCGCACATAACTCGTAAATAACGCGTAGATTAAAGCCAATTGCAATATCGAAAACGCTGACTCTTTTAAAGAGTCACAAACTGCTAGGGAATGATCAATTGATTTCACCACGCATGCGCCTGTATCTAGCCGACATTCCCGCATTCAACATTTTAAATTTAGGATTTTTAAATTTAAAGTTTTCAAATCATTGCGAACAATTCGCTAAATTGGCGCAAGATCGATTACTTTCAATCCGCATCTTCTTCATCACTGCCTGTCTTGCAATCTTATCGAGCATCGCAAACATAGCAACTGCACAAACCTCGACTACTGCAACTGAATATACCAAGCCAACAGCGCAAGAAAGCAGCAAAAGCAAATCGACCACGCTGATTCCTATTCGCATCCAAGATTTAGAAAAAACCGGCGATCCTATCGCATCCTACATCGTCGAGATTCTGCAACTCGCGATTACTAAAAGTGGTGAACCTTACTTCATCGTCAAGTCAAAAGAAGCGCCAGTACCACAAGCACGCCAAATAGTCGAAATGTCGCAAAATCTCGGCAAGTTAGATGTAATCTGGACTATGACCAGTGACGAACGTGAGCGTCAAATTTTGCCTATTCGCATTCCGATTGATAAAGGATTTTTTGGTTGGCGTATCGCATTTGTGCATCGCGACCAGCCACAATTACTTAGCAAAGTTAAAGAAATAAACGATTTGGCAAAGTTTCGCGCTGGTCAAGGTGCATTGTGGCCAGATACCGATATCTTACGAAGCAATGGTTTACCCGTCATTACAGGTGCCGACGAGTCCTTAGCAAATATGCTGAGAGCAAAACGCTTCGACTATTTTCCGCGACCAGTCATTGCGATTTGGAATGAACAAAAAAATCCAGCCTACCAAGATTTTGTGATCGACACCACATTCATTGTGCACTATCCGACCGCATTTTATTTTTTCGTGGCGCCAAATCAAAAGAAACTCGCTGCCGATTTGACACTAGGTTTGGAACGCGCGGTTGCAGATGGAAGTTTCGAGCGCATATTCAATAAATATTTTCAAGGATTTATCCGCAGTGCCAATATCAAAGACCGCGTGATTCTCGAATTAAAAAATCCATTAATCAAAGATGGATCACTGCCATTGCAGAATACAAAACTATGGTTCAAGCCTTAATACGCGTGTCGACCATCTTTGGCGAATAAAAAAACAACCCACCGCAACAACTTAGCGACTAAAAAAGGTAACTAGGAGTCGTAGAGCTTTCACCACTAATACGCCGCAAAACAGAGCTGCTCCAAATTCAACTGCTAAAATCGGCATAGCAAGCATCGCAGCACTACCTTCGACAAAAAGAAAAACAATGATAATCAACTTAAGCCAAGCTAAGCACGCACCATATCCAAACTGAATAAAACAGGTTTGAAACCAGTTAAACGCGGCACACATGCCGAATGCAACGCCCCAAGGAATAGTAGGCTCCGATATCCACAAAGATAAGGCGGCAAACACCAGCATGGTGAACATACCTTGCAAGATAGGCTGACGTGACAGGTTAGATAAATTCACTGATTACACACTTCGCTTTGGTCGTTGATAAAAGTAAATAGCCAATTTTTTGACAGCGAAACGCCACTTACATGCCATTTCGCACTGGGCAACCTTCATGTCTATATCGATACCAAGACCACATGCCTGGCTCCTGATGCCATACTTTTTTTAGCGCAAATTTATGGCGATAAAACACTGAGCCATCTCGACCGTAAACACTGACACTCACGGTATCTGAACATTCTCTGCTACGTCCTTTTACAGTTTCACCATTCGCTAACACAAAACTAATATCAACTTTACCGTCGTCAGCCACTTGTAGTACACGCGGTTCACATCCCCAAGGACCGTTCATATTATTTTCCGCAATATCACCGCAAGCATTCAAATGCCAGCTAGGATCTTTGCCTTGATAAGTAAACTGAACCACGATGCGCTTATCGTTCTCTTCAACGATGTTCGCATGGGTAATAGAGAAAGCTTGCTTATCGAGCGCGAGCTTTTGTTCTTGCACCGACAGTAAGGATTCGCCTATACGAATTGGGCCACGTAGTTGGGGCGCTAGCCATTGATCAAACAAGAAATAAGCAGCACCGAGTAACAAGATCAAAAATACGCTCAAGACACGCATTGCAACTCCTTCAATTTAAGGTAACTTCCATTCTTTGCTATAGGGAATTTTGGTCGTCGCCAAAACACCTTGATACGAGCCCGGTGGATAATGCTCGAAAGAGATATGCATACGCTCGGTTTTGAAGTTTTGTATTTGGTCTTGCTTCATATCGCTCTCTATCATTCCTATCGCCAAACGCAGCACACCATCGCCGGGATGTATAGTATCGTTACCCAAGTAAAGATACTTCGACTCCATACCAACAAACATCTTGACTTCATTAGCTGGCGCCGCACCGTCATAGTGATACTTCACTTCCATCAACACTGACTCAGGCAGTTCCTGCAACATCGTCACCTGCTCAACGCGAATCTTCTGATCTCGATAGTTTCCAGATTTGTCTGCAGTAAAAATCACGCGCGAGGTTTGTGCTAGTTGCCCGGGCGTCGCGATTTTCTGAGGCATAGCCTCGTTTAGCGGAGATAGAAACGGACGTAACTCTTGATGCGCAAACCAGCCTCCTGTAAAAGCAGTGAGTGCCACGAGAATATTGATGAACACCGACTTTTCTGACATGCGAGATTTCTCCTGATATTTTTGATTGGATTGCGGTCAATAGGCTTGCGGCATTATTTCAATTGGATCTTAGTTTATTGATATAGATAGAAATGAAAGAATGCCTGTAAATCATTCAACTTGCAAACGGTTCTAATCGTCGCTAATCGATAAGTTCGCATCAAATTACTCTGAACGTATGCTGAAACTCAGCATACGTAGAATGTCGATTGATAATCGAGGCACACTTCATCATAATGTGACTCTCTTGAAAGACTATGATGAAAAAAAAATCCTCTACCAACACCGATTTTCTAAGCTTAGATAAGCAGTTTTGCTTTGCCTTATATTCGGCGTCATTAGCGATGACAAAAACGTATAAGCCATTGCTCGATGAACTTGGCCTGACTTATCCGCAGTATCTTGTGATGCTAGTTCTTTGGCAACAAGATGGACTTTTGGTTAAGGAGATTGGCGAGAAGCTTTTTCTCGATTCGGGAACCCTCACGCCCTTGCTCAAGCGTTTGGAAGCCGCCGATATCATCACTAGACAACGCGACCTCGAAGATGAAAGACAAGTACGCATCCAACTCAGACCCAACGGCCACGCTATGAAGCGATTGGCGGAAAAGATCCCACGTGAAATTCTTTGTGCAAGCGGACAAGATGCATCGCAATTAGCCCAATTGCGTTCGCAATTGCAGGGCTTAAGAGACGCATTACATGCCAACTTAGATTGATAAATTTTTTTGGCAATCAGCTTGCTTGACCACTATGACGCCTTGATTCACGCTCACACCGCGCAATTAACAGATTGCCAGCTTGATAATTACGAGACTAACTTTCTACTGGCTACTTAATTCGCCTCTACACTCGTATAGAGATTAAAACATACAGTGCGCCACACAAGAATCTACGTAGAAAACCGTGCGCTCTCGACCTAGTGTCATCAATATTCACTATCAGACCGATTAACATTATTTTGCACAATTCAATTGCACACAATTGAATTGTGCATTATCATTCTCTTTAATCCTTCTCAATCACAAAAGATTTGATAACGGATAGCAGTATTTATTTAATCGAAAAGAAGCAATGCAATTTGTTCATTGCTTCCACTAATCAAGGAATTCATCATGCAAGTTCTATACACAGCACGCGCAACAGCAACTGGCGGCCGCGATGGTCGCGCTCATAGCGATGACCAAAAACTCAGCGTCAGTTTAAGCACACCAAAAGAATTGGGCGGTGCTGGCGGCGAAGGTACCAATCCAGAACAATTATTTGCTGCAGGCTATTCAGCATGCTTCATTGGTGCAATGAAGTTTGTCGCAGCAGCTGCGAAACAACCCCTCCCTGCCGATACCAACGTCACTGGTGAAGTCGGCATTGGTCCCAATGGCAAGGGCGGCTTTGGGCTCAAAGTCAGCTTAAGCGTTGCACTACCTGGTTTAGATCGCGCTGTCGCTGAAAACATTATCGCTAAAGCACATGAAGTCTGCCCTTATTCAAACGCGACACGTGGCAATATTGAAGTGGATTTGAAGTTAGTTTAAACCCATGTTGGAGCGGGATTCTGGCATCAACAAGTTATCTGGCGGATGATGCCGCGACTTCTATACACAAATTAATAAAGCTAACTCCGCGAGCCTATGATTGGCTCGTGGACGCATACGAGCACTACTGAGTGCGATTGCAAGTCAAGGAAAACTCAACAAAGCCAGCGCCTATCTTGCAAAAGCATTAGGTATCTTAAAGTATCAATACGTATTATCAAGATACATTTCCATACATTCAACAAACATAATCTCGTACCGCAGAAAGTTAGAATCTCATTTCGCATTTCAACGCGAACGCAACTACAAAAACTGGTTGCGCCACACTTTTCCCCTTTAAAGGAAATAGAAAAAATGAGACTCATAATAAGATGCATCATTGTGTTTGCAATGTTCACAAACTTTATCGCAAACGCAAATGCGATATCGATTCAAGACCACAACACGCCATCACAGTCACTGACAGATCGACAAAAGATTGAATCGCTGCTGCAGTCGTTCATGCGGTACATTGAAACCAAAGATCAAGAAAAAATGTACGCACTTTTTCTGGATGGCCCCGTAACTTGGATTGCTGTGAATAAAGATGCGACACAAAAAGAGCGCTTAAAGCTAAACCCGCTTGCGCCAAATTATCAGCGTTCTGACTATCAAACATGGTTTCAGTCCGTAATGCAAAATAGTCCTAAGCAAGAGCACTTCAAAAACATCGAAATCGTCGAAGATGGTCACGTTGCATCGGTTTCCTTCGATTACAGTTTTTGGGTAAATGGAAAGAAAGGAAATTGGGGCAAAGAGCTATGGCACTTAATTAAGGTAGCCGATGATTGGAAAATCGTTAGTGTGATTTTTTCCAAAGAACTAGAAAAAATTAAGCCAGAGCCTCAAGAGGCGATCGGTGGTGACTTCGATCAATCACAAAAGGTTCGGGCCATCGCAGACGATTTACTGAGAGTTGCAAATCTTCCAGGCCTGTCGGTCGCCATTCGACATAAAGATCAACTCGTTTTTGCGCAAGGCTTTGGCTTCGCCGATATCGAAAAGCGTCAGCCTGTCACACCACAAACCCAATTCCGTGCAGCATCCGTATCAAAAGCAATTACCGCAACCGCACTAGCAAAAATGATGCAAGATGGAGTAATTGATATTGATGCGCCGATTGCACGCTATCTTCCACAATTTCCACAAAAAGAATATCCAATTACAGCCCGCTTACTATCCGGACATATTGCAGGTTTTCCGCACTACATCATGAGCGATCGAACAGAAAATCGCTACTATCCTACCGTGCAAGATGCATTAAATGTGTTCGCCCATCACCAACAAATTGCGCCGTCAGGAACAAAGTACCACTACTCTTCACATGGCACTGTCTTACTCTCTGCAATGATGGAAGCCGCATCAGGAATCCCGTACTTAAGTTATGTCCAACAATCTGTACTCAACCCTTTGGGGCTAAAACACACTGAAGCTGAGATGCTGCGGCACAAGGTGATGCCAAACATGTCGCGTATCTATGCAAAGTCAGGAAACAATAATGTGCTGGTAGAAAATCCGCGTGAGCACAGTGCTTTTTGGGCGTCTGCCGGATGGGTAACTACACCAAGTGATATGGTAAACATGACTCGAGCTTTTTCAAACGGCTATCTCAGTGCGGATACGATGCGAACCATGTTCACGAGTCAAGCCTTGCAATCAGGCGAGAAAATCCAAGTTGGTATTGGCTGGCGCCTGAGCTATGACATCCAAGGTCGCCCGGTCTATGAACATGCTGGAGTCACTCAAGGCGCACGCTCAGTCATTAGTTATTTTCCTAATGAAGATCTCGCTATTTCTGTGATGACCAATTTGGAGTGGGTCAGTTCAATCGAAGAAACCGCACATATGTTAGCGCAGGCTTTTTTAAACAAGAAAAGTAATCCTAGCATCGCCGATGGTCACTACGCGATTCAGGGAGAGATGCAATTTGGCGGGCAAGATACACCATTCACAGGCAAGCTAAACATCAATCAAGGTAGAGGGACAATTCAAGCGATGCAATATGAGTGGCCTGTCCACCATCTACATTCGAATGTCTATGCGCTAGTCACTCATCAAGGTGTTTATTACTTGCAAATCGACAGCGATCAGCAGCAATCATTGAATGCAAGAGCGATACGCTATTCTAGCCAACTAAAAGAAGCTGCAATCAACACCAAGCCATTTCTGCAGTTTGCAAAAAACTGATGCCAACAAAAAGCGCCAAGTGCGTTTCACACTTGGCGCTATAAAACAGCTCGCGATTCCTAGTTTAATTAAGCTTATTCAATAATTCGCAGTACTGCGCTTTGACGCGCGCATCGTTTGTCAAATTGCTGTGTGTACCGTTTTCAACGAAGACATACTGCTTCTCTTGACTTGGTGAATTGTCATACAGCTGCTGTCCCAAATAGGCGGGCATAGTCGTATCTTTGCCGCCCGTAATCACCAAGATTTTACCTTTGTATTGTGAGGTCGCAGCCAGATTGTCGATGGTTTTTAGATTGTCTGAAATCGTCACATTCACGAAAGGCTTAAAGTACCAGGGAATTTGTGCATCGACTACTTGCGCAGGCGTCGTCGCACTACCCTCTAATACAAGACCATCAATCGACCGATTCGCCGCGATATGACTAGCCATAAAGCCACCCAAAGAATAACCATACACCAGCAACTTTCCACTAGTAGAAGCACGCACAAAATCATAAATACGCAAAGCATCTTCTTTCAACAACAAGGCATCAGGCTGCCCATTGGTACGACCATAACCACGATAATCAAAAGTGATAAAGTTAGCAGGGCACGTTGCTGACAACTTGGCCAGAATCGGAGCATTCTCATCAACATGGGTGAGGTTGCCGCCAAAATAGAGCACTGTCGTTTTCGCCTCGGGCAATACCGCACGAACCCCTTTGATAACAACTGGTTCAACGCCATCTTGCGCGACTAAAATTTGCTCATCCTTTAACTGCGCAGACGGCAAAATCTTTTGTAATTTTTCTTGATCAAACACCGCTTTGGTTTTGTATCCAGTTAAATTGTCTGGACGAATTAAATCTAAATCTTTCACCACAATTGATTTACAAGCACTCAAACCACAGACCAACAGCATCAGCATAAAAAACCGCATGAATCCCCCATGTTTTAGAATTGTTTAAATGATTTGAACAACAAGGCGATCGAACAAAGATCACCGCGCAAGATTATTTCAACAATTATCTTTTATGGCAATTATTTCGATAGCAAAACCAAAACAAGCAAGACCGACGTGCGATAAATGGGGATGGAAGGTGATTGGGATTTAAAAAAGTAGTTATGCAAATAGAGTGCGGAAATTGTTATAAAAAATCACCGCTAGATTTGAACCTGCCCCCACAAGTTATCAATCATCATGATTCAAAAGAAGTGCCTCTACACCTTCACCACTCCAGTTAAATGCGTAGATATCTTCATTCGCCAAACGATGAAACGAAGACCAAGTCCAATCATTTACAGTCTTTACTAAGCGATGCTTGACCGGATTGAAATGCAGATAGTCCACGTGCGCAGAATAGTCATTATCGTCGCGAATTAGGTGCTCCCAAAACCGATGCTGCCAAATCGTGCCTTGCTGTTTTCGTGCACGTCGTCCGGTGTGCAAATCTTCTCGAAAATATTTTGTGCCAATCGCGACCGTCACCTCACGTTTGATCAAACGCCAACGGGTAGAGAAATCAGCGTCGCCTACGGGCAGAGTCCAGATGCAATGCAAATGATCGGGCAACAAAACCCATGCATCAATTTCGAAAGGATGTGTAGAACGCACCTTCATAATCGCCGCACGCAAAGCGTTACGCACATCTTCGTTGGTCAGAATCGGTTGCCGACGCTCAGTAACCGCCGTAAAGAAATAGGTAGCACCTTGAATGTTCGAACGGCGATAGCGGGACATCGGTAGGTTCGCAATTGATTGACACTACAATCGTAGCGCGAACGCTGAACGAGGAAAAAACCGATAACTCAAGGGCGGGTTTAGTGCGCGGGTTGCGTTCGAGTTACAAACTAGACTACCAGAACACCGAGGCTTCGCACCATCAGGTTAAATATTTCAATCACTAATTAAGGGCCAAAGCTCTTGTGGAAGTTGAGTTCGCAAAGCCTTTGATGCGATGGCTTGCCATAACAGATAGACCCTACTCGTAGTACTTTCTGGAATGTCCCCTCCAAGAACCATACTATCAAGTCGCTTTGCTCGCTGACATGCATCCACCACTAGAGAGAGTGGAAAATGCTCAGCTTTTAAATTCGTTTTGTTATAAGAACCGATTTTACGTCTCAAGGCAGCCTCCACGTCTGCAGCATTACCGAGCCCACTCACTTCATTAACGTCAACGTAATGGAGAAGCAACCAGACTTCAAAGCATGATCTACTAATAGCGATATTTATGCCCAGTTCTTTTGCTTGTCGTATCGCAGACATGTAACTTGAGATATGTGCACTTTGAACGCAATGATCAGTATCCAACAATATCCACCGTTCATCGTATTCCTCTAGATCATCTGCCCTGTAGTTCCGTATCCGATCAACCACCTGCTGAGCATGTGAACCATTATCTTCATTCGGAATAACCAATACTTTTATGCGCGAAATTGCAAAAAAATCGAAATATTGTTTAGGTGCATAAGTATCGTCCGACGCAATTAGAAAAAGGCGATCATCACGAAATTCCGTATCGTTTCTTTTTAGTGGGCGAGTTTTCCGATTCGTTAGACTCATTTAACTATTTATTTCGTTGTGGAAGAATATTTTCCAAATTGCCGAGAAATGGCACAGCTCCAAAACGGCCATTAAGATAATGCTTTTGAATCGCCTGATCTGTTCTAACTGCGAAATCCGCCAGTGAATAAATGCGAGTACTTAGGCTTTGATCCTTTTCTACAAACCAAATTTCATCACGTCTTAATAACTCCAAATCCAATAAATTAGATTCATGCGTTGTTACGATAATCTGTGAGGAACTAGAGTTACATGAGCGCAAAAAAAACTCCAAAAACTTCCACACCAACATTGGATGCATACTTCTGTCTATTTCATCAATAAAATAAACTGAGTTTTTATTTTTTGATTGATGCAATGCGGGAATGAAATCAAGTAATCGCTTTGTTCCATCAGACTCTTCATTCAACTCAATAGAAAAATTTTCACCAGATGGAAGCGTATGCGAAGCCTGAATTGAAATTTTGTAGATCCTACTCTCACCAGCTTTCTCTATCATTACTTCATTTCCATTCGGCAAGTGTACAATTCCTCGCCCATTGTTTTCATCACCGTTCACAACGTCTATGAAATGATTGGCAACTTCTTTGGGAAGTAAAGATCGAAGATCATCTTCTGAAATTTCCGTTTTTTGAGGTATGAGGTGATCAACGCCAGTACCAGATGCCTTGAGAAAATCTCCAGCGAAGTTTAAAAAATCAATATTTTCAGACAAATCCCGCCCAAGCTCTGCATAGGATTCATCAGGAGCAACCATCGTAAGTGTGGATTTAAACCATCTCAGAATTCCAGAAATCTCATCTCCGTACTCAGAGCTATTTAATGTCGCGCTAATAGTCGCCAAAAATGACTGGTTTTGAGGACCTCCAATCATTGCCAAAGCTGCGAGTTTTGGACCAATTTTTGAAAGTTCAGGTGCATCCACCATTACGATACCATTGGTGTCCGTAGTTCTCTCATAGATTATTTTTTCCTTACGCCCTACAACTTCAATCAGCCATTCTTCTATGATATGCAGCTCATCCACCTTGAAGCCAAACCTATAAAGCTTATTATTAGCAATAAATTGAAGATCGAATGATGATGGTTTTGTTAAATCATCACAAAATAAATATCTCTCACGCTTAGTATTTGCATTTTTTTTACTTGTTCGCAATGCGATCCTTTCAACATACCGCAATGCTTTAAAAAGATTTGATTTTCCCGCACCATTTGCACCATAGAGTACCGCAGCTCGAAGTACTTTTTCGGAAGAGTTTGGAATTGGAAGTGCATGATCGGAGTGAGAACCAGCCAAGCGCTCGGACGCAACCATTGAGAAGGTTTCCTCACCGGAAAACGAACGAAAATTTTCAACTGAAATTGAGACTAACATTTTGTTTCCTGTGTTTTTTTTACATATTTTTTCAATTTCCAGACCCTAGTTTGACATAAACTAAATATTTCGTGTGATTTTTTCACAAATCAATTAAAGTTAACAAGTGAATAACAATGCAAAAAAACACACAACTCATGAATTCATAGTTACATCATCTACATATTGCGTCGATACTGCCCACCCACTTCGAAAAGCGCCGTCGTAATCTGCCCCAAAGAACAAACCCGCGCCGCATCCATCAATTTCGCGAACACGTTTTCATTATTAATCGCTGCTTGTTGTAGAGCGGCGAGTGCTTGTGGTGCGACGTTGGCGTGGCGTTGGTGGAAGTCTGCCAAGCGCGTGAGTTGCGATTGTTTTTCTTCCTCTGTGGAGCGCGCCAATTCGATCTTCTGTACGGTTTCGCCACCTTTTGGATTGCGGAAGGTGTTGACGCCGATGATAGGCAAGGTGCCGTCGTGCTTGAGGTGTTCGTAGTGCATGGATTCTTCTTGAATCTTGCCGCGTTGGTAGCCGGTTTCCATCGCACCTAAAACGCCGCCACGTTCAGCGATGCGTTCGAACTCTTGCAAGACCGCTTCTTCGACGAGGTCGGTCAATTCTTCGATGATAAAGCTACCTTGAATTGGGTTTTCGTTTTTCGCGAGACCCCATTCACGGTTGATGATCAACTGAATTGCCAAGGCGCGACGGACTGATTCGTCAGTCGGCGTGGTGATCGCTTCGTCGTAAGCGTTGGTGTGCAAGCTATTGCAGTTGTCGTAAATCGCAATCAAAGCTTGCAGCGTGGTGCGGATATCATTGAAGTCGATTTCTTGTGCATGCAAGCTGCGGCCTGAAGTTTGGATATGGTATTTCAACTTCTGGCTACGGTCATTTGCGCCGTATTTATCGCGCATCGCCACCGCCCAAATACGACGAGCAACCCGACCCAAGACCGTGTACTCTGGGTCCATGCCGTTACTGAAGAAGAAGGACAAGTTGGCCGCGAAATCATCGATGTGCATGCCGCGTGCCAAGTAGGCTTCAACGAAGGTGAAACCATTCGACAAAGTGAAGGCCAATTGCGAAATCGGATTCGCACCGGCCTCGGCAATGTGGTAACCGGAGATCGACACGGAGTAGAAATTACGTACTTGATGATGCACGAAATACTCTTGAATGTCGCCCATCACTTTGAGTGAAAACTCGGTCGAGAAGATACAAGTATTTTGACCTTGGTCTTCTTTCAAAATATCGGCTTGCACCGTACCACGCACATTCATCAAGACCCATGCGCGGATTTTTGCAGCTTCATCAGCGGTCGGCTCACGCTTATTATCAGCACGGAATTTATCCATTTGCTGATCAATCGCCGTGTTCATGAAGAAGGCCAAAATCGTTGGTGCTGGGCCGTTAATCGTCATCGATACCGAAGTAGCTGGATCACAGAGATCAAAACCGTCGTAGAGGACTTTCATGTCTTCCAAAGTAGCGACGGAGACACCGGAATTACCGATCTTACCGTAGATATCTGGACGAATCGCTGGGTCGGCGCCATACAAAGTCACAGAGTCAAACGCGGTCGACAAACGTTTCGCGTCCATACCTTGCGATACCAACTTGAAGCGACGGTTCGTACGATATGGATCGCCTTCACCGGCGAACATACGCGTTGGGTCTTCGCCTTCGCGTTTAAATGCGAACACGCCAGCAGTGAATGGGAAAGAGCCTGGCACGTTCTCTAACATTAACCAGCGCAATATTTCGCCATGATCTTCAAAGCGTGGCAATGCGACTTTACGAATCGTGGTGCCAGACAAGGATTTTTGCGTGAGGCGTGTACGAATTTCTTTATCGCGAATTTTGACGACGTATTCATCGCCAGCATAGGCCTTCTGCATGTCTGGCCACATGGTGATGAGTTTTTTAGATTCTGCTGTGAGTTGATTCTCGCGTTCTGCCGCAAGTTCAGATAGCAACTCCACTGCGTCATTCCCGTGGAAACGGGAATCCATGTTTTCAACCGATGTTCCTTCAATGGATCCCCGCGTACGCGAGGATGACGCTTCACGGAGCATACGCGCTGACTCGAATAGCTGCTGACGTTCACGTGCGATATCAACTTGTTTGTAAGTGTGCTTGTGATAAGCGCGCACGGTGTCAGAAATCTCTGCCAGATAACGCGTGCGTGCTGGTGGCACGATCACATTTTGTGCGCTAGAAGTTTTTGTATTTGCTACCGCAAGCTTGCTTGGCTTTGCTTTCAAGCCACGTGCGACCAACTCAGGCAAGATACCTTGATATAGCGCAGTTACGCCATCGTCATTAAAGCGCGACGCTTGCGTGCCGTAGACAGGCATTTCGTCTGGCTTCTTGCTCCAGAGTTCGCGATTGCGTTGATACTGTTTGGCGACATCGCGTTGGGCGTCGAGCGCACCTTTACGATCGAATTTATTAATGGCGACAAAGTCTGCGAAATCGAGCATGTCGATTTTTTCTAACTGGGAAGCAGCACCAAATTCTGGTGTCATCACATACATCGACAAATCCACATGCGGCACGATGGCCGCATCACCTTGGCCGATACCAGAGGTTTCGACAATCACCAAATCAAAGCCCGCAACTTTGCACGCCGCGATCACGTCTGGCAAGGCTGGAGAAATTTCCGAACCGGCTTCGCGTGTTGCCAAGGAACGCATGAAGACGCGTGTCTTGCCTTTCCATGGATTGATCGCATTCATACGAATACGATCACCGAGCAAAGCACCACCAGATTTACGGCGGGATGGATCGATGGAAATCAAGGCGATATTCAGTTCATCGTCTTGATCGAGACGGAAGCGACGAATCAACTCATCCGTTAATGAAGACTTACCTGCGCCGCCGGTACCTGTGATACCGAAGGCTGGCGTCTTAATCGCTTTGGCAGATTCCATAATCGTTGCACGCAAGCCTGCATCGACTTTATCGTTTTCTAATGCGGTAATCAGTTGCGCTAATGGGCGATGTTTGTCGGCGAGCTCGCCTTGTTTCAAAACATCTAAGCTGGTTGGTGCAAATGGTGAGAGATCGATATCGCATGCTTTGATCATGGACAAAATCATGCCGGCCAAGCCCATGCGCTGACCGTCTTCTGGACTGAAAATACGTGCTACACCATAGGCATGCAAATCCGCGATTTCTTCTGGCACGATGACGCCGCCACCACCGCCGAATACTTTGATATGTTCACCGCCACGTTGCTTGAGCAAATCGATCATGTATTTGAAATACTCAACGTGTCCACCTTGGTAACTTGAAATCGCGATACCTTGTGCGTCTTCTTGCAGGGCCGCTGTGACGATTTCTTCAACCGAACGGTTATGTCCCAAGTGAATCACTTCAGCACCATTCGCCATCAAGATACGGCGCATGATATTAATCGAGGCATCGTGGCCGTCGAACAATGAGGCAGCCGTCACGAAACGGACTTTGTTAGTAGGTTTGTATTCGGTTAACTTCTCGGCGATGGATAGATCGGTCATTTTTATTCCTTCGATGCTTGTGGCATGGTTTGGGTATTTTTTCGATGATTTCGATTATATGACGTTTCGTTTCTGATTACTTTACGTTTACGTTCACGTCATTTGCAAATCGTGTTTATTTGTTGGTTTTTGCTCCCTTCTCCCGCGAGCGGGAGAAGGGTTGGGGATGAGGGGTATTCAGGTTCGAATAAAAAAACGAAAGCTAAAGAGAAGCGCTTGATTAATTTACTTCGAATTGATTCTTTCATATCTGAACCACCCTCACCCCAACCCTCTCCCGCTTGCGGGAGAGGGAGCTTAAAATCAAGCGACTAGCTGTTTGGCCGGCGCACTCATCAGAGCCGCTTTCTCGACATGATAAGCCTGCATTGCCTTTTCTTTCACATGGCCATAGCCACGGATTTTTTCAGGCAAGCTGGCAATCGCGACGATTTGATCGAGGTTATCTGCATTGAGTTTATTCAACAAAGACAAGATCGTGTCGCGGTAGTCAGTGATCAATGCGCGCTCTTTTTGACGTTCTTCGGTGTAACCAAAGATATCAAGCTTAGTCCCGCGCAAGCCTTTGCATTTAGCGAGCAATTTGAAAGCTTGCCACATCCAAGAACCATATTGCGCTTTGATCAAATGGCCTTGACCATCTTTCTTAGAAAATAGCGGTGGTGCTAAGTTAAACTTCACCGAGAATTCGCCCTCAAATTGTTGCTTGAGTTTTTCTGTAAACTCGCCATTGGTGTACAAGCGTGCGACTTCGTATTCATCTTTATAAGCCATCAATTTGTACGCGTATTTAGCGACAGCCGTTGCGAGCTTATTGCCTTTGCCTAGCTTGTCTTCAGCAGCGCGAACTTGTTGTACTAAATCTTCGTAGCGCTTTGCATAAGCCGCATCCTGATATGCGCTTAGTTCTGCTACACGACGTTTGATTATGCTATCCAAACTTTGCGGCATCTGCACGACGACTGGTTTGGCTGGGAAGGCGATGTTCTCCACGCGCTTCAAATCGACGGCGGCACGACGTCCCCACAAGAAGGCCTTTTTGTTTGCATCGATGGCGACGCCGTTCAATTCAATGGCGCGCAATAAGGCCGCTTCAGACAAGGGGATCGCGCCTTTTTGGAAAGCAAAACCCAGCATGAACAAATTGGTCGCGATCGAATCGCCCATCAAAGCCGTCGCCAACTTTGTCGCATCGACGAAGTCAACGTTGCCACCGACGGAATCAGAAATCAAACGCTCTGTTGACTCTAAAGGGAACTGCCAATCTGGGTTCTTCGCAAACGCACCCGTTGGCTGTTCGTGACTATTGATCACAGCACGCGTACGACCCGCGCGCATTTTCGAAATCGCATCGTGTTGGCCTGCTGTCAAAATGTCGCAGCCCAAAATCAAATCAGCTTCACCCGTTGGAATACGTTGCGCACGCAACTTGCTGACTTTTTCCACCACGCGAATATGCGACGTCACCGAACCATTCTTCTGCGACATGCCCGTCATGTCCAACACAGAAGCGACCTTGCCTTCCAGATGTGCTGCCATGCCGAGCAAAGCACCAACGGTAATCACACCGGTACCGCCGATACCGTTCAATAAAATATTGTAGGACGTATCGCAGCTTGGTAGAGTCGGCAAGGGGATATCGCCGAAGTCGTCGGCTTTCGCTACACCCGTTTTCGACTTCACTAACTTACCGCCTTCGACAGTCACAAAGCTAGGGCAGAAGCCTTTGACGCAGGAATAATCTTTATTGCAGGATGATTGATCAATTGCGCGTTTGCGACCGAACTCGGTCTCGACCGGCATGATGGAAGTACAGTTTGATTGCACACCGCAATCGCCACAACCTTCACAGACCGCATCGTTGATGAACATGCGTTGGTTCGGATCGGGGAATTGGCCTTTCTTACGACGACGGCGTTTTTCAGCAGCGCAGGTTTGATCGTAAATCAACACCGTAGCGCCTTCGATGTCGCGCAATTCGCGTTGTACTGCATCCATGTCTTTGCGATCATGCAAAGTCACTTGACCAGGCAAACCACTACGGTCTGCGTAGCGGCTCAAATCTTCGGTAACCAAGGCAATGCGCTTCACACCTTCGGCTGCCATTTGTTGCGCCATCATGGGGACGCTGATCGTGCCATCCACTGGCTGACCGCCTGTCATCGCGACCGCATCGTTATACAAAATCTTGTAAGTGATGTTGACCTTGGCTGCCACTGCGGCACGAATCGCCAAGTAACCAGAGTGGAAGTAAGTACCATCGCCCAAGTTTTGGAAGACGTGTGGCAAAGTCGAGAAAGCCGCTTGACCTATCCATGGTGCGCCTTCGCCACCCATGTGTGTAGTCAGCTTATTGAACTCAGGGTAAATCGCGGTGGCCATCACGTGGCAACCGATCCCTGCTAAAGCCAAACTGCCTTCTGGCACTTTGGTGGACGTATTGTGCGGACAACCTGAGCAGTAGTACGCTGGTCGCGCTGGCGTGTTGACTTGTTTGGTCAATACTTCGTCTTTCGCTTCCAAGAAAGCCATGCGTTCTTTGATTAGATCACTAGTATGGAAGCGCGCAATACGTTGGGTGATCACGCGAGCGATTTGCGATACGGAGAAGTCGGCTTTTGAGGTCAACAACCATTCACCGCGTGGTGCAACCCATTCCCCTTTTTCATCGAACTTACCAATCACACGTGGACGCACATCGTCGCGCCAGTTGTACAGTTGTTCTTTGAGTTGGTACTCAACCATTTGGCGTTTTTCTTCGACCACCAAAATTTCATCGAGACCTTGTGCAAACTCACGCACACCGTCCGGTTCCAAAGGCCAAGGCATCGCTACCTTGTACAAACGAATGCCGATGTCCGCTGCCATTTGTTCATCGATGCCCAAGTTTTCAAATGCTTCCAAGACATCAAGATAAGACTTGCCTGAAGCCACAATACCGAGCTTAGCGTGTGGGCTATCGATCGTTACATGATTGAGTTTATTGGCGCGGGCATACGCAAGAGCGGCATAGATTTTGTAATCCTGCATCAAAGCTTCTTGCTTACGTGCTTGCACACCGAGAGTGTCGAGTGATAGGCGGGTATTCAGACCACCTTCAGGCATCACAAAATCTTCAGGGATTGTAATTTTCAAGCGGAAAGGATCAGCATCGACCGACGATGTCGATTCCACCGTATCTGCCAAGGCTTTGAAGCCGACCGCACAACCGGAGAAGCGCGACATGGCCCATGCATGCAAACCCAAGTCCAAGTATTCCTGCACATTCGCTGGATACAACATCGGGATCATGCAAGCGGAGAAAATATGATCAGACTGATGCGGTAGTGTCGAAGAATAAGCACCGTGATCGTCACCGGCCACCAAGATCACGCCACCGTGTTTCGAAGTGCCCGCATGATTCATATGTTTGAAAACGTCGGCACTACGATCGACGCCCGGACCTTTGCCATACCACAAACCAAACACGCCGTCGTATTTGGCAGGGCCAATCAGATCGACAGTTTGCGTACCCCACACGGCGGTAGCGGCTAAATCTTCATTCACACCAGGAACGAATTTAATATGATTCTGTTCCAGTAATTTTTTGGTTTTCCACAAAGTTTCATCCAAACCACCGAGCGGTGATCCGCGATATCCTGAAATGAAACCGGCCGTATTCAAGCCAGCGGCGAGATCACGCTGTCTTTGTATCATCGGCAAGCGCACTAATGCCTGAATGCCTGATAAGAAAATGGTGCCGGAATTAGAAGTGTATTTGTCGTCCAGCGTGACTGGTGCCAAGATGGGTACCAACGGTGACGCAGAATTGGAAACGACGGAGGATGTTGCTGATGCTGTAGATGCTAGGTTAGACGAAAGCGAAGACGCTTCCACCGGACCAGCAGATTTCATTGCTGTGTCGGATGACATTGTAGAGCTCCAAAAAATTTGTGATTTTTGTGTGCAAAGAACTTGGGCTGCGTCCGGTAAGACACAAGTCTGTTCTGAGCTTATGGGAAGGTAATCGCCATAAGTTCAAGTTGCATCGGCTGAGATGGCAGCCATTTTAATTCAATTCAGGCCTGATACCCAAGAAAACGCCCGCGAACATGGTCGTTTTTCTTAAGAAAGTTTCTTAAAACCTAATGAGCCGCGCCACAATTCCTATGAACGGCGCTTGAACATCAGGTTTTAATACTTTACGTAGTTTCAGGCAAATCTGAATCGGAGACATCAAAGAAAGCTTTCGAAATACCGGGATGGAGACCACACCCATTCGCTGCAGCGCTTTCTCGACTTCCTTTGAAATCTGCTGTGTTCACAGTGTAGTCAGAGTTTAGACATTTGAAAAATACGGAATAATCATAGGGATATCATGAAAAGTGATACCCATGCAAACCGGTCTAAAACACATCAACATGTTGCACAAACATACACCTAAAAAATAAATGTAAGTTTTTATGTTGACTTCTCATTTTTAATCAACTACATTTGTAGAACTACATGAGTAGTTATGCAAAGACAAAGCAGCTTAACTATTCGAACATCGCCAACAACCGAAAGATATTTAGAGATACTTAGCATGGAAGAAGATAGCAAAAACGTTTCGCTTAGTGAGCCACAGTTAGCCTTAATGCGTGTGCTATGGAGCAAACCCAATTCCAGCGTTAGTGAAGTCGTCGATGCGATGCGCCAAACCCGTCCACTCGCGCATACCACCATCGCAACTATGCTCAGCAGGTTAGAAAAGCGCGGTCTAGTAACGACCATCAAAGAAGGTCGTCAATTAATCTACCGCGCATCTTACTCTGAAGCCGAAATTCAAAAATCGATGGTTTCGGAATTGCTCTCTTCCGTCTTTATGGGAAATGCACGCGCACTACTCTCACACCTCGTCAGCGAAGAAGAAATCAAAGAAGAAGATCTAGAACAAATTCGTCAGCGATTGCTTGCTCATTCCAGCAAAGGAAAGACACATGGATAACGTCCACTCACTGGCCGCACACACATTGAGCTGGTTGTTCAATTATCTGGTTCACAGCAGCATCTTACTTGGCTGCGCCGGTCTGGCTCAGTACTGCGGAGCACTCCAACAAAGACGACTAGCGGAATTGGTTTGGCGCTTAGCATTGTTTGGTGGTCTGGCAACGGCAAGCTTACAACTTGGCGTGCAACTATATTTGCAAACACCAAATAACAATAGCTTGATAAGTGCTCCTTCTGAGATCATCTCGACTAAGGAAGTCAACTTTGCGAATGATTCAGGAAAACTGTTGTCCATGAATGAACCAGTCGATTTAACAGCCTCTGCAAGTCATGTACACAATCAGACCGTCGCTCAACTTGCAACAAACACGCCATCTGACAAGGCTACGATTCGTTTGCCGGCAAACTTACAAGATCTGATAAGTGCAATGGCTCTGATTTGGCTAGGTTATTGCGCGCTGATCGCTGCCAAAATAGCGCTCCACGTGCGCCATTTAAATCGCATAGCAAACGCAATGCCTATCGTCTCTCGTAAAGATTTAACAGCTTTAGTCGCCAAAGCACTACCTAAACGAAACAATGCACAGGCGCTGCGTGTTAGTACTAATTTTAATAGCCCCTTTGTCTGTCCAAACGGCATCATATGTTTGCCCGCATGGGCTCTAGAGCAAGAAAATCAAGCTTTATGTCATGCGATGTTGCAACATGAAATTCGGCACATTATTCGGAAGGATAGCGCTTGGCGTATCGCCCAAGAATTTATTAAAACTGCTTTCTTTTTTCAGGTATTAAATCGTGCAGCAGATAAGCAATTAACACTGCTCGCAGAAATCGATTGCGACTATGTCGCAGTCAGAGCAAATGGGGTCGACACCTTTGCTCAAGCTCTTGTGCGCTGTGCAGAAATGGTCGTCTCCAGCAAACATCCCTCGTTCGCTATACCCATGGCAAAAAGTACGTCTCTACTTCAACGCATTGAATTCATCTTAGATGAGGATATTATGAACAAGCAAACACCAAGAGAACACAATAAACCCTCAAGCGTTAGCAACTTAGCGCTAGGCCTAATCGCAATCGCTAGCCTATCAGGAATCAGTTACGCGATGCCAACGATAGGATTTGCTGATGTTCCCATCGCTAAAGCAAGCATTGCACCATCTGCTCCCACTCGCCAAGAAGTTCGTAAAGTTGATGCACCAAGCATGCTGATGCCTGTGACACAAACTGAAGCGCAAGATGATGCAGAAGTCACACATACGATTGCTGTTCATACTAATGATGATCCACCTAAAAATCATATATCAGTAAGTGAGCTAGCCGTTACTCCTAGTGAGACAAGAGCGACACAAGCCAATGAGTTTGAAAAGGCACAGGCCGCCTATGAGAATAAGAATTTCACGGAAGCGCTGCAACTATTTCGCGATCTCGCTAAACGTGGACACACAGAAGCCTTATATATGGCTGGCGATATGCTATGGCGCGGTGAAGGCAGCAATGTCGATCCAGAAACAGCCATAGCGATGTTGACGCAAGCTGCCAATCAAGGGCACGCTAAGGCTCAGCAATACACAGCCTTGTTTGCCGAAAGAGCTAAACGTCAGACAGAAATCACTTTCTACACGCAACAATTTGATGGTGGGAAATTGAAATGGAAAGCACAAAGTTGTGAACGACCTAGCTTGAATAGTGCACGCCCATCTCTGAAAGAATATAAGGAGATCGTCAACAAACTCAACGCCAACTTAGGCTGCTATAACAATTATGTCGCTAGTCTTCAGCAGAGCTTCAACAACGAAGACTATCTTGGCCCTGACTTACGTCGTCTAATGCGCAAAGATGAAATCGAACAGGCTAAACAATTAGTACAAGACACATACTTTGAGATGGGTTTGCGCGCGATGCGTGATAGTCAAGAGATGTTGGTTGAATTCAACAAAAAAAATGAAATCTGGAGATCAGAAATTAGTTTGCAATTGGCACGCAATACCATTCGCAAAAACGATTGGGATACAGAGCACTTTGCCAGAATGGAACGCAGGCCAGTAGAAATTGAAACTGGAGTTCGCTCAGTTACAACGTCTAGCAATCCAAACGTCGCTCCAGTTGTGAACACCAAATAAATTGAAGTAAGTCGATAGCAAAGAATAGTCTCCCCTTGAATGAAGCATAGCCAAAAGCAGATCTGGCTATGCTTCATTTTTTTACGAAGTCGAATATTCTGAGTAGATGATTATTTAGACAAATGCTTTTTCAAGAACGTCTCTAAACGTGTATAAAAATCACGACGATGTTCGCTATCATAGAAACCGTGACCTTCGTTTTTAGCTAGCATCCACTCAGGTGAATTTCCAACTTTAATCAAGGCGTCACGCATCTTTTCCGCTTGATCTAATTGGGTTGTTTCATCTTTAGTTCCATGCGCTAAAAACACCGGAATTTTGATCTTCTCTGCTTGGCTTGTTGGCGATTGTTGCGCCAAAACGAGTGGATCGTTTCCCATTGATTCAACTACAAAATTTGTTGCTTGTTTATCTGAACTAATATCTTCACGTTTCAAACGACTTGCTAAGTCGTAACGGCCGGAATATCCAACTGCACATTTAAACATACCAGGCGCGCGTATCGGTGCCATTAGTGCAGCGTAACCACCAAAGCTAATACCAAAGACACAAACACGATCTTTATCAATTTCTGGATGATTATTCGCCCACTTCACGCCATCAATCAGATCATCCATCATCTTTCCACCGTATTCACGATAGCCCGCTCTACGGAACTTCGGGCCTCGTCCTCCAGAGCCGCGAAAATTGACTTGTAATACTGCGTAACCACGACTTGCTAAGAATTGCGCTTCGTCATCAAAATACCACGTGTCTGACACCCCAAATGGTCCACCGTGAGGTAACAAAACCATCGGCAATTTGTTCCCATCTGGATTGTTTGGCATCGTCAAGTAACCCGTAAGTTCCAAACCATCGCGTGCCTTAAATTTAATCGCACGGCGTTCAGCCATCTGCTCAGCATTGATCCCCGGCATATTCGTTAACAATAAATCTGCCTTGCCTGTCTTTCTGTCGAAAATATAATAGGAACCTGGATCGCGATCACTGCTCACACTAAATAGCAATTTCTGTCCGTCCATCGTAAAGTTAATAAAGTGCACGTAAGCATCAGGAAACGAAGCACTCAAGGATTTGTGCAATTGTGCATCCGCTGAGCTCTCATCTAAATAGCGTGCCTTTGGTACTCCAACACTTAGGGTGTAGGCAAATGGTGTAGATGGGTGAGATGTGTATTCTATGGTTCCCAGACTCGACAATTTGTCTTGCACAATAATGCTGCGCTTGCCTGTCTTTATGTCTTCGCGCAACAAGCCATATGGACCGTCATCTTGACTAAAGTTTGCATAGAACGCGCTGTCGTCTGCTGTGAAGTCAAATGGTTGAAGATGCATATCTAAGGAAGCTTGATCAATGCTATTCCAAGCTCCGGTTGCGTCATCTTTTCTCAATACGATGGTTTCATTTTTTTGATTGGAACCAATTGCGAATCGTGGCTTTCCATCAGATTGATGCACAAAACTCAAACGACGCATGGGAATATCAGCCAGTAGTTTGCGATACACACTGAATGTATTGATCTCATATAACTGCGTACGGTCAACTCGCCACTCATTCGACGTCAGCTGTATCGTGCCATCCATCGATGCTGGAATGTGACTGATAATTCCATAGCCCAAATCGTCGTGGTAACGTGAGGCACGTTTCGACTGTGTGGAGCCGTTGTAACCATACAGGTACTCAATTTCAGTGCCGTCCATATTTGCCGCAACAACCTCACCCGTTGCCTCGGGCCGTTCGCGATAGCCGACCTCAATCCCTTTTTGAATGACCAAACGATCATTTTTTATCCATCCAAAATCGATGGGCACTTCGTAGCCGGGCAGCACGAAAGTATTAACGACCTTTAAATCAGGTAAGGCATAAATCGTCATGGTTGGAACAATACGATCACGACGCTGTATCCGCACATTCACAGCCAGATGCTTACCATCTGGCGACAAGCGCGGCATACTGTATTTTTGTTCTTCAACAAAAGCATCTATCGGCACAAGCTTATTGCTTGTTTGTGCATTTGCAAAAGTTGGAATCGCTAAAATTAATCCAGATAACAGCAGTCTTTTCATTAATGTCTCCCTTAATCGAAAACAGTGATCATAACTGCAATATCGAAAGCTTAATAGCTAAATTTAATTATCTATTACTAAAAATTTCTATGGAAAATCCACTGTCTAGTGGCAACCAAGGTGTTCATGTCTCAAGCCACATGATTACTGATTTGATGTTTGGGCAAGTAACACTTAATTAGAAAAGATCTCAACAAAGATCAGCGCCAAAGAGAGGACATCTCGCATCATCGATTATCGTGATGCGATTTAGGCATTGATGATTTTAATTACTCGGTGAACAGGATTTGACTGGCTTCATTTCTGCGAGACTTTTCGCCCCAAGCCAACGACCGCTTTCGCACAAGTCACGACTGACATCAAGTACCAGTCTTTCAACTGCCATCGCTGCATTCGTCAAAGGAATATTTTTTGACGCACACAAACTCACGGTGCGCGATAGAGTGACATCACTAATCGGCGTAGCACACATTTCGCCGCGTTGGATTTCCGCAAAAAAAGGAGAAATGGGCAAAATGGTGGCGCCCATATCGGCCAAAATCGCAGACTTTAAAATCGCAATCGAGGTAATATCAATGACATTCTCGATTTGCTTTCCTTGTGCGCGCACCACTTGTTCGATACGTGGTCGTACACCATGTTGGATGCTAGGCAAGATCAATGGTGACTGCAATACCTTATCCAAGGTGATCGATTTGCGCTTGCATGCAAACTGCGAATTGGCGCGCGTGATATACATCATCTGCTCTTCAACCAAGGTCTTAGTATGGAATTTACCAAGCTGACCATCATCAAATAAGATCGCTAAATTCAAGCGCCCCGAAGCCAACTGCTCAGTTAAGTTTCCAGTCAACTCTTCTGTCAACTGAAACACAATATCGGGATAAGCAGCACGCACTGCCGTCAACAAAGGAAACGCCAAAGCACCAGAAGCACTTTGTGGGATTCCTAAAGCGACCGTTCCGGTTGGTTTATCGGTCGATTGCGCAACCGCAGATTTAGCGTCAGCGATTTGCTTTAAGATCGCCAGCGCATGCTCATAGAAAATTTTTCCTGCGTCGGTTGCTTGCATTCCCTGTGCGGAACGATGCAACAAACTCGCGCCCAGTTCTTCTTCTAACTGCTGAATTTGTTGGGTTAACGCTGGTTGCACGATATGCAAAACACGTGCGGCACGAGATAGTGAACCGTGGTCAACGATGGCGACAAAATAGCGTAGTTGACGTAGTTCCATAATATGAATTAGCGCAGATTAGCTCAACGAAGAACTGGAAATTAAGTCGTAATTAGCAAGCAAGACTAACGAAGTCGCTCACCTAAAATCTTTGAAGGCAAGGAGTTTCCTCATCAAACTAGATCAGAAAAAGATCAAAAGAATTCGACACTATCTTGAGAGTGCTCGATGTGTAGTAAGCCCGATTCAACCAAATCTTCGTAATGGCAAATTCGGTTACGCCCATTGCTCTTGGCGTAATACAAAGCTTGATCAGCACGACCAATGATGCCGACCGCCGGTTCAAACGGATCGATATGGGCGAAGCCAATACTGATCGTTACCGTACCAACCTGTGGGAATGGATAACGCGCCACATTTTCACGGAAGCGCTCAAAAATCATGTGCGCGTCTTCCTTGGTTGTTGAGCGCAACAAAATCACAAACTCTTCGCCGCCAAATCGAAATAATTTATCACTTGGACGGAAAGAACTGCGCATCAGATTCGCCACCAAAATCAACACTTCGTCACCATACAAATGTCCGAAAGTATCATTGACGCGTTTAAAGTGATCAATATCCAATACAGCCAACCAATGCTGTTTTTCTTTGTCGTCGCGACGTCGTTCAATTGCAGGTTGACCCACTTCTTCGGATAATTGCTTCTGTACGCTAGTACGTAATATTTTTGAGAAATTATCGTCAAAGGTTTTACGATTTAATAGCCCAGTCAATGAATCACGCTCACTGTAATCAAGTAAGTTTTGGAAATTGCGATATACAACCAAAATACCACTCATTACTTCTTTAGTGTTGTCAGTAAATGAGGCGGGATTAAAAATCTCGAGGCAAACGTGGACTTTTTCATTCATCCAGATCGGCAACCAAACAGTACGATCGCCATTATCGGCGACATGCTCAATCACATTTTCATGTTGCTGCAATCCGGAAGCAAGCTGAGGAAACTGCTCAATCGGGACTTCTGGAATCAAGTGAACCAGGTGCTCTTCATTGGAAGCCAATTTGCCATGATCTATCGTAATTTGCGCCTTCACGAAAACATTGTCGCCAACGTGCAAAATATCGAGCACTCGTGCGCGTGACGCATGGGTTAGCTCGCTCAAGGCTGAGATCACAGAAATATTGAGAAGATCGTGGTCGCGGTGACCCGTAATCTCCATCAAATGTTTAATGATTGATTCCATAAACACAATCTAAGGAACAAATTCCAGAAAAGACACTAGCGGTACGTGCCAAGTAAGTGCAAATCGTGATACATCGTAAAAGAACTACTCATCACTACTTAGGCGAATCCCAAACCAATCAATTGATTTCTATAAGGGCGAAATCACCATCAAAATGAATCAAAATAGCAATGACAAGCATAAACTATAACAGCATTTTATTTCTTTGATAACCATCATCAAAACACATCCAAACATCTTAACTACATAGGGTGGTGATAGCAAGACTTTCCATCGGTGGAAATACGCACTATGTCAGGCCTGCACCACCCAAACTTGTGGTCGATTTTTTTATTGAGTAAAGCCTATCTAGGCAAAACACCTCACACCACCACATTCAACACAAAATTGGCGACGATAAACGCGCAGTTCGAGAAGAAGTAACATTTTGTAACAATCTAAATTGCAAGAGCATAGACAATCGTATTCATAGCAACTTGATCGATCATCATCGGTGAAATACGGAATTATTTTTATTCCATACAAGCCGTTTATCGATACTTTAAGGATGCGATTGAGGTATCCTAGCGGCTTCCAATTTCCTCTATAAAATTACTCCAAAAATGGCAAATTACGTCTACACCATGAACCGAGTCGGCAAAATCGTGCCGCCTAAACGTCAAATTCTGAAAGATATCTCACTTTCATTTTTCCCTGGTGCCAAAATCGGTGTCTTGGGTCTAAATGGCTCAGGTAAATCGTCTCTGTTAAAAATCATGGCAGGGATCGATAAAGATATTCAAGGCGAAGCAGTGCCAATGCCGAATTTGAATATCGGTTACTTGCCGCAAGAACCGCAACTAGATCCTGAACAAACCGTACGCCAAGCCGTTGAAGGCGCATTAGGTGAAGTATTTGAAGCGAAAGCAAAGCTCGAACAAGTCTATGCGGCTTATGCTGAAGAAGATGCAGATTTCGATGCACTTGCCAATGAACAAGCGCGTCTAGAAGCGATTATTTCTGCGTCTGCTGGTGACAATGTCGAACTGCAATTAGAAATGGCGGCGGATGCATTACGCTTGCCACCATGGGATGCAAAAATCGGTGTGTTATCCGGTGGTGAAAAACGTCGCGTCGCACTTTGTCGCTTATTGTTATCCAAACCAGACATGCTGTTGCTTGATGAACCTACCAACCATTTGGATGCAGAATCAGTCGATTGGCTAGAACAATTCTTATTACGCTTCCCTGGCACCGTCGTTGCCATTACCCATGATCGCTACTTCTTGGACAATGCGGCGGAATGGATTCTAGAACTAGACCGTGGCGCTGGTATTCCATGGAAGGGCAATTACTCTTCTTGGCTAGATCAAAAACAAGCACGCTTGAAGCAAGAAGAAGCAACCGAATCTGCACGCCAAAAAGCCTTGCAAAAAGAATTGGAATGGGCGCGTCAAAATCCAAAAGCACGTCAGGCCAAGAGCAAAGCGCGTTTGGCACGCTTTAATGAGATGAGTGAACACGAATACCAAAAACGGAATGAGACACAAGAGATTTTCATCCCTGTTGCTGAGCGTTTAGGTAACGAAGTAATTGAATTTAAAAACGTCAGCAAATCATTTGGTGACCGTCTGTTAATCGACAATCTCAGTTTTAAAATTCCACCTGGTGCTATCGTCGGTATCATTGGTCCAAACGGTGCCGGTAAATCGACATTGTTCAAAATGATCAAAGGCATCGAACAACCAGATAGCGGTGAAGTGGTATTGGGTCAAACTGCCAAAATTTCTTTGGTTGATCAATCTCGTGAGGATTTGGGTAATACCAAAACGGTATTCGAAGATGTCGCCAATGGTGCCGACATTTTAACGGTGGGTCGTTTCGAGATGCCTTCACGTGCCTACTTAGGTCGCTTCAATTTCAAAGGCGGCGATCAACAGAAAATCGTTGGTAATTTATCTGGTGGTGAACGTGGCCGTTTGCATTTGGCGAAAACTTTACTGCAAGGCGGTAACGTACTGCTACTCGATGAACCATCAAATGACTTAGACGTTGAAACATTGCGTGCATTAGAGGACGCCTTGTTGGAATTTGCTGGTAGCGTGATGGTGATTTCGCATGACCGTTGGTTCTTGGATCGTATTGCAACACACATCTTGGCATTTGAAGGCGACTCACAAGTCACGTTCTTCGACGGTAACTACCAAGAATATGAAGCTGATAAGAAGAAACGTTTAGGTGAAGAAGGAGCTAAACCAAAACGCATTCGCTACAAGCCTTTAACGACCTAAGGCAAACTAAAGTAGTCGCAAGCCAATCGCGCCATGACGATGTTCAAGAATTAGTGTGCTTAATTTGTGCAGTCTTATTTAGCAAATCTGCAGACCTAATTCTTGACATTCATGCGTAGCAAAATTAAAGGAGTGAATTGTGTCGAACAAATCTCAATCGTTTGCAAAAAATTGGATAGCTAGCGTGTTGTTGAGCATAGGATGCGTCGTTAGCATCGGCTCGGCACATGCTAGCGACAAGGCGAGCGCAAGTGCATCTGCGGGCGCAGCACCAACCGCGCGTCTAGAACCATTTGTAGTAAATCTCGCGAGCTTTGATCGCTACTTACAAACGATCATCACTTTGCAAATGGGCGCTCCTGAATCGGCCGACAAAGTAAAGTTGTTTATGCCTATGGTTCGTCATGCAGTGATTACGACGCTTAGCAGCAAGGACTATACTGAAATACAAACCGTCGAGGGGAAAAAGACCTTGATTGAAGAGTTGCGTAAGAAGATCAATGGTGCTTTGTCGGCGAAAGATCACGATGGTGTACAAGATATCTTCTTTGAAAATTTTGTCATTCAATAAGAAGCTTCATTTGCAGCACTAAAATACGCCCAAGATTCTTCTACTAGGAATCAATCGCTGGGATCTATGTATCAACTTTATGTATCAACTTAAATCAGCCGTCAGTGCTGAAATCGAAATCAAGAAAAGCCGCTTTCTCGGACAGCTTTATCCAGTTCTTAGTCGTGTCGAAGCACAAGCAATGCTGGCGCAGATTCGTGCGCAACATCCCAGTGCAGTGCATGTTTGCTGGGTACTTTTGTGTGAGGGTGATTCAGGTTTAGACGATGATGGCGAACCATCGGGCACCGCAGCAAAACCAATGTACAACGTCTTGGTGCATAAAGCACTATTCAATGTACTGGCGGTAGTCGTGCGTTATTGGGGTGGCACGAAACTTGGTGCAGGCGGTTTAACACGTGCATATGGTCAAGCCATTTCTGATGCATTCAAAAATGCAGAATTAATCGCGATTGAGGTGCTCAGCGAGATCAAGTTAGCGGTTCAATTTGCCGATGAATCACAACTACGTCGCCTATGTGAGTACTACCAAGCGAACATCATCGCATCAGACTATACCGATCGCGCCATCTTGCGGATTCGACTCAAAGAAAATCAAGTCGATGCGTTCTACAACGAGGCGCACAATTTATTGCGTGGCAATCTCGAAAAACTTGCGATCGACGATGTCGCCTGAGTTCAATTCATTTACTTAGGTCAATCAAGCATTCGGTGAGCAGTTTATTTCTGACTTGCGCGGCTATCCAATTGCTCGCGACTCACAGCAATAAAGTGATTTGCGCGGTGACCAACTCGGTTGGGCTCGCTTTAAAACCAGTTTTTGCATAACGCTGCCAGCGACCCAACACGAAAGTCGTTAGTAGATTCGCGCGCATTGCCACTTCTGATTCTGGTACTTGCCCTTGCACACCGGCTTGTCGCAGAGCTTGTTTGTAAGCCAGTTCAATTCTATCCATCAACTGATTCATGCGTTGCTGCAAACGCTCGTCTTCATTGACTAAAGCATCACCGATCAAGACCTTGGTCATACCTGGATTACGTTCTGCAAAACTGAGTAACATCAAGGTAATGTTATGCGCTTGCTGCAAACCATCTTTATGTTGTTGGCTGATTTGATTGATCAAACCAAAGATTGTGGTCTCGATAAACTCGATCAAGCCTTCAAACATTTGCGCCTTACTGGCAAAATGTCGATACAAGGTCGCCTCAGACACGTCGATCTTCGCTGCCAATGCCGCCGTCGTAATTTTTTCCCCTTTCGGGTTTTCCAACATCGCGGCTAAAGTTTGCAAAATCTGGAGCTTACGCTCACCGGGCTTTGTGATAGACATAGTTTTGGACAAATTAGAACAACTAAGGACAACTAAGAGAAACCTAATTGACGCAAACGATGCGGCAATTCAAACACCGATTTTACTTTGATATCGGCGCTGGCAGAAATACTTTTCTGCTGTACATGCTGGCCATGCCCAGTCACCAACACTGTGCGCAAACCAATTTGTTTCGCGGCGACCAAATTCGCAACACTATCTTCCACCAAAATACATTGTTGTGGCGACCAAGCATGTTGCGCCAATAATTTTCTAAGATAGGGCTTGCTTGGCTTGGGATGCGACTTGCCATGTACATGCATAGACTCTATCGAAATGTGGTCCGAGAAGTGACGATGCAAATTGAAATAGCGAATCGCTTGCTTTGAATATTCTTGCGGCGCATTCGTAAATAAAATTTTCTGGCCAGGTAGTAGTGCAAGAATTTTTGATAAACCACGTTCTCTTCTGAGCAAATCAGGAAGATGTTCAAACTGATGTGCTTCACGTAAAAAGTCCGCTTCGTTGACGCCATGGTGGATCACCATACCTTTAAGCGTGGCACCGTAACGTTTTAGGTAATCGACTCTTAATTGATTGACGGTATCTATGTCTGAAGGATGGTTTGCCGCCGCTAAGACTTGTGTCATGTAGCGGGTCATGTTGTTGGCTATGCTGGGGAAGACTGCTGCGCTGGCGTTGTGTAGGGTGTTGTCTAGGTCGAATAGCCAGATGGTTGGTTTTGTTTTTTGTTTCATTTGTAGCGATTTTCGCGACCTGAGCTAAGCTATGTTGTTTACTGGTCGGGGGTGGCCCGACAGCCAGTTACCTTTTTTGCTTCGCCAAAAAAGGTAACCCAAAAAAGGCGTCGCAGGCGCCACTGCCCTTCGGGTTCCCAATTGTGCAAGACAAAAATGGGGAGAGTCAGAAACTCGCTTCGCTCAGACATCTGACTCTCTTTTTCCCATTTCTGTCCCGCACAATTGGCAGTGTCACATGCGAATGAAGTCGGACTACTCAACGTGGAATTGAATTGCAGGCCGAACAGACAATTTTTAAAGAATCAAACCTCTTCAAGCCAATCCGCCCCGAATGTAATATCAAACATCATTTTCATCGTCTTCACGCGGTGCACGATGCCAATGATCACTTACTGATTCACGCCATGCTTGCCAACCGACTGGCAGATCGGCTACTAAGCCCACGGTTCTATCCCGCTCAAACGCGCACGCTAGACAAACGATAAGACATTCACCAGGGTCGTCGCTTCCACACAAGAACTGCCAATCACCATCATTGTCGTGGCTTACTAAAAGTACTGGATGATCTTCTCGTAGAACTCGCTGATTAGTGTACGCAACAGCGTTAGTCGGCGCATCGAATGGCCAATCAACTGGTGCTAACAAGTGTGTATGGTTCGAGACTATTTCCATGATGTTGAACTTTGCATTAAAAAACCTATCTTTCTCAAACTGGATAGACCACTAGTCAGAAATTTCATTCTCGGGATGCAGTGCTAGGCGCTTCCCGCAGCAATACTCAGGTATTGCGAGGACAAGCAACAACGCAATGCGCCCGAAAATGGAATTTATATTAGTGGGATCGAATCATCGTACCAAAAGCTTGCTCCGTCAAAATCTCAAGCAGCAAAGAATGCGGAATGCGGCCATCAATAATGTGTACCGTATTCACACCTGATTTCGCAGCGTCTAATGCGGAAGAAATCTTCGGTAACATGCCGCCAGAGATCGTACCGTCGGCGAACATTTCGTCGATTTCTCTTGCTGATAAGTCGGTGACCAAATTGCCTTGTTTGTCTAATACGCCAGGAATATTCGTCATCATGATTAGCTTTTCGGCTTTCAGGATTTCGGCGATTTTTCCTGCGACTAGGTCGGCGTTGATGTTGTAGGCTTGGCCGTCTTCACCAAAACCGATAGGCGAAATAATCGGGATGAAGGCGTCGTCTTGCAGGGCTTTGACCACTGCTGGATTGATGGCGTCAATTTCACCAACGAAGCCGATATCTAAGAATTCACCTGGATTCTCGCGATCTGGCATCTTCATTTTGCGGGCGCGGATTAAGCCGCCGTCTTTGCCTGTTAAACCAACCGCCTGGCCGCCGTAGTGGTTAATCAGCATCACGATATCTTGTTGTACTTCACCACCTAGTACCCATTCCACCACTTCCATAGTTTCTTCGTCTGTGATGCGCATCCCTTGTACGAAAGTGCCTTGCTTGCCGACTTTTTTCAGCGCGTTGTCGATTTGTGGACCACCGCCATGTACGACAACTGGGTTCATGCCAACCAATTTAAGCAAAATCACATCACGCGCAAACCCGTGTTTGAGACGCTCTTCCGTCATTGCATTGCCGCCGTATTTGACGACGATAGTTTTACCGTGGAATTTACGGATATACGGTAAAGCCTCAGCTAGAATCTCTGCTTTGATCTCAGGCTCTACACCTGCCAAACGATCAGAAGTTTCGTGAGGGATGATTGTCGTATTGCTCATATTAAGGTTATCCTATGAAGAATCGGGGTTTAGCCTGAATTTTACAGGCAAATCCATCCCTCGTTAAAACCTCATCAGGTATTTTTATACATGGCTCCCATAGTCAATTTAGCGCAAGAGCTCGAAGCGATGCGTCCCGCTCTGTATCGATTTGCCATGCTACAGTTGCGAAATGCCGTTCATGCAGAAGACGCGATTCAGGAAACGCTACTGGCAGTGTTAGAGAAGCCAGAAAACTTCCAAGGTCATTCCAGCCTGCGAACTTATGTGATTGGCATTTTAAAATTCAAAATTATTGATTTTTTACGTAGCGGCAATCGTGAGGCGCAACTCAGTGAGTTTGGCGCGATAGATCAAGCCGATGATGATATCGTTGATCATCTATTTCATGCGAGTGGACATACCTTAACCGCAGCGAGTGCTTGGGGTGTTCCAGAAGCCAACTTGCAGCAAAATGACTTTTTCAAAACATTAGAACTATGTCTAGAGAAACTGCCAGCACAAACCGCACGCGTATTCATGATGCGCGAGTGGTTGGAATTATCAAGCGAAGAAATTTGTAAGGAATTAGACCTCAGCTCGTCTAACTTATGGGTTCTTTTGTATAGAGCGCGCTTGCGTCTGCGTGAGTGTTTGGAACTCAATTGGTTCGCCATTGCCACGACAACAAAATAGGATCGCTATGCTATTTCTATACACTTGCAAACAAGCCCATCAAAAACTCTCAGAGAATTTAGACCGCCAACTGAGTCTAACAGAGCGCGCGCAACTCAAGCTGCATCTGAGTATGTGTGCATCTTGTAGTAATTTTAAAACGCAGATGCAAACTATCCGCATGGCGATGAAACAAATGGCAGCTGGCAAATCATCTGACCAAGATCCACAGTAGTAAGTGCAGATAAGCGCGGTCGCAAAAAAACGATCTTGCTAAAGTTGAACCGAAAAAATTCCCAAACAAAAAACACAAGTACTACGATTCAGTTACCATACCAATTTCTTGCATTTTGGCGCCTACGCCGATTGGATACATAATGCCGACCGATTCTCAATATCAAGCCGTTCCCGCGATCCCAGTTTCACAACGTATTCGTGAGCGCATCGTCAAAGCCAAAGTTCGCTATCACGCCAATGATAATATTGCTGACTTCATTGAACCCGGTGAACTCGACGAATTATTAGCGGAAGTCGAAGGAAAACTCCGTGGCGTATTAGAAAGCCTCGTGATTGATACCGCCAGTGATCACAATACTTTAGACACCGGACGTCGTGTCGCCAAAATGTATTTGAATGAAATTTTTAAAGGCCGGTATTTGCCAATGCCGCCAGTCACTGAGTTTCCCAATGCATCACATTTGAACGAGTTGATGATCATCGGCCCAATTACGGTACGCTCAGCTTGCTCACATCATCTTTGCCCTATCATCGGCAAAGTGTGGATAGGCGTGATGCCGAATGAACATTCCAATCTGATCGGTCTATCTAAATACGCGCGGATTGCGGATTGGATTATGAGTCGCCCGCAAATTCAAGAAGAAGCAGTGGTGCAATTGGCAGATACATTGCAAGAAAAAATGCAACCAGACGGATTAGCTGTCGTGATGGAAGCCGATCACTTTTGTATGCATTGGCGCGGCGTGAAAGATATGGATTCAAAAATGATTAATAGCGTGATGCATGGTTCATTCTTGAAAGATCCAAACTTGCGTCGTGAATTTTTATCGCTGATCAAAAAATAAGCCAACAAAATATCCACTGTGATGAGGAATATCGTATGTTAGTTCGTCTCTTATATGCCAGCCGTGCTGTCGATGGAAACCTAGGTGAAATCGTGCAGAGCATCATGCAACAATCGCGCGATCACAATCCTCAACACGGTATCACCGGCATACTCTGCCATAGCGATCAAGTTTTCATGCAAGTGCTAGAAGGTGGGCGCGAAGCAATCAACACACTGTATGCGCACATCTTGCGCGACCCGCGTCATACCGATGTGGTGTTACTTGACTATGAAGAAATTAGTCAACGTCGTTATGCTGGCTGGACGATGGGACAAGCAAACTTAGGCAAAATCAATCCATCAATTTTATTGAAATACTCTGCATTGCCTGAGCTCAACCCTCATCGCATGTCGGGAAAAATGTCATTGGCTTTGATTGAAGAGCTGATGGCAACTGCAGCAATCGTCGGACGCGCTTAAGAAAATACTGTCACACCATGATTGTCGGATGATTGCAACACAAATGATCAGTGCTGCGGTCTTTCAGCATAGCTCGCACTCACAACATCCGGCACTGGAGCGTCGAGCGCAGCGCAAACACTACGCAATAAATCAGCACCTTCGGCACTTAATGGATTGCCACTCGCCTGCAACATCAGGCGAATCAAAAATGGTTTTGCCAATGGTGCTAATTGTTGAAACTTGTCTAAAGCCTGTTTCACCGCAAAGAAATCCATTTGATCGCGCGCCACAAATTGTGCTGCTTGCAAATGTAGTTCCGGCATACTGTTCGACGCTTTTACAAACGCCTGCGGTGCGTGTTCAGCAGAAAATTCGGTCGTCGCCATTAAAGAAATCATCAAAGCGGCTTCTGTTTGCAACTGCGCGAGACCGGCATATTTCACGCCAACATCGCGCCCAGACTTTGGACTTAAACGCCGCTGCAATATGGTCTGCAACACAAATTCTGCCTGCGATACTTTTTGATCTGCTGCGATCAAACGTGCACTAATTCCCAGTACCTGCTGACGCTGCTCAGCATCTAACAATTTCAAAGCCGGTGTTGCCAAATCAAGCATCGGAAGATGTAAACTGACTGTGAGTTTTTCTAATGTCTCATGCAACAAACTAACGAGCGCACATTGCTGAGGCAAGGCTTGACGCAAAATTGCAAGTTGAATTTCAAAACTAGCGGGATCACGTCGATCCAATAAAAGTCCATACACTAGTGCACTAGCGGCTTTAGGATCACGCGCAGCCTGTACCAGTTCTGCTGGGATGGTCGCGATAGGTGCTTCTTGTTTAGCGGTGCTTGGTTTAGCCGCATTATCGCTAAAGTTATTTGCACTTGATGCGGGGGCTGTTTGATAACCATACTCAGGATGAAATCCCAAAGGCGACACCGTGAGTCCGGTCGAGCTTGATCCCGCATTCGTCCCGTCGCCTGCAGCAAAACTCATACTCACTGCATGTTCATCAAGCTCCATTTCAGGAGGCAATTCACTGGCATCCAATAATTCAATATTACGTCCATACAAACGTTGCAAACGCTCACTTAAAGGAGGATGCGTGGCAAACAAACCAGATATAAGATTTGGCCGTGCAGCGCCCAAAAACATATGGGATAACTGTTCCGCATTTGGATTTTTGATACGTGAACCACATTGATTACTACGTGTGAGGCCGCCAATTTTACGCAGAGCACCGCCAATGCCATCAGGGTTACGCGTGAACTGTACTGCACTGGCATCTGCCAAAAATTCGCGTTGACGCGAGACCGCAGATTTAATCAAACGTCCGAAGAAGATACCGATATAACCAATTACGAACAGCGCCAAACCGAATACAAACAAGATAAGTTGTATCGATGGCCCTTTCTCATCACGGCTCCGACTACCACCGAATCGTGCGCCCCACTCCATCAAATGCTGACCAAAACCCGCCAACATTTGTATCCCAAACAGCACGCCAATTAACTTAATATTCATGCGCATATCGCCATTCAAAATATGGCTAAATTCATGCGCTATCACGCCCTGTAATTCATCACGACTTAGACGCGTTAAGCTGCCACGTGTCACAGCAACCACGGCTTCATTTTGGTGATAGCCAGCAGCAAAAGCATTAATCGCATCTTCTTCATCCATCACATAGACGCGTGGACATGCCATGCCCGCCGCTAACGCCATTTCTTCGACGATATTCAACAAACGACGTTCTTGAATATCGCGCGAATCTGGCTGCACTAATCGACCACCTGCCATCCGCGCTACCGCATCACCACCATCTTTTAAGCGCGACATTTCAAACAACATGCCGCCGCCAATGAACAACAAAGTCACTGCTGTATTAGTAAAAAAGAAGCCTCGTGGATAAGTGTAAATCCCAGTAGGAATTTGGCCTTTCATCCATATCCATAACAGAGCTAAAGTGCCATTCACCGCTAACACGATCGCAATCACGGCAAGCACAAATAAGAACAGCAATTTCTTACTTTCTTTATGTGCTTGCGCTTGATGTTCAAAAAAATTCATGCTCGCTGGCCTGTACTGGAATTCAGAAATATCGACTCAGTTGTAACTTCAATTAAATGAAACTTTGATTGCTTTTCGTTCTTCTGGTGCTTCGGTGGATTGCAATAACTCAGCAAGCTTAAAGCCAAACATACCAGCAAAGATGTTGCCTGGAAATTGCTCGCACGCCGTGTTGTATTGCATCACGCTGTCGTTATATGCCTGACGTGCAAACGAAATTTTATTTTCGGTACTAGTCAATTCCTCAGTTAGCTGCAGCATGTTTTCATTGGCTTTTAAATCAGGATAAGCCTCAGATAATGCAAACAGTTTGCCGAGTGAAGATGCTAATGCGCCTTCTGCATTCGATAACTGATGTACCGCCGCCGCATCCGATGGATCAACCGCAGCTTTCGCGTTCGCAGTGACTGCTTGATTACGCGCGGCGATGACGGCTTCTAAGGTTTCGCGTTCGTGCTTCATGTAGCCCTTGGCCACTTCGACCAAATTGGGGATCAAGTCATAGCGACGCTTAAGCTGCACATCGATTTGCGCAAATCCATTTTTGAAACGATTGCGGAAACTAACTAAATTATTGTAGGTGCTGATCGCCCAAAAGATGAGCCCACCAATAATAAGTAAAAAAATAATGAATCCCATATCTTTCTCCTGAAAAAAAGAGCTGCAAAAATATTTTGCAGCTCTGTGATTTTGACTTCACGCTTACTTGTTTTCTTCGTTCAAATCCACTTTACTTGGGGTTGCTAACATGGTTTTTAGCTCGTCCTCAGTAATGTATTCAAAAACTTTCACAACTTTACGCACACCATTCACACCGGCTGCAACACGTGCCGCCAAATCGCCTTCACGATGCGTCACACGTCCCATCAAAAATACTGTACCAGCTTCTGTAACGACCTTAAATGCGCTGCTATACAAATCTTTAGTATCAACAATCGACGCTTTTACCTTAGTCGTAATCACGACATCCGATGAGCGTGCCGATAAGTTGGATAGGCCTGATATGACTAATTCATTCTGCACCGCTAATACGCCTTGAATCGCTTTCACTTCGCGTTCTGCGGTTGCGCGTGCTTGTGCGTCAGCCACTTCACCCGTCAATAAAGCAACCCGATTAAAACTATTGACGTTGATATGCGCCGCATCACCTAAAGCGCGTTTAACAGCCGATTCTCCTTTCAGAACGATCGCCTTGTCTTCGGTTTGCGCGCCGAAAGTACGTCTATCAGTTGCGGCTAAAGTCCCCATCACCGCACCACCTACCACCACGGCAACACAGCCCTGCAAGCTGACTAAAGCTGCGCAAGACAAACTAACTGCCAACAATGGGCGAGAAATTTTTTTCACTAGCGGATTCCACAAAGAATTATTCATCCGTATCACCTCCAAATAAAGCGGCATCAATGCCGTCACACATGCAATGTATGGTTAATAAATGTACTTCTTGTATTCGTGCGGTGCGGTCATGCGGCACACATATATGCACGTCAGCATCCGTCAATCGACTGCGCATCTCGCCACCGCCTTTTCCAGTTAGGGCGATCACGCGCATATCACGTTCAAGTGCAGCATCTACTGCATTCAGGACACCTTGCGAATTTCCTGAAGTCGTGATCGCCAATAAAACATCTCCAGCTTGTCCAAATGCCTGTACTTGCTTAGAGAACACTTCTTGAAAACTATAATCATTAGCAACCGCAGTCATAATCGAGCTATCTGTGGTTAGCGCTAAAGCTGGTAAAGGCAAACGCTCACGTTCAAAACGGCCAACTAACTCCGCTGCAAAATGTTGGCAATCGGCAGCCGAACCACCATTGCCACAGGCTAGGATCTTATTTCCATTCGATAGCGCAGTGAACATTAACTCAATCGCTTGTTCGATCGGCTCGGCGAGTAATTCTGCCGAAATCATTTTCAGTTCTGCACTTTCCTGAAAGTGCGAAAGTATGCGTGGATTTTTCATAGTGGAAGAATTATAGGGGAGTCAAGGCGAAGTAGATACCTGCTTTGCAGGTAAAAGAAAGATTTTATTACCGTTCGGCGAATTCGTCGTTCTTGTCCTTTAATGAAGCGCGACCAATCATTGCTGCCAATTGCTGTCAAGATGACCTAGATTACCGTTGTAGGTTAGCTCAAGCGGAGATCACATTCTTTAACCAAATTAACTCTTCTCCCTCGATGGCGACGAGGTCAAAACGGCAGGCCGGTATTGGTTTGACATTCTGCAAATAGACTTGAGCCGCATGAACTAATCGTTTTTGTTTGCTAGACGTAACGCTTGCAATCGCGCCACCAAACTGCTTCGAACTGCGCTGTCTTACCTCAACAAACACTAAATACTTGCCATCACGCATAATTAAATCGATCTCACCACCTTTACATAAGAAACTTCGCTGCAGCAACTGCAAACCCTGCTCCTGTAAATACAAAAGCGCTCGCTGTTCCGCAGCGTCACCGGTTCTTTGTTTGCTAGTACGGATCGCAGCCAATCGTCGTGCTAGCCAATTTGTTTCAGTCATAGCGTACAATCTTCATTCGCGCTTAAAAACCTTTTGAAATAGCCCCATGAGCCAAGACCACCAAGCCGCTTTCAATCCTAGTGCTTTATTTGAAGCAGTTCAGCAGCAAAGCTATCCTAACGCGACTCTGTACATAGTGGCAACACCAATTGGCAATAGTGCCGATATTTCATTACGTGCCTTACATCTGTTGACGCTGGTCGACGCTGTCGCTTGCGAGGATACGCGCAATACCGCCCAATTACTGACGCGTTATGGACTACATAAACCCTTAATCGCAGCACATCAACATAATGAACATGAAGTCGCGGCCAAGATCATTACCCGTCTTCAAGTGGGCGAGCGAATCGCTTTAGTGTCAGATGCTGGAACACCTGCGGTGTCTGATCCCGGCGCAATTATCGTTGACGCAGTACGCGCTGCTGGTTTGCGCGTTTCGCCATTACCAGGTGCATCTGCCGCCATCAGTGCTTTGTCCGCAAGTGGTCTCATCAATGATCAATTCTATTTTGTCGGTTTCTTACCGTCAAAAGCCGGCCAACGCGACAGTGTATTGCAAGGATTAGCGCATATCCCCGCCAGCCTCATTTTTTATGAAGCACCACACCGTATCATTGAGTCAACGCAAGCACTACACCAAGCTTTCGGCGACGCGCGCCAAGTCGTATTTGCGCGTGAGTTAAGTAAACTATTCGAAGAAATTCATCGCTGCCCATTAGCGCAAGCTGCTACTTGGCTACAGCAAGATAGTCATCGCGAAAAAGGCGAGTATGTGGTGATCGTTGAAGGTGCAAGCAAGGATAGCGATCAAAATGACATCGAAGCGCGCCGCGTATTGAACATCTTATTGACCGAACTATCGGTCAAACAAGCTGCCGCACTCGCAGCGCAAATTACTGGGAAAAAGAAAAACGCACTTTACCAACTGGCGTTATCAATGAAAGAGTCAAACAACGAAGAATCTTGATAGCTCTAGCCTTAAATACGCTGTTCTTGGTTACGCGAGCATTTGCTCATCGCTGAACCACTATCGGTTTTGCATTACCAACCGCTAATTCTTGCGCTGCTTTTTGCGCAGCTTCACGTTGCGCATAAGGACCGCCTTGCAAACGATACAGATTGCCTTGTTGCACGATCTCCAAATGCAACTCGTATTCCGTACCTAATTTTTGCTGCTTATCTTTTAAGACTTGCATCAATTGCGCTTTACTAGCCTCGGCATTTGCACGAATCGCAAAAGCCGCAAATTGCAAATAAAAGCCGTTTTGAGATTTTGATGACTCTGAACTGCTAGGCGCGTTCTCTTCAGCGCGCGGCAACTCAGTTTTAATAATACGCTCTTGCGACGCGATCAAAGCCTCTAAACTAACACCCTCTTTCTCTTCCGCTTGAGCAGTTTTGTCTGCCATAGACTTCGGCTGATCTTTAATTGAGCTAGCAACTTGAGCGTTATTTTGAGCGCCAACATTTGCCTGTTGGTTTTGACTATTCTCTGCCATTCTTGCAATATCTTCAGGTAGCAAACGCTCAAGCTCAACCTCGCTACTGCCCTTACCCAAATAGCCTAATTTAAGCGCAGCGGTGTAGGATAAATCCATAATGCGATTGGAATGAAATGGCCCGCGATCATTGATACGCACGATGATTTGTTTGCCATTGCTTAAATTCGTCACCCGCGCATAAGAAGGAATCGGCAAAGTCGGATGCGCCGCAGTAATTTTATACATGTCGTATGGCTCTCCAGATGAAGTGCGCTTGCCATGAAATTTTTTGCCGTACCAACTGGCATAGCCTTTTTGCTTGAATGGCGTCGTGCTGTCGTTAATCGGGGTATAGGTTTTTCCGAAAACTTTGTATGGCTTATTGCCGGTACGCGAGTAAGGTTCAACCACAGGAATTGGATCAACGGTCGATTCCAAACCTTCAGGAATTTCATCGCCTGGACCGTCATCCATATAGTAACCGCCCCTCCCAGAATTAGCTTTCGGTAAAACGGGTGCGGTACTGCTCACAGACTTAGGTGGCGTCGTCGCGGCATTCGCACTCGATGCAGGTTTACTTTGTTCTTGTATCACGGGTTTGACTTTGGGCGGACTTGAACACGCACTCAATAAGATGAGAGCGAATAGGCCGCAGATGTATAAAAAACGCGAGAATAAAGTCATGGAGTCGTCCTAAGATTTCATTAACTTTCGATGGTGCTGTATGCTCATCAAAATACCTGCACCCATACCCAGCGTTACCATCGCGGTACCACCAAAACTAACAAAAGGTAAAGGGACTCCAACGACTGGCAAAATGCCGACCACCATGCCCATATTCACAAAAGCATAAGTGAAAAAGATCATCGTCACCGCACCCGCCATCAAACGCGAAAACAAGGTTGGTGCATTTGATGCAATCATCAAACCACGCACCACAAACAAGAAATAAAGCGTCACTAAAAAGGCTGCACCCATAAAGCCGAACTCTTCCAAATACACAGCAGAAATAAAATCGGTAGTATGTTCAGGAATAAATTCTAGATGCGATTGCGTGCCCCCTCGCCAGCCTTTACCAGTTAAGCCACCAGAACCGACCGCGATCATCGATTGAATAATATGGAAACCTTTACCCAATGCATCGACCGTCGGGTCAAACATAATCTCAACCCGATGTCGCTGATAATCATGCAGTAAAAACTTCCATACTAAAGGCAAACTAGCCAAACCAATAATGGTCAACGCTCCCAGCAAACGCCACGATAAACCGGCAAAAAAGATAATCGAAAAGCCAGCAACAAACACTAAAATTGTCGTGCCGAGATCGGGCTGCTTCGCAATCAAACCAGCAGGAATGGCGAGAATCACAACTGCAATAACAAAGTCTTTCCACCGTAAAGCGCCTTCACGTTTTTGAAAGTACCAAGCGAGCATCAGAGGTAAGGCGATCTTTAATATCTCTGAAGGTTGCACCACCGTGCCGACATTGAGCCAGCGACGTGAGCCATTTTTTACAATGCCAAACATCGCCACACCAATCAATAAAGTAACCCCAAGCACATACAAAGGTACGGCAAATCGCATCAGGGTTTGTGGCGGGATATTTGCCACTATCCACATCACAAAAAAAGCAACCACAATGTTACGGATGTGATGCTCAACTCGCCCTGGCCAATCCAAACCTGCCGAGTACATCGTCACTATCCCTGTTGAGATAATCAAAAATAATAAGATCGCCAATGGCGCATCAAAGACCGTGAAAAGAGAACGAAAGCGCTTCCAGTAAACCGACTTGTTATCCATTATTTTTTTACTCCGGCAGGTTTCACCTCAGTCACTATCTTCGCTGGTGCTTGTGCTGGTACTTGGGGCGGTACTTGTGGTGGTACTTGCGGTGGTACTTTTGGCTGCGTTTGTGTTGGCAGCTTTGCGGGTGTTTGTCCTTGGCTTGATGCAGGTGTCGCCGAAGGTGTTGTCGCTGGAGGATTTACCGGTGCGTTATTTACCTGTGTATTAACAGATTCTGCCACCGGATTGTCGTCAGCATGCGTATGAGAAATATCTTCAATCTCATTGCCAACCGCAGGTTGTACAGGAGTCGCTTTTTCCGCAGGACGTTTACCTAGCAAATAATAATCAAAAGCTTTACGCACAATCGGCGCTGCCGATTCGGAACCATATCCGCCATTTTCGACAATGATCGCTACTGCAATCTTCGGTTTATCAATCGGGGCAAAAGCAATATACCAAGAATGATCACGGAAACGCTCGACCGCGTGCTTGGTTCCATGCTTCTCGGTTTTTTTCATGGCAATCACCTGTGCGGTACCTGTTTTACCACCGGAAGTATATTCAGCACCAGCAAAAGCGCGTGCGCCAGTACCTTCACGCACCACGCCACCCATCGCATTTTTGATAAATTCCACATTCTCTGGCTTCAAAGGAATGCGATAACTTTCTTTGGGAACGGTCAAACTACGTTGTTTGGTTTGCGGATCTTCGATCTGTTTCACCAAATGCGGTTTCATCACAACACCATTGTTTACCAGAATCGCGGTGGCATACGCCATCTGCAAAGGCGTAAATGTATTTTGCCCCTGACCGATACCAAGCGAAATCGTATCACCGGGAATCCAACGCTGATTAGCGGGCTTTTTAAAGGCAGCGCGCTTCCATGCTGTCGAAGGCAGTAACCCTTTTCGCTCGTTATCCAAATCAATACCAGTGATTTGCCCCATCCCAAATTGCGCCATGAAATCGTGCATAGTATCAACACCCATTTCATTCGCTAACTGATAAAAATAGGTATCACAAGACAAAGCCACAGCACGATACATATCAACGAAACCATGACCACCCGGTTTATCATCTCGGAAAATCTTATTCCCAAAAGCGAAAAATCCAGGGTCGGAAATAGCCTGCGTCATGGTGCGTTTGCCTAGTTCCAAGGCCGCCAGTGCCATAAACGGTTTAAAGGTAGAACCAGGCGGATACGCGCCAGTCAAAGGGCGATTTAACAGAGGAATATCTTCGGAAGTATTCAGCTCATTCCAACTTTGCTGATCAATCCCTTCAACAAACAAGTTAGGATCAAAAGTCGGCATCGATACAAAAGACAGCACGTCACCAGTCTCAGGTTGAATCGCGACAAAAGCACCGCGACGATCACCGAACGCTTCTTCCACAACTTTTTGTAATTCAATATCAACCGAGAGAATCAGATTTTTTCCAGAAGTCGGTAGATTTCGAGATAGGGTTCGTACGGGACGCCCACCTGCCGAAACTTCGACTTCTTCAAAGCCAGTGGTGCCGTGTAAGATTTTTTCGTAACTCTTTTCTAAACCTTCTTTGCCGATGTAGTTTGTGCCTTTGTAATTCGGTGCATCTTCACTATCTTCGATTAAATCAGCATCACGCTTATTAATCCGACCGATATAACCAATCACATGCGAGGCGACATCGCCCAAAGGGTATTGGCGAAACAAGCGGGCTTGTACATCCACACCAGGAAACCGAAAGCGCTGCGCAGTAAAACGCGCCACTTCCTCATCGGATAAGCGAGTACGAATCGGCAAACTGCCAAAGCTTTTTGATTCTTCCATTAACTTACGCAAACGCTTGCGGTGCTTGGGTTGTATATCAACCAACTCCGCCAAATCATCAATCAAACTATCTAAGTCTTGAGTAATCTTCGACGGCGTAATTTCTAAGGTGTAAGCAGAATAATTGCGCGCAAGGATGACGCCATTTCTATCTAGAATCAAACCACGATTTGGTACGATAGGGACGACCGATATACGATTTTCATTGGCCTTGGTGGCATACGTGTCGTGCTTGATAATTTGCAGCCACACATAGCGCCCCAATAAAATACTGAAGCAGACGAGTGCCAGCAATCCAATGACGAATAAACGTACCCGAAATAAATATAGCTCACGCTCAGTATTTTTTAATTCTGTCATGCCTGCTTAACTCCAGCCTGAGATTGAGTAACTTGCTTAAATCGGACGCGTATTGTCTTTATCGACAGCACGTCGCTGAGGAGCGAGAAGAAGCCACGTTGCGAGCGGCCATAAGGCGGTGGTGACAGCACATTCTAAGAAGAATAACCATCCCGGAAAATGCGAATCAGAAGACAATAAACGCACTGCAAGTTGAATCAACTGAACGCCAAGAAACAAGGGGAAAACCTGTAAGCTTTGTACCACTGGAGGAAACCACAACACGCGACGATGAATTGAGATCGCAAAGTACGATAACAAGGTATAGGCCAAGGCATTTTCACCTAAATACACCGCATCATGCACATCCATCAGTAAGCCCATGATGAAAGCGACACCGATTCCAACTTTACGCGGTTGGTGAATGCTCCAAAACACCAAGGCCAAAGCAACAAAATCCGGCACGCCAACACTGAGTCCCCAAGGGAACAAATTCAAGATGAACGCCAGCATCAAACTAAAAGCGATAAACAAAGAATTGGCGGGCAATAAAATGTAATGAGGATGGCTCATTTTTTATCCTCTTTAACTGTGCTAGCGGGATTCGCCCGCACATCCACTTTCGGTTGAACTGATGATGTTGGACTGGTTGAATTTGTTGGTGCTGTAGCAGCAATTGCACCGACTGGCGTTGCAGGCACAGCATCTGCATTTAAAGGAACCGCCTCTTTAACCGCCGCCTTATCCTCGTCTTTTGCCGAGTCACGCGTGACGCGACGATTAATTTTTTCTTTTTTAGTCCGTTCTTCTTCAGATTCCGGTGGTGCTAATTGGCTAGTATCAACTAATAAAATTAAGAGCTGCTTATGTTGCTCTAAACCTGCCACAGGCATACACAAGACGACCTCAAAAGTTGTACTCGCCTTACTCTCTACTTGCGTTACTTTTGCTACCTGCAAACCCGGTGGATAGATTCCATCCAAGCCAGAAGTAATCAAGGTGTCGCCCAATTTGACATCCGCATTGCTGGTGACACGCATTTCCAAATAAGCTGAACGACCGCGACCATGAATCACGCTACGCATACCGCTGCGCTCAACCTGCACTGGAATCGCTTGATTTTTATCGGTCAATAAAGTGACTTCGGCGGTTAATGGAAAAACGCGCGTTACTTGCCCAATCACGCCGCGCTCATCGATGACTGGCTGACCTAATGCAACGCCCTGTTGCGATCCTTTATTCAAAATAATCTTACGCGCATATTCGTCACGTGCGTCATACAGGATCTCGGCTAACAATGATTTGCTAGGCGTACGCTCTTTCAATTCCAGTAAGCGACGTAAATGCGCGTTTTCACTTTCCAGTAAGTTGTTTTTTTGAACAGCTTGCGCTTGTAAAATTTGTTGCCGCTTCAATGTGCCAAGCTCGCTTTGCAGGCGCGTGGTCGAAGCAAAATAATCGCCCAACGCATTTGCCGCATCACGCGGCATCAATACCAACATCTGCAAAGGATAAAGGACGGTCGCTACGATTTGACGTACGCGCACCAGAGAATTCAAGCGCGAATCGACTACTAATAAAGCGATCGCGAAGACAGCGAAGAACACCACTTTCACGCGCGCCGATGCGCCTTGTTTAAATAGTGGTGGTGGACTATGTTGCATAGATGGACGCCAGCAAACAAGCAATAAAACTTAAAAAAAGATCTGGCATTCTACCGCTGCCAGATCTGACTTTAAAAGCTAACTCTAATAGATCAATCGGGCGCTTACTAAACCAGACTTTCGCCTGCAACTGCACCCGCTTTTCAATCTAATCAATCTCAAATTATTCGTAAGAGAACAATGATCCCAATTTATCCATGCGCTCTAATGCCATGCCTGAACCTCGTACCACGCAAGTCAAAGGCTCTTCTGCTACCAGCACTGGTAAGCCAGTTTCTTCCATCAACAAACGGTCTAAGTCACGCAACAAAGCGCCACCGCCCGTCAACATCATGCCTTTTTCTGCGATATCAGCACCGAGTTCTGGAGGCGTTTGTTCTAGAGCATTTTTTACTGCAGAAACGATATTATTCAAAGGATCAGTCAATGCTTCCAAAATCTCGTTGCTAGAGATCGTGAATGAACGTGGAATGCCTTCAGACAAATTGCGTCCTTTAACTTCCATTTCTTTAATTTCAGAACCAGGGAAAGCAGAACCGATCGTTTTCTTAATTGCTTCAGCGGTTTGCTCACCAATCAACATACCGTAGTTACGACGGATGTAATTGACAATCGCTTCGTCAAATTTATCGCCACCAACGCGCACGGAGCCCTTGTACACCATACCGCCAAGAGAAATCACACCAACTTCCGTGGTACCACCACCAATATCAACTACCATCGATCCTGTCGCATCTGAGACTGGCAAACCCGCACCAATCGCCGCCGCCATTGGCTCTTCAATCAAATACACTTGAGAAGCACCAGCACCCAATGCCGATTCACGAATCGCGCGACGCTCAACTTGGGTAGAGCCACAAGGTACGCAAATAATGATGCGTGGTGAAGGCTTAAACAGTTTAGTGTCATGCACCATGCGAATAAACTGCTTCAGCATTTGCTCGGTGACGGTGAAATCAGCAATCACGCCATCTTTCATTGGTCGGATCGCTTCGATATTGCCAGGTACTTTACCCAACATTTGCTTTGCTTCTTTACCGACGGCTTGAATTGTTTTTTTGCCGTTTGGACCGCCTTCTTGGCGAATCGCAACGACAGAAGGCTCATCCAAAACGATACCTTGGCCGCGTACATAAATTAGCGTGTTGGCAGTACCGAGATCGATTGCCAAGTCATTACTACGAAAAAAACCAAACATGTAAATTCCTGTGTATTCTGTATTGTCAATGTGGTGCCCACATCGTGCGCCCCAATATCGCACACCACGTAAGCATGTACAGCATGAATCTGTACGAAAATTTGTTCACTCTTTACGCTGTACAAACCACGAGCAATTCAACATCTTCACAAAAAATCACGGTCGAAAAACACTTCACCGGAATGAAAATGCAATGTTTTAAATGAACTTAACAACAAAAGAGCACAAATAACAAAACTCATTTGCATTAAGAACATGCGAAATTGCTTCACGCGTCCTTACATCAAAACTGCCTAATTCATCATCAAACTCGACATCTTCGGCGATTTTAAGAGTATTAACCCGACATTCTACCTTATAATCCCAGAAATCATAGGCAATCTACCAAATAGAATTTGCACTTTTTCTGCAAATTTGAAAAGGAAGAAAAAAGAAGAATATACATATAAAAATAATAAATTAATTTGGCCTAGCGCTATATTTTCACCTGATTAAAACTTATCTTTAACCTCTATTTTGGCGCGCCATACTGCGGAATAAACTATGTCACTAGAATTAAACGATGTTAAACGTATCGCCAATTTGGCACGACTCGAACTTGACGAAACACAGGCCAATCAAACGCTAGAAAAACTCAATGGATTCTTCGCGATTGCAGAGCAACTTAAAGCCGTTGACACCACAGGCATCGCTCCACTTAGCCACCCAATTGCTGCACTGATGCCTGAAATTTGTTTGCGCTTGCGTGAAGATCAAGTCGCTGAAAGCAATCACCGCGACGAGTATCAGCAAGTCGCACCAGCGACGCAGGATGGGCTCTACCTTGTACCAAAAGTCATCGAGTAGAACGATCGCCATTCAGTCACTTTATGTGTAGCAGCCGGCCGAATAGCCCTGCAGCCATCACACCTTGAAACAAAGAACACGCTGAGAAAAATTCATGCATACGCACTCATTAAAACAACTCTCTGCAATGCTGCAGAGCAAGCAAGTTTCCGCTACTGAATTAGCGACCCATTATTTAAATCGGATTGAAGCCAGCAATTTAAACGCCTTCACGCATGTAGATCGAGGCTTAACGCTGGCACAAGCAAACGCGGCGGATCAAGCGCTGGCCGCAGGCAATGCCACCGCACTAACAGGCATTCCAATTGCGCACAAAGATATTTTTGTGACGCGCGATTGGCGTTCCACCGCAGGTTCACGCATGTTAGAAAATTATGTCAGTCCATTCGATGCCACTGTCGTCACCTTATTCAAGCAAGCTGGCATGGTCACGCTAGGCAAGCTCAATTGCGACGAATTTGCGATGGGCTCAGGCAATGAAAATTCCTATTTTGGCGCAGTCAAAAATCCTTGGGACACGAGTGCTGTTCCGGGTGGATCGTCTGGCGGATCGGCGGCTGCAATTGCCGCACGCCTGACACCAGCCGCAACAGGTACCGACACGGGCGGTTCAATTCGCCAACCCGCCGCGTTTTGTGGCGTGACTGGGATCAAGCCAACTTATGGCAGCGTCTCACGTTACGGCATGATTGCTTTTGCCTCTTCGCTAGACCAAGGTGGCCCAATGGCACAGACCGCGGAAGACTGCAGTTGGTTACTCAATGCGATGACGGGATTTGATGAGAAAGATTCGACCAGCGTACAGCGTGATAAAGAAGACTTTTCTCGCCAACTCAATCAAGATATCAAAGGTCTGCGGATTGGTGTGCCGCGAGAATTTTTTGGTGCCGGTCTTGCCAGCGATGTCGAACAAGCAGTACGCACAGCGCTAGCCGAATATGAAAAATTAGGTGCCACCTTAGTCGATATCTCGCTACCAAAAACCGAATTATCGATTCCAGTTTATTACATCATCGCCCCCGCTGAAGCTTCCTCAAATTTAAGTCGCTTTGATGGTGTACGTTATGGCCATCGTGCTGCTGACTATAAAGATTTGAATGACATGTATCGTAAGACTCGCACAGAAGGTTTTGGCGATGAAGTCAAACGTCGCATTTTGACTGGCGCCTATGTTTTATCACACGGCTACTACGATGCTTACTATTTACAAGCGCAAAAAATTCGCCGCTTGATTGCGCAAGATTTTCAAGCTGCGTTCGCACAATGTGATGTCATCATGGGTCCAGTTGCACCGACAGTCGCATGGGATTTAGGCGACAAATCAGATGATCCAGTCGCAAACTATCTGGCAGATATTTTCACCTTATCAACCAGCCTAGCTGGCTTGCCAGGTATGTCGATTCCTTGCGGATTTGGTCAAGGTGAAAAAAATAGTAAACGCCCCGTTGGCTTACAAATTATCGGCAATTATTTTGCCGAAGCAAAATTACTCAATGTCGCCCATCAGTATCAACAAGCCACGGATTGGCATACGAAATCACCGGAATAAATCACAAATCTTCTCCCGCTAAAGGAAGATGAATTTGAAAACATCGCTAGGTCGATAGAGAATTACAAAAGGAATGCATTATGCAATGGGAAGTCGTTATCGGTTTTGAGACACACGCGCAACTCAAAACTAACTCTAAAATTTTCAGTGGTTCCTCCATCCAATTTGGTGCGGAACCAAACACACAAGCAAGCCCTGTCGATTTGGCATTGCCAGGCGTACTGCCAGTCATGAATAAAGGTGCAGTAGAAAAAGCCATTCAATTTGGTCTGGCGGTTGGCGCCCATATCGCACCAGAATCAATCTTTGCACGCAAAAATTATTTTTATCCTGATCTACCTAAAGGCTATCAAATCAGCCAATTCGAGATCCCTGTTGTACAGGGCGGCTCTGTCACTTGTGTGGTAGAAAAAGATGGCAAATCAGAAGTCAAAGTAATTGAATTGACTCGCGCACATCTGGAAGAAGACGCAGGAAAATCCTTACACGAAGACTATCAAGGTATGACTGGCATTGATTTAAATCGTGCTGGCACGCCGCTATTAGAGATCGTAACCGAGCCTGTCATGCGCAGTGCAGCCGAAGCAGTCGCCTACGCTAAAGCACTCCACTCTTTAGTAGTGTGGCTTGATATCTGTGATGGCAATATGCAAGAAGGCTCATTCCGTTGCGACGCCAATGTGTCGGTGCGTCCAGTTGGTCAAAAAGAATTTGGTACCCGTTGCGAAATCAAAAATTTGAATTCATTCCGCTTTCTCGAAGAAGCAATCAATATCGAAGTGCGCCGCCAAATCGAACTGATCGAAGATGGTGGCACCGTGGTGCAAGAGACGCGTTTGTATGATCCAGATCGTAAAGAAACGCGCTCCATGCGCAGCAAAGAAGACTCACAAGATTATCGCTATTTCCCTGATCCTGATTTACCACCATTACGCATCAGCCGCGAATGGGTAGAACAAGTTCGCAGCACCATGCCTGAGTTACCAACGGCAATGCGCGCGCGCTTCACTGAACAATATGGTTTATCGGATTACGATGCGATGATCGTTACGCAGTCTAAAGCGATGGCAGCGTATTTTGAGGCCGCACTAGCGGCTTCGCCAAACGGCGACAAGGCAGCACAAGCTAAGCAAATCGCCAATTGGTTGATGGGCGATGTGTCCTCGACGCTCAATCGTGAAGCCATGGACATCAGCAGCATTCCCGTAACTGCTGCGCAACTCGCCCTGCTACTACAACGCATTGCCGATGGCACCATCTCCAACAAAATCGCAAAAGAAGTATTCTCTGCGATGTGGCAAACACCATCTGCTGATGTTGATCTGGCAGATAAAGTCATCGATGCGAAAGGCCTGAAACAAATCTCCGATGTCGGCGCATTAGAAAAAATTATCGACGAAGTGATGGCAGCCAACCAACAATCGGTTGACGAATATCGAGCAGGCAAAGAGAAGGCATTCAATGCACTAGTTGGTCAAGCGATGAAAGCGACCAAAGGCAAAGGCAATCCTGCGCAAGTGAATGAGCTGTTAAAGAAGAAGTTGGCGGGATAATCAATTAGCTAAATTTACTGAACAAGCTCATCATAATTTTAAGTTGTTTTTTTAAACGCCCCCATCACAACAAGGTACAAAAGAAAAAGGGAAATCATCATTTGATTTCCCTTTTTCTTAGACCTATGACTTTTACTACTTTTCTGGCTTTGGCGAAATAAATTGGGCTATCAATTTTTTTCTGAAAAATAGCCAGCGACTGTTCTCAAGTCATCAATATTCACTGTGCCTGCCGCAACGCGTAACTTTAAGAAACTCAATAAGTAGTTATAGCGAGCTGATGCCAAGTCACGTTTTGCAGCCACCAACTGCTGCTGTGCATTGAGTAAATCCGCATTGATTCGTACTCCACCTTTGATACTTTGTTGAGTTGCCTCGACTAACGCAGCTGCTGAGTTGACTGATTTTTGCAAGCCTTCAATTTTGACAGCGCTACTTTTCACTGCACTAAATTGCTTACGAAGCTCCACCATCACTTTGGTCATGGTGGCATCTAATTCCGCTCGCGCCCTATCACGACGTGCTACGGCTTGTTTAGCACTAGCATTCACATAACCACCAGAGTAAATAGGAATAATCAACTGCACTCCAGCGGTACGCATATTCAGATCTTGGTTTCGCGTCGCGACTGTCTCAGATATCCCGTGACTATAGCTCGCATTAAAGTCGATTCTAGGCGCATGCCCCGCATTGCTCTTAGCAATCTCTTTTTGCGCCACTTCTACTGCGTAACGTGCTGCAACAATCTCAGGGTTTTTTTCCTGCGCCAACCTTCTCCACTCTTCATAGTCACCACTTTCTAATGAAGCCTTGAACTCAGTAGACAAGCCATCTAATTGATTTACTTCTCCACCAACAATACCAGCCAAATTATTTTTCGCTGTTTGCAAAGTGTCTTGTGCTTCTAAAACCATCGCCTCTGCAACATCTAATTTAGCTTGGGTTTCAAGCATCTCGGTTTTAGTACCTTCTCCCTTTGCAAACAAGCGATCATTCACTTGGCGCTGCTCCGCGTACGTATTGCGTTGAGCGACATACAAATTTAATTGATCTTCAGCATACTTGGTTTCAGCATAAGCACTCAGTACGCGCACCATTAGTTCACTACTACGACTATCAAATTGCGCGATACTCAGATTTTTTTGTGCGACACCTTGTTCAAAACGTGCATAAGCGTCTAAATTGAACAATGTTTGACGCACAGTAACGCCTTTGCTATTACTGCTGTAATCCAAGTCTGACTTAGTTATTTGGCCCAAAAAGTTAGGGCTAACACTCTCACCTTTATTCTTGCTTGTGGAGTAAGAATACTGAACAGTCGGTAGCAATCCTGAGCGACCTAAAGCTTCATATTCGAGTCCAGCAATTAAGTCCGCCTTGGCCGCACGATGCTGAGGATCATTTTTCAACGCTGCTAAATAAGCTTCCATTAATCCGATTGCATTCGCAGATTGCGCCGGAACGGCAAATATCAGACAGCTGGCAATTAAAGCACTAGGTTTACGCCACATGATTATCTCTCTTTCAAAGCAGAATGCGCACGGTCAACAATTGGTCGCAACAGGTAATTCATCAAAGTGCGCTCACCTGTTTTAATCGTAATATCTGCTGGCATACCCGGACGAATCTGCAAGTTTCCTAACTTCTTCATTCCATCAGGGGTGACTGACGCACGGAACTTGTAATATGGCATTCCAGAGCGCTCATCAACAGAACGATCAGCCGAAATACTTGTCAATTTTCCTGGGATGTGCGGCGTAGTATTTGTATTAAATGCAGAGAATAAAAACTCGACGTCTAGACCCGGGTGCACCTTATCAATTAAATTCACTGGCAACATTCCTTCGACCACCAATGCATCTTCTGCCGGCACCAATTCCATCAAACGGAAGCCCGGCGGCACTACTCCACCCTTTGTGAATACATTCAAGCCGACGACAGTGCCATCTACAGGAGCTTTTACCAAGACATTCGCTAATTCAAGATCTAACACTTTCAATCGATTTTCCAATGATTCGGCTTCTCTCTGCATGTCAGACAACTGGGAACGCACCTCTTTCTGATAGTCTTGCTGACGCTGTACTTTTCTAAATGCAACTTCCGCTGATTGTCGCTTAATGCGTCCAATATTGCCGATGTCCTCAGAAATCGCACCGTTAACTTGTGCATAGCTACGTTCAAGATCTAATAAGCGATTGCGAGCCACAAATCCATCTTTAGCTAGCTCACGCATATTTTCTACTTGCTCTTTCAAAATCGCTTGTTGTTCGCGCTTATTAATCATTGAAGCTTCTTGCCCCTGCAACTGCATCTTCAAACCTTCAAGATTTTCATCGTAAGAAGCCATTTCACTACGCAATGCCAATTGACGCGATTGGAACAACTGCTCTTGCAGCATTAAACTATTGGCGACATGCGAATCATTTTTTGTATCAAGCAACCATTTCGGAAAAACTATTTTTTCAGAGTTTGCACGCTCTGCAGTCAAACGCGCTATCGCGACGGTCGCAGTAATCAATTGCGTTCTAGCGATGTCCGCAGCGGACTGAGCAGACACGGCATTCATCTTCAACAAAACTTGCCCTGCTTTTACAACATCACCATCTTTGACTAATATGTCATCAACCGTTCCACCATTTTGATGTTGAATTGTCTTGCGTCCAGAAGCGGCCACTACCGTTCCTTGCGCAGGAGCACCTTGATCTAAAGGTGCAAACGATGCCCATATAAAGAAACCAACGATACCAACTAAAACGATCAACCAACCCAGACGGACGTAACGTCGTGAATCGGTATTCACCTCCAACACCGCAACATCTTGCGACTTAACGTCGGTCACCAGTGCATTACTTGTTCCAATATTTTTCATCATGATTCCTATTCGTCGCCACTTGGCTTGCTTGACTGATCTGCCGCTGCATTAATACGATCTTGCGTATCCGCTGGCGCGTCGGCCACAGCTGCAGCTCTTTGCGCTTGCAATTGCTGTTGAACTTGTTGGTTAGCTTGATTTAAAGCGGCGAGTACTTGATCTCTTGGACCAAAAGCTTGTGATATGCCATCTCGCAACAACAGAAGTTTGGTAGTAATTCCAAGCACACTTGTTCTGTGTGTAATCAACACAATTGTTTTGCCTCGCTGACGGAACTCATTCAGCGCTACCACCAAAGCCTGCTCGCCAATATCATCGAGATTTGAATTAGGTTCATCTAATACTAATAGCGCAGGATCATCATACATTGCGCGAGCCAAACCTATCCTTTGTTTTTGCCCACCAGATAGACCAGCACCGCCATCCCCCAAAATCGTGTCATACCCTTTAGGAAAGTGAAGAATCATGTCATGCACACCAGCCAGTTTCGCGGCGGCGATTACCTTCTCTGAGTCTAAATCACCGAAACGTGCAATATTTTCTGCAATCGTGCCACCAAATAACTCGATATCTTGCGGCAAATAACCGATATGTGGACCAAGTTGGTCTTTGTTCCATTGGTAAATATCAGCACTATCAAGGCGCACTTTACCAACCGCAGCTGGCCATACTCCCACTAATAAACGCGCTAAAGTCGATTTACCTGAACCTGAAGGCCCGATCACGCCCAAAACATCACCTGGTTGCAAGGCGAAACTCAAGTTTTTAATGACTGCCACGGTTGAGCGAGGAGGTGCTGCGGTAATTGCTTCTACAGACAAAGCGCCCAAAGGTTTTGGCAAATCCATACCGGCTGTTCGCGCTGGATTATTCGAAAGCAAATCGTTCAGACGATTGTAAGCACTTTTCACAGTACTCCATTGCTTCCACACATTAATTAACTGGTCGATTGGGCCGGTGGCCTTACCGAGCAAAATAGAACCTGCAATCATCATACCTGGAGTCATTTTTCCGTCGATCACAAGTAACGCACCAAAACCTAGCACTAAAGACTGAATAGAGACGCGCACAAACTTACTCAAAGAAGCGACGATACTTGCCTTCTCACTTGCTTCACCTTGTAATTGCAAGAAACGCCCTTGCAATTTAAACCAACGTGACATCAAGTTCGGCAACATCCCCATTGCCTCAATAACTTCTGCATTACGTAAATTATTGGTAGCCAAATTATTTGATGCAATTGCTGTCGCATTGGCCTCCTCCAAAGGTTTTTTGGAGACAACTTCATTTAAGTAAGCAATCGCGACCATGATCACAACGCAAATTAAAGCAAAGATACCCAGATGCACGTCAAACATAAAAATAACAGCTAAATAGATTGGGAACCACGGCGCATCGAAAAAGGCAAACAAGCCATTACCTGTCAAAAATTGGCGTAATTGTGTGAGGTCTTGCAACGCTTGACCTGCATTTCCACCACCCTGTTTCAAATTTTGCTCGAATGCTGCTGTATACACGCGCTTATTAAGCTGCATATCCAATTTTGCGCCCACGCGAATCACAATGAAACTTCGAATAAACTCCAATGCACTCATAAATGCATAAGCGCCTAGCATTAAGAGTGTCAACATTAACAAGGTCATCTTATTTTGACTTAGCAAAACGCGATCATATACCTGCAACATGTAAAGCGAAGGAACCAGCATCAGCAAGTTGACCATCGCACTAAAGATACCCACAGTACGAAAGGCACCTTTAAACAAGGCCAACGTCTCTGAGATTTCGTTTTTAGGGAGTTTTAATTTGGATATCATTTCAATCTATACACTGTAAAGTGTTCATTATGTTTGCTTACAAAGCTGCAACGAAGCTTGAACCGGCAACAATCGCAAGCAAACGAAAATAAAGACTTTACCGCAATCGCAGGCTTGAAATTTGAAGCATTCCGGACTTAAAAAGTTGCTCATTATCTTTTAGATGCGAGCATTTAAATGTGACACAGGTCACATTTTATGCGATATATTTTTAAGAAGCAAATAAATTCCATAAAAAAAGCTGCATTTATGTGATTTAAATCACATAAATGCAGCTTTTTATCAAAAACAGTTTCTTTTATTTATTTTTACATCTCAGATTGAGTACTTACAAACATTGTTCTGCTGAAAGTCACCGCTCAAGAATACGAAACCGAAGATCAAAAGAGTATAAATAAATCAAATAGTGCCATTTCAAGTCTTCATTTTCTGAAATAAGGCAGCAATACTGCCATCAGTCGAATTATTCCCAGCACGCCGCTCCTGCACCAAGAACTGCTCGAACCGACTTAGCTCTACTCCCCCCTCAGATGGACCACCATATTTGATCTGAAAAGCTACCTCTGCCATCGATCGTGAGGCAGGATCTGCTAAAAATAGCTGGTGGGTATCAAACATTTTTTGTGCTGCAAGCAAATCATTTTTAGCATTTTCGATGATTTGTTCTTTGGTCTGATATACAGGCAAGCCATTTTGCGAAGGAATCCATGAGCAATAACCGCTCTCCGCTTTTGCAACTGCGGCATCGTATGCGTCTGACGCGCGTCGTAGCTTATCCTCAAGCCCAACTAAAGTCTTATCACTATTCCCGTTTGTCGTATAAACATAGTTTGAGCGCATACTAGAATCAACCACATTCTGCTGCGCCGCGGGAACCACATTCGATTGAGCGCTCGTCTTTAACTGATTCATCGCATTGACGCTCGACAACAACGCTGATGTCACTTCTGCGGCATTGTTGACACCTACATAGGCACTACCACCTACAGTATTTGGGGAAGATGTAACGGTCGGTTTATCTTGACTGGCTTGCAGTGCGTCAGAAGATACCTGCTGTAAGCGACCTAAAATTTCATTGAAACTACCTGCCCCTGCCGGATTTTTCTCTATCCACGACTTCATCAAGGTCGAAGATTGCTTAAGCGCGGCTATCGCCTCATTGAATAGACTGATATCTTGCATCGGATTCTCCTATGTCACCATGTTCGGCGACGCCCAAATAGCGCCTTACACATCGATTCACGCATAAAATCACATAATGCAGTCAAGTAAAAGACCACAATAATGTTTAGAACCTCAGTGTAAACACAGTCAAGCAATTGAATCCGCTGAATAAGCGTCGATTTAATTCTCTAATTAAGCTTTTAAATAATGCCAAATAAGCGCGCTAAAGAATTTCTCAACTTAGTGTCAACTTATTTTATTAATCTATTGCGCTAACTTTTGCACCCAAGCCAATTGCGCAGGCAAACAAACCGTCTTCAAATCATAATTTTGTATCGCGAATTGCCGCGCGTTTGCACCCAAGCGATGCCTTTCCGCGGGATCGTCCAACAAATCGCATACTTGCTTTGTAAGTCCAGCAATATCAAAAAAATCAACCAGCTTACCAGTTTCACCATCGCGAATAGCCTCACGAACTGGTGCAGTATCACTTGCGACGATTGCGCATCCAGCACTCATCGCTTCCAACAAACTCCATGACAAAACAAAGGGGTAAGTCAGATACACATGCACAGTAGAAAGCTGTAACAAACCAATAAAGGCGGGATAAGGAATCGAACCCAAAAAGTGAATACGTGCCTGCGCCTCTGGGGGCAACTGCGGCAGCACCTCGCGTAAAAATATTTCTTTCCAATTGCCGCTAGCTGGCTTCGCTCCATAGCTAACCTCATCACCACCAACGATTAACACCCTCGCGTTTGGTCGTGCGCGCAAAATAGCTGGCAATGCCCGCATAAAAATATGGTAGCCTCGATAAGGCTCCAGATTGCGATTGACAAAGGTGATCACCTCATCATTCTTGGTCAGTTTTAAACGCGCATCTAACTGAATCGTTATCGCTGGATTTGGCTGAATATGCTGGGTATCAATACCATCATGAATCACCGATATCTGCTGTCGAAATCGTTCGGGGAATGTACTTGCTTGCCAGTACGTCGGCGCTATCCCCGCATCGGCAATTTCCATGTGAAATAAATTATTCGCGTTTTTTAAACGCATCCGACTGACACTATCTTGTGCTGGGAACTCAGGATCAAAACCTACGTCAGCGCCTTCACCATGATAGAAAAACTCACAGTAAATTCCTAAGCGCGCACTAGGCCAGACATCTTTCAAACACAAGCTCTCACCCCACCCTGGATGCGCAATAATAATATCGGGCACAAACCGCTGATCACGCATCTGCAAGGCCCGTCGATACGCCGCCTCACCGCGTATCACTTTAGCTTCTATATCAGCGATCCATGGGTGCATCGTGGTACTGGTGCCGCGATGCAACTGGTAACCCTCTAGTGCAACCCCTTGCCAAGCATTACCTAAGCCACGCTCCAACTGTAATGCCCGCACCTCATGTCCTAATTTGTGCAACGCCGGCGCTAAAAACTTAAACTGACCGGGAAAAGATTGATGAACAAACAGAATTTTCATAAGGGAGAAAACAATTGGAATCGGGTTAAGCAAAGCCTAATAAAGTGATTACACTAAAGATAAAGCGTCACAAGGGCCAGACTTAAGCTTGCAACATCACATCTAAATGACGCAAAGACAGCAGATGCGCATCGATCAAACGCATTAAACCATTTCTCGTCCATGTCGCCAAAGTAGCATCATCCAATGCGGCTAACTTGTCTTGATCAACAACACGGTACTGACCAATCGCTACTTGCTGCTCACCGACACGTTTAAACAAAGAGCGTGGCACCAGCACTTCTTTTTCTGCCAACAACTGCAACACACTAGACTGTCTTCCTGCTTCAAACTCTAACATCAACTTAACCACTGGCTGGAAGTGTGCATTGAGCTTGCCGCTTGCATCAAAGATGGCTTCGCCTTGTTGTGATTTAAATTGTGGTGCATCCATATCAGCCATCAACAAGAAGTCACTAGCAGTTTTCTCACGTCCCAATACAAATGGATAGCGTTGTACATGCACTGGCACATAACTTGCCAACCATTGATTTTGCTCACTCACAAACTGATTGTGTTCTTTACCAAGCAAAGCTAAGGCATTGACTTGCGCCTCAGTAGAAAACAAAACAGGAAAGCACAGAGCCGCTGGCAAGATTTCGGCTAAAGCCAGTGGTGCTTGCCACAAAGAACGGGCAAAACCATAATCACTTGCTGGTAAAAATCGTAAATTCTGATGATTTTTTACTTCCAATATCTGTACATTAGCGTACATTTCTTCTCCTCATTTTTTGGAGGCTGTCGTTACGAACAAGTTGCAGGCAACACAATCGCCGTCTTAATTTGATCAAACCGACACCATCCAAACAAAACAAACCAAATCACAATTAACTGAATTGGCACAAGTATCAAAACACAGGTTCAATGTGCAAAAAAAATTGCGCGCAATCCTTTAAAAAAAAACGCGTAAGTTTCCTTACGCGTTTTTATAACTAGAACCACATACCTGCACCAAATAACTCTTGCGACCTACTTGGTGCAGTTTAGCTTAAGCTCTGAAAACAGAGATTAATTATGCCAATGTGATGTCTGCATTAGTCAAGTTCACTGCTGTTGTTACAACCAATGCTACACCAGTACCTGCACCGTTTGCATCCGCATCGAAGTACAACGTTTTAGATGTTGTATCGAATACGAAGTACACGCCAGCACCTGCAGAGCTTGTCAAACCAGCACCAGTTGCGAAGTTAGCACCAGCCAAGCCGCCTGCTGTCAAAGATGCACCAGTTGCTGCATTCAATGCTGCCAAGTTAACTTGTACTTTATCTGTACCAGCTGTGAAGGAAGCGATTGTATCCAAGCCGTTCAATGCTGCTGTCAAGCCACGCAATACCAATGTGTCTGTACCACCAGCAAATGTCAAGGATTCGTTCAAAGAACTACCCATGATTGTTGAACCACCAGCTGCTGCTGTCAAAGTAACAGAAGCACCTGTGAAGCCTGTCAAATCTAACTGCTCATAGTTGCTCAATACGTGAGTAACAGAGTTAGCACCTTGAGTCATTGTGATGTTGCCACCAGCTGTACCAGTAATAGCGATGCTAGAACCACCTGCGAAGGAGATCTTATCGTTAGTACCAGCGCCCAAGTTGATAGTTTGTGCACCAGCAGCTGCAGAAGCTGTCAAGCGAACGATATCGTTACCATTGAGGCCTGTGTCACCAGTGATGTTCAAGTTAACCAAGTCACCCAACAATGTTGCGTCGATATCCAACTGAGCAGCAGCAACTGCTGTGAAAGAACCGTCGTTTGCTTTGATAGTCAAAGTTTCACGTTCAGCAGCAGATGAAGTGTGGAAAGAATCAGCCAATGCGTCAACAGTTGCGCCGTCCAATTGCAATGTCAATGTTTGTGCAACAGCTTGATCATTGTTGAAGTGGATGTTGCCCATGTTACGGATGTTAGCCAAGTCACCCAAAGTAGCTACAGCAGTGTTGCGGATTTCCAAGATATCGGAGTTAGCAGCAAATGTTGTAGATGAGTTATCAACTGCACCACCGTTGATGCCGTGTGTACCGTTCAAGTTCACGTCAGACATGATGATACGGTCAGTAGTGCGGCTAGCACCTTCTTCACCGTTGTAGTTGAAACGGCTAGTGTTGTTCAATGAACGTGCGTCGATTACAACAGCGCTTTCGTTAGAAACACCAGCTGTGTCAGCAGTTGCTGCTGAATCATTTGCTGTGTCGTTGTCGTTCACGATTGACAATACGCCAGAAGCATTGTTCTTAGAGATCAATGTGTCTGTCAATGTCAATGAGTAAGAGCTACCTGCACCAGCATTTACCAAACGGATTGTTTCGAAGTTAGAAACGT
>NZ_JAGSPM010000041.1 GCF_018139645.1 Affinundibacterium baiyunense
GTGGGGGTCGAGCGTGTCGACGTCGAGGCCGGCGGCGAAGTGGGCCTGGTTGATGTGGCCAGGCGCGTCGACGTGCGTGCCGGTGTGGCACTCCATCCGCAGCTCCGACAGGTTGTACTCGGACCCGTCCGCCATGGACTCCCTGAGGCGCAGCATGGGCCCCGCGACCGCCCCCGTGGCGAACGCCGGCAGGTCCGGCACGACCGCGTGCGTGATGTCGATGATGCGCCTGTCGGGCCCGCGCTCCTCCATCCGCCGCAGCAGCTCCGCGCCCGCGTCCACCGTGCACGCGCTCTCGTCGTCGTCGGAGTAGCCCGGGTGCGCGCCGCCGCCGCCGCCGCCCAAGGAGAGGGGCACGGCCGCGAGGACGAGCGCGAGGAGCAGGGCGCCGCCCATGGTGGTGGTGGTGGTGGTGCGTGCGGGGAGCGGACTAGCTGAGCTGAGCTGCTGAGTTCACGATCGGACTGGAATCTGGACTTGTGGACACTCG
>NZ_JAGSPM010000011.1 GCF_018139645.1 Affinundibacterium baiyunense
AATACATTCACTACTATAATCATGAGCGAATCAAACTAAAACTAAAAGGGCTGAGTCCTGTTCAATACAGAAATCAGCCCTCCTATGCATAACTAACAAACTGTCCAACTATTTGGGGTCACTTCATAAGTCCGGCTTTTTTATTCTTTAAAACGATATGTCTTATCGTTCTAGCCTTCAGCGATTCGCTTGGCAATATGCGCTAATGCTTCTTCAACCTGATCAATCAAAATGAGGCATAAGTCACCTGCACCTAAAGTGGAAAGTGCAGCGTCAATCGCGATAAATTCACCATTGATTTCTTTGATATCGGTCGTACGTTTTGCGTTTGCCAAGCCAGAGCGTAAGAGGGCGACGACTTCACCATCGGCACGGCCGCGCTGACATTGATCTTGATACAAAATGACCTGGTCGAAGGCGTTGCCAAGAATTTCGGTTTGTTGGCGAATGTCTTGATCACGGCGATCACCTGCGCCACTAATCACTACTGAACGACGATTGCCTGGCATACTTTCGACTGCTTGAACTAAGGCGGTAATCGCGTCAGGATTATGTCCGTAGTCTGCGATCAAAGTTGCGCCGCGATAGTTGAACACGTTAAAGCGTCCTGGCGCGTTATCGCTGTCGTTCATAAAGGATTTGAGACCTTTGCGGATCGCATCCCAGCTAATGTTGGTTGCCCACGCTGCGGCAACCGATGCCATCACATTTTCAACTTGGAAGCCTATCGTGCCGTTACGCGTGATTGGTACTTCTGACAGTGGAATACGTTGAGTCAGCTTGCCTTCGACGGCCACGATTTCGTTGTTTTCGATGAATACAACGCGATGTCCTTTGACGCGATGTGCTGCCATGATAGGTAAGTTACTATCTACGGCAAAGAAGGTAACAGCACCAGTACAATTATTCGCCATACCCGCAACAATCGGATCGGCCGCATTAAGAACTGCAACGCCATTGTCGGCCACGTTTTGTACGATGACACGTTTGAGTACGGCTAAATCTTCAACGGTCGTGATGTAATTTAAACCTAGATGATCACCCGAACCAATATTGGTGACAACCGCCACTTGGCAGCGATCATATGCCAGACCTTCGCGTAATACACCGCCGCGAGCAGTTTCGAATACTGCTGCATCGACATCGGGATGTGATAAGACATTGCGAGCACTGCGTGGACCGCTGCAATCGCCACTATCAATTTGACGGCCTTCGACATAAACACCATCGGTGTTGGTCATGCCGGTGCGTAAGCCGCTGGTGGTTAACAGATGAGCGATTAGACGTACTGTCGTTGTTTTGCCATTTGTACCCGTGACCGCGATAATAGGTATGCGACCGTCATCACCATCAGCAAACATTGCAGCAACGATGGCTTCGCCAACTGCTCGGCCTTTGCCGAATGAAGGCGATAAATGCATGCGTAAGCCTGGTGCAGCATTGACTTCAACAACGCCACCATTTTGTTCTTCGATCGGTTTTAAGACACTGTCGCAAACTACGTCAACACCACAAATATCTAAACCCACCATTTGCGCAGCTGCGACTGCGCGTGCAGCGACTTCTGGGTGGACATCATCGGTAACGTCTGTTGCCGAGCCGCCAGTGGATAAGTTGGCATTATTGCGTAACACCACGCGCGTGCCTTTTGCTGGCACAGAGTCAGCGTTGTAGCCTTGCTTGGCGAGGCTGGCTAGCGCAATATCATCAAAGCGAATTTTGGTGAGCGATGTCGCATGACCGCTGCCACGACGTGGATCTTTATTCACTTGCTCAACCAATTCGCGCACCGAGTGTGTGCCATCACCAACGACTTGTGGCGGGTCGCGACGTGCAGCTGCAACCAGTTTGTTGCCAACTACTAGCAAGCGGAAGTCATTGCCTGGCAAATAGCGTTCTACTAAAATGTCATCACGGAATTCAGCCGCTGCGATGTAAGCAGCTTCTAATTGTTCACGCGTTGTGACATTGACCGTAACGCCTTTTCCTTGGTTGCCATCTTTTGGCTTTACCACTACAGGTAAGCCAATTTCCAAAGCGATATTCCATGCATCCTCAACATCAATGGCGGTGCGCCCAAGTGGAACTGGTACACCTGCAGCATCTAATAGTGTTTTCGTCAGTTCTTTATCTTGTGCGATTGCTTCAGCAATGGCGCTTGTACCATCCATTTCAGCTGCTTGAATTTTTCTTTGTTTACTACCCCAGCCAAATGTTACCAAGCTGCCGCTAGTCAAACGGCGATAGGGAATATTGCGTGCAACCGCTGCATAAACAATTGAGCCAGTTGATGGGCCTAGACGTAAGTCTTCATCAAGCTCACGTAATTCATGCAATGCCGAAGCCAAATCAAAATGGCTGTTGTTGAGTGCCGCGTTGCATAATTTTTCAGCGAGATCGAAAGCCAAGCGACCGACGTCCTCTTCTGAGTATTCGACCACAACTTGAAAAATACCTGCTTCTAAAGTTGGTGTTGTTCTACTGAATGTAACAGGGCAGCCCGCTTGTGCTTGTAATGCCAGTGCAGCTAATTCAAATACGCGTGCAAGAGGAATTGCATCATCGTGGCCAGTCGCTTGTAATGGGCCAATCTCAGGAAATAAAGCGCGCAAGCGAGACTCGAAATCAGGAATCGCATTGATTGATAATTCCTCTGGTGTGCAACGAACGATTGCTTCCACCGCAGTGTGGTGACTCCAGAGGTTAGGGCCACGCAAGGCCCTGATTCGTGAAACTTCCATAAACCTTTATCCTATCTCCGGGCAGTTTGCCCAAAATGTCTGTGTGTGATTTCGCTTGTTGAGTAGAAATCCAATTTTGAGTCAGCGTTTTTTAATAATGTTTTTTTGGCGGATTTGAATCAAAATTCCTGAGTGCTGCAGCGATGACATCTGGTGAGATATCCAATGCCCACGCTGCGGCAACTGCGGCCATAATCGTTTCTGGCTGTTCTGCTTTGGATGGTTTTAAAGCAGAAAGCGCTAACAATTTTTGTTCGCTGTTGCCAGTGCCTAAAATAATTTCCTCATCACGTAAAAACACGGCGCGCTTGCCTAATTGCAGATGTTTGCAGATGGCAGCACTGTTTGTTGAAAGGCCATAAAAAATCACTTCGCCATCCGATAACTCTGCTAACTCTTCTGCACTAGGAATGGCAGCATTAATGACTGCACATCCTTGTGGAAGTACCACATCAATTTGTGTGCGCATCACTTTAAACATTTGTTCTGCCTCGGTGATGTAATAGGCTGATAGATCGTTGTGTCCATCAAGATCAGTAAGTACGCCTACAGTGCATTTGTCGTAAGCGAGACCGTCATTCAAAATACATTTTGCATTGGTTTCAAATACAGCCGCTTCTACATTGCGGTTTAATAACAAGCGTTGACCTGCGTTCCAAGCGGTGCAATCGCTTTTTACTACTTGGCGTTGATCAAGGTATAAGCCGTCGGCGCAAGCAACGCCTGTATATTTGCCTTCCATGCTCAGCATACTGCCAACCAAGCGAGAAATTAAACTAGTACCTTTGCCGCCAGCGATGCCAATAATTGGCATGCGACCATTGTCTTCTGATCCAAATAGATGCTCGATGATGGCAGCACCAATATCACGAGCTTGGCCGACTGCGGGTTTGAGGTGAGAAAGTAAGCCTGGGCTGGCGTTGACTTCGATAATCGCGCCGCCTTGTTCTTGAAGTGGTTTAGAAATGTCTCGACACACCAAATCAATACCAGAGATATCTAAGCCGACAATCCGCGTTGCTAGTGCAACTAAGCGTTGGTTTTCAGGATGTACCTGATCGGTCACATCAATCGCAACATTGCCATTTGGTTGAATTAAAACACGTTGATCTGCGGCAGGAATGGAATCAGCAGTCATGCCTTGACGTTTAAGGTCAAGAATAATTTCAGCGCTCTCGTCTGGCTTGACTAGACCGAGTGGGAATTCTTCAGTTTCACCTCGACGCGGATCAATATTGATTTGTTGTTCAACCAATTCTTTCACGCTGGATTTACCATCGCCAATCACCCACAATGATTCGCCCTTGGCTGCTGCAACCATGCGATTTCCAACGACTAAGAGACGATGTTCGTCGCCCACGATATAGCGTTCAACAATCACGCTCGCGCTATCACCTTCGGCAGATGCAATCTCATACGCTGCGGTGACATCTTCTTGGGTCATTAGATTTAATGTAACGCCACGTCCATGATTGCCATCATAAGGTTTAATTACCACTGGCAAACCAATGTCTTGTGCTTCTTCCCAAGCTTCCTCAGCGCTGCGTACTAAGCTTCCTTCTGGAACGGGAACGCCACATGCTTTTAACAGCGACTTGGTCATATCCTTGTCGCTGGCGATGCTCTCAGCAATGGCGCTGGTTCGATCGGTTTCCGCCGTCCAAATGCGTCTTTGTCGTGCGCCATGACCAAGTTGTACTAGATTACCTTCAGTTAGACGAATGAAAGGGATGTTGCGATCGGTTGCGGCGTCAACAATGTGTGCGGTACTTGGTCCCAGACAAAGTGAGTCAACCATATCTCGCAATTTTTCTAAATCGGTATCGAAGTCATACGCTTGATCCTCAATCATGGCCATGAGTAAATCACGTCCCATGTTGAGCGCAGCGCGTCCGACTTGTTCTTGACGCGTGCGAAACGCCATTTTATAAACGCCTTCGATATGCGTAGAGCGTGTTTGACCGAAACCAGTACGCATCCCCGCCATATTTTGCAGTTCAAGAACAACATGTTCAAGGATGTGGCCAACCCAAGTACCTTCTTTTAATCGTTCTAAAAAACCGCCTACTTCACCAACGCCACAACGATGTTGCATCAAGCCGGGCAAACGTGCGGTTAATCTTTCGTATAAGCCGGGTAATTGATTTGATGGAAGTTGTTCGAATTCGCCAATATCTAAGCAAACTTCGATGACAGGGCGATAAGTCCAAATATTGGGTCCGCGTAAATGCGAAATTCGGAGCGGCGTGATGTCTTTCTTTTTTGTAGTCATGAATGTCAATTTTAGTATTGAATAGTGAAATCACCATTCGCTTCAATTTTTAATTGGATTCTAATTTGTTTGGGTTGCTTGGCATGATGAGTAACGTATCTTCGGCAAACTAGGCTGACACGCATTGTTAATTTCAGCAAAATTGAAAAAAACGCACCTATGCTTGCTGGTATACTTCTGCCAATTACCAAAACAAATAATCACCTTGATCTTGTTTTCCTGTCGACAGAATACCGTAATTTGTCGTTACAGTCATACAGCTTGATGCAATCTTCTACAGTTTTCATCAGCTTTGTTGATGAATAGCGCATTATCTCGTATGCATACGCAAAAATAAGTGCGGTTTTTTTAATATTTTGTTGGGATTGCGCTTTTTGGCGAACACCCATCTATGGAGTTTTCTTTACGATGACAACAGCAACATTAGCGATCACTAGCGCAACTCCAAGTTTGCCTGAGGTATGGAAGGCAGAGTTGAGCTTGCAATTAGGACAAGGAGAAACGCTTTTAAGTGCAGTGGAAACGGATCTTGATTCGAAATTGCGTTTTCAACGTGGATTGATCGTCGTCACTGATCAACGTCTGTTATCTAAATCAAGTGAGTCTTCTGAGTGGCAAAGCTGGTATTTCAAGCAAGGTCTACAAATGCGCCACCACGATCATGCTGGCGTCGGTCATTTGGAACTGGTTGATGCGAATAATTTGTTGGCGCATTGGCGTTTTACGCTAGGTCAAAATTTGCTGATTATGCGTTTGATGGATGCCTTTAATGAGCAATTACAAGTACGTTTGACTGGACGCCCAGTTGAAAAACCAGAACAGAATGTTTGCCCAAGTTGTAAAGCGATTTTGGAGGCAGATCAAGAAGAATGTCCAGTCTGTACCAAGGTCATTCATACGCCGCCATCGACATGGACTCTGTTCCGTCTGTGGCGTTTTGCTCGTCCATATAAGATTTCTTTGATCATCGGATTTACTTTGATGTTGTTGGGCACAGCAGCACACATGATTCCGCGCTACTTGACTAAACCCTTGACGGATGAAGTGCTGATTCCTTATCAAAGCGGTAAGGTGGTAGAGACCTCCTTGGTCGCACTATATATAGGTGGTTTGCTCGGCGCGGCGATTTTAGCTTGGCTATTGAGTTGGGGTAAAACTTATATTCTGGCATTGGTTTCAGAGCGTATTGGTGCTGACTTACGTACCGCTACCTACGAGCATTTACTGAAATTATCTTTGGAATATTTTGGTAGTAAAAGAACTGGTGATTTGATGTCACGCATCGGTAGTGAGAGTGACCGAATCTGCGTGTATTTATCTTTACATCTGCTTGATTTTGCTACTGATGTCTTGATGTTTTTAATGACTGCTGCGTTTTTGTTGCAAATTAATGTGAAGCTAGCACTAGTCACTTTATTGCCATTGCCATTGATCGCTTGGGCGATTCACATGGTTAGAGATCGCTTGAGAACGGGCTTTGAGAAAATTGATCGCGTCTGGGGGGAAGTAACGAATGTATTGGCAGATACGATTCCTGGGGTGCGCGTAGTGAAAGCGTTCGCACAGGAAAAACGTGAAGCAACACGCTTCCGCGAAGCGAATAAACATAATTTGGCGGTCAATGATAAATTAAATAAAGTATGGTCATTGTTCTCTCCTATCGTGTCATTTTTGACGGACATCGGAATTTTGGTGGTCTGGGCATTTGGTATTTGGCAAGTTGCTCATGCCGAAATCACTGTGGGTGAACTAGTCGCTGCCATTGCCTTTATCAGCAATTTTTATGGGCGTATCGATTCCATGAGTCGTATCGTGTCAGTGACACAGAAATCAGCATCTGCGGCAAAACGTATCTTTGATATTTTGGATCATGTTTCCAGCGTTCCTGAGCCAAAAAATCCGGTGAAAATTACCGAGGTCAAAGGACAGATTGAATTGCGTGAAGTGGGATTTCGTTATGGGAATCGTGCTGTCAACCGCAATGTGAGTTTAAATATTCAACCTGGAGAAATGATTGGTCTTGTTGGACATAGTGGCTCAGGTAAAAGTACTTTAGTGAATTTGATATGTCGTTTCTACGACGTCGCTGAAGGTGCAATTTTGCTCGATGGTGTTGATATCCGATCATTCGCGGTTGCTGACTATCGCAGTCATATTGGCTTGGTGTTACAAGAGCCATTCTTATTCTTCGGTACGATTGCCGACAATATCGCTTATGGTAAACCACATGCCACTAGAGAAGAGATTGTTGCGGCAGCCCGTGCCGCGCATGCGCATGAATTTATTTTGCGACTTCCACAAGGTTATGACTCAATGGTTGGTGAGCGCGGTCAAGGACTGTCTGGTGGTGAACGTCAGCGTATTTCGATTGCACGTGCCTTATTGATTGATCCACGTATCTTAATCATGGACGAGGCAACTGCATCCGTGGATTCGGAGACAGAAAAAGAAATCCAAAAAGCACTCGACAATTTGGTCCAAGGTCGTACCACAATCGCAATTGCACATCGACTTTCAACTCTGCATAAAGCGGATCGACTGGTAGTATTAGATCGAGGCGAGATCGTTGAAGTCGGTAATCATGATGACTTGATGACAAAGCAGGGCGCCTATTTTAAATTGTATGAGGCGCAGGCACGAAATGCTGCCGCGTTGGCAGTGGTGGGAGAATAAATATGACGACATCATTTCAATTGACACGAAATAGCTTTCGACAACTGGTACTGACTGATGCGAACGGTGTTGAGCATGTCGATGTGCGACCAGTACGCGCTTTTCCAATTCAATCGCCAAATGACGGGATTTCTTTGGTTAAAGAAAATGGCGCAGAGCTTGCTTGGATTGATCATTTGGTTGATTTACCAGAAGCGATTCGCGACCTAATCACTGAAGAGCTTGAAGGTCGTGAATTCATGCCTGAAATCATAAAAATTGTCAGTGTCACTAGTTTTGCGACACCTTGCACTTGGCATGTTCAAACAGATCGTGGCGATACGAATTTTGTGCTTAAAGGCGATGAAGATATCCGACGAATTGGAAAAGATTCTTTGCTAATCTCTGATAATCACGGCATTCTTTTTTTCGTCCGCAATATGTTTGAAATCGATAAGCACAGTCGAAAGATCCTAGATAGATTTTTGTAAGCGGGATGGGCGTTGGTTCGACTGCGCATCTAAAACAAAATATTTATTCACTGAATTGTTGGTGCAGTCGAATTACTGAGGTAACGATGCACCAACATCGCGTTCATCACATTACTCTCGATATTGAAGCTCGATCTATACCAAATTTTATAGCGTGCATCTATATAGTTTAACGGTGTCGCCAGCGGCTAATTGAAAGTTACTTTCAAACTGAAATCCCAGCTTTTCTAAAAGCTGACTGGAGGGGAGATTATGGGGCGAGACTATCGCCAGTAATTCTTGCATCGACAGCACCTGTTTCGCGTATTTTAGTAATCCTTGATTCGCTTCATAAGCATAACCCTTGCGTCCAAACTCTGGTAAGTAAGCATACCCAATATCGATGCCAGGTAATTCGTCGCGTTGAACTAGGCCGCATAGGCCAATTGCTTGTCGATCTTCTTTTCTTTCCACCAAATAGAGACTAAATCCCAGCTGTTCTTGCACATCCCGATGTGCTGTTTGAATTGCATTTTCAGCGTCGGCGATCGTACGTATTCCTTTGTCGCGAATATTCTTGATGAAGCTAGGCTCGTTGACCAAGCGTAGAAAAAAAACGGCGTCGCTTGCATTTAAAGTTCTTAGGCGTAGCCGTTCTGTTTCAAAAATAGTTTCAGTTGGAAGCAGTGCTTGTGTCATCTATCGTCATTTCTGATGTTATGTGGGTATAGCTATACGTCGTTGAACCGGTTTTGCGCCAGTATATTGCGCCGGATGTAGCTTAAACACGGCAACTGCTTGCGATAAAGCATGCGCCTGTTCTTGCATACTTTCTGCAGCTGCGGCAGCTTGTTCTACGAGAGCGGCATTTTGCTGCGTCATTTCGTCGATGTGGGTAATCGCTAAATTGACTTCTTCAATGCCGGCACTTTGTTCTTGACTCGCTGCTGTAATTTCTGCCATTAAATCCGCTAGGTATTTCACTGATGAGACTATCTCATCCATCGTATTTCCGGCATCATCAACTAAGCGCGCGCCATCATCGACTTTGGTCACGGAATCGTTAATAAGTTCCTTAATTTCTTTCGCAGCTCCGGCTGAACGTTGCGCTAAGCTTCTAACTTCAGAGGCAACCACGGCAAAGCCTCGACCTTGTTCGCCAGCGCGTGCCGCTTCCACGGCCGCATTTAAGGCAAGAATGTTGGTTTGAAATGCGATGCCATCGATCACACCAATAATGTCGACAATTTTCTTTGAACTATCTTTAATCGAATTCATCGTGTGAACCACATTGCCGACGACTTCTCCGCCTTTTTTCGCGACATCAGAGGCTTTTAATGCCATCGCATTTGCTTGTCTAGCATTATCCGCATTTTGTTTGACGGTTGATGTTAGCTCTTCCATGGAAGAGGCTGTTTCCTCTAAAGATCCTGCCTGTGACTCGGTACGGGAAGAGAGATCAGCATTACCTGCTGCGATTTCGCTCGAAGCAGTTGCAATCGTCTCTACACTTTGATTCACTGTTTGAATCGTTTGAACCAAGTTTTGATTCATGTGTTCGAGTGCATCTAGTAAAACGCCGGTCTCATCTTCTGCGTTTTTCTCGAAGCTAGCGGTTAAATCGCCATTGCCGACGCGTGTCGCAATATCAATTGCTTCATTGAGAGGAACCGTGATTGATCGGGTGATCCAATATGCTAAGAAAGCGCAAACTGCTGTCGCTAATATGCCAGTGATGATCATCATTTTGATCGACCAGCTCACATCTGTTTTTACTGCGGCTGCCTCTTTTTCTAATTGTTTTCGTTCATGGTCAACCACCGCTTTCATTTCCATCGTTGCTTTTGCTAGCGCGGGGAACACCACGTTATTCATTTGATTTTCTGCTGCTTCAATATCATCTAGTTCTAGTGAATCAGCGGCTTTGGAAAACGATGCGACAAATGCGACTCTTGATTTGGTTGCTGTCTCAATCAAGGTTTTTCTCTCAGGATCATTGCCTTGTTTCGCTAGTTTTTCGAGTAGCTGTCCTATGGTTTTCTTATTCGCGTCAATGATTTGGTATTGTTCTTTGCGTACATTTTGATCGCGTGTCAGAAATAAAGATGAAACACGGCGGCCATTTTCTTGCATCAGGCGGGCAACTTCGAGAGATATTTCGACACCACTTACATTTTGATCCAGCATCGTCGAGGTTTGTTTTTCTATATCATTTAGACGACTTGTATTAAATGCGCCCATCACCAACATTATGATTAACAACATACCAAAGCCCAGCCAGAGGCGCGTACGAATCTTGAGTGAGTTCAAATGCATTTGATGCCTCCTAAACTTAGATTGAAATAGAAGTGATATGTAGTAATTACGGCACAATCAGATTTCTTTAAGGCTTTAGTACATCATTGAGGCAAAGTAGAGATGCCTGCACGTAATAAATCATACACAGACTTCAACCTTTCTAAAATTAATTTATTGTAGGGATTACTGAAAACCAACAACGCTACACGGTAAAATGGCGAGATTGTCGTTGTACTTGGATTGCGTATGCGACACGCTCGTTAGACTCATTCTATTGAAACCAAAAGATATGAAATTAGCTACTTTAAAAGATGGTACTCGCGACGGACAATTGATCGTTGTGTCGCGTGATCTCAAAAACGCGCAAATCGCGGATGGAATCGCTGCAACTTTACAGCATGCTTTAGATGACTGGAATTTCATTGCTCCTCAATTAAATGAGGTATATGAGCGCTTGAATGCTGGTCGCGGTATTAATAGCTTTGATTTTGATCCCAAAAATTGTATGGCGCCCTTGCCGCGCGCATTTCAATGGGCGGATGGCTCTTCTTATGTGAACCATGTGGAACTGGTGAGAAAGGCGCGCAATGCTGAAATGCCTGAGAGTTTTTGGCACGATCCTTTGATGTACCAAGGCGGAAGCGATGATTTTATTGGCCCGATGGACGATATTGAATTAATTTCCGAAGAGTGGGGCATCGATTTTGAGAGTGAAATCGCGGTCATTACAGGCGATGTTCCGATGGGCGTGAAGGTGCAACATGCAAGTGAACATATTCGTTTGCTGATGTTGGTAAATGATGTTTCGCTACGCAATTTGATTCCGGCTGAACTGGCAAAAGGATTTGGATTTTTCCAATCAAAACCGGCATCGAGTTTTTCACCGGTTGCAGTGACACCAGATGAATTGGGCGAAGCTTGGAAAGATGGCAAAGTTCATTTACCACTGCGTTCAACATGGAACGACAGTTTGGTTGGTCAACCGAATGCGGGCGTCGATATGGTATTTTCTTTTCCGCAGTTAATTACGCATTTGTGTAAGACACGCAATGCACGTGCCGGTACGATTATTGGTTCGGGCACGGTATCTAACAAAGATCCGAAAAAAGGTTATAGCTGCATCGCTGAGAAGCGCGCTTTAGAAATGATCGCGAATGGAGAGGCTAGTACAGCGTTCATGAAATTTGGCGATAAGATTCGGATTGAAATGTTCGATAAAAACGGCAAGTCGATTTTTGGTGCGATCGAACAAAGCGTGGTTGAGTACACAAAAAACTGAAGAATCGCGGTTTTTTGAATAGGAAATGGATTTTTTCTAGAAAATCGATCCTTGAGTCTATATACTGTCTAAGTTATATAAACTGAATAAAGTTAATATTTATCGTATAAAGAATTAGGTCTTTTTATCCGATAAGCAGTGATTCGACAACGATCCAATAGCGATCATTTACTTTATTCTGACTCAAGGATGCCTGCATGAACTTACATCAATTGCGCTTCGTACGCGAAGCGGTCAGACAGAATTTCAATTTAACCGAGGCGGCCAAAGCGCTGTTCACTTCGCAACCCGGTGTATCTAAGGCGATTATTGAGCTAGAAGAAGAGTTGGGCGTTGATATTTTTGCGCGACATGGTAAGCGTATTCGTGGCTTGACTGAGCCAGGGCGCGCGGTGTTGAAGTCGGTAGAAATGATCATGCAAGAAATCGATGGCTTAAAGCGCATCGGTAAAGAGTTTGCTGCGCAAGATAGCGGTAGTTTTACGATTGCGACAACGCACACACAAGCGCGTTATGCATTGCCTAAACTTGTGCAAGCATTCATGCAGAAATATCCGAAAGTGCGTTTGTCGCTATTGCAAGGAAGCCCGAAACAAATTGCAGAAATGGTGATGCGTGATCAAGCAGATATTGCAATCGCAACAGAGGCAATTACGAGTGTTGATGGTTTGGTATCCATGCCTTGCTATCAATGGGAGCACGTGGTGGTAGTGACGCCCGATCATCCTTTGATGAAATTGAAATCGATCACGTTAGAAGATATTGCCAAGTATCCTTTAATTACTTACGACGCTGCATTTGCTGGGCGCAGCAAAATTGATCACGCGTTCGAAGTGCGTCATCTAAAGCCTGATGTCTTGTTAGAAGCTATTGATGCCGATGTGATTAAAACTTATGTCGAACTTGGTATGGGCGTTGGCATCATTGCCGGAATGGCATTTGATGCAGAACGCGATCAAAATTTACGCACAATATCGGTCGGCCATTTGTTTGGAATGAATGTCTCGCGTGTCGCGGTTCGGCAAGGCGCTTATTTACGTACCTACATGTACACTTTTATAGAGATGCTGTCACCGACCATGAATCGCAAATTGATCGATCAAGTTATGCAAGGTGGTAAAGATAGTTACGATCTTTAAATCATGATGAGATCGACCTACATAAAAATTTTAAACTATTGTAATCCTGAAAGAATGAAATGAAGCGTGAAGCATTAGCTGAATATTATGCGCAATGCGCTGAAAGCTTTGATGAAAAATATCAAGAGCCAGATCTAGAAGAAGACGCTTATGCTGCTGCCGAACATGTCGCTGAAGCACTGGCTGATCGTGATGTGTTGGAACTGGGATGTGGCTCTGGATTTTGGACACAACATATTGCAGAAACGGCGAAGTCCATATTCGCAACCGATATCAATGAAGTGATGTTGGAACTAGCGCAAGATCACGACTATCCAGAAGATAAAGTAAAGTTCGCGATTGCCGATTGGCACGATTTGCAATTGCCAGTTGAGCTGAAGTTCAATGCTTGTTTTGCTGCTGGTATGTGGGCACATATTCGTCGCGATGAATATGAATCTGTATTTAAAAATATTCGTAAAGCGATTGGAAGCGGTGGTTTGGTGGTGCTGATTGACGACAATATTGTCGAAGATTTTACCGCGCCAACAGCGCGTACTGACAGCGATGGTAATACCTATCAAATTCGTGAATTGCCTGATGGTAGGCGCGTCGAAGTGATTAAAAATTTTCCTACCGATAGTTATTTGAAGAAAAAATTTGCAAGCATTGCGCGTGATATTCGCGTTAGCCGCAATGAGTTTTTTTGGATGTTAACTTGTGTATTGAAATAAGGATAGATCAAAAATGACGCTGCAAATTTGTACTGAAAAAATTAGAAATAAGCTTGGTGAAGATAGTAGTTTAAATGCCCGTCTTAAGTTTGATTGTGGTGCAGATGGTGTGGTATTTGTTGATGCGATCGCTCGGCCGCATCAGGTTGATAACCAGGATCGTGATGCTGACTGCACAGTAAGTCTCGCGCTTGACGACTTAGTTGCCTTATTGGCTGGAGAGTTAAATCCAGTCAGTGGATTTATGAATGGCAAGCTTAAATTAGCAGGCGATATGAGTATTGCGATGCGACTGCAAAAAGTCGTTTGACATAGCTCTCATTATGGTGACGCAAGAGATTCCATCAGCCAAGCAGTTAACCAAACAGTTTCGAATTCAACTTGTTAAGCAAGGAATTGAGTTTAGCTGTGCAACGAGCGAAACAATCTTGCAGGCAGCATTAAGACATGGAGTGGTCATCGCGAATTCATGTCGCAACGGAAGTTGCCGAACTTGCTTGTGCCGACTGCAAACTGGACAAGTGAATTATGTGGTGGAATGGCCAGGGTTGAGCTTTGACGAAAAACTAGATGGCTACATATTGCCTTGTGTCGCAACGCCTTTAAGTTCCTTGATTATTGATGAACTTGTGCTGAGCTCTTTGTAAATCGAATGTGCATTAGCATGCGCCGATAGCTTTGTGATTGATGCTTGGGTAGGCTGATCAAGCTGAACGAAAACTATCGGCGACGAAGTGAAATTGATTTTGGGTTTATTGTAACTGCGCGTTTTTACAAGTTCTGAGTCCCCCTGACTTTTTATCCCAACATGCGCTATTTGCTTCTGGGATTGGACTAGGAATGCCTTCCTTGTTCAGCTTAGCCATTCTCGTATCCCAGGCCTTGACGCCATGTTGATCAATATGGAGTCGAATTGCCCAGCCTAAGGTTTGCGCCTCGTTATCAACAGCATCAATCATGAAATTGCCTATGCTATAAATAATTGGCTTACCTTTATAGGTTTCGGTATCTTGGATTACATGTGGATGGCCTCCAATCACGGCATCAGCACCCGCATCAATCATGATTCGCGCTAATTCACGTTGGCGTTTATTCGCTGTCATTTCGTTTTCCCAGCCCCAGTGCATAAAGGGGATGATGATGTCTGCACGATAGTCTTGGCGGGCTGCCTTAATGTCGGCAATCACTTGTTCATCCTCACTCCATGCCACACCGGCTTTGTTGACGTTTGCCTCAAAACTGCGCGGCATAAATTCATCGTAGCCCAGTAGGGCGATGCGTAAACCATTCCGCTCAATAATGTGCGGACGATGTGCCTCGCTTTGATTATTTCCACCACCAAAATAGGGCATTTTTTGTGCATTTAGTAGCGTCAACATTTCGCTAAAAGCAGCAGGCCCGTAATCGCCCGAATGATTGTTCGCAATTGAAATCGCATCGAAATATTTTTTTAAGAGGGGAATCACACGTGGATGCGCACGAAATGTGAAGTTTTTCTCTGATGCTTTTCCTGTTGTGGCTATAACACACTCTAAATTGCCCACGCGAATATCCGCACTTTGAAATATTTTTTCAAATGCAGCGAACGGGTCTTGTCCTTGTTCGATGGCTTTACCAGGCAGATCGTCCAACACCATATCGCCAACAAACAAGATGCTTACTTGCTTGGTTGGCTTAGTTGTCGCCTTTGTTGCCGATGTATCGTTTTGAGCGAAGCTTGGAATCGCGATACTGCAAATGACGATGATGATTAGTTGTTGAAGTAAGTTTTTCATTGTTGACGCAATCCTAGAAAACACTGATATTGCAATTCTCGCTCGACTTCTCCCGCATATAGATAATTGATGGGAGTCAGCGCTCGCATCTTGCGTCCAATTTTAATGGGATCTTTATACGTCGCTTGATGGATAGGCACATCTATATCACGCCCTTGTAAGTAGGCATACAGTTTGATGTAGTTCAGCTTTTTATGATCGCCTATCATTACAGCCTTGAAACTAAAACGACCACCGATATCGTGAATTGGCGCCACATAAGGATCCTTACTAACACGGGTCTCGACTATCTGTGTACTGCCAGCATATGTAACATTACAGCGCAATAAGGCTTGGTTTTTTGAAGCAGTGGCCTGAGCGGCAGGTAAACTGGCGAGCAGCAAAATCGGTAAAAGCACAGCTAGCCGCAATTGGCGATACTTGGGTTGGCTTTTCATATTCTTTGGATAGAGTCAAACAAGGTGCTAGTGTAGAGGTCTGCTATTAAAAAAACTAGTATCAAACTTTCGTTTGTTTAGAACGGAGTGAGGCTCTTTTGGGGGAGAGTGGTCGATTCGATCAGGAAACCGTCGAAATACGTTGAAAACACCAAGAAATTTCCTACTTTTAATTTAAAATTTACTTTCCAGAGAAATTGTGCGTATAATCGGGGCTATCGTTGAGATTCTAGGTAGTAGTGCAGTATCAGTCTGTCATTTCTTGCTTGGTTGAAACGATTCATCGGGCAACTGCCCACATTAACTGAAATAGGAAATTGTAATGGCAACAGGTATTGTAAAATGGTTTAATGATTCTAAAGGTTTTGGCTTCATTACTCCTGACGAAGGCGGCGAAGATTTGTTCGCACATTTCTCAGCAATCGTATCTCAAGGCTTCAAGTCTTTGAAAGAAAATCAACGCGTTTCTTTCGACGTGACTACTGGCCCTAAAGGCAAACAAGCTTCAAACATTCAAGCTATCTAATTTGATAACTTGCATGACTTGTTAAAGTCAAGAAAAAAAACCCGGCCGTTTAGCCGGGTTTTTTTTTGTTGCTTTCTTTTAATTTGCATTATTTTTCAATTGAATATCGGCAATATCTCTTTCGAATTGATCGAAAGCTATCTATACTGAGCTTATGCTAAATCAATATTGATTTTCAGCAACTACGTTATTCTGAAAGAGTACATGATCATTCTTTCGCATACATTTATTTGGAGACAAGCGTATGTTTAATGTCACGATTAGGTTTAGATTGATCGCCACGATGGCTGTAATGGGAATTATGCTGGTCGTCGGTGGTTTGATGGGTATTTGGGGTGTTAAAAATAGCAATGCAATTATTAGTGAATTGTTTGCGAATCAAATGCCTTCAATGCAGAGTTTAGCCGATTCGCGAGTAAATTATTTGCGAGCCAGAGTTTTGCTTGATCGTGCGATTGCTCACCCAGAACTTGCGAATCATGCTGAAACTTTGAAACGAATAGATGGATATGTAACTCAGGCAAACGAAGATTGGAATAAGTATCTTAAATTGCCAATGGCAAGCGATGAAAAAATCGTAGTGGCAGAGGCGAAAGATTTGATAGATAAATTTTTGAAAGATGGGTTTTTGTTGGCATTAAACGCAGTAAAAGCAGGAAATGTGGAGGAAGCGGATAGGATCAACTCGAGTGTAATGGGTAAATTATATGAGCAATATTCACAAAAAATTATCCAACTTGAATCGATGCAATTTGCACAAGCTGAAGGAAAGCTAAAAGCGAGTCAAGAAGCATTCAAAGTGTTTATGTGGGTTGATATAGCTGGTGTGTTGGCTGGATTAATAGCAGTAACGATCTCTGCTTATTTCTTGCTTGCTGCGATTTCTCATCCTTTAAATTTTGTACTGACACAATTTGATGCGATAGGCAATGGTGATTTGTCCACTCAGATAAAAGCAAAATCAAATGATGAAATGGGGCAATTGCTAACTGGCTTAGAAAATATGCGCCAGAATCTCGTGCAGACGGTGACGACAGTAAGACAAGGTAGTTCTTCTATAGCTGTCTCCTCTGAGGAAATCGCAACCGGTAACATGGATTTATCTGCTCGAACTGAGAACCAAGCAGCTAGCTTAGAAGAAACCGCTTCTTCTATGGAAGAGTTGACCTCCACGGTTCAACAAAATGCGGACAATGCTCGTCAAGCAAATACGTTAGCATTGAAGGCGTCGGGCGTCGCAAGCAAAGGTGGTCAAGTGGTTGGTGATGTGGTCCATACCATGAATTCGATCAAGGATAGCTCTAAGAAGATTGTCGATATTATTGGCGTTATTGATGGAATCGCGTTTCAAACCAATATTTTAGCGTTGAACGCTGCGGTTGAGGCTGCCCGCGCGGGTGAACAAGGACGAGGCTTTGCGGTAGTCGCATCGGAAGTACGTAGTTTGGCACAGCGCTCTGCAAGTGCCGCAAAAGAAATTAAAGAGCTAATTAATGACTCTGTAAGTAAAGTAGAAACTGGCTCACGCTTAGTTGACGATGCCGGACATACCATGGATGAGATCGTTGTCTCGATTAAAGGTGTGGCCGATATCATGGCGGAGATCACCGCTGCCAGTGCTGAACAGAGCGATGGTATCGCACAAGTTAACATCGCGATTACGAAGATGGATGAAGCAGTTCAACAGAATGCCGCATTGGTGGAAGAAGCCGCTGCTGCAGCGGGAAGTATGCAAGAGCAGGCGAATAACTTGAATCAAGCGGTCAGCATTTTCAAACTTAGTGAAAACGACAGAAGCCAACACTATATGGCTGAATCACCTGCACCAAAGCCAGCAGCGAAGAAACCAGTTGTAAAGAAAGCGGCAGTTAAATCCTTACCAAATCAAAGTTCTTCATCCTCGTTTAAGAGCAATAAGCAAGAGAGTTCTGACCAAGATTGGGAAGAGTTTTAATTGTTAATGGATGTGATTTAGCTTGAAAAAACAAAGGCGACTATGGGCCGCCTTTGTTTTTTTTTGATAACGCATTTTGACTAAGTTTAACTAATTCTAGCGAGCTCAAACCTCAGCACAGTACTTCAAAGTAGCTTAGATTTTATGCTGCCAATAATTTGGTTTAGCATATGCGGCCCGCAAAAAATCGACAAACGCGCGTATGCGCAAGGGTAAATGACGACGCTGCGCAAAGATCGCGTAAATATCGTTACCTGGTGCATTGTATTCGTCTAACACGGTAACCAATTTACCGGTTTCGATCTCACTGCCAACCTCCCACATAGAGCGCCAAGCGAGGCCTTTTCCAGACAATGCCCAGTCATGCAACACCGCACCATCGTTGCAGACCATATTGCCTTCTACTTTGCGCAAAACATTTTTTCCATTTTCTCGAAAAGTCCAACCGCGTTGGCTACCATCGCTGCTAAATGTCAGGCAATTATGGTGGTGCAAATCATCCAAGGTCTGCGGACGACCATGACGTTTGATGTAGTCAGGTGAGGCTACGACAACGCGTTTATTGTCTGCTAGTTTGACACCGATGAGATTCGAATCCGTTAATGTTGCAATACGAATCGCAACGTCTACACCTTCGCCAATCAGATCAACCACGCGGTCGTTGAGGTTCAAGGTCAGCTTCACTTCTTTGTGTTCTGCTAGGAAGCTAGGGATTAAAGGAGCCACATGTTGCCGTCCAAATCCTGCGGGAGCGGAGATCGTCAATTGACCACTCGCTTTTGCGCTGCGTTCAGAAACCGAAGTTTCTGCTTCTTCTAGTTCTGCCAAAATACGTTGGCAGTCTTCGAGAAATGCTGCACCTTCGATCGTGAGTGCGATTTTGCGAGTGGTGCGTTGCAAAAGCTTCACATCGAGTCTTTCTTCTAAAGCATCGAGTCGTCGACCTATCATTGCGGGCGCGACTCCTTCGGCACGTGCGGCGGCGGATAAACTGCCGCGGGTAGCAACTTCAGCAAAGGTCGAAATCTGTTTAAATTGGTCCATCTTTAAGTCTCCACCATACGCAATTCTTCTATGAGAAATTGACTAATCTGATTGAATTGAATTTCCGCACGCATATTCGAATATCCATTATTGGTACATCGAAGTGCGTTTATTTTTGTAGTGAGTGCGTGCCTAATTAAGCTAGTCTTTTAACTAATAGTAACAATAAATTGTTGATATTGGATTATTTGTGATTAAAAGTTAAAAATACTGTGATAAAACGAGGCATTATGTACACATAGATGTTGAATATACTTTGATTTAACTATTCATTTGCATCTAAATCTGGCTTAAATTTTTTATTTTCTTAAGTTTTTTATGAATTTATGACTGTATTAATCATTTCTACTGCGAAAAATCGCTATTGAAGAATAAATTGTGCACTGCAATGATTGAACCGTATTTCTACTGCTTATTTACTACTTATTTTGTTGACTATTTTTTAGGTGAGCCACTATGACACAACTGACATTACCTGCCGGTATGGAAATTACCGGTGCAATCAAGCCTGGTTTTGAGCAAATTTTGACGCTAGATGCCTTAAATTTAGTCGCTAAATTAAGCCGCCAATTTGAAACGCGTAGGCAAGAATTGCTAGGCACGCGCGTTGCTCGTGCTGCGCGTATGGACGCGGGTGAACGACCAGATTTTCTTCCTGAAACCGCGCATATTCGTAATGGTGATTGGACAATTGCGCCAATTCCCAAAGCCTTGGAATGCCGTCGTGTTGAAATCACCGGACCAGTTGAGCGCAAGATGATTATCAATGCCTTAAATTCTGGCGCGGATAGTTATATGACGGATTTTGAGGATTCCAATACACCCAATTGGGATAATCAAATTGCGGGTCAGATCAATTTACGTGATGCAGTGCGTCGCACAATTAGTCTCGAACAAAATGGTAAGAGATATCAGTTGAGTGACAAGATCGCGACTTTAGTTGTGCGTCCACGTGGTTGGCATTTGGATGAAAAGCATGTGCTAGTCGATGGCAAACGTGTATCTGGCGGTATCTTTGATTTTGCTTTGTTCATGTTCCATAACGCCAAGGAGCAAATCGCTCGTGGCGCTGGTCCATTTTTCTATTTGCCTAAAATGGAATCACATTTAGAAGCGCGCTTGTGGAATGATATTTTCGTGATGACACAAAATGAACTTGGTTTGCCACAAGGGACGATTAAAGCGACCGTCTTGATTGAAACCATCGTTGCTGCATTTGAGATGGATGAAATTTTATATGAGCTGCGTGAGCATAGTTCAGGTTTGAACGCAGGCCGTTGGGATTATATTTTCTCATGCATCAAAAAGTTTAAAAATGACGGCGATTTCTGTTTAGCTGATCGCGCAAAAGTAACGATGACGGCGCCGTTTATGCGTTCTTATGCCTTGTTGTTATTGAAGACCTGCCACCAGCGTAATGCTCCGGCTATTGGCGGTATGGCGGCCTTAATCCCAATTAAAAACGATCCAGAAAAGAATGAGATTGCGATGGCGGGTGTGCGTAACGATAAGGCGCGTGATGCGACCGATGGTTACGATGGTGGTTGGGTCGCCCATCCAGGTTTGGTTGATTTGGCGATGGCGGAGTTTAAGAAAGTTTTAGGCGATGCGCCCAATCAAATTGCAAAAAAACGCCCCGACGTCGTCGTGAGTGCGCAAGATTTGCTCAACTTCCAACCAGAAACACCGATCACCGAAGCAGGATTGCGTTACAACATTAATGTCGGTATCCATTATCTTGGCGCGTGGTTAGCGGGTAATGGTTGCGTACCAATTCATAATTTAATGGAAGATGCAGCAACTGCCGAAATTAGTCGCTCGCAAGTATGGCAATGGATACGCTCCGTCAAAGGCGTGTTAGAAGATGGTCGTAAGATTACCGCTGCGATGGTGCGCGAGATGATTGTGGAAGAATTGGTGAAGGTAAAGCAGTCAGTCGGTGAAGGTGCAACTTACGATAGAGCTGCGCAGATTTTTGAGGAAATGTCGACTTCGGCTGATTTTGCAGAATTTTTAACTTTGCCTTTGTATGAAGAGATTTAAGTTGTGATATGAGGAGATTGCGCCGATGAGATTGATTAGATCGTAGTACGGTGCAGCAAGTTGGCAGAATCAAGTGGACACCAGTGATAGTCTTAATTGCTTCGATTGATTCAGTTAACCAATAAAAAAGCGAGCTTAGTTCACACTAGGCTCGCTTCTAATTTTGGGGTGTGCAGTGTACTTTACTCGCTCGGTGGCACATAACCTTGCGCTGCATCTGCACCATCACCGAAGAAGTGCTTTTCCATTTGCGTCGCCAAATACTTGCGAGCGCGGGTGTCGGCGAGATTCAAACGGTTTTCATTGACCAACATGGTTTGATGTTTCAACCAAGCAGCCCACGCTTCTTTGGACACATTTTCAAAAATCTTTTTACCCAATTCACCTGGATAAGTTGGAAAGTCTAGGCCTTCAGCTTCTTTATCTAATTTAATGCAGTGGACCATGCGGGCCATAATCGGTACTCCTTCAATGATTCAAATTCTAGGGGGATAAGCCTTGATTATACGTTTGATTTTTAAATCGGGTTGGCAAGCATATTTATAGTTGCTTGATTAAGACCAAGGATTTGCGCTGCCAGTTGTACATTTTTTGTCGATCTTTTGGTAAATCATCGACAGTCGCTTGGACAAATCCACGCTTTAAGAACCAATGTGCAGTGCGAGTGGTTAACACAAACAAAGAGTGGAATCCAGCACGACGGGCGCGTTTTTCCATGTGTTTTAAAATGCGTTCGCCATCGCCTTGGCTTTGTACGTCGGGATTTACCGTGAGACAAGCCATTTCGCCCATTTTGTCGAAAGGGAATGGGTACAACGCCGCACAGCCAAAGATCACACCATCATGCTCGATGACGGAGAAGTAATTAATTTCACGTTCAATTAACTCACGTCCGCGTTTGACTAAGGTGCCATCGGCTTCTAGTGGCTCGATCAATTTAATAATGCCACCGACATCTTCAATGGTCGCTTCGCGCAAGCTTTCGAGGTTTTCGGTAGAAACCATGGTGCCAACGCCATCATGCGTGAACAATTCAAGCAGGGCGGAGCCATCAATCTTATAAGGCACGATGTGAATACGTGGGACGCCGCCGCGTGAAGCTTTGACGGCGTGCTCGAGATAAAAACTAGCGTCAGAAGCTAAATATTTCTTTTCAAGTTCTGCTTCTGCTTGTTTATACGATAATTCACGAATCTCATCACCGTCTTGATCGACCATCATCGGAGTTTCGGAGATGAAGATGAGTTTATCCGCACGCAAAGCGGTAGCAGCAGAAACCGCAACATCTTCCATCGTCAAATTAAAAGCTTCACCTGTCGGCGAGAATCCTAGCGGAGATAGCAACACCAAACTACCAGCATCCAAGATACGGTCTATCGTGTCATAGGCCACTTTACGGGTTGTTCCTGTCAATTGGAAATCCACACCATCGACAATTCCAATCGGTTTTGCCGTAACAAAATTGCCAGAAATAATTCGTATCGCTGCGTGTGCCATCGGTGTATTCGGCAGACCTTGGCTGAACGCGGCCTCAATATCTAAGCGTAATTCGCCTGCGGCTTCTTTCGAACATTCCAGTGCAGCGGTATCGGTAATCCGTATGCCGTTATGAAAACGACCTTCGACATTACGCAGTGCCAACTGCTCCGCGACCTGTGGACGTGAGCCATGCACGATCACGATTTTGATCCCGAGTGCGTGCAGTAGCGACAAATCCTGCGCCAAAACGGGCAGGGCACCAGCCACCACGAGTTCTCCCGGAAACGCGACCACGAAGGTCTTTCCACGGAAGGCATGAATATACGGTGCGACCGAGCGCAGCCAATGAACGAATTGAACAGAATTTTCCATGGACGGATTATAATCGCGTCCGCTATGTCTGATAATAAAACTCCCCAAAAATCACCAAAAAAAATGCCTGCAGACTTGAAGGCTTTGCGTGACAGCCTGCGTCAAGCGGCACAACAACAAGTCAAACCCGCTGGATTTCCTAAAAAGGATAAGCAAGCCAAGCCTGCTGCACCCCAAAGTCATTCAGGAAGTGGTGTTAAAAACACTAGTCAGTCAGGAAATTCGTCGCCGCAGCCAGCCACGCACAAGCATCAGCAAGCGAAGTTGGCACAAGCAAAAAGGACAGAGACTCGACCAGAGCCTAGTCTGCCATTTCGCAATCCACCACCGGTAATTACTTATCCAGAAGAATTACCTGTCTCAGGCAGACGTGACGAAATCGCCGAAGCGCTTAAAAAACATCAAGTCATCATCGTTTGCGGCGAAACAGGTTCGGGTAAAACCACGCAGTTGCCGAAGATTTGCTTGGAATTGGGGCGCGGCCAAAAAGGCTTGATTGGCCATACGCAGCCGCGTCGTATCGCCGCATCATCGACTGCGAAACGCATCGCCCAAGAACTCAATTCACCACTAGGCGAGCATGTCGGCTTTAAAGTCCGATTCACCGATACCTTGAGCAAAGGCGCTTCGGTGAAGTTGATGACCGACGGTATTTTGCTGGCAGAAACGCAGACCGATCCACTGTTACGTCAATACGACACCATCATCATCGATGAAGCGCATGAGCGCAGTTTGAATATCGATTTCTTGCTCGGCTATCTCAAACAGATATTGCCTAAGCGTCGCGATCTTAAAGTGATCATTACTTCAGCGACGATCGATGCGCAGCGCTTCGCCAATCATTTTGGTGAACACGGTAAAGCGGCACCAGTGATTGAAGTATCGGGACGTTTGTATCCAGTGGAAGTGCGCTATCGTCCGATCCAAGCCGATGAAAAAGATAAAGAACGTGATCTGATGGTGGCGATCACCGATGCGGTCGATGAATTATGTCGATTGGGCTCGGGCGATGTTTTGGTGTTTTTGCCGGGCGAACGCGAAATCCGCGATGCCGCCGAAGCCCTGCGCAAACATCATCCACCGCATGTAGAAATACTGCCTTTGTTTGCCCGACTGTCGGCACAAGAACAAGAACGTGTCTTCAAAATTTCTAATGCGCGACGTATCGTATTAGCGACTAATGTGGCAGAAACCTCGCTGACCGTGCCGGGCATACGCTATGTGGTCGATGCAGGTTTGGCACGTGTCAAACGTTATAGCTATCGTAATAAAGTCGAGCAATTACAAGTCGAAGCGATTGCACAATCGGCAGCCAATCAACGCGCGGGTCGTTGCGGTCGCGTGGCTGCAGGTGTGTGTATTCGTCTCTACGACGAGCAAGAATTTAAGCAACGTGCCGCATTTACCGAGCCAGAAATTTTGCGCTCATCTTTGGCATCTGTCATTTTGCGAATGAAGTCTTTGCGCCTGACGGATGTTGAAACTTTCCCCTTCATCGAACCACCTTTGGGGCGTGCAATCGCCGATGGTTACCAACTCTTGCAAGAGTTGGGCGCGATGGATGACAGCAATCAGTTAACGGCGGTGGGTAAAGAGCTCGCCAAGTTGCCACTAGATCCACGCGTAGGTCGCATGATTTTGGCGGCACGTGATAATCAAGCTTTGAGCGAAGTTTTGATTATTGCAGCGGCTTTATCGGTACAAGATCCGCGTGATCGCCCTATGGATGCACAAAGCGCAGCCGATCTAGCGCACAAAAAATTTGCGGATGAAAAATCCGAATTTACGTCCTATCTCAAAATTTGGAAGTGGTTTGAAGACGCGATTGAACACAAAAAAACCAATCGTCAATTACAAGACAATTGCCGCAGCAATTTCTTAAGCCAAATGCGATTGCGTGAATGGCGCGAAGTGCATTCACAATTGCTGACTATTGTCAAAGAGCAGGGCTGGCGCGTGAATGAAGCACCAGCCACTTACGAGCAATTACACCTCTCCTTGTTGACGGGTTTGCTAGGCAATATTGGCTTTAAATCGGAAGAAGATGCACACTACTTAGGCGCACGCGGCATCAAGTTTTATGTGTGGCCGGGTTCTTATTTGGCGAAAAAAGCAGGTAAATGGATCATGGCTGCTGAGCTGGTCGATACCACACGTTTGTACGGTCGGTGCCTCGCCCAGATACAACCAGAATGGCTAGAAAAAGTCGGTGGGCATTTACTCAAAAAATCTTACGGTGAACCTCGTTGGGAAAAACGTACGGGACAAGTTTCAGGCTTTGAACGCGCGACTTTGTATGGCTTAGTCGTGTACAGCCAAAGACGCATACAGTACGGCCTGACGCATCCCAAAGAAGCCCGTGAGATTTTTATTCGCGATGCGTTGGTCGAAGGTGATTTTGATACGCGTGCACCATTCTTAGCCTTCAATCAAAAACTGATACGCGAAATTGAAAACATCGAACACAAATCACGTCGACAAGACGTGTTAGTCGATGATCATTTAATCGCCGCGTTCTACGATAAACATCTACCAGCCGATGTCTACAACGCGGTCTTGTTTGAGCAATGGCACAAAGAAGCGACCAAAGGCAATCCTAAATTGCTCTACTTGAATAAAGACGAGTTGATGCGGCATGAAGCGGCGGGCGTTACCACCGACTTCTTCCCTAAACTGATGCAAGTTTCCGGTGTGGGTTTGCAATTGTCGTATCATTTCGAGCCGGGTAGTCCGCGCGATGGTGTGACACTGTGGATTCCTTTGTTCTCCTTAAATCAAGTTTCCGCCGAGCGTTGCGAATGGTTAGTGCCAGGCATGCTCAAAGAAAAAGTGCAGCTATTACTTAAATCACTGCCACAAAAAATCCGCCGTCATTGCGTTCCGTTACCGGATTACGCAGCAGGATTTTGTGAGCGCAATGAATTCGGTAAAGGCAATTTCTTAGAAACCTTGATCGCCGATATTCGTGAACAAAAAGGTCTGCAATGCCTGAGTACGGATTTCAAATTTGAACAATTGCCTGCGCATCTAACGATGAATTTTAAAATCATCGACGAACACGGACGCCAATTAGAAATGGGCCGCAATCTCGCCACGCTACGTGCCGAATTCGGCTCACAAGCGCGTGAGAGTTTTCAAAAGATTGCCAGTGCCGATAAATTAGCCTTGTTAGATAACTCTAAATCCGCAGCAACCGAATCCTTAGTTAACCGTCATTCCCGCGAAAGCGGGAATCCAGTGTCGTCAAGCTCGACAAAATCCGCTACCGCAACAAAATCCGTAGCCCCAGCAATCCAACAAGAAAACTTAACCACATGGACCTTCGACGAACTGCCAGAACTACTCGAAGTCCAACAAGGCAAACAAACCTTAATCGGTTACCCAGCCTTAGTCGATAAACAAACACATTGTCACATCGAAGTCTTCGACGACCCTGACGAAGCAGCGCGTGTACACCACGTGGGCTTACGTCGTTTGTTCGCCTTGCAGATGAAAGAGCAAGTCAAGTTCTTAGAAAAAAACATTCCGGGCTTGCAGCAAATGGGCATGCAATTTATGTCGCTAGGTTCACAAGAAGAGTTGCGCGAACAAATCGTCACGACCGCCTTAGATCGTGCTTTCATGCAATCGCCATTGCCGAAAAATTCTGGCGAGTTTAATAAACGCCGTGATGAAGGCAAAGCTAGACTCAATCTACTAGCCAACGAAATCGCGCGTTTAGCAGGCTTAATTTTGGCGGAATATTACAGCCTACCGAAGAAGTTGCAAGGTCTCAAAGCCCACGCGCAAGCGGCCGCCGATATGCAGCAACAATTGCAAAACCTAGTTACCAAACGCTTCATCGCCGAAGTCGATTTCGCCCAGTTAGCGCATTATCCGCGCTACTTGAAAGCGATCACGGTACGCATGGACAAACTCCGCGCCGATCCTGCACGTGATGCGAAGCTGATGACAGAGTGGAACATCGTCGCGCAGCCGTGGCAACGCACGCCGCGTCGATCGGGTGTGGATGCGGATCCTAAGTTGCTTGAGTTTCGTTGGTTGTTAGAGGAGTTGCGGGTGTCTTTGTTTGCTCAGGAGTTGAGGACGCCTATGCCTGTTTCCGTTAAGAGGTTGCAGAAGGTTTGGGAGAGTTTGTTGCGGTAGGATTGCCACGTGTTTTTTTGCGTGCTTTTGGATTTATATCCGAGAAATTTTTTTGCCACCTACAATTGATTGCTGAGTAGTATTTTTTGGAGAATTATGGATTGAATCTATCTTTTAATGATTTAACGGTAAATTTTTCTAAATACAATTCGAAAACTTTGCTTTCGGACTGGCATTGGCTTATTGGAAAGAACAGAATTCCAATTTTGATTACCGCCTTTGGTGAGCCTTTCGTACAAGAGACAGGAAGTGGTGAAGTATTTTTTCTGAATGTCTATGAAGGATTGATGACAAGAGTTGCTGTTGATCTTGATGATTTCAAGGAGCAATTAAACAGTGATGATTTTTCAGAAAAGTATTTGCCAATCCAAGCTGTTGGGGACTTGAGGTTGGCCGGGAAAATGTTGAGTATAGGCGAGGTATATAGTTTCAAGGTGCCGCCAATTTTAGGCGGTACTTATGAACTCGAGAATATTGAAGTTTGTGATATTCAAGTGCATTTTTCGATTCTTGGACAAATTCATCATCAGGTGAAAGATTTGCCGGTAGGAGCCGAGATTGGCAGTGTTCAATTGAATTTGGTCAAAAGACCTTGGTGGAAATTTTGGAATTAAAGCGCGTTTCGCTCTCGCCATGTAGGACGGGTGAAACCCGCGCCGTAAGAGCATTTAAGACATCGCGACGGTAATTTGATACTGGAACAAATTTTAGAATAGTAGTGTGGTCAGTTTTTTGCTCATGTGGAAACAGTCAATTTTATTCGCGCGCAAGTTATCGACTTTAATCTAAATATTTATCTGTAAACACGCTCATCGTTCACAGGTCGGGAGTGGCCCGATAGGTTGAACTATAGTTCAACGAATTATTTTCTTTGTTTCGCCAAAGAAAGTAAGCAAAGAAAGGCGACCACACTGCCACTGGCCTTCGGCTTCCCAATTGAGCAAGACAAAAAATGGGAAAGCTTCGAAACTCGCCTTCGGCTCAAACAACGAAGCTTTCTTTATCCATTTTTTGTCCTGCACAATTGGCAGTGTCAGAAGTGGAACAGCGTCAAAGTCAATTGCAACCCCAACATCAAAACAATCAGTAACGACGGACAAGCATTTTTCTAGTATCAGTTGTAGGTCATTGTTTTTGGTTTTGCTTTTGACTTTGCTGTTGACCTACCCCCGTTTGAGACGAAGTAATTTGTGCGTCACAGAAAATGGATAAGAAAGTGTTGTTGTCTGAGGTGGAGCAGGGAATTCGAGGCGCATGCGCCTCGCCTGCGGAACGATGTTCGCTTGCAAGCGAACATTCCTGAGAACAGTTTCAACACTTTCCCATTTTTTGTGAGGCACAAATTATGCTGAAGCGTAGCGTAAGCACCCAGAGGGCGAGTCTACGGTCGCCTTTTTTGGATTACCTTTTTTGGCGAAGCAAAAAAGGTAATTGGCTGTCGGGCCACACCCGACCTGTGAACTTAACGAACTTGCGAACGCAATTCCAACGCCAAAAATCAAAACTACTGAATATTATCGCCAACAAATTATTCTCGTAGTAACTCAAGCACCCTCATCCCCAACCCTTCTCCCGCTTACGGGAGAAGGGAGCCTAATTTTAACTTGACCTTCGCCCCAATCCCGCTCACGAGAAATGAACGCTCTCAATACTCCAACAGCGTCGCCTTACCCCAAAATATCCGATAAGCCATCACCGTGTAAGCAATGATGACAGGAAGCACGATACATGCGCCGACGAAAATAATCATCAAAGATTCTGGCGCACTCGCGGCCTGCCAGATGGTGATTTTGTCGATGATGAGGTAGGGGAATAAGCTGTATGCCAAGCCGTGAAATGCCAAGAAAAATATTCCTACGGTGCTGGCGAATGGTGTCCAAATCCAGCGTTGGTTCGCTTGCACTAACTGCGCGGGTAGGCATTTTAAAATTCTATCGATCCACCAAAATAAAATGGCAGTGATCATCGGAATCGGAAATAGCAATATAAAGTTAGGAAAGCTAAACCACTTTTCCGCAATACTGGGGCTGGCGAACGGCGTAACGATGGAGATGGTGGCAATGCCGACGCCAGCTAACCATAAACTGCGTCTTGCCCAGGTTGCTGCTTTGATTTGCAGTTGTCCTTCTGACTTCATCAATAGCCAGGTTGCACCTAATAGGCAATAAGCAGCCATTAAGCACAAGCCAATTAAACTGGCGAAGGCATAGCTCCAAATGCTGGTTTGAAATCCCACTACCAACATACCTAGCATAAAGCCCTGTGAAAAGGCGGCGAGGATGGAGCCGATATGAAAGGCTCGGTTCCATGCAGGCTTATTTTGTGCGTGGGCTTTTACTCGAAAATCGAAAGCGACGCCGCGTAAAATTAATCCTAACAACATGATCGCGACTGGAAAATACAGTGCACCTAATATTTGTCCGTGTGCTGTCGGAAATGCGACCAATAGAATGCCAACACCTAATACCAACCAAGTTTCGTTCGCATCCCAGAAGGGACCGATAGAGGCGATCATGATGTCTTTTTCCGCATCATTCGCATGCCGCATCAAGATGCCGACACCGAGATCGTAGCCATCTAGAATCACGTAAGCCAACATCGCTAAGCCCATAACGACCAGAAAGGCGAGTGGTAACCAACCTGCGGCTTGGGATAAATCTGGGTAGAGTGGGGTGATCATGATTTACGTTCTCAGTGTAGTGGTGAATGTTGGCGTTGTTGGTGTCGCTATTGTCGCTGAATTAGCTGTCGATTCCGTGCGATCTGCTTTACGAGCTAAATAGAAGACGACGGAGATGTACGAAATAATCAAAAAAACATATAACGCTAAATACATCGCAAGCGAACTCGCCAACATCGGGACAGGCACTTTGGCCGCCGCCTCGGCAGTGGTGAGCACACCTTGCACCAAATAAGGTTGACGACCAATTTCGGTGGTGTACCAACCTGCCAGTAACGCAATCCAACCGGAAAAACTCATTGCAACTAAAGAGCGTGAGACGAATGCTGGTAAAGCTGGTTTGCGCCAAACAAACCAGCAAGCCAGCCAAGATATCGCCAGCATTAGCAAGCCAATACCGACCATGATGCGAAACGCGAAAAAGACGGGTGCGACAGGTGGATGCTTGCCGACAAAATCATTAAGCCCTTTGAGTTCTCCATTGAGGTCGTGTGTGAGATAAAGCGAGGCTAATTTGGGGATCGCGATTTCAGCTTTATTCACACGATTTTTTTGATCGGGAATCGCGAACAGGACAGCGGGGGCACCTTGCTGGGTTTCCCAAATTCCTTCCATCGCAGCGATTTTTGCTGGTTGATGTTGTAAGGTATTCAGTCCATGTAAATCACCAACGAGGATTTGCAAAGGGATCAATATCGCCGCTAATGTAACGCCCGTTTTGATACCGATATGAATGTCGTCACTGCGTCCGCCACGCACATAGCGATAAGCGCTAATACCCGCAATTAAAAATGCAACGGTTAAACCCGATGCCAGCATCATATGCGTAAAACGATAGGGCATCGATGGATTGAAAATAATCTGTAACCAGCTGGTTGCATGCGCTTGGCCATTGATCATCTCAAAGCCGACTGGTGTATGCATCCAAGAATTTAATGCGATGATCCAAAACACGGAGAGCGTTGTACCGCTGGCGACCAAGATAGTGGCGATGGTGTGGAGTCGATTTCCCACCCGCTTTTGACCGAACAACATAATGCCAAGAAAAGTCGCTTCTAAGAAAAATGCTGTCAAAATTTCATAGGCGAGGAGTGGTCCGGCGATGTTGCCAACGGTTTCCATAAAACCCGGCCAGTTGGTACCAAATTGAAAGCTCATGGTGATGCCACTGACCACGCCTAACGCAAAACTGAGGGCAAAAATTTTTACCCAAAAATAGTAAGCGCGTTGCCAGTGCTCTGCCTTGGTACTGTTGTAGCGCCATTTGAAAAACACCAGTACCCAGCCAAGTGCGATGCTGATGCTGGGGAATAAAATGTGAAAGCTAATATTCGCGGCGAACTGAATGCGCGCTAACAGCATGGGGTCGAAAGTGCTTGCAAGTTCTGCTGACATGATGGGTTCTCTTCTTCTCTCGATATAGCGAGTTAGCGACTAGTTTTTTGACTTGCCATCAAGGCGTAGGCGATCCGTAAACTCAATCAACTTGACGACCTTGGAGCCCATTTTCATCAAGGTTTGTAGCGTCTCTGGTGAGAGTTTTTCGACGTCGTCAAACCACGCACTGGTGAGTTCGATTAGGTCGTGCATTTGTTGAATGCGTTCCAGCGCATATCTTTCACCATCCTTCGCATCATCTTTCGAATCTTCTCTCGCATCGTTTTTAAGTAAGGCTTCGCGCAGCATGGATAAGGTTGGCTCTACTTCGCGGCGGCGGCGCTCTTCCACTAAGTTGCGGAAAATTTCCCACACATCTTTGGGTGCTTCAAAAAATTCGCGGCGTTCACCGGGGATGTGCACCAACTTCACTAAGCGCCATGCTTGTAGTTCTTTCAGACTCATGCCGACATTCGAACGAGAGAAGGTTAATTGCTCGGCGATTTCATCGGCACACAGTGGTTTTTCGCTGAGAAAAATGAGTGCATAAATTTGCCCAACGGTGCGATTAATGCCCCAGCGGCTGCCCATTTCACCGAAATGCGAGATAAATTTTTCTTTGGTCGGACTGATGCTCATGGTTTATTCCTTATTTGTAGTTCCAGTAATATTTGAATTTCCAGTATTTTCAGGAAATATAGCACGATTATTTTTTTCGCGTTTTTTTCGCCCGATTTTGCGATTTGTGCGGAGGTACTCTAAAAACTAGCTATTGAAGGATGGTGTGGTGATTTGCACTAATCTGCGCTAAGTAGTACAAAACGGCTCGCTCTCATGGGTTGAGAGGAGCCGTCTTCTTCGCTTGTAATCTTGATCTGTGGCTTAACTTATAGCTTGATCAATTGTCTATGTTGTCGTCAGCGCTTTTGCTGCGCGTAACAAGCCTATCAGCTCGATCACTTTTGCTGGTTGATAGGACATTGCCGCGACTAGTGCATGCATTGCTATCAAATTTCGTTTGATGGAATTCGCTGGAAACCGCTGTAGATATTGCTTGGTTTTTTCGTAGCCGTGTTTTTCGTAGTGACCGAGGATATCAACAGAAATCTCTTCATTGGTTCTTTCACGTGGAAGCGTTTGAAATCCAAGTTCTCGTATGCTTGCTTCTGCCATTTCCCAAACTGACCACGGATTTTGGCCCGTAATGAGTTTGTCATGCTGGCTGATTTGTTGCAAGTAACGTGGTCCTTTTTCGATGATCGCACCTTGTGCTCGCAGTTTGTCTTCTAATAAAAAAGGGAATAGTTCTTTTGCATTAGGGATCAAAAATAATTCTTCTTCATTGGTAAATGCACTGATTCTTTTTTGATTAACAAAGGCGCTGCCGTCAGCTAATTTGACTAGACTGAGTGCGGCGGGGCCGTGGCAGACTGCGATAATGAGTTTTTGCTGTTGATGAAAATGCTTCACCAAATGGTGTATGTGTGGATTATTAGGGAAATCAAGCATCGTGCCCTTGCCACCGACAAAATAGATGGCATCGTATTGCTCGCCATCGACATTTGCTAAGGGTATTGTGTTGTTGACTTTGTTGACCGCAACGGTATCGTTCAAAAAAGCATAATCAAATTCAGCCATGTCGTCATCGTCTAATATCGCTGGTGCTTTTCCGCCTTGTGGGCTGGCGATATCGACTTGGTAGCCGTTGGCTTGAAACACGTAGTAAGCGCGTGCCAGTTCAGTTAATTCATAGCCTGTTTTTTTCTTACCGATTTGCGAAGTGCTGGTAACGACTGCGAGAATCTTACCGCGAGTAGCGGGCAGTGAATCGCGCAGATAAGCTATGTCGCTAGGCTTGCTGGCTTTTAATAGATCAGTGTCGATGTCTGGGTCTAGCAAGCTGCTTAACCAGATCGCCGTGATCACCAGCATGGCAACGATACTTACGACTGCCGCGATCAATCCCAAACCTATTTTCTTCCACATCATCATTCCTCCATTGAATAAATTGGATGATTAATGTAGTTGTGAGTAGGTGAAAAAAAGGTGAAAAAATAAGAATTTTTGTGAGCAGACTAGGTTTCTTTTTGATGCGATCTTGTTCTGAGTGGTTCAATGACCAGACTACTTGATTCCGTCATTTCTCATTTGCCGAGGCGGCTTAAAGTAGGCCGGATAAGTTGGCAGGTGGGGCATCGCCAGCTAAAACGCCAGAACCACCGGGCAGGCCTTCGCCTTTGCGTACGAGATAATCCGTATGTTCGTACACATTGCTGCAGCCTGTTTCTGTAATCAGGGTTTTGACTATGGCGACCTTCCATGCATCCACGCCTGCAGCTTGAAATTGACAGGCAAGAAAGCCTTGTTGAATTGCGTGATATTCAACCACGAGGCCTGGCAGTTGATCTTCTTCCGCATTGATTAGCAGCTGTGGTTTTTCTAGTTTTACGTCAGACTTCGTAATGAGTGGTAAACGTTTTGTCAGTGCGGCATGAATACGTCGTTTAAACATAGCATGGTCAACCGCTTCTGTTTCATCAAAAGTCCATACGCGGGCGCGAATTTGTGACTTGGGACTCCAAGCTGCGCGAGCTAAGAATTCGGACTTTGATGATCTTACTAAGCAAGTGGCGCCAGACTTCATTCTTTCATGAAACTTGCCGTCGACGCGTTCAATTGCAGAGAGATAAATCCATGGATCGCCGTCTAGCAAACTTTTTTCTTTGCCTTGTTTTATAGTGAGGATGAGCATAATTGTTTGAATGTGGCGAAAGAAAAAAAGGGCAGTTTTTTGATTTGATCGTTTGATCAAGATTGTTATAGCCAGAGATTTACCAGCTAGGACGATGCCGTCCCTTGCTCCAAGCTGGCGATTTGTCTGACGATGCCGTGTTCATTGGGCTTGTCGCATCATTGATGTGGATTTCTTCTGTGGTCATAAAAATATAACGGTTGCCGACGCGACCGCGATAAACGCTATGCGCTCCCGCAAGTTTTTGCGTAACTGCAGCAAACTTCCAAGCATCGTCCATACTGCATACGATGTTGCTGGTGCTATACGCGCGATGACCTTGCGCTTGTCCCCAGTGTTTCGCCATCGTTGCATGATTGCGGAGTGAGGAAGGCAAAGATCGTTGCGACCACGCCCAAGTAAAGGATTGGCTTGCCTCGTCATAGATGCCAACAGTTTGAAAATGGCTGGTGCCGGTTTTATCGCCAGCAAATTGAAACACGATGATGCCAGCTTCTAAATCCGCAGACCAGCCTTTTTCTTTGCCATATTTCCAATTCGCCGCATGCTCTTGATGTTGATTGAGCATCTCTTGATGTGCTTGGTTGATAAATGTTTTCGCTTGGGGAGAGATCTCGGCAGGTTTGAAGCCTGGTAAGAAATTGCGAAGAAAGTAAAGAATTCTGCTCATAATAGCTAATAAAAAACCTAGTCAAATCAAAAACTTATCGATAGATCTGACAAAAATGGATCATTGCACATTATAACAGCAGGATTTTCATTGAATAGGATTCGTATTTTTGCAGAATAGGGCAGAAGCGTATGGTACAAAATGTTGGATTTTCCCGTTGTGTGCCAGCTGTTAGCCTTTAGAATTGCTGAATTCTAAATTGCCGTATTTACGAGGATGTGTATGAAAGATCGTTTGGAAAAACTTAGTCAGTTGGCGGTGCAGTCTGCCGGTAGCGCTGGTCGCGGATTACTGCAAGTGCAATCTAAAGCGCAAGATTTAACAAAAGATCTAACGCAAGGCATAGTGCAAGTCGTGAATGTCGATAACTTCAATAAGACATCGGCCGCCGCCAGCTCAATCGCTATCGCGGCGAGCAAATCCGTACATCAATCGCTGAGTAATGTGATTGAGCACGAAACCACGCAAGCAATCGTCGAGAAAGTCAAGGAGCGTGGTTCGCAAATTGCAGATACAGCGACGCAGAGTGCAAAGGCGGTCAGTACGCATGTGATCGATGGCGTCAAAAAACTAGATGAAAAACTAGAAGAAAATCACCTCGAAATTAAAGAGAAAACAGAAACCGTCTCAATGGGCTTAGGGATTGCCGCTGGCGTTGCTGCTGGTGCAGCGATTATTGGCCCGCCTATCGTGGTTGCCGCTGCCCCTGTTATCGGTGCAGCGGCGACAGTGACGGGTGCCGTCGCTGGTAGTGCGTATTTTTATTCCAAATGGAAATCGAAACAGGCTACGCCGACGCAGGACGAGGTTATCGATGAATCGACATCAGCGGATGGATCAATCGATGGATTAATTAAGGGTCGTGCAAGCGAGTAGCGCGCACGTTTTTGATCTTGTCGGTCAGCCTGATCTTAATTCGCAACCTAGGCTTCATCATGCCGAGCGACTCAGAATTTGATTCGAAAGTTGATTTTGTTTAGTCCGTGAACTGAGAACATAATTAGCAGCGAGTAAAACAAGGCCGCAAATATTCCCATCCCGCCCTCAAATCGACGCAAAGGTGATTGCATGCCGCTGAGATGGAGTATGGCTTCGATTGCGAATGGAAGTAGATAGCAGACAAGCGGATTGATCGCCGCTGGTTTAATCGCGATCATCCAGTTTTGTATCTTGCGTAAATCAATCAGCCAAAATAAGAAACTAAATACAGCGATACAAATTGCAGCGGAATAAAAGCACCACGAAGGTGTTGCATAGATTTTCGAGATCTTGAAATCTGGTCGTAAAGCAGTTGCGGCGAAGATGAGTATCATGAATAAAATTGCCGCATTGATGAATCGTCTTGGTTCGCTCTTTGAGTGACTTCTTAAATGGCTGATGACAGTATCCTCTTCAAAGAAAATTAAGGAGCAAATCACACCTAAGAGCACGATGCTACTGTGAGCGACATGGCCATCTAGACTAGCAATGATCTTCATCAATGAAGCGATGGATTGATTACTCTCGATGAAGTGTCCGAAGTAAGTACTGTGTACTAGTACATAAAAAGCAGTACAAATAAAGACGGAAAAGAGTAAGTGTTTTTGTTTGCCGCTGCACAGTTGATAGATGCCGCAAGAGATCAAATAGGCCCAACCGATCAAGCCTAAGATGCCCCACCACTGTGGTGTCATGCTCTGTGTACCGTTTTCTCCTCCTCGATAAATGAGCGCCAATACCACAAGCAACATGACGCCAGTCGCGGTCAGAATGCGATTGATCAGTACATGTTTAAACTGATACACGCCCCAAATCAATAAAAAAGCCAGATAAGACAAGAGCGACCAAGCTTGTATCGAGATCGGCATGGATGCTTGATGATAGCCACTCTCAGCATTCACCATAAACAAACCCATGATGATCAATGCGAGCGCGCGTAAAAAAATATGTACATTTAATTGCCAGCGGGTTTGAGCTTGTGCAATCCGATGATTAATACCAAATGGAATCGACATGCCAACGATAAATAGAAAGGCGGGGAATACGATATCGGGAAAACTCATCGCATCAGCGTCCGCAGGCATATGCTTGAGCCATACAGAAATACCACTAACGCTGGCTAGTTCATTGACGATGATCATGATTAAAAACGTGATGCCGCGAAAAGCGTCAATGGAAATCACCCTTTGATTTTTTAGGGTGTTGATAGGTTTTAGCATGAAACTAGACTTTCAAAATACTGGGAGAGGAATGCGGTAATTTCTTGTGATGAAGCACAATGAAATAGTTCCAAGCAGAAATTTACCTTGAGCAAGTTAAAACGACAATGCATAGAACTACTTTCTGTTCTAGGTAAATGTACTTAGATGATCAGGTGTTCGTTTTCATGAAATCAATTTTGGTGCAAACTACACATCTCTTTTGATCTATTTTAGACATATGAAATTAGCGCATTTCAATAAGTGGCGACAGATTCTAATGGCGGTGATTTTTGTTCTCGTATCGTTTTGCACAACGAATACATGGGCGAAATCATCTGAACTAAATATTTGGATCATGTCCACTACGGCTCAGCCTCAGCAGGATATGCGTGAAATTTTACGTCCCTACTTAGTTCTCAATCCTCATCTAAGAGTCAATGTGACGGTGATAAATTGGGAGAATGCTTGGAGCAAAATTAGTGCCGCGGCAGATTCCGGACAAGGTCCCGATTTGGTGGAGTTAGGTAGTACTTGGGTAGCTGCAATTGCCGCAAGAAACGCTTTAGAGCCTATCAGCTTGCAGCAACAAAAAGAAGTTGGTGGTGACAAGGTTTTCTTTCCTGCCTTGTGGGTCACTACGCATCAACATAATCAAGGTGAGGTATTTGCTATTCCTTGGTATGCCGGTGCACGGGTTGCCTATTATCGTAGCGATCTATTCAAAAAAGCGGGTGTGAAGCCAAATGAAGCGTTTGCGAATTGGGGTAGTTTTAAGCAAGCGATGCAAAAAATAAATGGTATTGACTTCGAAGGTAAGAAAGTCGCTGCGCTCGGTTATCCAGGTAAAAATGACTCCGATATTTTGCATAATATCGCGCCTTGGATTTGGAATGCAGGCGGAGATTTTCTGAGTGCGGACCGAAAGTCAGCCAGCATATTCTCGCCAGAAACGATGCAAGCGATCAGCTTCTACACCAGCTTTGCGAACGAGGGATTGGTACCGCTATCTGCGTTGGAGAAGGATTCAGTACAAATTGAGTCCGGTTTTTTTACGAATCAATATGCAGTGATTTTTAGTGGACCTTGGGTGTTAAAGATGTTCAATACACCAAAATCGAAGGGCGGTCAGATGGGCACTGTCGCGGCTAAAAATTTTGGTGTTGCGTCTTATCCAGCCGGAATTAAAGGCAATCAAACTTTCTTCTCTGGGTCGGATTTAGCGATGATGCGATCATCGAAAAACAAAGAGGAAGCATGGAATTTACTCAAGTATCTGGTGTCACAGAAAGCGCAAGTCAAATTTAGCCAACTATCTGGTATGTTGCCAGCACGACTCGATGCTTTGTATGATCCCTCGCTGATGCAAGATCCGCATTACGCGGAATTTGTAAAGCAGGTGAGCCTGGGGCGGCATTATCCAGTGGTTCCAGCTTGGGCTCAGTTAGAGAGCGTGTTTCGTACCAACATCGCCAAAATTGTGACAACGGTGAGTGGGCAACAAGGTGCGCAATCTCAAGCGCTTATAAAACGTAATCTTGAGCAAGCCTCGCGGCAAGCCAATGTGATATTGCTTGGTGAACGCCGTTAAACAAAAAGATTACTTGATTACTTTATTACTGACTTATTGCCACAGACTAGGTGGAATGTCGCGTAACTTAGCGACGAGTTCCATGCTTGTTCTAACATTTAATTTTTGGCAGATATGTAGTCGATGTGCTTCGACGGTTTTGGGACTGATAGAAAGATGATCGGCGATTTGCTTTCCCAAATAACCAGCCACGATCTCAGTCAACACCATGCGCTCTCTTTGTGTTAATTCTGCGATTTCTTTCAGTAAACCGGCTTGTCCTTGATGTTCGGCTCTGGCTTTTTCATCAGTGGCGATTGCGCGGCTAATTGCATCAATAATGCTGCGATGATCTGCCGGTTTTTCTAAGAAATCGACCGCACCTTGTTTCAGCACGCGAACAACCAGAGGAATGTCACCATGACCACTAAGAAAAATAACGGGCGGTAGGTAAAGGCGATGCAATTTGCTACGACGAATCAGTTCATCAAATAATTCCAATCCATTGGTGCCGGGAATTCTGACATCGACTAAGAGGCAGTTAAAATCGGTCGGATTTGCTTGGTCAAGAAAATCTTGCGCACGTTCGAATTCGGTGGTTTTCCAATGACGTGTTTCGAGCAACATCACTAATGAACTACGTACACTTGGATCATCATCGATGATTGCAATATTCGCTTGATGTTCGACAGGATTACTTTGTGACATTTCGGCTCCCCTTTGAAATTAATGTTCTATTTTTCTGTGCTTAGCTTGTCTGTGTTAGCGTAATTTATTATGTTTGTTCGGTTTCTAGCGGCAATCTAAATCGAAAGATGGCACCACCATTCGGATTATTTTCTGCCCAGATTTTTCCACCATGATTTTCAATGACGGTTCTACAGATCGCCAAACCAAAGCCCATACCGTCGGATTTGGTGGTGTAAAAGGCCTGAAATAGCTTGTCCATGTTTTGTATTCCTTCGCCTTGATCAACGACGCTAATTTCAATTTGACGATCGTTTCTTTCAATAACTAGACAAAGCTTTTGAGGATGTTCGCCTAGTTTGTGATGTGGATGCTCGATTTTATTTTTTTCGTTTTTCATCGATTCTGTTTTCATCGAATCAAGCGCATTGCGCATTAAGTTAAATAGCACTTGCTTTAGCATCACTGCATCGCATCGAATTTGAGTGTCTTCCATATTGAACATCAAATCGATGCGTATATGTAGATGTTTGGCTTGTACTTCAATCAGTTCTATGGCTTCATGCACCAGTCGTGATAGCGAATACATTTCATGCGGCGCTGCACTTTTTTGAATGAGATTGCGCATGCTATGCATAATTTTTCCCGCACGCCTGGATTCTTCTCCCATTTTTTCTACCGCCTGCTTTATTTTTGGGGAATCGATTTCATTTGCTTCAATCAAGCATTCAGCTGCGGCCGCATAGTTGGCAATCGCTGCTAGTGGTTGGTTTAATTCATGCGCCATTCCAGACGCAAACTCTGCCAAGCTCGATAGATGTGCAGTGTGCTGCAGCAAGACATCGCGTTCACGTAAGGCTTGTTGTGCCGCTTTACGTTCTTTAATCCAGCGTTGTAATAGGCGTAATAGCCAGATAATCAATATTCCGAAAAATAAGACTGCGACGGCTAAGCCAATGAGCAAGTTGTCGAAGTTTTGTACTGTACGTACACTCGTTTTGAGTGACAAACCACTACCCGATGGACCGAAGTCGATGCGATTGCTTTGCTGGTGGTGATTGACGATGCCGCCTTCGCTTGGCGATAACTGTTTATCGTTTTCATCGACTAAACTGAGATCGTAACGCTGCACAAACCACCAAGGCACTTCTTGTGTGAGTAGTTTGTTTAAGTCATAGGTTACGATGATGCGGTGTAGCGGATGTTGTTCATTGCTATTCGGCAGGGCTAGCACCCATAGCGGCGCAAATTGTTCGATCACTCGACTATAAATTGCGGAATTTTGGCTACGACTTTGATGAATGGCATCTTGCACTAAGGGATCGCTTAACGGCGGAAGTTGTTTAGGTCTTTCGTCAAATTGTGGTACGCCAATTAAGCGCTGATTTTGTTCATCGACGATCTCTACTGCGAGAATCGCGTGATTTTCTTTAATCAGTTCATCTGCTCGTTGAATAAATTCTGCGCGAGATTGTTTAGAATCAGGCCGCAAATCTAAGGCCCAATTCTGCAACATGACTTGTTGCGTGCCTAGCTTATTGCTAATAATCTGTTCCATCCAAAGCAGATCGAGTGAGGATTGCCTCGCCGCGGAAGCACGTTTATCTGCATACCAGAGCCAACCTAAGGTACTCGATGCGAACAAGCCCACCGTTAGGAATAACATTATTCCTAATAGAGTCCAGCGATTTTGGAAAAAGCGATGTCCCAGCAATGCCATATTTGTTCCTGATCTATAGCGAGGTTTCCCTGACTTTTAGTTCTTGATAATTTCTATATTTCATAATCTAGCATTCAGTAATCAATTAGGCAAAGCACAGGAGCTAAATTTGAATCTCACGTATGACTTTGATGCCATGGCAGTGCGGCTATGCTCATCTGTTCTAGAAATAAAAAAAGACGGCAAATCTCGTGGAGAAATTTGCCGTGTAAAGCCAGTTCGTCAACTTACTTAGTTCTTTTAAAACTGGTGCTGCTGTATCCAGTCCTTTTTGCTGGGGCAATGGGGGAGACTCAGCAAACGGAACTAATTGGTAGAACGCCCTGGGGGAAGCGCTGTGTGAACCTGATAATGGTTCGCTATTTGTTTCACCCTCCGTGATCTTTGTAATGGACTCAATAATGATGTTAGTAATTGATAGTGCCGCGTATACCAAACATTCTTGGTGGGTTATAGCTATTGAAGGTGTATCCACCCGCATTACCTTGTCCCATCCAATTCTTCACAATATTGTTGCTAAGATTGGTGCCCCATAACTCAATATTCCATTTGTCATCATGGGCGCTGAGTCTTACCGAAGCATTCCAATTGGTGTAAGGATCTTGATAATCACCGAGCACACGATTGTCGAGATTGCGAACTGTAAAGTACATACGACTTTGATGGCGCATACCTATGGATGGCGTCATCACCCAGCCGTTATCCAGTGCAAAGTCATGCGAGTAGTTGATGGCATAAGAATATTTAGGTGCCATTGGCAATTGATTGCCGGTCACATCACGTATCGCGCGACCGCGCTTGCTTGGATCGTTACCGAGATAGAGCGGAGCGCAGGATTCCGCGCCGAACTCTTGGCGATGTCCACACATCCAATTGTCGTCATAAGTTGGATAGGATAAGACTTTCGAATTAAGCACTGATGCATAGCCGGATAAAGTGCCTCCTACCCATGGCCGCGCTTTATATTCGATTTCTAAACCTTGAATGCGTGAATTTCCGATATTTTCGGTTTTCCATGCGGTCACCACATCACAAGCTGGATTCCAATCTGGGCAAGTTTCGTCAGCACGTAATTTCCTTTGACCAACTGCATTCATGCCAGTGACGTGCATATCATCATATTTGGTATGAAAGTAAACCACGCTCAGGTCTAATTTATTATTGAAGTGGCGGCCTTTGTAGCCGACTTCAAAATTGGTGGTGAGCTCTGGATTGTATTCAAGGTAGCTATACTTTTGCGTGCCGCCGTCGACACAAGTGCCACCACCGCAAGTATCAAATTTATCGCCAAAGCCACCTGGGCGATAACCTGTTGCGGCAGACGCAAACACCATGCTTGCTTTATCGATGTCGTACTGTAGACCAAGACGATAGGTGGGCTTTTCCCAATTTGCCTTGTGCGTATTGACTACTGGACTAGGGAATACACCGACGCCAGCAAATGGTCCCATTCCAAATGTGAAGTCAGTACCGTTATGTGGTGTGCCGGTGCCCGCGGCTTTAGGAACATATTTGCCGTTGTAATACCAAGGTGTATCCGCACTCCATAAACCAGCGCTAACTCCTCCTATATCTTCGCGACTATCTTTGCTCATACGGAAACCGACTGTCGCTGACAATTGATCTGCAAGCTTGATATCGGCTTGCGCGAATAGTGCTTTTGAATGGACTTGGCGATTTGGTTGCGCATAAAATTGTGCGTGCGGCATACCCCAAGGAGCTTCAATTAACTTGTCTTGAGCGAAATTGATGGCGTTCTTTTCCGACATATTGAAGAGACCCGCAACATAGCGCCATTGATCGAAATTTTGTTTAATTTGAAGCTCATTGACCAAAGAGCGATAGTTGGAATCGAGCGTATAACTAGCCCAATCTATAGCATGTTGCGCGCCCCAGTTACCCCAAGGCTCCATAACGCCAACATCTTCAGCTAGAAATGATTGACCACCATCATCGTCATGATGCTGTTCGCGCTTTTGTACCGCGTAAGCGACTTTGTAGCCCAATTCAGTTTGTGGTGATAGTTTCCACACCAAGTTGCTGCGGTAAGTCGTGATGCTCATATCGAGTTTGCCAGGGACATTAATTTTGGCATACCACTGACCTTGCGGACCGCAGGCGAAACGTGTACCTGCAGCCATTTTGCAGTCTTTTAATCCAACTTCACCAGCACCAGAATTTTGATAATGTTCAAAGCCGCCAGTCCATTCGAGATCTTTATCAATCGCCCAGCGTGCAGTTAGACGCGTCGCCCATTGATTTGAGTTGGTGTAATAATCTTTAGGTGAAAGCTCGCGATTTAGTCGTTGATCAACGTCAGGTTTGCCGTCGGGCGTAAACTTAGCGCCACCATTACCATCTGACAATAGAACGCCACGATCACTTAGATCGCGTTCTTGTTTGATGTAGCCATCGCGCTTATCCACCATGACGGCGGCACGTAACGCAAAATTGTCGCTAATCCCAAAGTTATACACGGAACGTACTTCTTTGCCATTGTAGTTGGCGAGATTTAAAGAGCTCCAACCATAATTGGTTTTAAATTCTGGTTTTGCGGGTAGGATGTTGACGACCCCTGCGGTGGAGTTGCGTCCGAATAGTGTTCCTTGCGCGCCGCGCAAAACTTCGACTTGATCGAGATCGAACATTAGTGCCAACGAGCCTTGCGGTCTGGGGGAATAAATACCGTCAATATGGATACCAACGGCTGGATCGCCAATTTCCGTAAAGTTGGTGGAAGTCACACCACGAATAGATACTAAAACACCAGAATCAGCACTGGATAATCCAAATTGAACATTGGGAATCGCACCACTGAGATTTAACAGTTCTTTGACATTGGAACGGATCAAATCTTCTGCTTTTAGTGCGCTAACTGCGACCGGTGCTTTGAGTAAGGAAGTTGCTTGTCGCGTTGCCGTGACGATCACTTCAGGGATTGTATCTTTACTTTTGTCATCGGCTTTTGTGTTGCTGCTTTGCTGGATTGAGGTCTCTTGCGCATCGGCTTGTGATGCCAACAAAGTAAAAGCGCTGGCGATCGCCAAGTACATCATCGATCGGGATCTACGAAATTGAATAAGACGGGGCATTTTAGCTCTCTCGAAAATAATGGATGTCATCAAATATCGAGCCGTTTGTACTCCCCAACACGCTCGATGCAAGACTCACGACAACAAATGTGCAGGCTAAATTGTTGTTAATGAGGCTTGTCGTAGTTTCATTGTTTCGACGATGTGCCGCAATTGAGAAATTTACTCTTGGATCTAAGTGATATTACTTAGATTCTTATTGGCCGAAATGGGAGAAGAGTCTTGCGTCGCAAGTGATGCAGGAAGGAGATGTCTACGAGATGCCTTAGAAACGTCAAGTAGACATGTGAGTAATTAATTGCTAGTAGCCGATGCTGAAGAATGAAATCTGCGGACAAAATCACAGTAGGCGGATTGGACTTCTTTTTTACTTAATAAATTATTGTGTCCGGCATCTTTGACGAAAAGATGTTGCTTTTCTTGCGCTGGAATTGCATCAAAAACAGCGCGTCCCAATTCGGGAGGCGTGGTTTGATCATGTTCTGCCGAAATCACCAAACTCTTCCCATAAAAATTTTCCAGTGCCTTGGGATTGTCGATTTCCATTAAGCTAGGAACGATTTCAAAGCGGATAAATGGACGCACATACCAAGGTGTGCGTAGCTGAAGTATGTCGCTCACTTTGGTTGCCGTCGTCTCTAAAATGATGCCATCAACAGCGCGATTTTGTGCGACGTAGGCGGTCATAAAGCTGCCTAGCGAATGCCCATGAACAAGAAGAGGCCCAGTCGTATTGGCTTTGACATAATCATAAATTCGCAAAGCATCTTCTTTTAGATTATTGGTGTTTGGCTGACCGGGAGTGCGGCCGTAACCGCGATAATCAAACATCGTAAAATTGATCGGACAGCTTGCTACATGTTGACTAAGCATTTTGGCAGCATCATCGATGTGTGAGCGATTTCCACCGAAATATAAAACCGTTACCGTGGCCGGCGCATTTTTTACACTTAAACCATTTAATTGCACGCGTTCATCAACTGCAATTTGATCATCTTTAAGTGCCGCATTTGGCAATAGTGTTGCCAAGACTTTGCTGTCAAACTTTCCTTTAGATTGATATGGAACTACGCTATCAGGTCGAATAAATTGTGACTCTTCGATCACGACACTTTTGCAAGCAGCCAACATCGCAAGCATCAAAATCGACATACCTAGACGCATCTTTTGCATTATTTCTCCTAATAGAAAATTGAATTCCAATAATAGAAGATAGGGCGGGTTATCGTCAAACGCAGTACTTTGTTCGACTACGCGTAATCGATTATCTATTTGAATGCTTGTGCCGCGAGTATGCCGCTTCTGACTGCCGATTCTAAAGTGGCAGGATAGTCACTGGCAGTGTAATCACCCGCCAACATAATATTTGTGATCTCGGTACGATTAGTCGGTCTTAGCAGATTAGGTGAACAGGCAAACGTCGCACGTTTTTCGGTGATGACTTGCGACCAGATCGGTCGCTTTAATTCCTCACTTTGCAATTGTTGCGCAAGTTGATCGCATACCGCTTTGATCAATTCTGAGCTTGGTTGCGCAATTGCCGCTGCAGAGGCACTGATGACCACTGCCATCAATCCTGCTTGATGCGTATCTAACTGTCCGCGATCAAAAATAAATTGTGCCCATGCATGTTGATTCGGATTATCTGCCAAGGCGTAAAATGGTCGATCGAGTCGGCAGCTTGCTGCGTATTGCAAATAGCATGTAGTGATAGCTTCGTATTGAAACGTGGTATCGAGAATAGATTTGACAGATGTAGCCTGCGTATCACTGCCAATTTGATCTGCTGAAAGCGCGGATGAAAACAATCGTTTAGCTTGTTCTGCACCAGTGGCGATAATCACGCCATCAAATCGCTGATCAGCGATTTGTGCTTGTCCGTCTGTCTGCTCGACATGTAAAGGCACGAGACTGCACTGATTTGATGAATGTGCTGTGATCGATTGAATTGACACGCCAAGTACGACTTCACCGCCACATTCACGTACCAAGTTGGCACATGCCTCCGGCAATAAACGACTGAGATCGAATCGTGGAATCAGCATGTCCGATGCCGCGCGCTTTGCACCTAAGCTATCTCTCAGTACGTTGAGAAACACTTGTGCCGATGCGCGTTCAGGTGGCGTATTTAATGCAGCGATACAAAGTGGATTCCAAATATGGCAACATAGGTTTTCGGTTTGCTCGTAACGCTGCAATAGCTCAGAGACGGTGCAGTTGTGATTTAATTTCCAATCAATCCAGCGCGCCGTGGTTGAGAATCTTGCTAGCGCCATTTTGTCTGCGCGCGATAGCCCTTTTGATGTCAGCAATGCTGAAAAGAGATGTAAAGGTGCCGGTAGTTTTGCGGTACAAAATTCGATCCCCGTTTGCTTTGGGTACACCATTTGCAAGGGGAGGCGTAATAGGGCGCTTCGCAAGTCTATTTTTACAAATCGCATTAACTCTAAGCAGGCGGAGTAGGCTCCTAATAAGATATGCTGACCGTTATCGATCTTTTTTTCTTGGATATCGACAGCGCGGGCACGTCCACCTAGGTGACGACTAGCTTCAATTAGAGTGACATGGTGGCCTTGCCGACACAAGGTCGCCGCAGCGGCGCAACCAGCCCAACCAGCGCCAATTACCGCGATTCTTTTTGATTTAGTTTGATTCTTCACAGACTTGTGCCAGTGCAATTAACCACGCACATACGTTTTCCACGCCAACCATAGTTTGCGTATCGGTGTTAAAGAAATTCTCTGCTTTAAAACTTGGAACTGGTCTTGTTGAATCTCTACCAGCAGCGCTCGGTAAATTGCAGCCATTATCAAGCCTGTGCGCTGGGCACGACGATCTTCTTCGGGCAACAATGCAAATGCCTCGTCATACAGTTTTTGCGTACGTTCATATTGGAATTGCATCAGTGCGACAAATTGCTCGCTATGACGTGCATTCAAGATGTCGCTCGCTGGTACATTAAATTGTTGCAACTCATTGACGGGCAAATAGATGCGACCTTTGCGCGCATCTTCACCAACATCGCGAATGATATTGGTCATTTGAAATGCTAACCCTAGTTTTTCGGCAAATCGTTTGGTTTGCGGATTTTTGATGCCGAATATGCTAGCAGAGAGCACGCCAACGACACCTGCGACATGCCAGCAATAACGCTGCAATCCGATAAAGTCGAGATAGCGATTTTGATTTAAATCCATCTCCATGCCATCAATAATCGCTAAAAAATGTGCGCCGTCTAGTTGGTAAGTTTGCAGATGCGGCTGCAAAGCTTTGGTTACTGGATGGCTAGGATTATTTTTTAGCATAGCTTGGATTTCTTGACGCCACCAAATCAGCTTGTTTCTGGCGACCGATTCATCGGTGCAATCGTCGACAACGTCGTCAACTTCGCGACAAAATGCATACAGCGCGGTAATCGCGCGGCGCTTCTCTTGTGGCAGAAATAAAAAGCTGTAGTAAAAACTGGAGCCGCTCTGTGCGGCTTTTTCTTGGCAATATTCGTCTGGTGACATGCTTGATTAGGTAGGCTGGAATATGAATTAAGGCGTAATGCTAACCGACTGCGCGCCTAAGTACAAACTTCCATCGGTTTGCGTGGAAATGCATATTCGCATTCGTTCTTACAATATATAGACAAAAAAATGCGGCGAGCATGTTGTACAATGCCAGCTTATTGTGCAGTGAATTTGTGTTGCAAGCTGCGTTGAGTCGTTCATATATCGTAATAAGGTAGACTTATCTTGATTAAATTAAATAAAAAAGTAGCAGTTTTGAGTGCTGTGATCGCTGGTATTTTGGTTGGGTGCGGTGGTTTTGTCTATACGACCGTTGGTGGCACCGTAAAAGGCTTGACGACGACCGGTAGCTACTTGGTTTTGGTCAATGAAGTTGGTTACACTCAGGCATTGTCTGTAGACGGTTCATTTTCATTTCGTGTTGCCAGCAATGCTTCTTACGATATCACTGTCGGACAACAGCCGAATCCAGTGAACTGCACGGTAGCGAACGGAAAAGGCAAGATGAGTGGCGAAGCGCCAGTGAATAACATTGCAGTCACTTGCGTACCAAACGTTCCGTTGGCAGGTTCATTAACTGGCCTTGGTGCTAGCAAATCGCTGACATTGTCTATGAATGGTGCGACACAAACTACCTTGACAGCAGATGGTGTGTTTTCGTTCCAGACCTATGCTGTGAATGGTAAAGAATATGCAGCAAAAGTATTTTTGCCACCAGTTGGCCAAGTTTGCAAAATTCAAAATGCCAGCGGTGTGGCGAATTTAAGCAGCCCTCCAAGCAATATCGCGGTAACTTGTGCGACTGGTGTGCCAGTCGGTGGTTCCTTGGCGGGTTTGAAATCAGGAACATTCTTAACAATCTCAAATACGTTGGCGGATGGTACTACTGATGCGCGAAACTTATTGGCCGATGGTGCGTACACAATGTCGTTTAGTTTGTCTGATGGTGATAATTATGATTTGCAAATCACCACGCAGCCAACTGGGCAAAAATGTACTGTCACCAATGGCAAGGGAAAAGCGTCTTTAGAGAATCCCGCTCCGGCAAGTGCAATTGGCATTACTTGTGTGGCCGCTTAGTTTGGCGCCTCAGCACCGCATCTTAATTTAGCGAAATAATTGATAAATTAAACAGTGGTGTCGAAATAAATGCAGTAGAAAAAGCCAAGTTCGTCTTGGCTTTTTTTATAGGCAACTATAGACAACTTAAGCGCCCATCTTGGTCGAAGTAGTAAATGTCCTCATGCTTAAAGCCCCAGTGACCACCTTTTAAGCGAACAAATGGCTCGAAGCTAAAGAAGTTGACGTTCGAAATTAACTGCTGGTTATGCGCTTGGATGTATTGGCGTCGCTCACGTTCTACTTCTATGCTATGACCGACATTTGTTCGAAAATCAAGATTCACAAAACCACTTTCGCGTATCCGCACATTGCTCCATTGATAGAGTTTGTGAAAACTGGTTTCTGGATTTACCCATGCACACATTTCTTCGTGTAGTCGTTTGAGAAAATCTATCCCATTTTGATATTCGCGGGTTTTGGGATGTTCAACGCAAGCTCCAAATTCGAAGGCAAATGTGCGTGAATAATCCCCCCAAATTGCGCCTTGGCATGGGCTTAAGTCGATACTAATCAAATTCTTGCCGCCAAGTTTCTCTGTACTCGCTTGATATTCTCTACCTGATATCGAGAGACAGCTACGAGTGCCGGCTAACACTAAGGCAGGGCAGTTGTAATACCAGGTTTCGTGTAAGCCTTGTTCGCATAAAAGTGCATAGGCTTTTGTTGCAATGCTATGTTCGCTATCCTCCGGCGTAATCAGGCGAGATAGTTCAGCCATTACCCATTTTGCTTGGGCTTGGATTTGTTGATACGACTGAACCAGCGATACATCAGGCATGTTTTGACTCGTGGATGAAATCGTTGAAATTTACATTTTTAGCGCGCGCCACAATAGCAATGGTGAGTCTGTGGCTTGAATCGTAGGGCGATGTCGAAAAATGTCCATATCTGCCGCTTCGATCTTTTCGAGGATGCGTAAACCACCTTGTACCACCAAGCGCAATTCAAAGCCAAATCGTCCCGGTAATCTTTTGCATAAGGGACTACCAGTAATCATCATCTGTCGAGTTCGATTTATCTGAAATTGCATCATCGCACGCCAAGCCTGATTGCAAACACCTTCGACAATTTGAGACTCGCTAACATGAAACCGCAGCAAGTCTTCTTGTGGAATATATACGCGGGACTTTTGCCAGTCAATTGCAATATCTTGCCAAAAATTAACAAGCTGTAAAGCGCTGCAAATTAGGTCTGACTTTACGAGATTATCACTTGAAGTTTCTTTAAATAGATGCAGCATGATGCGTCCAACTGGATTGGCAGAGCGATCGCAGTATTGCAAAAGGCTAGTAAAGTGATCATAGCGCTTACATGTGACATCTTGTTTAAATGCGCTTAGTAAATCAAAAAATGGTGAAATGGGTAGCTGATGTGTTGAGATAACTTCAGCTAAATCGTTAAACAAAGGATGCTGGCAAGCTTGCTTGTTACGTATTAGTTCCAAGTTATTTTCATATTCCGTCAAAGCGGATAAGCGCTCGACGTCGCTGGCGCTGCCTTCGTCAGCTAAGTCATCAGCACTGCGAGCAAATGCATAAATCGTTTTTACTGCGGGTCGCAAATGTGCTGGCATTAGCCATGATGCGACCGGAAAATTTTCGTAGTGATTAACACTCATAGTGGGTGCTGTTCTTTGCTATTTGAATAACTGCAAAAATAAATGACTCAAAAGTCATTGGCAAGAAAAAGATTCGTGATTATAATTAATAACTCATAAGTCAGTAATTGTGTTTATTTTTAAAATTTTAAAAAAGGCTAGTGTTTCAGGAATCTAGACTTGTTTAGACTTTATTTCTGATTCTCTTCGCTTGTGAATATCAAATAGTGTGTTATCCATTGGCGTAAGTTTTCAATTCAATTAGTGTAATCTGGATTGTTTTTAAATAGTCTTCGATTAATGACTTTATCTATGTATTTAGAACCTATTTGCTGTAGCCTTCAGTCATCCGCAAGCGTCATTGACTATCGCATCATTGATGAAATCGTAAAGGAATAATTCTCGTGTTTAATTCACCATCTCATCGTCACCAGCTTTCTGCGCTTCCTAATTCGACTCCAATGATTCGAAAGAAATTATCCCTAGTAATGAGTTTGCTGGGTTTGGCGACAATATTGTCGCTGACCGCTTGCTCGAAAAAGGTGGAAAAGATGGAGGATATTCGTCCAGTACGCGCGATCCAAGCCCAGCTTCAAGGAACCGAGTCAGCGGTCGAATTGTCTGGTGAAGTACGGGCAAAAATTGAGTCGCGTCTTGGCTTTCGTGTGCCGGGAAAAATTGTTGCCCGTAAGGTTGAATTGGGCACTGTAGTGAAACGTGGTCAAGTGTTGATGCAGCTTGATCCGCAAGATTTATTGTTGGGTCAAGCACAGGCACGAGCAGGATTAAGTGCAGCAGAAAGCAATCGCGATTTGGCGAAGGCAGAATTGAAGCGTTACCAAGAGTTACGTGAAAAGAATTTTGTTGCACAAGCAGTTTTGGATGCCAAAGAAACTGCATACAAAGCAGCGCAAGCTAGCTATGAACAAGCAAAGGCTGCCTTATCGAATCAATCAAATCAAGCCGGATATGCGAGCTTGGTTGCTGATATTGATGGTGTTGTAACAGGAATTGAGGCTGAAGTGGGGCAGGTAGTTGCCGCTGGTACACCCGTTGTGCGTGTAGCGAAAGCAGGTGACATGGATGTCGTGGTTGGTGTCCCAGAAGATAAGATCAATTCGATCCGTCAATTGAACGAAATCAAGGTTAAATTGTGGGCCAATAGTGGCGAGGTTTATGCCGCGAAATTGCGCGAATTATCACCGATTGCAGATCCTGTGACGCGCACCTTTGTTGCGAAAATCGCCTTACCTAATAATGCAAAAGATGTTCAGTTAGGAATGACTGCCAATGTCCTATTTGGCATGAAAAGTGAGGTGCAAATGGTACGTCTGCCGTTGACAGCATTATTCCAAGAAAAAAATGTGAGTTCAGTTTGGATTGTTGAGTCTGGGGCAGTGAAGTTAGTACCAGTTCAAATTGGTTCAACCAGTGGTGAAGATGTGTTGATTTCTAGTGGAATTCAAGCTGGCCAGACTGTGGTGACTGCGGGTGTTAATTTGTTGAAAGTGGGTCAAAAAGTGCATATTCTCGGCGTGGAATCCGCACCGACACCCGCGGCTGCAAGTGCTGCACCTGCTTCAGCGTCTGCTTCTGCTGTAGGAGTATCTAAATGAGTCAGGATAATCACGATAAATCTGGATTCAATCTTTCGCGTTGGGCACTGGAACATATTCCGTTAACGCGGTATTTGATGGTTGCATTGCTATTGGGAGGGATTTTTAGTTTTGCAAAATTAGGTCAGGATGAAGATCCTCCATTTACATTTAGAGCGATGGTGGTACGTGCGGTTTGGCCAGGGGCAACTGCTTTGCAGATGGCTGAGCAAGTGACTGATAAGCTTGAGAAAAAACTACAAGAAGCGCCTTACGTTGACAAGATTCGTAGCTATTCAAAACCAGGCGAGACCCTGATTATCTTGCAATTGCGAGAATCAACGCCGCCAAAAGAAACCTCGCAAACTTGGTATCAAGTACGTAAGAAAATTGGCGACATCAAAGGCACGCTGCCTGCGGGCGTAATTGGGCCGTTTTTCAATGATGAATTTGGCGATACCTACGGCTCGATTTTTGCGATTTCAGCGGATGGGTTTAATTACGAAGAAATGCGTGAATACGCAGACTTCGTAAGGCAGCAATTCTTGCGTATTCCAAAGGTCGCAAAAGTCGAAATGTTTGGTGTGCAAGAAGAGAAAATCAATATCGAATTTTCACAAAAGAAATTTTCTCAATTAGGTGTGCCGTTCGAAACGATCGTCTCGCAAATCAATTCGCAAAATACGATAGATCCAACTGGCGTGTTAACGACTTCTTCCAGCAATTTGCAAGTTCGCATTTCTGGTGCGTTGTTAACGGTGAAAGATTTAGAAAATTTGCGTTTGCGAGCAAATGGAACGACTTTTAGATTGGGTGATTTTGCGGTCGTGAAACGCGAATATAAGAATCCACCAGTCGATAAAATGCGTTTCAATGGTAAAGAGGTAATTGGTCTTGGCATATCGATGGAAAAGGGCGGAAACATCATCGAGCTAGGTAAAAACTTAGAGAGGGAAGTTACGTCGATTAAATCGCAATTGCCGGTTGGGATTCAGTTGGATCGTGTTTCTGATCAACCGAAAATAGTGGCGTCATCGGTCGGGGAATTTGTTAATACCTTGATTGAAGCGGTCGTGATTGTATTGGCGGTGAGTTTTTTATCACTCGGTTTACACACGAAGCCTTGGCGACTGGATGTGTGGCCTGGATTGGTTGTAGGCTTGACGATTCCATTGGTGTTGGCGGTTACCTTCTTATTTATGCGTATCTTCAATATTGACTTGCATAAAATTTCACTTGGTGCGTTGATTATTGCGCTTGGCCTGCTAGTAGACGATGCGATTATTGCGGTTGAAATGATGGTGCGTAAAATGGAAGAGGGCTTCTCGCGATTTGATGCGGCAACTTTCGCCTATAGCTCGACAGCGATGCCGATGTTGACTGGAACCTTGATCACGGCGGCTGGATTTTTACCAATTGGATTGGCTGAGTCTGCTGCGGGTGAATATACCTTCTCGATGTTCTCAGTGAATGCGTTGGCGCTGTTGATATCATGGTTGGCAGCGGTTTTATTTACACCTTATCTTGGTTATTTACTGTTGCGCGTTAAGCCACATGTGGGCGCTGATGGTAATCATGAATTATTTGATACGCCGTTTTATTCGCGTTTTAGAGTATTGGTGAATTGGTGTGTCACATGGCGTAAAACAACGATTGCTATTACTTTAGCGGTATTTGGTTTGGGTGTTTTTGGTTTTAAATTTATTGAACAGCAGTTCTTTCCAGATTCAAGTCGCCCAGAATTAATGGTTGAGTTATGGTTGCCTGAGGGCTCGTCTTTTGCAGCGACTGAAGCACAGGCGAAGAAATTTGAGGCATTCATTCAGAAGCAAGCGGGTGTGGAGAGTATTACTAGCTACGTCGGTACGGGGAGTCCTCGTTTCTACTTGCCTTTAGATCAGATTTTCCCGCAGACGAATGTGACGCAGATTGTGGTGTTGCCAAAAGATTTGAAGTCGCGTGAAGCTTTACGTTTGAAAATCAATCAGGCATTTAAAGAAGATTTTCCTGAGGTACGCGGTCGAGTTAAGTTATTGCCAAACGGTCCGCCAGTACCATATCCAGTTCAGTTCCGCGTCACTGGCTTAGATGTCGCAAAAGTGCGTGAGGTTGCTGATCGTGTCAAGGCGGTGATGAATGCCAATCCAAATGCCATCGGTGTGAACGATAACTGGAACGAGTCTGTGAAGACAGTTCGTATCGACATGGATCAAGATAAGCTGCGCGCCTTGGGCGTAACGTCACAAAACGTGATGCGTGCCGCGAATACAATTTTGACTGGTACCACTGTCGGCCAATTTAGAGAGTCGAATAAATTGATCGATATCGTGGTTCGTCAACCAGTCGATGAGCGTTCGACGGTGCAAGCCTTGAGTAACGCCAATATTCCTACTGCCAGTGGAAAGACTGTTCCATTGTCACAAGTGGCGAAAATCTCTTTGGCCTGGGAGCCGGGTGTTGTTTGGCGTGAAGGGCGTGAATGGGCGGTTACTGTGCAGTCGGATGTGGTTGATGGTATTCAGGGGCCAACAGTGTCTAGTCAAATTAATCCTAAGTTGGATGCGATACGTGCGACCTTATTACCAGGCTATAAAATTGAATTGGCGGGTGCTGCTGCTGACAGTGGTAAAGCTCAAGAATCAATTGCGGCCAACGTGCCATTGGTGATTTTTATTATTTTCACGTTATTGATGTTGCAGTTGCATAGTTTTTCTCGCTCTGTTTTAGTGTTCTTGACTGGACCACTAGGCGTAGCAGGTGCTGCGATGGCTTTGTTGATTTTGCAAAGACCGTTTGGCTTCGTTGCTCAGCTTGGAGTGATTGCATTGTTCGGTATGATCATTCGAAATTCAGTGATTCTGATTGACCAAATTGAACAAGATCGAGCGGCGGGTGTTCCAGCTTGGGATGCAATTGTCGAGGCGGCTGTGCGTCGATTCCGTCCTATCATTCTGACAGCTGCTGCGGCTGTACTTGCGATGATTCCATTGTCTCGCTCCGTATTTTGGGGGCCGATGGCAGTTGCGATTATGGGCGGTTTGATTATCGCTACTGCTCTGACTTTGCTCTTTTTGCCAGCGCTTTATGCGGCGTGGTTTAGAATTAAAGAGCCGGCTAAATCGGCGTAGTGGGATCATGCAATTTATTTCGGCCTTTCGTTTTTGATTAAAAAAAGACGAAAGGCAGAATAAAAATGACGCAGTTTCAATTTGAGTAGAAAAAAATCGAGACAAGTGTGCGTAAAATCTAGTAGAATAGTTGGTTGAAGTTGAAATGCCACAGCACAAGTTATGGGCGACAATGCAATCGAAGTCGCCCTTTGCTTTTGTGCCGGTCTTTCTACCGGAGGTGTTTTCATCCCGCGAGGATGGCGAAATTGGTAGACGCACCAGGTTTAGGTCCTGACGCCAGCAATGGTGTGGGGGTTCGAGTCCCCCTTCTCGCACCACAGATTTTTTATATTTGGACGATTTTCATGGCAACTGCAGTCGAAACTTTAGAAAAATTAGAACGCCGTATTACGATTACTTTCCCAATCGCAGAAATGCAACCGGAAATTGAAAAGCGTTTGAAAGTACGTGCTCGTACAGCAAAAGCGCCTGGCTTCCGTCCAGGTAAAGTACCGATGAAAATGGTTGCCGCGCAATATGGTTATCAAGTTGAGAACGAAGTTCTTAATGATAAAGTTGGCTTGGCTTTTGCTGAAGCAGTAAAAGAAAACAACTTGCGCGTTGCGGGCTTTCCACGTATTGAGCCGAAGAAAAGTTATTCAGATAATTATTTGACTTTCGATGCAACTTTTGAAGTGTATCCGGAAGTTGTTGTTGGTGATTTGTCTGGCGTTGAAGTAACACAGGTTAAGACTGATGTTACAGACGTTGAAATCGAGAAGACGATTGATATTTTGCGCAAGCAACGTGTTCATTTCCATGTTAAGGGTGAACAAGGCCCTCACGGTGATGGTGGTGCTGATCAATCTGCACAATCTGGTGATCGTGCAACCGTAGATTTTACTGGCACTTTGGACGGCGTTGAATTCGCAGGCGGCAAGGCAGAGGGTTTCGCGTTTGTGTTAGGCGAAGGCCGTATGTTGCCAGAATTTGAAACAGCAACTTTGGGTCTGAAAGTTGGAGAAACCAAAGTTTTTCCATTGTCTTTCCCTGAAGATTATCACAGCAAAGATGTAGCTGGTAAAACTGCAGAGTTCACTGTCACTTTGACTAAGTTAGAGTGGGCGCATTTGCCAGAAGTTGATGCAGAGTTTGCGAAAATGTTGGGCGTAGAAGATGGCGATTTAGCTAAGATGCGCAACGATATTAAAGAAAACTTAGAACGCGAAGTTAAAGGTCGCGTAAAAGCAAAAACTAAAGACAGCGTTATGGATGCCTTAGTAAAGGCAGTTGAATTTGATGCGCCAAAAGCATTGATCGATCAGGATGCAGAACGTTTGGCTGAAATGACGCGTCAAGATATGGCACAACGCGGTATGAATGTACAAGGCGTACCATTCCCAACTGAATTATTTACAGCACAAGCTGAACGTCGTGTTCGTTTAGGTTTGATTTTGGCTGAATTGGTTAAAGCGAATCAATTGCAAGCGACTGCTGATCAAATCAAAGCACAAGTAGAAGATTTTGCGCAAAGTTACGAAGATCCTCAGCAAGTTGTGAAGTACTACTATAGTGATCGTAATCGTTTAGCTGAAGTTGAAGCTCTTGTATTAGAAGAAAACGTCGTTAACTATGTGTTGGGTAAAGCAAAAGTGAACGAATCAGTTTTGCCGTTCGACGAACTGATGGGTAATAACGCAGCAAAATAAGATAGGATAATTCATGACAGGCATCATTCATAACTCTGGTTTAGAAACAAATATGCTTGGCATGGTGCCGATGGTCGTTGAGCAAAGTGGGCGTGGAGAACGTGCATACGATATTTACTCCCGCTTGCTCAAAGAGCGAGTGATTTTTCTGGTTGGTCCTGTAAATGATCAGGCAGCGAATTTGATCGTTGCCCAGCTACTGTTTTTAGAAAGTGAAAATCCAGATAAGGATATTTCGCTTTATATCAACTCCCCAGGTGGTTCTGTATCAGCCGGCATGGCAATCTTCGACACAATGCAGTTTATTAAGCCAGATGTTTCGACGTTATGTACTGGATTGGCTGCTTCTATGGGTGCCTTCTTGTTGGCGGCTGGTGCGAAAGGTAAACGTTTCTCTTTGCCCAATTCTCGCATCATGATTCATCAACCGCTTGGTGGCGCGCAAGGTCAGGCATCGGATATCGAGATTCAGGCGCGTGAAATTTTGTATTTGCGTGAGCGTTTGAATGGCATTTTGGCTGAAAAAACTGGTCAAACAATTGAGCAAATCGGAAAAGATACGGATCGAGACAATTTCATGTCAGCCGATGCTGCTGCTGAATATGGTTTGATTGATCAAGTATTGACACATCGCGCTTAAAAAGCTGCATCTAGGGTTTAAAAGAAAACGCCCGCAACCTTTTGGTGCGGGCGTTTTTATTTTTGATCATTGGCAGATATCTGCGAAATAAAAACATTGGATTTGTGTAGGGTATTACTGCGAGCTAGCATTTTTTTGCAGTAATATAGCGTTCATAGATTACTTCGGAAAAATTATTAAAAAGTATTATGTCAGATAAAAAAAGTACTTCCAGCGAAAAATTACTTTATTGCTCATTTTGCGGAAAGAGTCAGCATGAAGTAAAAAAACTAATCGCGGGGCCATCTGTCTTTATTTGTGATGAATGTATCGATTTGTGTAACGATATTATTCGTGATGAAATGAGTGCGCTTGAGCCTATCTCTTCATCAAAAAGCGATTTGCCTACGCCGGTAGAAATTACGGAATTACTTGATCAGTATGTGATTGGTCAAGAAAAGGCCAAGCGGATTTTGGCGGTCGCCGTTTACAACCATTACAAGCGCCTCAAGCATTTGGGTAAGAAGGATGATGTTGAACTAGCTAAAAGTAATATTTTATTAGTTGGACCAACAGGTTCCGGTAAAACTCTGTTAGCGCAAACATTGGCGCGTATGTTGAATGTTCCCTTTGTAATCGCTGATGCGACTACATTGACTGAAGCTGGGTACGTTGGCGAAGACGTTGAGAATATCATCCAGAAGTTACTGCAAAACTGTAATTATGAAGTCGAGCGTGCACAAAAAGGCATCGTGTATATCGATGAGATCGATAAAATCTCGCGTAAAGCAGAAAATCCATCGATTACTCGTGACGTTTCTGGCGAAGGTGTGCAACAAGCCTTGCTTAAATTGATCGAAGGTACGATGGCATCTGTCCCTCCACAAGGCGGACGTAAGCACCCGAATCAAGACTTCATTCAAATCGACACGACCAATATCATGTTTATTTGTGGTGGTGCGTTTGATGGTTTGGCGAAAATTATTTCTGATCGCTCTGAAAAAGGTGGCATTGGATTCGGCGCAAGTGTTAAGAGCGAGAGCCAGAAAAGTGCTAGCGAAGTAATTTTGGATGCAGAGCCACAAGATTTAATTAAATTCGGCATTATTCCAGAATTGGTTGGACGTTTGCCTGTAATTGCGACCTTGATGGAGCTGGATGAAGCGGCATTGATTCAGATTTTGGTTGAACCGAAAAATGCCTTGATTAAGCAATATGCAAAATTGCTTGAAATGGAAGGTTGTGAGTTGGAGATTCGTCCGTCAGCATTACAAGCAATTGCGAAGAAGGCTATTGCACGTAAAACTGGGGCGCGCGGTCTGCGTTCGATTCTGGAGCATGCATTGCTAGACATTATGTTTGAGCTACCTAGCGAGAAAAATGTATCTAAAGTGGTGATTGATGAAAATACTATCAATAATGGCGCAAAGCCTTTATTGATTTACAACGAGCAACCCAAAGTCGCTGGTGCTTAAGTTGCGTCAGCACAAAAATATCAAAACATTGCGCGATTCTTAGGACTTTCTCTGTGAATCGCGTAATTAAGCGGTACAATTTATCCAAACAATAGAAAATTTTGGCTTCAACCGAAAAGCTACCCGGAGTTCTCTCTGTGTGGCTTTTTTTATTGTTTTTTAGGATGACGGGCTTGAGATTTAGCCTAGTGCGCCAATCTATTGAATGAAAGTTTTTTTAAAAAGGTGCGCCATGACAACTTCCACTATTACTGAACGTACAGAATTACCATTGTTGCCACTGCGCGATGTCGTGGTATTTCCTCACATGGTGATCCCATTATTTGTAGGTCGTCCCAAATCAATCAAGGCTTTAGAAGCGGCGATGGAGCAGGGCAAGTGCATCATGCTGGCTGCGCAAAAGGCTGCAGCAAAAGATGAGCCATCAGCCGAAGATATATACGAAATTGGCTGTATTGCGAATATTTTACAAATGTTGAAGCTGCCTGATGGCACCGTCAAGGTGTTAGTTGAAGGGGCGCAACGTGCACGCATTCATCAGATCACTGATTCCGAGTCCCACTTCGTTGCAGATCTCACACCGATTGCTGCCGAGGATGCAGAGGATGCTGAAGTTGAAGCGATGCGTCGTGCCATCGTGCAGCAGTTTGATCAATATGTGAAATTAAATAAGAAGATTCCGCCAGAGATTTTGGCATCTCTGTCAGGTATCGATGATGCTGGGCGTTTGGCAGACACTATTGCTGCCCACTTGCCATTAAAGTTAGAGCAAAAGCAGGTCATTTTAGAGATTGTTAGTGTCGCCAAACGTCTTGAGCATTTGCTTGGTCAGCTTGAAGGTGAGTTAGATATTCTTCAAGTAGAAAAGCGTATTCGTGGTCGTGTAAAGCGCCAGATGGAAAAGTCGCAGCGTGAGTATTATTTGAATGAGCAAGTCAAAGCGATTCAGAAAGAGTTAGGCGAGGGCGAAGAAGGCGCAGATATCGACGAGCTCGAAAAGAAAATCACCGCTGCAAAAATGCCGAAAGAAGCGCGCGACAAAGCAATGAATGAGTTGAAGAAACTCAAAATGATGTCGCCTATGTCCGCAGAAGCGACGGTTGTTCGAAACTACATCGATACCATCGTCAATTTGCCTTGGAAGAAAAAATCCAAAGTGAATAATGATTTGACCAATGCTGAAAAAGTGTTGAGTGATGATCACTATGGTTTGGATAAGGTGAAAGAGCGCATCTTGGAATATCTCGCGGTTCAACAGCGCGTTGATAAATTGAAGGCGCCGATTCTTTGCTTGGTTGGTCCTCCAGGTGTAGGTAAGACTTCATTAGGTCAATCGATTGCGCGCGCAACCAATCGCAAGTTTGTGCGCATGGCTTTGGGTGGCGTACGTGATGAAGCGGAGATTCGCGGTCACCGTCGTACTTACATCGGCTCAATGCCAGGAAAGATTTTGCAAAGTTTATCCAAAGTAGGTGTACGGAATCCTCTATTTTTGTTAGATGAAGTTGATAAGATGGGCGCCGATTTCCGTGGCGATCCTTCTTCTGCGTTGTTAGAGGTGTTAGATCCAGAACAAAATCACACATTCTCAGATCACTATATTGAAGTTGATTTTGATCTCTCCGATGTGATGTTTGTTGCGACATCCAACTCCTATAATATTCCTGCTCCTTTGTTGGATAGAATGGAAGTGATTCGTCTTTCAGGCTACACAGAAGATGAAAAAGCAAGCATCGCTCAACGCTATTTGCTGCCTAAGCAAATCAAGAATAACGGCTTGAAAGAGGATGAGATTTCGGTATCGGAGTCTGCGATTCGCGACATCATTCGTTATTACACCCGCGAGGCCGGTGTTCGCTCTTTAGAGCGCGAAGTTTCAAAGATCTGCCGTAAGGTAGTGAAGATGCTACTGTTGAAGAAGAGCGAGAAGAAGGCCACGATTACCTCGAAAAATTTGGATAAGTTTTTGGGTGTGCGTCGATACGATTTTGGTGTGGCGACTAAAGAGAATCAAATTGGTCAAGTGGTTGGACTGGCTTGGACAGAAGTAGGTGGTGATTTGTTGACGATTGAAGCTGTCTCCATGCCGGGTAAAGGTGCGACCATTCGCACCGGTACGCTTGGTGATGTGATGAAGGAATCTATCGAAGCTGCTCGCACCGTCGTGCGTAGCCGTGCAGCTCGTTTGGGTATCAAAGCCGATCTGTTTGAGAAAACAGATGTGCATATTCATGTGCCTGAGGGAGCGACACCGAAAGATGGTCCATCAGCAGGTATCGCGATGACGACTGCAATGGTTTCTATTTTTACCGGAATACCAGTGCGTGCTGATGTTGCTATGACGGGTGAGATTACGCTTCGTGGCGAGGTTCTGCCAATCGGTGGTTTGAAGGAGAAACTTTTAGCTGCACATCGTGGTGGAATTAAAACCGTGTTGATTCCAGAAGAAAATGCAAAAGATCTGACAGAAATACCAGATAACGTCAAAAACAAATTGGAAATTATCCCAGTGCGTTGGATTGATAAAGTTTTGGAAATCGCGTTAGAACGTCAGCCGGTTGCATTGACTGAGGAAGAATTGGCGGTTCCGGCAGTTGCAAAAAATGATGCTGGCACTGATACATCAGCCATTAAGCATTAATTTGACACTGTCTTTTATAACACTTGATATAGATTTTTTGTGCTAACTTTTCGAAAAGCCAAATTTTGATTTTCAAGATTTGGCTTTTCTATTTTGGAAATTGAAAAGGCTTAAGCCATCATTGCCTTAAGTGAAAGCAGCTATTTCTATTCGCTATAGTTTTGCTTGTGTAGCACGCCAGTCAAGATCACTTAGAAATTTAGTGACTCCCACAAATTGTCCCAGTCTTCTGCTTTGAGTGTGCCTTCGCGTTTCAGGCTTAAATTGCCATCGGCTTGAATTAGAAAGTGGGTAGGATCGGTGTTAAGCGTGCCGAAGCCTTTTATGCTCTCTGCATTTCCACGCCACATCAGAGGAAATTGTTGGTTTTTCGGGATGCTTGCGGACACTATTTGTGTATATAAATCAAATTCGGGTTTGGTTTTGTCGAGATTAACGCCAATCAGAACAAAGTTTTTGTGATTGTTATCTCTGTAAAATTCACGCATGAGTTTGAGATCGCGAGCACAAACCGCACAGCCTGCGCTATAGAAGCTAATTAAGATTGTTTTTCCTTTTAGCTCTCCCAAATCGATTTTTTTACCACTGTAGCTAGAGCCTATTAACTCGAATTGAACGGGAGTATGTAGTTGTTGCGCAATCGTATTTGAGCTGAATACGATAGAAAGACAAAATATTGATACGATTATTGTTAATTTACGCATGATTTGATCGACAAAGTTGAACCTTCTTTTTGTCGTGTCAGCATGCGAGAAACTTACATTGATAAGTAAAAAAGGCTCTCATCTGAGAGCCTTTAACTGTTTGCCTACTTACGAATGCGATTGTTTCGTAATGGGTGTGGTTCTATATCAAGTATCCGACCACTGCTGATGCTGAATGCTGGTGCTGGGGCGTAGCCGCTTGGACCACAAACGCCCGATTTACTGTAGCTTGCTGCATTTGCAAGCAGTCTTTCATTTAAAGAGCCAAGTTCGTTTTCTAGGTCATCAGAAGCAGGGCAGGTTGCGGCAAAACCGTTGACGTAGCCTCCAGTTCCGGCATCATTGATGCCACTAAATTCAATCGCAAAGTATGCAGTGCCGCAATTATCTTTTTGGCTGAAGCCATATGGTTTGCCGCAAGTGGTACCGCCAATCGTAATAACTTGTACGAAAGGAGCTAAACCATTAATGATGGATTCGCTGGCGGAGCAGGTTCGAGAACTAGTTAATACAAAGACTCTCGATAAGTTTAATTGTGGCAAATCTTGTCCGGAACGAGCTTTGTTCGTGAAGAAAAATTTACTTTCGGCTGTCCAGTCGGGATGCTTGTCATTGTATTGAAGTTGTTCAAAGACTCGTCCTTGTGCTTTACTACCCGCTATCATAGAAGCGACTTCATTTGCAATGTAAATATAGCCGCCGCCGTTATATCTTAAATCTAAAACCAAGTCGTCAATACCTTGTTGTTTGAATTCGCGCATGCTTTCAACAAGAGGATCTGAGGCGGTCGCGATGTGGTCGGTGAAAACGATGTAACCAAGGCGTTTGTTATCTGGTGTGGTGATAATTTTGTTTTGAAGAACTGGCTTGGTCGTGACCTTGGTCGCTTTCATTTCGACTAGTCGAGTGCTGCTAGCCCCATTATCACGGATCTCGAATTTCGTGACAGTCTGTGAACTCGTTGGGTACAGGGCGGCAATTTGATTATTGTAACTGACTTGTTCAATCGGTACCCCATTCAAGCCAACGATTTGAGCACCACGCTTTATTTGTTGTAAGTCGGCCGGCGAGTTTGGCTGTACAAAAGTGACGCGTAACTTATTATTTTGATTCACTAATTTGTAGCCAAAACTGACATCTTCACCCGCTTCAAAGTAGCCATCAATTTCATCTTTATCTGCGGTAAAACTGAAGCGATCATTTGGCTTGACAAGTAGTGCATCAAAGTACGACTGTGGTGTGCTGTAGTTGGCTACTGGTACTTCCACTATCTGTTTATACCAGAGGTACACATCATTCAAATGTGCTCGAACCCAAGTCTTTTCGACGCTAGGCGTGCAAATATTCGCATAGGTGCTAGGCAGGCCGATTTCGGTGCTAGTTCCATTGTTATTGCTGTTGTTGTTGCCAGTACTTCCTGAGTTGTTATTCGAGTTATTGTTACCCGTAACTGAGCAGGCACCTGCCCCGTTATTGCAGAGGCTCAGCGTATCGCTTCCCCCGCCGACACCACTACCACCACCGCATGCGCTTAAGCCTGTGATTAATAGAACTCCAAAGAGTTTGGATAATTGGATGGAGCTTGGTTTTGACATTATTAGGCCTTTGTATTCTTCGTCAAATCTATGAGTTGTATGCGCATTGTTCTTATGTAACTGCTTTGGGAAGTATAATCGAAGTTGTTTGGTGTTGATTGTGAACGTATCTAAAAAACAAAAATAATAATACGTAGAACTAAATTTAAGTAAATTGAAAGTTTGAGCGCATGCATGCTTAGAAAATTGACGAGGCCAGGGCTATGAGTAAACCGCGCTGTGGATGGGCAAATATTGCAAATCCACTATATTTACAATATCACGATCATGAGTGGGGCATCCCTTGTCATGATGAGCTCACATTGTTTGAGATGCTTAATTTGGAAGGCGCTCAGGCTGGCCTAAGTTGGGAAACAGTTCTCAATAAACGTGAAAATTATCGTTTGGCTTTTGATTCTTGGGATGCAAAAAAAATTGCGAGATATGATGCGTCAAAAGTAGAGAGCCTGATGCAAAATGCGGGCATCATTCGTAATCGATTGAAAATTCAAGCGGTCGTCTCAAACGCGAAAGCATATATGCAGTTGTGTTCTGAATGCGGAAGCTTGGATGCCTATTTATGGGCCTACGTTAACGGTGAGCCAATTATTAATTGTGGTGAGCGGATTATCACGACGCCGCTGTCGGATCAAATTTCGAAAGACTTAAAAAAACGTGGATTCAAGTTTGTTGGATCGACGATTATTTACGCCTACATGCAAGCGATCGGCATGGTAAATGATCATGCGCGCGATTGCGCTTGGCGTCATTCATCTTTAAACGAGTCATAAAGAGAAAAAATTGAATAGTAAAAGTGTAGATAAGTATCCCGAGGTTTTTATCTCTGAATTTAGAGGTGTTCGTTCTTTGCATCTTGCTAGTGATGTCAACAATGATACGAGTTGTGCGCCAATTCAGGGCTCAATGCGTCTTGCAGTGCCAGATCAAATTGAGCTTGAATATGTACAGCAGATGAATGTGTGGATGCTATTCAATATGCTGCCTAAGCATATTGTGCAATTGGGATTGGGAGCTGCATCGTTAACTAAGTTTTGCTATCGCAATTTTCTTGATGCAAAGATCACCGCAGTAGAGCTCAATCCGAATGTGATTCAAATGTGTCGGGAACAGTTCAAGTTACATGCTGATGATGCGCGGTTAAACGTGCTTGAGATGGATGCATTCGATTTTGTGAGAAATGTAAAACGTCACGGCACAGTTGATGTCATTCAAGTCGATTTGTATGATGCTGAAGCGAATGGTCCGGTGTTGAGTAGCCCTGAGTTTTATGAAGCATGTGCAGCATGTCTTACTGCGGAAGGAATGATGACAGTGAATTTGTTCGCGGATGATGTACAGCGCGAAAAGAACATTCACGCCATGCAGCAATGTTTCGACGTGGTGGTTTGGCTTCCCGAAGTACATGATGCTAATGTGGTGGCGATCGCGTTTAAGACAGCGCCAGTGATCGACTTTGAGACGCTTTATCAGCGCGCGGCAATTTTACGCGTGAACTACAAATTGCAAGCACCAATCTGGGTGAACGGATTGAAGGAGTGGATGCTGGCAGGCGAGGATTAATTAGTTTTAGGTATTTGCCTCAAATTCTTCGTCACGCAACACCTCTGGCTGCAAAGTGATGTGATCGATACCATGTTTTTCAAGTAGCATTTTTTTTATGCTTTCTAAAATTCTTGGCCATGCACTCAAGTCATCGATCTCTAAATGGCCAATTAATGCGGGTTGGCCTGGAGACATATCCCAAACATGCAAGTCGTGTACTGAAGCGACGCCAGGCGTTGTTTCTAGATCGGTGCCAATTTGTACGTAATCAATGTGATGAGGAACGCCTTTCATCAAGAAGTGAAATGATTCTTCCAGAACACCTACGGTTGACTTCAAGATGAGTAGCGAAACGAAGATCGAAAGTATCGGATCAATTGGCATCCAAGCAGTAAAGTAAATAATTGCGCCCGATACGATCGCTGCTGCGGACCCCAATAAATCTCCCATCACATGAATTAATGCTGCACGTGTGTTCATACTATCTTTGTCGTGAGATAGAACCCATGCTACGACGATGTTAATTGCTAGGCCAATCGCGGCAACAATCATGACGACTTTGCCTTGTACTACCTCTGGTGATTGGAGGCGTTGAATTGCTTCAATACTAATCCAAGCAACCACGCCCAACATCACCAATCCGTTGACGAACGCGGCCAAGGCTTCGGATCGTCCAAATCCAAATGTGTGTTTGGCTGTTGGTGGTCGTTTCGCAATTAATTGTGCCAGCAGAGCGAGTCCAAGCGCAGCGGAATCGGTGACCATATGGCCAGCATCTGAAATCAAGGCAAGAGAATTTGATAAGAAACCAAAGACAACTTCGACGCCTGCGAAAAATAATGTTAGACCTAATGCCCACGCCAAAATCGATTGGCTGCGATCTGCAAAGTAATGTTGATGTTCCGCATCGCCATGACGGTGTGCATGTAAATGTGCGCTTTTGGTGTCGTGGGTGCCTACTTTGTTGGGCGTGTGTGCATCGTGTGGCATGGTGAGTTATTTCTATAGATTTGATTTAGTATTGTAAGGCATTGGCGTTTTTCAGCGCATGTATCTTCGATTGGTTTTGCTCTGATTGGCAGGAACTCAGTCATGCTACGGTATTTTTGTAAAATGAATTACATCAGGCTTTTTTGAAATCGAGAAAAAGCACTTTACGATTTAGAGGTTGTTTGCTATAGTCTTACCTCTTCGGGCGGTTAGTTCAGCTGGTTAGAATACTTGGTCGACATCCAAGGGGTCGGGGATTCGAATTCCTCACCGCCCACCAGAATTTTAGAAATAGTAGTACTTTGTAAGAGCGAGAAAGGCATCATGGTTATGACACCGCGAACTACGATCACATTCCTTTGTGAGCGACGCTAGTCGAGGTGTTTTTTCGTCTTTAAGTACGATATGAAAACGCGGCTAGTCCGCGTTTTTTTTCGTCTATTGGTTTTGTTTTTTTAATTTTTTGTTTTTTCTTTGGCTTAGGCCCGTATGGAGATGAATATGATTTCAATTCGCTTGCCCGATGGTTCGCAACGACAATTTGAGTCCGCTGTCACAGTGGCGCAAGTCGCCGCCAGTATCGGCACGGGCTTGGCAAAAGCTGCCTTGGCTGGCAAAGTCAACGGTAAGTTGGTCGATACATCGCACTTGATCGAAGCAGATGCTGATTTGGCGATTGTCACAGACAAAGATGCGGATGGCTTGGAAGTTATTCGTCACTCCACTGCGCATTTGTTGGCGTATGCAGTCAAGGAGTTGTTTCCAGAAGCGCAGGTGACGATTGGTCCTGTGATTGAGAATGGTTTTTACTATGACTTCTCTTACAAGCGTCCATTTACACCAGATGACTTAGTCTCCATCGAAAAGAAAATGGCCGAGCTGGCGAAAAAAGACGAGCAAGTTGTGCGTAAAGTTGTGCCGCGTGATGAGGCCGTCGCTTACTTCAAGTCTATCGGTGAAAACTATAAAGCCGAAATTATTGAATCTATTCCAGTAGATCAAGACGTTTCACTCTATTCAGAAGGTAATTTTACCGATTTGTGTCGCGGTCCTCACGTGCCTTCAACAGGGAAATTGAAAGTATTCAAGTTGATGAAGTTGGCTGGTGCGTACTGGCGTGGTGATTCTAAGAATGAGATGCTGCAACGTGTGTATGGCACAGCATTCGCGAAGAAGGAAGATCAAGAGCAATACCTGCATATGCTGGAAGAGGCAGAGAAGCGTGACCATCGTAAATTGGGTAAAGCTTTAGATCTGTTTCACTTCCAAGACGAAGCTCCAGGCTTGATCTTCTGGCATCCAAAAGGTTGGACTGTGTGGCAGCAAGTCGAGCAATACATGCGTAAAGTTTACCAAGATTGTGGCTACCAAGAAGTTAAAGCGCCACAAATTTTGGACCGTACACTGTGGGAAAAAACCGGCCACTGGGAGAACTATCGCGAAAATATGTTCAGTACCGAGTCTGAAAATCGTAATTACGCATTGAAGCCAATGAACTGCCCAGGTCATGTGCAGATCTTTAATTCAAATATGCGCAGCTATCGCGAATTGCCATTGCGCTACGGTGAGTTCGGCCAATGTCATCGCAACGAGCCTTCAGGTGCATTGCACGGCATTATGCGTGTGCGCGGCTTTACGCAAGATGATGGCCATATTTTCTGTACCGAAGATCAAATTCAAGATGAGGTCATGGCTTTCCATCCGCAAGCGATGAAAGTGTATGATGATTTTGGTTTCGAAAATATTCAAATCAAGATTGCTCTGCGCCCAGATAATCGTATAGGTTCAGATGAAATTTGGGATAAAGCAGAAGATACTTTGCGTGCGGCATTGCGTAACTGCGGAATGACATGGGAAGAGTTGCCAGGTGAGGGCGCATTCTACGGCCCTAAGATTGAATATCATTTGAAGGATAGTTTGGGGCGTCCATGGCAGGTTGGTACGATGCAAGTTGACTTTTCTATGCCTGGACGACTGGGGGCAGAATACGTCTCTGATGACAATTCACGGAAAGTGCCTGTGATGTTGCATCGTGCAATTGTTGGTTCAATGGAAAGATTTATTGGTATTTTGATTGAAAATCATGCGGGCGCTTTACCAACTTGGTTGGCTCCAGTTCAAGTTGCGGTATTAAATATCTCGGAATCTCAGGTTGATTATGCGAAATCTGTGGCTGAAAACCTGAAAAAACAAGGGTTTAGGGTGCATACAGATTTGCGTAATGAGAAGATTACCTATAAAATACGCGAACATTCCATGCAAAAGTTGCCTTATATCATCGTAGTCGGTGATAAAGAACGGGATGCAAATACAGTGGCTGTGCGTACGCGCGGTAATCTGGATCTGGGTGTAATGACTCAGGAAGCTTTCTTGGATCGCCTTAAAAACGACTTGGAAACCAAGGCTTAACCAGCTTTTGCCCGCAGAAATGCATCGCTTGTTGATTTAATTTTTTGAAGGAAACTGCAATAGCTACCGAAAAGTCACATCGTATCAACGGTGAAATTACTGCGCCAGAAGTGCGCTTGTCAGGCGTTGATAACGAGCCGTTGGGCATCGTAAAACTGGGGGAAGCCTTTCGCTTAGCTGAAGAGGCTGAAGTGGATTTGGTGGAAATCGCGCCAACAGCGCAACCACCCGTTTGCCGATTGATGGATTACGGCAAGTTCAAGTACCAAGAGCAGAAGAAGGCGCATGAAGCCAAGCTGAAGCAAAAGGTTATTTTGGTGAAGGAAGTAAAATTCCGTCCAGGTACGGATGACGGTGATTACAACATTAAGTTGCGTAATCTCGTGAAGTTCTTGGAAGACGGCGATAAAACCAAAATTACTTTGCGTTTCCGTGGTCGTGAAATGGCTCACCAAGAAATTGGTATGCGTATGTTGGAACGCTTGAAGGTCGATTTGGATCCGTACGGTCAAGTTGAGCAGTTTCCGAAGATGGAAGGACGTCAGATGGTTATGATTCTGGCGCCTAAAAAGAAAAAATAAGTTGGTAAGCCCAAAAATCCAATTGTAGGGCGCATTACGTCGTTGTTTGTCCTCGCAATACAATCCTGCGGGAAACGCCTAGTACTGCATCCCTAAAATTGAATTTCTGAGCCCACCTTGTGGTCGTGATTTAGATCGCAAAAAAAGTATTTGTCGTGATGGTGATTCGTAAAAATCGCGATCACAACAAAGGGCATTGAACTCGATTTCAAGCCCAAGCTAAGTGAGAAGTAGGCATCCAAGAGTGGCGTCATTGTCACCACCTACCATCATATAAAAAGGAGCTGTCGTAAAAGACAGAGATGTTATGCCTAAAATGAAAACAAAGAGCTCTGCAAAGAAGCGCTTTCGTGTACGCCCAGGTGGAACTGTTAAGAGTGGTCACGCGTTCAAGCGTCACATCTTGACGAAGAAAACCACTAAGAACAAACGCCAATTGCGTGGCACCCGCAACATCAACGCGTCTGACGTAACATCAGTCATGCGCATGATGCCAACAGCTTAACCTCTACTCACTATTTTAAGGAGTTATCATGCCTAGAGTAAAACGTGGGGTTACCGCTCGTGCCCGTCATAAGAAAGTTCTCGATTTAGCCAAAGGCTATCGTGGTCGTCGTAGTAAGGTATTCCGTATTGCTAAGCAAGCAGTTATGCGCGCTGGTCAATATGCGTACCGTGATCGTCGTAACAAAAAACGTGTATTCCGCGCATTGTGGATTACTCGTATCAATGCTGCATCCCGTCAACACGGTATGACATACAGCGTGTTCATGAACGGCTTGAAAAAAGCGAACATCGAACTCGACCGTAAAGTGTTGGCCGATATGGCTGTGATGGACAAACCAGCATTTGCTGCGATTGTTAATCAAGTAAAAACGACTTTGGCTGCTTAATTAGTCATAGTCTGTAGCAGCGTTTTTGCGTAGCTACAACATGAGCGGGGCAGAGGTTCAATCCTGTGCCCCGTTTGTTTTTGTAGGGTTCAAACAAAATGGTTCGGCGATAGCTATCGAATTATTTTGTGTGAGTCTTTTGGAATTCAGCTTCCTCTTATTTAAAAGGAAGGTCGGGGTGGGGTGCAGTCGATTATTTAGAATCATAATTCTTGACTCGAATCCATTTCCGCATTGCCCTTCGCCTGAATGGGAAGGAGCGAAGTGGTGCGGCTAAGCTACCCCATCGTGTGAAACGAAGACTCTATATTTTCTATCATCCACATGAAGTGGGAAAATCGTATGAACTCATTAGATCAAATCGTAACGCAAGCTATCGCTGATTTCGCAGCGGCACCAGATGCAGCTGCTTTAGAAAATGCCAAGGCTTTGTACCTTGGTAAATCTGGTCAAATTACTGAACAAATGAAAGGTCTGGGCAAACTTGCTCCAGACGAACGTAAAGTTCAAGGTGCGGTAATTAATGTCGCCAAAGAGAAAATTGAAAATGCCTTGACGGCACGTCGTGATGCATTAGCGAATGCGCAGATGGAGGCGCGTTTAAATGCAGAAGCCATTGATGTAACTTTGCCAGGTCGCGGTCGAGGCATTGGTGGTATTCATCCAGTGATGCGCACTTGGCAGCGAGTTGAAGAAATTTTCCGCTCGATAGGTTTTGATGTTGCGGATGGACCAGAAATTGAAAATGACTGGACTAACTTTACTGCGTTGAATAGTCCAGAAAATCACCCAGCACGTTCGATGCAGGATACATTCTATGTCGAGGGTAACGATACCTCAGGCAAACCCTTGTTGTTGCGCACGCATACTAGTCCTATGCAAGTGCGTTATGCGCGCATGAATAAGCCGCCGATTAAAGTGATTGCTCCAGGTCGTACTTATCGTGTCGATAGCGATGCCACACATTCGCCTATGTTCCATCAAGTCGAAGGCTTGTGGATAGGCGAGGACATTAGCTTTGCCGATTTGAAAGGTGTGTATCTGAATTTTGTGAAAGCTTTCTTTGAAACAGATGACTTGCAAGTACGTTTCCGTCCATCGTATTTTCCATTTACCGAACCCTCCGCAGAGATCGATATTGCTTTTGGTAGCGGCCCTTTGAAAGGACGTTGGTTGGAAATCTCTGGCTCAGGACAAGTGCATCCTTCTGTAATTAAAAACATGGGACTCGATCCAGAGCAATATATCGGTTTTGCATTTGGCTCAGGTTTGGAACGCTTGACGATGCTACGTTACGGCGTTAGTGATTTGCGTTTGTTCTACGAAGGCGATCTACGCTTCCTAAAGCAATTTAACTAATGGGGGCATCTATAAATCCAATTCTCGGGCGCATATTTTCGTTGCAAAGGCACACAGCATTGAATATCGACGTATTGCTAGTTTTGTGTCTCAATCTGCACTCCGATAATTGAATTTCTAGACGCTCCATCGGCAAGATTACCTTAGATTGAATTTTCCGTACTGCAAAGTACACCATCAACATCACGGTTGAATTATGCAATTTTCTGAAAACTGGTTACGTACCATGGTTGATCCGAACATGACTTCGGATGAGTTGTCTCACTTGCTGACGATGGCGGGTTTGGAAGTAGAGGAAGTGGAGCCAGTTGCTCCGCCGTTTAGCAATGTAGTTGTTGCTGAGATTCGCGAGATCGCTAAGCATCCTGATGCAGATCGTTTAAACGTGTGTCAGGTTGATGTGGGTACTGGCACGCTGCTTAACATCGTATGTGGCGCACCGAATGTGCGCGTTGGCATGAAAGTGCCATGTGCGATGGCTGGCGCAGTATTGCCACCGGGTGCAGACGGTAAACCTTTCTTGATTAAGGTCGGCAAGCTGCGTGGCGTTGAATCGCAAGGCATGTTGTGTTCCGCTAAAGAGTTGAAATTGTCCGAAGAAGGTGGCGGTTTGATGGACTTGCCCGCAGATGCGCAAGTTGGTCAAAATTTCCGTGATTATTATCAGTTAAACGATCTCAAATTCACGATCAAATTGACGCCAAATAAAGCGGATTGTCTGTCCGTACTTGGTGTGGCGCGTGAAGTGTCGGCATTAACTGGTGCGCCTATGCGTTTGCCAGAGGCGCATATTATGCCTGTCAGTTTGACTGAAAAATTACCTGTGAAAATTAGCGCACCGGATTTATGCGGCCGTTTTGTTGGTCGTGTGATTCGTGGTGTGAACGCGAAAGCGCCAACGCCAGATTGGATGAAGCAACGTTTGGAACGTAGTGGTCAGCGCCCAATATCCGCACTCGTCGATATTTCCAATTATGTGATGTTGGAAATGGGGCGTCCTAGCCACGTTTTTGATATGGATAAAATACATGGCGGTCTCGATGTCCGTTGGGGCAAAGCGGGAGAATCCTTAAAACTTTTAAATGGCAACACAGTCGCGGTTGATGAGTGGGTCGGTGTGATCGCTGATCAGCAAGAAATTGAATCATTGGCTGGCATTATGGGCGGTGATTCAACTGCAGTTAGTCTGGAAACTGAGAATATTTATCTTGAGTCTGCATTCTGGTGGCCGCAAGCGATTCAAGGTCGCGCGCGTAAATATAATTTTTCTACTGACGCAGCACATCGCTACGAGCGTGGCGTGGATTTTGAATCTATCGTTGAGCACGTCGAACGTATCACTGCCTTGATTGTTGAAATTTGCGGAGGTACTGAGCACGTTAAGGTCGGCCCGGTGGATGATCTCGTCGTGAATTTGCCAAAACGTTTGCCAGTAAAATTGCGTACCGCACGTGCGAATAAAGTGATTGGTGTTGATTTTACCGACGCGCAAATCGCTGATATTTTCACGCGCCTTGGTTTGCAGTTCACCCAAGAACCTGGATTGTTCTCGGTCACGCCACCATCCTATCGTTTTGATATAGAAATCGAAGAAGATTTGATTGAAGAAGTTGTACGCGTGTATGGCTTTGAAAATATTCCATCCTTGCCACCGGTTGCAGCAAATGCGATGTTAATTGCGCCGGAGAACACACGCTCGACATTTACCTTGCGTCGTCAAATCGCTGATATGGATTATCAAGAGGTCGTCAATTACAGCTTTGTTGAGGAAGCTTGGGAGCGAGATTTCTGCGCAAACGACAACCCTATTAAGTTACAAAATCCAATTGCAAGTCAAATGAGTGTCATGCGTACCAGCTTGATTGCAAGTTTGGTCGCCAATGCGCGCTATAACTTAAATCGCAAGCTCAATCGCGTTCGTATCTTTGAAATTGCTGCGGTGTATCTGCGTGACGATTCTGTGCTTGATGGTGCTTTGAGTTTATCAGGCTACGATCAGCCTAAGCGTTTGGCGGCATTGGCGTATGGCTCAGTTGCTGCAGAGCAGTGGGGACAAATGACTCGGAATGTGGATTTCTTTGATGTGAAATCCGATTTAGAGAATTTATTTGCGCCCAAGGTTTTGCGCTTTAATAAAGTAGATCATCCAGCGTTGCATCCTGGACGTTCTGCGCAAATTGAATGTGATGGCCAAATCATCGGTTTAATTGGTGAGCTCCACCCGCGCCTGCAACAAAAATATGATTTACCTTTAGCACCTATCGTTTTCGAAGTTGCGCTTACTGCTTTGCAGTCCGTGGAGTTGCCTTGCCATCGTGAAATTTCTAAGTTCCAAGCGGTGACACGTGATTTGGCATTGGTTGTTAAGCAATCTGTTTCTGCCCAAGAATTAATCGATGTTTTCAAGGCAGAAATAAATAAAGCAGAATCTTGTAAAATCGTGCAAGACCTTGTTTTATTTGATGAATATCGTGGCAAAGGTTTGGAAAATGATGAGAAAAGTCTTGCTTTCCGCTTTAGCTTGCAAGATACTCAGAATACCTTACAAGATGAAACGGTAGAACTTGCGATGAATGCGCTAGTAGCTGCTGCTAATATCGGTGTATCGGCAAGACTTCGCTAACTCAATCATTTTTTTAACGCTCTGATTGCCAAGAATTTGGCAATTTGGAGCGTTATCGCTTTAAGCAAATAGAAAAATTTGTGGTGAATTTGGTTGTTGCTTCTTTGTGTTTGGAACAACAATTGCTGATTGAGACAGCGTGACTTAAATAGATAAATAAATTAGGTAAATCATGATGAACGATGTGACTTCTGCCGATCTTCAGACTCTATTAGATGAAGATTTAAAGCGTGCCGTGCGTGAAGCGCAGGCACGTTCAAAAGCGGAAAAAGATTTGCCCACCTTAACCAAGGCCGAATTAGCTGAACTGTTATTTGAACAAGTTGGTTTGAATAAGCGTGAAGCAAAAGATATGGTTGAAACTTTTTTTGGCGAAATTCGTGATGCGCTTGAACGTGGTGCTGAAGTGAAGTTGTCGGGTTTTGGTAATTTTCAATTACGTGATAAGCCACAACGTCCAGGACGTAATCCTAAAACTGGCGAAGAAATTCCAATTACTGCGCGTCGTGTCGTCACGTTTCACGCAAGTCAAAAATTAAAGGCCATGGTCGATGATTTGCATGCGCCTCATCAATTTAATAGCACTAATCCAGCGTAAATTCTCGAATGTGTGATACTTGTATGGAAAATTTTGTGTTACCTCCGATCCCAGCTAAGCGTTACTTCACTATTGGTGAAGTGAGTGATTTATGTGGTGTAAAACCGCATGTATTGCGTTATTGGGAGCAAGAGTTTGCACAGCTCAAACCTGTAAAACGTCGTGGAAATCGTCGCTACTATCAGCATCATGAAGTGCTATTAATTCGACGCATTCGTGAGCTGCTGTATGAGCAAGGATTTACGATCAATGGTGCGCGCAATAAGTTGAATAATCAAGCATCGCATGAAGACGTTGTGACAGAAGTGCGTGAACAAAGTCCGTTTAGTTTGCTGCAAATTCGCAATGAATTGCAGTCCGTATTGACTTTGTTAAAGCTGTAATTTAACGCCTCAATAAGTCGTTCAAACTGGATCGAACCACTGGGATTAATTCACTTGCAGTTAATCCTACAGGTCCTACGCCATTTTCAACACAAAGATCCGCTGCTTTTCCATGCAGGTAGACAGCTAGACATGCTGCTTGTGCGGCGTTTAATCCTTGTGCAAGCAGCGCACCGCAAATTCCCGAGAGAACGTCGCCAGTGCCCGCACTCGCTAAGCCTGCATTGCCGCTGCTATTGATCCAAGTCTGCGTCGAATCAACAATCACAGTTCCAGCGCCTTTTAGCACAACACATACTTGAAGTTCCTGTGCCAATTTTTGTGCAGATTTGTAGCGATCGGATTGTATTTCGTTTGCGCTTGTTTGTAGTAAGCGCGCAGCTTCTAAGGGATGCGGGGTAATGAGCGTTTGCCAGTGTTTTTGTGCGCGTTGGCGTACTAGTTCTTTCAGCGTTTCGTCGATCGCAATTACATTTAAGGCGTCCGCATCGATGACAAGACTTGGACTTTCCTCGAGTACTTTTTGTACGAAGTATTTTGCTTCTTCTGATGTGCCTAATCCAGGGCCAATTACCATGACTGGTCGATTCAAATCCGATGATCGTGCACTCGCGACCATGAGTTCTGGGTGGACTATGTCGATGCTAGGAAATCGTTCGTCCATCATGCCTAGGTGAACTTTACCTGCGCCGCACATTAGCGCAGCCCGTCCTGCCAAAATGGGTGCACCTAACATGCCTGAATTTCCACCTAAGATCAGAACTTCTCCATAACTACCTTTGTGGCTATCTTGTCGTCTTCTTGGTAGATATTGATCGAAGGACGACTCTACCAACAGATGCGCATCAGTGGGAGGATAGTCAGTGTGATCGAGGTTTAATGTGTTTAGAAAGATCTGTCCAGCGAAGTCTTTTGCTTTCGCGGTATGTAGTCCAATCTTGTTGCCGATGAAGGTTAGGGTATGGCTCGCACGTAAAGCAACTGCATTGTCGCCAAATATTTGGCCTGTATCGGCATTCAATCCACTGGGGACATCTAAGGCAAGCGTAGGTATTTTTTGTTGGGAATTTTGACGATTTAAGTATTCAATTAGTTCTGCAGCATCGCCTTCAATCGGGCGATTTAATCCTATCCCAAACAGACCATCGATGATTAAATCCCATACGTCTATACCGTGTTTTTTACAATCTTCAAGGTTGGTCCATTTGGCTGTGCTAGCAAGCGCACCTTGTAGGCTTTGATTCGCTTCTACCGAGTAGTTTGTTGTGGAGCCTAACAAAAGGATATGAACGTCGACTTCATTTTTGCACAGTAAATGTGCTGTTTCTAAGGCATCGCCACCGTTATCGCCAACTCCAGCTAGTATCAGTACTTTCCCTTTTTTTGCGCCTAATAATTCCAATGCGAGCTCTGCAGCAGCTTTTCCTGCTGCGCGCATTAAGGTGCCGGTCGCTAGTTGTTGCTTTGCCTCCGATTCGATAGAACGAATTTGTTCACGTCGATAAAGTTCAGTGAATTGCGTTCGCGCAAGCAGCTGATTATTTTGCATCGAGCTATGCATGTTCTGATGAACCCTTACGGTTGTTTGATCGGTACTGGATTTGGATAATTGCCAAGCGTTTTAACGTTGTCCAAACTGTGTACAAAGATGTTTTCTAGCGGTGCCAATAGATACGGCAGGATCAACATGAGCATAAGGAATCCGACCATAATCGTAATTGGAAATCCGATACCAAAGATATTTAATTGTGGCGCGGCACGAGTCAATATCCCAAGAGCTATATTGGTAATCAGTAAGGCCGCTACTAGTGGTATGGAGAGTAGCATGCCAATTTTAAATATTTCTTCACCCCAAATCGCTAGTCTTTGTACGCTAAAACCCATGCTTAACGAAGTCGATATAGGAATGTTTTTAAAGCTATTGATTAAGGCTTCAAACATCGCAAGATGCACGTTTAAACTAAGAAAGAGTAGGGTGGTGATAATTACCAAAAATTGCGCAATCGCTGAGGAACGGCCTCGTGTTTGTGGATCATAGAATGTAGCAAAGCCTAGGCCCATTGTTAGACCAATCACTTCACCAGCCATTTCAACGCCAGCAAAAATAACGCGAACGATAAATCCCATTGCTAATCCGATTACCAATTGTTGCATCAACACTGCAATTCCGGTAATCGAGAGTGGATCAACATTGTTAAGCGGTGGGATGGTTGGCGCAACGATCAGAGCAAGAAAGACGCCGAGTGCAATTTTGACGCGAACTGGAACGCCATTATTTCCAAATGGAGGTGCAATCGCAATGAAGCCGAGGATACGCGTTAGCGGCCACATGAACGAGGCAATTAGTGCGACCAACTCATTGCTACTGATAGAGATCATACGATGGGCTTATGTGGCTTATGTAGCTTTTGCAGCTTAACCAGCTAACAGCGCAATACCAGTGAACACTTCGCGCATATAGTCGCCAAGCACGCTAAGCATCCATGGGCCAGCAATGATTAGTGTCACAAAAATGCCAACCAACTTTGGAATGAAAGACAAGGTGGTTTCATTGATTTGTGTTGCAGCTTGAAAAATACTAACGATAAGACCGATGCCCAGCGCTACTAATAACAAAGGCGCTGAAATCAATAGCGTAATTTCCATTGCATGACGACCCATCGTCATAACACTATCGGGAGTCATAATTTACCTCTACTCAGTAAAAACTACGTGCCAACGAGCCAATCAGTAACTGCCAGCCATCGACCAAAACAAATAACATTAACTTAAATGGCAGCGAGACAATCGACGGTGAAACCATCATCATACCCATCGCCATCAATACACTCGCGACCACCATATCGATGATGAGAAAGGGTATGAAGATCGCGAAACTGATTTGAAAAGCTGTTTTAAGTTCGCTGGTAATAAATGCTGGAATCAGTACGCGTAATGGAATATCTTCAGGACCTTGTAAAGCAGGCGTGTTTGATAGTTTGACATACAAGGCAATATCCGACTCGCGTGTTTGTTTTAGCATGAATCCCTTTAAAGGCTCAACGCCTTTTTCCATTGCCTGTTGCATCGTAATTTTGTTCTCGGAGAAGGGCAGGTAGGCATCTGCATAAATTTTGTCGAACACCGGCCCCATCACAAACAGCGTTAAAAAGAGTGCTAATCCAACTAGAACTTGGTTCGGTGGAGACGATTGCGTACCGAGTGCTTGACGTAATAGGGACAACACGATAATGATGCGCGTAAAGCTGGTCATCATAAGCAAAGCTGCAGGAATAAACGCGAGCGAGCTTAAGAAAATTAAGGTCTGTATACTCAGAGAATAATTTTGGCCGCCACCAGATGCAGGTGAGCTTGTGATTGCAGGTAAGCCGCCGGACTGCGCAAATGCGGTCTGCGAAAACCCTAACAAAATGAGAGCGCTCAATAATGGTAAATATTGGAGCAAGAAGTGGCGCAAGTTTTTCATAAGCTACTTTTAATTTTGCGGCGGATTGCGCTTGTCCATCGTTTTTTTCAACCAATCAGCGAATGGTGCATTCAAGGTTGTGGCGCTGCCCTCAGCCTCTGGTAAGGCTTGCTTTTGCATACTTGAGAGCGTGTTGATTTGTTGTGCGGTGACTCCCAGTACTAACCATTGATCGGCAACCTCTACAACCATAACGCGTTCACGATTGCCTAAGTTAATTCCACCAATAACTTTGACGGGAAGCTTGTGCCCATTTGCAATTGGTCCTACGCGTTTCACCAGCCACGCAAACAGCAACATAATGGCGATAACAAATGCAAGTGCCAGAAAAATTTGCAGCAACCCGGTGCTAGCCGAAACTGTTGCACTTGATGATTGTGCATACACCAAATTACTGACAAACAATGTCGGCAATAGCCAAAGCTTCGTATAGCGCTGTTTAGCGTTGTTGAATATCTTGGACATTATTTATTCAGCTTACGAATACGCTCGGCAGGAGTAACGATATCGGTTAAGCGAATACCGAATTTATCATTAACCACCACCACCTCACCTTGCGCGATTAAACAACCATTCACCAACACGTCCATCGGTTCACCAGCCATACCGTCAAGTTCCACGACGGAGCCTTGCGCGAGTTGTAGCAAATTTTTGATCGCAATTTTTGTACGTCCAAGTTCAACTGTAAGCTGTACAGGAATGTCGAGAATAAAGTCGATGTCATTATGCGTCTGAGTTGCGGGCGCTTTCCCAAACTCTTGAAACATACTGGCACCAGACTGTACTGCGGGCGCAGCTTGAGCAGCCGCGGCGCGAGCAGCCGCTTCTGCATCCGCTTTTTCCTGTTCAGCAATCGCCGCACCCCAATCATCTTCACTGATAGGGCTGTCGTTATTGTCATCCATTGTTTTCTCCGTTTAGCGACTCGTGCGCTATATCATTGACACTTGAGCCTAACATTTTGTCTACACGCAATGCATATTGCCCATTGAATAAACCGTATTTACATTCCATCACTGGTGTTCCATCTACCTTGGCAGAAACGATTTCTGGGACGGAAATTGGGATAACATCACCCACCTTCATGTTCAAAATATCACCAAGCGTCATTCTGGTGGTGCCCAAATCGGCAACAATCTCAACTTCTGCGATCTGAATTTGTTGCGTCATCAAGCGTACCCAACGCTTATCGATTTCTAGTGTTTCACCTTGTAGGCTACTGGTAAGCAAATCACGAATGGGTTCTATCATTGAATACGGCATGCACATGTGCATTTCGCCACTGACTGGACCTAATTCAATCGTAAATGTCGTCGACACCACAACCTCGTTTGGTGTTGCGATATTGGCAAATTGGGTGTTCATTTCTGAACGAATATATTCAAATTGCACTGGATATACGGGCTCCCATGATTTCGCATAGGTTTCGTAAATAATCTCTAGAATGCGTTGAATAATTCTTTGTTCTGTTTGGGTAAAATCTCGTCCTTCTACACGCGTATGGAAGCGTCCATCACCACCAAATAAATTGTCGACTAATAGAAATACTAGTCCAGGATCGAGCACAATTAATGAAGTCCCGCGCAAGGGTTTCATGTGCGTTAAGTTGAGATTCGTCGGTACTACCAAGTTACGAATAAACTCGCTGTATTTCGATACTTTTACCGTGCCGACCGACACCTCTGCACTACGTCGAAGGAAGTTAAATAATCCTATCCGCAATAGTCGCGCAAATCTCTCATTGATAATTTCCAAGGTTGGCATGCGCCCACGAACAATACGTTCTTGGGTGGCCAAGTTATACGGCCTGACACCAGAGGTATCTTCGTTATCCTCTGATTCATCTTGATCGCCGGTGACGCCCTTTAGAAGGGCATCAACTTCTTCTTGTGATAGAAAATTATCAGACACGATTGTTATTGAACAACAAATGAAGTAAAGAATACGCCACTGACTTTTTGTGGCTCACCTTTTGGAACAAATGGAAGATTAACTTGCTCGGTAATTTCTTTGATTAATTCATCTTTCCCTTCAGGGGTCAATAAACCTTCTGCATTTTTACTCGATAACAGCATAATCAAGCGACTTTTTACTTGAGGTAAATTGGCTTTGATTATATTTACTTGCGCCTCATCCTCTACTTGTAAAGTCATTTGTACTTGTAAATATTTTTCTCCGAGCTCTGATTGGAGATTCACTACGAAAGGCTCTAAAGGTAAAAAAACTGGTGCCTTCGCAGGTTCGGCTTTCACTTCTTTTTCTGGTTTTTTCTTGGATAAAAACACTGCTGCTCCACCACCAATTCCACCTAAAAGCAGCACGGCTGCAGCGATGATAATAATTAATTTTTTCTTAGATTTACCTGCTGGGGCGGCATCTGCTGGTTTTGCTGGTGCTTTTGACATAAAAAATTCTCACCGATTTCAATTGTGTGTTTGATTAAGAAAAATTATCGCGCATCTGGACTCAATTTGATCTTCGAAATAGAGGCCAATTTCTTGCTCAACTCTAGTTTTTCTGATCGTTCCATTGCATGACTTATCGCATGAATATTTTTTGCGCTCACTTGGTGACGAAAGCCTGTCAAGTGAATGCCGTCTTCTACCCGGAAATACCAAGTAAAATATTTCTTGGTAGAAAGTATTCAGTACACAATTATAGTATCGTTTTCCCTTGGCTAGCCGTGAATGAAATAAGCGTGATGAAAATCAATGATTTTCACCACGCTTTGGCAACATTCATTCAAATATGCTAGTGCTTAGACGTACTGAATTAAACAAACGTATCGACTAAACCTAGATCTCTACCGGTATTCCGATTGCTTAATGTGTTTAAAACTTGATCTGACTCGATGTCAGTTCCTGACGATAGCGTGGTTTGTGAGCTGGTATTGCGAAATGACTTTTCAGCGCTAAATTGATTATTTGACTGTGCCGATTCTGCACTGACAGAAAATCCGGATAAAGAAATACCGGCATTCTCCATCATTTCGCGCAATTTTGGCGCGGCTGATTCTATCGCTTCTCTGACATCCAGATGTGATGAAACGAAGCTAGCATCAACAAAATTGTCGCTAATGCTTAAGACGACTTGCACTGGTCCCAAATCAGGAGGATTTAAGGTAAGTTGCGCACTCTGTTCACCACCCGCTACCATCCACACAATTTTTTGTCCTACTGCTTGATCCCATCCTTTAGTGCCGACGCGAGGTGCGATGTAGTCGGAGATAATTGGTGTAGCCAACTTCTCGGGTTTGATCGTTGTTACATGCGTGGTGTTGATGACTTCCTGTTTAACTTGTGTTTCATTGACATGGACTTTCACTTCAAGTTTGCCAAATTTTTCTAAATTTTGCTCGTCAAGCTTATTTGACGCTTGTGCTTCAAGCTCGTGTGCAAACGAATCAGAAACTACTGTAGCGGTATTCCACGTTTTTTCAGTTGTTTGACTATCTTTATTGTCTATTTTTGTCGTTGCAATATTTAATTCAACCTGAGATGCTTGTGACTCATTCTTGTTAGTCACTTGCTGTGGGTTGGTGTTGGCAACAAGCACTTGGGCTTGTTGCTGAAGTAGATCGGACTCAACTGGAGGCTCTGCTACATCGTTTGCAATTGGTGTCGATGATTTTGTATTATTTAGCTGTGGTTGTGGCGACAATATGAGATCGTCATGTGATTCTAATATCTCCTTGGCCTTGATATTAGGTTCAATGATTTGCTTCTCGTCTGTCAAATTGTTTAGTGGCGTGGAGAACATTACCCGATCATTTTCACCGTTATTTTTATTGATAGTTGAGAGGTCAGGCGTATCACTCGCGTCTATATCGGTGCTGATCAAGTCATCGTTCACTAAGCTGTCAGTTGTCGCTATTTTCTGAGTCTCTATACTTACATCAATTACAGAATCAGTCGTGTCGGCTTGAGACAAGGCACTAATATTGTTGACAAACATGAGTAGGGTAGTTGGATCGTTGATCGCAACGGTCGTTTGTTCATCGTCTTGCGGTGGTTTGCTTGGTTCAACTTCATTCAGTTCTTTTTGTTCCTCTGAAGTCATGGATTTATTGTTTTGAGTGACGACAGTTTTGTGCTCATTATTGTTTTTTGCAGATACTTCTGCACTTGTTTTCTTTGATTTGTTCGCCACCTCGTTTTTTAAAACTTGGTTGAACGTATTGGTATTTTTGGATTCCGTAGGCGCATTAGACGCCTTGTTTGCGACGATACCGGGCAAGACTGGATTGAGAGTTGGCGCATTGGGCATGTTGTCACCTACGGTATAGATTTGATCGATTGGTTAATAAAACGCGTTTTGATACTGTGTTTGTTTGTTTGTTTGTTTTGTTGAGTCTAATTACTTGTCTGTTCAGGCTTTACTTCTTATAAAACAGCGCTCGTGTCGCGCGTTCGTCGGTTTGTTTTTGATCGCGTTTGTTTTCTTTTTTTAATTCACTGGCGGCATTTCGATCAATTAAAGTCTTGTACGAAAGGCGTTTTTTTTCACATTCTTGCCAATTTTTTTTCGCGATTTCAATGCGATATTCGGCATCCTGAATTAGTTTTTTTTGTCCATCTACCGCTTGGTCAAGTTTCACAATAAATGCTTGAAAGTTGGTGAATTGTGTGACATTCAGTCCCTGTTTTGCATTGCTTTGAAATCTTAGTTCATAGTCACTGCGATACTGATTTAATAAATTTAATTGTTCGTTCGCATCATCTCTCGCCTTAATCATTCGGCCAAGATTTTTTGCTGCATTTTCTACTTCATTTTCAGCTAATTCGATTAATGTTGATAAGGCTGAATTTGCCATTTTCTTTGCTACCTATACCGATTGTACGGATGATTGTTTTTTTCTAAGCGTCGAATAGAGCGGAAAGTCCGGCTAAGCTCTCATTTATGGATGATTTTTCCGTGATTTCTTGTTGTAAGAAGGATTGGATTTGCGGATATTTTTTGATCGCTTCATCTAATACTGGATCAGAGCCGGCAGAGTAGGCACCGACATTAATCAAATCGCGACTTCGTTCGTATCTTGAATACAATTGTTTGAGCTTGCGAGATAGTCGCTGATGCTCAGGTGATGTAATGCCGTGCATTGCTCGACTGATGGATTGCTCAATATCAATTGCTGGATAGTGGCCACTCTCTGCTAATGTCCGGTTTAAAACGATGTGCCCGTCCAAGATCGCGCGTGCCGCGTCGGCAATCGGATCTTGTTGATCATCGCCCTCCGTTAAGACGGTATAGAAGGCGGTAATCGATCCACCGCCTAATTTGCCATTGCCAGCGCGTTCTACCAATATCGGTAACTTAGCGAATACAGATGGGGGATAACCTTTGGTTGCGGGAGGTTCACCGATCGCGAGTGCGATTTCACGTTGCGCCATGGCGTAGCGAGTTAGTGAATCCATGATCAACAAAACATTTTTGTCTTGATCTCGAAAATACTCTGCGATCGTGGTTGCGTAGGCAGCACCTTGCATTCGCATCAAAGGCGGTGCGTCTGCGGGGGCCGCGACAACAACTGAACGCGCTAATCCTTCTTCGCCTAGAATTTCTTCAATAAATTCCTTTACCTCGCGTCCCCGTTCACCGATCAGTCCTACCACAATCACATCGGCAGTCGTATATCGAGCCATCATCCCCAATAATACGCTTTTACCAACACCGGAACCCGCAAACAAACCTAGACGTTGACCGCGACCAACTGTCAGCATGCTATTGATCGCTCGCACACCGACGTCGAGCTTTTCCTTGATCGGCGCACGTGATAGTGGGTTATAAATTCGTGCACCTAAAGGTGCGGTGGCGCGACTGGTGAGTGGACCTAAAGAGTCTAATGGACGTCCATTGGCATCAAGAACACGACCAAGTAGCTCTTCACCAACCGGCAAATGTTTAGTTCGGTCAGCATTGCGTCTATGTTGCGTGCTTTCGCCTGAGGCAAATGGCGGTGTGACGGGAAATACTGGCGCACCTGGGATCACGCCATCTAAGTCGCTTTGTGGCATCAAAAAAAGCCGATCGCCATCGAAGCCAACCACCTCAGCCTCAATTTTTACGCCATTTTGCAAATGAATCAGACAGGCACTGCCAACTGGCAATTTGATCCCGACTGCTTCCATCACTAGCCCTGTCACTTTGACGATACGGCCCGAGATATTTTCACTGTGGGCCGTTGCTAGGCTTTTTTTGCTTATCGCAAATTGGTCTTTCCAAGCCTGTGATGAAAATAGTTCACTCATGGTGTGACTGCTTGGATATTGTTACTGTTTTCAAGAGCGTCTATCAGTCGAGCCCAGCGTGTCTCATAACTTGCATCGATTAGATTTTGGGCTGTTTCAATGCGGCAGCCACCTCGGCTTAGATGTTGATCTGGAATGAGTCGCCATCCATCTTTTTCAAGTTCATTACACATGAATTCCTTCAAAAGATAAAGGTCGTCGGGGTGTAAATAAATCTGCGCCGGTTGATGAATCGCTGGAAGCATGTCTATCGATTCTTTGACGATTTCCACAATCGCGTCGGATTCGTAGGCAAACTTGTGTTTCGTCATAGCACTTGCGAGACTGATTGCCAACGCGACAAAATCATGACCAATCTCATTGTGCGCCTTAGATAATTGCTCTTTAAAACTATCTTTGAGCTCGCTTAAGTTGGCTAATACTTGAGTTGCTTGTTCTCTCAACTCTTGTTCACCTACAGTCCGACCCTCTTGATAACCAAGCGCATAAGCTTCTTTATAGGCTTCAGCGTAAGCTTCATTTTTTGCTTGTTCACGAATGGCGAGCAGTTCAGCTTGAGAAACTTTCTCAACCTCAGCTGCTTTTTCTATTTGTGATGGACGAAGATCTCCAAAGGAAGTCATTTCCCAACGTTGGAATGCAGTGAGTTTTTCTTTAGGGATTACGCTAGACATAAGCGTCTTCGCCTTTCGCACCTAACATGATTTGGCCTTCGTCTGCTAAGCGGCGAACGATGAGCAAGATTTGTTTTTGCTGTGCTTCCACCTCTGACAAGCGGACTGGACCTTTCGATTCCAAATCTTCGCGCATCATTTCCGCCGCACGTTGTGACATATTCTTGAAAATCTTTTCACGCATGTCTGCGTTTGCGCCTTTTAATGCGATGATTAGGGAGTCTGATTGAACTTCACGCAACAGCAATTGAATTCCGCGATCATCGATGTCGAGAATATTGTCGAAGACGAACATTTCGTCCATGATTTTCTCTGCCATATCACCATCGTATTTGCGTAAATTCTCCATGATTGATGACTCGTTTTCACCGCTCATAAAGTTGAGAATTTCCGCCGCTGCGCGAACACCACCGATAGATTTTTTCTTCAAACTCTCATTACCAGTTAGCAGCTTAGTCAACACATCATTCAACTCGCGCAAAGCAGTTGGTTGAATACCATCTAAGGTGGCGATCCGAAGTACTGCATCATTGCGTAATCGCTCACTGAAGTGATTGAGAATTTCACTTGCTTGATCACTTTCTAAGTGCACCAAGATGGTGGCAATAATTTGTGGATGTTCGTTCTTAATGAGTTCGGCGACAGAAGCCGAATCCATCCACTTTAAGCTTTCGATTCCGCTTGCATCTTTACCGCCTAGGATACGATTTAGCAAGGAAGATGCCTTGTCGTCGCCAAGTGCTTTGGTTAACACATTGCGAATGTATTCGTCAGAATCAAGTCCGACTGTTGAACTTAAGTCAGCCTCTGACTTAAATTCTTCTAAGACCTTTGCAATCGTCTCATGCGGAATCGCACCAATTGCTGCCATCGCAGCACCGATTTTTTGAACTTCTCTTGGACCGAGATGTTTCATCACCTCGGCAGCCGCATCTTCACCAAGTGCGAGCATTAAGGTTGCCGCTTTTTGTACGCCGTCTTCACTCATTGCTGACCCATGATCTAATTACGTTGGCTACGATTTTTGGATCGCTTGAAGCTAATTGCTTTGCCATTTCCATATTTGCTTCGTAGCTTGAATTGTATTGTTTGCTCTTTTCTTCCGCCTCGCCATTGATGCTGACGATCGCAGCTTCTTCCTCTTCTGCTTGGCGCGCTTTTTCTTCCTCTTCTTCTTGACGTTGACGCTCTTTCTCTTTTTTCAGCGATTCTGGGTCTTTGCCAGTTAATTTATTGAGCGTTGGCTTCAAGTAACCAAAGAACAGGTATAACAACAATAAACCACCTATCAGATATTTTCCAATTTCTTTTGCAGTTTGCAATACATCGGGTTGCTTCCAGAGCGGTATATCCTCAGGCGTTACTTTTTCAGGAACTGCAAATGGGCTGTTTACCACGTTCAGTGTGTCACCGCGTTCTTTATTGAAGCCCATTGCTTCACGTGCTAAATCGATGATTTGATTTTTTTCAACTTCAGTTAATGCACGCGTAATGGTTTTGCCAGATTTGTCGGTTTCCGTTTTGTAATTTACGACAACTGCAACGGATAAGCGTTTCAGACCTCCCATCGCTTGTTGGGTGTAGCGTATGGTTTTATCTACTTCATAGTTAAATGTTGCGTCTTTTTGTGTCAAACCATTATTGGCTGCGTTCGCTTGCGCATCATTTGCGTTTGCCGCTGCGGTGATCGGAGCCGTTGCAGGTACCGGAGGTTGATTGGTCAGGGCGCCTGGAATACCAGAAGCGTTTGCCTGTTTGCCATAGGTTTCACTAGTTTGCTGGCTGCGAATAGTGCTTGCTTCTGGCGGTGAATTTGGACGATAGCTTTCGGCGGCTTGTTCACTGCGAGAGAAATCGATATCTGCAGTCGCTTCCGCACGAACGTTCTGAGCACCTACAATCGGTGAAATGATCGATTCCACTTTCTTGACGACGCTTTGTTGAAACTCCTGCACGTATTTCAGTTGAGATGGATCTAAATTATTGGTCGCTGTTTGTTTACTTGGATCGGAGAGTAAGTTTCCATTTTGATCAATAATCGTGACATTCTTCGCTGGTAACTCAGGAATGCTGCTCGCTACTAAATGAATGATTGCACTCACTTGTTGTTGATCTAACACGCGGCTTGGATAGAGATTTAATAGCACCGAGGCGGTTGGCTTTTGCTGCTCCCGTACAAATACCGATGCTTTAGGAATCGCCAAATGAACCCGCGCAGTTTGAACTGCGGATACAGCTTGAATGGAGCGAGCCAATTCGCCTTCTAATGCACGTTGAAAATTCACCTGTTCTAGGAATTGTGAAATGCCGAGTTTTTGATTTTCCATCAACTCAAAACCGACATTGCCACCTTTAGGAAGACCTTGAGATGCGAGTTTAAGTCGTGCATCGTGTACCTGATTGGCTGGAACCAAAATTGCGCTGCCGCCCTCAGAATATTTGTAAGGAATATTCAGCTGCTGCAGCGATGCGACAATCGCGCCGCCATCTCGGTCATTGAAGTTAGAAAACAATACACGATAGTCTGGTGCTTGGCTCCATAGCCAGACACCAACCATGACGGCAATCGTAATGGCCGCACCGACAGACAGAATGATCGTTCTGACCGCCGGCGTCTGAGGAATGCCAAATACCACTGGAACTGGTGGCGCGTCTAAAGTCGCTTCATTTGCGGTTGCCATGAGTGCCCCCGTCAGTGTGTTGAGTTAATTCAAGTTCACGCATCTTATTTCCCTGTGAAGGTTTTTTCCTTGCTAGCAATTGTGCTACAGGTAAATAAAATCAAAGGCTAGAAAAACGCGGATTTCACCTCTCTAATCATCTCTAAGCATTTGCGAACTACTGATAATCTAGTGCAAAGTGATGAGATGGAGGTATAACGTGAGTATAGGTGGAATTGATAAAAGTAGAATTGACGCAATGGTGGCACAGTTGCGTGCAGCGGCGGCAAAAATGGAGAACGTCACGCCCAATCCCATTGCCGGTAATGCTAGTCCTACCCCGAAGTTGGATTTTGCCGATGCATTAAAATCGTCTTTAGAGCAGGTGAGCGCAGCACAAAGTGCTTCACAAGCGCTCGGAAAACGATTCGCAATGGGCGATGACAGTGTCAATATGTCAGATATGATGATCTCGATGCAAAAGGCAAGTATCTCGTTCCAAGCCACTGTTCAGGTAAGGAATAAGTTGATTTCAGCCTATCAAGATATTATGAATATGCAAATTTGAGGCGTTTGTCGTATTTGTGCCATCACATGCCAGTCATCTTGGCATTTCGCTCACGCTCTAGCTTCATGATGTATCTCTGAACCGAAGTTAAGGTGCGGCTAGAGAGATTCACAAAGGCACAACCGATTCGACGAGTGGTTTTGCCATTCAGCAGTGTCAATTCTTGGGAATTTCGAATTTGTAGTGTCAAGTCGATCAATCCGATATTCGGTATGTCTATTTGACAAAATTCATAGCAAGTGCCGATCGTGATATCGATTAAGTTGCGATCATCCAGGATCGCGATTCCACCACAACTAATGTCTACCAAAGAAAATTTCTGGTTTTGTTTGCCAGACTCCGTTTCAATAGGAATCACACATTTAATAGGCATTGAGACCGGCGTGTTAATGCGATAATTTTCTCGGCGCTGTAGTCGTATAACTGAGGTTGGTACTGGCATCTGCAGCGCAGGTCGGCCTTCAAATTGTGTGCGCTGCAATTTAGACGATGAGAATTGAATGCTGATGCGATCTAGCAGGCCATCAAAGAAAACACTCGATGCTTCAACAATTCTCTGGTTCGCTTCGTGTCCCGGCGCACTGTCAATAATCACGGTGTTATTGGCATCGTCAATATCCAACACCGAGGTGATAAATGCCTCACTGCCATTGTTGATCATTAAACTAATCAACTGAGATTTATCTCTAAACCCTTTTAATAAAGCCAAGATCTCACGTCTGGACTCAACTTGATATGGACTTTGATTTTCAGTTCCTAAAGACGGGAGCGCTAATGACATATTGCTTTATTCTGTAATAATTGGACGAGAGGTCGGCGAGATTTGTTGTTTTGTAGTTATCTCGGATTCAATATGGTAAAGCCAAGCGAGTAGTTCTGCAACAACTGTGTAAAGAGCAGGAGGAATGTTGTCGTCTAAATCCACTTTCATCAATAATTTGACTAATTCTGTCGATTGATGAATGAAAATTCCGTGTTCATTGGCTCTAGCGATAATCTCTTCCGCAAGTAATCCTTTTCCTTTGGCGACGACTCGTGGAGCACCATTTTCTGGCTTGTAACTGAGCGCAACCGCGCTTTGATGTCGATTGTTAACGTAGTTATCTGGGGACGAGTTGGGCGTAGAATTAGTCTCGTTCTTCATGTTTCACTGAGAATGATTGGATTTGCGCGCCGCTTGTTTCTATCGAGCGTTCTAGGGATGAGTAAGCTGCTTTTAATAATTCGCTTGAATTTTGATGCTCAGCTTGGATTGCTAGTTGAAGTTGCTTGTTGCGAAGCTGTAATTGAATTTCGACTAGCCCTAGTTGAGGCAAGTGAATGCGTAAACTGCTGAGCCAACTTTGACTTGACTCTGAATCTTTTTTCGAAGAACTCTCTTGCTGAGGCTGTTCGTTCACTTCCCATTCTAAGGGTATATTTGGCGCTAATAGACCCGACCAAGTTAATCTCTGCTGTTCAAGAATATCCAGCTGTTGATGAATGATTTGGGCTAAAGCGTTGTGGTGGCTCTCTTCTTTATTGACCAGCACAGACTGTTCTAATTCAACAGCAATCTTTGCTTGCGGTTCTAATTCGATTTCAGCACGGCTTTTTTGCCCTTGCAACCACTGAGTAACATGCGACTCGTAAAATAATCCACTATTACTTACACTTTGATGTAGGTGACTTTCGATATGCTTTGCAATTTGTTTTTCGGGGATTAAGTTTTTATCAGTCTCTAGCAAGGGAACTAATACTTTGATATTTGATTTTTCTTGAGGATTCTTAGTCTCTTGCAAGAGCGCATTAATTAATTGTCCGGTAGGACTTAAATCAGTTTGCGAACTTTGGTCTATCGGTTCATTTGCAAAATATTGACCTGCAAAGCGTTGATTTGCGGTTAAAAGTTGTGGTGCGTTGAGTTGTGAAGTTGCCAGCTGTTTTGGTGATTGCAGTGTTGTATCTTGCGCAGAAAACGTGGATAGATTGGCTTCACTTGAGATCGATTTGGATAACTGCGTACTAGAATCGTCAGCAAAGGCTGACTTTAACTGTGACGTTTCAATTGAATTTGATCTTCTGGGTGGATCAAGCAAGCTCACTTGGCTTTGTCCATCAAGTAGAAAGATAGTGCGTGGAACAAGCTGAAGTAATGTTAGAGATAGTTTTTGCCCGATCTGCGTTGTCGTCGGCAGCGCAAGACGCATGGCGATACCATCAATTTTTGCGATATAGCTGCCATCATTTAACTTCGCTAGCACTTCGGCTTGAATATGTTTTCCAACCCCTATCTGCCCCAGCCTTTGAACGATTTCATTTTTAATTGCTTCAATAGCTTTTAGTGCGGTTGGTCCTTCCACGCCCGTAGTAATGACCAGATTAGGATCTAAGCGTGGAAAGATGCTCGACATGATTTAGTGACACTACCCCATTTGATTTGCGCCATAACTTTGAGATAGTTTGCGACTTGTGCTGGAACTCTTCATTAGGTTGGCGAGGTTTTTCATCCAAGGTTCAGTAATGTCGCGAATCGCGCGATCATCAGCCAAAATTTGTTTGATGATGGTGATTTTTTTTGCCTTTAAATCGCTGGGCAATTCACTTGGCCCTTCAAATTGACGTAAAGTGCTTACTTGATTGCTGCAATCATTTTCTAACTTAGCCAATAATTCCCAATCGTTGGCACGTGCGGCTTCAAGCATTTCAGACGTAATATGAGCAACTTTTTCATACACAGTTAACAGTTCAAAACTATTCATAGTTATGCCTCAAAAAAAGTTGCACGGCGCGGAGCGAGCGGATCAACTTGTGGTAGTGGTGCGTCTTGCTTGATCGTATTTTTTTCTGGTGCAATAGCTTCCCAAGAAGACTTCAAATCGCGCAGCAAATTTTGAACCTCAATTAAACCTTCTGGCTGGTTGTTAATATTGGCTTGGAGCAAACGGCTGCTCATATATTCATATAAGGTATCGAGACTAGTTGCGATTTCGCCGCCTGCTTTTTTGTCCAAACTAGCGCGCAGACCATTTTCGATGATTGCAATTGCTTTGGATATGGAATGACCCTTCGCCGCAATATCTTGATTCTTCATGTGCATCATCGCATTGTTGAGCGCAACAATGGCACCGTCATATAACATGACAATCAACTTGTGCGGACTTGCAGAAATGACGCCGGTTTCAATGCCTACTTTAGCGTAGGCGTTAGCCCCATGTGAATTAGATGTGCCAAACATAGAAATCCTCAATTATTTGGTGTTGGTGCCAGTTAATGCAGAAAGCTGCTGTGTAAGAAAGCTACTTGTATTGTTCAAACCGCTAATGATCGTATCAAGTGCAGTGAATTGTGCGCGGTAGCGCGCCTCGGTATCGATGAGTCGACTATTCAGTGTATCTCGTTGTTTTCCAATATCTTTGATCGTGCGATTGACGCCATCCGTAGAACTAGAAATACTGCCACCACTTCCAACAATTGAAGTGAACAGATTGCTTAGTTGGCTAGCATAGCCTTTGGAAAAGTGGATGGTGCCGCGATCACCAGTGGTACCACCAGTGACTAGGACTTTTAGCCCCTCAGCCGCTGATCCATTTGATCCAGTTAAAAACTGTCCAGAACCAACCGCAGCAACACCATTTAGTGAACCTGTGACGTTGGTCCCGACTGTGCCGCTGGAAATTGTCCCTGTCAGCGCAGAGACACCAGTTCCAGTACCGTTATTAAGCGAAACATTGGATGTGCTTCCATAGCTATTAGAAGTAAGTTTTAAAAATCCACTTCCAGTGATTGCCGCATTAACCTTGATGCCTGCCGCACTAAATGCACTGGTACCGTTAATAGATGTTTGTAATAAGGTAGTCAATTGGCTGGCGGTATAGTTGCCGGCGGCAAGAGAAACTGATGCTGAAGTGCCATCAATAGTGACATTAATGCTGGTGTTTGGATCTATCGTTGTACTAGCTGCATTTAGATTTAAATCGCCAGTCAAACTTCCTTGCGTCGCTAGTGCGGTTACATTCAGTGCATAATTACCTTGTGCAGTTGCACTCGTAGAGCTACTATAACTTACCAAGCTATCCGTCGCTTTACCAATCGTAGCAAATAGTCCGCTGATGTCTTTGAAATTGTTGTTGAGTGCAGTTTGTAGCTTAGTCGAATCAACACTTAATGTTCCATCTTTTTGAAAGCTAATTCCAATCGAGGAGAGCGTTGTTATATTTCCACCTAGGCCATTTACAGCCGATGACAGCGCATTTCTCACCTGACTTTGTGCTCCGCGTGCAGCGGCATCACCAGTCAAAACACCACCTTTTTTGGTCGAAGCGTCAAAACCTGTTAATGACTTAAACGTGGCTTGCAAATCATTGTATGCTTTGACAAAGCCATTGATCGAGTTCTGTACACCAGAGGTGTTATTGCTCAATGCTAGTGTGGTACTACCAGTTTTTGATAGCGTGATTGCAGCGCCTTGAACTGCGTCGTTGACCGTATTTGAAGCGCTGGTAATATCAATGCCGTTAATTGATAACGTGGCGTTTTGCCCAGTTGTCGTTTCTTTTAAATTCTGTGTGCCTTCAGGGTCATAACTGAGAAGCGACTGCAATGCGGCGTCACCACTCACATCGATTTTTAGACTTGATGTGGCACCAGTTTTATTAGAGCTGAGAACCAAGTGGTATGGAGTAGCAGAGCCGTCGCCAACAATGGAAGCCGTGACGCCTTTTCCTGCAGCATTAATCGCATCGCGAATGCCTTGTAATGAGTTATTAGTACTGTCAATCGTGACAGTACCAATTGCTTGATTCGCATCTTGAGTAAAATCAGCACCACTGTAAATACCGTTTGTTAAGGTTCCACCACTAATAGTTCCAAACTGAAAAGTAATCGTCGTGGTCGCCCCGGTTCCAATGGTGTCTGTGGTGCTTACTTGCCCGGCGCTTGAAATGGTTTGTGCTTTCGCTAATTGCGTAACATTAATGTTGTAGTTGCCGGCAGTCGCGACACTGGTGGTTGTTGCATTTAATATGCTTGCGTCACCTACGTTGGCACTTAAGTTTTGAAATGTCGAAGTACTGCTGAGTCCAACGAAGGCACTTTGAAATGTGCTGAGCGCACCATTTAATGAGCCATATGCAGTGAGTTTAGCAAGATAGCTAGCTTCTTTTTTTGCGAGGGAAGTTAACGGTTGGCTCTCTACCTGCATCAGTTTGCTGATCAGGCTGTTGACATCTAAATTAGAGCCTACCCCAGTTGATTGAATGGCCACAACGTTCCCCTTTTGTAAGTATCGTTACTGTACAAGTTTAACGGCAAAAGCAAATCAGACTTTAGAGGGGCATTTCCCTTTCTATTTTCATCTTGCAATAATTTTGACTTGTGAATTGCATAAAATAGAAAGTCTTCGTATTAGTGAGCATCTAATAGAGTCAGGTGCTTAGAAAGACTAAGCTTCTTGCTTAATTAGTAGACCTTGTAATTTGTCCAATGATTTGGCGATTTCTAGCGCCTCAACGGACGGTATTTGTCGTAACACTTCTTTTGTTTGTTGATCAATGACTTTCACAACTACTTCCTCAGCGTCAGAATCGACACTAAATTCTAAGTTTTGTGATGAGCTTTGAACCATTTTATTGATTTCACTAACAGCTTTGTTCACTTCGCTTAAGGATGGGGATTTCTCCGCTTGAGTAACAGCAGTAGTCGTTTGCGCATTGGTCGCGTTTTGAATATTCGCGACAGCGGGTGAGGAAGGGGGGAGTTTTTCTGCGATCAGTGATCCAGACGGCGAACTTCTGCCTATCGATTGAATGTCCATGATCTTTCCTTTAAGTAAAATTCCCCTGACCAAAAAATTTGGGCAGGGGACAATCTACATCAGAGAATAATGTGATGAACTACATTATTGTTTAACCTCTTAACAGAGCCAACACGCCTTGTGGTAACGCGTTTGCCTGTGCCAAGATCGCTGTACCTGCTTGTTGTAATACCTGACCACGTGTCAATGTTGCAGTTTCTTGCGCGAAGTCTGCGTCACGGATACGGCTACGTGATGCTGACAAGTTTTCAGAGTTCGTTTGCAAGCTAGCAACTGCGGATGAGAAGCGGTTTTGGTACGCACCTAAAGACGCACGAGAGCTGTTAATCGACTGCAGCGCAGCATCGATGGTGGTTAAAGCAGCTGTCGCCCCCGCCGCTGTACCTAAATTCAGAGAGGATACACCAGCTCCAACTGTGGTCGTTGCGGACGTGAAACCACCTGTCAAGTTTGCAGCTGTTAAACCTGTACCAGTACCGTTTGCTAATGTGATGCCAGCGGAACTAGAAGAACTCAAGCTCAAGGTTGATGTTGAGATGTCTGTTGCGCCAGTAGAAGACACCGTGATTCCTGTATTTGCCGCCGCAGCTGCAGCATTGGTGCTCGCTGTAACTGTAATATTGCGTCCGTCAGCCGCAGCCAAAGCGACAGCACCAGTTGTTGTATTGAATGTTGCTGTAACGCCAGTTTGAGTCGAAATTGCATTAACCGCTGCCGCAACTTGTGCACCACGTTGTGCACCAGATGTTGAAGCTGAGAGTGCGCCGAGATTTACGCCGTTAATGGTAATGTCGCCAGATGCAATCGCTGTAGCAGAGGTAGATGCCGTACCAGCAACTGTTGTTGAACCAACTGTTGCAGTTACGCCAGTGCTGCCACTGATTGCGTTGATCGCAGCTGCTTTTGCGATACCACTGCCTGTTGCATTCGAGAATGAAACACCGTCGGAAGCTGAAGCACCAACTTGGAAGCCGTTGATTGACAAGTCGCCAGCTGCCAAAGCAGTCGTAGTAACCGCGCCTGCGCCGGCAACAGTCGTGGAGTAGCTAGAAGATGCACCAACACCCAATGCTGAAGATTTAGCGCTAGCGATCGAAGTAATACTAATTTGATCGTTAGCTGTACCGTTTGCGCCAACTTGGAAAGTTTGAGCAGCAAAAGAGCCATCCAACAAATTAACACCGTTGAAGTTTGTGTTGCTTGCAACACGGTTGATTTCAGAAATCAACTGAGAAGCTTCGTTATTCAAAGCAGCGCGGTCTGTTACGCTGTTTGATGCATTTGCAGATTGAACTGCCAAGTCACGAATACGTTGCAAGTTAGCACCGATTTGGCTCAATGCGCCCTCAGCTGTTTGTGCTAAAGAGATACCGTCGTTAGCGTTACGTGCAGCTTGATTCAAGCCGCCGATTTGTGAAGTCATACGTTCAGAAATCGCCAAACCTGCAGCATCGTCTTTCGCGCTATTAATACGTAAGCCAGAAGACAAACGTTGCAAGGATGTGTTCAATGAACTTTGGGATGTCGATAAATTACGTTGTGCATTTAAAGACGCGATGTTGGTATTGATATATGAAGCCATGATGGTTCTCCTAACTTGGTTAATTCAACTCGACGTTTAGCTTGAACTTCGGTCTGTCTTATTGACCATTGCACCGTCGTTGAATCAGGTAACGGGCGGCATTTTAAAAAATTGAGGAAATTGCTCAAAATAAATATTATTTTTTGTGCTTAAGTTTTTTGGCTTTTTCCGTTAGACGGCAGCTTTTTAAAATACTTAAGGGTTAATTTGAAGAAGATTTACACTTCTTTTTAGGCAATTTGGTGTGAGAGCTAGTTTGTAAAATACTAAAGATTGCCAATTTTTCTGCTTTGCATTAAATTTTTTATCATGATTTGTTGTTCATTAATGGTCATGAATTGTAGAACTTGGCATTAGCTGGTAAAACAGAACTGTCTTTACACGAAAGAGAATGCGATGAGTAAATCGGGGTTCGATATAAAAGCAACAATGCGTGAAGCGCAGGCATTAGTTAAGGCTGGCAAACTTGCCGAGGCGATTGCTTCCGCTTCAAGAGTAATTCAACGCTTTCCCTTACATGAAGAAGCGCATTTATTGTTGGCAAAAATTTATTTTCATCTAGATCAAGATGAAAATGCGATCGAACATTTGCAGAAAGCATTTTCGATTTCGCATAAAACTGTAATTGATTCAAAAGCCTATTACACCATTCTAAATCGCTTTGTATCCCGTAAGTCGTACGCTTTACTGGAGCAAGCCAGTCGCTGGTTGGTTAACTTGCGCCCCAAGGATGGTATCGCTTGGGACTATTTATCGATCGCTTGTCTTGAGCAACAGAAGTATGAAGATGCGCACGAGGCCGCATTGCGTGCATCCAAAATTTTACCGAACAATCCGCATGTACTGAATAATTTAGCTTGCGCATTAACTTCATTAGAGCGTTGCTCAGAATCGTTAGAAGTTTTGAAGCGCACGGTAGAACTTGCGCCGGAGATGGCGACTGCTTATAACAATTTAGGCAATGCACATCGTTTCCTGGGAAATTATGAAGAGGCGATTGAGAGCTTTTCGAGAGCGATTCAGTTAGCACCTGAGATGGCGTATCTCTATAACAATTTAGGTTTAACTTATCGATCTCTTGATCGCTGCCAATCAGCAATCGAGGTTTACCATCAAGCGCTACAAATTCAACCTGATTTATACCAAGTGTATCCAAATCTGATTGAGGCTTATCGCCATGGTGGTCAGATTCAGCAAGCGATTGATTGTAGCCGTAGTGCGCTACAGCTGACCGATCAAATTCCTGAAATTTGGGCAGCCTACGGTGATGCCCTAAGGGATGGTGGATACTTGGATGCAGCGATTGAGGCTTATATTCAAGCTGTCTCTTTCAGAAAAGACGATCATTCAAGTTTTAATCGAAAAGTTTACACAAATATCTTGTTCTGCTTGAATTACCATCCAGACTTGTCTGCAGAAGTAATTTTTAACGCTTATCGAGAATTTGATCAGCGATTCGCGGTGCAACTTCGGGATCGGTGGTTACCGTTTGATAATGAAAAAGTGCCTGGACGACGCTTAAGAGTAGGTTATGTATGCCAATCCTTTTATAACCAGGTTTGTAAGTACTTCTTGATTCCATTACTAGAAAAACATGATCGGACGCAAGTCGAGATTTTTGCTTACGCACAAATCCCATTTGAAGACGAGGTGACAGAGCATTATAAGAAGATCGTCGATCACTGGATTCCTATTCGCGGAATGACGGATGATCAGGCAGTTGCGCAAATTCGTGCCGATAAAATTGATATTTTGATCGACGTTTCTGGACATACGAATTCGAATCGATTGATGATTTTTGCACAAAAGCCAGCACCAGTATCATTACATTGGCTTGAATATGGCTATACGACAGGTTTAAGTGCTGTGGATTATTTCATGACAGATAGTCCAAGCGTAACAGGTGATTGTGATCATTTGTTCTCAGAGAAGATTTGGCGATTAGACGGACCAGCTTATGTTTATCGACCCGACATACGATTGGCGATATTGAACGAATCGCCAGCGAGTCAGACTGGTATCGTTACTTTTGGTAGCCTGTCACGCACCACAAGGATTAATCATCGTGTGGTAAGAATTTGGGCTGCGATCCTCGACGCGATGCCAAATTCTCGACTGGTAATTAATAGTGGTGACTTTAAAGACCCCTTAGTTCAAGAAGAGATGGCGGGGCGATTTATGCGTTACGGAATTGAACGCTCGCGCTTGGATATCGGATTTAGCTCACCATCTTGGGAAGTCTTGAAGCGTATCGATATCGGTTTGGACTGTTTTCCGCATAACTCTGGAACAACTTTGCTAGAGACTCTGTATATGGGCATTCCTTTTGTAACATTGCAAGATAGACCGCCCGTGGGGCGCATTGGTTCTAGTGTATTAATGGGAATGGGGCGTCCGGAATGGATAGCGACAAGCGAAGAGGAATATGCGCAAAAGGCGATTATTCTTGCCCACGATATCGAGGGATTAGTGCATATGCGCAAAACGATGCGACAAGAAATGGAAGCATCGATGTTAATGAACGAAGATGCTTTTGCGAGATCCGTTGAAAAGGCATATCGTCAAATGTGGCAAATCTATTGTGAGAAGGGTTCAGCATGAAAGCAGTGATCTTGGCAGGTGGATTAGGCACGCGGATTTCTGAAGAGACGCATCTAAAGCCAAAACCAATGATTGATATTGGTGGCCACCCTATCCTTTGGCACATTATGAAAACCTACTCCGCGCATGGGGTCAACGATTTTGTGATTTGTTGTGGTTACAAGGGCTATCTAATTAAAGAGTATTTTGCGAATTATTTTTTGCATATGTCGGACGTTACTTTTGACATGAAAACCAATCAAGTTGAAGTACATGAGCATCATGCAGAGCCTTGGCGCGTGACGTTGGTTGATACGGGCGAAGACACGATGACGGGCGGTCGATTAAAACGTGTTGCACAGTATCTAAAAGACGAAGAGGCATTTTGTTTCACATATGGCGATGGTTTGTCTGACGTTAACATTACAGAACAATTGGCATTTCATCGGCAACATGGAAAATTGGCGACAGTGACTGCAGTCTTGCCCCCTGGTCGTTTTGGTGCGCTTGAGCGTGATGGCGATTTTGTTAAAGGCTTTGTCGAAAAGCCGCGCGGCGATGGTGGTTGGATTAATGGTGGTTTTTTCGTGTTATCGCCGAAGGTAATCGATTTGATTGCAGCAGATTCGACAAGTTGGGAATCCGAACCATTGGCCAGTTTGGCGCAAAGTCAGGAATTAATGGCATTTGAACACTCAGGTTTTTGGCAGCCGATGGATACCTTGCGCGAAAAAAATATGTTGGAAGATTTATGGCAAAGCGGGAGAGCACCGTGGAAATGTTGGTGAACTCTATTGGTATGAATCCCGATCCAGATTTCTGGCGCGGACGACGTGTGGCATTAACTGGGCATACCGGCTTTAAAGGAAGCTGGATGGCTTTATTGCTCACGCGATTAGGTGCTCAGGTTTATGGTTATGCATTGGCTCCTAGCACGCAGCCAAATTTGTATACAACTGCGCAAGTTGAAACGCATATCGATAGTCAAATAGGTGATATTCGCGATGCGCACACTTTAAGTGCGTGGTTGGCAAGAGCAAATCCAGAGATTGTTTTTCACTTTGCAGCACAAGCTTTAGTTAAGCAGAGTTATCTCGATCCTGTAGCCACCACGACCAGCAATTTTGTCGGCACTTTGAATTTGCTAGAGGCCGCTCGAACACAAGCCTCAATTCGCGCTATGGTGATCGTGACCACGGATAAAGTGTATAAAAATAATGAGAGTGGACAGGCATACCAAGAGCATGATGCTTTAGGTGGTCATGATCCATACAGCGCCAGTAAAGCAGCTTGTGAAATTTTAGTAAGTAGTTATAAACAATGTTTTCTGCAGCATATCGATGTTGCGACAGCAAGAGCCGGCAATGTTATTGGTGGTGGCGACTGGGCTGCTGATCGACTAATACCCGATGCGGTACGCGCTTGGTCGCAGCATCAGGAATTGGATATCCGCCGTCCCGATGCGATTCGACCGTGGCAACATGTGTTAGAACCACTAGGTGCGTATTTGATATTGGCACAAAAATTGGTACAAAACTGTAACGCTGGAACTGAATTGAGTAATGCCTACAACTTTGGTCCAGACATTATTGATGCGGTAACTGTGCGTGAGGTTATAGAACAAGCGCAGCGAAGCTTTGGTTCAGGGACGGTCAAATTTGCAGAACATATCGCAGGCCCGCATGAGGCTGGGTTATTACACTTAGATAATGGCTTAGCGAAAAAGCAGTTAGGGGTTTATCCACGTTGGCATTTGAAAGAAGCTGTTCAACGTAGCATGGATTGGTACAAATCCTATTTGCACGGAGCTAGTGCAGCTACACTATGTGCAGCTGATATGGATGCCTATTTGTTTGGTGAAAGTTGAGAAGAAACGCGCTGCAAGTTAAAGTGAACATGGATTTAGGGGCCTAATGTGAGCGGACAAAATGGGTTAGTTGCTAAGCCGACTGCGATTTCTGGGCTCTATGTGGTAGAGCGCATCAAACGTGGGGATCAGCGTGGTTTTTTTGAGCGGATTTTCTGTGCAGATACGATGCAAACACTTGGATGGGAGGGGCCAATTGCTCAGATCAACCATAGCTTTACAGCGCAGCAAGGAACAGTGCGAGGTTTGCATTATCAGTTGACACCTTATGCGGAGAGCAAACTTGTGTCATGTTTCGCAGGTGCAGTTTGGGATGTGGTGGTTGATGTCCGACATGGTTCGTCCAGCTTTCTTCAGCATGTCGCGATAGAGCTTTCTGCCCAAAATCAAACAAGCTTGTTAATTCCACCAGGCTGTGCACATGGTTTTCAAACTTTAACTGACAAGGTCGATATGTTTTACTGCCATAGTGCGAAATATGCCCCGGATTATGAAGCCGGATTGAACGCCTTTGATACTCGACTCGGCTTGACCTGGCCTTTGTCCGTGACGCAAAGGTCGGAGCGCGACAATGGGTTCGCTTTTATGACAGAGAATTTTGAAGGAGTCAAACTGTGAAATGCCGTCATTGCTCGAGCCAGCTTGATTTCGTTTGTCTTGATCTAGCTACTGCGCCGCCATCAAATTCGTATTTAAGCAAAGCGCAGTTGTCGCTGCCTGAATCTTATTTTCCATTGAAATTGCTGTTGTGCCGATCCTGTTATTTGGTACAAACCGAGGATTTTTCTCAGCGTGAGTCTTTGTTCACCGAAGACTATGCTTATTTCAGTTCTTATTCGAGCTCTTGGTTAGCCCATGCAAAGCATTATGTGCAAACGATGCAGCAACGCTTTAGTTTGAATTCGAAAAGCTTGGTGGTGGAAGTAGCTGCTAATGATGGTTACCTTCTGCAGTATGTACAAGCCGTCGGTATTCCTTGCTACGGTATTGAGCCTACTCGCAGCACTGCTGCGGCGGCTAAACAACGTGGAATAGATATCATTGAAGAATTTTTTGGAGAGTCGCTTGCTGCTCAATTAAGTTTAGAGGGCAGACAGGCAGATTTGATTGCTGCAAATAATGTGCTGGCGCATGTGCCTGATATCAATGACTTTGTTCGTGGGTTTGCGAAATTGTTGAAGCCAACTGGTGTAGCGACCTTTGAGTTTCCTCATCTGTTGAATATGGTCAATCTCAATCAATTTGATACGGCATACCATGAGCATTATTCATATTTATCTTTAACAGCGGTTAAAAAAATATTTGAAGCAAATGGTTTGTATATATTTGATGTCGAATTCTTGCCTACTCACGGCGGTAGTCTACGTGTTTTTGCTCAAGCAGGCTCAGATCATCTAGTCTCAGATCGTGTTAAGGAATGTCTTCAGCAAGAAGAAGCTGCTGGAATGTTAGGTGATGCATTTTATTTACGATTGCAGAATAATGCCGATCGCGCTAAATATGCTTTGCTGGAGCAGTTAATTCAATTTAAGCGTGAGGGATTACTGGTTGCTGCCTATGGGGCTGCCGCAAAGGGCAACACCTTGTTAAATTTTGCGGGAATACGTAGTGATTTAATTGAATACGTAGTTGATAAAAATCCGCAAAAACAAGGGAAGTATTTGCCAGGCAGTCGTATACCGATTGTTGATATCGATTATTTACGGCAGCATCGTCCCGATCGAGTCATTATTTTTCCGTGGAATTTAGAACAAGAAATCACGCAAGAATTATCATTTGTAAGAGAGTGGGGCGCACAATTTGTTATCGCGATTCCACAACTGCGAATTTTTTGATTGAGATTAAGGGGCATCACTTTGATTGAGATTCATCCGCAAGCGAAAATTTCAAAATTCGCCGATATCGAAGATTCCACCCGCGGTACGCGCATTGTGATTGGAGCGTATTCGAGTATCGACAGCTTTGTCAAAGTGAAACCCGCTGGTGGTACAGGCGATGTAGTCATCGGTGAAAGAACGGTGATTAACTCGGGTTGTGTTCTCTACACCGGAAATGGAATAAGTATTGGCAACGACGTTGCTATCGCAGCAAACTGTACCTTTGCGCCAGTCAATCATGCGTATAAAGATAAATCTCGCAAAATCAACCAGCAAGGATTTTTACCTAGTCGCGGTGGCATCGTGATTGAGGATGATGTGTGGATAGGCGCAAACGTCATCATTTTGGATGGTGCAATTTTGCGTACTGGCTGCGTGATTGGCGCTGGCTCGTTAGTGAGAGGAGAAATCCCTGCTTATTCGATACAAGCAGGGAATCCTCTGCGACACTTAGGATGGCGTGAATGACGAAGGATTTGCATGCAACGCTGATTGGTGCGCGTGGATTTGTTGGTAGCCACTTGCTTGCGCATCTGCGTAGTATTGGCTGGACTTGTGAAGTAATTGCGCGAGATGCACAACCGCAGGCTAATCGTGCTTACGGACATCTATTTTATTGCGCAGGATTAACTGCAGATTTTCGACAACGACCATTCGATACGGTTGAAGCGCACGTCAGTTATTTGTCGAGGTGGTTGCAAATTGCGCAGTTTGATTCACTGACTTATTTGTCGAGCACACGTGTCTATGCGAATGCGTCTTCAACCGCTGAGACTGGGGCGCTTATAGTCAATCCTGAAATTGCGGGTGATCTGTATAACTTATCCAAATTGATGGGTGAAAGCTTGTGTTTGCAAAGTGGTCGCTCAGTGAAGGTTGTGCGGCTTTCGAATGTCTATGGGGAGCAAATGCCGCCGCAGAATTTTTTGGCAGAGATTTTGAGCGCAGCGGCGCGTTTTAAATCTGTGCAGTTTGTTAGCGCGCCAGAATCGGAGAAAGATTTTGTCTCAGTGAGGGACGTCGTGTTGGCACTACCACAGATTGCATTGCACGATGCGACGGGTATTTTTAATTTAGCTTCCGGGCGAAATGTTTCGAATCGAATGATTGCCGATTTTTTGACAAGTGCTGGCGTAATTTGCGAGTTTCAAGCGAATGCGCCTGCAATAAAATTTCCGCGTATAGAGACAAAAAAAGTAGAATCCATAGTTGGTTTTAGAACGCATGATTTGGTGCAGGATTTGCCAAGTCTTCTTCAATATTACGGCGAGGCGATATGAATCCGATACAGCAGTTTGAGAAAGAGCGAGAAGCACGCATTGAAGCACTAGCAAGTGATGTTGAGTTTCAAAAACAATCGAGAGATTGGCTAGAACAAAGCATGCGTCGCCAGTATGTCTATAATTTTTCTTGGTTAGGCCGTCCTATTATTCAAAATCCCATTGATATGGTTGCGATGCAAGAATTGATTTGGACAGTGCAACCTGATGTGATTATCGAGACTGGTATCGCGCACGGCGGCTCAATTATTTACTCAGCTTCGTTATTAGAATTAAATGCTACTTGCGGTGGTAACCCGAATGCTTTTGTCATTGGCGTTGATATTGATATTCGAGAACATAATCGTGAAGCGATCTTGCAGCATCCGATGTCCAAGCGGATCAAAATGCTACAAGGTTCAAGCGTAGCACCCGAGATTGTTCGTCAAGTTGAAGAACTGGTCGCAGATAAAAAGAAAGTATTGGTATTCTTGGATTCGAATCACACGCATGAGCATGTGTTGGCTGAGCTAAACGCTTATGCTAGATTGGTTAGCAAGGATAGCTATTGCGTGGTATTTGATACATTTGTGGAAGATGTTCCTGCAGATGTTTTTGATAATCGTCCTTGGAGTCCTGGCAATAGCCCTAAGACAGCAGTACATACTTATCTTGAATCGCATAATGAATTTGTGATTGATAAAAGTATGCATCACAAGTTGCAGATCACTGTCGCACCGGATGGTTTTTTGAAGCGCATTGCTTAAGCCGAGTAGAGCTGGCGTTACTTAACAACGTGTAAAAATGTCGTGATACTGACTACTGATTAGTGAGATTTTTCTGATGCTAGATTTCCATGAACTTGGGAATCTAGCATTTTGACTTTATCAGGTATAGAAAAAATCTTGGTAAATGGAAGGACTGCATGGCATTTGGCATCATTGTTTAGTGCCTTACTGTGCAACAATAACCCGATTCTTGCCGGTTTTTTTTGCTTCATACATCGCCTTGTCTGCGCGTTTCACCACAGAATCTTGTGCCTCGTGCGGTACTCGTAGAGCGACACCAGCGCTAAATGTAATAAATAGGCGTTGGTCGTTTGCGGTAAAGAAGTGTGTTGTGAGTTCTCTTTGCACTCTGGTCATGGCCTTTGCAGCTTCATCCAAGCTGGTTTCTGGCATGACGATGAGAAATTCTTCGCCACCATAGCGTGCGATGACATCGATGGATCGCAGTGTTTGTTTGACGATTCTCACGACATGAATCAAGGCTTCATCACCTGCAGCGTGACCATGCGTATCATTCAGTTTTTTGAAGTTATCCAAATCAAGCATGGCGATGCATAAACTCGTACCACGGCGGTCTGCGCGGTCTGCTTCACGTTCAAATATGTCATCCATGCCACGACGATTTAAACTGCCAGTTAATTGATCTTCTCTGACGAGTTCGCTCATTTGGCTTAGTTTATCTTCTAATTCTTTGATACGAATTTCTGCTTCTTTGACCTCTTTTTGTGCAGCAAGCATAATTTGCTGTGAACGGCTCGCTTCAGATTGAATCGTTTCTGTTTCATTCAAGATTTCACGAATGATATGTTCTACTTCTGCAGTATTACGTGTATTACTAATTTCTTTTGAGAAGCCACTAATTTTTTGTTGGTAATTGGTGGTGGTGCTCGTCATCACGTCAAGTCGATCGATAAATGTCGCCATCATATTTTTGACCGAGGTTTTTGACTCTGCCAAGCTATGCTTTAACGCACCTTGTTTGTAGATGACATCTTTTAGGCTGCGAGTCGCTTCTTGTAGCGCCCGATGATCAATCGGGCCTGCAATCAGGTTTTGTACGACTTCGATCTGTCCGCGTAACCAGTTGTCATCATCGAGAAGTTCTCTGACATTTTCTAATAGGAGTGAAAACAAGCGCAGTAAGAGTTCTTGCTGTTCTGCGGTATCGCCACTTTTTAGTTCAATTTGAAAACACAGTTGTTTTAGTCGTGAATTGATACTATTGAATTCTGCTTCACTTGAGGCAGTTTTTACTGCATTGGCGAGTGATTCGGATTCTGCAGCGAGTGCAGGGTTGGGCTTGAGTAGAGAGCTCAGCGCCATTCCAAGGGTCCGGAATAACAAATCTTTGAGTAAGCTCTCTGTTTGATTTTCTTCTGACTCGTCATCGACTAGTGAAATTCGTTTAGGTAATGCATTTACCGTCGCTGGTGTGGGAGGGACAGGATCAACTAAACTGATCGAAGGTTTGTTTCCGACTTTGCTCGCTAGTTCGTTTAAGCCCTTGCTAAAGTCATCCCAGTCTTTAGCTTTTAATGCGCGACTAAATCGATGACCAAAATTGGCGAGTTCCCCACTAGATTTTTGTAAGCTGTTTGCAAACTTGGAGAGCAGATTTTCTGCTTCGTTAGGATCCAGCGTGTTGATCGAATTGATCTTGGGAACTTCAACTTTCACAGGCTCGTCATCGTCGACACCAGATATTTCCACGTACAGCTTTTTGTATGCCGCTGGTGTAGGGGCAATACGCTCGATTGCCAGGCGTTTAAATGTCTCGCGTGCGATATCGGTCGGCGTTTTTGGCACTGAATTATTGGGCTTGTCTGACATGACGTTCTTTCAGCAAAGTGCAGCCAAGCTCGCAGCTGAAAATAGCTAGATCGAGGCTCAGTGCAAACGAAGGTTTTATTCTACCAGTTCATTCTTAATCGCATAGTGTGTCAACTCTGCGTTGTGGCGTAATTTCATCTTGATTAAAATTCTAGCCCTATATTCACTGATGGTTTTTACTGACAAGGATAATTCGCGCGCGATATCGCTGACACTTTTTCCTGAGGCAATCATCATCATTGTTTGATACTCGCGATCGGATAGTAGTTTGTGCGGCTCGTTCGCATGTTCGTTATTCAAGTTATTCGCCATTTCCTGCGCGAGTTCTGGACTGATAAATTTAAGTCCAGATGCGACTTGATTAATTGCAGTCAACAACTCTTCTGGATCACATTGTTTGCTCAAAAATCCAGAGGCACCTGCTTTAAGTGCGCGAATTGCATATTGATCTTCGCGGTGGGAAGAAAAAACGATGAGTGCGATATCAGGGAATTCACGTTTGATTTGTTTGATCACATCCATGCCATTACGGTCATTTAGTGCGATCTCGATCAACATAATGTTGATTTCAGTTTGACGTGCGATGCGAATCGCATCTTGTCCAGAGACTGCTTCCGCAACGATTGCGTAGTCGATATGGTCTTGAACAAAAAAACGAATGCCAGCACGTACTACAGGATGAGGGTCAACAATCATTAATTTAATGCGGGCATTTTTTGTCATGCATACGTCTTTCTTGGTGAAGTGCCTATCGCTTTAAGCTTACTCTCAATGCTGGGTTTATTGTAGCGTCACTAGCGGAATATCCCCTATAAATTCAATAAGAATATTGGCGCATAGCGAATGCGAATCTGCTTTTTTGCCTTAAGTACGCAAACCAGTTTGTCGATGATTTGAGTATTTAGAGTAGCCGAGTTTCTGAGCATTATTGCATGATGCACCATGGAAATAAAGTGCGCTAAAGGATTTGCTTCAACTTATCGAGTACGTCGCTTGTATCAAGGTAAAATTAGGCCCTAGTCATCATTATTTTTGATGCCTTGAAACAGACAATGAGAGACGTGAAGTGAGTAAAGCATTTGTGAAAGAAAATGATCAAGACGACGATGAAGAGTTCGGCGCGCCACCCATTCCTCCAGGGGTAAAAAATTATTTGACGCCAGAAGGGCATCAAAGAATGAAAACTGAATTATTAGACTTGATCGATAATCAGCGGCCAGAAGTGGTGAAAATCGTATCGTGGGCAGCTTCGAACGGAGATCGCTCTGAAAATGGTGACTATATTTACGGCAAGCGTCGTTTGCGCGAGATTGATAGACGAATTCGTTTTTTAACAAAGCGTCTTGATCTTGCTGAAATTGTTGATCCTAGTGTTCATTACGGTTCGGATCAGGTTTTTTTTGGTGCAACGGTTGAATATGAAAATCAGCACGGCGATGTCACAGTTATTCGCATCGTCGGTGTAGATGAGTTTGATCCTTTAAACGGCAAAATTAGCTGGATCTCACCTGTAGCAAGGGCGCTGACAAAAGCGCGGGTCGGTGATGCGGTTAGTTTGAAAACCCCACAAGGGACAGAGGAATTAGTGATTCTAGATGTGCAATACCCGCAGCGATCTAGCTAGTCTTTCTTACGCATATTCGCGACGAATTTTGCTAACGCCATTGAGATGTTTGACGTTGCGTAAAATTCTCGCGAGATGTACGCGATCAACAATTTGGATTGTGAAGTAAATCTTCGTCATATCTTTTGATTCGCCGTCTTCCATATTGACGTGAATAATATTTGCATCGGCTTCGCCAATTTCTGCGGCAATACGCGCTAATGCGCCGCGCTCATTATTGACGATTACAGAAATACGACAATCAAATCGACGATTTAAGTCTTCTCCCCATGTGACATCGATCCAGCGATCTGGTTCTTTTACTTGTAAGCGTTTCGCATTTTTGCAGTCATTACTATGAACGACCAGTCCTTGATCACGCTTCAATTGACCAACGATGCTGTCGCCAGGAATTGGTAAACAACAGGGTGATAATTGCACTGAAACGCCTTCGCTACCATAGATAATCACTGGGTCGGGTTTGCTCAGTTTTTCATCGCCGATATGTTGGAATGGAATAGAAGGAGAATCATTCTCTACCAAATCCAAGATGTGACGCGCAACAAGTGCAGCCATCCGCTTGCCGATGCCGATATCTGTGTGCAATTCCTCTAAGGTATTTGCACTCGACTCGTTGAGTAATTTGTCGATGAGGGTATCAGGCAGATCAGGATTTAAATGGAGCGAGACCAAAGCTTGTGCTAAGAGTTGTTTGCCCAGCTCGGTCGATTCATTCAAATTAATCGTTCTTAGATAGTGACGAATCGCAGAGCGTGCTTTTCCGGTGCGCACATAGGTTAGCCAATTCGGTGTTGGTCGAGAGTTTGGTGAAGTAATGATCTCGACGATATCACCATTTTTCAATTCTGTTCGAAGTGGAACTGGCTCGTTGTTAATTCTTGTGGCGATAGCTTGATCACCAATGTCGGTATGAATGTTGTAAGCAAAATCCAGCGCCGTTGCGCCACGAGGTAAAGCAAAAATTTTTGATTTTGGTGTGAACACATAGACCGAATCAGGAAACAAATCGACTTTGACGTGCTCCAAAAATTCAGCGGAGTCACCAGTTTGTTTTTGGATGTCGAGTAAAGACTGTAACCATGCATGCGTGCGTTGTTGTAAGTCAGTCAGGCTCGCATCTTCGTTTTTGTATAGCCAATGTGCTGCAACACCAGACTCAGCAACGCGATGCATTTCCTTGGTTCGAATTTGAAATTCGACGGGTGTTCCGTAGGGGCCGATCAAGGTTGTGTGGAGTGACTGGTATCCATTTGACTTTGGAATAGCGATATAGTCTTTAAATTTGCCAGGCATTGGTTTATACAATGCATGCAAAGTACCGAGTGCGTAATAACTATTCTGAAAATTATCGACGACGATACGGAACCCGTAAATATCTAGCACTTGCGAGAAACTAAGTTGCTTATCGCGCATTTTGCAGTAGATCCCGTACAGGGTTTTCTCTCTGCCATCTATTTGTGCTTCTAGACCCGCATCGGCTAGCGTCGTTTTGACTGCTGCTAGAATTTTATTGACTACTTCGCGTCGATTTCCCCGTGCAGCTTTAATTGCTTTTGCTAAGGTCCGATAACGCATAGGGTAGATGTGTGCGAAGGATAAATCTTGCAGTTCGCGGTAAATATTGTTCAGCCCTAAGCGATGTGCAATCGGGACATAAACTTCCATCGTTTCACTTGCAATGCGGCGCTGTTTTTCGGGCGACATCACACCAAGTGTGCGCATGTTATGTAGCCGATCTGCCAACTTGACCAAGATAACACGTACATCACGTGCCATTGCTAATAGCATCTTACGGAAATTTTCTGCTTGTGCTTCGATGTGGCTTTGAAATTCTATTTTTTCTAATTTTGATAAGCCATCAACCAGTGCTGCTACTGGTGCACCAAAGCGCTCAATTAATTCTTCTTTTTTGACATCTTGATCTTCCATCACGTCGTGCAGCAAAGCCGCCATGATTGCTTGCACATCGAGCTTCCATTCTGCACAAATTTCGGCTACCGCAATTGGATGCGAAATATAGGGCTCGCCAGATTTTCTAACCTGACCTAAGTGCATTTCATCGGAAAAGCGATAGGCTTCTTTGACTTGTTTTAAGTCTGCAGGTGAAAGGTATTCAGATAGACGGTTGGTTAAATCGGTAATGGATGCAACCGCGGTGCTTGGCGTTGGTGTACTTGACGCGTGGGTGTTGATGCGAGGTTTTTTTGTGTTTGCCGAGTTGGCAGAGCTACTGGCAATGCTAGCCGTAACTGACGCTGACTCAGCTTGGCTTGGAACGGCGATAGATAATTTGTCGTCTTGCAAATTCATAACTTGTTATCCATGGCCGTTTCACTTTAGTCGCGCAATTCGAAATTAGAATGGGACTTTTTTCAACATTTCAATGCCAATTTTGCCATCCGCGATTTCGCGTAAGGCAACTACTGTCGGCTTGTTTTTCGCTTCGACTTTTGGTGTATGACCTTGCAACAATTGGCGCGCGCGGTAAGTAGCGCACAAAGTCAATTGGAAGCGATTTGGGATTTGTTTGAGAGAGTCTTCAACGGTAATACGAGCCATGATATTTCCTTAAAACGAGGTAGTGATTTGTATGCCTAACTGGGAGAACACAGCGGCATTCCGCACGATTTGTTGCGAGGTTCGGCAGCGAGTGGCCTTAACGATAGCACTCAATTCTGATAACGCTAATTCAAAATCTTGGTTGATGATAACATATTCGAACTCTGGAGCGTGCGCCATTTCGCCTCCCGCCGCTAAAATTCTACGTGTTATCACCTCTTGCGAGTCTTGACCGCGTTTATTTAAACGCTCTTCGAGTGCTTCGATTGACGGCGGCAAAATAAAAATACTTGCGACATATGGGAACTGTTTTTTGACTTGTTGGGCACCTTGCCAATCAATTTCTAGCAAAATATCGGTGCCTGCTTGCATCGCCTCTTGAATGAGAATTTTCGAAGTCCCGTAATAATTGCCATGCACTTCAGCAAATTCCAAAAATTCTCCACGATTTTTGCGTATTAAAAAATCATCTGGTGTAATGAAATGATATTCACGTCCATTTTCCTCACCGGGTCGTGGTGGTCTGGTTGTAAACGATATAGATAATTTAAGTTTCGGTTCTAACTTCAAGAGACCGTTAACGAGGGACGATTTGCCTGCACCAGAGGGGGCAGAAACCATAAACAAGCTACCAGAGGTAAGTGGACTAGTTCGCATGGTATTTTATGTATTTAATTGGTAAAAAGAGGTGCGATTATTCAAGGTTTTGGACTTGCTCGCGCATTTGCTCGATTAAAAGTTTTAATTCCATCGACGCGTCGGCGAGTTCTTTGAGTGCTGCCTTTGATCCTAAAGTGTTTGCTTCACGATTAAGTTCCTGCATCATAAAGTCGAGTCGTTTGCCAACTTGACCACCTTTTTTAATAATTTGACGGGTTTCAGCCAAATGTCCAGAGAGGCGAGCCAGCTCTTCATTCACATCAATGCGAATGCCGTACATAGTGACTTCTTGTCGAATTCTATCCATCACTTCATCGCGAGAGATGCTTGGCGCAGCGGCGCAATCAGGTTTGTCAAGCGCGAGTCCCAGCGCTTCTTCTAGTCGGTTTACAGCTTTTTGTTGGAATTGTTGAAGTACAGTCGGTAATAGTGGTGTGATTTTTGTAACGATCGCTTCCATTTCATCGACGCAGCGTAGTAGCACATTGGCTAGCGAGGCACCTTCACGCTCTCGACATTGGATAAAGTCTTGTATGGTCTGCTCAATAACTTGGTTGATGTTTTCTTGCAAATTGTCAGAATTAATTTCTGCTTCTTCAATCACGCCAGGCCAACGGAGCAGATCATTCATGCTTAATTCAGCAGAGCTTGGGAAGCTAGTTCTTAAGCTTTCTTGAAATTCTTTTAATTGAATCAAGAGCGCTTGATTCAGTGTTTTTTGTTTGCTATCTGCACTTTTCTTGCCGAAGCTAAAGCGACACTCTACTTTGCCACGGGCGATTTTTTTTGTCAGTGCATCACGAAACAAGGGTTCAATCGCACGAAACTCGTCATTGATGCGGAACTGTAAATCGAGAAAGCGTGAATTGACACTCTTCACTTCTATGGTTATTGTGCCGTTCTCAGTTTCTTTGGTACTGGTAGCGTAACCAGTCATGCTAAAAATGCTCAATTGAATTCCTTTGTTTCGTGTTGCGATTATGCGAATTGCGAATGATTGATTGATTATTTATCTTGCAAATATCGATGCAGTAAAAGTGACGCTGTACAATGCGTAAAGTATTTCCTTAGCTAAATTGCTTCAGTCGTTTTCGTGATTCGGCTGGATCGCAAGGGATCACACAGAATCATATAGGACCACAATTATTATGGCTGCACAAAATAATGCACCTTTGCCGGATGGTTTAGAAATTGCCGGATACCGTATTGTAAAGAAAATTGCCTCTGGTGGCTTTAGTATTGTTTATCTGGCGTCAGACGAAGATGGCAACGCGGTGGCAATTAAGGAGTATTTGCCAAGTTCGTTAGCCTTGCGTCAGGTTGGTGAACTAGTACCTGCAATTTCTGCTGAAAATTTTCCAGTCTATCGAATCGGATTGAAGTGTTTCTTCGAAGAAGGTCGCGCCTTAGCGCGTATCTCTCATCCGAATGTGGTCAGCGTTATCAACTTTTTTCGCGCCAATGAGACAGTTTATATGGTCATGGCTTACGAATCAGGGCGCTCATTGCAAGAACATATTTTACGACGTCGTGACAAAGGTGAAAAACCCTTGGTATCGGAGCGCTTCATTCGTAAAATGTTTAATTTGGTAATGAATGGTCTGCGTGAGGTGCATACCAACAAATTGCTGCATCTCGATCTGAAGCCTGCCAATATTTATTTGCGCATGGACGGCACGCCAATTCTGTTGGACTTTGGCGCTGCACGTCAAACTCTCAAAACCGATATGCCTAAGTTGTATCCAATGTATACGCCGGGTTTTGCTGCTCCCGAGTTATATGTGAAAAACAGTAATCTTGGCCCGTGGACTGACATTTATAGCATCGGCGCCTCAATGTTTGCTTGCATGGTCGGTGCGCCACCGCAACCATCTGATCAGCGCAAAACAAACGACAAGATGGAAGCACATTACAAAAAATTAGAAGGCACTTATTCAGCCGAGTTGATCGATGTGGTGCGTATGTGTTTAAAACTCGATCCGATGGAGCGACCACAAAGTGTCTTTGCGCTACAAAAAGCACTGTCTACCAAAGCGCCACCACAGCGTGAAATTGGATTCTTTGAAAGAGCGAAATTAAAGATTTCCTCTTTGATCGGGAAGAATGGAAAAAATTCAGACGATAGAGATTTTACGACGATCCAAGAGGACACGATTTCTTGATATTTACTTTCACAAACTGAACAAGCGTTCCATTTAGCAAGGCGTTTCTTATAGTGGATAGTGGCAATCGGTATTGGTGAAGTTCTAAGCTTTTATACTCATTAAAAACAGTAAATTTATGCGCTTTTCAGTCTATCAAGAAAGTCATATCGGCGGACGCAAGGTTAATCAGGATCGCATGGGCTACAGCTTTACCCGAGATGCGATTTTATTGCTGTTGGCGGATGGAATGGGTGGTCACATCATGGGTGAGATGGCGGCCACGATTGCGATGCAAACGATCGGTAGTTTGTTCCAGAAGCAAGCTCATCCAATGATCGATAAGCCAGAACGTTTTTTGGAAAAAGGCTTCTTATCCGCACACAATGAAATCCACCGATTTCGTCAATTAAAAAATCTACCTGAGACACCGAGGACAACGATCGTCGCGTGTTTGATTCAAAATGGAAATGCGTACTGGGCGCATTGTGGTGATTCACGTTTATATTGGATGCGTGATGGCCAGATTTTATTGCGTACCAAAGATCACTCTCGTTTAGAAACACTGATTGAGCAAGGCAAAGTTGATCCATCAGAGCGTAATACGCATCCTGATAGAAATAAATTGTTTAATTGTCTTGGTGCGCCAAATGCCCCGATCGTTGAATTGTCTCGCCGTGCTTCACTACAAGCGGGTGATTTGATTTTGCTGTGTTCTGATGGTCTATGGGGAGTGTTACCAGATCATGTTTTGGCGCAACGATTGCACGAGCAAACGATTGTTCGTGCCATTCCAGAATTGGTTCGCTCCGCAGTCGAGATCGCTGGGCGTCAAGGTGACAATGCGACCGCGTTGGCAATGATGTGGGAAGGAAATGACATCCTCGAAAACTCGTCGATCATTTCTACCAACACCTTACCAATTGGTTCGATTGCGACTACGATTCAAGTCCCGATGGACGGCGACGATCCGGTTGAAGATGATATTTTCAATGACGAAGAAATCGAAAAAGCGATCAATGAGATTCGCAATGCAATTCATAATTCTACGAAACTAACAAACAAGAGTTAACAATATGTCTGATTTTTTACGCCCAAGTGGGCGCGTAGCAAATGCGCTAAGAGAAATTCAATTTACACGTCAATTTACCAAGCATGCAGAAGGTTCTGTTCTGGTTGAATTTGGTGATACAAAAGTAATTTGTACCGCTTCGATTGAAGAGAAAGTGCCCGGCTTCTTAAAAGGTAAGGGGCAGGGATGGTTGACCGCAGAATATGGAATGCTGCCGCGATCAACCCATACGCGTATGGATAGAGAAGCGGCAAAAGGTAAGCAATCTGGGCGCACGCAAGAAATTCAGCGTTTGATCGGGCGTTCATTGCGCGCAGCATTTGATCTAGAAAATTTTGGCGAACGCACCTTGCATTTAGATTGTGATGTGATTCAAGCAGACGGTGGCACGCGCACAGCTGCGATATCGGGTGCCATGGTCGCCGCGTATGATGCTTTTACAAAATTACACGCGCAAGGATCAATCGCCGCTATTCCAGTAAAGCATTTCTTGGCTGCGATTTCTGTTGGTGTGTTTAATGGCACACCTGTGTTGGATTTGGATTATGCAGAAGATTCAAATTGCGACACAGATATGAATGTGGTGATGGATGAGAATTGTCATTTCATTGAAGTGCAAGGAACTGCCGAAGGCATAGCCTTTGATCGCCAGGCTTTGAATCAATTATTAGATTTGGCGCAAGCGGGAATTCAACAAATCATCGTGAAGCAAAAGCAAGCGCTCTCAATTTCTTGATAGCGTACAAAAAGAGAAGTACGTTTTGTGCATGAACTTTTGCTTAGAACGACTCTGTTCTGATTGAATTGCCAATATGTGTCGATGCTTTTTTTCGGCGTCTGACTTCATTGAAAGAACGAAAAAATCCATGAATCAAAAAATTGTTTTAGCTTCCAACAACCAAGGTAAGCTAAGAGAGTTCCAACAAATTCTTGCACCGCTAGGTCTTGAGTTTCATGCGCAAGCTGAACTGGGTGTGCCGGATGCGCCCGAACCATTTTTCACTTTTGTTGAAAACGCGTTGGCAAAAGCGCGCCATGCTTCGCAGTTCACCGGTTTGCCGGCGATAGCGGATGATTCTGGGATTTGTGTCAATGCGCTTGGCGGAGCGCCTGGGGTGTTTTCTGCTCGATATGCAGGTGAACCAAAATCAGATCAGCGCAACAATCTGAAATTGATCGAAGCTTTGGCTGAGCACACTGATCGTTCTGCTTATTACTATTGTGTGCTGGTCTATGTGCGTTCCGCGAATGATCCACAGCCTGTTATTGCAGATGGAACATGGCGTGGACAGATAATTGACGTAGCGCGAGGCGAGGGTGGGTTTGGCTATGATCCTTATTTTTATCTGCCTTCGCTCGATAAAACCGTTGCAGAGCTCGACGCCACGCAAAAAAATCTTCTTTCACACCGCGCTCAAGCCTTACAAGAATTACTCAAAAAACTCCAATGATCCCGATTAAGCCGATACCAATTTCTCCAGTCAACGCCGATGAAATTGGAAGAGACAGGCAGCAGAATTTGAGTGATATTCCAGCGCAAGTGCAAAGCCATTATTTGTCAGCTGGCGCTTTGAATCTTAGTGCCTTGCCACCACTTTCGCTATATGTCCATTTTCCTTGGTGTGTGAAGAAATGTCCGTATTGTGATTTCAATTCACATGAGGTCAAAAATCAATTTGATGAATCCGCTTACCTAAGTGCGGTAAGAGCCGATTTGGAAGCGGCCTTGCCTTTAATTTGGGGACGTAAAATTTACACCGTGTTCATTGGTGGCGGTACTCCCAGTCTTATGTCGGCTGCGGGTTTGGATCGATTGTTGTCGGATATTCGCACCTTGCTACCAATTGATTCTGCCGCAGAAATTACAATGGAGGCCAATCCAGGGACTTTTGAGGCGGAAAAATTTAAGCAATATCGCGTGAGTGGAGTCAATCGTTTGTCGATAGGGATTCAAAGTTTTAACTCTGGACATTTGAGCGCGTTAGGTCGAATTCATAATGGAGATGAAGCACGTCGTGCGATCGCGATTGCACAAGAAAACTTTGAAAATTTCAATTTAGATTTGATGTTTGCATTACCCGGTCAAAGTTTGCAAGAGTCAATTGCAGATTTGCAGACAGCACTCAGTTTTCATCCAAATCATTTATCTCTTTATCATTTGACTTTGGAGCCCAATACCTATTTCGCGAAATTTCCGCCAGCAATTCCTGATGATGATTTGAGTGCGGAAATGCAAGAGCAAATTCAGATAAGAATGGCGGATGCGGGATACCAACATTACGAAGTGTCGGCGTTTGCCAAACCAAATCATGCATCGCGACATAATTTGAATTATTGGAATTTTGGTGATTATCTAGGTGTTGGTGCAGGAGCACATTCCAAACTGTCTTTTCCTAATCGAATCATTCGTCAAGTGAGGCATAAGCAACCGAAAGCCTACATGGAAGCGGCTAGCCTAGGGAATGCGATTCAAGAAAGTCATGAGATAACAAAAGACGCGCTGCCATTTGAGTTCATGCTCAATGCTTTGCGATTGAATCAAGGGTTTGATACGGGGCTTTTCTATGAGCGGACAGGTTTATTGATCAATTCAATAGAGGGCGTACTGAATCAAGCTGAGTCACGCGGCTTGATTGAACGAGATCATCTTCGTATTCGACCAACTGAACTTGGACGACGTTTTCTGAACGATTTGCAAGAGTTATTTTTGTAATCGGCAATCTTAATTTTTATTAGATTCACTCATAAAAACCTCACTTTGATGGGTAGGCAGAATAAAAATTAAGATTTTCTAATTTAGCTGAGAAATGCGCTTGCAATTGTGTAAATTTCAACTTACTATCAAGCTATAAATTGCTTTACAGCATTTGATCTTAAAAATTAGATATTAGGGAACGTGGATTTAATGATTCCAATTGCTACTTTACTGCCAATAGTCAGCAATCAACAAAAAATACTTGGTTTGTTACCGAGTTTTATTGAAAAAAATGACGCGCAATCCTTAGAGTTTTTAGCGTATTTAAGTCAAATTGATTTTTTTGACAAACTTTCCTCGCTTTTATTTTTTGTACCCTTCGATCATCCTTCAAGCCTACCTCTCGATTTCGAAACGCGCGAATACAGTAAGCATGTGGTTCTGTGTTTTAAAGAAGCTAACTGTGACACTAAAGAAGCACAACAAATATTGAAGCATCTGCATCAATCTGGCGTTAGAGTTATGATGGATGAATTTTGCTCGAAATCGCAGTTGCTGTGGCCGGATACGCGCGGGATTGCAATCGATGGTGAAAAAGGAATTCCATCGCACATACAACCTTGGTTGATGAACTTGCAGCATAGCCAGCATTTGGCAAAGAATTTGCATTCGACACAGAATTTTGAACAAGCGCAAAGTGCTGGGTTTAGTTTTTTCTCCGGTGATTTTGCTTTTTCAAGTTCCAATCAAGCTCGCAGTGCGGATCCAACTGCACGTTCACGCCTATTAAAGCTATTGGGACTTGTTTCCAAAGACGCTGACTCGAAAGAGTTGGAAAATCTTTTTAAGCAAGATCCAACTTTGTCATTTATGTTGTTTAAGTTGGTTAGCTCGGCGGCATTTGCACAGACAGTTAAGGTCAATAGTTTTGTGCAAGCGATTAATTTGTTAGGGCGTCGGCAATTGCAAAGATGGCTGCAGTTGTTACTTTATGCGCGCCAGAGCACACAAGGCACCAGTCTGAATCCGCTCATGCTCAGAGCAGCATATCGTGCTGCGATGATGGAAGCGATTTGTCGTGAACAAGGTGGCGACCGCGATGCGCAAGATGCTGCGTTTATGGTCGGCATGTTTTCTCTGTTGGATTTATTGTTTGCCTGTCCTCTGTGGGAAATTGTGAAACCGCTGAGTTTATCTGATGAAGTACGCGATGCTTTATTGGAGAGAAGCGGCAAGCTTGGAGAAAGCTTGCGTTTGGTCGAGTTAGCTGATCGTTCGATTTCGAATGAACATGAAACAAGAATGCAGGAGTGTCAGCTATCCATTGATACATACTATGAAAATTTGATTTACGCCTATTGCTGGGTAAATCAAGTTTGCCAGGATATGTGATGCGCCCAACGATTGACTTACAACACGATTTCACTTTGGGCACAGAACTCTGTGAGGCGATTCTTTATCACACAGATGAGAATTTAGTTGAAGCGGTGAATCGTGCAGTGAGTCGTTTAGTTAAAGTGATTTTCTTTGATTGCGAACTCGCTTTTACCCGACAATTGCCGGATTCGAGGCAAGTCGTGTACCGACAAATCTGCGCTGAAAATTATTATGTTTTATCCGGCAAACAAGGGCACATATCAGAAAGTGATTTAGAAAAACTCAACTTTCTTACTGCGCTAACTGCTAAATTGTTTCATTCACGTTTGGCTTTACATGCGCGTTTTGATAGCGCCATACGGGCGCAATCAATTCATACGCAAATTCTGGATCAAATTCATGAGTCCGTGATTACGATGGATTTGGCCGGGTTTATTTTGAGCTGGAACTTGGGCGCTGAGCGATTATTTGGCTACACCGCTAACGAAGCAATCGGTCAGAATATTTTATTTCTATACGATGCGGAAGAGAGTGATGATGCCTCTATTCACGATGTGTTTCTCCAACATGGTGGCCGTGAAATGGAAGTGCGTCGGCGCAAAAAAACAGGTGAGATTTTTTGGGCTAGCCTCAGTCTGTCTACTTTGTTCGATGAGAAATCTCAACCAATAGGCATGATCGGCTATTTGAGTGACATTACCGAAAGAAAGCGCTCAGAAGAGAAAATTAATCATCTCGCGTATTACGATCCTTTGACTGATCTGCCAAATCGTACTTTGTTCAAGAAGTTGATCGATAACACGCTACAGCAGAGCCAACGCAATGAAGTTGCGATGTCGGTCATGTTTATCGATCTGAATCGATTTAAACCAATAAACGATACACTCGGGCATCGCATTGGTGATTTATTGTTGCAGCAAGTAGCCGAACGTTTTCGATCAACATTACGCGAAAATGATGTGATCGCACGTTTGGGTAGCGATGAGTTTGCGGTAGCTTTGCACGACATTAAGCAGCACTTTCATACCGGTTTAGTCGCACAGAAAATGCTGGCGACATTGGAAAGTGTTTTTCAGGTCGATGGGCACGAACTTCGTCTGGGAGCTAGTATTGGTATCAGCATCTATCCGCAAGATGGTTCAGATGCTGAAGGCTTATTGCAAAAAGCCGATATTGCGATGTTCAAAGCTAAGCGACAAAGTGAGAAGGCGAGTGGTAGCTACGCATTTTATGATGTTGAAATGAATCGCATGATCGCTGGTCGCTTGTATCTTGAGTCTGGTTTGCGGCGCGCGCTGCAACGCGATGAGTTTTTTCTTTTGTATCAGCCCAAGGTAGATATTCATTCGGGGCAAGTTTTGGGCGCTGAAGCGTTAATTCGTTGGGCACATCCCAAGGATGGGATTATTTCCCCGATTGAGTTTATATCGATTGCAGAAGAAACCAATTTGATTTTGCAAATTGATGCTTGGGTTCTTGATACAGCTTGCGCGCAAGCAAGGATTTGGCAAGATGCCGGATTTGCGCCATTTCGAATTGCTGTGAATGTGTCCGCAAAGGAATTTACCGACTCATTAGCCGAACGAGTTCAACAAGCTTTACATCGACATCAAATTTCGCCGCTGTGGTTAGAATTGGAAATCACCGAAAGTATGTTGATGCAGAATGCCGAAGGTGTCGTGAAAATTATGTCAGAAATCACTGCCTTAGGAGTCAAGTTGGCGTTGGACGATTTTGGTACGGGATATTCCAGTTTGTCCTATCTGAAGAAATTCCCGATTGATACTCTAAAAATTGATCGTTCATTCATACAAGGGATTCCCGATGATATTGATGATTGCGCGATCGCGAGCGCCATCATCAGTATGGCAAAACAAATGAAACATCGCGTTATTGCAGAAGGTGTGGAGAACCGCGAACAGTTCGCATTCTTGCAAAAGATGGGGTGTGATGAGATTCAAGGGTATCTATTTTCGCGCCCATTAAACGTCGACGTCTTTACTGATTTGATCGCAAAGAAAATCAGTTTGCCTACATTAATTGCTTAAGTCTGATCTGATTTTTTAAATATTCGAGATAAATAATAAAAAATCCTCCTCAAACTGCAAATATCAGATATAATTTCGGGCTTAGAAGATGACTTGTGAAAACAAGTTGTTTCTTAGTTGTAAAGACGGAAGTGTGGCCGAGTGGTTGAAGGCACTAGTCTTGAAAACTAGCGAGGGTGAGAGCCCTTCGTGAGTTCGAATCTCACCGCTTCCGCCAAGATCTTAAAAAGCCCTTGATTTTCAAGGGCTTTTTTGTTTTTCATCTTCACTTTTTTGATTGAAAAGTGATCTGGCGTATCCCAATCAGATACTGTTAGTAATTGCGCGCAGACGCGCTGTCTATTCAAACTCAGTATCCATCTTCATTTGGTGAAGTCAGACTTGTAGTTTCGTATATTTGGACAGAAAACTACGTGCCACCATATAATTACTACATTAGTGGTTTGTTCTTGTTAGTTGAAGATATCTAGCGGTACCAGTCCATCCCTTTTCTAAATTAAAATCTCACTTTTTTGAATTCGCGATCGTTGATGTTGTCGTTGCGAAGCCAAATTGTATTGCTCTTACATTCATATATGCGCCAGTTGCTTACTACCTTTCCTTATTCTATTTTTTCTGTACTCGTTTTTGTGTTGACACTCGCTGGTTGCGCTAGTTCGCCGCCAGTTGCACCACCAGTGGCAAAGCTTGCCACGACGCCGGTGGTTGTTCCCGCGCCTAAAGTGTTAAAGCCCGTTCGCATTGGATTAGCTTTGGGTGGTGGTGCAGCTCGAGGTTTTGCGCATATTGGTGTGATTAAGGTGTTGGAGGCGCAGGGAATTTTTCCTGACGTGATTGTTGGTACTAGTGCGGGTAGTGTGGTTGGTGCTATGTATGCCGCGGGTAATAATGGCTACACCTTGCAGAAGATGGCTTTGGACATGGATGAGGCGACGATTTCTGACTGGTCGCTACCATTTTTCTCTAAAAGTAGTGGCGTTTTAAAAGGTGAAGCCTTACAAAATTACGTGAATCGTATGGTGGGTCAGTCCTCGATTGAAAAATTGAAGAAACCATTTGGTGCTGTTGCGACAGACTTAAATACTGGTATGCCGATTTTGTTTCAACGTGGGAATACGGGTTTAGCGGTGCGCGCATCTTCTTCTGTGCCTGGTGTTTTCCAGCCCGTGAAAATCAATGACCGTTTTTATGTAGATGGCGGATTGGTGTCTCCTGTGCCAGTCCGATTTGCACGGGATATGGGCGCTGATATTGTAATAGCTGTCAATATCTCATCGGCGCCAGAAGGTCAGGCTGCGAGTAGTTCATTGGAGATTTTGATGCAGACGTTTACGATTATGGGGCAGAGCATCAATCAATTTGAATTGAAAAGTGCGGATATAGTGATTAAGCCTGATTTGCCGACGATGAAGGGCAATGATTTTAATGGCCGCAATCTTGCTATCTTGGCTGGTGAGCGCGCTGCAAATGCAGTGATGGCGGAAATTAAAGAAAAAATCCGTGCATTTCAGGAGCGATAATAATTAGTTTTTTGCGGCGTCTTCGTCATTGATTCGACGGGCGCCATTGAATCGTTTTTTCCAATACGCCACGTTCATACTTTCTATTCTGACTTTGCCGCCAGCTGAGGGCGCATGAATGAATTTGCTATCGCCTAAATAAATGCCGACGTGCGAAAAGCTCTTTTTAAGCGTATTAAAAAACACCAAATCACCGGGCTTAATATCTTTTTGGGCGATCTTGTCGCCTTTGTCGCTGATTTCTTTTGCGGTTCTTGGGAGCTCGGTTTCGCTGGAGTTTTTGAACACCAAGCGCACGAATCCACTGCAATCTAAGCCATTTTCAGGGCTGTCGCCACCACGTTTGTATTTGATGCCGAGCAAGCTCATCGCATTGATGGTGAGATCAGAAGTTCGGTCACGCAGATCCTTCAGCGCACTCAATGTTTTGGAGCTTTCTGCTGGAGTCTCTGTTTGCGCGTTGACAGTTTGTGCGAAAACACAAAATGACAAGATTGTGAAAGTGATCGCCACCAAGGACTGAATTTTTTTCATAAGTTGGCAAAAAATGATTAGCTAGACGAAGTGCCAAATAGGGCAATTTCGATCAGGCTGGTAATCAATCTTGTTTTACGGAAAGGTCTGAGTATAGCCTAGATTGTAGACTTCGGCTAATTGATAAATTTGAAATTAAAATGAATGCGCTTATAACGAAGGCGATTGCGTTTCAAACTATCGAAGTATTCATTGAATCGTTTTTTTTACAGCAAGTAAATCAAGATTTCAATGACTTTACGTTCTAAAGTGTTAGAAATTTTTTTCGAAGATCAAGAACAATAAGTCAGCGTTTTATTTAATGGGATCAAAAATAAAACGCTGATTTGGATATTAGAAAATTTAAGCGTGCTTTTCCATGAAAGCAATGACTTTAGGGCAGACAATTTCACGCCATTTACGACCAGAGAAAATGCCGTAGTGACCACAACCTGGCGCGACGAAATCTTGTTTCATTGATGGTGGAATATTGCTACATAAATCATGCGCTGCCTGTGTTTGACCTGCGCCAGAAATATCGTCTAGCTCACCTTCGACGGTGAATAATGCGACCGTTTTAATATCTTGCGGACGGACTAATTTTCCTTCGACTAGCCATGTGCCGCGTGGCAAACTAAATTCTTGAAAGACCGTTTTGATCGTTTCTAAATAGTATTCAGCAGGCAAATCGAGCACTGCATTATATTCATCGTAGAACTTACGATGTTGTTCAGCTGATTCATCATCGCCTTGCACTAGATGCTGGTAAAAGTCCCAATGACTTTGGGCGTGGCGATCTGGATTCATTGCGACAAATCCGGCATGTTGTAAAAAGCCAGGGTAAACCTTGCGACCAAAACCTGGGTAATTTGCTGGTACGTTATAAATCACTGAATTTTCAAACCAAGAAAATTTCTTTTCTGTAGCTAGGGTATTGACTTGTGTTGGTGACTTGCGTGGATCAATTGGTCCACCCATCATCGTCATCGTTTTTGGTAGCGCTGGATCATTGTCGCTGGCCATTAATGAAATCGCTGCGAGTACCGGAACGGTCGGTTGGCAGACAGAAATCACGTGTAAATCTGGCGCTAAGTGACGAATAAACTCTTGGACGTAATAAATATAATCATGCAAGTGGAAGGCCCCGACCGAAAGCGGCACCATTCTGGCATCAATCCAATCGGTAATATACACATCGTGAGTTGGCAACAGACTGCGAACCGTGTCGCGTAATAAGGTAGCGTGATGACCTGATAGCGGTGCGACGATTAACACTCGTGGTTGAACGAGTTTGCTTGTCTTGCGTTTGTTTTCAGGAAGATTTTTCTTGAAATTAATCAGCTTACAAAATGGCTTCGAAATCGTTACTTCCTCAATGATTTCTACTTTCTCTTCACCGATGTTGGTAAATTGAATGTTGAACTCTGGCTTCTCATATTCTTTACCAAGGCGAAAAACGAGTTCATATGCTGCAGCCATTCTTTGCGAGTAGGGGGTGTACGCAAGTGGAGAAATTGGATTGGCAAATAGTTTTGAAGATGCCTCAGCCCATTTCGTTAGTGGCGTTAAAAATGAACGGTTTAATTCATGTAATTGATAAAGCATGTTCGCGTTTTCCCTGTTGTTGACGGAATTGCTTTCCTATTGCTGAAACTTTTTGAATGCCAGCGCAGGACAAGATAAGCCTAGTATAACGCTAAAATTATTGCGGTGCGTCATAAATATATCTTTGAGTTGAAGAGTTAATATTTTGATTTTTTATATTGACTCTAAACCGTGTTTTTTTGTTTTATTTCGATGGCAATGCGTGTTCCAAAATCGCGCTTGCTTTATCAAAATCATATTCGCGCATGGCGTTATCCAGTTCTTTGAAAGCGATTGCCTCCATTTTTTCTTCAAATAATAAGCGGTAGGTCTGAAATAGCTCACTTGCATCGCTGTCTGCGCGCAGTAATAGCAATTGCAGTTCTTTTGTGATTTCTACGATGTCCGCTTGGATTATTGAATTTGTAGTATGTGCTTGCGGATTGTTGTGTTCCCGATGTACTAAATAATTATTGATTTCACTGATACATAGATCGAGCAATTGTGTGATCTGTTTCAACGCAGTTTCTATTAATATCACATCTTGTTTTACATCCATTCTCTTTAATTCTTGCTCAAATATTGCTAGTTTTTGAGCCAGCTGTGAGGCGCCAATTGTGCCACTCATTCCTTTTACGGTATGTATTAAGCGTTTGAATTCTTCTTGTGCATATTCCGCATCGCTGGTTGCGCTAAAGTGCAGCAGCGTCGCTGGTTGCGATCGCGTGAAACTTTGTAGTAGTTGATGATACAGCGAGTGATTTCCACCGCAGAGTTCCAAACCAAGTTGTGTATCGATATGGATGAGCTTGGGTAGCACAGTGGGTTGCGTCTGCAGATTGTCATACAAATTCACTGGCGTTGCGACTGTATATTGGTTTGGTTTATAGGACAAAAATTTTTCTAGCGTGGCAAATAGCACGGACGGCTCGAATGGTTTGCTGATGAAGTCTTGCATGCCATTTTTTTTGCATTCCAGTTTGCTCTCGTCAGAAGTGTGCGCTGTTAAAGCAAGGATAGGGATAGCATCAAATTCAGCCTTCTGTCGAATCGCAATAGTGGCTCGATGTCCATCCATGATGGGCATTTCTAAATCCATCAAAATCAGATGAAAATGCTCAACTGGATTGACTTCGAGTTCGTCGATTAATTGTTGGCCGTTTTCTGTTGCGATAACCTCATAGCCGTGTTGAGTCAAAACCTCAACCGTAATTTCTCGATTGAAGTCATTGTCCTCAGCTAACAGTATGCGAATGGTTTTTTGATCAGCGTTCAATTGAAGAAATCGGAATAAGCGGTTTGGTATTGTTTGATATTAACAGTTGTTAAGTCGAATCTTGTCACGTCATATTAAATTTTTTGCGTTATGACAATTTGAGATGTCGATTTTTGTCGAACTCATTCAGTAGGGATGCAAGTGCTACTAACAAAATAATGTGGAATGCGTAATTAAATATCAATTAAATGTTGTATTGTCGATTTCCAATTTCTGAAATTCACTTGTCCTTGTCACGATCAATGCATTTCTACGTTCTTTCAAGCTAGAATCGAAGCCGAGTTCATCATCTTCGATCCAAGTGACTATGCACGAAACTTTTACTAGCACAGAGAACAATTGGCTTCTACGCACCTTAGATGGGCTCGATATTCTGCGGGATTCTGTTCCAAACGGATGTGCGATTTCAGAGCAAATGCGCCAAGAAAGTCTGATCAGTAACGATGTATTGTTGCACGCGGCGGCCGAAGCGTTGTTGGCTTTTGCTGATTACTTTCAAAACAATTTGCCGCAAGCGGTATCGTCTTTTAAACGCCTATCGGCGACGTTTCATCAATTAGATAGTTCCGAGGGAGTTTTTCTTGCCAATACTGGGTTGGTGATTGTGTATCGCAAACTTGGAGAAGTGAAACTGGCATCAGAATTTGCGGAGCAAAATTTAATCCCTAATTTAGACAGTGTTAGCTCGCGCGTATTGATTTTAGCTTTGAATATCGTTGCGATTCTGTGCCAAGAGCGCGGTGAGACCTTGTCTGCAATTCGCTACTTTTATCGCGCATTAGATGAAGCACGGAAGATTGATTCTGCAAGCAGAATTGCGCAAGTGGCGGCCAATCTTGGAGAAGTTTTATATGTGACAGGTAATCCGAGTGATGCAGAAGAGTTTTTGCAAATTGCATGCGATGTCGCACCATCGTCTTCGGAGAAATGGCTGTTACCGTTTAGTTCGACCATGCTTGCTTTATGCAAGATCGCCTTAGGGAAATTTGACGAAGCCTACAAGGTGATTGCCCAGTATATCGAGAACGAACATATACATGCGGTGTACATTAATTCGTATCGATCATTTTATCTTTCGGTAGCAGCATATACCTTGGCAATGCGAGGTCATTTAGCCGAGGCGATGAATTTTAGTGAGAGTGCTTTGGCCTCGATTGATGCCATCGAGGATGCGCATCTGAAGCCGTATATGTGGTGGGTTAGCGGATATTTGCATCGTCGATTTGGGCATTACGAACAAGCCATCGCTCAGCTTAGATATGCCATTGATGAACTTGGTGAGAGTGGCTACAACCATTTGCCATTATGCGCAATCAATGAGCTTTCCGAAATTTACGCTGAACTTGGGCGCTGGCAAGAGGCCTATTTAGAGCAGAAGCGTCATCAAGCCTTGTATCTGCGTATGCAGGAAAATGCGAGCAAGATTCAAGTTGAAAGTTTAAAAATTCGTAGCGAGTTTAAACAAGCGGAACAAGATAGACGTATCAATGAATTGATTACCATTGAGCGCAAATCGTTGGCCGATGAATTGCAGCGTATGTTGACTGAGCGAGAAACAATTCTAGAGAACTCGATAGTCGGCATGATTTTCTTGAATAGCCAAGGTCGCGTGCAGTGGGTAAATACGCCTTTGTGTCAGATTTTTGGCGTTGAACGTGATCGAGTTCTTGGCGCATCCTTAGAGCCATTTTATGAGTCGCGTGAGAGTTATTTAGAGAGTGGTGCGGCTGTTAGTCAGGCAGTGTTACGTGGTGAAGCGTTTGAGACCGAGCTACAAATGCGCCGCAGTGATGGTAGTTTATTTTGGGTGCAATTTTCTGGTCGTGCAGTTAATAAGAATGACTTGTCCTACGGTACCGTTTGGGTTGTGATGGATATTTCAGCACGTCGACAGTTGGAAGACGATTTACATAAATCGGAATATAACTATCGTCTACTAATTGACAATGTCACTGAAGGGATCGTGGTGGTTCAAAATGCAAAGATCGCATTTGCGAATCGGATGATTCAATCGCTCACAGGGCACTCACATGAAGAGTTGATCGGTATGCCGTTCACGTCTTCAATTTATATAGAAGATGTACCCATCGTCACTGAGCGTCATCAGCGACGTTTGCGTGGCGAGGCAGTCGAACAATATTATCAAATTCGTTTACAGCATCGATACAGTCAGCAGTTGATTTGGGTTGAAATTTCTTCGGTGTTAATTGAGTGGGAAGGGCAAGCGGCGACTTTATCTTTTGTTTCTGATTTGACGCAACGGAAGCTGCTGGAATCGCAACTCAAAGCAAGTATGGACGAACAAATGCGTTTGCAAACTCTGCAAATGCAAAATGAATTAAAGGTTTCTGAATTGGCGCGTCGTCATGCTGAAGAAACGACCGAGGCAAAGTCTTTGTTCTTGGCGAATATGAGTCACGAAATACGCACGCCTATGAATGCAATTATCGGCATGGCGCATTTGGCTTTAAAAACAGAATTGACGGTCAAACAAAAAGACTACGTAGAAAAGATTCACAAAGCTGGTTTGTCCTTGATGGGCATCATCAATGATATTTTGGATTTTTCTAAGATTGAAGCAGGTAAGCTCGATATCGAAGAATTAGAATTTGATTTAGATGAAGTCTTTAATAGTGTCGCGGTGGTGACGAGTGAGAAGGCTGAGCAAAAAGGCCTAGAGTATTTGTTTGATATCGCGCCAAATGTTCCTAAGCGATTGAAGGGCGATCCGCTTAGACTAGGTCAGGTATTGATTAACTTAGTGAATAACGCAATTAAGTTCACCGAAGAAGGTGAAGTTTGTGTTCACTGCAGTGTTACTGAAGTTTCCGAAAATGTAGAAGATCGCGTTCGCCTACGTTTTGATGTCAAAGACACTGGCCTCGGGATGAGTCCTCAACAATCAGCAAAGTTATTTATGCCGTTTAGCCAAGGTGACGAATCGACCACGCGTAAATTTGGTGGCACTGGATTGGGTTTATCCATTTCAAAAGGAATGGTGAATCTCATGTCGGGAGAAATCTGGTTAAGCAGTGAAGAGGGACAAGGAACTGTGGTTTCGTTTGAACTTCCTTTTGCGAAATTGAACATTGAGCAGATAGAAGTGAATCGTGATTTATTTGATCAATTGAATATGTTGATCGTTGATGATCACCTGCATGCGGCAAAATTACTGGGTGCGAAATTGGCTTCATTCGGGATTCGAACTATATTGACGCATTCAGGCGAGGAAGCGATGACGGTTCTGAATGAAGCGGAGCAAGAGAATCGTCAGTTTGATGCGGTGTTTGTTGATTTGCATATGCCGTATATGGATGGTGCTGAATTGATTACCCATATTCGGCAGACCCCATTGCGCATAGCCCCAAAAATTGCTTTGGTCGGTGCAACAGCGCGTGAGAATTTAAATTATCGCGAGGAAGCTACAATCGCCGATGCCTACTTAGATAAACCATTTAACACATCAAATGTGTTTGATTGCTTGGTGAATATGTTTGCATTTCATCAGCGCTTTAATGCCGTCAACACGATACACGGAAGTTTCAAGTGCAAAAATCTGCACGTGTTGTTGGTAGAAGATAATTTAGTCAATCAACAGATCGCCAAGGAATTGTTGGAGTCGGCCGATATTATGGTTGATGTCGCTATCAATGGACGTGCGGCGGTTGATCGTTTATTTTCGCAAGACCCACATTTTTATGGTTTGGTATTGATGGATGTCCAAATGCCCGAAATGGATGGGCATGAAGCGACTAAATTGATTCGTCAGAATTCACAATTTCAAGATTTGCCGATTGTTGCGATGACCGCCCATGCATTATTGATCGAACGAGAGCGGTGTTTTGATTCTGGCATGAATGCCCATATTGCCAAACCTGTAAATCCGAACGAGTTATATCAAACAGTCGCTGATTGGTGCAGTTCATTCGTGGTGACGAGCAATGACCATCGTGCAATTTCCTCAAATGGAAATACAGACAGATCTTTAAGTATTAAAGGTGTTGATACCCGACTTGGACTTAGTCGAACGATGGGTGATCGGCAGCTTTACTTCAAGCTCTTGAAGTTATTTGTGATAGATCAGCGCATGGCTGTGAGTAAGATTAAAGAAGCATTAGCTCAGGTTGATTACAAAACGGCCGAGATGGTTGCTCATACACTCAAAGGCGTCGCTGGCTTAATCGGCGCGGATGTGCAATTACTTGCTGCTCGAATCGAAGCCCAATTAGAAGCTTTGACGCCAGTCGCGCAAATGGATTCTTTGCTAGAAAGCGCCGAGCGACAATTACACTTTACGATTGAAGCAATTGAAGACTGTTTGAGCAACGAACAACTTGCTATCGGAAGCCACGGCGAACGTGACAGCGCCAGCTTAAGTACAGAGGAAGTGCATGCGAAGTTACGCGCATGCTATAAGTTGGTTGCTAGTTATGATGGCGATGCGTTGGAATTGTTGCAAGATGCGACGGAGGAGCTAAACCTCGCGTTTGGTTCGGATGTGCAAAAGCAAATCATGCGGGCTGCCTCACAGTATGACTTTGATGTAATTCAGTCAATTATGAAAGGTAACGCCCACATGATTGGTATGAGCTTGGAATAAAAGGTGGTAAGCAGTCCGACAAAACGAAGAGAATTAGTTTTGAAGTAATGACAGCAATTGAAACGTTGAACTTATTCTAAGGTGAAATATGAATGATGCTCAGGACCAAGATGCGAAGCAAGTCATCTTAATCGTAGACGACACTCCCGATAATATAACTTTGCTCTCCGCACTGCTCAAAGACAAGTATAAGATTAAGATCGCGACCAATGGCTTGAAAGCTTTGCATATTGCTTCGATAGACCCTAGCCCCGATTTGATTTTGTTGGATGTGATGATGCCTGAGATGGATGGCTATGAAACCTGTCGTCGCTTGAAAGAGAATCCCCAAACTAATCACATTCCTATAATCTTTTTGACGGCTAAAAGCCAAGTTTCAGACGAAGAAATGGGATTGAAATTGGGCGCCGTGGACTACATTAGTAAGCCAGTAAGTCCGCCTATCGTGTTGGCGCGGGTGGCAACACAATTGAACTTGGTGAGAGCCAGAAATCTTTTGCAAGATCAGAATAAAAATTTGGAAGGCCTAGTTAAAGACCGCACTCGCAAGCTTGCTAAGATGCAGGACGCGATCATTATGGCGATGGCTTCCTTAGCCGAAACACGTGATAACGAAACGGGCAATCATATTCGTCGCACGCAAAATTACGTCGCCGCTTTGGCAAGGCAGCTGAAACACTTGCCTCGCTTTTCAGCTGAATTGACCGATGAAAATATAGAGCTTTTATATAAGTCCGCACCTTTACACGATATCGGTAAGGTCGGCATTCCAGACAATATTCTTTTGAAGCCTGGCAAGCTGACTTCAGAAGAATTTGAAATTATGAAGCTGCATACCAATTATGGACGCGAAACGATTTTATCGGTAGAACGTTATCTCGGTGAAAGTAATGAATTTTTACGTTTCGCGCGTGAAATTACCTACTCGCATCAAGAAAAATGGGATGGCTCTGGTTATCCAGAAAATTTGTCTGGCGATGCAATTCCCATTTCTGCAAGATTAATGGCAGTTGCCGATGTTTATGATGCCTTGATTTCAAGACGGGTTTATAAGCCAGCATTCACGCATGAAGAAGCGATTGATATCATGCGCAAAGGACGCGGCACGCATTTCGATCCCGATATTTTGGATGTGTTTTTAAAGATCACGGATGAATTTAAGGAAATCGCGATGCGCTACCAAGAGGGGGAGGGGGGCGAAACTGAAGTGTTTTAGCCATACAAAAAACGCCGATGTATTTTTTGATCTTTACAATCAATTTATTCGTAAGAGTTTATTAATAAGATCACTCGATGTCGTGGCATTGAGTTTTTTCATCAATTTAGAGCGATGCATTTCTATCGTGCGTGGACTTAAATGTAAGTTGCGCGCGATTAGTTTGCTGGTTTGTCCCTCGGCTAAGAGCGCGGCGATTTCGCGTTCTCTGGTTGATAACTCTTGTGATACTTTGCGTTTGGCGCTTAAGTCGTCAAATGTCCAAATTCCTGAGGCATGCGCATTCGCGGGATTTAGTGAGCGGCCTGTAACATGGCACCAAAATAACTCCTGGTTTGCCCGCTTCATGATTCTCTCGTCTGAATATGTTCCGGTGGCATTGATAATTGGTTCGATGCGTGCGCCGGTTCGCTCAAATTCATCTGGACTCGGATATAAAATCAAGAAAGATTGTCCGACTAAATCCTCTTGCTGATAGCCAAACATGCTTGCTAAAGCTCGATTGCATGCGCTGATCCTGCGGTTTTGCGAAACGCACATGCCGATCGGTGCTAATTGAAAAATACTTTCAAAATCAATGGGTGTGGCAACGGGCATGGCGATAGAGAAGGGAATTGGTAAGGCATATGAGGGTAATAAGTCCATTAGAATACAACGAAGCTTATTTTCTGGCGAGTTATTCACCTATTGTGTGCAAAAACGAAGAGACTTTGTGCACACTTTCGCTAGTAGTTCTACGGTATTGCATTGTCAGTAAATGCGCTCTATCCTTAATTTTTTTGTACACCTAGAAAAGGGAGACATATGAATAAGCTTTATCCTGATGCCGCTACGGCACTGGCTGATATTGTTAAAGATGGTCAGACTATCGCAGTTGGTGGTTTTGGTTTGTGCGGCATTCCAGAAGCCTTGATCGCTGCATTGCGCGATAGTGGTAAAAAGAACTTAACTGCCATTTCAAATAACGCAGGGGTTGATGGTTTTGGCTTGGGTCAATTGCTGACAACGCGTCAAATCACTAAGATGATTTCTTCTTATGTGGGCGAAAATAAAGAATTTGAACGCCAATATTTGGCTGGCGAATTGCAGTTGGAGTTCACGCCACAGGGCACATTGGCAGAGAAATTGCGTGCTGGCGGCGCTGGTATTCCTGCGTTTTTTACTAAGACGGGTGTCGGTACTATCGTCGCAGAAGGCAAAGAAGTGCGTGAGTTTGATGGCGAACAGTACGTGATGGAACGTTCATTAGTAGCGGACGTTTCATTGGTAAAGGCTTACAAAGCCGATAAAGCGGGTAATTTGGTGTATCGCAAAACTGCACGCAACTTCAATCCTAATGTGGCAATGGCGGGCAAAATCACAGTGGTTGAGGTCGAACATTTGGTTGAGATTGGTGAGATTGATCCTGATGAGGTTCATACACCGGGTATTTATGTGCATCGTATCGTTGTCAATGCGAATCCAGAAAAACGCATCGAGCAGCGCACTGTATCCCAAAGTTAATCACCGAATAAGAAAGAGGACATCATCATGGCATGGAATCGTGACGAAATGGCTGCTCGCGCGGCGCAAGAATTACAAGATGGTTTTTATGTGAACTTGGGAATTGGTTTGCCAACTTTGGTGGCGAATCATGTGCCAAGCCATATGGAAGTGTGGTTGCAATCTGAAAACGGATTGCTAGGCATCGGCCCATTTCCAACAGAAGATCAAGTTGATCCAGATTTGATCAATGCAGGTAAGCAAACGGTAACGACCTTAGCAGGCTCATCGATTTTTAGTTCTGCTGATTCATTCGCAATGATCCGCGGTGGCAAAATTAATGTGGCAATCTTGGGCGCAATGCAAGTTTCAGAAAAGGGCGACCTTGCCAACTGGATGATTCCAGGAAAAATGGTAAAAGGCATGGGCGGCGCAATGGATTTGGTCGCAGGTGTTGGCCGTGTTGTGGTGTTGATGGAGCACGTTGCGAAAGGCGATGCACATAAGATTTTGAAGACGTGTAATTTGCCATTAACTGGTGTTGCTGTGGTAGATCGTATTATCACCGATCTGGGTGTAATCGATGTTACACCAAGCGGATTGAAGTTGGTTGAATTGGCGCCAGGGGTTAGCAAGGAAGAGATTCAGGCAAAAACGGAAGCGACAATTGATATGAGCGCGATTTAAATAATGCGTAATCGACTTGTATGTCGATCATGCATTGATTGAATTTGTCGGGTATAAAAACGAGAAAAAAGCCTGAGAAGAAATTTCTTCTAAACTGAACCCCAAAAGTTGGACACCAACTTTTGGGGTTTTTTAATGGCTAAACATACAGAAGAGTTTAAATACCGTGTAGTGCAAGAGTATTTAAGTGGCGCACTGGGGTATCTTGCATTAAGTA
>NZ_JAGSPM010000042.1 GCF_018139645.1 Affinundibacterium baiyunense
CTTCTGCACCACATCCGTGCGCGCAGCAGATCCTGGTGGAGCCAGCGGTGACATCATCCTCGTGTCGAGAGCAAGAACAGGTCGACGAGCAGCGCAGAGTGACGCCCTAGCAGCAAATTCGTCGCTCGATCCCAGGCTGTGAAGGCATGCGAGATTAAACCGAGTATTTGAGGAAACCTGACTTCCACGTAAATTGAAGTGAACTTGATAATTGACGCCCATGGAATCCATGCCACCGACATACGTACCAGAACGGGGACTTCCGGTGCGAAAATGCGTTTGACACTGTTTAAGGCTCGCCGGAGGGCCCACTCCAGGTCTCAAGTCTGAGTGATAAACACATGGAATGAGGTTGAATTCAACATGTCGCTTTCACAGATCGTTACATCCAACGTAAACATGACATTGAAGTGGCCTTGGTTGAAGCAAAGGGACGCAACCCTGCCTGAATCGGGGCGTACTCACTCACAGTGCGCAATTGT
>NZ_JAGSPM010000043.1 GCF_018139645.1 Affinundibacterium baiyunense
TCGCCACCTGGTGTGTACACTTGTGGTGCTGTGAATGAAGAACCACTCAAGATGTCCGTTGCGTTTGTCAACACGTTGTTAGCAACAGCGCCGTCAACGATTGCTTTGATCACTGCGTCTTGTGCAGCGATTTGTGAAGTTGCAGTAGCTGCTGTAGTAACAACACCCAACCATACTTTAGCAGCAGCTGTACCACCTGCTTTAGAGTAAGCAACGATTTCGTCTGTTGTGTCGATCGCTGTTGTGAAAGAAGTAGCTGCAGTTACTTTAGAATCGATTGCAACTTTGTCTGCGTCTTTAGCGCCGTTCAAAATGTTGATCGCTGCTGCGCCCAATGTTGTACGGCCAGCATTGATTTCGCCTACCCAGTACAACAAGCCAGCTGCATCAGCAGGACGACCAAACATGTTTACGTACAAAGTAGAAACGATTGTTTCTGTAGATTGTGATGCAAATGCTGATTTGTATTCAGCTTGTTC
>NZ_JAGSPM010000044.1 GCF_018139645.1 Affinundibacterium baiyunense
GTCGAAGAGCATGATTGGCCTGGTGTCGGAAGGCTGGAAGAACTCGGTATCCGTGGCCGCCCTGATGGGCCCGCTGCCGGCAGCTGCGGCCACCTGCAACCTCGGCCGCCGCGCTCTTCGTGCGGCTTGGGGCTGCCGCGGCAGGTGGCTGTGCCGTCGGTGGAGCTGGAGCTGCAGGGTGGGTGACGTATAATAGCAGGAGGAGCACTGCCCGGCGATTGCCATCGTCCTCGCCTCCTCGGCGAAGCTCTGACCTTGAGAACAAT
>NZ_JAGSPM010000012.1 GCF_018139645.1 Affinundibacterium baiyunense
TACTTAATGCAAGATACCCCAGTGCGCCACTTAAATACTCTTGCACTACACGGTATTTAAACTCTTCTGTATGTTTAGCCATTAAAAAACCCCAAAAGTTGGTGTCCAACTTTTGGGGTTCAGTTTAAGATATCATTCTTCGCTGGCTTTTTTGTCCTCATCTAATCCAATTTAATCTGCATTAAACTTGCACTCGACCTCCATCAGGCAATATCGTCTACTAGCGTCAAGAGTAATCAAAGGAAGAATTATTTTCCAGCACTCACGCCACCAATACCATCAACTGTTTTACTGATAGATTTAGGATTACCAAAATAATTTAATGAGCCTATGCCTTGTACATTCGCTTTCAGTTTTTCAGTTGCGGTGACTTCAACCGAGCCAATTCCTTCTACTGTGGCGTCAACATTTTCTGCTACCAAGCCTTTCGCATCGACAAAGCCTACACCTTGTGCACGCAATTTAAAGTCACGCACTTTTCCGCTCATTTTTAATAATCCAACGCCTTCGTAATTTAATTCAAAACGCTCGCCAGCGATTTTACTAACGGTGGTTAAACCCGCGCCTTCCATTTTAAACTTGGTCAAGGTCGGCATCGTCACGATCACTTTCAAATCATCAGAAATGCGAATATTCTTCTTTTCTTTGTAACTGATCAATAGCTCATCACCTGCAATGTCGGTAATAATTTTATCCATGTATTTATCATCGCCTTTGACAGTAATTGAATGTGCACTACCCACCACCACTTCAACTGACAAAGCGCCTTGCGTACGAATCGTATTGAAAGGAGAAACTTTGCGAACTTGCTCACCCGCCGCAGCGAAAGAACTAGCAAGCACCAAGCCAACAGTGAAACAAGAGACGATGAATTTGCGCATGGGGAACTCCGTAAGTAAAAATTAAGTAAAGAACTACATCGAGTGATGAGAGTCTGCCAGTATTTTTTAAAATTGTCTGCGAAAAAAGATGAAATGTCAGTTCTTGGGAGCAGAATGCAAAAAAGCGCGATCAACTGCGCAGCATTTCAAAACCATTTTGATCTATCGTAACGCGCAAGTTTCATCTCACATTCAATGCAAAACGGCGCAAAGATGCGCCGTTTTGTGATTACACTTTTCCGTTCTTTTGCACTACATTTCTTACTGCCTATTTGTACTTGAGGCTGCGGATCTACGATATTGCCATAGAGTGAATTTGCTTACCAAATCACTGTTTTACTCAGCGACAAATTCTCTTACTTATTTACTTGCAGCTGGTACCGATGCTGCAGCCTTTTCAGTTGTTTTCTCAACTGCTTTTTCTACTTTTTTCACTGCTTTGTCAGCGTGCTTTGCTGGTGCACCTTTCACATCAGCACTCGCTGCTGCTTTTGCAGCTGCTGGTACGCTTGCTGCAGTAGCGCTTGGCGCACTTGCTGGAACACTAGCCGCTTTAGTTGCCGCGCTTGCGACTGCACTAGAGGCTGCTGTCGCTGCTGCGGCTGCTTTTGGCGCAGCGGTTTGCATAGCAGCAGACGCTGCTGGTGCTGCTGCCGTTGCTACTGCTGCCTTAGCGCTCGCACTTGCCGCTGGTGTTTGTTCTGCATTTGCGAATGCAGCAGTCATAGACAATGTCGTTGCGATGATAGTCAATGCGATTTTTTTCATGATGAATTCCTATGTAGATCAAATGAATTAAAGTGAGTTTTGTATTCCGGTACAACTTTATTTTGTCTTGCTGTTGCGCAGTGTTTGCTGCGTACATCCACAACGGGCTCAAGTTTTTTTGTGTTGACACGAATTTCAAATTTTTTTAAAAATTTTTTTGCCTAAAAAATTTAGATCATTTTTACCACGTCATTTTTCACACAGTTATTTTCCACTGATATAGAAAAACCAAAAAAGTGGAAATTAAATATCTTCACTTTCCAGTGCGAAAGAAATCACTAAGGATCATAAAAAAAGCGAAAGGAAATGGGGGCAAAAATAAGCCTTTCAAGTCCCTCAAAAATATAAGTTATTTTCTCTTGAAAAGCCTTTTCCGCATCTACATATCGGAATCAGCAGATGCTCAAGTGAGGTCTGCAAATTTAATTCATTCATATCGCTTCAACTTATAAGGATATATATCATGCGTAATTTTGACTTCTCTCCACTCTATCGTTCCGCCATCGGTTTTGATCGCTTAGCTCATCTCATCAATGAAGCACAACGTGCCGAGGCAACGCCAAGCTATCCACCTTACAACATCGAATTGGTCAATGAAGATCAATATCGCATCAGTATGGCTGTCGCCGGTTTTGATCGCAGTGAAATCGAAATTGAAACTGAACGTGATGTATTGAAAGTAGTTGGCCGCAAAGCAAAACCAGAAACCCAAGGTACCTACCTGCACCGTGGCATCGCTTCACGCGATTTTGAACACAGCTTCCGTCTGGCGGATCACGTCAAAGTCGTTGGTGCGCGCTTAGATAATGGCTTGCTCAATATTGAATTGCAACGCGAAATTCCTGAAGCACACAAACCTCGTCGTATCTTGATCGATGGCGAACCACTACGCACGGTCAACAATGTCGCGGCACCGGATCAACTACAGGCTGCATAATGATCCGCAAGTAATCAACTTAGTTTTAAAGTTCCCCTCCTAGCGTGGCTGGCAACAGTCACGCTTTTTTTATAGCGATTCTCAATAGCGCGGTTTATTCCTCTGTTAAGCTTTTGCGTCCGCGCTGCAAAATACTTACACAAATATTGAAGGGGGAAATAAATGCAATCTTTACTCAAAGCAGTTGGTATTGGTTTGTTGTGGATCGCTAATATCAGCTTTGCCCAAGTCGCTACGGTTCGCGTTGATTATCTACACAGCGGCAATGCAAAGACCGAGCATTTTGCTTTAGACCGCGTGTTAATCGAACCGCTGCCTTGGCCTGGCAATCTAAATAAGAATATCGATCAAACAAATCGTGGCGTGAATTTATTTGAGGTGCGAGATAAAGCAAGCGGCGAATTAATTTATTCACGTGGATTCTCTACCATCTTCGCGGAATGGCAAAGCACCGCGGAAGCAAGCAAAATTGATCGTGGCTTTCAAGAGTCTTTGCGTTTTCCCAAACCGACCAAACCCGTCAACATACGGATCTTGAAACGTGATGCGCAAAACCAGTTTCAATTGGTATGGAATGTGGATATCGATACCGATGCGCCAGATGTCATCAGAAAACAAGCTGGTGCCGAACTCAAACCTATTCCTATCCATGTGAGCGGCGCGCCAACGGATAAAGTCGATTTACTCATTATTGGTGATGGCTATACGCAAAAACAAATGGGAAAATTTGTCTCAGACGCTAAACGACTAAGCCAATTTTTATTCACGGTGTCGCCTTTCAAGGAGCGCGCAAAAGACTTTAATGTTTGGGGCTTAGCGGTTCCCACAAAACAAGCGGGCGTATCACGTCCATCAACCGGAAAATTTCATGCTTCAACAACGGGGGCGAGCTATGATATTTTTGGCAGTGAGCGCTATGTACTCACCCTAGACAATCGCGCCTTACGCGAGATCGCTCAACATGCACCTTATGAATTCATTGAAATTCTAGTCAATAACGACACCTATGGCGGTGGCGGTATTTTTGGACAATTCTCAACCGCCGCGGCGGGCAGTGACTGGGCAAATTACTTGTTTGTACATGAGTTTGGTCACCATTTTGCTGGTTTGGCGGACGAATACTATACTTCGCCGGTTGCCTACCAAACAGGGAATGAAATTCACACCGAGCCTTGGGAACCGAATGTCACCGCTTTAAAAGATAAAACTCAATTGAAGTGGAGACAGTATTTGAGCACAGATACAAAGCTACCTACTGCATGGCCAAAGGAAATCTACGAAAATGCCGCGCGCCAATTCCAAAAAGTACGTGCTGAACTAAGAAAAAACAATCGCCCAGAATCAGAAATGAGTGCCTTGTTCAAAAAAGATTTGCACGAATCGAGTCAATTATTTAGTAAAGATCCAAATTACCAAACTATAGGCGCATTCGAAGGTGCGAACTATGAAGCAAAAGGTTATTACCGCTCACAAATGCAATGCTTAATGTTTGACCGTAGCGAGCAATTCTGTCGAGTTTGTCAGGATGGAATTTCGACGATTATTGATTTGTACTCGCGGTAAAGCGAACAAGGCATTATCAACCACAACTTTTTGACATCTCCACGACACAGACAGTCAAACATGGCACGATTCTGTGTGACGCTAAACACACACCACCTCTAATTTTTCTAAATGAGATCGACCGAAGTCTTTGCGCATCGCATAAAGACTTTCGTCGATTTTATGTTTCACTTCAGCACTGGTATTGCTATCACCTTTATGCACCGATCGACATTAGATTGAACTACACTGCCATCCAACTAATTTGATTCCGCTCAACGCAAAAGTGGTATAGACAAGTAATTTTATCTAGCCTAGATAATCACTAAAATAAAGGATTTTTTAGTTATTTATAATTAAAATTTGCATAATTGACTTGTTAAATTGAGAGCAACATACTGCGCCAACTTGATGTCATATCGTCAAGCATGCAGTCTTTACTCAATATAAAAATAGCACAGCGAGACTGTGCACCCAACAAATGGAGCCCCTTTATGCAAGTCAAGCATCACTTCCAACTAGCAATATTAAGTCTGTCGATCGCAACAGGTTTTGCGCAAGCAGAAATCAAAACGAATTACTTATCGAACGTTCGCCCGCTGATTAAATTTAACGAACTCACTCGCAGTGAAAAACTTTTGTTGGCGCAACAATCTCAACTCGTCTTGCGCGACTTGTACGTCAATCGCTATCAAAAAAATGAGTACTACGGCACCAACCCCAACTTTAGCGGACATGTTGATCCAGCGGCTAAAGTGCAAGCAGTCGTTAACTCGATTGATAGCTTGAGCACGACTGATTTACATAAAAATTTGAGTCAAATTTTTGTCAGTCAACGTGATCTACATTTGAATTACAACTTCCCACTACCACATGCTGCGTTCATCAGCTTTTTGCCATTTAACTTTACGCGTACTGCTTCACCGACGAATCAAAATGAAGTCCGAATCAGCAGTATTTATGGCGTATTTTTCGATGTATTTTTTCCAGATCAACGCAAACCACAAATCGGTGACTTAGTCTTAGAGTACGATGGCCTACCAATCAAACAAGCAGTCGATAAAGAAGTCATCAACGGGAATGGCGCGAACTTATATGCAGGCTTCTCGCGCGCCTTGCAAACCATGACATTTACGTCACAAGCATCGTCGCTGCCGCCAGCAAAAGATCGTATCAGCTTGAAGTTAAAATCTGCACAAACTGGCGAAGAATATAGCATCACCATTCCTTGGATGAGCCAGTACGATGACGCTGATTTAAGTCCGACCACATCAGCGGCAAACACGGGCAAGACCATGAACATGGCTTCCGCAATTCAAGCTTTAGCGATGAGTAATGAACCATTTCAAGAACGTTACAACCAATTCCTTGAAAAGAATCTCAATCAGGATCAAGGTGCATTCGCCAAGCAAGCAACCACAGAACCATCGATTAAATGGGCTATCGTCAATCGCGGTACTAAAAAACTTGGCTATATCAGTATCGGCTCATTTGTCCCAAGCCGCGTCAATGATAACGGCGCACTAGCGATTATCGCGAATCTCTTGCGCAATCAATTGGCTGCAACCGATGCCTTAGTTGTTGATGTCCGCAATAATGGCGGGGGTAGTATTGTGTATGCAGACAAATTGCCACAAATGTTCATGCCGGGTAATGCCACCACAAACTCCGCACGCTTGCTCAATACCGCACTGAACTTTAACTTCTTAAATCAAGATATCTTTAAGCAATATTGGCCAAACTGGGTCCAACTAATTACGGATGCTAGAAACACAAATAATCGATATAGCAAAACGGGAGTATTTACTACCGCCCCAGATGCGAACAGCATGGGGCAGATGTACTACAAACCAGTCGGTGTATTAGCGAATGCACGCAGTTATTCTGCAACTGATTTGTTCACTTGCGCTATGCAAGACAATGGTGCTGCAACTGTGTTTGGCGAAGATCCCAAAACAGGCGCTGGTGGAGCAAACGTGTTGGAGCACGCATTCTTTAATGCCTTTGCGCCAGCGATCTTCCCAATATTACCAGGTGGCGTCTCAATGCGTGTGTCGTGGCGTCAGAGCATCCGTAGTGGCTACAATAATGGCACGATGATTGAAGATCACGGTTGCAATGCTTCGGTTCAAGTGCCGCGTCAATTAAGTGATTTAAGCAATGGCGACCAAACCCAATTTGACAAAATTGCAGACACTTTGTTGGCAAAGCCTGCGCCTAAATCATTGCACCGTTTTTTAACACCTGTCGGCAATATCTTGAGTATTCCGGCCAGCACGCGCAGCTTTAACTTAGAGGTAGCGAACACTGAGCACGTCAAAGTCTATGTGAATAACGTACTACTGAAGAGTCACTACGTTGGCGTGTATGGAAACCCACGTACTGTCACCTTAAATTTGCCAGTAAAAGCACTTGGCGACCAATATCAAATCGCCTTCGTTGGAACTGATGCAGGTCACACACCACTGTGGAATACCAAACGCATGGTGAGCGTGACGAACTAAACTACAACCGCAATAAGCATCTTCCTCCTTGAGAGTCATTCAAACTCTCAAGGAGCTGAGATCAGGCATCAAGAATGTCGCATCAAAATATCAACTAATCACGATCTGAAAAGCACGACACTAATAATGCACGCAACCATTGATTCCCTTCATCTTGTGCAAAACGACGGTGCCAGAAGATGTTGGTTTGCAGTGTTGGTAGTTTGATGGGTGGCTTCATCGATGCCAATCGAAATGGAGCAGCTGCACTGGTCGCTAGCTTTTCGGGGACGATCACGACCAAGTCTGTGCTACTAATGATGTAGGGAACCGAAGAGAAGTGTGGAATGGTGAAACTCGCATTCGCGATCACACCTGCCTTCGCTAAGCTTTGGCTAATTTTGTCGTACGGACTTTCAGTGGTGGAGACCAATAGTTGCTCAGCCTTTAGAAAATCTTTCATCGACATATTAGACTTCATCAAGGGATGATGCTGACGATACATGCAGACGTAATCTTGTTGGAACAAACGACGGTGATATAGCGCGCCCGATACCTCGTCAAATGCGCCTAAAGCAAGGTCGATGCGACCGGTTTCCATTTCTGCCATGAGATCAAGATTATGCGCACGCACCGTCGAGATTTTTACCTGCGGCGCATGCAAACGGCATTGCTCAATCAATACCGGCATAAAATACATTTCGCCCACATCGGTCATCGCAATTGTGAAGTGCCGTTGGCTACTTGGCGCATCGAACGCTTCGTGTTGATTTAGCGCTTTTGTGATGTTAGCTAAAGCGGCAGCGACTGGATCGGCCAATTGCTGCGCCAAGGGTGTCGGCTGCATACCAAGAGAAGTACGCACAAATAGCTCGTCATTCAAGGTTTTGCGCAGACGTGCAAGCGCATTACTGACCGCAGGTTGCGACAAGTTCAATTTTCGTGCAACGCTAGAAATCTGGCGTTCCTGAAATACTTCTTGAAATACCACCAGAAGATTCAGATCAATGTCTTTGGCTTCGATCAAACCTTACCCCACTATTGATTTTATGAATGACCTACATTCTAGTATTTATATCGCAAAAATAGGTGGATTGCACTACATTAGCGAATTCTCGTGTTTTTGCGACCATACGCGGCAGCAGTGATTTGGATCTTAGATTGCTGCAAGCTCTTGGCGTATCGCTTTACTCTTTTTGGATAAAATCATGACAACAAAATACATGAGTGGTTTCGCCAATGAATTTGCGACCGAAGCTTTAGCTGGTGCCTTGCCAGCAAATCAAAATTCACCACAAAAATGTGCTTACGGTTTATATGCGGAACAGATTTCTGGCACCGCATTTACTGCACCACGTCATTCAAATCGTCGTTCTTGGACTTATCGCATTCGTCCCGCCGCAATGCATCAACCATTCGTGCAAATTGATAACGGCAATATGACCAATGATTTTGCGCAGGTGCCAAGTACGCCAAATCAATTGCGTTGGGATCCGCAACCGATGCCAACTATAGCGACCGACTTTATCGAGGGCTGGTTGACGATGGCAGGCAATGGTTCAGCGGATGCGCAAACTGGCTGCGCGATTCATTTATATGCAGCCAATCGCGATATGACAGATAAGTTTTTTTACGATGCCGACGCAGAACTATTAATCATTCCACAGCAAGGCCGTTTACATATCAAAACCGAGATGGGCTTGATCGATATTGAGCCACAAGAGATCGCAGTAATTCCTCGCGGTGTGCGTTTTCAAGTAAGGCTGCCGGATGGTGAAGCGCGCGGCTATGTGTGTGAGAATTTTGGTGTCATGTTAAAGTTGCCGGATTTGGGAGTGATTGGTTCGAATGGTTTAGCCAATCCACGTGATTTTTTAACGCCGACAGCGTGGTATGAAGATCGCGAAGGCGATTTCAAATTGGTCGCCAAATTTAGTGGCAATCTGTGGCAAGCGGCGATTGGGCATTCACCACTTGATGTGGTTGCTTGGCACGGCAATATGGCGCCTTATAAATACGATTTGCGCCACTTCAACACCATCGGTTCGATCAGCTACGATCATCCAGATCCATCGATCTTCTTGGTTTTGCAATCCCCAAGCAATACGCCTGGTGTTGATACGATTGATTTTGTGATTTTCCCGCCACGTTGGTTAGCTGCGGAAAACACCTTCCGCCCACCTTGGTTCCACCGCAATATCGCGAGCGAATTTATGGGCTTAATTCATGGCCAATATGATGCAAAATCGGGCGGTTTCCGTCCAGGTGGCGCTAGCTTACATAACTGCATGAGCGGTCACGGCCCGGATGCTCCAACTTTTGAGAAAGCCAGCAATATTGACACTAGCACACCGCAGAAAGTCGATAACACCATGGCCTTCATGATAGAAACCTGTACCATCATCAAACCAACACGCGCGGCGATGAACTCACCACAATTGCAGCCAGATTATTTCCAGTGCTGGCAAGGGATTAAGAAAAATTTCAATCCTAATCAAGCTTAATATTCGAATATCAGAGTTTGAGTATAAGTGCAATCGCTAAACCCCGAATTCAAGTCTATAGAAGGTAGTTCAAGAATGAGCGTACAACTAAATGAAACACATAATCCAGCGCTACGTAGCTGGGTCACTTCCGCCAACGATGGCAACACCGACTTTCCGATTCAGAACTTGCCATTTGGCGTATTTCGCCGCGCTGCAAGCAATGAACAATTTCGTCTCGGTGTAGCAATTGGAGATCAAATTTTAGATCTCAGCATTGCCTTGCACGCTGGCGTTTTTGCAGACATTAGTAACGCCGCTTTAGCGCATGCGTTGACTGCAAGCAATCTGAATGCTTTGATGGATTTAGGGAATCAAACGTCTTCGCAAGTTCGTTTAGCCTTATCTAAAGCCTTGCGTGAAAACGCGGCCGCACAAAAGCAATTGGTCGGTACGTTGGTGGCACAAGCAGATGCGGAATATGCTCTGCCAGCCCAAATTGGTGACTACACCGATTTTTATACATCTGTGCATCACGCCACTTCCGTAGGCAAATTATTCCGTCCAGATAATCCTTTACTGCCTAACTACAAATGGGTTCCGATTGGTTACCATGGTCGTTCATCATCGATCGGTATCTCAGGACAACAATTCCGTCGTCCAATTGGGCAAACCATGCCACCAAATGCGACGACGCCCTCATTTGGCCCCGCAAAACGCTTGGATTACGAATGTGAAGTCGGTATCTTTATTGGTCAGGGTAATGCACTCGGCGAAGCGATAGATATCGAGCATGCAGAACAACATGTATTTGGCATGTGTTTATTAAATGACTGGTCCGCGCGCGATGTGCAGGCATGGGAATATCAACCTTTAGGTCCCTTCTTAGCAAAGAACTTTGCTTCGACGATTTCACCTTGGGTTGTCACACTTGAAGCCTTAGCACCTTATCGCAAAGCATGGACTCGTGATGCAGCGGACCCACAGCCTATGCCGTATTTAGATAGCGCTGATTTGCGCAATACTGGCGCATTTGATATTCAACTTGAAGTCTTACTGCAAACTGAAAAAATGCGTCGTGATGGCTTGCCTGCGCAACGCTTGTCGCTTTCCAACTTTAGTCATTCGTACTGGACAGTCTCGCAAATGGTGACGCACCACACAGTCAATGGCTGTAATCTGCGCGCAGGTGATTTCCTTGGCTCTGGCACACAATCAGGTCCCGCACCTGAAGAAGCCGGGTCCTTGTTAGAATTAACCGAGGGCGGCAAAAAGCCAATCGCTCTTAGCAACGGAGAGCAAAGAATCTTCATAGAAGATGGCGACAGCGTTATTTTGCGTGGCTGGGCACAAAAAGAGGGAACGCCTCGAATTGGGTTTGGCGAAGTGGAAGGACGATTACTACCTGCACGTAATTTGAGCTGAAAGAAGGTTTAGTAAACCTTAAAACATGGCGCGCACATTTTGCGCGCCTTTTTTATTTGGATGATTAAAGAGCACATTCATTGCAATATCTTTCAACATGCTTCACATAAAACCACTACTTGCACCGATTACATAACATTTACAGCAATTATTTCTTCTCTTCGGAGCAAGAATTTGCTTAAATAGCTGCAGAATTTTACGAATATCCTATTTGCTATTATTAATACAGGAAAACCATGGTGCGTTTACATAAACTATTTGCCATCATCTCGATTCTGGGTGCGACTTTGTTAACTGGATGTGCTTCAGTCAAAACGGCTAGCGTGAGCGAAGACGCAAAGGCAAAGACATTCACAACCAATCCTAATCAAGCCAAACTTTACATCTATCGTAACGAATTCATGGGACAAGCCATTCGTATGACAGTTGAACTCAATGGCAAAGAAATCGGGAAAACCGGATCAAAAACTTATTTTGCAGTTGACGTCCCTCCTGGAAAACACACTATCGTTTCAAGAGCGGAAAATGATACTAGCCTCGATCTAATTACAGAGGCAGGAAAGAATTATTTTGTCTGGCAAGAAGTGAAAATGGGCATCTTATCAGCACGTTCGAAATTGCAATTAGTCGATCAAGAACAAGGTCAAGCTGGCGTGCGAGAATCAAAGCTGTTAGAAATTAGCTCGGAGGCACCCAAAAATGCATCACCTACACTTGCCACAGACCGCAATACTAGCGCTACAACCGCGAACACCAAACAGGCAAGCCCTACGTCATCAGCACCGCAGCCCAGCTCTTCTGTCGATGAGGCAAACCTAAATATTCAAAAAGTTCCCTTTGAAATTGGCGTCTCATCCGCGACAGTAGAACGTATCGCCAAACAAAATAGTTGCGAAACCGATTTGGGCGCAGGTTTACTTTACAAAAAAGGCCCAGTTGAAGTCTATCGCGTAAATTGCAAAGATGGTCGTGAAATCAAAGCGCGCTGTGAATTACGTCAATGCAGTCTATTCACACCTTAAGCTGGAAAAAAATTTAGTTTTATAGCGTTGCAATCAAACCTCAAAAAGCGTGCATTCTATGCACGCTTTTTTGTATCCATCATGATTGATGTCATCGTCGATAAAGTTGTTACCAGTTATACAGTATCAATTTATGCCGCCTGAACAATTATCTGCCTATCAATTAATCTCCGTCACTAGGCGAGAGAATCCACATGATCAACTATGTCTGTGGAATTAGATTTGTTCATTGTTCATTGTTCATTGTTCACAGCAAAGATGTGCCAGCTGCAAAAATCAATGGCACATTAACCAAATTATATGGTAACGAAAAATCTAAGTAAGCTAGCCACACCGCGAATGACTCAGCTTACTTGCGACTGATCGTCAAAAATCAAGCGATGAATACGTGCGTTCACCAAATTTAATGGGGTACTCCAATCACCTACAACTTGCTGTCGATACAAGTTCGCAGTGGGATACCATGGGCTGTCCGACCGATCTTGCAACCAGCGAAAATCCGCCTCGTATGGAAGCAATATACATAAAGGTTTGGCTAATGCTCCAGCTAAATGCGCGACAGATGTGTCGACAGAGACTATCAAGTCGAGGCAATTGATCAACGCTGCTGTATCGATTAAATCTTGCAGTTCATCTTCCATGATAAAGATGCGCTTACCAAAGCTTTGCATCAAGCTTAAACCCACGCGATCAGCGTGCTTGATATCCTTTTGCAGAATGAAAAAATCTGCATCATTCTGCAAGACTTTGGCAAACATCGAAAACGGCAAACTACGTTGCGCATCATTATGGTGTCGTGACGACCCTGCCCACACAACACCAATTTTTTTCCTTGTCTGAAGTGGTGTTTGATATGCGCAAACTTTTTCGAGCCATCTAGTTTGCAATTCCTGCTCAATTCGCAAATAAGGAACTTCATGTGGAATATTATCCGTGCCAAGTTTTAAGGCCAGTGGCAGGCTTAATAATGGACATTGATAATCGTAGTCTTGTCGCGCTGTTCCATTCTCATAAACTGCAACAGGTAGGCATCGGAACAATGCGAGCAAGGCTTTGGGCACCTCAAGCGACACTACCGCTTTTAAATCAAGTAAATTGCGTAGCAATCGACAAAACTGAATACTGTCGCCTAATCCTTGTTCTGCATAAACTAAAATTTTTTTACCAGCTAAGGATTCTTGCCCCAACCATAATGGCAGCCCCAAGTTTCTTCGAGAGCTGTCCCATTGCGCATTTTTCCAGCGCCATTCGTACAAACGCCATCCCTCGTCAAACCGACCTAAGCTAAGCAAACAGACGGACTTATTTAGACGTGGACTGACATAATCGGAATCCATCTGCATCGATACATCAAAAGCAGCAAGCGCTTCATCAAACCTGCGCAATTTCTGCAATACCACGCCCCAGTTATTGTAGAGCTTCGCACTCACTCTCTGTGCATCGAACTCTTGCCGAAAAATCGCTTCGGCCTCGTGCCATCGTCCAGATGAGATCAATTGATTTGCATAATTCATGCGACTAAGCAAATTCTCTTTGCCGACGACAGCATGCGTCTGAAATTGCGCGTTACAAGCACGCACAACTTTTTGTAGCACTGGAGACCAATCTCGTGCCTGTGTTTGACGGAATAATCGTACACAGTCATACCAAGGGCTATCGGAACGCTCTAGCAACCATCTAAAATCGGGAACATGCGGTAAAAGAATCCAAGTCGGCATTCCTAGCCCGGCAGCCAAATGTGCGACCGACGTATCCACGCTCACCACTAAATCCATGTGCATAATTAGCGCGGCAGTATCGCTGAAGTTCTGTAAATCTTTGGAATGACCTCTCATCGAGAGCATTGCCATTGTTGATAGATCAGCCGACTTAATCTCTTTTTGTAATGAGTGAAATTCGACATCACAAGCTAACTCGGCGCTAAGAACCGAAGCCAATTCCGCAAGGCTCAGACTACGATTTTTATCATTGCTATGCTTGTCTGATCCCGACCAAACGATACCGATGCGAGGTCGAAGTCTTGGCCCCAGAATTTGCGACCACTTGGCGCGGCTTTCATCATCACAATACAAATAAGTGCCAAAATTAGGAATGTTGTTTAAATCGGTTTTCAACACGCATGGTGCTGTCAACAAGGGTAATTGATAATGAAATGCAGGTACCTGATCGCCGGCACTAATCACCTCAATCCGTTCGCACTCTGGCCAATGCGAAACACTAGTTTGCATCAAGCGAAAAAGCGGCTGATTAACGACTAAATAGACTTTCTCAGCGGACTTCGCGAGCACACGAGCGTAACGACTAAATTGTATGGTATCGCCATAACCTTGCTCAGGATGCAGGATGATGGTTTTCCCATTTAGCGATTCCGTGCCATCCCAGACAGGGTAGGCTGATAATTCCTTATGAATCGACATTGCAGTGTTATGCCAACGTGCTTCATACAGAGGCCAGCCCTCTGCGAATCTTCCCAACAGCAAACACAGCATCCCCTTATTCGCGGCGGCCACAAAATCATGTGGAGCTTGTATCAAAATCTCGTCATAAGCAGCAATAGCTTCATCGAAACGGTGCAAATTCTGGAGTGCATTCGCACGATTATTCGGCATGCCCACCAAATTGGGGTCCAGCTCTAGTGCGCGATCAAAACTAGTAAGCGCTTCATTATATTTTGCAAGAGATAGATAAGCGATTCCAAGATTACCGTGTGCTTTCGCATACGTATGCTGCAATTGAATCGCCTGCTGGTATGAAAAAACTGCCTCTTGAGCACGATCTAAATCCAAGAGAATATTCCCTCGCAAGTTGTACGCGATCTCTGAGTCTGGTTTGATGCGTAACAAGTTTTCGATGTAAGTTAAAGCCTCGTCATGTTGTTTCAGCGCACGAAGGCTAGCCACCAATAATAAAGTCAATTCCAACGAGCCTGGCAGATGAACCAATGCGTGCCGCAATCCCACGATGCGCTCTTCATGTCGCCCCATACTGGCAAGCAATGCAAATTTGTTTTTATAAGCGAGCTCATATTGTGGATTCACCGAGATCGCTAAATCAAATTGTGCTATGGCGCGATCAAATAGTTTCTGCTGTTTCAAACACAAACCGTAATTATGTAAGGCGAGTAGCTTGCTTGGTTGCAGCGCGAGCGCTTTCTCAAAATACTGCGCGCTTTCATCTAATTTTCCAAGTTGTAAGTAGAGCGTAGCGAGAGAAACTAAAGCATCCACATGGTTGGGAGACGACTCAAGTAAGGCCAAGTAAGCGCTTAGCGCCTCTTGCAATTGGCCTGCTTGGTGTTGCTGGAGGATAGAGTTAAAGTCGCATGCGATATTCATGTCACAGCCAAGTAATTGCTAACGAAAAGCGTGGGGATATGCTCAATCGGGCTAAAGCCCGGCAAGCTACAGAATTATACTTTCACCAGCTGTACGCTAGTAAGCGCATTCATCGTAATCGATTTAACGCTATCGTCTTAAACACATAAGCTCATCGCTCATTAGGTACGCCGGGATTCTCCACACGCACACACTCGACCGCCAGTGCACTTGCATTCAACAAGCAAGAACGACAAATCCAACGCCAGTCTGCTACTGCATCTGCGTAATCAAACCATCCTTGATCTTTAATTCGCGCCTGTTCACAAATATTGCACCAAGCCTGCTCCGGATATTCATCGTCAGCGGGATTGATATAAATATGATGACAAGGTTGATGACCTATATGTGCGCAACTCATTACGGCGGTTCTATCGCCATGCTGATCACAGTGGATTATCTCGTTCGTCATAGTTCACTCTATAAGAAAAAAATCTTAGCCATTATCTTAGCCCTTACTAGTGACTAAGCAAAAAACCACAATGTAATTGCAATTAAAATAAATAAATATAAATCAATACACTTGCGATAAAAATAGAATAAAAATGATTATTCATTGGTGAATAGATGGAATTGGCATCGATTATATCTAGCGCAGAGCAGCAAAGAAAATTTATCTAAAAATCATGTTATTTGTATATACAAATTCTCTTGTTTTCAATATATATAAGGTATATTGAATTTCATTTTTTTCTGTTCTACTTCCCGTTCGCGCCATCGACAAACACAGCAAACCCTGTAATTTCGCAGCAATAAATGCGCTCTTGCTAGGTGCAAATGCAATGAAAAAGGCGTGACAGCACATTAGTCGCGAATTAGTCGTACATTTGTCGTAATTTAAACTGGGAGACCCACATGAAAAAATATACCAACAAAAAAACCTTTAACGCAAAGCCTCGCACTTTCAGCACAGGCCTACTTTGTGCATTGTTGTTAAGTGCATTCAACGTGACGGCAGCAGATGGAGCACGCCAAGAAATTGGAACCGCACAAGCATTGATTCGTAGCTTAGGGGCGCAGCACGCCAATCCTAATGCTAGTTTTATGCGCTCTGGCGAGGTGAGTACAGCAAAAAATAAACATCTGGATACCGAGATCACCGATTACCAACTGAAAGATGGTTTGGTCTCTGTATCAGGTAAAGCACGTGGTAGCGCGAACTCGCACTTCTATTTGAAAGGGACAGAAAAAAATCTACGTGGCTATTTAGTTCGACATGATGAGAAAAAAGCTTACGAGTACAGCACAGATGCCAAAGGGATAGTCAGTGTAACTGAAGTCGCGATCAGCAAAGTCGTTCCTGACTTGGATGAGAACTGGTTAAAGGCAACCAGCTTTAATACACTTGCTGGTGCAATCCATCCTGTATACAGCCCAATGGCACTGAGACAAGCGCGTCATATTGGCCCGTACAACAACGAAGATGTAACCAAGCTAGAAAGCAAACCTGGCAGTCCATGGGTATTTTATTTAAATCATTCCGCAGTGATGAGTGGTACTACCCCATTGAATGGGGTGACAAAAGAAAACATGTATCGCGTATGGCAAATTGTTGCTGATCAATACTCGATGTACAACATCAATATCACAACAAATCCAGCAGTTTATAACGCGGCAAAATCTGCCAATATTTTGCGTACAGGTGTCTTGAACTTTGTAAATCAAGATGGTCGATCTAACGCTCCGTTAAGCTCATTTGGCACCACTGCTGCTGGTACTCTATATCGCAATCCATCCAGCGGTTTTGACTACGGCTATGGCATAGGGATGACCGCAGCACATGAGATCGGTCATCAAATGGGGATGAATCACGACAGAGGAGGAAGTGGCGGCGAATATTTTGAAGGCATCGCTGCTTATCAATGGGGACCAATCATGGGCAATTATTGGATGGGCTCGCAATGGGCAGCTAGTCGTTGGACTTGGAGTAAAGGCGAGTACAGCACTGCCTCTAACTTTGAAGATGATTTACGCATCATGAATGTGAATGAATCAATTCCGTATGTTGCAGACGATAATCCATCGGGCAAAAATCTCAGCCTTGATAGCGCTGGTAACATCAGCCCTGTTACCAACTTCGGACAAATCGAAAGAACAGGTGATACCGATACATTTAACTTCACGGTCACCGGCAACGGAAGACTAGATTTAAAAATCGATCCCATCGAATATTTTGGGATGTTAGACGTCGACGCAAAAATCTATAACTCTGCAAACACTTTGGTCGCCAGTAGTAACAAAGCAGTGAATCGCTCAGCCGAATTCATCGCATTAAATTTAAGTGCAGGCAATTATCGCTTAGTGATCGCGGGCGGTGCTGAGGGCACACCATCCAATGGATTCTCTAATTATTCCTCACTCGGCTACTACGGCATGAAGGGGACACTCACTGGCAGCACACCACCTGCCGACATTATGCTCACCAGCGGCGTCGCACTCAGCAATCAAAGTGCTACAACCGGCACGTGGAAGTATTACGCAATTGATGTTCCTGCAGGTAAAACGAATATCGTCTTTAATGTAAACGGTGCAAATGGCGACGCCGATATTTATTCGCAACTATCGGTTAAACCAACTACGTCTTCATACAAATGTAAATCAGATGGTTCCACATCGGTTGAAACCTGCACGGTCAACGCACCTAGCGCGGGGCGCTACTACCTCGGTGTATATGCGTATTCAGCGTTTAATAGCTTGACAGTAAAAGCTACCGTCAATTAAACCATTGACGATATTGCTGGAGCTGCTACGCAAGCATCTCCAGAAGGTCGCTTCGTAAGAAGTACAAAAACTGGTGAGCATACACTACACGCTCACCAGTTTTATTCATGTAACAAGCCTCATGAGACTATCTGAGCGAACTTCTTGTTTTACAAAAATCACTAACTTCGCATTATTTATCGACAAAAAGCGACTTTGTCGAGCTACATCAAACATCGTGAGCGCAAAATAAGTGCGTCTGTCGGTTATACTTACGCCTCCTGTTTCTCCCGACTGAAAGAAATTATGTCTCAATTACCTGCCTGCCCAGTTTGTGGCATGGAAAACACCTACCCTGATAACAGCAATTACGTCTGCGCCGATTGTGGTCATGAGTGGCCGATGCAAGCGATCGAAGAAGAGTCCGATGAGCGTATCGTCAAAGATGCCAACGGTAACGTCTTAGCTGATGGTGACGCCGTTGTCTTGATCAAAGATCTTAAAGTAAAAGGCTCATCAATCACCTTAAAACAAGGTAGCAAAGTAAAAAGCATTCGCTTAGTCGGTGGCGATCATGAAGTCGATTGCAAGATGGATACTGGTAACTTTATGCTGAAAGCATGTTACCTGAAAAAAGTCTAGTTCGCTAATAAAAAGCGGTAGTGACAAACGTGAATGATTACCACTACCGCAAAACAGACGCCACCAAATTATCTAAGACTTCGGTACTGGGCGCAGCACAGAACCGGCAAGCATCCCGCCATCGATATTCAGTTCTGTCCCATTCATATACGCAGCTTCATCACTAGCGAGTAATACAGCAAGCGCTGCCACTTCTTCTGGCAAACCAAATCTTTGCATCGGACATTCGCGCACCAAGTCGTGCATACGAGCTGCTCTATCATCCCCCTGCCCTAGCATCGGTTCCCACATCGGTGTGAGGATCGCCGCCGGATGAATCGAATTACAACGTATCGCTAAACCTTGTTCTGCGCAATACAGTGCGACTGATTTAGTGTGATTACGTACTGCAGCTTTTGATGCGGCATAAGCCGCTGCAGCAGGAATACCGACTAAACCTGAGCGCGACGAGATATTGATAATTGATCCGCGCAATTTGGCAGATTGACTGGCTTTTCGCATCGTTTGGATCGCATATTTACATCCTAAAAACACACCATCCAAATTAGTAGCGAGTACAGCCCGCCAATCTTGTAGACTCGCGTTTTCTGGATCATGTGCAACGACGCCTCGCTCAAATCCAGTGATGCCCGCGTTATTCACCAACACATGCAAAACACCGTAACTTTGTAAAACTTCAGCCATCACCGATCGCCATGCGGTTTCATCACGCACATCTAAAGGCAGATAGCGGGCTCGCGCACCCAAAGAAGCTGCAAAGGCGGATCCTAACTGATGATCGATATCGGTCACAATAACGGTGGCACCTTGATCAACAAACGCCTTGGCAATAGCTGCGCCAATCCCCCGCGCTGCACCGGTAATCAGTGCGATTTTTTGATGTAATCGTTGCATAAAACATGCTCCTTAATTGAATTTTAGAATCAGATATTTCCAGTATCAGGAGTTAGATGTCGATACAAATCAACGATAAGATTTATTCCAACTCCTTATTCAATTGCGGTGTTCATGTCAGTTTCTCCTTCGGAATAGTTTCAGGTCAAAAATCAAACTGATAGAGGACGATTAAAAATCCATTCGGCGATGAGTAAGTTCGGCACCCAACATAACCAAGAAATGATGGGATAGCACAAGTCAAATGGCCAGCCAAAAACCATCGATAAAGGTAAATAAATACGCAAGCTAACCGCTGCTAAGGTCAGAGAGAAATTGCGTATCATCCAGCGTTGATGATCGATCACATCACCGCGCCGTATCGCCCAATACGCACGCGCACCAGTGAACAACCATAAAACAGCCAAAATACCGAATCCCAAATTCGAGCCAAGTCCGCCATAGGCAAATACCGCAATCAACAATCCTGACAAACCACCAAGCACCACACCAAACCCTAAGTAAATTTTGCCTAAGTGACGATGCAACATCTGGCGACTCGCGCGCAAACGCTTAGAAAACTGCAACGGCCCGATTAGGAGCGCTAAACAAGATGCAAAGATGTGCAAATAAACGGCGATACGATGATTTTCAAAATTGATTCTCATATCGGGATGCACCAAACTTCCCAAAGGAAAAGCAGCATAAGCAATCGTCGCATAGGCAGCAACCGCAAAACTCATCAGCAACATCAAGCCGTACAATATTTTCTTTGACATTGCTTATTTGGTTGAAGAATTTGTGGTCGTCATTTCTGTCAACATCGCTTGCAACTTGGGTTCTGGTTTCCAGTAATTCGGGCCTTTCATTACCTTGCCGCGCTCATCATAAATCGGCAAACCATCTGCGCCGAGTTTTGAAAAATTGGATTGCATGATAATCGACAATACTTGATCCAAAGGCAAGCCAAATTTTGCCATTTCAGAAGCGCAGTAGACTTGTATATCGCCTAATAAGTCCGCCAACATCGTCAAGACTTCTAGTGGATCTTTTCCCGCTTGTTGCGCAGCGATGATCTCATCTATTTCGTGCACTTCCTCCAACAAAATATCTTTGAAAGCCGCCATTCTCTCCGCTGCAGGCACACCAACATCCAGCGTCGGTGTCGGGCTCACTGGTAACTTGTAGATGCCGTTAAATTTCTTAATATCTTCTGAAAATGCACTCATCGAATTCTCCTCTTTTATCTATTTATCGTCACTAGCAAATCAAATCGTCTCGACTAGCTGTTTTATCTTTTCAGCTTTTTCAAAATGATCTAACTGATGTGTTTGAATCCACCAAGTTGCCGCTTCCATCAACAATGCAGGATCGTCATTTCTATTCGCAAAAAAAGCATAAAAAGACAAACCAACATTAGCCCCCTTTTGCGCAATTTTTTGCTCGCACACCGCAATGATTTTTCGCCTCAATTTTTCTTGCACTTTGATTTTCCTAATTTACTCAAATTCGCTATCGAACTACGGTGTCGATCACACTCAACGCTTCACCCACCACCATCGGAGAAAGAATAAAATCAAGCCTGCGAGTACCCAACGAAATGACATCAAAATATCCTGCCACGAACTACCACCGACGCCAGACCATATCTGTACAGAAATCGATTCAAACTCAAAATTATCGGCTCTTACTAATTCCAACACAGGTCTGACCGCGCGCGATTCTTTGAAACGTATCGGCGCAGTTGCTTTCACCATCACCACTTGCTCACCAGCCTTGACACCCAACTTCGACAAGCCTGGAAACGCCGTCACGCGCGCGCTATCATCGCTAAAATCCCAACCAGAATTCCACATCGTACTCACATCACCTGCAGTCTTAGCACGACCTTTTAAAGTGACGACCATGGTGTAAGGGCCAGTGTCTTTTCCTGCATTGATGGGATCACCGCGCCAACGTTCCGATGTAGCGGTGACCGAGGCCATCGGCCCTGAGAGTTTTCTGTTTTCTTCAGGTGCCTGAAAATTCGCCAATCGCGTGACATCCTCTGGACTCAGCTGTATTTCGATCTCTAAGCGTTTACCATATTCACTTGATTGCGCCTTGTTATCAGCATAAGCTTGGCTAGCGATAAGCGAAAAACACACGCCAAAACATAAACCCAAATTGCGGATCACAACGCGCCACTTAGCGCCAACAGAGTGAGAGGATGTCAGAAAAGAGAAATACATAAAGTCACAAGATAAAGATGTCAAACGATAGGTGATTTTTATCAAAATAAATTTGCTAGGGAGAACTCAGTTTCAATCCTATGATTCCCAACAAGATCAAAAACAAGCTAAGAATACGTGCCAAGCTAGCAGGTTCATTGAACAGAATAATGCCAAGAATCGCTGTACCTATAGCACCAACACCAACCCAAACTGCGTAGGCGGTACCTACGGGCAGCGACTTCATCGCAAAGCCCAATAGGACAACACTAGCGAGCATCGCAGCGGCGGTAATAACACTTGGCCAAAAACGTGAAAAACCATCGGTATATTTCAATCCAATCGCCCACACTATTTCAAACAGACCTGCACATAACAAGATCAACCAGTTGATGGTAATAGAGCTCATCTTCATTCCTTCGGAATTGATGGGGTCGTCCCCAGTACAAGGAAGACTAACGGGTCGTCCCGCTAGCAAACAGAATTATATCAACTTGATTGCGTCCAAATTTCTCGCATTAGAAATTCAGCGTTGCCCGGATAGCTTGATAACTTCTCACGCATTTCTGCCGTCGTTGTGGCGGGCAGAAAACCAAATCGTTGCCAATAGCTAGTGGAGTTTTGTACAGCCACCAAACAGCTACGTCGCATCTGCCATTGTGCACATCGCGAGAAAAAGCAATCGATGAGTGCTCTAGCAACGCCTGTACCACGAGCGTATGGATGCACCGATAAATCATGTAAGTACAAACAATCGACATGCGCAGGAATCTCGCAAGTTGGCGCATTCAGTGCTGGCGGTGCGGATGAGTTCCAAGGAAGAGAAATTAAATACGCGATCAATTCATCATGTCGAATCGCGACAAAACAGCTCAAGGGAGAAGCTAACAATTTCGCTCGCAGAGACTCGACAGATTCAGGAATATCATCGCTATAGCAGGCGGCCTGCACGAGTAAAATCTCGTCCATGTCTTCTACCTGCATCGGGCGTACGATAAAATCGGTCATGAATGGAACTCAACTATTTCTCGAAAATAAAAGCAATGCAGTTTGTGCCTAATCGCAATACCAATTAAAAACCATCCTATTTTGCACGCAATAATGCGATGCGTTGCGCGACAAATTCAATCTCTTCGGGTCGATCACAAGAGCGGATAATAGGCATATTTTCTCTGCCGTATGCGGCAACCAAATAAGTCTTACCAAGCGCCAGCGTCGTTCCACAATCTGCGCTACGCAAAGCAGAATACACAGTCACCACATTTTTCTTTACGCTTTTAAAGCTTTCATGCACCACAAATTGAAAACTACGCTTTGCGGAATTCAAGCTGGGCAAATTTGCCGCTGTCACTTTTCCAATAAACACCATCGCCGCATCTTGCATCATCCCATCGACGACTTGCTGATCCGTACTTAAAGTTGAAGGGCAAGTGCAAGCTTTCGCACTCGGCATCAATGACAAGCTGACCAGCAAGAAGATAAACCGAAACATACTCGCTCCCTCTCCATCGACGACTGATATCAGCGAATCACAAGGATGCAGATTATTGCACGCGCTGAACCACTTTTTATGCGGCTCTGATATTACTCTAATCCCGACACAAGCTAAAGTACCAGAATCACGCTATGAAGAAGACAATGCTGTTTAAACAATAGCTACGGCACGATATCGAGGCCGAGAATTTAGTCATTCATATACATATGTAAAATCTCAAGAACTAAATCAAAATCACTCAGTCATAAGCTGAGATCAACCATCAATCAATATTAAGTAAGGACCGCTATGAGTATCACTGCCCTTTTTGCGCTATTAGCATTCTCGAGTACCGCACCAGCAGAAACTGATAAATCAGCTATCGCCGCCATCGAGGCCACTTGCTTTGACTATATTGATGGTCAACTAGAGGCCAATCCACAACGTGTTGCGCGCGCCCTCCACCCTGATCTGGCAAAACGCGCCGCTATCGGCGACACTCCCGATGAACGCTTAGGTTTGCGCCGCATGTCAAAAGAAGAGTTAGTTAGCCTGACCAAACAAGGTGTATTAAAAACCCCAAAAGAACAATGGGACAGAACGTGCAAGATTCTGGATGTCACCGACAATGCCGCATCGGTGCGATTAGAAACACCATGGTTTGTAGACTATTTTCACATGGGGCGTTTTGGTGACCGATGGATTATTGTAAACGCTCTTTGGTATAGCAAACCCAAGAAGTGATTCAGCTATTAATGGATAAAATAGACGAGCTTAAGAGCAATCTCAGACCCAGCTTGATATCGAAGAAGTTCTAGGAAAATAGCGTTGGTACTTCATCACAGCGTTTCCGCCATTAAAAGAAGTCGATTCACAAAGCCATCCAAACTCGTTTGCTTTGCAGAAGGAATGAACATCGCATTTGCTAACAATATCAGCGTCATTTTTTTCTGTGGCACTTGTCGAAATGCCGTCGCCATGCCACCGGTAAAGCCATAGGAAGCGACTCCGTCCACATATATCAAATCCCAGCCATGTGCAAAACTTCTGGCTTGGTCATACACAAATGCTTGTCGCAAATTCGCTAAGCTCGTCGCAGATAGCAAGATACCGCTCTCTAGTTTCCTATGCCATTCGAGAAAAGCATTCATACTCATATTTAAACCGGCTGCCCCGTAGTTATACTGCGGAAAGTGCCAGTTTCGCTTCATCAATTTACTTCCAACGTTGTTATATCCCACACTAAAGTGAGGATGAACAGCGAGATGATTACCCTCGAAAAAAACTGTCTCTTGCGTACCTAAAAACTGCGTTGTCAAAATATAGTTGCTTAGGCTTTGTCCCGTGATTTTCTGGAAAATGCGATTCAGTAACCAATAATTGGTTTGGTTGTAATCAAACTTTGCACCGGGTTTAAACAGGATGGCTTGTGCGTATACAGCTTGCTGCGCCTCACTCTCAACCTGATTTTCGTAAACCACAATATCAGGTAAGCCAGAAGAGTGACTCAATAAATGCTTGATCTTCACCTCCCGCCAAGTTTCCGGAAGATCGTCTAATAAATCGGCCAAATTACTATCAAGTGAAATTTTCTTTTGTTCTATTAATTGATGTACTGCGACGACAGAAAATATCTTAGTTGTTGAAAAAAGAGGAAACACCGTTTCATCAGAAACCGACACATCAAATTCAATATTCGCTGTTCCATAATTTGCTCGATGGATCACCTTACCATCTCGCACAATCGCCAATGCTAAACCGGGAATGCGATGTGATTGCTGAATCTCTCGTACGTAACGATCAATTGCAACCTTTGCTGATACTTCCGCAAAACTATACGCAGGCAGCAGTAGCATCAAGATAAAACTAAGACAAATTCGAGTTATCAATATCAACATCATTTTTCTCTAATTTAAGAAAACCCAATGTCTTAACGGCATTGGGCCTTCTTCGTGTTATTAGTCTAAATTCGCACTAGTTAAATTAAACTGGTCTTGATGTAAATGACTTGTGAATGATTTTCCAAACACCTTTTACTTTTGCCAGCATTAAATAATCAGTAAATACACGAAAGCCTGGAACCAATATCTCGATCTTTGCCATGGCGACATTTTTTTCATAATCGATCGTGACGATTTTTCCTTGACGTGTATTACTCTTGCCAACCGCAATATTGGCGATATAGGTTTTCCCTTTCCAAACATCTAGACTGTCATTCTTAATCGAATAAAGATTAAGGTCTTCATGAAAAGCTTTACGTACACGATCAGGTTCACCATTCGCGGTACCATCTATGTAGTCTGTCAATACAAGTCTAATTTGATCAAGTTCGGCCTTTTCGTCTTGCGCTACGGAGCCTAGTCCATGCGCCTTCAAATATTCCACGATTTCCTTGGCGACCAAACTCGATGAGGAAGGATCTTGTCCGGTAATCAAACGACCATCTCGAATATAAAATTTATCGCCCCAATTGGGGGAATACTTGAAGTGAGCACCTGCCGCCTGAACCGCTTGATCCATCTTGAACGGAAAAGTAGCGTAGTACGGTCGGTCCTTACGCTCGAAGGCATCAGGAAACCCGGTAATATTTTTTCCATCTAGCAAAGACTTCCCATCATTTCCCGCCAAATAGACTAAACCAGCGGTTCCGTGACACACTGCCGAGACAAGGCCGTTGTTCTCATAAATGCTGACCACCAATTTCTGAATCGCACGATTTTCAGCGACACCAAACATCGCCGCACCGCCACCGCTGTAATAGACCGCGGCATAATCCGCAAAATTGAGCTCTTCAGGTCGATAGGTACGCTCCAGCTTATTCATGAAGTTCTCGTCGTAAAGATACTTTTTCTGGATTGGGATCGAGGTATTTACATAATCTATCGGAATTGCACCACCTTCTGGGCTGACAATATCCACGCGATAGCCATGATTCACAAAGACGTCGTAGGCCATCACAATTTCTTCAAAGTGATTCGCGGCAGGAATATCAGACTTGCCGTAAAAATGCTGATTTGAGGTAACAAACAAAATCCGTCGTGGATTGCTTTGCTTAGCGATCCCAGCTTGCTCCTTCAAACCGGATTGATTAGTACCAAGTACTGTGCTGCCAAACGAAAGGGAGGAGGCTGCCTGCGTAGCCCCAAATACACCAAACAATAAATAAGCTGCAAGAAAAACACGAGAAAGAAAAATAAAACAACTTAGCTTCATACACGCACCTTAATTCAAAGATCAAATCGTTAACGGATGCGAATGCAGGAGCAAGTTATCTAAAAGTGCAAGCTGTAAAACTTTTCCAAAAGCCTGTTACGACTTTTGAATATCAACTCAACGCCCAAATTCGCTTAAGGCAATTTACTGGAATGCAGTAAATTCGCTATGGCAAACCGCGATTTCGGACTTCAGAAACATGATTTCGGAGTGTTTTTCTATTGAATAAGATCTAGCAAGAAGAATTTGCTTAATTAAGTACTTAGTGTCTTGGGGATGAGTTAACAAAATTCGAATCCACTTTTAAGCAATCAGTTACTCAATTTTTCAGATTAAAGATCCAGTAAGACTTGTGATACTGTATTAAATCGGCAATACTAACTTATCAGCAAACCTTCAGGATTCGCCTCACCTCTGAGGACAAAAATCCACGACAACAATTTTTCTCTTCTTAAGAATAAGCGATCGGAGAACAGCATGGGATTATGGAACAAGCTAAGCAATGAGTTTATCGATATCGTCGAATGGCTAGACGATAATCCGAATGTGATGGTGCATCGTTTTGAGCGCTATCAGAACGAAATCAAAATGGGCGCCAAACTCACGGTGCGCGAGGGTCAAGTTGCGGTCATGGTTAATGAGGGCCAACTGGGTAAAGGTCAAGTCGCCGATGTATTTATGCCCGGCATGTATGAACTTAGTACAGCGAACATGCCGATACTCAGCACTATCAAGGGATGGAAATACGGATTCGATAGTCCATTTAAAGCTGAGGTCTACTTCTTCAAGACAACTCGATTCACCAATTTAAAATGGGGAACCGCAGGTCCGGCAACGATGCGCGACCCTGAATTTGGCGTTGTGCGGGTAACAGCATTTGGTATTTATGGCTTACGTATTCGTGATGCCAAAACCGTGTTGTTAGAATTGGTAGGTACGCAAGCCGACTTTACCGTACAAGATATCGAAGAAAATCTACGCGGCAAAATTGGTTTGCGCATCAAAGAAGTGATGCCAGAAATTGGCGTGCCAGTGATTGATTTAGAAAGTAAAGTCAGCGTCGTCGGACAACGCATACAAGAAAAAATCGCCGCTGATTTTGAGCAATATGGTTTAGAACTATGCGAAGTCCAAGTGCAAGATATTGGTTTACCTGAAGAGGTAGAAAAAGCGATTGACCAACAAGGTGCGATGCGCGCGATCGGCAACATGCAACAATTCGCCCAGTATCAAGGCGCGCAAGCATTGCGTGACGCCGCACAAAATCCTGGCATGGCTGGCGCGATGATGGGCGTCGGTGTAGGCGGCATGCTCAACCAAAGTATGGGTAATTTATTTCAAGCCAATGCGACGCAAACACAAACTGCTGGCGCAATGCCACCGCCGCTACCAGGATCAACGCCCTATTTCATCGCGATTAACGGTGCGCAAGCAGGTCCATTTGAACGACCAGCTTTGCTAGCACAAGTTGCGAACGGTAGCTTGACCCGCGATAGCCTAGTTTGGCGTCAAGGTATGGCTGCTTGGGCAAAGGCCAGTGATCAGGCAGATTTGCATGATCTATTTGCAGCGATGCCGCCACCGTTACCACCACAGTAAGTTGATTCAAGCTTGCTCAATCAGATCTCACATCAAGCCGATTTCTACCGATGTGAGATCAACACCTATTTCTGCCTCAACAGCACCGTTTTTTGGACTAGCAAGTGACCACCAAAACTTATCCCTGCACGCAATGCGGCGCAAAACTAGAATTTGCACCGGGTCAATTCGCGCTTAAATGCCCCTACTGCGGCAATCAAAATCAAATCGAAGCAGACGCGACTGAACAAGCGATTGCTTATGAAGAGTTAGACTATCAAGCCTACTTAAGCAAGCAAGCTGGAAACGAAGCGACTATCGAGCAACAAACGGTGAAGTGTACCGCCTGCGGCGCACAATCGCAGTTTGGACCACATATCGTATCGGATCGCTGCCCATTTTGCGCCGCACCGATGATCGCAGCCAATGCGTATGCCAAGCGTCAAATACAACCTAAAGCCATCGCTCCTTTCGATATCAAAGAAAGTGATGCACGCAAAAAATTCAGCGACTGGGTACATGGCTTATGGTTTGCGCCAAATGCACTCAAACGCGCCTATCGCGCCGAACGCGGATTAAAGGGGATTTACACACCCTACTGGACCTATGACGCCGATTCTGACACGACGTATCAAGGACAGCGTGGTGTTGATTACCAGGTTACCGAGACCTACGTACAAGATGGTCAAACAAGAACACGACAAGTAACGAGAACCAATTGGTATCCTGCAGCTGGTGAAGTCAATGTCAGTTTCGACGATGTCTTAGTCATCGCATCGAAGACACTACCTAAACAGTATGCCGATAATTTAGCGCCATGGAATCTCAATAAGCTGCAAGCCTATCGCGACGATTACGTCTCAGGCTTTACGGTCGAGGCATATCAGGTCGCACTAGAACCCGGTTTTGTCGATGCGAGAGTCATCATGGAAGACGCCATCCGCGATGCAATCTGCCGCGACATTGGCGGTGATCATCAACGCATCACGGCTATGCAGCCACGCTATTCCAACATCAGCTTCAAACACATCTTGCTACCGATTTGGCTATCCTCGTATAAGTACGGCGACAAGACGTATCGCTTTTTGGTCAACGGACAGACGGGTGAAGTTCAGGGCGAACGCCCTTACTCGTATTGGAAAATTGCGGGCGCGGTGTTGCTGGCGTTGTTGTTATTGACGATCGTGATCGCGATGACAAACAAGTAGCCTCAAATGTAATTGATCAAACGCATAATCGATGCGGTATAGAAGAGTGTGGATCGCGATTATTCGATTGCACTCAATTCTTCATATTAAAAACCGATACCGGTCCTTTTCCATCTGTGGGCTTAGGCTCACAGAGATTGTTCTCCGGCTCTCTACGGAAGGCATTACACTCGATTCGAACTTTAGGACAATGTGCCATGTACACCTTATGCGCAGCAGATCCTTCTGGTGTAAAACTCAAGTTATGCGAGTTGACGGCCAAAGTAATACATTTTTGTAGAGCGGCTTCACCGAGCGCTAATAGATGCTTATTTTCTGCACTTTCTGTGGGCATACGTGTTTTATATTCTGGCCATTTTTCTGTTCTGCGCGGGTGCGAAATATCTGGCGCTCTAATGGGTAAATTTGGCGTGCCGCGTCCTATCGATGGATTTGGTAAACCATTGTTTTGATTTTGCCCCAGACCTGTTCCGCGCTCGATCATCGCTGGCGTGACACCAACCGTTCCAGGCATTTTTGATGCTTTGATGTCGCTCTCTTTCGTGGCATTGGGTGCATTACGCTTATCGCCATAGTGCACCTTTCCATCCTTATCAACCCACTTATAAACCCCTTGGGCTGAGGCGAATCCGCTCATATTCACCATGATCAAACATGCGATTACGAAAGATAAACGACAATTTTGAAAGTGCACTGAATCAGTCATAAAGAACCCAATTAAATAAATATTAATTATAGATTAATATTTATTTATCTCACATTTTGAATACACTTTTGTGCAGTTCTCTAGCACGTATCTAAGCCCTCAAATAAATCAGTGTTCCGTTCGTCGTCGTATAAACACCATATAAGGCAAGCTTTCTACCATTAGTCATATTTCCATTTTTGATGTCACCAAGCCGTTTTACAGTGCGCCAAGTCAACAAAATATCCGCTCCTTTGAAGAAGAAATTTGATGAAAGGTACTAGTCTATGTGGAATTACACACTTAAATTCGCATATCTCATTCAAGATAAGCCTTCTAGCTGCAACACAAACACACTACGCTTGCTAATGTCTATGCTGTGTATATGTTGCTTGTTATTGGTTGACACGACAAGCTTACGGGCTTCTGAATTACCACCTTTCAAAGCGCGCGATGGCCGCACTCATCCGGTGGTCGCCGTCATCGCTGACAATCGTTTTACTGAACTGAGCGACTATGTGATTCCGTACTCGATACTCAAGCAAGCAAACCTCGGTGAAGTTTATGCGCTCGGAATGCAAGAAGGTAGCATACAAATGTTTCCCGCTTTGCATATTCGAGCGCAATTTAGTGCGGCACAGTTTGATCAAATGCATCCAACTGGCGCAGACTATGTAATTGTCCCCGCGGTGCATCACAGCGATGATCCAAATTTGATCGCATGGATTCAAACGCAAGCAAAAAAGGGCGCGACCATTGTGGGAATCTGCGATGGTGTCTGGGTACTAGCCCATGCTGGCTTGTTGGAATCTAAAAAAGCAGTGGGGCATTGGTACTCTTTTGATGATCTAAAGAAACAATTCCCCAATACGCAATTTATTAAAGATAAGCGCTATCTCGCTGATGAAAAAATTGTGACTAGCACTGGCGTGAGCGCATCAATTCCGGTTTCACTGGCATTGGTCGAAGCAATGGTGGGAAAGCCAAAAACGCAAGCGCTCGCCAACTCGCTAGGAATACCTAATTGGGATGCACAACACCGTAGCGCGGATTTCAAATTATCCGCAACACACATGTGGACAGCTTCTATCAATTGGCTACGATTTTGGAGTCATGATCAATTCGTAATGCCGATCTTCAAGGGCATTGATGAATTATCTCTGGCGCTGCTGGCTGACGCCTACTCTCGTACTTATCGCTCAACAGTGTTTAGCATGTCTAAAGAAGCCATCACTAGCTTACGCGGTTTACAGATCGAGCCCGATCATATGTATTCAACCAAAAATGCATCTATCTTGAGCATGCCCGCCGACTTAGCCGCGGGTGAAAGTTTAGATTGGGTGCTGAAACAAATTGCCAAACGGTATGATGAGAGAACTGCTAGTTTCGTTGCTTTACAAATGGAATATCCCTACCGCTCAGGCGCTACCATCACACTAAGCGATCGATCTCATTCAGTCCATTCTACCAATTCAAATAAATAGGACGCGAGTCACATTCAGAAATCGAATTTGCACTGTGCCTCTATCGCATACTGCTCCAGAGGCACAGTCCTTACATCAATTTGCCATTGCTATTGACATAACCAATCGTCACTTACCTGCACGTGGATCAACCACATTCACCGGCTCAGGTGATGGGCCGTAAGCACGAATATCTGGTCGATACATATCTTCTGCATAGGTTCCTGGTACATGGAAGCGTCCGGGTGTCACTACGCGCAACATATAGAACAGGTTAATCGGGCTGCCGCTTAATCTAACTGCTGCGACGAATCGATCATCACGATATTCCTTATGCTTGATACGTTCATCTGCCATCGCTGCGGCCAAATTGACGCCATCGATACTAAATTCTCCGGCTTGCGGACCTTGAGAAATATTGAGATTCTCGACCTCCAAGCCTGCAGGGATATGATCGATCACCAAAGCATCTTCGACTATTTGTTTAGATTTAGCGGTGACACGAACAATCAACATATCGCCAACTTTAAGACTGCCTCCAGTCCAAGGTTTACCGGCGACAGTGAACCATTTCCGTTCCAAGCTAATTTTCTCGGTGCTAGGAATCGGCAATTTCAATGGATAACCACTCGCTTCTAACTCGATCCAGAGTGGATTTGATCCTTTATTTTCTAGGCTAATACCTTTAATCGCCAAGGCTGGATCAAAACTGCGGCTTTCACTATTTTTGGAACTAATGGTGCTACTACCTTCCGCAGTTTTTAAAACAACTTCCCAAGGATCGGTGACAGTTCCACCGGCCGCGCGTGCTGCCAGGAACAAAGCGATACGTTCTTGCGTAGAAAAATATGTGCGTGGTTTGCCTAGACGTTCTGCCAAGTTCGTCAACATCATTTCACGCTGAGGATGAACTACTTTGTGACGCAACATCAACGCATAAGACATTGCTTGGTCACGCACTGCAGTTCCATAGTCGCCAAGATAATCCCAGTCCCAATCTGTGCGAATCCCATAAGGCTTAGTCATCGCATCATTGAAAGCGACATCAGCACGTTTCTGGTCGCCCATCAATTGCAGTGCCAATCCCAGATGGACTAAGGCGAGCGGTGATTTAGCGCGATCACGGTAACTATCATGCAGCAAACGTAAAGACGCTAAGGATGCTTTTTGATCACGCGCTAACATATAGCCGATATGCGCTAATTCAGCGAAGCGTTGATGACTGTTACGGATCAAATCATAGTCACGCCAATCATATTGACCATTGGCGTTGGGTTTGACCGCAGCAGGCAATGGAGAGAACTGATTGGCAGCACCGTTCAATTTATCGGTCATCCATTTTTGCGCGCGCTTCGTCATTTCTTCCGGCACATTAAAGCCAGCTTCGCGCGCATCTGCCAAGAAACTTGTGACATAAGGTGTCAACCACATTTCATAAGCACCGTCGTTACCATTCCATAGACGGAAACCACCTTCTGCACCTTGCATACCAGCGATACGACTAATGGCACCTTCAATAAACTTCGCACGTTGCTCACGGGTATGCGGTACTAGGCCAACGGCCTTTGCACTATCCTCATCAATATAAACATGTGGATACGCGGCACTGGTAGTCTGCTCCAAGCAACCATAAGGATAATCCAGCAAACCCTTGACGATACTACGCACATTTAATGGAGGGCGATTCGACATGGCGACACTCAAAGTCGCTGAACCACGATAGAAACGTTCCACCATATTCGCATCTAGTTTATGTATTGCACCGGGTTCTATACGCAAGCGACGTGCATCTTGTTCACGCGGTACTGGCGGTTGAATTTGCAGTGCAAATTCACGATGAATCACAACTGGTTTGGCGCCCGCAGTTTTCAGATCAAGACTAATGCGCGATAAACCAAATGGTTCCGTTGGCTCGACATTAAAACGCAGAATCGTTCTTTGTTTCGGCACCAGTTTGATATTACGTTCACCATCCGCAATCTTTAATAATTTATCGGCAGAGAGTTTGATTTGAATGCTTTGCTCACTTTGCATCATGTTAGTGACATCAAGTGCAAAGGTGGAAGTATCGCCAGGACCAATGAAACGTGGTGTTGCGATCTCAGCGACGATAGGCGCGCTGACCACGACTTCTTTATCGGTACTGCCATATGCATCATCGGTCGATGCTACCACCATCACACGCAAGCTGCCGTTGAAGTCGGGAATATTCAATGGCACATCTGCTTCACCTTTTTCATTGAGTTGAACTGGACCTGAAAAAATATCGACAAGTTTGACCTTTTTCGGCATGCTCTTGGTGTCGCGTTTACCTGCATCACCACCCCATTTAATTTTGCCAGGCGTACCATCCATACGTTCTATTAGCTTGCCGTAAATATCAGTCAACTCGGCGCTAAAACGATGTTTGCCAAAGAAGAAGTCAAACGGATCAGGTGTTTTAAAACTGGTTATATTGAGAATACCGACATCGACTGCGGATACCGTTACCATAGCTTTTTTACCTGCCGCATTTTCGACTTTTACTTTGGCAGTCATGCGTTTTTCTGGCTCAACTTGTGCTGGTGTTGTGAGGCTGATTTTCAGTTTTCGCGCCTCACGTGCTAATGGCAACCAAGTTAAGCCAACAGCGCGCGCTGGAGTAACTTTATCGCCCTGACTTCCAGGACGAAATACCACCGTCGAAATATACATGTCGGAACGATTCCATGCTTTATCGATAGGAATGTTCACGGTCGTACCATCCGTACTCACTGAAACACGTTTGCTCCATAAAACTTTATCTGCCTCGACTAACACCAAAGCTTCGCCATCATGTGGCGGCACAATCTTGAGTTTGACATCATTGCCTGGTTTGGCCGGCGCGCCCTCTAACTGCAGGCGTACGCGATCAGGGCGGTTGCCGACGCTTTCACTATCTTGTGCATTCCAACCCGCGTAGAAGAAATAACGAGCAACCAAATTGGTTTCTGGATCGGTGACTTCTAAACGATAACGTCCCCATTTCACAGGCACAGTTAACTTTGCGCGATTCTTCAACTCTAAAGCACCAGCGTGAATGGTTTCTTCACCTTCTGTATAACCAGAATACCAACCACGACCTGCTTCATAACGCCAGTAATATTTACGCTCCTCACGAACCAATTTGAATGGCGCTTGTTTGAGTACAGAAAATTTACCTGCTGTATTGACGCGAATAATTTCAAACTCAGCCATGCTGCCTTCACGCGCTACGTCTCTTTCAAATAAAGGACGTATCCCTATCATGTGCTGCGCTGGCCACCAAACGCGCTCAATCGAACGCACTACAGGGCGTCCACCAGACTCTAATAAACTAAATGCCGCTCGAACTTTCAAAGGTGATTTTGCATTCGCTGCGAAAGCAACTTCTACTTCTGTTTTGCCGTTATCGTCTAAGGTGCTTTCTTCTAACTCAGAACGATTCTTATTCGTGTCATCAGCAAAATCACCAAATATGAAACCTGGCCATTCTTTCGCAACAGGATTTTTGTAACGTTCCTGCGCAACGCTACCCAATAGACGATTGCCAGCCGCGGGAGCGCCATATAAATAATCGCCTTGGATCTCGACACTGAAACTACTGGTGTTAGCCAAGGGAGCACTCTCTGATTTCAAATTCAGTTTCATACGCTCTGGCAAAAACTCCTCGACTTGAAAGCTATAAATCGAATCAGGTCGCTTTGCAGAAGGATCGGCTCGGAACTCCAAGCTCCAACGCCCGGTTGCCGCATCAGGTGGCAGGTCGATGGTGTTTTGAAAGTAGCCCGGTGTCTTCGCATTGGGTTGCCAAATACTCGAACTCACCACGTCACCGCTAGGCTTTTTCAAATCAACTTTGATTGGTGCTGCAGGCAAAGCAATGCCTTCGGCTGAACGTGCCATCAAAGAAGCAACAAATTTCTCTCCAGGTCGATATAAATCGCGACCTGACCAAGCGAACAATTTGGCATCACGCGGCAAGTGACCACCGATATCAAATTCTGCCAAATCTAAACCCGGTTCTTGCAAGGCGATAATCGAAGTTTCTTTGCCACGCTTTGCTAACAACAATTTTGCGCCGTTCGGTAATCCGGGCAAAATTCCATGTCCATCGCCATCGGTTTTTCCGCGCAATAAAACTTTACCATCATTACCCAAAGCTTCTAGTTCGATACCACCTTGGGCAGTTCCGTCTTTCAATGAAGTGGTGAAGACATCAGTTTGCTTTAACTGACGACGTACATGCAAACCTATGTCGCTCACATAGAAGTAAGTGACTTGGTAATCATAATCATAGTGACCTGGTCGACGCATCACCGCGACATAGATTCCAGGTTCTTTGAGTTCGTTTATTTTCTCTACAGGTAAAAAGCTGACCTTGCGACTATTTGGAATCTCATTGGTAACAAAGCGATTTTGATAAACACTGTCTGCAATGCCCTGCAACGCATTTAGCTGCCAGCCTGAAGTCAGGCCTTTAAGTTTGTTTCGATTGCCGTAATAATCGTAGTAATCACCTTCACCATCTTCGCTCTCAACTTCGTCCTCGTCAGATCCTTGATTGCTTCGATTTTTGCCGACGACCATGTCAATAAATTTAGGAAGTTTTTCCGGTGAGACGCGCAAAAATTCCACATCGACTTCAGGAATATTGACGGTAACAACAGGCAGACCACCATTTAGACCCGCTGGCAACACCGTGCCTTTGCTCGCGAAAAAATATGACGGCGCCATCTCATCACTAATAACTTCACAAGTCACCGGTGTTTCTAATTTTTTCCCAGAACTAGCAGCGAGCATACCACTTAGATTGACCCGATATTTATGACCCGCTTTGACGAATGGGAATAACAAAACATGCGGATTGTCAGAGACGATCCAACCGCCTTTGACTAGGTCGCTCGGCTTTGATGCTGCAGGATTGGAAGCGGCAGTGGTTCCATTGACCTCGCTCTTTTGCGACTCTGTTTTGCTGCTCCCAAGATCGGTCACTTCAATCAATTTATCGATTGCTTGATCCGGATTCACCGCTTGCGAAAACATAACGGCTAATGCGGGCTTGTCGTCATGCAGACGAGCAAGGCATGAACCCATATTAAAAGGCGCATCAGGATTCACCAAAACCGCATCCCCACTGACTGGCAAGCTAGCTTTATGTTTCTTTGCCCACCAAATGCCAGCGCCAGCAGCAACTAGCGCAACGCTAATTAAAGCGATACCAATACTTTTCTTTGAAAACTGAGTCATATTGAGGTTCCTATTTTTTAATAATGCCAATATAACATTTCAAAGAAAAGAAAACACTCAAATACCACTACCTACACAGGTATTTATGCGTTCCATATTCCCCATATTGGTTAATATATTTACGCGCAAAAAGATCATGCAAATACATCAATAAAAGGCAAAATGCAATTCCAAATTCCCAACAAAGACCCCAAAAAACAACAGGGTATTTGATCATATTGCACGTACCAATTCGCTCAGGTAGTATGAATTGGCCTATTTTTTTGAATGTACGCAAGGCATACCAGTTACACAAAAACTCATCGCCACTCGATTGGCATTGATTCACATCTACAAACAAATGGGAGCAAGAATTGAAAAATAAAACTACCAATTTCGGCCGTTCGCCGAATAAAGAAATTTTTGTGAAAAACGCAGTACAGGCAGCAATCTTATTACTAGCAACAGGAGGAATAGCAACAGCACAAACTGCTACTTCCACCAAAGCAGATGAAAAGGCGGCCGCAACCCAAGAAGTGCAACAAGTTGTGGTGACCTCTACCGGTACACGAGGCTCCAATCGAACCGTAATTGACACCCCAGTACCAGTCGATGTGCTAGCAGCAACAGAATTAACCAAAACCGCACAAGCCTCTCTCGACAAAGCCCTCGCCTTCCGTGTTCCCTCCTTCAATACAGTACAAACCCCAGTCAACGATGCAACCTCTCTGTTAGATCCGTATGAGATCCGTAACATGGGACCAAGTCGCTCATTGATTTTGATTAACGGCAAACGCAAAAATGCTAGCTCCTTGGTGTACACGCAAACCTCACCAGGACGTGGTGAAAGTGGCGCGGATATTTCTGCGATTCCGCAAGATGCGATTAAACGTATCGAAGTATTGCGTGATGGTGCATCGGCACAATATGGTTCCGATGCGATTTCTGGTGTAGTCAACATTATTCTAAAAGACAACCCAGAGGGCACATCGATTACTGGTCGCACTGGCGTCACCCATGAAGGTGATGGCAAAATGCAAGCTATCAGTATCAATCACGGTTTAGCCTTAGGTGATAGTGGTTTTGTAAACATGACCGTTGACTTCTCTAAGAATGGTCTAGCTTCCCGTTCAGGTATTGTCAGCGCACGTGGCGAAGCCGCGACTTTCGGTAATGGACCTGATACATTTGCGGCTGATTTAGCGGCTGCGAATGCTTTCTTAGCGAAGAAGCCAGACGCTGGTAATATCAATGGCTCACCAGATACACGCGCGGCCAAATTTTTGATCAATACACGTTACGATTTTGCTGGTGGTGCATCCATGTATGCAAACGCTGCTTACATCGATAAGAAAATTGACAGCTATGCTAACTACCGCACCCCATACTGGCGCCCTACAGATTATGGATTATTGCGCCCAAGCGGCGCTCCATATGAAGGGTATGTTCCTGGATTCTTAGGCGCACTCAAAGACTACAACGCCACAGTTGGCGTCAAATTTGACTTCGCTGATTGGTCGTCAGACGTGAGTTTGACTTTTGGCGGAAACGAGCAAACCTACACTGTGACGAACTCGGTAAATCGCGGCATGGAAGATGCCTATCTAGATGCAGTCGCGAAAAAGATCACACCGCTACCGCCACATGGACAAACACGTTTCGATGCGGGTGGTTCCAAGTTTAATCACACCGTCTTCAATGCAGATTTCTCCAAAGAGATTACCAAAGGTGTAAGTGCTTATTTCGGTACCGAGATCCGCGCGGAACAATACACTTTAGTTGCAGGTGAACCTGCATCTTGGCTGTATTCTGGTGCAGATTCCTATGCTGGTAATACCCCGACAAATTCATTCACATCCACTCGTTCAAACTATGGCGTGTACGGTGGAACGATGTTTGATGTTACGGATGCATTGGTGTTAGATGCAACAGCTCGCTTTGAACATTACAGCGACTTCGGAAATGCAACCATTGGCAAGCTAAGCGCAAAGTATAAAGTGAACGATGAGATCACCCTGCGTGGCTCTTTGTCTTCTGGCTTCCGTGCACCATCTCTGCACCAGATTTATACTCAGAAAGCACAGTATTCTTTCTCAGGTGGTTCAATTCAAGTGTCAGGATTGGCTAGCAATGTATCTGCAGAAGCTGCCGCATTGGGAGTTCCGAAACTCAAAGCGGAGAAATCTACAAGTATCACTTTGGGCATAGGCTACAAACCAAGCAAAGATACGAGTATGACCTTGGATTACTACAATATCTCGCTCAAAGATCGCATCATTTTAGGCAAGGAAATTAAACCAAGTGGCGTCCCAACCGCTGAGCTCGATAAAATCCTGAAAGCGGCGAACATCGTTTCATTGAGCTTCTTCGCCAATGCTTTAGACAGCAGAACATCTGGTATCGACTACGTGTTCAATCATCGCAATATGAAATTGGGCGATGGCAAATTGCACTTCAATTGGTCCGGCAATTACTCATTGAAAAATGAACGTGATGGCGAGGTGAATAATCCTGCAGCGATTGCGAAAGCTGGTCAATCGGTATTAGATATCACGCAAGAAGCCTTGATGTTCACTTCACGTCCGAAGTACAAGTCAATCATCGGTTTCGACTATGACATCAGCGATTTCAATTTCTCAGTCAACAATACGGTTTTTGGTCCGACCAAGTTCCGCAATGCAGACTTAGATCAGAACTTAGCGGTTGTTTTTAAAACCAAAACATTGACCGACTTTTCTGTTAACTATCAAATCAACAAAAACATGACTTTGGCATTCGCGATTAACAATATGTTTAACGTAACGCCATCATGGAAATTGGAAGCTGCTGGCGATAAAGCCAAAGGCCAAGCAATTCTTGATAGCAAAACGGTCGACTATTCTGGTCGCACACCAGCCCAAATCCAGTCCGATAACATCACATTTAACCAACGCTATTCAATGGTAACGTATGATGGCTCTCATTTCAGTCAATTGGGTCGCATTTACAATCTGTCTTTGAACTATCGCTTCTAATTCTCGTATGCTGAAGCTAATTGGTACATTCTGAGTACCAATCAAAAAAAAGACCACGAATACCCTTTCGTGGTCTTTTTGTTTTCTGTCTCTGTGAATTTACCTACAGATATTTCTACATATTGTTGAGCGCATCAACGTTACTCTGCAGTTAAACAATTGGTAGTTTAAGCTGCGCCAAATACGATAAGCCAGCAATCGCCCGACTGCCATACCAAGACAACATTTCACCATCGACTAAGATCACTGGTTTCCGAATTTGCTGTTGCAACTCTGTGGCATGCGTTTGCGTAAAACTATACGGCTCGGTGGACAGTAAAACGATATCGACGGCATCTAAGAGATCATCATTCCACTCAAAAGTTGGATAACGCTTCACTTCCGACATTGCGACCCCACTTTCAACTAATTGCCATTGTCGCCAACCTCGCAAAGCAAGCATTTGTGCGATATAAGTATCACGGCTTACAGTCATCCAAGGATCTTTCCAAATGCAATACAAGACTCGCTTACCTTTTGGATCAGCTTGAATCTGCAATAAACTCGCTTTAAACGCTGCGCATAATTGTTCTGCACGTTGCGACACTTGAAAAATCGCTCCCAGCAAACGATACATCGCTAAATTATCTTGAGGACAAACAGGATGCGTCACCACGACATGTGGAATAAATTGCGCTAAGAGATCGACTGTTGGTTTTTCGTTCTCATCAATATTCACAATCAAATGCGTTGGCGCCAACTTGCGCAGCTTTTCCACATTCACATCTTTAGTTCCACCAACTTTAGGAATATCACACACTAGCTCTTTAGGGTGGATACAAAATCCTGTTCTTGCCACCATATATTTTGCTAAACCGAGCTCGCACAAGAGTTCCGTAATTGACGGAACCAAACACGCAATGCGAAGCTGTTCGAGCGCAATAACTGGACTATGCACGGTCCCAATCGCATCAATTAATATCGACGTATGTGCTGGTATCGAAGAACTATTCATTCGCTCGACTCTGACTTAGAACGTGATTTTCTAGGGGCATTGGCAAACAATACGTCATATAAAAAATTCGGCAAGCTACGCAACAACTTTGCCACCACACCCATCTGCCAAGGAATTACACGATAACTATCACCAGCTTGAATCACTGACACAGCGCGTTTTGCAAAATCCGCTGCGGGCATCAAAAATGGCATTGCATAAGTATTTATTTGGGTCATCGGAGTATCAATATACCCAGGTGCAATCGTCACAACTTTGACACCACTGCAACGCAATTCAACCCGCAAAGATTCACAATAACTGATGACCGCAGCCTTCGACGCACTATAAGCGCTCGCGCCCGGCAAACCCCGAATGCCCGCCACACTAGCAATCCCGACTAAACGACAATTGTGCGCATTGGCACTTGACTTCATATGCTCGATAAATGGCGCAAAGGTAGCGACGGTCGCTAATACATTGGTATCCATCACTCTTCGAAAAACCGCGAGATCTTCGCTAAGTTCAGTCAATGTTCCCACGGATATTCCGGCACTGGCGATCACCACATCGACCTGACCGGACAGCTGTATAAAATCGGCTGCGGCTGCGTGCAGGGCTGCATGATCATTCACGTCTAAGGCGTAAACTTGGTGTAAATCCGCATTTGGCAAACTATCTCGCAAAGCTTGTAAAACCTCATATCGTCGCCCAAGCAAGCCAAGACGCGCGCCCTGCGCCGCGTATTCTTGCGCAAGTGCTAGACCCAAACCCGAAGATGCACCGGTGATAAAAACTGCTCGCATAAGTGGATGTCCTTCAGTCAAGTTAACATCTGAAATTAATCATCGTGCTTAGAAATAAATACTAACTAAAAGTACTCTGTAGCAAGCAAAAAAAATCCGTCAAATCGACGGATTTTTTTACCATATAGAACAAATTAACAGCTTAGCTTTTTACAGGCTTTTTTTGTTTCTTCAATTACTTCTTTTTCGTAACCGCTGGAGCAGCAGCACTGGCAGGATTTTTTTCTTTGTAGGCTTTATCTACTAACCAATCCATGACCACCAATCCTGCGTGGGATCCATCACGCACTTTTGACTTCGCAAACAAATCTGCTGGAGAAACAATATAGCGTCCATCAATCGCGACTGTCGGTACGCCGTTAATCTTGTAGTCACTCATCAATTGTGCAGCACGATTGACTTTCGATTGAATGGAGAAAGAACTATAGATATCAGTAAATTTCTTTTTATCCAGACCTACTTTATCGACATATCTGAAAACGTCTGCATCGCTAGACAAACGATTACGATCAATGTGATAAGCATTAAAGGTTTTCAATTGATATTCATCCACTTTACCCATAGCCTCTAAAGTGAAATACAACTTTTGTTGCGATGCCATCAAATCACTAAATTTCACATGAACGCGTTTCACAACAATGCGATCACCTTGCTTTTTAATCCAAGCCTCAAGGTAGGGTTCGAATGCATTACAAGCTGGGCAGAAATATCCGAAAAATTCGGTCACTTCTACTTTCTTACCTGAATCTGTTGGCTGAGGACGATCTAAAACCGTATATTCTTGACCAAGGCGTGGCTCTTGTGCCGCTGCAGAAAAAGACAAAAACGCGGTACTAATTAGTAGTAATTGACGAAATAAACGCATGGTTTCCTCTTAAGGTTTGAATTCAAAATAGCTTGGAAGCTTACTTAGCAGATCGAACAATCGCGGTCTCTACACTATTCTCAGACAACTTCGCGCGCATTTTGTTCATTGCATCGAAACTATCAAAAGGACCGACGCGCACGCGATGTAATACGCCGTTTTCACCAGCCTTCTCAGAAACTGCTGCTTCAACGCCAACCAAGGCCAATTTGGCTCGCGCACTTTCAGCATCCGCCACTTCTTTAAATGCACCGATCTGTAAAAAATAGATGTATTTATCGTCGCTGGCCTCTGGCTTTGACGCAGTGGTTGGTGCTGGTACGGCTGGTGTTGCAGCAGCTGACGCTGGTGCGGTCGCAGCACTAGCTGCTGCCGCCAAGGCATCGGCTGGTTTCGCTGCTTCCGCAGCTTTACTAGCTGCCACTTCTTTTGCTGCCAAACTCACCGCATCTTTGCTGCCGTAGAGTGGTTTATTTGGATCTTGCATCTGCGTCACTGGCAAATCTGCTTTATCGCTTTTACCATTTTTGTTTGTGAACGGTGTCGATGCTTTGTTGATGACTAGAGCTACGACCACCGCAATACTTAATCCAATCACTAAACCAATAATGATTCCTGTTAAGGTGTTACCCGATTGACGAGCAAATTGATTTGCACTTTTCATTGTATTTTCGTTGTACGTTTATTTTTGAAGAATAACGATGCTAATTAAACCAAGTGTTCGTGAATTTTCACGTCTCACATTTGGTTTGGTGCGGAGACACCAATTAAACTCAAGCCGTTACGCAATACCTGACGCGTTGCCAAGATTAACGCCAAGCGCGCCAATTTGGTTGGCTCGTCATCGACTAACACACGTTCAGCATTGTAATAACTATGCAATTCACCCGCTAAATCACGCAAATAGAAAGCCACTTGATGTGGGCCCAATTCTTCTAAAGCTTTTTCTAGCATCTCAGGATATTCAGCTAGTTTTTGCAATAAAGAAGCCTCGCGTGCAGCCGTCAATGGCGACAAATCCACTTCTTTCAAAGCAGCCAAATCGGCTTCTGCTTCACTGTATTGTGCCAACATCCGACAAATACGCGCGTGCGCATAATGCACGTAATACACAGGATTTTCATCTGATTTCGCTAATGCCACATCGACATCGAACACAAACTCAGTGTCTGCTTTACGTGAGATCAAGAAGAAACGCACAGCATCGCGTCCTTTTTGTACATCGCCGCCACCGGACCATTCAATCAAATCTCGCACAGTGACGTAGGAACCTGCACGCTTGGAAATTTTCACTTCCTCGCCATCCTTCATCACAGTCACCATTTTGTGCAGAACGTAATCAGGGTAGCCTTGTGGTATGCCTTGATTCACTGCCTGCAAGCCTGCGCGGACACGCGCTATGGTGCCATGATGGTCACTGCCCTGCACATTAATCGCTTGACTAAATCCACGCTGCCATTTCACTACGTGATACGCGACGTCTGGGACGAAATAGGTATAAGTGCCATCCGATTTCTTCATGACGCGATCTTTATCATCGCCATATTCTGTGGTGCGCAGCCATAGAGCGCCATCTTGTTCGTAAGTCTTGCCCGCAGCGATCAAAGCAGCAACCGCAGCTTCAACTTTACCGTCAGTGTATAAAGAAGATTCCAGATAATAGTTATCAAACTTAACGCCAAATGCCAGCAAGTCAATATCTTGCTCATTACGCAGATAAGTCACGCTAAATTGGCGGATAGAATCAATATCATTGACATCGCCACTGGCTGTCACAGGTGCACCATCACTGGCGGAAACGGTTTTTTTCGCCAAGAAATCTTGCGCAATCTCGGCGATATACTCACCGTTATAAGCAGATTCAGGCCACTCTGCATCACCTGGTTTAAAGCCTTTGGCACGTGCTTGCACCGATAACGCCAAATTACCAATCTGTACACCAGCATCGTTATAGTAGAACTCACGGGTAACTTCGTAACTTTGCGCCTCAAGCAATGCCGACAAAGCATCACCAAGCGCACCTTGGCGTCCATGACCAACGTGTAGCGGACCGGTTGGATTGGCAGAGACAAATTCAACGATCACTTTCTTACCGCTACCCTTACTACCTTTGCCGAACTGTTCTTGTTGCTGCAAAATTGTTTTTACCACAGCTTGTTTCGCAGCAGCCGTCACACGTAAATTAATAAAACCTGGTCCAGCCAACTCAGCACTAGCGATCAAAGGATGATTTAGCGCCAACAAGCCATCGACAATTTGCTGCGCCAACTCGCGTGGATTTTTCTTTAAAGGTTTGGCGATTTGCATCGCGATGTTACAGGCGATGTCTCCATGTGAAGGATCGCGTGGACGCTCGAGCGCAATTGTCGGCTGAAGTTCAGTACCAGCAATAATTGGTGCGACCGTATTTTTGATTGCTTCGAGGATGTCTTGTTTTTGCTGAGCTAACATAATATGTGATGAGTTTTTTGCGGCGCGCGAAAGTCTCAAAACGCGCCCATATTTTTGAGAAAATTAGTCTGCATTATAACCTTTGTACGCCAGCTAAATTGCGGCAATCCAACTTACGCCAAATAAAAACGCCGCAGTTTCTTCATTTCGCCCAAATCAGCATTCATAGCAATCTACTACTCTTCTGAAATTTTGCTGTGAATTTTCTACACAGAAGCTTCTACACGAGGCGGTCGAACGTGTAGAATGAGCCGCTTTTCCTCTCCTTTGGGACTGCACATGTGGTTTAAGAATTTACAAGTTTTCCGCCTTCCAGCGCCATGGAAAGTCGATGTTGATCAATTAAATATGCAATTAGCATCACAGTCTTTTTCCAATACTGGCTCTGGTGACATGCAAAGCGAGGGCTGGGCCTCACCGCGCAACAATGACAGCTTGGTACACAGCGTCAATCAACAATTATTATTGCTTTTGCAAACTGAGAAGAAATTATTGCCTTCTTCCGTCATCAATCAAGTCACTAAAGCGCGCGCGAAAGAACTTGAAGAACAACAAGGCTTCGCGCCAGGCCGTAAAGCCATGAAAGACTTGAAAGAACGCGTAACAGACGAGCTATTGCCACGCGCCTTCTCCATCACGCGTCAGACTTGGGTTTGGATTGATCCCGTCAATGGCTGGCTAGTAATCGACAGCTCCAGTCCGAGCAAGGCGGACGAAGTAATTAAGTTGCTCTTGAAGTGCGACAAAATTCCTATGGAAAGCTTACGCACCAAAGTATCACCACAAACAGCGATGACGGACTGGCTCGCAGGCAATGAAGCACCAAAAGGTTTCACCATAGACCAAGATACCGAGCTGCGCGCTCACACCGAAGATAAAGCAACAGTACGCTACGTAAGACACTCTATCGATCCAGACGATGTGCAACGACACATCGCAGCTGGCAAGCAATGTACCAAGTTGGCAATGACGTGGGATGACAAAATCTCTTTCGTTTTAACTGAAAACTTGGCGCTGAAACGCATCAAGCCATTAGATATCTTGAATGAAGACAAAGACCAGCGCACAGCAGATGAAAATGAGCGCTTTGATGCTGATTTCTTATTGATGGCTTCTGAACTCGCCAAGATGCTTGATGACATCGTCTACTCTTTAGGCGGCCAATTAGCCGATCCTCTAGCAGCCTAAACAGCTTTTTGATAAATTGACTGATACATAAAAGCCAGCGAAAGCTGGCTTTTAGTTTTTATGCACTACCGATCGGACACACTGTCATCCTACCTGAATCTTTAATCTGCACTATCAAGCAATTTTGATCCGACAGCTTTTTTTAGACGAAAAAAAACGCGCCTTAGCGCGTTTTTTTCTACAACTTGGCGGAGCGGACGGGGCTCGAACCCGCGACCCCCGGCGTGACAGGCCGGTATTCTAACCAACTGAACTACCACTCCGTTTTAGAAACGAATCTGCTTCCTAACTATTTGATGGTGGGTGCTGAGAGGCTCGAACTCCCGACCTACGCCTTGTAAGGGCGCCGCTCTACCAACTGAGCTAAGCACCCATATAACCTGCTTAGTTCAAATAGTTGTTTGCTGTGTCATCAGCAACGACAGAAACAAGATTATAGGCACATTTTCAGAATATGTCTAGTGGGTCTCTGCATTTTTATCAAAATCAATTTGAATTCGTCGCTGGCCCGGTGATTATGGCAATTTCTATCATGCCTTGTTTAATCGCTGCAGAGAAGTCTCGCTCTAGCTCAGGCAAGGCTTGTTCATACGGAACCAACAGGCTTAACAGCCCATAGGCACGATTTCGTCCATTCACCTTGCCCATGTACAACGCCATATCCGCTAACTGCATCGCCTTTTCCCAATTACATGCAGACTCCGGCACGCCGGAGAACGGCAAAGAAATATAACCCGCGCTAACCGTCACCGGAATGGTGTTATTCCCCACCACAACGGGTGTCGAACCAATCACTTTTAATACGCGCTCTACCAAAGAAGCCAATAAAGCTGGTTTGGTTTTAGGTGCATATATAAGAAATTCTTCTCCGCCCCATCGCAAGGTCATGTCGGTATCGCGCACTGCACTACGCAAACGTTTTGCGACTTCGATCAAAACAGCATCACCTGCGGCGTGCCCCCAAGTGTCATTAATATGCTTGAAATGATCAATGTCCATAATAATCAAGCAATCTGGACCTTCGTGATCCTCTTCGCGCCGCTCCGGCGACACATCTTCTGATCGCGTCTTCATCATTTCTAAGAAGGAGCGACGATTGTAAAGTCCGGTTAATGGATCTCGCACCGAATGAAACTCAAGTTGCTGATTCACTTCCTCTAGGCGCTGGTTGGTTTGCTTCACTTTTCGGTAAAGCATATAGATGAAAATACCACCCATGATAGTCAACATCGCACCCAGCAAAGTCACAATTTGCTGCAAACGGCTATTTTTTATATCGGCATCTTTAATCTGATTTTCGCGCGCCAACAGTTCAATTTGTTTCTTACGCTGATCGGCATCGAACTGTTCTTGCAAGGCTGCGACAGTTTTGGATCGGTCGGCCCGAAATAACTCATTACTCAACTTTTGCTGTTCACGCGTGTACTCCAATGCTTCTTTATACATTTTCGCCTGCTCATACATGCGACTAATTTCACCCACCGTCGCCTCAAGATCTGCTTTATCTCCCTGATCTCTTGATTGCTTCAATACCGGAGTGAGGTATTCCATGGCTTGTGAAATTTTGCCTTGTCCACCAAGTGCAAAACCGATATTTGCTTTAGCGTTGAAAATCGAGGTTTCATCTTGAATCAATTCCGCCTTCTTGAGCGCCTTGCGCGCCATATTTTCGGCCTGAACAAAACTATGCGTGCGCAAATGCAAATCCGCAATATTGCTCAGAATTAGCGCCTCCATCTTTGGAATATTTGCGTCCTGCGCCGCCTTCAATGCGCGCTCATAGGCGACTAAAGCTTCGGGATAACGCTTTAAATCCCCCAGCGCCATCGCTTGACTTTGCCTTAATGAAGCAATCAAACGCGGCGAGTCTACTTCGCCAGATAGAGCGAGTGCATCATTGGTCACCAGCAAAGTCTGCTCGGGGTTTTGCATAGTTAAATACAAACTAGCCAAAGCTGATAAGCGTCGTATTTTCGTTAAGGACTTTCGCTGGCTTAACTGGTCAGTTAAGCGCAATGCTTCTAAGTAATGACTTAAGGCCTGCTCGAATTTGCTGGCAGATTGATAAATTGCGCCATACGAAATCTCAAGGCGCATTAGATTTTCTGGTTTGGTGCTTCCTTTAATCGCTCTGGCGATATCATCTAATTTAGCAACTGCGGCATCAAATTGCCCCGCGTCACGCAATTTGAAGACGTCATCAAGCTGCATTAAAGCGACGGTTTCTTGATCATTCTGTAGTTTGGCCAAGCGCAAAATTTCGGCACGGCTTTGATCACTGGCAGGAATATCGCCAGCATCATAGTAAGCGTAAGAAAGTTCTCGCAATGTATCAATACGAACTTGATAATCCGTTTGTTGATTAAACTGAGCATAAAACTCTTTGAGCTGCTGAAGTGCGGCTTGATTATCTTTTTCGATTAATAATTGAAGTGTCTCTAATCGCGCCATATCCGACTTGAGGTCGGCATACACAGAAGCACTTAAGCCCAACGAGAGTAACAATACAAGCTTCACGAGAATGCGATTACGCTGGTATGCCATAGAAATGCCTCAAATTAAAAAATTTATTCAGCAAAAAGAGGAAAGAAGGCGACAGCTAAAGATACTTGATATTGCTTTATCTTAACATTGTTTTGCGGAAAGTACAGACACCTCAAGACCCTACACAACAATTCATACGAGTACTCAAGTCGACACCAAACCGACGTGATCCGGCAAGTATATTTTAGACATTGGGATCGCACTCTCCATCACGATACGCAAGGCAAGCTCTGGCGCAATCAGATCTTTACTTGCAAACAGAATTTCTTGAACTGCGACCCCAAACAGAATTGGCCAGTCTGCCGGATTCTTACAAAAACTTTGTGCTAGGGGGAATAATTGTGGCCACAAAAAACTCACATAATTCCATGGCGTTTCCTTGGCTTGATGTTCTACATCGACTCGAGGGATACCAAAATGTTGACTACCTAAAGTATCGGTAACATGTTTAAAAATATCATGCAAATCAATTAGCTGCTGCAAGCCAAGCTTTTGCGTCGCACCTGAAGCTAATGACCATACTGAGTACCGACTTTCAACCAAAGGACGATTCAATAAATCGCCAAAATAATAAGTGCAGCCATTTTGCTTGCTATGCACCACGATAAAAGTCTCTTTAACTGGTCGACCTTGCTGCTGCACATAAATCTCGCGCACACTAATTTGACATGCGTATCCAGCGAGCGCTCCCAACGCACTTAATAAGGACTCAAGATGTATGCCTCGCTCGGTCGACATTGCCATGAACAATTTCGAGGCAATCTCTTTTCCTCCACGTTTGACCGCATATAAAGGATCTTGCTGAGCTAGCTGACTTTGCTGATTTTGTTCAGATACATCGGTGGACTGAGACGAACTTGAGGTGGTCGCAACTGCGGCAGGAATAGGTTCCGCTACAGCTGGATTTGATGACGCAAACAGCTTACTAAAAATATTTTTAAACACGTAAGCTCCCGCTCATGACTGTTGTGTATCTCTATGAATGGTGAAAAACCTGCCACCTGATTTTACCTGATAGTCACTCCACTGCGAATTTGACACTGCCATTTCGTTGCATTTGTGACGGCTTCAATAGTAAAGCCCTAGTGATCCTTAAATGCCCACAACTTGCTACCAGCAAAGTTCCAACACAATACGAAACCCGTAGTAAATATCTGTGCGTACCAATGCCAGATATGCAAATGCTCAACCAGCAAGCTCATCAAGCCAAAATTGATGCCCCAACCCACAGCGAGCACACCAAAGTATTTGCTAGCGGCTTCGACATGCGACTTACCACTATCAAAAGTAAAAAAATAATTCAAAATATAATTGACCAGCGAGCCGAGTAAATAACCAATCGCCGAGCCAGTCACAGCGGGTGCTTTATCCAACACCGCAAATTCAGTCACCACTGCGATTTGTATACTCAAATACTGCACGCCAGTGCCGGATAAGCCAACCAAAGCGAAGCGCAGAAATTGTTGAAAGGCCGGACTATGAATGAGCTTTTTCATCAAGAGATACGATTGAAACAAGGTTAGAAATGTCTAATTCGGCTAATAGAAAAGTTCGCCCTCAAATTCGAGATACCGATGATCTAAAGCAGATATAAGCGGGGATGCGCTAGAATGAACACTTATATCACAGCACCAGATTAGGATAAAGCATGCACGTCGAAGAAAGATTGATAGACTTAGAAATTCGCCTCAGTCGCCAAGATGATTTGGTTGAAACCCTCAATACCCAAGTTTATCAACAGCAGAAAAAAATCGATGAACTCGAAAAACTCTGTCACGCTTTAGCTGCTCGATTGCGTGAAGTTGCAGTCGCTGCGAGTCAACGTCAAATGCCAGTCGATGAACGTCCGCCTCATTATTGACGCGAATAACGCAACAATCACAAGACTAAACCACCCATGCGCCGTCTTTAAATACAATCTGCTCACCAAGACGAACAGACTCTGTGACAGCAAACACATCGACATGGTATTTACCATCGCCACGCTTAAAATTCGGCTTGCCGTAAATACCATGCTTAGCACCCAAGGATAAATGAACCCCACACATCCGTTCATAGGTGCCAATATCACTCACCGTGCGCTCGCGATTAAAACTGCGATTTAAACCGAATCCCAACTCACGCACCCACACCACATGTTCATCGTGCTTGATTTTTGCGATCACTTCGTCAAATTCAGGCGTTGAATCAAGTACCTCGACAACTTGACCGCGCTCGACTATCAAGGTAATCGGCCTATCCGGTTTATTGACCGAAAACGAGGTATCACCAAAGACAAAAATACGGACTTTACCGCTGACGGCAGCTAAATCTTTCGCCTCGGTAAATACCTCACCTATGGGAAATTGTCCGCCCCAGTTCTTCATATCAGTATAGTCACCGATGTTGAGTTTGGCATCCTCAAATGGACTCGCATACACCAACTCTGCGCCCTCACCGCTATCGATGACAGCAAACGGCGCCTGGTCAATTAACTGCTTGAGACCACGTCCAACTCCACGGTAATACTGCGCATCATAAGCCAAGGAATCAATATAAATTAATGCTTGCTCTGCTGGCATGCGTCCCAAGTGCGGATGTTCAATCACTTTCAAATCACGCTTGAAGAGTTCGACCCGAACTCGGTAAGCATCCATACGGAAATTTGTCGTTTGAACTAATATCACCAGATCGCCCGCCGCGAGGGCGTTTAAACATGCCATCACCTGCTCAGCACTGTGCGTATCAAAATGGATGAATTCAGCTTCTGGTAGGGCTTGTCGATAGGCGTCCGTCAACGCGATGGCTAAATCACTACGCAAATCATAAACGACCACCGCTTTATGCTGCGATGAATGAGAAAAACAAGTCTGCACAATTTGTTTTACATGTCGTGCCGCCTCCGCAACAGCAGATGCTGGCAAACTCACAATCGGATTCTCACTGCAATTTAAATTAAGGATAGTCATGTCATCACGACCCGTTCTGCGCTAAAACAGAGCAGGGCTAAGAAAAATGGAGGCTAGTTCAGCTAAGCCTCCATTTTATCGGATAGTCATCTACCTACCGCGAGATTACGCAACTATTTCACACAAGTTTGATTATTTCGAAGTCTTTGCTGGCATAGGTTCTGCTTGACTTGGCATATGTCCAGCGTCGCGCATTCGTCCTTGCATACGATGTTGCTTGCTTTCGTGCATACGCATTTTCATACGATGCTGCATGCGTTGGTGCATACGTTGGTGATTAGCATCAAAAATCTTTTGCTGTTCTGGTGTCAATACGGCATAAAAAGTCTTTAACGCATCCAGATGTTGCTGCATGCGTGCCAATCGATCTTTTGCATGTCCTAACATTTTTTCCATACGTTCCGGCGCGTTCATCGACACCATTGCTTGTCGCTCAGCTTTAGCGGCATCCGACATAGGTGCTTGTCGTGGTTTAGTTGCTTCCATAAATGTGGCCCAAGCGCCTTCTTGTTGTGGGGTCAACTTTAATTGCTCATGCAAGCGAGCGCGATGTTTTTCCATACCTGCTTGCATTGCTTGATGTCGTTGGTGCATGCGCTTACCCTGTTCCTCAAAACGATTTGGCGCACTCGCAGTCGATGCGGCATTCGTCGTATCATTTTCTTGCTGTGCATAGACTCCCGCTCCAAGCAATAAAGTCGCAGCAGCGAGACTAAGTGCGATTGTATTTTTTAAAAGTTTCATGATGATCTATCCTTTTTGAATGAAATTTCACTTAAAATTTTTGGTGTTACTCAATGGCATCGACGGTTAAAAATTTTATGTGGTTCAATTCACTACGCCGAGCTCATGAATCACATAGTGCGCTACATTTGTAAGAAGTAAATGTCGCTGTGTACAAACAGTGTTTCTCGATGTAACTAACCTAGCGATTCTCGATCCGCATGTTTCAGTTTGTTTCAATTTTTGCGCGCAATAACAAGTCGATACAAATCTCTCTATCGAATTCTATGCACAGCAAGAAAGCTTGATCAATAATATGGCTATGGATACGCAAAATACACTTTTGATCGTTGATGATGATCGTGAAATCCGCAGCTTGCTGGCGGATTACTTAGAAACGCATGGCTATACCACCCTCACTGCGGGAGATGGCGTGGGTATGTGGGCGAACTTAGAAAAACAAACGGTTGATCTGATCGTCTTGGATCTCAATCTACCTGGTGAGGATGGCTTAACCTTATGTCGCAATTTACGCGCAAAATCAGCTATCCCGGTAGTGATGCTGACCGCGCGTAGCGAACCGCTCGATCGCATTTTAGGATTAGAAATGGGGGCGGACGATTATTTGCCCAAACCATTTGAACCTCGAGAATTATTAGCCCGTATCCGCAGCGTATTACGTCGCACACAAGCGAACGGCGAACATGGCGATATTAACAAACCACAAAAATTGAAATTTGGCGAATGGACTCTAGATTTAATCGCAAGACACTTAATCAGTCCCGACAATCGCGTGATTGCCTTATCCGGCTCAGAATATCGATTATTAAACATCTTTCTGGATCAACCTAATACGGTGCTCAATCGTGACCAATTGTTGAACATGACACAAGGACGCGATGCAGATCCGTTTGATCGTTCAATTGATATTCAAATTAGTCGCTTGCGACAAAAGTTAGGCGAAGATGCGCGCTCTCCACAAATCATCAAAACAGTGCGCAATGGTGGCTACGTTCTGACAGTCAACGTTAACTCTGAAGTGTAAGCCAACACATGAAACGCTTTGACACGATTTCGGTTCGCATATTTTCAGTTCTGTTACTGGGTATCCTATGTTCCGCCGCACTAACCTGGTGGTTGGCTTTTGGTGAACGCCAAAATAGTATTAGTAATGAACGTAGCTCGTATCGCGCCGATCGTGCTAAACATGCCGAGCAATTAATCCATGCGATTGATGATTTGCCCGCGGCGAATCGCGAGGGCTTACTCAAAGCGATTCATCGTTTTGGATTAAGAGTCGTTCCTGTTCCAACCAATGTGCCGGCATATCAAGCCAGTACACCTTATGGAATTGCACTCAGTGAGCGCTTGAGTAAATCATTCAAAATTATTCCGCTGCCCCCTGCACCGGAAAATTGTCTAATTCGTCCAGATGACCGTGGCCCAGTTGATTCTTGCGAAGCTTTAATTTTTGTTTTAAGTGATGGCTCAGGCTTACATCAAACCATCTTTCCAGCCAAGCCACCATCAACACCGATTCAGGCCGAAACTTATTACTACTTAGCGCTATTTTTGGCGTGTATCGCGGCTCTTGCTTTATTGGTGTCTCGCATGACGATTCGCCCCTTGCAACAGCTAGCCCAAGCAGCGACTGATTTGGGGCAAGACATCAATCGCCCTGCTTTGATCGAGACTGGCGCAAGAGAGATTCGTCAGGCGATCAGTGCATTTAATTTCATGCAGCTACGCATTCGTGATCACATCCAGCAAAGAACACAAATGCTGGCAGCGATTACGCATGATTTGCAAACCCCGCTAACACGCCTACGTTTACGCTTAGAAAAAGTCAACGATCATGAGCTACACGATAAGTTAGTTGGTGATCTTTCGAATATGCAGATGATGGTAAAGGAAGGTCTAGACTTGGCACGCAGCATGGATAGCAATGAAAGCTTACAAGCCTTAGATATTGATTCCTTGTTGGATAGCATTTGCACTGATGCGAATGATGCTGGACATGAGGTCAATTTAATTGACAAGTCGAAAGTCACTGTCATGGCGAGGCCGCAAGCATTACGTCGTTGTCTAAATAATTTGATCGACAATGCAATCAAATATGGTCATCGTGCGCAAATCCACTTATTGCAAAGTACAGAAGCTCGGCAAAAGTGGTTGCATATCTGCGTCAGAGATAGCGGAAATGGGATTCCGCCAGATCAGCAAAATCGTGTATTTGAACCATTTTATCGGATCGAAACTTCGCGTTCGCGTGAGACAGGGGGAACGGGGCTGGGATTAACTATCGCCATGAATATTGCTAGACAACATAACGGTAAAATCAGTCTATCCAATTTACCTGAAGGTGGTTTAGAAGTTCGCTTAAGTTTGCCCATCAAGGCTTAATTCAGGCGCAATCAAGACTCAACTAAACTAACCCAAACCATCCCAGTAAAGCACCCGCACTCAACAGCCACAGTAGATGAATTTGCGTGCGCCACACAACGATTGCTGCCACCGCAGTCAAAAGATACACCGCCCATGGCTGGATATTTTCGTGTGGCACACTTGCCATAATCCATCCTGTTGCGATCAATAGACCAATCACGATCGGTGCCATGCCCAATTTAAAACTACGCACCAAAATCAAATCACGATTTTTGTGGCTCCAATTAGCAAAACTAAAGGTCAATGTGGCACTAGGCAAAATAATTCCCACCATAGCAATCAGCACTCCCAATAATGCCACCCAATTACTTCCAGTATTGGCTCCGACATGCCATCCCATTAAAGCAACAAACAATACATTCGGGCCCGGTGCCGCTTGCGCTAATGCGACCGAGGCATTGAATTGCGCCTCACTCATCCACGCCTGTTGCGTGACGAGGTAGCGATGCATTTCCGGTAGAGTCGATACCGCACCGCCAACCGACAACAAGGACAACATTAAAAAATGTGAGAAGAATTGTAACCAGTCTAAGTAGGTCAACTGTGTCATGGCGAAGGCGGCCTCAATAGGCGTTGTAAGTGGCGATACACCAGCCCCATAGAAATACTACCGAACGTCAGTAGAACAAAAAACAGAGGAATACGCAAAAATGCAATTGCAATAAAACTCAGACAGGCAATCAAGCCAGCACCAAATACCCCAAGTGGATGGGTTTTCAATACAGGTAACAAGCGCAAGCCACTCGCGATAATCATTCCAGCGGCAACCGCACTCATGCCGCGCAAGGCTCCGGCGACTGCCGGATGGTGTGCCACTTGGCCATACAAAATGACGACCAGTAGCAATAGCATCAAAGGAAAACACAACATCCCAGCTAGCGCACATAAAGCGCCGGCGAGACCGAAAAAACGATTGCCGATAATCATTGCCAAGTTCACGACATTTGGCCCCGGCATCACCTGCGCAACGGCCCATTCCTCGACGAACTCCTCTCGGGTCATCCAACGTTTTTTATCGACTAATTCACGTTGCACAATCGCCACCACACCACCGAATCCTTGCATCGCAAGCATTGTGAACGACCAAAATAAATCAGCACGCGAACGCGGCAGATTTGCTGCTGTATGTGATGGCTGTTCCGACATGGTTTACATTGGTGCTCGGGCGGAGTCACCGAAATTGCACAAAACGACTGACAAAAATGTGGGGATTAAATATGCTGTATTAGCTAGTCTTGTGGTGCTGACGAATTCTTGCGCGCCACTCGCCAATTGCGGTCAAGGCAGATTGAAACTCACGTTCAATCAAATCCGCTTCCATGCTAGTAATCACTCTATCCATCATCGCTTCCGATACCGCTTCAGCAGCATTACCCACTTGACTCATCACGCGACAGACGGTTTGCGATAAATCATCATCGGTAAATTCTTGCGGTTCTGGCACGATAAATCCAGCCATGCCATGACGTGCCAACATCGCGTGCAAAGGCAACAATGCATCCTTAACACCAGCTTCATGACACAAACTAATAATGACGGACGTCTCTTCAAAAGATGGATAGTGTGTTTCTATCCCTGGCGCCAATTTATTTCGCAACACATTCACCGACATTTGCATACGCGCAGCCAAGGCATCCAAGCCGCCCGGATAAGCGCGGGCAACCTTGTACAAAGCGTCATGTTGATTCATATCCGAATAGCGGCGTGTCATAATCTTTTCTTTCGAAATACAGTAATGTATAAATTATCTAAAAACAAAATCGCTCGCACCAAGGCGAGCAGATCTTGCATTGTACCGAATGAATATCCAAATAACCAAGTCTTGCAATCTAGACTAGTTTTAGGCGTTCATTCAACAAACGTAACCAACGATCACTGCCCTCACCATCGCTGATCACTAAAGCAAAGTCGGTGACAGTTCGCGCAGCACGCTCGAGCAGCTGAATATCCGCCTCGTGTTGACGTGCAACATGCGGATCTTCCAAAAACAAAATTCGTCGTATTTGCTGATCTAAAACTAGTTCTGCGATTTGCGCATCGCCGCCCATAGGCCCCGATAAAAAGGGTTTCACCCAATTACGTCCAGCCTGCTCACCCTTGATTTTTTGCGCCAATTGATTGAGCAGGGAGCCCGTTGTTCCAGTTGCATAGCGATGCGCAAATTGATCCAACAAAGAAAAATGTTTTTCTGCGATCTGCAACATATTTTGTTTGAGCGCATCGTGGGCGATGAGCGCGATACTCTCTTGTGACAAATTCAATCCTACGCCGTCGCCAACATGATCACGATCACCCTGCGCAAGCGCCTCTAACTCCAACCACTCACATGCAGCAGCAAGCGTCGATAAAAATGGCTTTCGATGGATAACACACTGCCTTTTTAACGCCAATGCTTCTGGAAAAATAGAAGAGTGATCGACCGGATCAATCAGATAGATGACGGCATCAATCGAATTATGCGGATCGCTGTTAACCACGTGTGCAACTAACTTCATCAAGCCGCCTTCACGACCATACGGAAATCGCACATGCGGTTGACAAAGCGTCGTTAATCCGTGAGTTTGGATTGCGTCCAAAGTCCGCCCGACCACGACCCATTCAATATCCAAGGCTTGTATCGATTTTTTGGCGCGTTGAAACAGCTGAACCAACGCCGAATCAGGCGCGTCTTGATGTGCCCGATTGGCGATTAAGCCTATCCGCAAACGTGGTCTGGTTGAACCTAAGGCAGTATCCATGGTGATCATTCTCTAATTTACTTTACGACTAATTTTCTAAGAATTTCTCTAAAAAAAGCTCAATAATGATGTGCTGCACAGTCACCCAACAACTTACAATCTTGCTGCCCCTTGACACCTAAATTCGTCACACCAAGTAATCAACTCTTGCGCGGGCATTGGCTGTGCAAAATAGAATCCTTGAATCTCATCACAGCCCATTGAGCGCAGCGCGTTTAAAGTCGACTCTTGCTCCACACCCTCGGCGACTACCGATAAGCCAAAGTTATGTGCTAAGCCAATAATACTTTGAACGATTTGCTTGTCCGCTTGCGAACTAAACATTCCCTGCACAAAAACACGATCGACTTTTAACTCATCAATGGGGAAGCGACGCAGATAGGCGAGCGATGAATACCCGGTACCAAAATCATCAATCGATAAACGAAAACCTAAATTTTTTAACTCAAACAAAAGCGCAGTCGTATGCTCGATATCGTGAATAAACGCACTCTCTGTAACCTCAAGTCCGACCGACGTTGCAGGCATATTCCAGACCTGTAACAGTCGCTCTAATACGCGCGGCAACTGTTCCATTGCCAGTAAGCGTGCCGACAAATTAATCCAAACCACCGCTTGCAAACCCTGTACTTGCCAATCAGCAGCTTCTTGCAAAACCTTATTAAAAACTTGGATGGTCAATTGCTCAATCAAACCAAATTGTTCTGCTGTATCAATTAATAAATTGGTCGCGACACGTTGCGAATGGTCAGATGGCCATCGCACCAAAGCCTCAACCGACTTGATGCTCTTTGAGCGCAAATCAACTTTGGGTTGATAACGAATTTCTAAAGCGTTGTCGTCTAATACTTGTTTTATCGCGCGCGGCAAATCATCGGGGCCATGCCGTTGATCATGTGTCACGCGAGCTAAATCGAAGCGTAAATTATTGGACTGCGCATTGCGCAATGCCAATTCCGCATTGCGCACCAACTCTACTGCGGATTTAGCATGAAGCGGGGCGCATGCAATACCAAGACGGGGATGAAAAAAAATAGTGTGTGATTCGATATTGATTGGTGAGCTCAAGGCATTTAGAAGGCGATGTCCGGCTAGCACTGCCAAGGCTTCAGAACTCAAATGCGGCAAAATGAACCAACACTCGTTTTCGGTTGCAAACACAAAACGATCTTTCACACGCAAACTAGGTGATATTGCCTCACAAAAATGTGCTTTCACAATTTGCGCATAATGTGCATTTAGCAAAGCTTGCAAGCGATCACTACGTTGTAAAGACAAGACCAACACCGCAACCATATGAGAATCATCAAGCTGTTGAATTTCTGCCTCCAAGGTCGACATAAATTCATCAAGACTTTCAATCAATGCGTATTTTTGACCGATTAACATAGCAAGCGATTCTTTCTTCAAGCGCGGTAGAAGTCATGACAAACGATGCCGTAAGCGCCATCGGGCAAACCACGTAAAATACTGATGCGCTCGGCGTCGCCGACTAAATCCTGCCGCATCAAATCAAACATCAATGGCTTTTCTAACAGACTCTTATCGGCACGCGTCAAGATCAACACTTTTGGATCTAGTCGACGTATTTTGTTATGTTCCAATACAATCGCCACTTCGCCAGTGCTTAGCTGAATCAAACTGCCAACCGGAAATATACCTATCGCCTGCACGAATTCTTCCACCAAGGGCGCATGCAACTGGCCTTGCGCCATTCTGAACAATTCTTTCATCGCATCAAATGATGAGCGAATTTCACCATAGGGTCGGACTGAGGTCATCGCCGCAAAGCTATCTGCAATCGCGGCCATTCTGCCAAAAATACTAATTTCTGCACCAGCTAAGCCACGTGGATAACCGCTACCATCCATACGTTCATGATGCTGCTTAATGCCCATTTTGACATTCGGACTTAAAGGCTCTTGCGCCTCTAGCAATGAGATGCTGGCATCCACATGCGTTTGTATTATCGACGCCTCAGCGGGCGACAACTTACTTGGCTTTTTGAGCAAGGCTTCTGGTATCTCCAACTTACCGATATCCAGTAGCAAACCAATAAATCCGAGTTCCACCAACTGCGATTTAGAAAACCCAATATGCCTTCCCAAGGTCAACATATAGACAGAGACTTTCAACGCGTGCGAGACAACGCTCACATTTTCAGAACGCATCTTCAGTAACCACATCATGGCAGAAGGATTGGAGATCACGCTGTCGGTCAAAATTTGTACTGTGGGTAAAACTTCTTTTAACTCCAACGACTGCATGCTTCTTAAATCTTGATGGAGATTACTAATCAAACTATCGGCCTTCTCAATCACTTCGCGCGCGCGCGTTAGCTCCTCTGCCATACTGCGTTGATCGCGGTAGTGCACCAGATGAATATCTTCGGGAATATAGTCGGGACGATGTATCTTTTTTCTTTTATGCTTAGGGCGCGTCCACAAGGAACGATGCAAATGCCGACCATACTGACTCCAACGCAACCAACGTTCCCACCAGTTTAGATCTGCTTGGCTTGCTTCACGTGGTTCCATCCCCTGCATCATTGATGCAAATTGTTTGGTTGCTCCAGTATGGGTTCGCATTAATGCATCTGCTGTGGTTTCATGCAGATGGGTTTCCGCTTCGATTTGTACTAGCTCCGGCTTAGGGTGGCTATGCACTCTTCGATGATGCAAAGTTTTTTTATGGTGATGACGTAGCCGACGCGTCGCCACATAATCAGATTTGACAAATTTTTTATGTAGCCAAGCGACCACACGATCCAATTGCCCTTGCTGTTGATCGATCTCTACCCGATGCCCAAGTGCATTGCGCGGATTTGCTTGTACCTCATCATAAGTACGCAGCTCATACAAACGCTCATAAGGTAGATGAACAAGCGCGTGCTCATTACTACGTCGCGGATCAATAACCAGCTCTTTAACTAGACCTTGTAGCGTTTGAAGATCTAAAGCATCGCTCAGCAGAAAGCCCTGTAGCATGAACGGTGTTTGTGCCCATGGCCTATCCAATTCAGTGACAAACATTCCCAAACGTAAATCATCAATGCGTATGCGTAATGCTTCACATAATTGATACGTCTGAGTACTCACAAGCCCATCACTTTTTTAAATAATTGAAGTTCGACACAAAATTATTCTGCATAATTTTGCATATAGACCTAATCATAACGAGTTTATTTCGCTAGGCGTATGATGGACGAAAAAAAACCCGCAATTTCTCGATAATTGCGGGTTTTTTCCTACAGAAAGAAGCGAATTATTTTGCTTGAATACTTTCATCCAACGCAGGCAAGACTTGAACTTGCAAACGACTTAACTTACCTGCACCGCGGTACAAACGGTGATTGGCTTTAATGAAATCGCTATCCTTCGCTTGATAAATATTGTCCACATACTTTTGTGGATTGCGATCAATGAAAGGGAACCAAGACGATTGCACTTGAATCATGATGCGGTGACCACGTTTAAAGGTGTGCATCACATCATTGATGGCAAATTTAACCGCATGTACTTCATTTGGCTGCATCGCTTTTGGATGCTCGAAACTATCGCGGAAACGTGCTCTAAACGGTTCACCACGCACCAAGATCTGTTGCGCACCACGATTCGGCTCACCAACTGCGCTATCCATTTTGTTCGGATTAACATCAATCAACTTCACGACAAAATCTGCGTCACTACCTGTCGTGCTTACAAATAGAGATGCTTCTAATGGTCCTGCGAATGTCACATCACGTTCCAAAACTTCAGTTTGATAAGTCAAAACATCGGGACGACTGCTAGCGAAACGCTGATCCATTGCAACGTATTGATTACTCCAACGATTACCAATCTCAGTCGTATAGGGCACTGGTTTCGCTGGGTCACTGATGTACTCATCAAAACTTAAGGAATTATCCTGCGGCATATTGAAACTGAGCTTACCATCCGCCTGGAAGTACAAAGACTTGGTTTGCGTATTGGCTGGCGGCCAGCTATCAAAACTACGCCAACGATTCGCTCCCGTTTCAAAAATCCATGCTTCTGGCAAGGCTGGCTTGTGACCGCCTTTCAAATGATGTTTGAAGAAAGCGAATTCGATCGGTTGATAACTATACGCAGTTTTAAAGCCAAAATTCGTATCGCCAATTTTTTCACCTGTAGTACTCGTCCAACCACCATGCACCCACGGCCCAATGACTAGGGTGTTATTGATTCCCGGATTATTTTTTTCGATCGCTTTGTATGTTTGAAGTGGGCCATACAAATCTTCAGTGTCGTACCAACCACCCACCGTCATCACCGCTGCTTTGATGTTCTTCAAGTGCGGCAATAAATTTTTGGCTTGCCAGTAGCTATCGTAATTCGGGTGCTCCATCAATTCATTCCAAAATGGAATGCCACCTTTAAAATACTTCGTATTGGCGTTGGCGAGGGAGCCTAATTCCAAAAAGAATTGATAAGCATCGGGCACGCCCCAGTCAAAGCCACGATCATTATTAACGTCAGTTGGTACTGGTCTAGGTTTACCAAATCCACTGAAGAAACTAAAAGCGAGTTGCACATTAAACGCACCATTTCTGTGCATATCGTCGCCACGGAACCAATCAGCAATCGGAGCTTGAGGCGATGCTGCCTTCAATGCAGGGTGTGAATCAATTGCACCTGCCGATGTATAAAACCCAGGGTAAGAAATCCCCCACTGCCCGACTTTGCCGTTATTCGCAGGTAGGTTCTTTACCAACCAATCAATCGTATCGTAGGTGTCGCTACTTTCATCGACATCATTTTTACTTGCCTTTTTGCTGATATGTGGACGCATATTCACAAACTCGCCTTCCGACATATTTTTTCCGCGCACATCTTGGAAGGCAAAAATGAAGCCTTCTTTTTCGTACTCAAAAGTTGGGCCTAAGCGTGTTTTGTATTTGTCCGTGCCGTAAGGTGCGACGGTGTACGGCGTGCGCACTAACAAAATCGGATAAGGTTTGCTCGCACTAGCATCGTTAGGAACATAAATTGAAGTAAACAATAATTTGCCATCGCGAGCCGGAATACGGTATTCGTATTTTGTATAATTTTTACGGATATATTCTGCCCTCTGCGCAGGGCTCTCCTTTTCATCTTGCGCCGCAAGATTGGTAAGATTTGTTGTTGAATTTGTAGTCGAATTTGTAGTTGACGCATGTGCGATAGTCGACACTTGCGCGCCTAAAGCGCCACAAAATAAAGCAAGGAACAATAAGCTAGGGGTGCGGAGTTTCATCAAGCAACCTTTCAAGAACGAAAAAGTGAGTCTAGGCCAAGAACAAATAATGTCGTTTTGTCTGACCATCGCTTATCGAAATAAGTTCATTGCACACACCATTGTGACAGCATGATCTATATCGAACTCGCGTCTAGTCGGGTTTATAATCCGGTAAGTCGGCTTCGATCTGGACTACCGAGTTGGCACCTTGCAGTCGAGCTTGACGTAAAGCTTGATCAGCACGCGCGAGAACTTTTTCTGCGCTATCGCCAGGAGAGTTCGCGGTCAACCCTGTACAAAAACTGATCGCTAATTCAGGCGCCAGTTCGGCCCAATCAAACTCACCCATTTTCTGCTTCAAGCGCGCCATCGCCTTCACGCTTTGATCTAGCCAAGTCGTCGGCATCACAATCGCAAACTCGGTCGCACCAATACGTCCAAAGGAATCGAGGCTGCGTAAAACCTGCAAGGCCTCGTGTGTTAGCACCTGCAAAATGCGCTTAGTCACATCTTGGCCATGCTTTTCCATAATTTCAGGTAAGCGATCGACGCCGATGATCGCCACCGTAAAAGTGTGTCCGGTTCTTTGTGAGCGCTGCAATTCAACATCGAGCCGTTCGATCAACGTGTTGCGATTCAGAGCACCAGTCAAATGATCATGTGTGACCAAAGTTTGTAATTGCGCCATTACCGCTTCTAACTTTGGCAGCACATCTTCCCTACTACTTCCTTCTTTGATTTGTGCTATCGCTTCAAGCAATTGTTGCTGAGCAAAAGGAATAGTTTGTTTGGTATTTCTTGGCATGCGATTCGCACTCATGGATTGATTAATCAAGTATCAAATTCGGGCTATTGAGCCAAGTGCGCTCAATAATTGGGCTTACAATAGCCACTTTAAAGACGTTCAGCAAGCACTATGCATTTTATGTCGTATTCATCACCGCTACAGATAATCGAGAGTCAACTTTTTCCTGGTATAGCGCTATGGGTGAAGCGTGACGATTTGCTGCACCCGCAAGTATCCGGTAACAAATTCCGAAAACTCAAATATCCTTTATCGGCGGCCTTACTTCAGCGCGCAAACTTAATTTCGATGGGCGGCGCATGGTCAAATCATTTACATGCACTCGCCCATGCTGGACATCTGCTCGGATTAAAAACTACTGGTTTAGTTCGAGGCCTAGTCCCCAATAATCAAACTAGTTTGAGTCCAACACTGCAAGATTGTCAGAGCTTAGGAATGCGACTACATTTTCTGTCTAGGTTGGATTATCGCGAATTGCGTCTCAACCCAAACTACTGGCAACGATGGATAGAGACTGATCCAGCAGAGTATTTTTGGCTACCTGAAGGTGGCAGTAGCGCCGAAGCGGTGCGCGGAGTCGCTGAGCTAATTGACGAACTTGATTGGATACCAGACACGATCATACTTGCGTGCGGCACCGGCGCCACGCTAGCAGGCATCGTCATGGGTATGCACAACCAAGGTCGGGTGATTGGAATCGCAGCAGTACAGAATGCCGGCTATTTAAAATCTGACGTTCAACAATTATTGCTCGCGGCAGAGAACACTCACTTCGATAACTTTGAGATATTGCACCAGTTCACCCACGGTGGATTCGCCAAAGTGTCACCAACATTAATGCATTTTTGCGAGCAATTTACTGCTGAAACCGATATTCCTTTGGAGCCTGTCTACACCGGAAAAATGTTTTACTCCTTACATCAATTGTGTATAAGCAAGCACTTTAAAGAAGGAGAAAAAGTAATTGCGATTCACACTGGCGGCTTGCAAGGAAATCGCGGATTCGATTTAACTTCAACTCAGTGAGATCAACGGCAGCCTTCACACGTCGAATCAGAGGTACGAATAGGTGTGTTTAATCATTCCTCCAACAGTAAATTGATTCTAAAAACGATGCTCATCGATCAAATGTTTATTAAAGCTATATTTACTACCGCCTTGTAGTACGTCAACCAACTTTCTAGGATTAGCTGCGGAGATAAAGACATCTGCGACGCCATCTTTCACGCGAAATTTGGTTGCAGGACTCAATATGCAATTTGGCTTTAACATCAGGTGACGAATCATTCTGGCTTTTTCACTACACAGTAAAAAATGATTTTCTTTACGAAAATTCGCCAGCGGGATATTCAACCACCATCCCTCGTCGCTGACATAACGGACCAATTGCGAAAATTGTGTATTTCCTTCATTTAATGCATTCGCCATTAAAGATTCATTGGCAATTTGGATCGCCTCTACTTTATTCATGATTCAATTTCTCAAATAAAAAAGGGCGAATAATTCGCCCTTTTAGTGTGACAGCTGACTCAGCTCATTTACCCCAATAAGAGAGATACTTTGCACGGAAATCATTAGAAGGATCAAACACATCCTTACCACCACCATCGTAGGTAATATTTTGCAAGGTAACTAAATGCAAGGGTGCATTGTAACCGCTAGGTGCCACTTTTGACATCGCACGATTCAACTCATCCATTAATTGCCAACCATGTAAATTCAAAGGCTCCGGCACACTACCAATTTGCAAATCACCTTTACGAATACGCTTATACGCAGTTGCGGAACCATCACCGGCCGAAATACCACGTAAATTATTCGCCGCGATCAACTTCTCAATTTCAGGCTTGTCCATCATATCAAAGTAAACATCGTTAACTGCGATCACGTGCGTCCATTTAGAACCATGACGCTTCACCAAGCCCTCGATCACACTAGGAAATTTTTTACGTGACTCTGCCAAGGGCAAATCTTCCGTACTCAAAATACGGCAAGCGTCACATTGACGCAGCGCCTCGACAATCGCTCCTGACTTCGTTGCCATGTACGGCGATGATGTGTCAGTAAAAACGACAATACCCGTTTTATTACTGGCTTCCGCTGCGCCAAACAAGGCGGCAATCTGTGCTGCATCTTTAGGATCAGTCGTGACATTGGTGAATAATCCGGGTACCGCCCCAGATTTAAAACTCGCATGCCAACCGACAACTGGTACTTTAGCTTCGGCCGCAGCGGTTAATCCCTTCGTTTGGCTCGCAGCATCAACTCCAGCCAACACGATTCCATGCGGCTTCATTTCCAAGGCTTGCCGAACAACACCCGCCCCTTGATTACACTGACCACGACAATCGAGTGGCAATATTTGCCAACCGGTACCGTTTGCAGCTTCGCGCATCCCAGTGAACACACCATAGGTTCCTGCATCGCTCATATCATGGGCGATAAAAACGATTTTCTTATCTTTCTGCAATTGCGGTCCAGAGGTTGGGCCATCCCATTTTGATTTTAGTGCAGATGCCTTGGCAACTTTGGCATTTGCGGCACTCAAAAACTGCATGGAATTTTGCTGCGCTTGTGCCCCAGTCATGAAGCAAGACACAAACAGCATTACGATTAAGCTTTTACTGTGAAGAGTAGTCATAAATCCAGATCAATCAGGGTGAACAATCAATAGCGCTAATTTCATGGCAAATTGAATAGATGAAAAAACGCAAGCGCTCAGAGATTAGCCTAGAACGCACACAAGTGCAATTGAGACGATGAAAAGTCGATGTTTGTGTGTGGCAACTCTGCACAATTCTTCCTAATTGACCAAGCATTCGCCGTTTTCACCCTGAAAAAGGCATGTTCGAATCCCTCAACTAAAATTAAAGAGGACTCATTCGTATTGCAACGCAAAAAAATCCCTGATGCAGCGAACTGCAAATCAGGGATTTCTCTGCAATATACCGCAGCGATTATTTTTGTGGTGCTGGTTTGGCTGGCTCAATCACCACATTCACCTTGGCTTTTGCCGCATCCACTTCAGATACTGCATGCGAACGCATCACAAGCATCGTCAGCGCACTTAAGGCAAAACCAAAAATAATCAAAACGCTCGCGGCTTTCCAAAATATTTTCATATTTAGCTCCTCATTAAAAATTGAATTCGCGATTCTAAAAAATCTATACCACCTTGGGCTAATCCCATGATCCTGCGTCAATTTACCGACTATGCGAGCACACAAGATTCACAATGTTCATGCGTGCGCTGGTTCAGATCGTACTGTCGAGCGCAGTAAATTCACGTTCCACATTAAATACCGACCAAAGCCAATCACCGACCACCGCGTCATCCATACACACGCCAATAACAAGAAAGTACCAAGCAACAGCAAGCCAATTCCCAAAAAGGTATGTTGCACCTGCATCTTATTTTTAATCGTAATGATATTAGCGTGTTTATCTAGACGAGAAAAATCACTGGTATCAAATTCCCTGCTAACACCGCTGCGATTCATTCCTTTATCTACGGTTAAACCCGTTTCGCTGATGTTGATCGTCACCGCACCTTCGCGGTGCTGATATTGTCGATGGTTTTCACTGGTATAAACGCGATGATGGTGCGTGGGCAGCTTAAATTCCATTTGCGGCACCCCGGAAACGCTAGCAGCGAAGGTGACAACGCCTGCGCCATAAATCACTAAGGAACTGAGATAAGCAACAAACAAGAAACTGCCATAAACAAAAGCCGGGATCAGCATAAAGAAATTAAAGATCACTAAACCGATTGCAGCGATGAACAGGCTAAACACATTACCTAAACTAAAATCATTTTTCAGATTTTGGAATCGCATGTTGGCACGCTTCTGCGCAGCCAGCAAACGTGGATTTGGCAACTGCGCAATCACCTCTGCTTCGGTTTTACCACTAGCAAGGCCATCTGCAAATTGTTTTTCATAATGCGCGACGGTTTCAGTCACGACCGCACTTGGCAAACCCTGCAATTCTTGACGCAAGGTGTTCATATATTCCGTTTTGTTCATCCTGTTCTCCCTTTATTACTGATCTATGCAATTGCGCTTCTACGATGATGCCACTGTAAATCGAAGCAGAATCGCGCGATATCGAATAGCGACGCATTGCAAATCAAAAGGAATAAAAGGTAATTTTGAGGGATAAACGCAAATGCAAACCAACGCCGCAAAAGAGTTGGTCGAGCAAAACTTTACTGATGCGTTTGTATCCAGTGGGTAAGAATTTGCTCCGCGTCTGCAGATAGGTGCAAACCCAATTTGGAGCGGCGCCATAAAATATCTTGTGCCGTCATCGCAAATTCATGCTGAATTAAATAGTCGATTTCGCAAGCATATAAGCCCTCTAAAACTTGTTCGCCCATCGACTTTTCATCAACACAATTATCTAAAACTTGATGAATCCGAGTTCCATAAGCACGCGCCAAACGCTGAACTAGTTTCGCCGGCAACCATGTATATCGTTCACAACAAAGCGCCAGAAATCGAGAAAATTCTTGGACATTTTGATTGCTGGGTTCCTCAGAAAAAATAGCCCCACCTGGCAGGCAGACTTTCGTGGTCCATGCTTGCTGAACGGGTGCAAGACCCAATGCCAGCTGAATCTGATTCACTGCTTCCTCGGCTAGGCGGCGGTAAGTAGTTATTTTGCCGCCTAACACGTGTAAAGCTGGTGCTGGCAATTGGACAAATTCTAAGCGGTAATCGCGGGTAATCGACTTGGCATCGGCATGTCCATCATCGACCAAAGGACGAACGCCAGAAAAGCTATGGACGACATCGACAGCAGAAATTTGCGAGCGGAAATAGTGGTTACTTAGATCGCAAAGATAATCAATTTCTTGTTCCGAAATTTTCAGATTATCCAAATCACCGTGGTATTCAAAATCGGTCGTACCAATGAGCGTAAAGTTGTTTTCATAGGGAATAGCAAAAACGATGCGCCCATCAGGATGTTGAAAAATATAAGCGCGCGCGTGGTTAAACAAGCGCTTGACCACGATATGACTACCTTTTATCAATCTTAGTTTTGGCGGCGAGCTGTTGACATTAGATCGCGACTGAAGTTGCGAAGCCCACGCACCGGTCGCGTTGACAATACACGCAGCATCTACTTTGAATCGATACTGCTGCGAAGAATTATCAGTGTGGCAAAGTTCTGCCATCCATCTTCCATTTTGCGCGGTAAGATTTTCACACGCTGTACGCGTCAATATTTTTGCTCCGCGCTGTCGCGCATCCATTGCATTTAACACCACCAGACGCGCATCGTCGACCCACGCATCAGCATATTCAAAACCGCGTTGCAAATGTGACTTTAAACTGGCACCACTCTCGTGTTGAGAAAATTCGATACCACGCGTACTCGGCAGCAGATCTCGTCGCGCCAAATGGTCATAGACAAACAATCCTGCTCGCAAAAACCAATACGGGCGCAATCCATTCACATAGGGCATGACAAATTGCAGAGGAAAAATAAGATGCGGTGCAATTCGCATCAAATCTTCACGTTCTTGTAAAGCTTTTCGAACTAGTGAAAATTCATAGAATTCTAAATAACGTAAGCCACCATGAATCAATTTCGACGATGCCGACGATGTGTGCGCTGCCAAATCGTCTTTTTCACACAAGATGACGGATAGACCTCGTCCAACAGCATCGCGTGCAATTCCTGCTCCATTGATACCGCCTCCAATGACGAGTAAGTCACACTGTTGCGTGCTGGTTTCTTTAAACATCACAGGCTCACTGTTTTATTGATTTACATCAATTCTTGTCGGTTCGAGGGATTTTTCTCAAATTTCATAGGTATATTTTCTACTAGTGCCTACATGTTTATTTCAAATATATTATATATTCGAAAGCAAGCATAATTTGTTGGGTTACAACGTCAACAAATTATGTAATGTTTTTTCACAATTAAGGGAAAATATTGATTGTCAATTCTCAGCAAAATTGATAGTTTATTAGGCGAATACATAAATATATGAGGATTTACAGCACGACAATTTAGTAACATTACAACTACCGCAGGAGGAGACACAATATGGGTAACCCAAACGTCGCAGCAGAAGGTATGACCAAGGAGGAGCGAAAAGTCATTTTCGCTTCATCGTTGGGAACAGTTTTTGAATGGTATGACTTTTATCTATATGGCACGCTAGCTGCCGTTATCGGTAAGAAATTCTTCACCGCACTCGATCCAAACTCACAGATGATCTTCTCCTTGCTGGCATTTGCAGCGGGCTTTATCGTTCGTCCGTTTGGTGCACTAGTGTTTGGTCGCCTCGGTGACATGATTGGTCGTAAATACACCTTCTTGGTAACAATCGTGTTGATGGGTGGCTCCACGTTTATCGTCGGCTGTTTACCAGGCTACGAAATGATCGGTATCGCCGCTCCAATCTTGTTGATTGCTTTACGTATGATGCAAGGTTTGGCATTGGGTGGTGAATACGGTGGTGCAGCAACTTATGTTGCGGAACACTCCCCAGCGAATAAACGCGGATTCTTCACCTCGTGGATTCAAACAACGGCAACATTAGGTTTGTTTTTGTCACTATTGGTTATCTTGGGTGCTCGTACTGCGGTCGGCGAAGAACAATTTGCTGATTGGGGCTGGCGCATTCCATTCTGGGTTTCTGCGTTATTGCTGATTATCTCAGTCTGGATTCGTATGTCCATGAATGAATCCCCAGCATTTGCAAAAATGAAATCCGAAGGTAAGGTTTCAAAAGCACCATTAACTGAATCATTTGGTAAATGGAGCAACCTGAAAATCGTTATCTTGGCGTTGGTTGGTTTGACAGCTGGTCAAGCGGTGGTCTGGTACACAGGTCAATTCTATGCATTGTTCTTCTTAACCAATACGCTCAAAGTTGACAATGCAACGGCAAATTTGATGATTGCTGCCTCATTGATTATTGGTACGCCATTCTTCGTGGTGTTTGGTGCCTTGTCAGATAAAATTGGTCGCAAACCCATCATTATGGCTGGTTGCTTAATCGCTGCCTTGACTTACTTCCCACTGTTCAAAGCATTGACTGAGGCGGCAAACCCAGCATTGGCAGCAGCGCAAGCAGCTAACAAGATTGTGGTGACTGCAGATCCATCTGAATGTTCATTCCAGTTTAATCCTACAGGCACGAAAAAATTCACTAGCTCATGCGACATTGCGAAGCAAGTATTGGCAGCAAACTCAGCAAGCTATGAGACAGTAGTAGGCCAAGGACCAGCGACAATCGCAATCGGTACGACTGTAATTCAATCCTATACTTCAAACGGCCTAGAAGCAGCAGATGCGAAAGCAAAAGATGCTGCATTTAAGAAATCTGTAACAGATGCATTGCGTGCTGCCGGTTATCCAGCAAAAGCAGATCCGGCTGGCGTCAACAAGCCCAAGATCATCTTGATCTTGTCGATCTTGGTGATTTACGTAACGATGGTCTACGGTCCAATTGCAGCGATGTTGGTGGAAATGTTCCCAACCCGTATTCGCTACACTTCGATGTCCTTGCCATACCACATCGGTAATGGTTGGTTCGGCGGCTTGTTGCCAGCAACTGGTGTGGCGATCGTGGCGCAAACTGGTAATATGTATAACGGTCTGTGGTACCCAATTATCGTTGCGGCTGTCACATTCGTTATCGGTATGTTGTTTGTTAAAGAAACTAAAGATGTCGATATCTACGCAAACGATTAACTTATTGTTTGTGCGCAGATAAAGCGTCTGCCGAAAATAAAAGCTCGATCAGAAATGATCGGGCTTTTTTTGAAATTTACGCAGTATCAATATTTATATAAAAAAATGCAGAACCGTATTGCGCGGCATTGAAATAAAAACAGATTCAATTGCCCAAATTCACTTTTCCAGTATTGACGTAGAATGTACTAAATTCAGTAGAGACTCCACACAAAAGTTTGTCTAAAAAAGAGGATTGATCATGAACAAAATCTATTTTGACAAAACGGAAAAAGGCCGAGAAGAAATCGTCAGCAGGACTTATCACCTAAGCGCAAAACTTCGACCTTTGCTCGTCATTATTGATGGCAAACATACTGTTGAAGAACTGCTAAAGAGCGTACAAGGACTGGGCTTATCACAAGTCCATCTCGACAATTTATTAGCTGAGGGGTTTATTGCGGCTCGACCAGCGAGCACAATTGGTGCACAAGCAACTGCAGCAACGACCGATCAGACACCGATCAACGCAAATCCAATCAATTTAGCACCACCGAAGCAAGCTATCCCACTTACACCAGAACAAAGCGCTGCTCAATTACTAATGATTAGAAACTTCTTTAATGAAAACGTAAAAAGCAATCTGGGACTGAGAGGATTTGGAATGCAGCTAAAAGTCGAACGAGCGGAAACACTTGACGATTTCCTTCAGTTACGTGAGCCGTTTCTAGAAGCGGTTGAAAAGGCAAAAGGAGAAACGCTTGCTAAGGAATTAGGAAATCGCCTTGATCAAATTCTTCTATAAGGTAAGTACTCTGAGTTTAGAAACCATACAGCAATATTCGGGATAGCAGAACGACTGCTATCCCAAACAAAGCTATCGCATCAAGTCGTTGCCATAAAATCGAAGTACAATTGACGCGCTAATGTAGCAACTTCACCGATTGGCATTTCATGCTCTTCATAACGAGTGCAAGGCATGACTTTGCCGTAATTTCCCGTATTGAATATTTCTTTAGCAGTTAGCAATTCTTCAGGACAAACACTACGCTGATCAACAGCAATACCATTAGACGAGAGCAAATCGATCACACGCGCACGGGTAATGCCTGATAAAAAAGTGCCATTTGCAACTGGTGTCACAACACGTCCCTCGGCACTAACAAAAAATAAATTTGCAGTTGCAAACTCGGCGACATTACCTGTGATATCACACACAACAGCATTTTCAAAACCACGCAATTTTGCATCACGTAGGGCTCGCGTTGTATTTGGATACAAGCATGATGCCTTTGCATCAGTCGGCGCCATCGCAGGACTAGGGCGCTGCTGCGTTGCTAAACATGCTGAAAACCCCGTAAAGCTTGGTAAGGGTGCATCAAATAGCGTTAGCGCAAATCCTGACTGACTTGGGATCAACAAACCATCTGTGCCAAAAATCAAAGGTCGAATATATAGTTCAGCATCAGCAGGAAATTTGGTAACTCCTTCGCGGCATAATGTCTCTAGTTGCTCCAATGAATAAGGACAGGTCAAGCCTAAATGCTCTGCAGATCGGATCGCTCTCGCTAGATGCAAACGGAGATCCGGCAAATGCCCACGCACCGCCCGAGCCCCATCGAATACTGAAGAACCAAGCCAAACGCTATGATCCATCGCCCCCATAACGGCAACATTACCTTCTACCCATGCACCATTTATAAACGTTAAGTACATAAACGACCTTCATACGAAATGTTAAAATTCCCTTGCTTCATTCATCTGATCCGAACAACAGCATAGCTTAGATAAAATAAAACCCGCCAACAAGTGACGGGTTTTTAAGGTAGTGAAGCGAACTTATTCAAGTTTCCAAACAAAATCAACTTTCGCCCACATTTGTTCCGCTTTACCATCTTTGGTACCTGGTTTGAACTTGCACAAGCTCAAGGCTGACAAAGCTGCCTTATCTAGACTTTTCGATCCGCTCGACTTTTCAACTTTTGACTCAACAACTTTACCATCTGGCGCAACCAAAAAACCCATCGTCACAGTACCAGTTTCTTCGTTCATCAATGCCGCTTTTGGATATTTCGGTGATTCACATGATTTACTATCCATCACAGGTGCGACATCGGCTGCATGGCTATAGCCAGAGATCGCTGCCAACAAACCAATTGCAATCAGAGATAATTTAGCATTCATAGACAAACTCATTCAAATTAATTAATTAAAAGTCAGCGTTGAGTCATGTCAAAACTTCCAAACATAATCCACTTTGACCCACATTTGCTCTAGCTTACCATCTTTTGAGCCGGCTTTAAATTTACATAAGGTAAACGCACTTAACGCCGCCTTATCTAAACTTTTTGAGCCGCTCGATGTATCAATTTTCGACTCAACTATCTTACCATCCGCACCAATCAGAAACGCCATCGTTACGGTACCAGTTTCTTCATTGATCAGCGATGCCTTCGGATACTTCGGCAAATCACACGACTTAGAATCTATCGCGGGAGGTACAACTGCCGCATTTGCATGCAAACTCAAGAAACCAGTAAAACAAAAACTCAAGATTAAAAATACGACTCGCATATATCCGCCTTTGCTGAACAAAACACGCATCAATCTTCAATTACCCGATTTGTTACCAACTTCTATCCAATCACCCCTACAACTCGCGAGTGTCGGATTACTTAAAACTCTTCCCAATCATCGTCATTCGCTTTTGGCGCAGCTTCTTTTCTTGGTGCTGGTTTTGCCGCGGGCAAAGACTTCACTGCAACTTTTGGCTTACTGACTGGCGTTGGTTCCGCACGTTTTACAGGAGGCGCGACCGGACGATTAGCAAAAGCATTTTGCTCACCAGCATTCAACTTGAAAATACTGACAACTTTTGCCAATTCGCTTGCCTGATCTTGCAAACTCTGCGCTGCCGCTGCTGCCTCTTCAACCAAAGCAGCATTTTGTTGGGTCATGCCATCCATCTCAATGATCGCTAAATTGACCGCTTCAATTCCAGAACTTTGCTCTTGGCTAGCGGCACTAATTTCAGCAATAATATCCGTCACATGTCGAACACTAGAAACAACTTCATCAATTGTTTCACCTGCTTGACCAACCAATTTGCTACCGATCTCGACTTTCTCAACAGAGTCACCGATCAAGGTCTTAATTTCTTTCGCAGCCGCCGCACTACGTTGCGCCAAGCTACGAACTTCGGAAGCAACCACCGCAAAACCACGACCCTGTTCACCTGCACGCGCCGCCTCAACTGCCGCATTCAACGCCAAGATATTGGTTTGGAAAGCGATACCATCAATCACGCTGATAATATCAACAATCTTTTTCGCAGATTCATTAATGGAACTCATGGTGTCGACCACTTCTGCCACCACGACACCGCCTTGACGCGCAACATCGGATGCGGAAGCTGCCAATTTATTCGCTTCACGCGCATTGTCTGCGTTTTGCTTCACCGTTGTCGTCAATTCTTTCATTGACGCTGTAGTTTTTTCTAATGAACTAGCTTGTTGTTCTGTACGTGAAGACAAGTCTAAGTTACCAGTTGCAATTTCACGCGATGCAGTTGCAATCGTATCCGTACCAACACGTACTTGCCCTACGATATTTACCAAGCTATCGCGCATAGTCTTCATTTCAGCAATCAAACTTTCGGAATCGCCTTTTTCAGTGTCGATCACGCCAGATAAATCACCAGCGGCAATTTGACTTGCGATGTCGGCAGCGTAATCTGGCTCACCACCTAATTGTTTCAACAAGCTGCGGGTAATAAATACGGCTGCAATAATGCCCAAAACTAGAGCTAGTCCACCTAACATCAGCAAAACATTACGCGCATTACTAAATGCAGATTTCGCTTCTTCAGCAACCGCTGCATTTTTCTTATCTTCTAAATCAACAAATTCATCTAAGGTTTTGAACCAATCGTCTTGAATTGGACGAATTTTCTTAATCAAGCCGATCGTCGCACTCTCTGGATCATTCGCAAGACCTAAATCACGCGCTAGATTTGGTAAGGGTGCTGCCGCTTTTTCTTTCTCCTTGAGTTTTGCTAATAAAGTACGTTCTTCTGGAGAAGACGTACTATCATTTTTTAGCATCTCCGCTAACTTTGCCTCTTTGTCGTTATACGACTTACTTTGCTCATCGATCCGCTTGAGATCTTTAGACATGTCGTCAATGTCAGTTAGCAAAGTCAAATTACGCAAAGACACCTGACGATCATAAACAATCGCGCGCATATCAATAATCAAGCGGCTTTTCACATTGCTCACATTTACAATGTCTTCAAGTCGGTCTTGAATCAACGCCATTCTGGAAATACCCAAGCTCGTCACCGCGATCAGCAGGATCAAAACTAGCGCAAAGCCTAGCCCGAGGCGTTTACCTACTTTCATTGTAGTTAAGTTCATGTCTATTCAACCAAGTAAGGAAGTTTAAAAATTTCAATATCCGCGTTACGCTTCAACAAACGCAAATTTGAGTCTTATATTTTATAGGTGCTTAAAGATCACTATCAGGATCATTCTTACTGAGAAGCCTGCATCTACCTTCGGTAGCGAGTCGACTTCTTGGTTAGAATATACTCCATTTTTGCCTGTTGGCAAGTCATCTAGTGGCAAAAAACCACTGGATTTAGACCATTCAGAAAAAATTTCTGCTGCATTGAAATTTCCGCTAAGCAATTCTACACCGAAGCTCTACCCTGCTCAATCTGGTTTTTCCACAGCCCAGAAAGTTATCTCACCTCGCATCACTCAATGCAACAATCGTAGCTCTCTCACCTCAGCCAATAACTCTTGAATGACTTGCGGATCATAAGTTCGCAGAATCTTTTTCACAGAGGGCTCCAGCGCTGCGATATTTGTATTCAAAATTTCTTGCTTGATCTCTGGAAGTAATGCTGCCGGCATAGAAAGCTCACGAAACCCCATACCAATCAGCAAACGGGTTAATTTAATATCACCCGCCATACCACCGCAAATAGCAACTGGAATTGCCGCTTTCTCCGCAGCGCTAACCGTCATCGACAACAATTGCAAAATTGCTGGATGGGTATCGTTATAAAGGTGAGCCACTTCATGATCGGCACGATCAATGGCCAAGGTATATTGAATGAGATCGTTCGTTCCTATCGATAAGAAATCGAGTTTCTTCACAAACATTGGCAAACTCAATGCCGCAGCCGGAATCTCTATCATCGCGCCCACTTGGACATTTTCATCAAACGCGATGCGTTCGATACGCAGCGACTCCTTCGCTTGTTCAATCATCGCGAGCGATTGATCGATTTCAAACGCGTGCGCGATCATAGGAATTAAAATATGCACAGTGCCGAATGCCGAGGCCCGTAGAATCGCACGCAATTGCGTCAAGAAAATTTGTGGCTCTTTTAAACAATAACGAATCGCACGCAAACCTAACGCAGGATTTAAGATGTTGTGTTCGCCGTGCTCTAATGGTTTATCCGCGCCGACGTCTAAAGTACGAATCGTGACAGGCCTGCCCTTCATCGTTTGCACCGCCTGTTTGTAAGCGAGGAATTGTTCTTCCTCGCTTGGCAAATGTTGCTCAACACCGGTGCGGCCCATAAACAAGAATTCCGAACGAAACAGTCCAACGCCACTGGCACCAGCTTCTAATGCCGCATGCGCATCTTCAGGCAACTCGATATTCGCCAACAAGGTAACTTCTATTCCATCCAAACTAATCGCAGGGGTCTTTTTTAATTTGCCAAGCTTTTTACGTGCTTTCAAAAGCACTGCTTGCTGTTGTCGATACTGCTCTATCAATAATGGAGATGGCGCGACAATCACCACGCCCGCATCACTATCAATAATCAGCCAATCATCTTGTCGAATCAGATGTGAAGCATTTCCCAAACCCACAACAGCGGGAATCCCCAAACTACGCGAGACAATTGCTGTATGCGAGTTGGTCCCCCCTTCATCGGTGACAAAACCAGTAAATGCAACATCGCGAAATTGCATCATGTCGGCAGGAGAAATGTCTTTTGCCACAACGATCATATTGGCATTTTGTTCGTCCACCCCAACTGCTCGAGGAAGTTGATCAGCACTACCAGTCAATACCTTCAGTACGCGTTCAGCGACTTGTTGAATATCCGCTTTTCGTTCGCGCAAATATTCGTCTTCGATTTCATCAAACTGTGCAGACAGAACATCAACTTGCGTGACCAATGCCCACTCTGCGTTGTAATGCCGCGTTCGAATAATATCGAGCGGTGCTTCCGACACCATAGGGTCAGACAAAATAAGCGCATGCACATCAAGGAAAGCACCAAGTTCAGTAGGTGCATCTGTTGGCAACTCAGACCAAATCGATTGCAAATCTAATTGCACTGCGTCAATCGCCCGCTGCAAACGTTCGACCTCTGCCTCGACCTGTTCTTGGGCGACTAGGTAGTGCTTGACATCCATTGCGGCGGGACGCAAAAGATGCGCGCGGCCAATTGTGATACCGCGTGAAACTGGAATACCTTGCAAAGTAAAAGATGCCACGTCGCCTCGCTATGCGCTATTTATGCGCTATTAGAAATCGAAAAAGAACGATAAGCTTCGCGACTATTCGTTTTCACCAAAACGATCATTGATCAAAGCCGCTAATGCATCAAAACATGCTTGTTCATCTTCGCCATTCGTTTCCAACAAAACTTTCGTGCCTTTGCCCGCAGCAAGCATCATGACGCCCATAATCGACTTGCCATTGACGCGACGATTGTTGCGTGTGAGCCAAACTTCGCATTTAAATTTTCCACCGAGCTGTGTCAACTTCGCAGACGCACGCGCATGCAAACCAAGTTTATTAATAATTTCAATCTCTTGTTGAATCATCTTTTATCCACTTCACATCGAGGGAGACTATAAAAAAATTTGACTCAGAGTGCTATCAGCTCTGTCCAATACGAATTCTATTTTCAATTCTGGTCGCGCCGTTTTGCCCACCAGCGAGCGCCATTTCAACCACCACATCTAATTGATCCTGGCGATAAGTAATTGCTCGCAACAACATCGGCAGACTAATACCCGCAATCACGGCCACTTGATTTGCATCACCCGTCTGTGGGCAGCAGTTAGAAGGCGTCCCGCCAATAATGTCGGTCATAATCAATACGCCGCTACCATCATCGAGTCGCACAATTGCTTCGCGCACAATGCGACGAACTTCGTCCACATTTTGATCTGCTAATACATCAACCGCCTCAAGACGCTCCGGCCTACTCCGAAATACATGCGAAGCAGCGTCGATAAATGCGCTGCCCAAAGGTGCATGCGTCAATAAAAGTAAACCTACCATGCCATATTCCTGCTCATACCGTCACTCGCGAATTTCTATCGTTGTTTATTTCTGGCGACAATCTGCGCTTCGAGTGCATCGACAAAAATCGCCGCGACTTTTAGTCCAGTTTGTTCAGTGATTTCTTGGAAACATGTTGGGCTAGTTACATTCACTTCTGTCAAATAATCACCAATTACATCTAATCCTACCAGCAACAGCCCACGATTTAAAAGTATAGGCGCAAGCGTTTGTGCAATTTCTGTATCTCGAGCCGTCAATTTTTGTGCAAGCCCAACACCACCCGCAGCTAAATTACCTCGCACTTCACCATTTTGTGGAATTCTTGCCAAAGCATAAGGCACCACCGTGCCACCGATTAATAAAATCCGTTTATCACCATGTACGATTTCTGGAATATATCGTTGCACCATGATGGTTCTGGTTTGATTATTCGTCAGTGTTTCTATGACGGCACCGAGATTCATACCGTCTGCGCGAACTCTAAAAATACCCGCGCCACCCATGCCATCGAGTGGTTTCAAAATAATATCTTGATGTTCCGCGAAAAAACGACGTATTTTTTGCTCGTTGCGCGTAACTAGGGTTGGCGCAGTGAATTGCGAAAACTGTGCAATGCTCAGCTTCTCATTATGATCACGGATGGCAGATGGTTTGTTAAAGACCAAAGCACCTTGTCGCTCAGCCAAATCTAATAGATAAGTGGCATAAATGTACTCCATATCAAATGGCGGATCTTTACGCTGTAGCACCGCATCAAAATCAGCCAAATGGCAATCGATCACGTCTCCCAATTGATACCAATCTTGTTGATCACCAGTTAAATGAATTTCTTGTACTGACGCGACGACCGAACCAGATATCAAGGCCAAATCATCTGGTCCAAACGCATAAATTTGATGACCTCGACCTGCAGCTTCAACCATCATGGCGTAGCTTGAATCTTTATAAATCTTAAACTGCGATAATGGGTCGGTGAGAAAAGCAATTTTCATAATCTTCACTTAATAGATTTCTGGATTCGGATCGGTTTTTTCTAATTCTAAGGAGGCTGCTAATAAGGCTAAGCGCGCAACCACGCCATACATATAGAATCGATTTGGTGCCGCCGTTCCAGGTTTCGCGCGCATATCGGGTACCGCATGTTGTTGCGCAAATGCGAGCGGAACAAACTCCATTCCCGGTGCATTGAGATTCTCATCAACACCACGATCCTGATGCACACGATAAAAGCCACCAACCACGTAGCGATCAATCATATAGACCACTGGCTCGGCGACGCTCTCTTCGATTTGTTCAAAGGTGTACACGCCCTCTTGGACGATGTAATCATGAACTTCACGTCCATCCTTCACAACCGTCATTTTATTGCGCTGTTTTGAATTCAGATCTCTGACTTCACGTGAATCGCGCACAGTCATGATACCCATGCCGCAGGTTCCAGCATCCGCCTTTACGATCACGAATGGCTTGTCTTTGATGCCGTACTCTTTATACTTCTTGCGAATTTTTGCCAATATAGTGTCGACGGTTGACATCAATCCATCTAAACCCGTGCCAGCCTCGAAATCGACATCGCCACATTTCGCGAAAAATGGATTAATCAGCCAAGGATCAATCTCGACCATTTTTGCGAACTTTTTGACGACCTCATCGTAACTGGCAAAGTGATTCGTCTTGCGTCGCTTCGCCCAACCAGCATGCAATGGTGGCAGCAAAGTTTGCTCATGAATATTCTCTAAAATCGTTGGTATCCGAGTCGACAAATCATTATTCAAAAGTATCGTGCATGGATCGAAATTTTTTAATCCTAAGCGACGTCCGTTCGCAGAACGCTGTAGCGGTTCAAGTAGCAGCTCACCGCCGTCTGGCAATGCGATATTCTTAGTTTGCGTACTAGTCTCATCTAAGTTACCCAAACGGACATTCAATCCCGTTTGACGATAAATTTGCATTTGACGTGCAATGTTCTGCCAATACGAGACATTGCATGGACGGTCTTCTGGGATCAACAATAAGTTACGCGCATCTGGACAATACTTTTCAATGGCGGCCATCGACGCCTGCACCGCCAACGGCAACATTTCAGAACCTAAATGATTAAAGCCGCCAGGAAATAAGTTTGTATCAACAGGCGCCAACTTGAAGCCAGCATTACGCATATCAACCGAACAATAAAACGGTGGCGTATGCTCTTGCCACTCTAAACGAAACCAGCGTTCAATCGAGGGCGTCGCTTCTAAAATTTTCTTTTCGAAATCGAGTAAGGGACCGTTGAGTGCGGTGGCGAGATGGGGAACCATAATGACCTTTACAAACAAAAAAGCACGACTGCCGAAGTACGAGCCTCGGACAATCAATTAGCATGTGAATCGATTTAAGCAGCTTGGGGCAGATCAATAATTCTCAAGACCTAAAGTCCTCGCCACAACTAAGTGAATTATTCACCTATTTTGACTTTTATGCTGACTTTACCAACAAGTCGAAATGCTCAACGACTGGCGCACTAGCGAAAAATGGCCCGACAATACTACGCCATTCTGCAAACGCGGCGGATTGACGAAAATCAATCGTATGATTTTCCAAAGTATCCCAAAAAATCATCAAGACATATCGCTCAGGAGATTCAATGCCTTTATTCACTTTATAGCCGCGAAATCCTTTCGCATGCGCGATGACTTGCGTCAATCCCTGTTGAATTGCTGCATCGAAAGCTGTTTGTTGACCGGGTAGGATACGAATATCTGCTAATTCTAAAATCATTTCTTTCTTCTCACTTTTTACATAGCAAAGCTGTTTATACCAAACCGCACTCTCTTAATTCTTTTTTCACATAAGAATAAAACACCGGCGCGGCAACAACGCCCGGCAAACCAAATAAGGCTTCCATCACCAGTATTGCCGTCAATAATTCCCAAGCTTTGGCATTAACTTGGGAGCCGATGATTCGTGCATTCAAAAAATACTCCAACTTATGAATTACGATCATATAAGTTAAGGAAATCGCTGCCACATATAAAGAGTGTGACAAACTAACAATCACTATAACGGTATTTGAAATAATATTCCCAACAACGGGAATTAGCCCAGCAATAAAAGTAATCGCAATCATACTTTTAACGAGGGGCAAATGAACTCCCGCTACGGGCAAGATCAGCGCCAAAAATATTCCGGTAAATAGCGTATTAATTAGCGAAATTCGCACTTGAGCAAACACCACCCGATGAAACATATCGGCAAGATGAGCGATTCGTTGATGTAGTGCAGCGGCAAAAGGCTTGTATTGGTGAACACTGTTGACATCTTGTAGTGCAACCATACTGCCGATCACCATTCCCAGCAGAAGATGAACGATCAAGTGCCCAGCTTCTTGCCCTAGTAATTTTGCTTCGCTAGCATGATCGCGCAATGTCGTGGTCAAGATGCGCTTTAGTGCTTCAATATCCTCGGGCAAGTAAGTACTAGCCCACAGCGGTAACTGTTGTCTTGATGATTCAAGAAGCTCGGCCAGTCTTTGCAACAAAGACTGCAAGTTACCCGAATCGCTACGCAAAAATACTACGATCCCCCAAATACCCAAGCTAATCGTCAAAATAATCAAAACGGATAAAAACACCACCGCGATCATGCGCGATTGTTGATTGCTAAATCTTCGTTCTATTTTTGGCACTAACAAGCTCACCAATGAGTAAACCAATAAGCCAGAAAATAAAGCCACCAACAATCCGACTTTTAAGACCAAGAAAAGCGCCAACGCAGCAAAACAATAGGATGCGATGATTGACGGTGACAACTTATTATCTGAATACATAATTCTCCATTCTTATCTAACTTCAATCACAACACCGTGAGGTACTGGCCTAATAGCATCGTCAATAAGTGCAGTCTTCACATGCTAAGGGAAAAACGCCTCTAAAAACCTCATAGTCGCCAAAGAAATCGTGTTTCTTTTTACCCAAAATATTTCCCTACATCCACAAATTACGGCTACTATCGTCAATTCAGCTAAAAAAATGGGTGGTTTATAGTATGATCTTGACACTGAATTCCTCGGTGTTCGATACCACTTCCATCGCATAACAATTCACACCAACCTACATTCGCGCAGCAACCGGCTTATGAGTAAATCACTAAAACAATACAATCTACTGATTTGGATTTCATTAATTCTCATACTTGGTTTTGTTGCTGTGTTAGCGACCAGCTACTTAGTGTCAAAAGATGCTTTGCGTCGTGGTTTATCAGAGAATATGTTGCCAATCACAGGTGACAATATTTATTCAGAAATTCAAAAAGACATTTTGCGGCCGGTATTTGTCTCCTCGCAAATGGCGAACGATACCTTTGTACGCGATTGGGTGATCGATGGCGAACAAGATAGTGCGCAGATTTCTAAATACTTGAAAGAAGTTAAATTAAAGAACAACGCAATATCAAGTTTTTTTGTCAGCGACCTGACCAGAAATTACTATTATCCTGAAGGCCTACTCAAAAGCATCAGTGAAACTGAGGTGCGAGATCAATGGTTCTTTCGCGTTAAAAATCTCAAAACGGCTTATGAGACCAATGTCGACATTGACATGGCAAATCAAGACAGCATGACGATTTTTACCAATTATCGCGTCTTAGATTATCAAGGAAAATTTATTGGCGCGGTCGGCATTGGCTTGACGCTGAATACGATGAAGCATTTGATCGACACTTATCAATCGCGCTTCCAACGTAAGATTTACTTCGTTGATAAAAAAGGCAATTTGGTTTTATCGGGAAATACCTTCAAACAAAAGAAGGTCAATATTTCCAACATGGCGGGTCTAGATCAAATCGCCAAACAGATATTAGCTAACACCAAGAACGAGTCTTTACATCTTGAATATACGCTCAACGATGAATCAATTTATCTCAACTCGCGCTTTATTCCAGAACTGGGCTGGCATCTTTTAGTTGAACAAAATCTTGAGTCCGAACTAAAACCCTTACAGAAACTGTTACTCGTAAATGCTGGTATAGGATTTGCGATCACGATCGCGGTCTTGTTGATCGTTTTGTTCTCGGTTCGTCGCTATCAAACGCGCATTGAGAAATCAGCAGCAACCGATCCATTGACGAAATTACTCAATCGCCAAGCATTTGATTTCGTCTTCCAACAAGCGATTTTGGATAGCGAGCGCTCTCGCCAAACACTTTGCGTCGCGATTATGGATATTGATCACTTTAAAAAGATCAATGATAAACATGGCCATTTAGTGGGCGACCATGTATTAAAGGAAATCGCAGCGATTTCGCGACGCTCATTGCGTGAGAGTGATGTGATCTGTCGTTGGGGCGGAGAAGAGTTTCTTTTATTGCTCAAGAACTGTTCATTAGAGAAAGCCACGGCCATCGCAGAAACCTTACGTAGTACCATCGCCGCAAACGATTTCTCTCGCACTACAGATTTAACCAAAGGACGTCTCTCATTAACAGTTAGCATGGGTGTTGCTGAATGCAAACCGCAAGAAAGTGAAGATAGTGTATTCGAACGCGCTGACGTTGCCTTGTATCAGGCTAAAGAGAGTGGTCGAAACAGCGTTTACTTTTCTGAGTAAGACCTGCGTTTATTCCTTAGTCACTTGCTAGGCGTAGAGCGTTTTGCGAGATTCAAAGTTGGTTGAATAAAGGCTCGATACAGTTGCCCTTGATCCTGATCCCAAGCACTCACCTGTCCCGCCTGTTTTACGACTGTTTGCATATCGCCACGTTTAATCGGCCCAGTAAGTGCTGCGCTTGTTCCTATTTTAAAGACGTTATTGAGCGAACCAAGTGCTAACGAATGCGCCATCTGCGATGCTGTATCAGCATCAATACCAGCAGCACGATATGCAGCGATCGCTGTATCCATCAAGGTCACTAGATAGTTACTCGCAAATACCGATCCCGCGTGATAAAGCAATTTGTGCTCTGCTGAGATTTGAATAATTTTTGCGCCGATTTTCTCAAATGCTGCAATCAGCACAGTCTGCGCCAAATCACTGCCTTCGACACTACAAATAGTATCTTTAAACGCATCGGCAGCAATGCGCGGCGCGGCAAAACTACGTACCGGGTGCACGCTAGCAACTTCTAGATTTAAGTTGAGTAAAGCAGGATTTTGCGTTATTAAATCTTGTGAAGATTTTGCGCCACTACAATGAAATAAAATACTGCCTCGCTTCAGTGCATTCACTTCAATCAAGCTATCCACTACCGAGCCGAACGCATCGTCGGGCACACACAGCATTGTGACATCGGCAGGCTTCAGAAAATGAAAATCGGTGATCGCCTCACCTTGCGTAATGAATGCAGATGCAATCAGACTTCTGTCCTTCTGCGTGTTTAATATTTGTAGAATACTAAATACTTCATAACGCGCGAACAAATGCCCAAGCGTCATGCCGACGCGACCGGCACCAATGATATTCAAACTTTGCATGGACTAAATGTATCAAGAAAAGCGAGTTTAAGTAATCACACTTTATAACGACTCTTTAATGATGCGGCCGCTGGTTTTCTGAATTGGTCGTGCATTATGTGGATAAAGACGCGCAAAAATCGCTGCTTGATCTGCTGAAATCTGTACTGGCTCTTTCATCACCATCCACAAAACTCCCTCGCTACAAGGTGGCGTAGTCAATGACCCCATATAGGTATAGTAATCATGTCGTTTCGGGAGTAACTGGGTGAGATCGATATTCTTCAATGCTTTTACAAGCTCATTTTTTTCTAGAGGTAAGTTATTCCAAATGCTTTGAATGACCGGATGAGCATCACCCAACTCCAATAACACGGCAACCACAGCCAACTTCGCATCCCTATCTTTATGGACAAGATGGGCAACCATTTCGAATCCTTTGCCATTGATACGTTCTTCAGAAGGACGGTGAAAGTGCAATTGATTCAGTTCAAAGTTCTTACCAGAGACATTCAGATAATTGCCAGCGCTAAGATTCACTTGAATCGTATGTCCAGTATCGATCACCTGAAATTGACTAGGCTTGTAGTCGAAATTCAAAGTGTCTAGTTCCACTTTAATGCCATCACGAATATCGATTGGCGATTGTCGTTCACCAAGGTCACATTTAATGTTGGCGGGATTTAATTTGCCCCATGCCAAAGGCCCCTCTTCCCCCTCATAACTCCAATGTTTAGCAGTTTTCTTGGATTTGTCGTCAACACCAGAAACTTTTTTTGACGGAGCAACATAGGGTCGAATCGGTGGTCGAACGACGGGCTTTGCAACTTCTTCCTTATCTTTACGAATTGCCGCTAGTCTTTCCGCTATTTTTAAAGCTAGTTCATCTGCCGCTTGGGCTTCTTTTTTACGTGCCGCTGCCTCGGCTTTGCTTTCTTTTACAGGCGCATCCTTTACTGACTTAGGCTCTTCTTTTGGAGGTGCGGAGGCTTCCTCTTTGGCTGAAGAAGCTTGTTTGATTGGTTTCGTAACCGTGTCCGAAAACACTGGTTGAGCCACAATGAGTAGCGCGAGTAGCAAGCTAGGGAGTCGCATAATCGTCAATTTCCGTTTGGTATTATATGCTTTACGGCAATTTCCCCTTGAAACTTGACACCCACGAGCACGCAAGTTACGACGCCACTGTGAATTTTTTCAACTTACGTGTTTCAATCTTTTCCAAAATTACTAACTTGAAGCCACGATCGGCTTTGCTCCACACCGTAATTTCATCAATTGTACGCAAACATCCAACGCACAAACCTGAATCACTACTGATCTTGCACTGTTTTACACAAGGAGACATTACTTCTGCTTCGATACTATTCATTTTATTCCTTCATTGCTTGATTGCGAAACGTCTGCTGACTGTCGAAGCAACCAATTGACAAGCCCACGTCCAGCCGCAACTCCCGTAGCAAAACAAGCACTCAATAGATAACCACCAGTAGGCGCTTCCCAATCCAACATCTCTCCAGCACAAAACCAACCTGGCTTGGCAGTTATCATGTAATTCGAATCCAATTCAGAAAAATCAATACCGCCCGCGCTACTAATTGCCTCATCGATAGGAAAAGGTGCGAGCAAACGAATTGGCAAGGCTTTAATGCAGGCAGCTAGTTTTATCTCATCTTTCAATATCTCTGGATCTAAAATTTCGTATAAGAGAGCGCAATGAACCGGATGCAGTCCTAGCTTGCTACGTAAATGACTTGAAAGCGATCTGGAACCACGTGGCATGGCTAACTCTTCGAATACCCTAGCGGGTGACTTGGCGGGCAAGAGATCAATCAGTATGTCAGCATATTCATCTGTTCGAATCTGTTCCCGAATATCTGCAGAATACGCGTAGATTAAGCTACCTTCGACACCGCGCTCTGTGATTACAAATTGCCCCAGTTTGGACGGACTACGATTACTACCCAGATCCAAACTCAAACTTACATTGGTGAGGGGTGTTCCGGCAAACTTCTCTTGAAAGAATGAAGACCAATTAGCAACAAAACCGCAATTACTTGGCTGAAAATCCTGAACACGAATTTTCTGTGCCGCAAATTCCTTAATCCATGTGCCATCAGAGCCTAACCGCTTCCAACTGGCGCCACCAAGTGCGAAAACAACCGCATCAAATTTAATCGCAACCAGACCACTTGGTGATTCAAATTGATGCTTATCCTTGTCGACACCTAGCCATCGATGCCGCATATGAAATCGCACTCCGTTTGCCTTTAGTCGATGTAACCACGCTCGCAATAAAGGTGCGGCCTTCATATCGATAGGAAAGATGCGACCAGACGTGCCTACAAAAGTTTCAATACCCAAGTTTTTCGCCCATGCACGAATTTGATTGGCGTCGAACTTCTGCAAGCATTGTTCCAGTACTTCAGATCTTTCTCGGTAGCGCTGTTTAAATTGAGTGAAATCCTCGGAGTGCGACAAATTCATTCCACTTTTACCTGCCAGTAAAAACTTCCTTCCAGCAGAAGGCATCGCATCATAAACATGCACCTCGAATCCACGCTCTGCAATTTGTTCAGCCGCCATCAAACCCGCAGGACCTGCACCAATAACAGCAACTATTTGTTCTTTTTGTATTTGCATAAGCAATCAATTGTTCGCATCATAAAGATGCTCCGGAAATCAACGAGATTATAACTACAAGCGCATTCCTACACCTAAAAGCACAGTACACCAATATCGCGAATTAGAATTTTCAGAACTTAAATACCGTAAAAGTTTTATGACTACCAAAGCATTTTCCTTTCTTATTTAAAGTCGGCTTTTTAACGCGATCAGAATGCGAAGATTAAATATCTAGATCAGGGATATTTAAGAAGAGGGAAAGTTAAAGTGTAAGTGAGCTGTGAGCGATAAAAGGAAACGCAGCAAGGAGGAAAGACGAGATGAAATACGGAAGGAGTTGAGTAAGGGGGAACGAAAGGAATGGGCAAAGGGTAAAGCTAAGAGTAAAAAAAATCAGAAAGTAAAAAGTGAGAAGGTAAAAAGCAAAAGCCCCTGATTCGTTGAAATCAGGGGCTTTCTGGGATAAGAGCCTGACGATGACCTACTTTCACACTGGTTGCAGCACTATCATCGGCGCAAAGTCGTTTCACGGTCCTGTTCGGGATGGGAAGGTGTGGTACCAACTTGCTATAGTCATCAGGC
>NZ_JAGSPM010000045.1 GCF_018139645.1 Affinundibacterium baiyunense
AACAAGATCGGCTGGTTAAATGATATATTTTTTTTTTTTTTTTTTTTTTTTTTTTATGTATTATCATGTAGATATAGGCTTACTAGGAGGGTGAATACGTAGGCTTGAATTAATGCTACTGCAAATTCTAGAATTGTGAGTAGAAGTAAAATAATAAATGTAATGGTAGCTGTTGGTGGGCTAATATTTATTAATACTAGAGTAGCTCCTCCGATTAGGTGTATTAATAAGTGTCCTGCAGTAATGTTAGCTGTAAGCCGGACTGCTAATGCCATTGGTTGAATAAATAGGCTAATTGTTTCAATAATAATAAGTATTGGAATTAGTGAAATTGGAGTTCCTTGTGGAAAGAAGTGGGCTAAAGAATTTTTTAGTTTGTGTCGGAAGCCTAGAATTACGAACCGCCTGAATGGCCACGTACATGGCTGGGGTATTGAAGGTTTCAAACATTATCTGCGTCATCTTCTC
>NZ_JAGSPM010000013.1 GCF_018139645.1 Affinundibacterium baiyunense
TTAATGCAAGATACCCCAGTGCGCCACTTAAATACTCTTGCACTACACGGTATTTAAACTCTTCTGTATGTTTAGCCATTAAAAAACCCCAAAAGTTGGTGTCCAACTTTTGGGGTTCAGTTTACTTGTTGGCAGTTTTTTGTTTTTAGGGGAAGCTGCAAGGGCTAGCGAGCTTGGTCTATCGAGAATGACGAAGTTTGTTGAACGCAACAATCCTCGCCACACGCTCGCCTAAAAGCAAGCTAGACACAAGCACACTCGTATCGAGCGAATCAAGCAGCTAAAAATACAGGTGCTTTCGCAGCAACTGGAACGCGCACAGCAGGAATATCTGCCAAATGCGTCGCGCCACTCATTAACTCAGCGATACGATCAGTCAAGGCTGTTTCTTGGGTTGCCAATTGAAAATGCGCAGGACGTTGCGTTTGCACGATACCCCAACGAACGATAGGGGAGCGGCCACTGCCATCCAATAAAGCATGGTCACGCAACCATTGCTCAAAGAAACGTGTAGGCATATTGCTTTCCACCCAAATCAGATGATCCGATGTCATCAATTTATTGTAGGATGGGCGAACTAAAATTTCGTAGATCATTTTGACAACTCCCTAAATGTCTTTGTCTTGTTGGATTCGACAAAGCTGCTGTTAGGCAAAAAACGTGATCGACTTCAGTCCGGTTGACACAAATACTTACAAGTTTCGAGATTTTTTAAAAAATTCGCGATTATTTTTATCGAAATCCACATTTCCATACAAAAAAGGCCTGATTTTTTTCAAATCTAGGCCTTTTATTGCTTTTTTGAAGTAACTAAATCACTTCTTCTTATGACACAAATGCTGGGCTTGTACGTGCGACAGGATTGCTTGTTTGAACAGAATTGGCATTATCGCCAATGAAACCGAACAAGTTCTTAGGATTTTCCATCGCTGGAATTAAGGATAAAGTTTCACTCATGCCCATCTCCACGGCGACATCGCGCATAAAACGCAATGCCGAATAGTCTTCTAATGCAAAACCAACGGAGTCAAAAATAGTCACTTGATCCGCACTGCTACGACCCACCACTTTGCCCGACAAAACTGTCCACAATTCAGTGACAGGAAAATCCGCTGGCATTTGCTGCATATCGCCTTCAATACGCGATTGCGGCTCAAATTCGCAGAAAACTGGTCCCATGCGCAATACATCTGCGTGTAATTCTGTCTTACCTGGGCAATCACCGCCAACGCCATTAATATGCATGCCTGGCTCGACCATATCGGGAGTGATGATCGTCGCATTGGTTTTATCTGCGGTCACCGTGGTAATAATATCCACGCCTTTCACCGCTTCTTTAGTGCTAGCAAAACGTTTTGTTTGCAAACCCATTTTGCGCAAATTCGCTTCTAATTTATCCGTCGCGGCAGTATCAATATCAAACAAATGGAACATTTCGACACCAAGCAAATGGTGGAAAGCTAATGCTTGAAAATCGCTCTGTGCACCATTACCAATGATCGCCATCGTTTTGCAATTGTCTCTTGCTAATGCGCGAGCTGCTACCGCAGACATAGCGGCTGTGCGGATAGCGGTTGTCAAAGTCAATTCGCTGACCAATTCAGGCACGCCTGTTTCGACATCCGCCAAAACACCAAATGCCATCACCGTTGGTAAATTAAAACGGTAATTACTTGGGTGCCCATTTACATATTTAAATGCATACGATTTGTCGTCAGCAATTGGCATTAACTCGATGACGCCAACGTCTGAATGGTTCGCGACACGCGCACATTTGTCGAAAGAATTCCAACGTAAAAAATCTTGGTTGATGTAAGAGGCTACGCCGGTAATACAAGCGCCGATGCCGCGCTTTTGAATGATTTCTGCCACGCGTTCAGCGCTTAAATATTGCGTCACGGCGCGACGTGGCGTCACGACTTGTTGGGATTGTGTAGTGTGGTTTGGGTTACTCATGTCGGTCTCCGTTTATTTGGTTTACTAATGAGAACTTGCGTAAAATTTCTACAACCAGCCGAGAGAAAACTAAGCACTTCACCGTTAAAAATAAGGACAATTATTTTCGGTGAATCTCGCTGCAACAACTTTGCGTAAGTTCTTAAAAATTTTGATAGAAGCATCTTACGGGATGTCGCTGTTAAACAGAATCAGCAGAAATGTACCAAATTCATCAAATTTCTGCCAAAATGACAGCATTATTTGACGAAATGAATAAAATGGACGCACTAGATCAACAACTCATCAGCTTGTTACGCACCGATGCGCGGATGAGCATCGCCACCCTCGCACACAAGCTCAAAGTATCACGCGGTACGATTACAAATCGCATTACCAAGCTCGAAGACGATGGCATCATCGTCGGCTATACGGTACGCCTCCGTCCCGATGCTCAACAAAACGAAATTCATGCATGGATTAGCATCGCCGTCGAAGGGAATGAAACCCGCGCGGTTATCGCTTCCTTACTAGGCGAACCGGGCATAGAAGAAATTCACGACACAAATGGTCGCTGGGATTTATTAGCCAGCCTTCGCGCAGCTAATTTGTCTGAACTATCATCCGTGTTGGAAAGAATACGTTTGATTAAAGCCATACAAAATACCGAGACCAGTATTCATTTGCAGACTTATCGTACTTCTAGCAAGACATAAAATAAGTTCATCACAAACTATCTATCCAAACAAATTCAGCACTTCAGATATTGCAAAAGATAATCACAAAAATCCCTAGTTTATTAAACAAGCGCAGCACTTAGGCACAATTTCTGCTTTAGCCCAAACTGAAATAATGCACTTGAACTCAACACACGAGTTTCTATGCATAAGAAAAATAAACTTAGGGATGAATGATGAACTTCTTCAAAAGACTTTTAGGCATCGATAAGAATGCCGATAAAAAATCTTCACTCAAGCAAACACCAGAAATCAAAGCCGCACAAGAACGTATCAAAGCGCGACAAGAGAAAGAAGCGAAGGCAGTAAGTGAAAAACAAAGACAAGAGCGCGTGCTTAAAACACAGAGTGTATCGGCACGCGCTTCGCATCATCAATCCGTATCAGCCCAAGAAGAGTTGCGCCGCTTAGAAAGAAGAGCGCAACAACATCATCAGGACAAACTACAAGCCAATAGCGGCATAATGGCAAATAGCAAAATGGATTTGTGGATGAACAGCATCGCACCAGAAGATCCGCCTGATACCATCGCACCACACCTACGCATCCCCGATACCGTCTTTAATGTAGAGACGAATAAATTCGAAAAATCCTGATTACATGTAAATTCGCGCAACGTTTTACAGGTGATTAGCGCTTGAATAGTTTCGACCGTTAGCGTTCCATCTAGCTATTTTGCAAGTCAACTAAGCATGCAGCAAAACAACACGATCACCAATCGTCGTACGTGTCACATCCTCGTCATCAAAACTTGAAACAATCAGTAGCAATTTGGGTTCGGCAATGACGCACCTATCGAAGGTACTTTTTTGCATACTTAATTAAAGTACTTGCCCGCATTTTCATTTCATTTTTAATTTACGAAGGATCTTCATGTTGAAATCTGGCCGACGCCATTTAATGGCATCTCTCATCATTCCTATCTCTATCTTAAGCGGCTGTGGCGGCAGTAACGATGACATCAAAGAGACCACCACTCCGGTTGCTCCAACGCCAGTCAGCATGACATTAGAGAAAATCGGCAGCTACGATGGTGTCGCACTTGGTGCTGCGGAGATCACTGCGTTTGATTCTGCCAGCAAGCGACTCTTTGTTGTGAATGGTGCCAATGGTTCTGTTGATGTGCTCGACTTAACTAACCCAACTGCACCGAAATTAATTAGCACCATCAACGTCAGCAGCCTTGGCGGCGGCGTCAACAGTGTGGCGGTTCATGATGGCTTAGTCGCACTCGCAATCGAAGCAAAACAAAAAACTTCACCTGGTGTAGTCGCCTTTTACAACGCAGCGGATTTGAAACTGTTGCACTCCGTCACAGTCGGTGCTTTGCCCGACATGCTGACTTTCACCTCCGATGGAAAAAGCTTATTGGTCGCCAATGAAGGAGAACCGAATAGCTATGGCCTAGCCGACTCGGTTGATCCAGAAGGTTCGGTCAGCGTGATCACGGTCAATCGCAGCGGAACTTCAACTGTCAGCACAGCAGACTTCAAAGCCTATATTGGCAAAGAAGCCGAGCTTCGCAGCAGTGGCGTACGCATCTACGGTCCTGGCGCGAATGCGGCGCAAGATTTAGAACCTGAATACATCGCCATCAGTGCGGATAACAAAACAGCGTATGTGACACTGCAAGAAAATAATGCGATTGCGATCGTCGATATCGCCACGGCAAAAGTCACCGCAATCAAGCCATTGGGATTTAAAAATCATAATGTCTCTGGCGCTGGTTTAGATGCGAGTGATGAAGATGGCGGTACCAACACCAATAGCGGAACGCCTGCAATTAAAATTGTTCCGCAACCAGTAAAAGGCATGTATTTACCTGACGCGATTGCGCGCTACACCATCAATGGCAGCACTTACTTGATTACCGCGAATGAAGGTGATGCACGCGCTGATTGGCCCGGATTTAATGAAGAAACGCGAGTAGCCACGCATTGCAAATTGGGTTTAGATCCCGCACTATTCGGCAGCGATGCAGCTAACTTGTTATTTGATTCCAACCTCGGACGCTTGCGTATCACCACGACGCCAAATGGTGGCAGCGCAGGTAAAAATGCAGCCGGACTCTGTACCGATTTATACGCGTTTGGCGCACGCTCATTCTCGATCTGGTCTAGCGACATCGTGCGTGTTTACGATTCTGGCGATGAACTGGAGCAACGTACCAAAGCGCTTAACAATGTCGCCTTCAATGCCAGCCATGACAACAATACACTTGATGGACGCAGCGCCAGCAAAGGCCCTGAACCTGAAGGCGTGGTAGTCGGTACTTTTGGCAATAAGACTTATGCCTTTATCGGTATGGAACGTGTTGGCGGTGTGATCGTGTATGACGTCAGCAATCCAAGCGCACCTAGTTATGTAACCTACCTCAATACGCGCAATGCACTGACAGGTGATCGCGGTCCAGAAGGTTTAACTTTGATCGCCGCAGACAAGTCACCGAACAGCAAACCCTTGCTCATTGTTGGCAATGAAGTCAGTGGTACCACTGCGGTCTATCAATTGAATTTGACTTACTAACTTTGTGACTATCTTGCGACGAATTAAGAGCGCAAAGAGTATAAACAGATAGTTATTGTGGATATAGAATCAGCGTAGATTGAAGTAAGAAATTCTAGCGACAATCTACGCTGATTCGCCCTATATTAGACCGACAACCAGCTTATTCCCACGCAGATGCGGGGATCTCTCCCAAGCCTTTAAAAACAGGCTTACTAAACCAGTAGCCCTGCATCAACTTGATGCCAATCGAAAATAGAAAATCACGCTCGGCGCGTGTTTCTATGCCTTCTGCCAAAATCTGAATATCCAATTCTCGGCAAATTGTAGCGATCCCTCTTACAATCGCTTGACGTGCTTTATCGGTATCAATACCACGCACCAAATCCATATCAATCTTAATGATCTCGGGCTGATATTCTGACAGCAAATTTAAGCCCGCATAACCAGCACCAAAGTCGTCGATCGCGGTTCTAAAACCGAAATTGCGATACTGTCTAAAGATATTCACCAAATGTGGTCGATCTTGTACACGCTCGCCTTCGGTTACTTCAAAAATGATTTTCTCAATCGGGAAGTTATGTTCACGCGCAGCCTCGAAAGTGGTTCGAATACACACTTCTGGTTTGTATACAGCATTAGGTAAGAAATTGATCGACAAAAATTCTTGCATACCCAAGCGCGCCGCCCCCTGCACTGCTTTTACTCGACACAATTGATCAAACTGGTAACGGTTACCATCGTTCACCTGCGCCAAAATACTCGCAGCGGATTCGCCATTGGGTCCACGTACCAAAGCCTCGTGGGCAAAAATAGCTCGCGAGGCAAAATCGACGATAGGCTGGTAGGCAAATTCAATCTCTATCTCAAACTGACTATCACTTCGGCAACCAGCACAGGCCTCGCTTGTCGCGCGCGATTCAGCATCGTCAGCACCTTGTAAAAATACGGGAATTGTTGGATTGGTCATATCGATCTAGATGTGCGCTACCTCATACATTAGTTCGATCAACTATATGTCAATGCTGAGGCTCAAATCAAGCGTAATTTTGGTTTTTGAAAAATACAGAAATGACATAGTGAGCGAAGTCGTTTAAACATAAAAATTTAAAAAAATGCTGTCTCACAAAATACCAACAACCATCTCAATCAGCATTTTTATCCAATTTTAAAATTCGAGAAACATGTTCTTTGTATACGCGACCAACCGGAATGAGCGTGGCACCTAGTTCTATTTCATTTGCACTAATTAAGCTAATCGCATGATGAGCGATGATATAAGAACGATGTACGCGACTAAATTTATCCTTCGGCAAGATCTTTTCGAAATCCGAGATTTTCATCTGACTAAGGATATGCCCATCGGCATGATAGACCGAAGTGAAGTTGCCATTCGCTTTAATATAAATAAGCGCATCGAGTGCGACCTGATGCTGCTTTTTGTCGTCCTTGATGAAAATATGTTTTGCCATAGACGATGAGACGCCCGACTGCGCTTGCAGCAGCGCGGCTTTCTTGGCGATATCTTTTTCTACCTTTTCAATCGCATGGGAAAAACGCTGTAAATTAAATGGCTTCAACAGATAATCGGTGATCGCATATTCATAGCTTTCTAAAGCGTAATCCTTATGCGCAGAAATCACGATGACGTGTGGCGGATCGACCAGACTTTGTAAAAATTCAAAACCGCTCTGCGCAGGCATTTGAACATCCAAAAAAATCAAATCGACTTTTTGCATATCCAGTAAAGTTTGCGCATCCTTGGCACGAAATGCGCTACCGACAAAGTGCAAGCTTCCCAACGAATCGGCAAATTGCCGAATCAATGTATGCACAATAGGTTCATCATCGATAATCAGATAATTTAAAGCCATAGTCGTTCTTTTGTAGTCGCTATTTTTAATTCGCTAACTGAAGTTGCTAACTTAAGTCAATATTCACTTCGGCTCGGTAATGGTCACCGCTAATCTCGGTACGATACTCATGCTTATTTGGAAATAACAAAGCAAGCCGGCGCTTTACATTCTCAGTACCTAAGCCACCTTGCCCACGTTGTCGTTTATTTTTCTCAAGCACCTGCGCATCAAAATTATTTTCTATCGTAAATGAAATCGACTTCGCATTCGTGCGTAAGCTAAATTCAATGAAAGGATCAAGGCTCAAGGTCTCCACACCATGCTTAAACGCATTCTCCAATAAATTAATAAACAATAGGGGCGGTATCCGTTGTTCAGGGTTTTCTATCTGTTGATCAAAACGAATCGCAATTCTATGCTGCTGACGAATTTGATTGAGCTCGATAAAATTTTCGAGATAGGCAATTTCTTCTTTCACGCTCACGCTATCTTTGCGTCCATCATAAATCGTAAAGCGCATCATTTGCGCCAACTTATGGATCACTTCTGGTGCAAGATCCGATTTGGCAATCGCCAAGCCATACAAGTTATTCAATGTATTGAAAAAGAAATGCGGATTAATTTGACTCTTCAATAAATTCAATTCAGCCTTCAGGGTTTCTTGCTGTAAATGATCGATAACTTGCGCTTGCTTGTATTTATCGACGATCAAATAAACGATGGGAATCATCAATGATAGCGTCACAAACACCATCAACAAATCGGCATTATTGAGACGATAGATTGCATACAAAAGAGCGGCATAAATGCCACTCGCAATACTAATTTTGATGAGCGTTTTCAAGGATCTACAGTGGTGAATTGGTTGTTCGACATGGTTTAAGCGTCGTTCGTCATTGCGCTATTTATTTTTATTTTACTAGCAGTATGATGAAATTGATCAATACTTTTTGTGCCACCAGCAGGAATTTCTAATTATGCTCACACTACGTAATCTCTCAAAAACCTATGACAATGGCGTGCAAGCCTTGAAGGCAATCTCGCTCGATATCGAACCTGGTTTATTTGGTTTATTAGGTCCGAACGGCGCTGGCAAATCCACTTTAATGCGTACCATCGCCACGCTACAACAAGCAAGTCATGGGCAAATCAGCTTTGACAATAAAGACGTGATTCAGAACCCGAATGTCTTACGTAGTTGTCTCGGCTATTTACCGCAAGAATTCGGGGTTTATCCCAAAGTATCTTGCTATGACTTGCTCGATCACATCGCGCTACTCAAAGGCGTGGTTGACCACAAAGCACGCAAGGCGCAAATCGAACAACTGTTACACCAAACAAATTTGTACGATGTCCGGAAAAAAGATGTGAGTTCTTACTCTGGTGGCATGCGTCAACGCTTTGGCATTGCACAAGCGCTACTTGGCTCGCCACGTTTGATCATTGTCGATGAGCCCACCGCTGGGCTCGATCCACAAGAGCGTAATCGCTTTCATAATTTATTATGCGAGATCAGCGAGAACGTAATCGTCATTCTGTCTACCCACATCGTTGAAGATGTGAGTCAACTTTGTCCTAACATGGCGATTCTGATTAATGGAGAAGTCCGTCTGCAAGGCAAACCCGCCCATTTGATACAAGAAATTGACGGCACGATTTGGAGCAAGCTGCTGCCGCGCAATCAGACTGAACAATACAAAAACAAATACAATGTTATCTCAGAGAGATTAGTCGTCGGTCAAACACAGATACTCGTGCAAAGCGAATTCCAGCCAGAAATTGGTTTCGAGCTCGTGTCCGCCAACCTTGAGGATGTGTACTTTGCGACCTTGAAAAAATTTGAGCAAGGAGCAAAAAATGTTCGGTAACATGCTCGCTAATTTACTCAAGTTCGAATTCAAAATTTATCTCAAACAAGCTGGTCTATGGCTAGGCGTCTTGCTGTTTTCTGCGCTAGCTGCACTCATCACAACGCAGCGCAGCTTTGCCAATTCTTCCTATGCGATCACGCAAACATTACTTTTCATCTCTCCGAATATTATTTTTCTGGTGTGCGTATTGGCGACGCCGGTATTGCTAAGAGATAGCCAGCATAAATTTGAATCCTTCATTTACACCACACCACTGGATAAGTTTGTGTATCTGGTCAGTCGCTATTTAGGCTTAATGTTAGCGAGCTTGTTGGTGATGCTGATCATGCTGTTGGCAATGATGACGACCTCCCTATTTCTCGATCCGAAACAAGCGGGCAATTTCAATCCGTTCTACTACTTATCTAGCTTCGCGATTTTCATCGTGCCGAATGTCTTGCTCTGTGTTTCCATTATATTTTCGACTGCGATATTTACTAAAAACACTTTAGCGATGTATGTTGCGGCAATCACGGTTTATGTGTTGTACATCATCGGCTCCGTATTAGGGAACTCGCCTATTCTCGCCAATTCTTCTCCGCTTACCGCAGGCAACTACGGCTTCTCTGCTTTGCTTGAGCCTTATGGACTAATCGCATTTTTTGAGCAATCTGCTTACTGGACTAGCACGCAAAGAAATCAACTAGAACCAACGCTGGCAGGTAGCCTGTTAAGCAATCGTCTACTGTGGCTTGCTGTCAGTGCGGCGATGTTTGCTTACACTTATCAAAAGTTTTCTTTTAAATTATTCGAAGAAAATTCAAAGAAAAAGCAGGCTGCAGAAACAACGCTTGCTGAGCCGATTCAAGCTTATCAAGCGGTAAATCCGAATCACAACTTAGCAGATTTTCATATCGACATTTGGTTTTCCAAACTCAAACTGGAATACTTGAGTTTAGCGAAAAGTCGCGTGTTCTTGGTGTTGGCACTGATCACCATCGTCTTCACTGCGGTACATCTGTTAAGCGAAATCTTGACCGGGCCTATCAATGGTGGTCGGTCTTACTATGCGACCACAGGAATGATTTTAGAATCACTAATTGAGCCTTTAGTCATCTTTGGACAATTGATCGCAATTGTGTACGCGGTTGAACTCTATTGGAATGATAGAGCTGTGAATTTTCACGCCATCATCGATGCTAGCCCGACCAACAATCTCATTTTTTATCTGGCGAAACTGTGTAATGTGGTGGCGATTTTGTTTAGCTTCATCACACTCAGTGTGTTGACCGCGATTGCGTTTCAACTGATCCTCGGTTTACAGCGTGGCATGCATGAAATCAATCTTTCGCAGTATGTTCTGCTGTACTACTACGCGGGCATTCCCATTTTGTTGGTGGCTTTGTTTTGCTTATTCTTGCAAGGGTTCGCAAAAAATAAAGCAATTGGTTTGCTATTGGGCATGGGCGTATTTTGTTTAAACATCATCTGGAAAACCTTTAGCATCAAACATCCTTTGCTGGTATTCGCGTATGTTCCTAAATTCTATTATTCAGAAATGGCGGACACGATTTATCACCATGAAGCCTTTCATTGGATTAGTGCTTATTGGCTATCGCTAGGCGGCTTATTCGCGCTGCTTTCCGTGCTGTATTGGCGACGTGGTGACTACAGCATCTTCAGCAATATGATAAGCAATGGTGGTAGTCGCAAGTGGACTTCAACAAGTCGCGGCTTGTTGTTATGCGTCCTCATCAGCTTTATCGGTACAGGTAGCTATGTGTTCTACCAAACCAATGTTTTTAATAGTTACATGAGCGCCAAAGATAAATTGGAGTGGATGGCGCATTACGAAAAGAGCTACGAACAATACAAAGACTTGCCGCAACCAAGTATAGAGAGCGTGAAAGTTGAATTGCATATTCAACCCGAACAGCGCTCGTACCAGGCCACAGGCCAGTTACAAATTCGCAATCAAACATCACAGACCATTCATAAGATTATGGTGAATGTGTTGAGGCAAGCCCACCTTCAACACAGTGTCAAATTGCAAGGCGCAAAACAAACTTCTTATGATGCGGCTTATCAAACTTATTGGTTCGTCTTAGACCAACCCATGCACGCGCAGGAGAGTAGACAACTCACATTTACTTTGGATATCACCCATAATGCATTTACCAAATTAGATGGCGAACATTGGGTCACTCAAGGAGGTAGCTATATCGAGCTAGAGGACGTGTTGCCGCAATTTGGCTTTGATCAACGCTATATGATTAGTGATGAACAAGAACGACTCAAACATGGCTTGGCAGCGGTCAAGTTGGCGGCACCGACGGCGCAAGATCAACTGAGCAAAGACGATAATGTGACCTATGAAGCGACGCTATCAATGCCCATCGCAAGCCAACAAACCGTCGTCACGGTTGGTCAGTTACAAAGAGAATGGCAAGATGAAGGACGCCGCTATTTTCACTACAAGAGTCATCAAAAAGTAGGATTGCAATTAGCCATCGTTGCAGCCGACTTTCACATCACAAAAGCACAACACAAGGATGTGAACATCCAACTATATCGCAGCCCTAAGCACGATAAAGATGATGCCTTAATGCTAGAAGCTTTGACGCAAACCATGGATTATTTTGCGACGCATATACAGCCGTATACCGACAAAGAATATAGCGTAGTCGAACTCCCTTACTTCGCCAAAGCGCAATCATTCGGCAGCGCGCAACCCGGTATGTATTTGGGGGTGGAAAATCGTTTCTTTAATTTAGATAATCGCGGCATAAAAAATAACCCTTTATTAAATGGTGTCTCACACGAATTCGCACATCATTTTTTCGGATTCGCCATTGATCCAAATTACGTGGGCGGCTACCCCATGTTGACCGAAGTATTATGCAAATACATAGAACTCGTCATGAGCAAAAAATACCAAGGCGAAGCAAGTAATTTAGAAGCGATACATCAAGCAATAGATCGATATTTACGCCAACGTCCGTATAGCCAAAACACCGAACGACCATTGTTCAGCGTAGGCATGGAACCGCATATCTATTACAACAAAGGGCAACATAGTATGTACGCGCTGATGCATTTAATTGGCGAAGACAAAATCAATCTGGCCTTACGCAATTTACTCCAGAATTTTGCTTATCACCGTAAACCAACTTCCTTAGACTTGCTCAATCTGTTCTACCAACAAGCAGACGCGGCACAAATCAAGATCATCGACGACTTGTTCAAACGCATCGTGTTCCATGATTTCACCGTACACGATGCCAAAACAGTACAACTAGCGAACGGCGAATTTGAAACCACAGTCGATTTAAGTGCGCTGAAATATGTGCTCAATGAAACGACGGGGGCAGAAGAGCAAGAGACCATCAACGACGACATAGAAATCGCCTTGTTCACAGAATTTCCAATCAAGAAAGAGAGCGATCAAATTCTGTTGAATAAGCAGTCACTCAAGCAGGCGCGCAATACTATCCAACTGCGCAGTAAAGTTCGTCCGCAGTATGTGCAGATCGATCCACGACGTTTGCGGATTGATCGGACGCCTAGTGATAATTTGTTGAAGATTGGGGATTGAGGGTTGATGAGGTTTTGGTAGCGTCAGACGAGGGTTAGCTCAGTGACACGGTTGGTGCAATTGGGCTTAACTCGTTTGAATTTTGTGATATTTCCCCACAAGGAATTTATGATGAATCCGAGCAAGTTGTAGACATTACGTCTCTCTACAGTATTCGGGAGTTTTTTTGTCGTTGATGGAGCAAAAATACAGCGTTGACACCTTGGTTAACCCGCGCCGAAGGGCGGAGGGGGCCAACATTGGCCATGAAATTAGCCTATATTGGCATCGGCGTTAAACCGACGGTCAGACATTCGCGTGCCTCATTGAGTCTTAGATGAGATACCAATATTTCGCGCTCGCTTGTGAATTATTCTAGCTCCCAACAAGCCTACCTTTACGTAAACCTCTGGAACCTCGGTTTGGGAGAGTTGCTGCGCGATTTGCACTCGATAGCGTTCATAGTGACTTAGCGTGAAGTCATCAAAGCTCATAACGACGATGAAGGCTATGCCATCAGATCCCTTGCTGGTTATCTGCTTGTAGGCCATCGTCAAGTCAGCGTCGAGCTTGCGCAAAAATCCTACGCTGAGCTCATAGTAAATGGATCCGTCAAAGCCCTCCTCAGCCTCCCGGCGATTGATCTGCGCCTCTGAAATACCGATACTCTTTACTTCGCAGTATCTTGTCTCGTTACCGTGACGGTATGACAAGTCTGGCGTCGTTTTGCCGTCCTCCGGCAAGACCGAGACATGCGTATAACCCTGGCGGAGGAGGAACTGATAGGCAAAGGCTTCGTTTAGTTGGTTGAAAAATCCCTGTTTGAGTTGACCTTTCCGATGATCCCGGAAGTGCGCGACAGCTTTCTTTGACAGTCTTTCCCAAGACGCTTGATCCATACAATCGAACGCCTTGTCATAGGCTCGATAAGACGCGCGGGCCTGTTTTGATAGACGCAATGTTTCGCCCACTGACTCAAAAAATTTGTCGTATGGATAGTTTTCCTTGATCAACCGAATGAGTGCTGCCATCCGCCTCATTTGACATGCCTAACGTGATTTAATTTAACAAGTCGCAAAGATAATCGAACATAAAAGAAAAGCCAATTCGTTTTAACTCTCTGCAAACCCGAATTCCACTTAGTTGGCTCTGTTTATACCGATTACTTGCTAGATTTCGTCCACAAAACCCATCCCCACCCTAGCCCTCCCCTTGAAGGTGAGGGGATTTATCACTTGAATTACTCTTGCGGCAAACTGAAAATGTGCAAGTTAAATCGAAGCAACTTCTTTTACGTTCCATAAAAAAACACCCCAATTCAACACAGGGTTGAATTGGGGTATTTTAGATTTGGTACTTAATGCTTATCTATTCTAAGGTACGCTTCAGAACGGAATATCATCATCCATATCGGAGAAGTTCGGTGCAGGACGTTGCGCTGGAGCTTGACGTGGTTGCTGCACGGGCGCGCTGTATTGTTGCTGTTGACGTGGGGCTGGAGCGCCGCCGTAACCATCATCATCCATCGGTGCGCCGCCACCGCCGCCCATGCCTTGGCGACTGCCTAGCATTTTCATTTCGTCGGCACGAATGTCGGTTGCGTATTTTTCTACGCCGTCTTTATCGGTGTATTTGCGAGTACGCAAGCTGCCTTCGATGTAAACCTGTGAACCTTTTTTCAGGTATTGACCTGCGATCTCGGCCAATTTGCCAAAGAAAGTCACGCGATGCCATTCGGTCGCTTCTTTCTTTTCACCGGTTTGTTTGTCTTTCCACGATTCTGTGGTTGCTACTGCAATGGTAGTCATCGCATCGCCACTTGGCATGTAGCGGGTTTCTGGATCACGTCCCAGATTGCCAATAATCAGAACTTTATTTAGTGATGCCATATTTATGTCTCCTACTCTCAATGCGATAACATATCAATCTAATTTTAGAGGTCGTCGCTGTGTTACAAAGCCTTGCAATACTAGTGTATTGCTACGTTTTGATGCCTTGCGCTGCCACTCTATAGTTGAATTGCTACCTTTATCGCTAATTTATCAACGTAACTCGCGTGTTTCAATAGATCAAAAATGCTTTCCTTTTAGGAGGACAATTTTGCTTACTGCTTTTCCGACTTTGCTAACTAAGCGGCAGACGCTGCGTCGTTCGCATTGGCAGAATTCGGTTTGCTGGCGCGCTTGGGCAATTCCGGCATCCGGCTTGCGATTATAAGCCAGATCAAGGATAAAACTGCAGTAAATATGAAGACGGAACTAGCGCTGATGTGCTGCTTCATCCATCCACCTACAAAACCACCACAGGCCAAGCCCAATGCTTGCAAAGTGTTATACACGCCGAGCGCCGCGCCCTTAGCTGAAGGTGGCGCGAGACGAGAAACCAAGGATGGCTGACTCGCTTCCAAAATATTGAAGGCCAGAAAGAAAGCGAACAACATCGCAATCAACATCCACGCGTGGTCAAGGAAGCTCCAAAAACCCAATTGCACCAGCATTAGCAAAGCAATGGCGGCGATAAAAACTTGTTTCATTTTGCCACTACGCTCCCCTCGCATAATCGCGAATAGCATTACGAAGAAAGAACCAAATACAACAGGCAAATAGACTTCCCAATGCTTGTCTAGCGGCAAATGCACGGTTTGCACTAAGGCGGATGGCACGACCACAAACATCGCTACCTGACTGAGGTGCAATACAAACACACCTAAATTCAAACGCATGAGCTCAGGATTTTTTAGCACATCAAGCAAAGGCACTTTGGCGCTTGGTAAAGTAGGTGCATCCGGTGTAATCCACATCACCACAGCGATAGCAGCAATTGCCATGATCGCGGTCATGATGAAAATGCCTGACATACCGATACTTTGATATAGCACTGGAGCAAACACCAGTGACAAAGCAAAACTAATCCCGATTGATCCACCCACCATCGCCATTGCCTTGGTGCGATGCTCTTCTCGTGTAGTGTCGGCCAACAATGCCGTGATCGCTGCGGAAATTGCGCCTGCGCCCTGCACTGCGCGTCCAATCAAAATGCCCATCACAGTGTTCGACATCGCTGCAATCACTGCGCCAAGTGCAAATAAAATCAAACCAGCGATAATCACGGGCTTGCGTCCATACTTATCCGACGCGATGCCAAACAGAATCTGCAAGCAAGCTTGGGTTAGTCCATACACACCCATCGCCATGCCGACCAATGCGGTGTTATCGCCATCCGGCAAAGTTTTGGCATGAATTGCGAAGATCGGCAAAATCAAAAATAAGCCAAACATGCGTAAAGCGAAAATCGATGCCAAGGACGCGCCCGCGCGGATTTCGGACGCGGACATTTTGCTGGAAGCGATAGTTGATGAGAGCGATTCTGTGCTCATAGGTGTTGCGCTATTCATAAGACGATTAACAGCATTGCAAAAAGCAAAATGACGAGTACGGGTCAGCCGGAACCATGATTCTGATGACAATTTACAGCGACACTCGCGCTTATTTTTGAAAACCCGTTATAGTATCAGGTTGCTCGCTTTTCATTTCAAAATGCGGCAAGCTTGCGCGGCTTAATTGCATTTCACACATTGATTTGGCTTAAATTTCGTCACAAAAATTGATCTGGCAATGGTACGCACAACAATTTAAAGAAAGTTTCTACTTTTTATAGCATTTTGAACCCTTATTGATCGACCATCATACGCAGGAAATGTTTCATGACCATTAGCAAAACTAAGAAGTCCCTTAAGTCCGCACCGGCAGAAATCGAATTCGATCAGGTGGACATGCCGCTCCCCAAAAAGGATGCGATTCGGGTTCGTGGTGCGCGTACGCATAATCTGAAAAATATCAATCTCGATTTGCCACGTAATAAGCTGGTCGTGATCACAGGCTTATCGGGCTCTGGCAAATCCTCACTGGCTTTCGATACTTTATATGCGGAAGGCCAGCGCCGTTATGTGGAATCTTTGTCGGCTTACGCACGCCAGTTTTTGCAATTAATGGAAAAACCCGATGTCGATTTAATCGAAGGTTTATCCCCTGCGATTTCGATTGAGCAAAAAGCGACTTCACATAATCCGCGTTCGACGGTCGGCACGGTGACAGAGATTCATGATTACCTGCGTTTGCTGTATGCGCGCGTTGGTACACCCTACTGCCCCGATCATCCTGAAAACCCTTTAGCAGCGCAATCCGTATCGCAAATGGTCGATGCAGTGTTGGCAATGCCAGAGGACAGCAAGCTGATGATCTTGGCGCCGGTGGTGTCGAATCGCAAAGGCGAACACGTCGATTTATTTGAGCAAATGCAGGCACAAGGATTTGTACGCTTCCGCGTACAAAGTGGCACGCATGCTGCGAAGATCTACGATGTCGATGATTTACCTAAACTCAAGAAGACCGAAAAACATACGATTGACGTGGTGGTGGATCGCGTCAAGGTCAAAGCCGAAATCAAACAGCGTTTAGCCGAATCGTTTGAAACTTGCTTGCGTATCGCTGAAGGTCGTGCGCTGGTGGTAGATATGGATAGCGGACACGAGCAATTATTCTCGAATAAATTTGCCTGCCCGACTTGCGGCTATAGTTTGCAAGAACTAGAACCTCGCTTGTTCTCGTTCAATAATCCTATGGGCGCTTGCCCTGAATGTGATGGTCTTGGTCACATCGAATTCTTTGACCCTAAGCGCATCGTCGCTTTTCCGAATTTGTCCTTAGCGAGTGGCGCGGTTAAAGGCTGGGATAGGCGTAATCAATTTTATTTCCAGATGCTGTCAAATCTGGCGGCATTCTATGATTTTGATCTGGATCTGCCGTTTGAACAATTGCCGGAAGCAGCGCAACAAGTGGTCTTGTATGGCTCTGGCAAACAAAGCATTCCTTTTACTTATGTGAATGAAAAAGGTCGTACCGTCATTAAAGAACATCCATTTGAAGGCGTCGTGACCAATCTGCAAAGACGCTATCGCGAAACGGATTCGATGGCGGTCAAAGAAGAATTGGCGAAGTTCATCAATGAAAAAGAATGCCCGTCATGCCACGGCGCACGTTTGCGCGTGGAAGCACGCTTTGTAAAAGTTGGCACGGGCAAACAAGAGCGCGCGATTTATGAAATCAGTGCGATGCCTTTACGTGAAGGTATGGAATTCTTTGGCAAGTTAAAATTAACGGGTGCCAAGCGTGACATCGCCGATCGCATCATCAAAGAAATCAGTTCTCGTCTCACTTTCTTAAATAACGTCGGTCTCGATTATTTATCGCTCGATCGCAGCGCAGATACTTTGTCAGGTGGCGAAGCGCAAAGGATTCGCCTTGCCTCACAAATTGGCTCGGGCTTAACCGGTGTGATGTATGTGTTGGATGAACCATCCATTGGTCTACATCAACGTGATAATGATCGATTGATCGGCACGCTCAAACACTTGCGCGATATTGGCAATAGCGTGCTCGTTGTAGAACACGATGAAGACGCGATTCGTTGTGCTGACTTTATTGTCGACATGGGAATTGGTGCGGGTGTGCATGGCGGTGAAGTGATCGCCCAAGGTTCGCTCGACGATATCATGCAAAGCAAGCGTTCTTTAACGGCACAATATTTGTCGGGCGACTTAGCGATTGAAGTACCAAAGAAACGCACTGCGTTTAATCCCGAAAAGCAATTCGTGATCGCTGGCGCCACAGGCAATAATCTGAAAAAAGTCACGATGAAATTGCCAGTCGGCTTGCTCACTTGTGTAACGGGTGTGTCTGGCTCCGGCAAATCAACCTTAGTCAACGACACCTTGTATTTGGCGGCATCACGTCATCTGTATGGTTCGCAAACGGAACCCGCTGCATTTGAAAGTATCAGCGGTCTTGAGCACTTCGATAAAGTCATCTCGGTTGACCAAGCGCCTATCGGTCGTACACCACGCTCGAATCCTGCGACTTATACAGGTCTATTCACACCGATACGCGATCTGTTTGCGACCGTACCTGTTGCCAAAGAACGCGGCTACAGCGCCGGACGTTTCTCGTTCAACGTCAAAGGCGGGCGCTGCGAGGCTTGCCAAGGCGATGGCGTGATCAAAGTCGAAATGCACTTCTTACCTGATGTGTATGTGCCTTGCGATGTCTGTCACGGCAAACGCTACAACCGCGAAACTTTGGAAGTCCAATACAAGGGTAAAAACATCCACGAGATTTTAGAAATGACGGTGGAAGACGCGCATGAATTCTTCAAACCTGTTCCCTTGATCGCTCGTAAATTGCAAACCCTGTTGGATGTCGGTTTGGGTTATATCCGTCTCGGACAAAGTGCAACGACGCTCTCTGGCGGTGAAGCACAGCGGGTGAAATTGTCACTAGAGTTATCGAAGCGCGACACAGGGCGTACTTTATACATCTTGGATGAACCAACCACAGGTTTGCATTTCCACGATATCGCTCTGCTGTTAAAAGTCATACATCGCTTACGTGATCAGGGCAATACCGTGGTCATTATTGAACACAATCTCGATGTGATTAAAACCGCGGATTGGATTGTTGATATGGGACCAGAAGGCGGCGCTGGCGGTGGACGGATTATTGCGAGTGGTACGCCAGAAGATGTCGCGGCGAATGAGCATAGCGTGACTGGGCATTATTTGTTGCCGCTGTTGAAGAAGAAGTAAAATCCCTAGCAATGCATAAGGCGCCCTCTCCCGTGTACGGGAGAGGGTTGGGGTGAGGGGAGTTCAGATAGGTCGAATGCTTGTTCAAAGCATCTATCAAAAAATCGGCATATAGACAGAAATCATCGTTTGCTGTGATCCGAACACCCTCATCCCCGCCCCTTCTCCCGCTTACGGGAGAAGGGAGTTGGAATATCAAAATTCATTCAAATTATTATGAGCATCAAACTAATCGTAGGCCTAGGCAATCCCGGCCCTGAATATGAACAAACCCGCCACAACGCAGGTTTTTGGCTAGTCGATCAACTTGCGGGCGGTAGCTTGCAACGCGATAAAAATTTCAATGCCTTGGTCGCCAGGACTCGCATCGCGGGTGAAGAAGTTTGGCTATTAGAGCCACAGACTTTTATGAATCGCTCAGGACAATCGGTTGGCGCACTCTGTCGTTTTTATAAAATCACGCCAGAACAAGTTTTAGTCGTGCATGACGAACTCGATATCGCACCAGGTTTAGCCAAACTAAAAAAAGGCGGCTCCTCGGGCGGGCACAACGGTCTAAAAGACATCACCGCAGCACTCGGTACACAAGACTATTGGCGCATGCGGATCGGCATTGGTCATCCACGTACTTTGAATTTACAGCAAGGTGTTGCTGATTTTGTTTTGCATAGACCACGTAAAGAGGAACAACCTTTGATTGATGCATCAATTGCACGTGGTTTGGAAATTATCCCCATGCTGATCAAAGGCGAGTTTGCGGACGCGATGACGAAATTACATACCGTCTCAAAATAATCTAAATAAAAAACACAAAACAAAATGCCCGTTGCACTTGTCATGCAACGGGCATTTTTACTTGAGCAGAACTTGCATTCCGCTCAAATGCAGCCATCCGTTTCTTAGAACTTATAAGTACCGTTCACATAGAAAGTACGGAAGCTTGGTGTCCAACCACCGCGCCAGTCAGTTGGGTTTTCTGCCGCAAATACATTACCAACGAAGAAGTTGAGTTTTGTATTTTTGATGCCAGTGTATGACAAGCTGTAGTTCACGAACGTACTCGCATCGATACGCTCACAAGTCGCCATATTTTCTGGAGCTACTTTTTGCGTTACGCAGTAAGTTGGTGAAGACAAGCTGTTTGAGCTGTATCCACTTGCATAGTTAACGATAACGGCATTATCCCAGTTACCAGTTTTCAATGCTGCAGTCACTTTTGCACCCAATTGACCACCACGATCGTAAGTACCAACTACGTTTTTATTCCATGTGTTGTCAGCAACACTGAAAGTTTGGTATTTCAACTCGTAGTTACCATCAAGATTCAAACGCAAAGTACCGATGTTATCCAACTTGATTGTTGTTCTAGCGTCGAAATCGAAACCAGAAGCACGTGTTTTACCCGTGTTCACGTATGGGTTGTAAACCATACCCAATTTGCCGATATTTTGGAAAGTAACGCTATTGGTTGGTGCGTATTTTTTCACCAATGCCAAGAACTCGTTATCCGTCGCAGAATTATCAACGCGCAACAATTGACCTGCTGGCAAACTTGCTTCGCCTTTCAAGATATCAACAACAGAACGTGTGCCGATTTCATCTTTACGTTCGATATTGTAGTAGTCGATACCAAATGACCATTGTCTAGATGGTGCAAATACCAGACCCATCGTGTATGAACGTGAAGTTTCAGGTTTCAAATCAGGATTTGAAGAAACGAAACTTGGCAAGCTTGCTGAACAATCGCCGTTACGATAGCTGTTACCCAAAGCTTTATCCGCAGTCGTTGCAGCAGGATTGTTTTGGATCAGATTGTTCAGAGTGGTCGCGATTGGGCAACGACGCAAATCATTGTTGCCGTTGGATACTGAGCTACGACCCAAACCATTACCAGATTCAACGATGTTAGGTGCACGGAAACCACCAGATGCTGTTGCACGTACTAACAATGCATCAGTTACTGTGTAACGCAAGCCGAGTTTTGGAGAAACGTGAGCATCGAAATCACCTTGTTTATCCGCACGCAAAGCTGCACTTACTTCGAAGTTTTTCACAACAGGAATAGTCGCTTCTGAGAAGATAGAGTATTGGTTACGTGAGTCTTTCACTTGCAAGCCGAAAATACCGACCAATTCACCATTCAATACGTTGTCAGAGCTCTTCATTTCATAAGCTTCATGACGCACATCTGCACCAACCGCAAATGACAATGGACCAGCTGGCAATTGCATCAATTCACCAGTCAAAGTCGCATCCATAAACGTGATCGCAGACTTACCATTTGTCGTACGAATTGGGAACATGGACTCTAACAAGGCACGATCATTCTTTTTGCCAAAAACATAGGTCTTGTTGATGATCGCATCGGTGTAACCTTTAGCGCTAACCGCACGTGTTACCTTATCAGCAGTCGATTCCATATGGCCGAATGCAGATTTCCAATCGTAGTTACCCAAAGTGCCGTCCAACGCCAACATGACACGGTATTGATCAGAGTTAGTTTTATTGAAGTTAAAACCATCGCCAGTATCCATCATACGTGCGCGATATTCGACTGGCGTTGAATATGGGTTATTTGGATGACCAACTGGGAGTTTAGGATAGCTGAATGGACCAACCATCTTGCCACCATACACGTTGTACCAGATGCTGCTTGAAGAAGTAGCTGAACCATTGCTCACATTGAATGGAGACAAAATGTATGAGTCGAAAGACTTAGAGTAAGTAACTTCAAAGTTCGCGTCGATTTCCGAGCCAATTTTGAAACGTGTGTTACTTGCTAAAGCATAGCGTTCGCTATTAGTAGTTTGACCACCATACTGCAAGATATCCATCTTACATTGCTTGTCAACTGGATCGATATCACCCGCTGGGCAACCAGGTGCAGCAACAATGTTGGTGCTGCTTAAGAAGTAGTTACCAGTTGGTGAAAAAGAACTTCTTGCATCCCAAGTCGAACGACCTGGTGTTAAACGATGCCAATCTGGGTACAAGTTACGCATTTCTTCAGTGGTGTAACCGTCACGCTTATTGCCTTCAATCGTCAAATAAGTATTGAAGCCATCTTTCGCAACATCACCGTATCCATAGATTGCTGATACGTTGCGTGTACGACGGTCAGAAAGATTTTCTGTACCTGTATAACCAGCTTTGATTTGTGCGCCTTGGAAATTTTTACGCAAAATAATATTAATAACACCTGCGATTGCGTCTGAACCATAGATAGCAGATGCGCCATCTTTCAAAATTTCAACACGGTCAATTGAATCCGCAGCAATTGCGTTCAAATCGGTGAAGTTATCTTGTGCGCCATCAGACAAACCGTAAGGAGCGATACGGCGACCATTAACCAGTACCAAGGTCGCTACTTTACCCAAACCACGCATACCAACTGCGGATGCACCAGTCGCGAAGCTACCAGAAGAACTAGATGCTGCATTCAAGCTTGTACCAACAGCAACAGAATCAGTCAAAACGCCCAGCGCAGTCGTTGCTCCAGAACGCTCGATGTCTTCACGTGTTAACACTTGCACGGATGCAGATGTCTCAATATTTGTACGTTTGATACTTGAACCAGTAATTTCAATTTTTTGAATTTTTGGAGCAGTATCTTGAGCAAAAGCTGGCGCAATGCTGACCATCGCATGTACGACGCCAACTGCCATTAAGGCCTTAGTCATCTGTTTGAGTTTCATAGTTTCTCTCTTGTGTTTGTTGAAATTCTACTACTATTTTGTAATCACCCTAGCGTACGAGGCGAAGGTGAAACTGCCAATTATGAAATTTATTTTTCACAATCAAAAATGAAGCAACTTGAAATAATACAAGATTTATGAGGAAACTATCTATAACTATTTTAGTTACCACAACATTTTCATCTAGTTTTAAGTGTTATCACTTGAAATTATGAAAATAAAATTGCAAATTTGAGCAGTGAATCGCCGAACTTCAAAAAGCAAAAGCGCGATCAACAGGATTGGGTAGCAGAATAGAAATTAAAAACCGTCAGGGTATGAAGTTGCGCAAGACGAAATTAATTTTCGCGATGGGGCTATTTGCGAAATTTCGATAAGAGAGCGATCTCTTGCGCGCGGTGGGGGAGTTACAAATCGCCTTGATTATCGGGCTCAGCGCTCGTCGAGGTATCGAGCTTTCTGCCTCTTTGCTGCAGAGCCTGGCGCAATAAGTACTCGACTTGCGCATTTGCACTACGCAATTCTTGCGCTGCCATGCGTTCAATCTCGGCCCAGAGCACAGGATCGATGCGAAGCGGAAATGATTTTTTACCGGGACTAGCCATGGCGATTTACTGTAGTTGAGTGAGGCGTGCCTGCAATTTTGCATAAAGCACTTCAGGCTCAGCAGAACCTAGACGAATTTTGCTGCCATCTTTCTTGTAGATTCGTACTGCGCCATCGCCAGCCGCGTTATACAACATGCCTTCTCTGGTCAGACGTATTCCCTTTCCCTCGTACCAACGTGTACGGCAAAGCTCAACGCGTTGAATCTGCGAGATTAGCAAGCACCAGCTTGGCCATTTCAACAGCCCAAAATGCCAACGCAAAGTTTGTTCGTCAAGCTGCACAGTGAAATGACCGAAAATAAGCAAAGCAATCAAGTTGATCAAGCTCATGAAGACCACGAGCTGAATCATCTGCGCCGCTCTTTGTTCAGGCGGCGCATCAACACCAAACAATGCGACCGCGACCGTACTGATTGGCAGTATCAACCATAACAGCAGCAAGTATTGTCGCGATACGTATTGAGGCATTTGTTTACTCTTCATTGTTTGCAGATTCGACTACTGCTGTCTTTGCAACAGACTTTTTCTTGGCAGCGATGCCAACACATACAGCAATAAAAACGATGATCATCACAGCTTGCATCATGCACTCCTCTTTCTCAAATCTTACTCAAAATCGAATTTAATTGTACAAAGTACCTGCATTAATCACCGGCTGCGTTTCTTTATCTGAACACAAAACCACTAATAAATTACTCACCATCGCCGCTTTGCGCTCGTCATCTAATTCAACAATTTGACGCTCCGACAATCCTTGCAGTGCCTCTTCCACCATGCTGACAGCACCTTGTACAATTTTCTTGCGCGCACTAATAATCGCCTCTGCTTGTTGACGACGCAGCATGACTTGCGCAATTTCCTGGGCATAAGCTAAGTGCGTAAGCTTGGCATCTTCTACATCAATCCCCGCAGCGACAAATCGGTTATGCAATTCTTGTCGCATTGCGTTGGCAACCACATCCATCCCTGCACGCAAGGTAGTTTCACCAGTCGCCAAGTCCTCACCATCATCATAAGCATATTGTGCCGCAAGATGGCGAATCGCCGCCTCTGCCTGCACCTGTACAAAGCGCTCAAAGTCATCCACGTTAAAAATTGCTAAAGCTGTTTCCTCAACGCGCCAAACAATTGCGGCACCAATCTCCACGGGGTTACCTCGCTTGTCATTCACTTTAAGCGGCGGTGTATTCAAAGTGCGAGCACGCAAGCTTAACTTGCGTTTGGTGTATAAAAAATTTGCCCAACGCAAACCTTCACTACGGTCGGTTCCTTTGTAATCACCAAACAAAGAAAGTAGCACCGCCTCATTCGGTTGCAGCATATACAAGCCCGCAAAAATCATCGCGCCAATTACATTCAATACCAACTTTGCAATCACACTCACGAGCGTGTGCTCACTCGAATTAAGCAATAGCGCAACGCCAGCAACTTGCAAAAACACGCCCAAACCTAGCATTGCATAACCATTTTTTGATTGCAATTGGCGCTCTTGAATAATCTTTTTAGCTGATAACTGCTTCTCTTGAGCCATCATTTTCTCCGTTAGATAAAGTGATCTGATGAAATTACAAAAACGATTCACATGAAATCAAAGTGATATCACTTTAATTTCACTCTAATCAGAAGTCAAGTTTTTTTATCAAAATTTTTCAATGTCCGACAACCAACAGAATTGGCACATCAGGTAAGATGTTTCGAACTAGAAGAATCTTATTTCCCACCCATGAAAACCAAAATACGTACCGAGCTTGCGAAGCTTTGGCAAATTGCATGGCCTGTACTCATTGGTCAACTTGCAACAGTTGGTATGTCTGTTGCCGATGTCGCCATGACTGGGCATCTGAGCGCAGAAGACCTAGCCGCAGTAGCGCTCGGCGCATCGCTCTGGTCTATTATCTTAGTGACCGTTATGGGCGTGATGATTTCAATTAACGCCGTGGTTGCGCATGAAGTAGGCGCAGGCGCATTTGATAAAATCCCCCACATCATGCGCCAATCCATGTGGATGGCATTTGGTGTTGGCATGATTGCCTGCCTGATTCTCAATTTATCAACGCATGTATTTGATTACTTGCAACTTGATCCCTTTGTTCAGAAAAAAGCCACCGAATTTGTGCGCGTGATCAGCATAGGCATGCCCGCCTTCGCCATGTACCGAGCGCTGTATAGCTACACCACAAGTCTGAACGAAACCAAGCCAATTATGATGATTGCAATCCTTGGCTTGATATTTAATGTGATCGTCAACTACCTATTCATCTACGGTAAATTTGGGCTACCGCAGCTAGGTTCCACGGGTTCTGCAATGGCAACCGGGATTGCGATGTGGCTAATGTTGGGAGCCATGCTTTGGTGGATACACCATTCGCCGATCTACAGACGAACCTTTCCTTTCACGCATAGAGAAAAACCAAACTGGGTAGAAATTCGCTCTATGTTGCGCATAGGCTTACCAATTGGCGTTACTTACTTCGCCGAAGTCTCGGCATTCTCCGCCGTCGGTCTATTGGTGGCACGCTTTGGCGTTGTAGCGATTTCAGCGAATCAAATTGCTTTGAATTTTTCATCTCTAGTATTTATGGTGCCGATGAGTTTAGGCATTGCGCTCACAACACGCGTTAGCCAAACTTTAGGTGAAGGCGATGTCGTACACGCGCGCTTTGTATCGTGGACAGGAGTTGGTGTTTCTTTAGTTTTTGCCGTCATTTCAGCAGGTATGATGACGCTGTTACGTTATGAAGTTGTCGCGGCTTATACTTCAGATCCGATGATTCAAGAAGTCACCGCAAATCTCTTATTGCTTGCTGCAATTTTCCAACTTTCAGATGCAGCGCAAATTACCATCTCTTGCGCACTGCGCGGCTACAAAGTCACGCGCATCCCGATGTTTATTCACATCATGGCGTTTTATGGCTTCGCAATGCCGATTGGATTAGTTTTAGGATTAGCACCAGATTGGATGCCTTGGCATCCGGCAAAACCGATGGAAGCCAGCGGTTTCTGGATTGGCTTAGTGCTCGGATTAACAGTGGCTGCAATTATGTTAGGTATCTTTCTACATCGTTTATCCACCTCACGTATCGCTTATCATTTGCGTACTAACCCATAGCGCAACGACGCATACAATGGTGCAAACTAGTCGCGCTTAAAAGCACATAGTGTAAAATGTCGGATTAAATCCAATAATCTTTCCATTTGCGCAATCCCAATTTTGCGTGAATATTTTTAAGCAAAGTTCATTATGAGTCTTCAATGCGGCATCGTCGGCCTACCCAATGTCGGCAAATCTACGCTTTTTAATGCCTTAACAAAAGCAGGTATCCCAGCCGAAAACTATCCTTTCTGCACGATCGAACCAAATGTTGGCGTCGTCGAAGTACCTGATCCGCGCCTCAAACAATTGTCTGAAATCGTAAAACCAGAACGTGTACAAAATGCGATTGTAGAGTTTGTCGATATCGCCGGCTTGGTTGCAGGCGCCTCCAAGGGCGAAGGCTTAGGCAATCAATTTCTTGCACACATCCGCGAAACCGATGCGATTGTGAACGTAGTTCGCTGCTTTGAAGACGACAACGTAATTCACGTTGCCGGCAAAGTAAGTCCGCTCGACGATATCGAGGTTATTCAAACCGAGTTATGCTTAGCTGACATGGGCTCAGTGGAAAAAGCGATTCATCGCGAAAATAAAAAAGCACGCTCTGGTGACAAAGATGCACTCAAGCTCGTTACCTTGCTTGAGAAAATTATGCCCGGCTTAAATGACGCGGTACCAATTCGCGCGATGGGCTTAGACAAAGAAGAAATGGCATTGATCAAGCCAATGTGCCTGATCACAGCCAAACCAGCGATGTATGTAGCCAACGTGTCGGATGACGGTTTTACTAACAATCCTTTGTTAGATCAATTGACCGAATTCGCAGCTAAACAAAATGCGCCTATCGTCGCAATTTGTGCCGCGATCGAATCTGAAATTGCAGATTTAGAAGATGAAGACAAAGCCGCTTTCCTAGCAGACATGGGAATGGAAGAGCCAGGATTAGATCGCTTGATTCGCGCTGCGTTTAAACTGTTAGGTCTGCAAACCTATTTCACCGCAGGCGTAAAAGAAGTACGCGCTTGGACTATTCATATTGGCGATACAGCACCACAAGCAGCTGGTGTTATTCATACTGATTTTGAGCGCGGTTTCATTCGTGCGCAAACCATCGCATTTGAAGATTACATCGCACACAAAGGCGAAGCAGGTGCCAAAGAAGCAGGCAAGATGCGCGCGGAAGGTAAAGAATATGTTGTCAAAGATGGCGATGTTTTGAATTTCTTGTTCAACGTCTAAACCATATTTTTCCCCATCAAGCTCAACGCAAGCAGCGTTGAGCAAATAAAAAATCCCACGTACCAAACTACTCGGAGCGTGGGATTTTTTTATGCTCGCTACTCTCAATGTGCGATTAGGTGATCCAACTTCTACAACCCCACCGCGACGCTTAGACCATTAAAATTGCGTTTGCGCGATTCACTCGTTTCAGCTTTGCTATTTTCATAAACCAACTCAATCACTGCATCATCAGAATAAGCATTATTGAACAAGCTTAATGAGTAACTCGACTTTAATAAATCGACAGGAAGCGATTGACGACGATCACCTTCGATGAGCGTTGCTTCCTTCAAGCCCATAAATTCAGCGGGAAAACTAAAGCTCACTTTCTTGGTATTGCAAGGGCCACCTAAAGCACGTACGAAATTTCTCGCTATAAAAGGCAAGTCGTCATAATAAATTGCCCAAAACATTTCGCACTCCAAACGTAAATCGCCAAGACGGCGTTGATTCACCAACATTGTTGGACTACGTACCAAAGGCCACCAGCGGAACATATCTTTTTTTCGATTAATCATTAACTCAGCGTTTTGCTCTTTTGCCTGCATATCGATGGGCAAACTAAAGCTACCATCCTCGGCAATTGGAATGGGGCGAGAGAATGTATCTGTCGATAAACGCAAACTCACTCCACGCAATTCAACTTCAGCGCGACGCGGTTTCAAAATAAATTTATGTATTGCTTGCGGCGCGCGCGCATGAAATTTCTCGAACGCGTCAACGCCCTTTAGCATGACACGATAAGATTTCCAATCGGGATTTTTTGCATTCGTTACCTCTACCGTTTGCGTTACGCCATCATCAGACTTCTCTTGTGGCGGAGGCGCCTCGCCTTGTTCCTGCGCAAATGAGATCGATGCAAATGAGAACGAGCAACACAACAAAATCAACAGAGTTCGTAACGAGAATTTCATAGATTGAGACACACGAGTTAAGAGGGGAAATATTATTGAAGCGTAGAAAAAAATTCGCAAAAGAAATTTATAAAGTACATTCAGCTAAGCCCAATTGGTAGCAAGCAACTTCACTTATGCCTTGCGGCAACGATGTAGTATTAGGGCGACATATTCCATGCCACGAAATCGTATCTATGCTGGTCGCATGTTAAAAAGTGTAAGTTGATTCCAGCATATCCAAGCACATGATACAGTTATAGCATTGATGTAGAACGCCTTGATTGATACATCTGTACGCGAGAAATTTATGGACAAGTCACTTACTCCTAGCACCAGCCATGCCAGCGATCCTACGCATCGAGAAATGATGCTCATGCGTGCTCAGCTACAAGACTTCATTAACGAAGCGCGTCACAACCAAGACATCTTAAATCGTCATCAAACACTCGATCTGCAACTGATCGGCGCGCATAGTTTTCGTGAGTTGATTCAACACATCTTCGTCACATTGGCGTCGATATGCGAACTTGATCAGGTCACATTATGCCTAGTCAATACCCAACATAATTTGCAAGAGATGTTGGCTGATCTAAAAATTGATCGTAACGAATTCCCTTTTCTGTTGTTCGCTAATTCTGAGAGCGACCTGCAACTCGGCGGTAAGCCTTTACGCAAATCCGTCGTAAGCGCCTACGATGCGGAACAACACCACAGTTTATTTGCGCCCTGCTTCGAAATGCCGAAAAGCGTCGCGATTATTCCCTTGATTCGACAAACCAAATTATTAGGCTGTTTAAATTTAGGCAGCAAAGATAGCGAACGATTTACAGCTGACATGGGTACAGATTTTATCGAACGCCTCGGCTCGATTATTGCGATTTGCTTAGAAAATGTGATCAACAGCGAACGTCTAACGCAAATCGGTCTCACTGATGCATTAACCAATGTTAGCAATCGGCGTTGTGTGGAACAACGTATGTTAGAAGAGATTGCACGCGCACGTCGTCAACATTACGGCATCGCATGCATGTATTTGGACATCGATCACTTTAAAAAGATCAACGACATTCATGGACATCAAGGTGGTGATGAAGTCCTTAAAGAAGCCGCGAAACGCATTAAAGCAGAACTGCGACTGAGTGACACCATCGGTCGTTTTGGCGGCGAAGAATTTGTCGTTCTGTTGATCAACACCAACCGCGAGAATGCGCGTCATGTTGCCGAGCGCATACGTAGAAGTATCGCCGACAAGAGTTTCCTTCTGAGCATGACCGGACTGTGCGAAGTCACATTATCAATCGGCATCGCCAGCCTATCTGAAGATCATAATTTAGGAGAGATCGAGAATGCAGCGCAATCCCTCTTGCTACGAGCAGATCGCGCGCTATATGAAGCGAAAGAACAAGGAAGAAATTGTGTTCGAGAATCGGTAGAAGATTAGTGTTTTTTAGCCGCTGCTTGCAAGGCTTCGTACTTCGCCATCAATTGCTCTTTAGTCTCGCGCCACGCTGGATTAAATGGAATACAGCTAACTGGGCACACTTGCTGGCATTGTGGCTCATCGTAATGACCAACACACTCCGTGCATTTATTCGGATCAATTTCGTAAATCTCTGGCCCCATGTAAATCGCTTCGTTCGGGCATTCAGGTTCACATACATCACAATTGATGCAATCGTCGGTAATTAATAGTGCCATATTGATCTTCGTTACTTGATTACTTTATTGCTGAAAAACTACACATAAAACGATTTACTAAATAAATCGCTGAACGAGGTCTTTTTATTTACCTTGTTCAGCGATTTTTTTCTTCAGCCAAGCGTCGACCGAAGGAAACACAAACTTTGAAACGTCACCGCCAAATTGCGCTATCTCACGCACGATGGTGCCAGAAATAAATTGATATTGGTCAGATGGTGTTAAAAACATCGTTTCGACATCAGGTAATAAATAGCGATTCATGCCCGCCATTTGAAACTCATATTCAAAATCAGACACCGCACGCAAGCCTCGCACGATCACTCGAGCGTCGTTCTTGCGAACAAAATCTTTCAATAAGCCGGAAAAGCTCTCAACCCGTACATTCGGATAATGCCCTAGCACTTCATTGGCAATACTCAAACGCTCTTCTAAAGAAAAGAAAGGTTTTTTATTTTTACTATCTGCCACACCGACGATCAGTGTGTCGAACAAGCCAGAGGCACGACGCACTAAGTCTTCATGTCCGCGGGTCAGCGGATCAAATGTTCCTGGATAAACGGCTGTGACCATAACGATTCCCTTGGTGTGGTAATGTTTGCGATATTATTTTTACTAAGTTCACTTGGTAAAACGCGACTTAGCGATTATTTTAGACGGGCATTATCCCAGATTTTAAGCGGCTTCACCGGAATCCGTGTTGCGTTGCAACAAATGAAAGTACACACTCCCCGCTTTATCTTCTCTCAGCACTTGCCACCTCATCGTCTGCGTTGTAGCCAAGCTTGCGAAGGCTTGCTCCGATTCCACATACAAAACGCCATTTGGCTCCAACAAATCTACGCATAGCGGCAACACTTTTTCCAAGAAGCCCAAGTTGAATGGAGGATCAAGAAAAATCACGTCAAACTTATCGGTCTTCGCAATCAAACTTCTTAACAATACCAATGCATCACCGCGCTGCAAATGAGTTTGATCCGCCTTGAGTTTTTCCTTGACCTGCTGTAGTTGGGCAAATGCAGCAGGAAAGGCTTCAAACATGGTGACTTTTTTTGCGCCGCGACTAGCAGCCTCAAATCCCAACGCACCACTACCTGCAAAAACATCTAAGCACGATAGCTGCTGCCATTGACCATTCCACACATGATTTAACCAATTAAACAGCGTTTCTCGCACGCGATCAGGTGTCGGTCGCAAACCCTCGCCATCAACCACAGTCAAAGGCGTACGTTTCCACTCGCCACCAATGATGCGGACTTGATGACTTGCTTTGGCATGCTTGGCTGGCTTGCTTGATGATGCGCTTGGATTGTGGCGTTTCTTGATGTGATTCATAGCGGGGGGCGAAAAATCGCGGTTAGGCTCTGTTAGAATGGCAGCATTCTAAAGGTTTTTCGCACGCGCTTTGCATTTCTCCGATGATCGACATCCGACTTCGCCGAATTGTCTTAGCCGGCACTCCAGTCTTTGCGAAATCTCTCAACACTATTTTTGAGTACAAGTTCATCAATGTTTAGCTTTTTTAGAAAAAAAACACCTGAAGTCGTTGCAACTCCAGCAGCCTCAGAAACCACAAATACCGCACATCAGAGCAGCCAGATCGAGTCCGCTGCTGCGACAGCTCAAGTTGAAGTTCCAGTCGAAATTCCAGTTGAAACAAAAGCAGGAGACAAATCAGAAAGCACGCCAGCCAAACTGTCTTGGATTGCCCGCCTAAAACAAGGTTTAGCCAAAACTTCATCCAGTTTAACCACGCTATTTGTTGGCGCTAAGATTGACGATGATCTGTATGACGAATTAGAAGCTGCTTTACTCACTGCGGATGCAGGTGTTGAAGCAACCATGCATCTACTCGACAATTTAAAGCGCAAAGTCAAAGAAGAGAAATTAACTGAAGCTGAGCAAGTCAAAGCCGCGCTGAAAGTTTTGTTACTCGACCTACTCAAACCTTTGCAGAAGCCTTTTGAACTCGGTCGTTATCAGCCTTTGGTCATGATGATCGCTGGTGTGAATGGCGCGGGGAAAACCACAACCATCGGCAAACTCGCCAAACACATGCATGCGCATAATCAATCGGTGGTCTTGGCGGCGGGTGATACTTTCCGCGCCGCCGCTCGCGAACAATTAATGGTTTGGGGTGAACGCAATAATATTACGGTGATTGCGCAAGAGTCTGGCGATCCAGCAGCAGTTGCATTCGACGCAGTGGCTTCTGCGAAGGCACGCGGCACCAACGTCGCCATGGTTGATACGGCTGGTCGACTACCAACCCAATTACACTTAATGGAAGAACTCAAAAAAATCAAACGTGTGATTGGCAAAGGAATGGATGGCGCACCACAAGAAGTCGTCTTGGTAATTGACGGCAATACCGGGCAAAATGCGCTAACTCAAGTCAAAGCCTTTGACGATGCCTTGCAATTGACTGGACTAATCATCACCAAGCTCGATGGCACTGCCAAAGGCGGCGTGTTAGCTGCGATCGCTAAAACCCGCCCTATTCCTGTGTACTTTATTGGCGTCGGCGAACAAATTGAAGATTTACAAGCCTTCAACGCACAAGAGTTTGTTGACGCGCTATTGCAGTAACATCGCCAAAAATACGATGAAGGAAAGTTCACGATGATTGAATTCCAACATGTCAGTAAAGCCTTTGGCAACGACATCTATGCCTTAAGAGACGTATCTTTAACTATCGGTGATGGCGAACTAGTTTTCTTGGCGGGACCATCCGGCGCTGGCAAATCAACGCTATTGCGCATGATCGCTGGTTTAGAAAAACCTAGCAGCGGCACGGTGTTGATGAATGGTCAAAATTTGGGGCAATTAAAAGCTAGTAGCCTGCCTTATCTACGTCGTAAATTAGGACTGATTTTACAGGGTCAAGGTTTGCTATTAGATCGCAGTGTTTTAGCCAATGTGATGCTACCGATGATTGTAGTCGGTGAGTCAACGACAGAGGCGGAAACACGTGCACGCGCGGCTTTAGATCGTCTGAATATTCTCGATAAAGCACATGCTTCTCCTCTCGCTTTGTCTGGCGGTGAGCAACAACGCGTCGCGATTGCGCGCGCGATCGTCAACCGTCCCAAAATCATTTTGGCCGATGAGCCAACAGCGTACTTAGATCGTGATAATGCCATCATCGTCATCAATGCCTTAAAGGCATTTCAACGCTCAGGTGTAACTTGTATTATCTCCAGCCACGATGAACAGTTTTTAGAGCAAGCGAATCGCGTCATTTATTTAAGCAAGGGCGAAGTTACCGACTCTTGGACTTCCGCAGTTGAGTCGGTTGTTGCCGCTTAAGTCAGACTTCAAGGATACATATTCACTATGACCAATTGGTTCCGTCAACATGCCTATGCCATGCACAGCGCACTTACGCATTTACGCGCCGCGCCGGGTAATTTCTTATTCAACGTATTAGTGATCGCCATTGCCTTGTCTCTACCGATTGCTGGCTTAACTGTGTTAGAAAATATTCGGCCAGTGGCATCGCAGCTATCAATCGAGCCCGAAGTCAGCATTTTTCTGAAACCAGAATTAGCAAGTGCTGATGCCGCAGCATTGCAAGCGCCGATCAAAAAAACTTTAAAAGATTTACAAATCACGGCAAAGTTACGCTTTGTGCCGAAAGACAAAGCTTTAGCCGCAATGGAAGGTACAAATAATCTTGCCGAAGTTCTGGCCACCTTGGGCGGTAATCCACTGCCGGATGCGTTTGTCCTGTCTTTATCCAGTGCAGATAGCGCTAAAGTTGAGCAATTGACTAGCGCCTTACAAGGTCTCGATCATGTCGATGTGGTACAAGTTGATTCAGCTTGGGTCAAGCGCCTAGCGGCACTTTTGCAGGTCTTGCAAATGGCTTTGCTATTTTTAGCGGGTACTTTGGCGGTAGTCGTTATCGTCGTGATTTTTAATGCAACACGCCTACAAGTCATCTCACATCAAGCGGAAATCAGCGTCAGCCGCATGTTAGGGGCGACTAATGGTTTTATTCATAAACCGTATTACTACACCGGCGCAATGTTGGGTGTGCTCGCTGGTTGTTTGGCTTTGGGCTTGGTCGCACTTTCATTGCAACCCTTAAATCAAGCGATTGCTGAATTTGCTAAACTATATGCATCAGAATTTCATTTAAGCCCACTCGGTATTCTGCCAAGTTTAGGCTTAATTTTGATCAGCAAACTACTTGGTTTGTGTGGAGCCTATCTCTCAGTGCGTCGTCAATTGTCGAAAATTGCGGCTTAAAGCATTCTGCCGATGATGCAGCAATGCAACTTATTGATGAAATTTCAGTCTTAGCCTTCAATTTGCCGCTGTAATTTCCACCGAAATTAATCTTTTTGCAGCAAAACCCTTGAAATTTGAGAAAACAAACAGATTATTAGCACTCATCCCAATTGAGTGCTAATATTAGAACTTGAAGGTGCCAGAAAAATTTTTGGTACGGCTCTAAAGATACAATCTGATTTGATATCAGGAGGAAACATGACACAAACATCAGCACAAGGCATTTTGCGTTCTTCGGATAGCACCGCTTTAGCACTGGGGTTTACCGGTACATTGGGCAATATTGATGCCTATATCTCTGCGGTCAATCGTTTACCTATGTTGACGCAAGAAGAAGAAACCAATCTTGCTACTAAATTAAAATTACATAACGACTTAAATGCTGCGCAACAGTTAGTTATGTCGCATTTACGTTTGGTCGTCTCCATTGCGCGTGGCTATTTAGGTTATGGTTTGCCACATGCGGACTTAATCCAAGAAGGCAATATTGGCCTAATGAAAGCGGTTAAACGCTTCGATCCAGATCAAGGCGTGCGTTTGGTGTCTTACGCGATGCATTGGATTAAGGCCGAAATGCATGAATACATTTTGAAGAACTGGCGCTTAGTGAAAGTAGCAACAACAAAAGCGCAGCGTAAATTGTTCTTCAATCTGCGTTCAAATAAAGAAGGCTTGGATTCTATGACGCCTTCTCAGATCGATCATTTAGCGAGCAAACTCGATGTCAAACGTGAAGACGTCATTGAGATGGAAATGCGTCTATCAGGTCGCGATGTTGCACTCGATGGCTCTAGCGATGATGAAGACGAAAAATTCGCGCCAATCGCGTATTTAAAAACCGACGCTGGTGAGCCAAGCAATGTGATCGAAGCACAACAATATGATCGCTTACAAGGTGAAGGCTTAGAGACTGCATTAGCGAAACTTGATCCACGTTCACGTCGCATCATCGAATCTCGTTGGTTGCAAAATGATGATGGCTCAGGCGCGACTCTGCATGAATTAGCGGACGAATATGGTGTATCTGCTGAACGCATTCGCCAAATCGAAACCGCGGCCTTAAAGAAGATGAAAACTGCCCTCAGCGATTACACTTAAGCAGTCGTCTGGTGCAAGCAGCTCAGTTTGCTCTGTTATGCTCAGTTAAATTCTTAGCTAAATCTAATAAAACAAAAGGCACTCAATTGAGTGCCTTTTGTTTTTTCCGCTTCTTCAATACCAACTGTTTTATTTCAAGAGAAGCTTCAAATCATGCACAATCGCTTCAGGCTTTTGTCCATATTGAATATACAAACGAATCCGACCTTGTGGATCAAATACATAACTCGCTGCAGTATGATCCATCGTGTAACTTTCTGGCGTTTTGCCTGGGCTCTTTTGATAGAAGACTTTAAATTCTTTTGCGACGTTAGCGGTTGCTTCCGCATTGCCATAAAGTCCTAAAAAACGCTTATCAAAATTAGGAACATAAGCTGCCAACAAATCTTGCGTGTCTCGCTCAGGATCTACAGTGACAAACAAAACTTGCACGCGTTCAGCCAATGGTCCCAGTTGCGTCATCACCTTAGTCATTTCGAACATCGTTGTCGGACAAACGTCTGGACACTGGGTATAACCAAAGAATAAAACAACTGCTTTACCTTTGAAATCAGCCAAGGTACGCGGTTGTCCATTTTGATCAATTAAGGCGAAATCTTTGGCGTATGAAAGCCCAGTTAAATCCGTATTCAAAAACTTTTCTTCCGGCTTGCTGCATGCGCTCAGTATCAAACCAGTGGCGATCGCCAAACCACAAAAAGCAATTCGACGCCAAACAGAACGTGTAGAAAGAGTTTTCATATCAGAATTTAATGTAATGATCGACCAACAATGCAGCAAATAATAATGAAAGATAGACGATGGAAAAGGTAAAGGTTTTACGTGCCAACACATCATCATAGTGACGATAGATACGCCACGCGTACCATAAAAATCCTATCCCCAAAATCACTGCGCTAATCAAATAAATCATGCCACTCATCTTGACTGCATACGGCAACAAAGTAGTCGCGAATAAGGCGATGGTATAGAGCCAAATATGAAAACGTGTGAACTCAGGTCCATGCGTGATTGGCAACATAGGCAAGCCAGATTTTGCATAATCATCGCGACGATACATCGCCAGTGCCCAAAAATGCGGCGGGGTCCATACGAAAATGATCAGCACTAACAACCACGCTTGCATCGGCACTTCATTCGCGATCGCTGCCCATCCTAAGGCTGGCGGCATCGCCCCAGATAAGCCACCGATGACAATGTTTTGCGGTGTGGCTGGCTTCAAGATAATTGTATAAATTACGGCGTAACCAACAAAGGTAACGAAAGTGAGCCACATCGTCAGTGGATTAACCAAGACATACAATATCCACATGCCCGTACCGCCAATCAAAAACGAAAATGCCAAGATCTGTTTGGTGCCCATCTCGCCTTGCGCACTTGGACGACGCGCAGTACGTGCCATACGTGCATCGATCTCGCGTTCAACCAAGCAATTCACCGCAAAAGCGGCACCTGCCAATAACCAAATCCCAATTGTGGCGGCAAGCACGATGCGCCAGTCTGGCAAGCTAGGTGTCGCCAAGAACATGCCAATTACCGCACAAAAAACGGCCAACTGCGTTACCCGTGGCTTAGTTAGTGCCACGTATTGAGAAAAACGATTTAACAAGGTACTTTGAGTTGTCATTGGAGGCAATTAGGATTCGTTAGCAACACTGGAGCGAACCCGATAGTTTAACATGCTCAACAGCAGCACAAGCAGCGCCGCACCCGCATTATGCAAAACAGCGATAGCCAAAGGCCAAGAAAAGTAAATTGTCGCTACACCTGTTATCAATTGCATCAGCAAAACCGCCAAAACACCGTTTGATAAGGTTTTGGTATCGGCATGCTTTCTTCCGAGATAGGCGACATAAGCTAACAAAGCAAACACCACCCAGGCAAAGGTTCGATGTACCCAATGAATCGTAATCAATGCAGAAAATGGCAGAAAGTCACCACTTCCAGTGCGTCCTAATTCTCGCCACAATACGTAGGCATGTTCAAAATCAAGTTGCGGCACAACTTCACCATTGCACAAGGGATAGTCATGGCAGGCTAAAGCCGCGTAATTGGTGCTCACCCAGCCGCCAAGTGCTACTTGCATCAATAAAACAATAAAGGCTAGCGGTAATAAATTGCGGAATTTAAAAGAGTATTTAGTAGTAGATCGCGGTGATTCGCGCTGCCATGCCCAGACCAACAGTGACAAAATGATTAAGGCAAGAATCAAATGAATCGTCACGATAATCGGCTGCAACTTCATGGTGACTGTCCACGCACCAAACGCGCCTTGAATGCCGACTAAAACAAATAAGCTGGTCGCCAACCATGGTGAAAAAGGACGCGTCTTACGCTTCCACCAAGCAATCCCCATTTGCAGCATAATCAAGAATCCAACACTCATCGCAAGATAGCGATGTATCATCTCTACCCATGCTTTCGCAACTGTGACTGGTCCGGTGGGCAACAGGGTTTCAGCCGCTTTAATCTCACTATGTGCTTGGAAAGGATTGGCCTCTCCGTAACACCCGGGCCAATCTGGGCAACCTAAGCCAGAGTCAGTTAAACGCGTAAAAGCACCAAAAATAATGAGATCAAAGGTCAAAAACAAGGTGACTGCGATCAGCTTCTTGTATTTATTCTGCTCTTTAGAAAACAGTACCACCGCCAGCGGAATCACCGCGAACAATATTCCGATAATAGCAAGTTGAATCAGCATGTTTAGTTCAACCTATCGCCGAGGCTTTCAATAATTTGATCAAGTCTTTTTTGATCTTGTTGGGATCTGCATCTTTGGGATAACGCATCATCAGATTGCCCAATGGATCAACCAAATAGATATGATCTTGCAAGCTCGTGCCATTCTCTGTTGGTAGCCATTTCTCCAATTTGTTTTTATCCCCTCGCAACATATGTGTGCCAGCAATACCAGGCTTTAATTGTTCCGGCACAGCCTGCGAATCGGTAATTAACCACACTCGTTCAATGCGATCCATTCCCTTCCCTTGCGCTAATCGCAATTGGCGCATTTCGAGTAATTTACGTTGACAGGCTTCGGCACAACTCGCCTCGTCAATTTGCAGCATTAACCACTTACCTTTTAAGCTACTTAGCTCCGTCACTTTGCCATCTTGATCAATCAGGTTCAAAGACGGCATAGGATACTGACGCGGATCAATTAAGGTGCCGTAGTTATTTTTTGGACCTGGTTTAATGACGTAATAAGTAAAATAAGAGGCGATCAAAGGTGAGGCGCATACTGCCAACACCGCCAACAATTTCCAACGCCCTGCAGTTTTTTTATTTTCTATTTTTTCCACGACGAATTCCTGTAACAACAAAAAAGATAGCCGCCATCAAGGCTAAGCCATACCATTGAAATGCATAAGCACGATGTTTGTCTGCACCAGCCGAAGGCTTAGGCCAATCACGCACCAAACTGTCGCTCGCATTCGAAGTCTGTTCTAACACTTTATCAAAAATGGAAAAGCCTGTTAATTTGCTGAGCTCATCCAAAGGTACGTGCTGAACTATACTTGCTGGCTTTAAAGTTTCAGATTTACCGAGCTGCATGGTACGATCTAGTTGGTCTCGCACGACGCCTTCAATTTCGACAAGGCCATTATCCGTTAGCAAAGGCGGTATTTTAGTCCGTTCTACTGGATTGCGTTGAAGCCAACCGCGTGCCACCAAAACGTAGCGATCGCTACCCTCGATCTTAAACGGCATGAGCACATAGAATCCAGCGACGCCGTACAGAGGACGATTGTCCAAATAGAGTGGCCAATCTCTTACGAATTGACCGCGCAATTTCACTTTTTGAAATGCCTTTAACTGATCAAAATCTGCTGCCTGCACAAGCACTTTCGGAGCTTGCTGTAACTGCGCTTGAATCAGTGTAGCAATTGCGTCTTTTTCTTCTGCTCTTCGTGTTTGCCAATTTCCCAATGAAATACCGATAGCACACACGATTGCCGTTGCAAGCAGGGGTAATATACGAATCAACTTCGACTTAAGCATTACAATAGCTCTTTTGCGAAAAAAGTGATTAACATGAAAATTCTGGTTGCACTCGCCTTTGTACTCATTCTATTTAGCTTAGCCTCTGCTTTAGTTTATCTCATGAAAGATAAGGGAAAGAGTAATCGAACTGTCAGAGCTTTAGCTTTTCGGGTTGGCTTCTCTGTTAGCTTATTCATCTTGATTTTAATCGCCAATCACTACGGCTTAATACAACCAACAGGGATACGTTGATTTACCACTAAGTGACATCAAGGATGCCAATAAATGAGAAAAAGCCGCACTGAGTGCGGCTTTTTCTTCAACTAAATAGCTAACTTCTGGCGCTTACAACCAGTACACAACAACGTACAAGCCCAGCCAAACAACGTCAACAAAGTGCCAGTACCAAGCTGCGCCTTCAAACGCGAAATGATTCTCGGCAGTAAAGTGGCCTTTCATCAAACGATACAGGACGACAGACAACATAATCGCACCCATCGTGACATGGAAACCATGGAAACCAGTCAACATGAAGAAAGTCGAACCGTAAATACCTGATGTCAATTTCAAATTCAAATCATTGTAAGCATGCATGTATTCATAAACTTGGAAGCCCATGAAAACAGCGCCCAACAAAATTGTTGCGAACAACCAGAATGCTGCTTTTGCGCGCACGCCTTCACGAATCGCGTGATGAGAAATCGTCAAAGTCACGCCAGATGCTAACAACAAAGCCGTATTAATCGTTGGGATTGGAAATGGTCCCATAGTCTTAAATGCTTCTACAGTTCCAGCTGGACCAACACCACCCCATTGTGCAGAGAAATCTGGCCACAATACTTTGTGATCCAAATCGGCTAACCATGGCATCGTGATACTACGTGCATAAAACAAAGCACCGAAGAATGCACCGAAGAACATCACTTCAGAAAAGATAAACCAACTCATACTCCAACGGAAAGATACGTCAATACGCGCGCTGTATTTTCCGCCTTCAGATTCAGCAATTGCATCGCCAAACCATTTATAGAGTACGACCAAGGTCAAAAAGATGCCTGTCATATTCAAATAGGCACCCCAAGTCACACCATTCACCCATGCAGATGCGCCTATCATCGTTAACAACAAAGTAGTAGCACCCAAGACTGGCCACTGTGAAAGCCCAGGCACGAAGTAGTAAGGTGCGTTAGCGTTGTGAGAACTCATTTCCATCTCCCGATACAATTTTCTAAACTGAATTATTGACTAATATTAACTAATTTCTTTATTTTGCGACGACTTGCTTCACGATAAAAACCAAGATCGTGATAAAAATAGCCGCGCCTATCAATCCTGCAATAATCACATGAACGGGATTTAACTGTGCTGCATCCTGTTCATAAGCGCTCTTTTTACGTATCCCAAAAAAAGACCACAACACCGCTTTCATTGTTGCTAAAAATGATGCCTTACGTTTTGTTGCTTGCTTCAAGTCATCCATGTTTGCACACCTTTATTTGATCTATTTCAGATCGACTAGACCAAATATTATGATCCTGTCTTGTCAGCAGCAGGCTTTAAACCAACTTCAAAAAACGTATAAGACAAAGTAATCGTCTTTACTTCTTTCGGCAACGCAGGATCAATAAAAAATGATACTGGCATTTGACGCGCTTCATTTGCTTCTAGAGTTTGCTGCTGAAAGCAAAAACACTCCATTTTCTTGAAGAAGTTTGCTGCTTGTTGCGGTGCATAACTTGGGATTGCTTGCGCATCCATCTTATAAGACTGCTTATTCACAACTTCGTAAACGACTTGTGCCATTTCACCTGGATGCACTTGCAAACTAGAAACCGTTGGACGAAAGCGCCAAGGTCCTTGTGTATTTGCATCAAATTCAATGGTGATTAAGCGACTTTTATCGACTTGTGAATTGACAACCGCATCAGCAGAAATATCTTTTGGCGTCAAAATATTGATGCCAGTGATCTCACAAATCTGCTTATAAATCGGAATCAGAGCATAGCCAAAACCAAACATCACGATTGCAATGACCACTAATTTCTTCAACATCAAGAAATTCAATTTCTTGGTCACAACCTGATCTTCGTTCATTTCTTTCGAAACGCTTTGCTTCAAATCTTCAGACATGCAAATTCCGATGTAGTCTTAACGCAAGAAAGTCTGTTTTGCGAACACGCCAATAAAAAACACTAAAACCACCGATACAAGTATCAAAGCAGTTTTCAGATTACTTTTATTTTGGTTTTTCATTTTTCAAACAGCCCCAATCTAAGTTGGGGCTGTATTCCATTATTTACTTAACGACTGGTGGTTCTTCAAAGGTATGGAAAGGCGCTGGACTTGGCACTGTCCATTCCAAACCTTCTGCACCTTCCCATGGTTTTGCGTCAGCTGGCTTACCACCTTTGATCGATGGAATCACCACGAACAAAATGAAGTAAACCTGCATCAAACCAAAACCAAAGGCACCAACAGAAGCGATCAAATTGAAATCTGCAAATTGCGCTGGATAGTCAGCATAACGACGAGGCATACCTGCGAGACCCAAGAAATGCATTGGGAAGAAGGTGATGTTGAAGGTAATCAAAGACATCCAGAAATGGATCTTGCCACGTGTTTCGTTGTACATGAAACCTGTCCACTTTGGTCCCCAGTAGTAGTAACCAGCGAATAAAGCAAACAAAGAACCTGCTACCAAAACATAGTGGAAATGCGCCACAACATAGTATGTATCTTGCAACTGAATATCAATTGGAGTAACCGCCAAAATCAAACCAGTAAAGCCACCCATCGTAAATACGAAAATGAAACCAACCGCAAACAACATAGGCGTTTCGAAAGTCATCGAACCTTTCCACATTGTCGCAATCCAGTTAAACACCTTCACGCCTGTTGGGATCGAGATCAACATCGTTGCGTACATGAAGAACAACTGTGCCGTGACCGGCATACCAGTTGTGAACATGTGATGCGCCCAAACGATGAAAGACAAAATCGCGATAGATGCAGTTGCATACACCATTGACGCATAACCAAACAAAGGCTTACGTGCAAATGCTGGAATGATTTGAGAAACGATACCAAACGCTGGCAAAATCATGATGTACACCTCTGGGTGTCCGAAGAACCAGAAAATGTGTTGGTACATGACTGGATCACCACCACCAGCAGCATTAAAGAATGAAGTACCGAAATGACGATCTGTCAAAGTCATGGTAATTGCGCCTGCCAACACTGGCATAACTGCAATCAACAAATACGCAGTGATCAACCATGTCCAGCAGAACATTGGCATCTTCATCAAAGTCATGCCAGGAGCGCGCATGTTCAAGATCGTTGTGATGATATTGATGGAGCCCATGATGGAAGAAGCACCCATGATGTGCACAGCGAAAATCGCTAAGTCCATACCAGGACCCATTTGTGTCGACAATGGTGCATACAAAGTCCAGCCAGCAGCGGTCGCGCCACCTGGAACAAAGAAAGAACCAGCCAACAACAATGCTGCAGGAGGCATTAACCAGAATGAGAAGTTATTCATACGGGCAAATGCCATATCAGATGCACCGATTTGCAAAGGAATCATCCAGTTAGCAAAACCAACGAACGCCGGCATAATCGCACCGAAAACCATGATCAAACCATGCATCGTGGTCAACTGATTGAAAAACTCTGGTTGCATTAATTGCAAACCTGGTTGGAACAACTCACTACGAATGCCAAGCGCCATAACGCCGCCCAACATTAACATTGAGAACGCAAACCACAAGTACAAGTTACCGATGTCTTTATGATTCGTCGCAAATAAATAACGACGCCAGCCATGTGGGTGATCATGATGATCATGGGCGTGGTCGTTGTGACCATGAGAGTGATCGTGTGCGTGATCAGCTACTGTATTACTCATCTCTATCTCCTGTTCAATTACTTACGCGCAGCCAAAACTTCGGCTGGCTGGACGATATTTTCTGCTGCCTTATTCGACCAGCTATTACGGGTATAAGTAATTACCGCGGCAATTTCTGTATCAGACAATGTAGCTTTCCATGCAGGCATACCAGCCTTACCATTCAACAAGATGTTGATTTGATCAGCTTTTGGACCATTTACCATCGCAGAACCATCCAAAGCGGCGAATGCACCTGGAACACCTTTACCATTCGCTTGATGGCAAGCCACACAGTTTGCTGTGTAAACGCTTTCACCGCGTTGTTTCAATTCATCTACAGTCCAAACTTTGCTTGGATCATCTGCTTTCGCAGCCATTTCTTTTTTCTTAGCATCAACCCAAGCGGTGTAATCTGCATCAGATACAACGCGCACGACGATAGGCATGAAAGCGTGTTCTTTACCGCACAATTCAACGCATTGACCGCGATACACGCCAATTTTTTCTGCTTTAAACCAAGTGTCACGAACGAAACCTGGAATCGCATCTTGCTTAACGCCGAAAGCAGGAATTGTCCAGCCGTGAATCACATCGTTTGCGGTCGTGATAATACGAATCTTCTTATTCACTGGAACAACGACTTCGTTATCGACTTCCAACAAATAATTAACGCCACGAGCCTCTGTAGGAGCTAAACCTGGAGCACCGACTTGCGTGCGTGGAGTAGCCAAGGTAGACAAGAAAGAAATCCCTTCGCCTTCACCTTTGAGGTAGTCGTAACCCCATTTCCATTGCATACCGGTTGCTTTGATCGTCAAATCTGCATTCGACGTATCTTTCATTGCCACCACTGTTTTTGTTGCTGGCAATGCCATCCCGATAACAATGAAAAATGGCACGATAGTCCACAAAATTTCAACAGTCGTACTTTCATGGAAAGTCGCTGGCTTGTGACCCAAAGACTTACGATGTTTCAGAATGGAATAAAACATCACACCAAACACTGCGACAAAAATTGCCAAGCAGATGTAGAGCATGAGGTTATGGATGGAATAGATCTGCTCCGCGATTTGTGTCACGGGTGTTGCCAGATTCAACTGCTTGACGGCAGGACCACCTGGGCTATCTTTAACGGCCCAAGCTGGCATCCCAGCAGCCAAAAGCGAAGCACCGAGCACCAAGGAGGCGCCAAGCGTTCTCGACTTTAATCGCATAGCATGTTTCATGATTTCCCCAAAAACCTATTAGAATTTTCAACAGAAATTGCCAAAGGAAAATACTGACAACTTCCACAACTGCGAGAGTATAAAGCGTAAAGCTGAGCTATATCAAGAAGAAATCATGGTTCAGCTGCGCAAAATCATATTGACAATCTTGATTTTTACTAGGAAATCTCGTAGGCCAATCTTTTTCATTGGCAATAAAACTTGCTGAAATACTTTTACTTTTTTAAGGCATCAAAGCGAATAATCGATTCGCCACTAGCCAGCTTAGTGGGAACAGGTTTAAAGGCGTGACCAAACACCACTTCGATTGTCAGTGGTATGCGGCCATCACTTCCGCGCTTTTTTTCCAACGCAGAACGCAGCGATGCCATCGCTGATTGACTCATTAGACCCCGACGACGATTCGACAAGGGATTCCCGCCAAGAGCACGCACATCGCTTAACATTTTTTGCACATCTTGATAGCGCAATGTAATACGTTCGACATCCATCACAGGGGTAGCAAATCCTGCTGCAACCAACATGTCACCGAAATCATGCATGTCGACGAATGGAAGCGTATGTGGATAGTCATCGACCTCGGCAAAGGCTTGCTTCAATTCGACAAAAGTATCAGGACCAAAGCTAGAAAAAATGACGATTCCGTTACGCGCTAAAACACGAAACCATTCCTTTAGCACCAAGTCCGGTTGTGGATGCCAATGGATCGCTAGGTTCGACCACAAAACATCGATACTAGCGCTCTGCAAAGCCAAGTTTGCAAAATCGCTACTGGCAAGTAGAGGCTGGGCATATTGACCTTGTTTGCTAGAAAACAAACGGCCAAACATTTTTTTAAAACCACCCGCGGCATCACTATTTGCGAATTCTGATTCACTCAGCATCTGCCAAGAAGCATCAACACCGAGAATCGACTGCGCCTGCTGAAAGCGTTGGCTCAGCATTGGCAAATCCATCCCTTCACCACAACCAGCGTCTAGCACACGTTTGGGCTCAATTTTTATTAAATCAAGCTTTTCATGCATTCTTTGTGCGACTTCTCTGAGCAAAAAGACAGAATCTTGAAGCAACTTTGGCTTTGAAAACAAACGGCGAACTTCGGATAGATCGATAGGGGCACTAAGCATAATTTTTAAAATAGCATAACAAGTTAACACGCAACTTGATGATGGGACTATAGTAATTGATCAATTCCAGCAGTTTAACCGCTCAAACAAAATCTGACTGAGATAAGTAAGGACTATCGATGCAAAACTATCTCCATTATTTTTTGCCAACATACTGTGCACTTTGCAAAAATGCATCAAAAATTGGGATATGCTCTGCGTGTCAAGAAGACTTCATCAACGACCAACAACATCGCTGCAGTATCTGCGCAATACCAATAGTCGATCAAAAAGCGAAAATCTGTGGCCGCTGCCTTAAAAGTCCACCCCACTTTGACACAACTATTACCTGCACGGATTATCACGCGCCGATAGACAGCATCGTTCTCGGCTTAAAATTTGCAGGCAATTTATCTTACGCCAGCATCATCGCGCAGCAACTCCAGGACAGAATCAAACATCAGCTCAATTCACAAAATAATCTCGCCGCCATCATTTGCCCTGTACCGCTCAGTCCACAAAGATTACGCACGCGCGGCTTTAATCAAGCCTTAGAAATTGCACGCCCTCTTAGCAAACAGTTAGCGATTCCACTTCAAGCACAACTTCTTTGGCGAATTAAAGACACCCAACAGCAAAGTCGCTTACACCCGGATGAGCGCTATCAAAATGTTCAACACGCTTTTGCCATCAATCCGCGACTAATGCATTTGATTGAAGGACAGCACTTTGGACTAATTGATGATGTGATGACGACCGGAACGACCTTGAACGAGATAGCAAAATTGCTCAAACGCTATGGCGCGGCACGGGTTTCAAATTATGTTTTTGCTCGAACCAATCGCGACTGAGCGATAAGTTCAAATCGGGAAAGAACAAGCCGGCTCTTTTAGCACTAGTTTGCGCTATCATGCGCAATATAATTTTGTCGCAGATTTAGATCGGAGATTCCGGTCGCATAAATCGATCTCATATATGTGCTATACGGAGACATGTGCGCACAGTTTTGTCGTATTAGATATCGTATAAATTAAAGGAAATGTTTTGTTTAATGTCGTATTAGTCGAACCAGAAATTCCACCAAATACGGGGAATATTATTCGCTTGTGTGCAAATGCAGGAGTACAACTGCATTTAATTGAACCGCTTGGTTTTCCATTAGAAGACAGCAAATTGAAACGTGCTGGTTTGGATTATCACGAATACGCGCAAATGAAAGTCCATAAAAACTGGGATGCGTTTATTGCGAGCGAACATCCAGCAAGCGATCGTATGTTTGCCATGACCACCCATGGATCATCGACTTTTTCCACGCTCGCTTTTCAAGCAGGTGATTATTTTGTATTTGGCGCAGAAACGCGCGGATTAGCCAAAGAACTGCGCGAGTCTTTTCCGACGACACAAAGAATCAGATTGCCGATGCGCCCAGATAATCGCAGTCTCAATTTATCAAACACCGTCGCCATTGTTGTGTACGAGGCTTGGCGCCAAAATGGATTTATTGGCGGCACTTGATACAAAAATCAGGCATCTTCATTTCTTATAGCGTGAATACAACAGCTTGATTTGATTCACATCAATCCATATTGCCAGAAACTTTACATGTAAAGTCTCTGGCAATCACATCCACATTAGTCAAGCACCGCAACGCAAACGAATCATTCGCCCCACCTCAATTGCACTCTCTTACCAGTGCCAAACAAGCATTTGCGTCGCCTCAAGTCATGTGTTTTTGAGCGTTTTTATACGCATAAAAATACATGTCAAACAAGGATTTAAAGATATTTAAAACTTTGCCAGAAAAAAACAGCTAGATAAGTGATGACAAAGGCTACAAGTTCATATTGAAGCATGCTAAGCTATATCTACAAAGCAACAAAAAGCATTTTACTTAATCAAATTTGGTAAAGAATGTAGCAGTTTTAACGGCTTGCTTTATTCTATGATTTAGCAAGACAAATCCAGCGTCAAAGATTGCTTAAACTAGGATAGTTGATTTCCTCTTTGTGATAGTTGCCCTGAGGATCTAATGCGATGACCGAGATTGTTCCAACACTTACATCACACATCTGCAAGGCATTATCGCGTCTGTGCTTAACAGCATCAACACTGCAATTGTCTGCCTTCAGCACATAAAACAATTTTCGGTACCGATGTCGTTACAAGTTCACTAGCTAATTCTGCAAACAATTAATAATCGAGGGATAACATGGCAAAAACAGTGATGGTCGTTGATGATTCCGCATCCGTCAGACAAGTGGTTGGCTTAGCATTGCGCGGCGCTGGTTACGAAGTGATTGAAGGTATCGACGGCAAAGACGCCTTAAGTAAACTCAAAGGTCAGAAAGTGCATTTAATCATTTCTGACGTCAATATGCCAAATATGGATGGCATCACTTTTGTTCAGGAAGTGAAAAAACTTCCTATGTATAAGTTCACTCCCATCATAATGCTCACCACAGAATCTCAAGAAGGTAAGAAACTCCAAGGACAAGCGGCTGGTGCTAAGGCTTGGGTGGTCAAACCATTTCAACCAGCGCAAATGCTGGCGGCAGTTTCCAAGTTGATCTTACCGTAAAAGGTGTCCTGTGAATTCTCATGCCATTTCTGGCGAGCTAACGATCTACACTGCCGCCACTGAAAAATTGCAACTGCAAAATTTTCTTGAATCTGACGATGAATTAGAACTGAATTTGTCGCAGGTTTCCGAACTAGATAGCGCAGGATTGCAGATTCTGATTTTAATGAAGCAAGAAGCGCTGCGACGTAACAAGAAGTTGCACTACACCATGCACAGCAAAGCGGTATTAGAGATTCTTGAAATGTGTAACTTAACCGCAAGTTTTGGTGATCAAGTCATTCTTACCTAGCTAAATAGCAGGAGATTCCGTATGAGTTTTGAAGATGAAATGAAGGCGGCGCTTGATACCTTTGTCGTAGAAAGCCGCGAATTGCTCCAAGACATGGAAGATGGCTTATTAGGTTTAGAGCACGACGATAATCCGCAAGATGCGATTGGTGCGATTTTTCGCGCAGCGCATACCATCAAAGGCTCGGCTGGACTATTCGGATTAGATCACATAGTTCATTTCACCCACGTAGTTGAGAGCTTACTCGACATGCTACGCGACGAAGAACTGGCCGTCTCCTCCGCCCTAATCGCCGTACTATTGCCATGTCGTGATCACATCAGTAATTTGATTGATGGTATCGCTGCTGGACAGATGGAAGAAACTGACGAACAACGCGATACGGGAAAAATACTACACGAACAGTTGCGACAATTTATTAATGGCACGCCACCGGACTCGAGCTCGGAAGTCATTACACATCAAGACGACCGCCATCCACACACTTCTGGTGGAGGTGTGGTCGATTCCGGTAATTGGTATCTATCGCTACGTTTTGGACAAGACTGCCTGCGTAACGGCATGGACCCGCTATCCTTTATCCGCTATCTCAGTACCTTAGGCGATGTCATCAATCTGATTACTATCACCGACAATATTCCACATCTTGAACAAATGGATGCTGAGAGTTGTTACCTTGGCTTTGAAATTGTACTAAAAAGCAATGCTTCAAAAGAAGCGATTGAAAATGTTTTTGAATTTGTGCGCGATGATAGTGTTATTCGCATAGTCCCACCACGCAGCAAAATCGACGAATATATCGACGTTATTAACAATCTTCCTGACGATGATGAATTGCTCGGCGAAATTTTGATCAAGAGCGGTGTTCTAACAAAACATGAATTGGACGAGTGTTTGAGCTTGCAAAAGAAACGTCAAAAGCTGACGCGTAGCGACACTCCCGAAGCGCCGATTGGTGAAATTCTCGTCAAACAAGAAATGCTACAAGAGCCGATCTTAAATGCGGCATTGCACAAGCAACAAAAAGTTAAAGATACCAAAGCAAAAGAAAAACAAAATATTCGTGTCGATGCAGAACGTCTAGACAAACTGATTGATTTAGTCGGTGAGCTAGTCATCGCTGGCGCTGGCGCAAATTTACGCGCAAGCAAAGCAAATGACATCGCCTTATCTGAGGCAACAAATGAAGTCATGCGCTTGGTCGAAGAGGTGCGTGATAGTGCCTTGCAATTACGTATGGTGCCGATTGGCACTACATTTAGTCGTTTTCAACGGGTTGTTCGCGACGTCAGTATTGAGCTCGGGAAAGACATCATATTAGAGATTTCTGGTGGTGATACCGAAGTCGATAAATCAGTCGTTGATAAGATCGGTGATCCACTAATGCATTTGGTGCGCAATTCGATGGATCATGGAATCGAATCGGCTGCCATCAGGGTTGCACGCGGCAAACCCGCGCAAGGTACTTTACGACTCAACGCGTATCATGAATCTGGCAGTATCGTGATTGAAGTAAGCGATGATGGCGGCGGTTTAAATCGCGACAAAATTCTGGCAAAAGCGATCGAAAAAGGCTTGATCGCTGACGGTACTGGATTAAGCGATAAAGAAATTTATGCACTGATTTTTGAACCTGGATTTTCCACTGCGGATCAGGTTTCTAACCTCTCAGGCCGTGGTGTCGGCATGGACGTCGTCAAACGCAACGTGACCTCCTTACGCGGCAGTATTGAGATCGACAGCGAAGCTGGAATTGGGGCAACCATGCGCATCCGCATGCCCTTAACCTTAGCAATTATTGACGGCTTTTTGGTGGGCGTCGGTAAGTCCTCTTTTGTTATTCCTCTCGATCAAGTGGTCGAATGTGTGGAATTACCGAAAGAATGCGAAGACCAAGATTACATGGATTTGCGTGGTGAAGTTTTGCCATTTATTCGCTTACGCAAAATGTTTGAAATTGATGGTGCCGAGCCACGTCGTCAAAATGTAGTGGTGATCAGCTCTGGCACCAATAAAACCGGCCTCGTAGTGGATCGTCTGATGGGTGAGTTTCAAACTGTGATTAAGCCCTTAGGCAAACTGTTTGGACATTTGCAAGGAATAGGCGGCTCAACCATCTTAGGTAGTGGTGAAGTCGCACTGATTCTCAGTGTGGCTAGTATGACGCAGCACTACTCAAGAATGGAACAAAAACGCTTGCTTGCAATGCCAAACAATAGCAACAGATAGTAAACAGACCAGCCAATTCTTGTAAGGCATCTTCTTCACTTTACATCCATTGACACTGGTCTTCGCTAATTAGATTTTCCGAATATTAGTAGTACACCCAAATCGAATTTCGTGAGAAACGCTCAAACCAATAAGGGGAAATGAAATGAGTCAAGTCAAGACATCTTGGATTTCAAAGCTGGTTAGTGGCACGCAATTAGAAGCACAGGCAGCGGAGCTCGCTGCGTTACGAAAACAAATGGCCGAAATGGCGCAAGAGTTAAAAGTACGATCCGATATTATGGATCTCACCAGTATCGTGTCATTTGCCGACCTCAAAGGCGATATCCTTACCGTCAACGAAAAATTCACGGAAGTATCTAAATATAGTCGCTCCGAACTCATCGGAAGACCACATAACACCACACGTCATCCCGACATGCCGAAAGAAACTTTCAAACAAGTTTGGTCGACAATTGGTCGTGGTGGCACATTTCGCGGTGTGATTAAAAATCGCGCTAAAGATGGCACGCCCTACTATGTCGATGCGGTGATCGCACCGTTTTTAGGTGAAAACGGTAAGCCGACAAAATATCTTGGCGTACGCTATGACATCACGGCACAAGAACTCGAACGTCAAAATGCCAAAGGCGTATTTGATGCGATTGACGAATCTTATGGCTATATCGAATTTGATCTTGGCGGTAACGTACTTCAGGCAAACAAAAATTTTCTGTCTTTGATGGAATATCAGTTAGAAGAAATCAAAGGTAGACACCATCGGACTTTTATGGACTCTGCACAAGCGAATTTGCCAGAATATACCCAATTTTGGTTAGATCTCAATGCAGGCAAGCCGCAGAAAAATATCTTCAAACGGATTACCAAATCACGTAAAGAAGTCTGGATACAAGCAGTTTATGCGCCAGTTAAAGATGAAATGGGGCGCATATTTAAGATCGTCAAAATTGCGACCGACGTGACCGATCAAATTAATGCAGCAAACATGTTGAAAGAAGCGGTTGAACAAGCACAGCAAGTCACTTCTGCTGCTAAGGATGGTGATCTGAGCCAACGCATCCCATTAGATGGAAAATCTGGCCCCATTTTATCGCTGTGTTCTGGAGTTAACTCCTTAATGGAAACCACGTCGGTTATTTTCGACGATGTCAGCCGCGTGTTAGAGGCATTTGCCGAAGGCGATTTATCACAACGCATTGATCGTGATTATTCAGGCATGTTTGACGATGTTAAGAGAAATGCAAACTCTGCAAGTGAAAAACTAACACAAACGATCGAAGACATCGCCCGCATTTTTGGTGGTCTCGCCAGTGGTGAACTCGGTCAACGTATCACGCGCGATGCCCCCGGTATGTTCAACCAAGTTAAGGAAGATGCGAATATGGCTTGTGAAAAACTAGCCACCATCGTCGGCGAAGTACGCAATGCGACCGATGCATTATCAAATGCATCTGAACAAGTTAGCGCTACTTCTCAAGCCTTATCACAAGCAGCCAGCGAGCAAGCAGCCAGCGTCGAAGAAACTAGTGCAAGCATAGAGCAAATGGCGGCAGGTATTAACCAAAACGCCGAAAATGCGAAAGTAACTGATGGCATCGCAGGTAAGGCATCGAAAGAAGCCATTGAAGGAGGAGATGCAGTTAAACAAACTGTCTCAGCGATGAAAGAAATCGCCTCAAAGATCGGTATCATCGATGATATTGCTTACCAAACCAATATGCTTGCGCTGAATGCTGCAATTGAAGCAGCGCGTGCTGGTGAGCACGGCAAGGGCTTTGCCGTAGTTGCTGCTGAAGTACGAAAATTGGCAGAACGCAGCCAAATTGCCGCAAAAGAAATTGGTGATTTAGCCAGTGGTAGTGTCAAAACGGCGGAACGTGCTGGCGATTTGATTGATGAAATTGTCCCAGGTATTGGACGCACTTCCGATCTGGTGCAGGAAATTGCAGCTGCCTCGCAGGAACAATCTGCGGGCGTCGGTCAAATTAATACTGCAATGAATCAGATGAACCAGATCACGCAACAAAATGCTTCGTCCAGTGAAGAGTTAGCGGCAACCGCGGAAGAGATGACTAGTCAAGCGGAGCAATTAATTGATTTGGTGAGTTTCTTCCACGTTGGACAAGCGCAAAAATCTGCAGGACCAGTCTCCAACAACGAACGTAGTGTTGTTCGCTCTACACCTAAGCGGGCACGCCCTCACTTCGGTAGTTCCAGCGTGGACGAAGCGAAGTTTGAAAGGTTTTAGGAGATCGCTATGAATGCAATCAGCAAAGTGAACAACGGCGCTCTCGCAAATGTCGCAGATAAACCATCCTCAGAATCGGGGCAATTTCTTACCTTCGTGTTAGGAGGCGAAGTCTTCGCGCTCGGCATTCTAAACATTAAAGAAATTATTCAGTACGGTGATTTAACAGAAGTCCCGATGATGCCGAACTTTATCCGCGGCGTCATTAATCTACGTGGGCGCGTCGTGCCAGTAGTGGATTTAACCGCCCGATTTAATCGCGGCACAACCAGCATCTCGCGCCGCACTAGCATTATCATTATCGAGATGGTACAGAGTGATCAATCGGAAACTCAAAGTATCGGGATTGTGGTTGATGCGGTCAATGAGGTGATTGAAATTGCCAGCGGAGATATCGAACCACCACCGTCTTTTGGCGCAAAAATTCGCCCCGACTTTATCAGCGGCATGGCAAAAAAAGACGGACGCTTCATCATCGTTCTCAATTTAGATCAAGTGCTCTCGGTAGATGAAATGCTAGCGCTCGGGAACTCAATAGACACCTCATCACAGAATGCTGCAGAGACGGAGCATGAACAATAAGTCGATTCATTATGCGGCGCCAGTTGCTCTAAAAAAGAACGAGTTTGAATGGATCTCTCGCTTCTTATATGAACGTACTGGCATTGCTTTAAATGACGGAAAACAAGCATTAGTGATGGGGCGCTTGGATAAGCGTTTGCGTAAACGAAATTTACTATCCTATAGCGAGTATTTTGCCTTATTGGGACGCCCGGGTTATGAAGATGAGACTACAGTTGCGATTGATTTACTAACTACCAATGAAACATATTTTTTTCGTGAGCCCAAACACTTTGATTTTCTAAAAAACATCGCTTTTCCACAATATCAGCGACAAAAACAAATACGAATTTGGAGCGCCGCAAGTTCCAGCGGCGAAGAGGCATACACGATCGCCATGACACTAGCTGAATACTTTCAAGGTGATGATTGGGAAGTGATAGGAACCGATATCTCAACGCGCATGCTGGAGAAGGCACAACGCGGACTTTACCCGATGTTAGCCGCCGACAAAATTCCAAAAACATTACTAAAGAAATACTGTTTGAAGGGACGTGACGAATTTGAAGATTTCTTTTTGCTTGATTCAAGCATTCGTCAACGTGTTCGTTTTAGCATCGCCAATTTAATCGAACCTCTACCCGAACTAGGGATGTTTGATGTAATATTTTTGCGTAATGTCATGATCTATTTTGATAAAGATACAAAAAAACGCTTAGTCGAAAAAATTACTACGAAACTACGGACTGGAGGTTATTTTATTGTCAGTCATTCTGAATCCCTCAATGGTTTGGATTCTCCACTTAAGTTAATTGCTCCTTCAATCTATCAGAAGACGTTCTAAGGCTAAACAGTTTTTGCCTGTTATTGACACTTATCTATACTGTATGAATGAACCGAGCTTTTATATCGACATATTTTTGCAGCCTGGAGAATTTTATTTCGGTGATCACGAAACCAGAATCCGCACCATTTTGGGCTCATGTGTATCGATTACCATGTGGCACCCCATTAAACGAATCGGCGGTATGTGTCACTACATGCTCCCCAAAAATAAACGCAATCCTCACAATATCGGACTCGATGGCAAATATGCAGAAGATGTCATGCGCTTGTTTCTACAACAAATCAAAGCATCGAAAACATCTGTACACGACTATGAAGTAAAGATTTTTGGCGGTGGAGATCAATTTCCAGCACAAGATCAGCGGGTATTTTCCGTATCTGAACAAAATGTGAAAATTGGTCGCCAATTATTGCAAGAATACGGTTTTAAGATTAAGTCCGAGCACCTTGGCGGTGTCGGACATAGAAATATTATTTTTGACTTGTGGTCAGGAGACGTCTGGGTCAAACATGTTGATAAGACAATGGAATAATGAAACCCAAAATTAAAGTGATGCTGGTCGATGATTCAGCCGTTGTGCGACAAGTTTTATCTGCCCTACTCACAAAAGATGGCAGTATCGAGGTAATTGCTTCAGCTCCCGATCCTATCTTTGCGATGGATAAAATGAACTCCAATTGGCCCGACGTCGTTGTACTTGATGTGGAGATGCCAAGAATGGATGGCATTACCTTTCTCAAACAAATTATGACGGTACGTCCAACACCAGTGATCATTTGCTCGACACTCACTGAGAAGGGCGCAGCAACATCGGTACAAGCGCTTGCAGCGGGAGCAGTAGCGATTGTCACGAAGCCAAAAGCAGGTCTAAAAAACTTTTTAGAAATGGATGCTGGAGACATCGTGCAAGCGGTTAAAGCTGCTGCTGGAGCGAATCTACGCCCTTTTCGCAATCTCAATTTAGCATCCACCAACACCGCATCTATCCCACCAGCAAAAATCAAAATTGACGAAGTGATGCCAGCACTAAACGCAAGCTTAACTAGCGCAATGGCGGTTACAACGGATAAATTGGTGGCGATTGGTACTTCGACTGGTGGCACGCAAGCACTGGAAACAGTATTAAGAAAATTATCAAGAACCGCACCTGGCATCGTGATCGTTCAGCATATGCCAGAGAAATTTACCGAAGCATTTGCCGATCGTCTCAATAAACTATGCGCAATGGAAGTGTTGGAAGCCAAAAATGGGGATCGTGTTATCCCAGGTCGCGCGCTGGTCGCGCCAGGTGGTCGTCACATGCAAGTCAAACGCAGCGGTGCACAGTATCATGTTGAAATTATCGATGCGCCACCAGTGAACCGTCACCGTCCTTCGGTCGATGTCTTGTTTCGCTCCGTCGCTAAATGTGCAGGCAAAAATGCACTGGGGATTATCATGACTGGCATGGGTGACGATGGCGCATTAGGTATGCGAGATATGCACGATGCAGGTGCTGAAACAATCGCGCAAGATGAGAAGACCTGTATCGTCTATGGTATGCCGAAAGAGGCAGTAAAACTGGGAGCGGTCGACAAAGTCGTGGCGCTTGACGCAATAGCTGGCCTAATTGAAACCTACGGGAAAAAGTAGACTTCTTGGAATTAACTTTCCTAGAAGTCGAGTGAAAAAACGCTCGAGCTTAAGTTTGACTCCGCATCTTTTGCAAAGTCTTGGTCGTCGATCTGTCATGTTCAAATTGAATTGCCGCCACTTGACCACCATAAGCTATCACTGCCTTACCTTCAGGGATTGAATGCATATCGTAGTCGCCACCCTTCACATAAATGTCGGGATGCACAAGTGTGACCGCTTCAAGTGCCGTATCACCATCAAAAGCGACCACTAAATCAACCGACGCGAGCGCTGCCAGTACCGCCATTCTATCTTCGCAAGTGTTGATAGGCCGATCATCACCTTTGCCCAAACGCTTTACCGAGGCATCAGTGTTCACTGCCACAATCAACGATGCGCCCATCGCTCTTGCTTGCGCCAAATAAGTGACATGGCCACGATGCAATAAATCAAAAACCCCATTTGTCATGACCACCGGATGAGGCAATTGCTGCACTCTACTGACTAACTGCGAAACCTCGCATATTTTATTTTCAAAACTTGGCATAGTGATTTAATTCTTGTTGGTTAGGTCAAAACCATTTTAGAGGTGCTTCTTTAAGAAACACGAAATTGGATCAATAAAAATTGTTCACACTGTAACTGGCTGCACCATTCTCGGCAACTCTCCGCAACTATTAGCAACTCTTGGCAACGAAGCGCCACTTTTTACGGCGAACTACCGCTGTCAGCAGAACAAAAAAAATTGCGTTAAGATGCTCCATCAAATTGAGATTGGTACACGTGATTTACCATGCTGTGACGCAAACACATACCCCAATTAAGAATACCAAAATTACATTTTAGGAGCCTCTATGTCTATCACATCCAAGCTAGTCCTCATCGGTGCATTATTTTTTAGTATGTCTGGCCTCGCTCAGGCACAAACAGATAGCTGTCCAGAGATTTTGCAACATAGCTTCAATCGCTTGCAAGACGATGCGCCACAAAATTTGTGCCAGTTCAAAGGGAAAGTTGCATTGGTTGTTAATACTGCCAGCTACTGCGGTTTTACTAAGCAATACGAGGGATTAGAAGCTCTGTATGCCAAATACCAATCTCGTGGGTTGGTTGTGCTTGGCTTTCCATCGAATGATTTCGGCAAACAAGAACCCGGAACGAGTAAAGAAATTGCGGATTTCTGCTTTAATACTTACGGCGTAAAGTTTCCTATGTTTGCGAAATCTTCAGTACGCGGTGACGATGTTAATCCATTTTATGCACAACTCATCAAAGCAACTAACACCACGCCAAAATGGAATTTCTATAAGTATTTAATCGACCGTAACGGCAAAGTCTTGGCTGCTTACGCCAGCACAACAACGCCTGAGAACAAGGGCTTGGTTGCGGCAATTGAAAAAGCGCTTGGAAATTAAGCGTGGGCATTCAGTTTAGATATTAAAGCTTGGCTGCTGATCGATGTTTGATCAGCAGCCTGTAAAGATTTGCGTAGGCTGACATCACACAGCTTGCGCAATACTTAAATCTTCTTGACTGCCGCTTTAGAGACTATTTTTGAAGCGACTTTCGGAGCAGCCTTAGCTTTGGCATTGGCTACTGGGCGCGCCTTGGATTGCGAACTCGACTTGGTCGTTGCTCTGCTCTGCGTTTTTATTGGCGTTTTTATTGGCGTTTTTTTAGGGCTCGAAGTTACAGTTTTTTTCGTAGTAGCCCTTGCGGCCGGCGACTTTGTTGGCGCTGCCTTGGTGGTCGTTTTTTTCACTTTTGCGTTCGTCTTATCGGCTTTTTCGCGACTAGACCGCGCCGGAGAAACGTCTTCATTTTTCATTGCGTGCGTCAAAGCTTGCTTGAATTGATCTTGCAACACAGTCCACCATGCAGCTGGATTGTGAAAACCAGAACTTAAGTTCTCGGTGGATGGTTTGGCCTCATTACTTACTGGCGAGTCTGCACTTGCCTCTACAGCTTCTATAGTCTCGCTAGAATTAGTGGCGCCTTCGTCTTCAATATCAAATTCTTCCTCTTCATTTTCTTCGACGCTAGGTTCTGGTATTGGCGCTGTCGATCCAGAAGGATTAAAAGACGAACTAGTCGTCTTACTTGCATGCATAGGCCAAGCTTGCTTGAGCTGCTCATCCACTGCGGCATTATTCGCATGATTAGATTCAGGTGTAGCACTGGTTCCATTTCCAGCCTGCGCAAAACTTTCTCCCATCGTCTTCAGTGCGGCTATCGTTGCGCGCTGCACCTCTAAGGCTTGGATTGTGCCTTTTAGCATATTCATGTTAACAGTTAACCAAGACTCGACTGTTTTTAAATCCTTAATTTGCTTATCTAACTCATCAACCGACAGCGTTGGCGTTACCATACCTGGTAGTTGCATATCACCCCAAAGTTTTTTCACAAATGCTAATGGGTCGTGCATGTTGCCACTTGTCGTTTGTTGAAAGGGATTTTGCATAGCTACAACTCCTATAATGAACGTGAAATCGGGGGCGAGGAGAAATTACCCTGCCGCCCTCCACTATCAGACCAAATTGAATTTCTAAGCTTGAGAGATACTAAACATGAACCCGCCTTGTCGCAAGATAAAGCAAGAAGGTTTACACTACGGACATGAGCAAGAATTTATTCCCATTCCCTTTTAAGCAACAACTGAGCAAACCCAGTACTTGGCTCTTTTTGTTGACGACCATCTTACTGCATATTTTCTTATTCGAGTCAGCCTCTTGGAAAGTTTCACCTGCATCGTCTGAATCTGATATTCCAGCAAGTGTCAGCGTCTATTTGCGACCAGAAACAATTGAAGACGCACCAGCGCCAAACGCGCCACCAAGCGTAGAAAAAGCAAAAACAAGTGTCACGACAACAGCACCAGTCACAAAAAAAGAAGTCCCAAGTTTAGACCAACAAACAGATACGAAGCCCGAGCCACCTCAGCAAGAATCGAGTACGACCGAAACAAACAATACGACTACTGAAACACCAGTAATTGCTGAATCCACTGCGAATCCAAGTGATGGTGCAGCGATGCCAGAATTTTCATTCAAGTTCCCACCACCTGCAGAATTACAGATGGAAGTTTCTTACGCCAAAGTCAACGACAGCCCGACCACTGGCGTTGCTACTCTGACGTGGGAAAGAGATATAGAGAAATACAAAATTTCGATCGAGGTTGGCATCAATTTATTAATTACTAAACTCAATTTGATGACGATCACTAGCGAAGGTTATAGCGATATCTACGGCTTAATGCCAGTAGTAAGTCATGACATCCGCAGGACGCGTGCGGCGACAGCCATTCACTTTAATCACAAAGATAAAGTCATCAGTTTTTCATCTTCCAATAAAAGTATTCCAATGGAAAATGGTGCGCAAGATGCCGCGAGCATTTTAATGCAGCTAGCCGCTATTGGAGCTGCGAACAAAAGTCAACTTGAGGTGGGACGAGAATTCTCTATCCAAGTAGCGGAAGGACGCGATGCAACACCATTTTTGTTTCGAGTAATTGGAGAAGAAGAAATTGACAGTAAGCTCGAACCAGAAACAGGAAAACTAACGACCGTCCATATTACAAGACCGCCAAAGCCCGGCTTTTACAACTCGCAATTAGATATCTGGCTGGCACCTAGCCTAGGTTGGTATCCAGTACAAATTCGCAATACAGAAAGTAATGGCACCATCACCAATCAGGTGGTTACTTCAATCAAACAAAATATTCGCTATGAAAACTAATCGACATGTTTGCTAAGAAAATTTTTTCCGTCATTATTTACAGTCTTTTGTTTTTTACTAAGATCACATCGCATGCTGAACAGCTGACATTCCCGCCTTCCGCCGAGTTATTGTATAGCTTGAAGTCAACGCAAAAAGGTGTTCCTGTCAGTGGCGAAGCAAAAGTGCAATGGCAAGTGAGCAAACGTGATGATCAAACCAAACTGTATCGTGTAAACTCGGAGACCAAAGTAGCGATTTTTGGGAAAATTTTGGTCAGTAGTAGCAAAGGTAGTATTCAAGAATTTGGCTTGGCACCAGAGCAATTTCAAGAAAAACGATTTCGCCGCGCAGAGGTCAACACCTATTTCGATCGTGAACAGAAAATCATCCGATTCTCTGAATCGGATTTACAATATCCAATTCATGGCGGCGAACAAGATCGTTTAAGCGCGACTTGGCAATTAGTTGGACTTGTACAAAAAACCGGAGCACAGACTAAGCTTGAGCAAGAATGGAAGATGTTCGTCGCGGGTTCGCGCGATGCCGATCCATGGACTTTCAAGTTCAGTGACTTTACCAAAATTCGTACCGCACTGGGCGAGCTTAATGTCATGCACATTATAAAAGCCCCACCTAGTGATGCCCAAGGCCAACGTATTGAACTATGGCTAGCACTTGATATGGGGTTTTATCCAGTTCAAATTCGCTACCAAGATCATAATGGCGATGTGTTAGAACAAAAAATTATCTCAATCAAAAATTAAACAAAAATCAAACAAAATTTTTAGCGATAAACACAATGACTATTGAAAAACAAAGTGCACTAGTTTTATTCAGTGGCGGACAAGACTCAAGCACCTGCTTGGCATGGGCGCTGAGTCGCTATCAACGTGTAGAAACAATTGGATTTGACTACGGCCAAAGACATGCGATTGAACTAACGATGCGTCCACAGCTTTTGCAAAAAATGCGTGGATTGTCGACCGATTGGGATCAAAAATTAGGTGAAGATCACATGATCGATCTATCACTCATTTCTCAATTATCGTCGACAGCTATGACAGAGAATATTGCAATTCAAATGCAAGAAAATGGCTTGCCAAATACCTTTGTACCTGGACGCAATCTGATGTTTATGATGGTTGCTGCGACACTCGCCTACCGTCGGCAGTTGGGAGTATTGGTTGGTGGCATGTGCGAAACTGATTTTTCTGGTTACCCTGACTGCCGCGACGATAGCTTAAAAGCCTTGCAAGTCGCATTAAATCTTGGCATGGCGAGTCGCTTAACAATTGAAACACCATTGATGTGGATCGACAAAGCCGAATCATGGCGCTTGGCTGAGAGCTTAGGTGGAGAGAAGTTAATTGAATTGATTCGTCACGATACGCATACTTGCTATTTAGGTGAGCGCGGCCAAATGCATGATTGGGGTCATGGTTGCGGAACTTGTCCCGCATGCGATTTGCGAGCGAAGGGATATCATCAATATCGCGCAGCAAAGAAATAGGTTGCTTGTGTGGTGTAGTATGCATGACGCATCTACAGCACTATTTCCACTCACGTAACCAAGGTTCGATTGCACTCTCTAGCATAGGGCGGGCAACTAAAAATCCCTGCCCTTCATCGCAACCTAATCGATTTAATACCTCCCAGTGCAATTCTGTTTCGATACCTTCCGCGATAATTTTCAATCCCAGTTTTTTACCTAACTGCGTAATAAGTTCAGCGATACGCGGTCCACCTTCGGTATCAATTTGGGCGACAAACGCGCGATCAATTTTCAGTCGATCAACGGGCAATTTATCGAGATAACTCAAAGATGAAAAGCCAGTTCCAAAGTCATCAATCGCAATTTGCACGCCCATATTTTTCAAGCGCGCTAACGCATCTTCAAACAATCCAGCGCCATTCATCGTCACTGATTCGGTGATTTCCAATTCCAAATAATGTGGTGCCAAGCCACTATCGCGCAAAGCATTTTCAACTAGTTCAAAGAAATCCGGCTGTCGAAATTGAATCACCGACACATTGACTGCGATGCGATCTAATTGAAAACCCTTTTCCAGTAATTGCACCATCGTAAAACATGCGGTACGCATTACCCATGCGCCTAAACTGATAATCAAACCGGAGTGCTCTGCCAAAGGAATAAAATCGGTCGGTGGAATCATTTGACCATCGTCCGTACGCCAGCGCAGTAAAGCTTCGAAACCCAAGACGCGACGACTGTGTAGATCAATCTGCGGTTGATACATCAAATACAAGCGCTCCGCATCAAATGCTTTATGTAGATGCTGCATGAGCATTGCACGCTCACGAATCTCTACCCCCATCTCTCGCGTGAACAAAGTGTAAGAGCCACGTTGATAGCCTTTGGTGCGCTTGAGCGCAATGCTGGCATCTTTTAATACATCGGCACCGGATTGTGTGTATGAATCTAAGGCGACCAAGCCCATTGACATCGATACCGCATGCGAGGTGTCATCAATAATGAAAGGATCAACAAATAATTTTTGTAAATCGGCAGGTTGTAGTACACGTGTATTCCCCAGCAAGCCAAACACATCGCCACCAATACGCGCCAAGAAAGCTTGCGCGCCTATTGCATTTTGTAATCGTGTGGCGACCGCTCGTAATAAAAGATCGCCATAACGATGGCCAAGTACATCGTTGATCTCAGCAAAATCATCGATATCAATCAATACCACCATCTGCTCCGGTGTTCTTTGCTCAATCGAATGATCGATTTGCTCAATAAATCGCAGACGATTCGGCAACATCAATAATTGATCGCGGAATGCGTAATTTTTTAATTGACTGACTAAGCCAAGATTATCTAAACATACGCCTAAGTTGAAGCAAAAGATCTCTAATAATTGTTGATCAATTGAAGACAAGGCGTAAGGTAATTCAATGAATGCCGCGATCGCTCGTTTTCCTCGTCCAGAGAAATACAAGGTCATATTATGCTCTTCGAACAATGAGGTGCGTTCAGACAAGGCGCGGCGTAAGGAATCTCTAATCACGGGATTATCGATTTCATCGATAGGCCGATTCATCAGATTGCGATAATGTCCAGCTGAGGCGATGACGCTATAACGCAAACTATTATCAAACTGTAGTGCCTCATCACACTGCGCGCATAACAATCCTTCGGATGGCACACCACACAAGGCGGCAATTTGGGTGATCACACCAGAGGCAAATCCCTCGATCCCATCCTGCATCGAGAAAGCCGAACTGGAGGTGATAATTTGATGTAAGCCGCGACGACTGGCTTCGATGGTGCGCAATTGATCATATGAACGAATCGCGGCTGTTAAAGCTGTTAATAATTTTTTTCGTGTGAGTTCGTTTTTAGTCTTGTAGTCGTTGATATCGTAGTCACGAATCGCGTCTTCTTCAGGAGCATAACCTGGTTGCCCTGTACGCAAGATGATGCGAGTGTCTAGCCACTTTAATTCATCGCGAATAAAGCACACCAGGTCTAAACCGGCGTGCTCGGTTTCCATTACAACATCCAGCAATACCACTGCGATATCGGATTCGACTGCGAAACGCTCATGCGTTTCTGCTTTGGAGTAGGTATGAATAAACTCTAGACGTCGATTGAGAATTTTGACGTCCAGCAAAGAGAATTCTGTCGCCCGATGAACATCTTCATCGTCATCGACAATTGCGATCTTCCAAGTACGTTGTGAGATATTTGCCAAAACCTCGGTCTCAAGGTCTTCTTCAATGAGTATCTCATCATCATCCAAGTGTTCTGACATGCTGCCTCCGCCGTAGGGAAACTCACACTAACAAAGTGCATTCAGTATATCGCAACCACCTTTCCGTGCAACAACAAATTCAGAGCAACTTTACAACAGTCTTCATATCAAATTAAACAGATGACAAGAGACAGCAAGCATAATCCTGGCCTCTGATTCACGCTTCTATGCAAAGCGTCTTGTGGCATCCCAAGCGAGACCTGCGCCGATGCTACCAAACACATCACCTTGCACTAATTTCGCATTCGGCAAGAGTTGTTGCAAATCGCGCCGCAATCCGCGCACACCACTTGCACCTCCAGTAAAAAACACAGTATCAATGCGTGATGCTGCAACGCCTGCATTTTGAATCGCATTAGCAATTGTCTGATTCAATTGTGAAAACAAGGGCGCAATCGCGGCATCTAATTGGGTGCGATCTAGTGATAAAGAATGCTGTCGTGAACGATCTTCTCGACTATGCAATCGCTCCAATTCTAGTTGTACCATTTCTGCATCACTTAAACGGATTTTTGCCTCTTCCGCTTTTAAGGCGAGCCAATGACCATCTCTTTGTTCAATTAATTGCAAAAAACAGGCGCATCGATAGCGCAGCTCAGGATCACTGATATCGCGACAAATGTCTTGAGTTTCGCGCACCACTTTCTGCGAGTACACCAAGTTAATGGTATGCCAAGTTGCCAAGTTAAAATAATTTGCGGAAGGCATTTCGATACCATTGTTTAAGCGACCTCCCATCCCCAGCAGAGGCATCAGCTGTTGCAAACTCAGGTATTTATCAAAATCAGTTCCACCGATATGCACGCCTGTATTACTTAAAATATCGGCTTGCCGATCTATTTGTTGACGGCGCTCTGGCGACAAACGAATCACAGAAAAATCAGCAGTACCACCACCGATATCAACCACCAAAACCAATTCTTCTTGCTCAATACGCGACTCATAATCCAATGCCGCTGCAATCGGTTCGTATTGAAAGGCGACTTCTTTGAAGCCAGCGGCAATTGCGATTTCACTTAAGGTGTTTTCTGCTTTTTTGTCCGCACTAGGGTTGTCATCGATAAAGAAAACTGGGCGGCCGAAAACTGCCTGTTCGATTTTTTGTTGCGCAGAATTTTCAGCACGTCGCTTCAACTCAGTGATGTACTGAGTCAACAATTGTTTGTAGCTCAATTGACGCCCTTGCACTTCGGTGTATCCATCAATCAGCGAAGTGCCTAAAAGACTTTTCATCGACCGCATCAGGCGGCCTTCATAGCCATCTAAATAGGCAGTTAAAGCAGCGCGACCATAAGCCACTTCATCTAAATCGGCATTAAAGAAAATCACGGACGGCAAAGTTGGCTTTTGCTCTTCTAAATTTAACAGTCGCACCTGATTGCCGTCGTGAAAACCTACTGTTGAATTTGATGTACCAAAATCCAAACCACATACATTATTCATTCAACATTCCATTCCTGCTATTTCAGCTTTTTCACAAAACCGAGATCTTAAACTAGTTGGTACGCCCTGTGAGCAATAAAACTGCGCAGCTTTCTAATCCATAGCAAGATGAAATTCATCATTTGCGATCAATAATATGCTTAGCAAGCAAACCCACTGTCATCAAGCAGCAACTTTTAAATGGCAAAGTTGGGCGCAATCATGCGCACTTTCTTGCGCCAGATCAACGATCACTTGCAATATCGAAGACCAGCAAAAAAATGCGTGAGAATATGCGCTTTCCAAATTTCGGCTATCCTATACAAACTTTATCTGGTCGATCATTGTGCGCCTCCGGTATAACACAAGCAAAGGATGCTTAACTTGAACAGCCCTACCCGCAACTTACTTGAACAACGCCTACAACTGATTAATACGCCTGCGAACTTGCCACTACTACAGCAAGGCTTACGCGGGATCGAACGCGAAACCTTGCGCGTGAATGCGCAAGGGCAATTGATGCTTACCCCACACCCAATTGGACTGGGCTCAGCATTAACCAATCCGCTGATCACAACGGATTATTCAGAATCGCTACTTGAATTTATTACACCAGCCGAACAAGATATTTCCATTGCGCTCGACAAGCTCGATGCGATACATCGCTTCAGCTACACCCAATTTAACAATGAGATGCTATGGAATAACTCGATCCCTTGCGAGTTACCCACTGAAGCAGAAATTCCAATCGCTTGGTATGGCACCTCACATATTGGCATGATCAAGCATGTTTATCGACGCGGTTTAGCACTACGTTATGGCAAAAGTATGCAGTGCATTGCTGGTATCCATTACAACTATTCGCTGTCCGAGAATCTATGGAAATTGATTGCGCAAGCAGAAGGTGACAAGCGTAAACACCAAGATTATCAATCTGAAAGTTACATCGCTTTAATTCGTAATTTCCATCGATATAGTTGGTTGCTCATGTATTTGTTTGGCGCGTCGCCGGCACTTTCCAAGAGTTTTTTACGTGGTCGCCAACACAATCTAGAAAGTTTGTCGGACGACACTCTGTATCTGCCTTATGCGACAAGTCTACGCATGAGCGATCTAGGCTATCAGAATAACGTCCAAGATGGATTGGTGCCACCTTACAACACGCTATTAGACTACATGCGCAGTCTATCGCTGGCGGTTCGAAAACCGCATCCTCCTTACGCTGAGTTGGGCATCAAGAAAGATGGCGAGTGGATGCAAATTAATAGCAATGTGCTGCAAATCGAGAATGAATTCTACGCGACCATACGCCCAAAACGTGTGATCAAAACTGGCGAACGTCCGGTTGAAGCGCTATGCGCTCGTGGTGTGCAATATATTGAAGTCCGTTGTATGGACGTTGATCCATTTGAAGCTTTAGGAATTAATTTATCGACCTCACGTTTCTTAGATGCCTTCTTACTTTTCTGTGCCCTCGACGAAAGTCCATTAAGCAATCAAGCAGAAGGCCAAGAAAATCTCGATAACTTTGCACTCACGGTTAAGTACGGCCGCAAGCCCAATCTTAATTTACAGAATCAAGGGAAGCCGATTTCTTTAAAAGCCTGGGGCGAAGAGCTTCTGTCAAAAATAAAACCACTAGCTTTACTGTTAGATCAGCAAACACAATCAACGGAACATCAGGATAGTTTGGCACTGCAATTTGCTAAACTGGCTGATCCGGAATTAACTCCGTCTGCTCGCGTTCTGAAAGCGATATCCGAACATCAAAACTCGTTTGCGCAATTTGCACTGGCGCAGAGTTTACATTTTGCGCAGCACTTCAAAGCTAATCCGCCAGATGAAAAGCAAACCGCATTTTTTGAAAAATTGGCGGCTGACTCAATTGCAGAACAAACAGCCATGGAAGCAAACCAGACTGGTAGTTTTGATGAATTTATTGAAGACTATCGTTCGAGAACTTCAAGCCAAATTTGTTGCGAAGGATTTCAACAGTAAGCATTGCACTTACGACTGATAACTGATTAGTGGAAAGCAGAAATCATAACGCCACGACTTAGCGGCGCGTTCTGCTGACCACTTCACGAAATCGCTTTAGCGTGTCATCGTATTCACGATTCGTTCTTTGTATTCCCTGATCGTAGAACGCGATTGATTTACGTGTACTTAAAACATTGTTCGATAGATCATCGGCACGTCTTTGAATCGATTCAAATTCTTGCGTAGTTTTTTTCGAGGTCTTTAATTCCGCCTGCAAACCAAGCAGCACCTGATTAAAAGTCTCCAACTGCTCATTCGCCAAGCGTTTTTTATCCTGCAGAACATCAACCGCACGCTTACGTGCTGACTCAACATCTGCTTCGCTTTGATAGTGCGCTAACAAATAACGCTCCTCGCGCTTGCGCTCTTCTTCAGCGGCTTGTTGCTTTTGCTTTTGTTCTTGTTCTTGCGCAATTTTCTGTTTTTCTTCGGCACTTAAGGGCGGCAGAATATTCCTTTTAAAACGACCTGCGTCTGAATACACTTTCATACCACGGCTAATACACTCGGGAATCGGACGATCTGAGGTGACAACTTTGCCTTGCGCAGTCGTGCAACGAAAAATATCAGCGTGAGCCTCTTGCACAGAAGAGCAACACATGGCACTCAAGAGCGTTATAGGCAGCTTATTCACGATTAGATTTTTATTGGTGGTCGAAAACAGAATCTCAAAATGTAATCTAACTTCAGATGTAAGCAGCTCGTTATCTTGTCGAATATCAACTATTCGACAGCAACGAAATTCATGCGTACAAACACGCTTGAATTTACACGAGTTCAGTCTGATCAGAAAACAAAATTATGATTTTTGCAGACCACTTCGTCGTTTTTTAATCTCGCCGAAAAAGCGCAAAAAAACCGAGTAGACTCAAAGCCTACTCGGTTTACAGACCCATCTATTTCAAGCTAATTTAGTTCCTTGACGGGAAAATACCTTCCATCGCAATAATATAATTCAAACCTAAGTAAGGTTGCATATTGGAAATCGTCGCATTTGTTACTACTGGTGCAACCAAAGGAGTTCCCGTTCCAGTATTTCCGGTAGTTACAGTGCCACTGCCAGTTACTGTAGTGGTTACGCCACCCAGATCGACAGGGCTCGTTGGCGCTGTACCAGCTGGCAAATAAATTGCTGCACCAGATTGACCTCCCGCAGTAGCGGTCAGACCACCATTGTTAGCAACTGCTGGCAACCCACCATTTGTCCCTGTACCAACTGTCACGCGTGTCGTCGCATTTAAGGCATCTAGGGCTAACGTAGCGGGATGATTATGTGCTGGCAAATTAGCCAAAGTTAGCGTGATATTTACTGTGCCGTTGGCAATCACCGTTGTGTTGTTCGTACCACCCTTTTCGCCTTGAACAACATTGGATAAGCCTGGACCTTGCGCTTGCGACCCTACAATCGTACGGCCTCGCAGATCTGGCAGGCCGAAAGTAGTTTGGCCGTCGCCTCCATACATCGTTCCCAACAGAGCAAACATCGCGGAATTTTGTGCGATAGGAATAATCTGTCCATTACAAAACATCCAACCGCGTGGTGGGTAATTAAAAGCGACTGGCAGAACGGTACCCATGAATGCATCCATTTATATCTCCTTCGTGTGTAAATACAGCAAGAACGATAGCGCGATTGCGCCCACTTTATTTTTTAACTTTAGAAAAACAGATAGATTCATCTATTCCTAAAAATTAAAATTCATATAATTACTTACTTTTTTAGTAATGCCTACTTAAAAATTCGATTTTAGTAGTATTTTTATCTAAGCAATTGATATGCCAGCCTTAATATGTTGCTAGTGGGAAGCTTATTTAGAATCAAGTGCGATCGCCTCTAACTCATCTGCCAATGCCAAGCCCGCAGGGAATCCAGCTAGACGCAAACGTTCGATTATCTCGAACACATTGCCGTCATGAATGGAAGGATCGGGATAGCGAGGTAAAGGTCGAGGCACCCAACCAGCTTGTTTGAAGACATGTTCAAGCCAGGCATTACTGACACAGTCAAGCATCAAATGAATACGTGCTTGTTGACTATCATTGCGCACGCCATGCAGGCAGCTTGCATTCAAATACCAAGTATCACCAGCAGAAAAATGTACAGGCTGATGGTCTATCATAAAAATTACTTCAGGCGATGTTTGAATGGGAATATGCAATCGCGTAATGCCATCTTCTAGACTAGTACCAGCATCTACATGTTCTTTAATGATGCCACCAGCCTCTAGAGACATTAGGCGTATCGAGGTTGTCTCACATTTAAAATGCTTGATCACTTCTCTGAAGTAAGTGCATTGTTCGAGGATAACCGTGTCCTGAAATTCCGCACTATCAATTGGTAATATGTGATCGATGCTTCCGCCAACCGAACGTAAAGGAATACAAGACCAATCTTTCTCGTAAGCTTGTGTATTGAAATGTTTTATCCATGGCGATTGCACCGCCAAAGCTAAATCGTGCTTGAGCCTTGTAACATCAAACGAAAACGGTAATTTTAGATATGGGCAACTCGACATAAAAGCACATTCATTTAGATTGAAGTTAAATCACAAAGATTAAGCAATTCAAATCAGTAAATTCAAACCGTAACGGCAGGATGCCAATTCATTTGATCGAATAAACCATCACTACTTTGTACAACAAAACCCAGCCGCTGATAGACAGCAAAAGCCCGCAAATTAGTAGATTGCACCGCTAAACTAATCGCTTTGCCATGACTACTAGCATATTCTTGCAAGCCAACAAGCACTTGTGTGGCGTAACCTTTGCCCTGCCATTCTGACTTGATCGCGATGTCGATAAGACGTATCGACGACTCATCCTGCGCAAACACGATACGCCCCACAGAATCTTCTTGCCACAGTAAAAGTCTGTGCAGAGCATTCGGATAGCTGTGCGCTATTCCTTGTGTCTGACTCATTTGCTGCATACGAATCATCTGCTGCATCGCCAATTTAGGTAGGAACATCGCCAACAAGTCCGGCCGACTATCTTGATACAGTGCATCTAAAAAATCCTGATCACTAGCTTCAATTTGTCGCCAACTCAATGGTGGTTTTAAATGCATCAAGATACCAACCTCAGAACAGAAATAAAACGAATTCAGCTAAAAAAAGTAAAGCAAAGAATATTCCCAAACTTTGAACGCCGAATTGGTATGCGTTGTTGAATGGCACATCACTTGCTATGATTTCATAAAAATTAGGTATTTTTCACAGTTTAAACTCATACCGACCCAAGGTCGTGAATAATCAATATTGGAGAAAATATGTCACTCAGCTTTGCACGGGCGCAAACTTTATTACATAGCAGCTTTATCGTTCACACTTCAGTTGGCACGGTCGAGTTGCGTCTGATTGAAGCAACTGAGATAGCGCGACCAGGATTACCCGCCGAATATCGCACGCCGATGTTACTGGTATTTTCGGCACCAGCTAGTCCAATACTTGCCCAAGATAATTACTATTTCGACCACCCTGACATCGGCCGCCAGTTCTGGTCGGTTGCTCCGGTGCAAGCACCTGCGAATCGACCTATTACGCTCAACAATGAACCTCTAAGCTTCTATCAAGTCTTATTTAATTAAATTGTATTCAACATGTAAATTAGTGCAATTAGCCAGACCTTACATGTAAATGACATTCACACTTTCACCGACGTAGCAAGACAAATTACTGTGAAGCAATGGTATGGTTTTTGCTATATTTTAGTGATGGCAATCACTGCGCATAATGATTAAGTATTGCAGTAAGGACTTTGACTTTTGAACAGTACTCAAAACAAATACGCTTTAACTTGGTGGTTGACTGGGCTTTCGGGCGCGGGCAAAACCACTTTAGCAAACGAGCTTGCTGCAAAACTGCGCGAGCAAGAATTTCCGGTTTGCGTGTTAGATGGCGACGAATTAAGACAAGGCCTGTCAAAGGACTTGGGATTTAGTATGGCAGAACGCGAGGAGCAAGGGCGACGCGCCGCAGAAATGGCAAAGATACTCAATGCAAATGGTATTTTTGCGATCATTTCACTGGTTTCGCCAAGTGCTAGTGGTAGAAACTTAGCCAGAGATATTGTTGGAGCAAATCAATTCATTGAATGTTATATATCAACGCCTTTACATATCTGTGAACAACGAGACGTCAAAGGCTTGTATGCAAAAGCGAAAGCGAACCCCGCAATCCAATTGACCGGAATATCGGCACCATACGAAGCACCAATGAAGGCCGAGTGCACAATCGACACATCTCAAATAGATCGAGCAAGTGCTGTCAACCAACTTTATGCTTTTTTGAAAGATTAAGAATTTTATGTCACCTACCAAGTACCATTTTATTTCTGGACTACCACGTTCTGGCTCCACTTTGTTAGCGGCGCTGCTTCTACAAAATCCACGCTTTCATGCAGGCATGACTAGCCCTGTTGGAAGCCTGATGAAAGGCATGCTGAATCAACTAGGCGCTGGGAGTGAATTTGGTTCGGTAGTCAATACAAATCAAAGGCGACGTCTCACCCGCGGTATTTTTGATTCTTATTATGCGGAACAATCAGATAAAGAATTGATTTTCGATACAAACAGGATGTGGTGCAGCAACCTACCTGTATTGATGGATCAGTTCCCTGGCTCCAAAGTCTTGGCCTGCGTTCGAAATGTAGCTTGGATTATGGACAGTATAGAACGACGTTATCGAGCTAATCCTTATGAGGTAACTCGATTATTTAATGATGACGTTGAACGTAATACCGTCTACAGCCGAGTTGAGACTTTAGCGCAAGCTAATCGTTTAGTTGGCTTTCCTTGGACGGCTTTAAAAGAGGCATTTTATGGCGAGCATGCTAGCTCATTACTAATTATTGACTACGACTTACTCGCACAAGTACCGCAAAAAGTGATGCCACTTATTTATCAATTCTTGGACGAACCTGAGTTCGCGCATGACTACAACAATTTAAATTACGACGCCCCAGAATTTGATGCGCCACTTGGCATGCATGGTTTACATACTGTTCGTAAAAAAGTCAGCTTCGAGAATAGAAAGACAATTTTGCCCCCTGACTTATTTGAAAAATATGACTCACTCTCGTTCTGGAAAGACACGGGCAATAGTAGTGCCAATGTGATTTCTATCAAAGAAGCATCTAGGTAAAAGAAAAATACACTGCAAACGCACGAACCATTAGCAAGACATCAAACGATTATTAAGGCGCAAATATCATGAGCAATTTCAATTTAGATCAATCGCTAAATGCAAAATCAAATGACAACAATTTCAAAGTTAATGACATTGCGATGATGAAAGCGCTCGCCTCAAATATCACAAGCAACGAGATCTTAGCTAACACACCGAGCTCACCCAGTGTCATTTTTGTTGATAGTAGAGTCAAGGATTCCGCAGCGCTCTTAAAAAATATTCCAAACGGAACCGAGGTTATCATCCTCAATCACAATACCGATGGTTTGCAGCAAATCGCAAATTACCTGTCTGGCAAACAAGTAGCCTCTATTCAGTTGGTCGCACATGGATTTGAAAGTCAATTGTGGCTAGGTTCGAGTTTTCTCGACAATGCGACTCTTAGCAATTTCAAAGACTCATTAGCAAAAATCGGCGAAGCATTAACTCCTGATGGAGATATTTTGATTTACTCTTGCGATCTTGCTGCTGGCGAAGATGGGCTTGAATTTGTAAATGACTTAGCCAATTTCACAGGCGCCGATATCGCGGCATCAAACAATCGTACTGGTCTAAATGGTGATTGGGAATTAGAGATTACGACCGGAAACATCGAAGCGAAAAGTGCGCTCTCACAGGACGCGATCGCTAGCTATGAACATGCATTAGCAACGCTTACTGTCACAACCAATGCCGATAGCGGTGCAGGTAGTTTACGCAATCAAATCGCGGCAGCGACTAGCGGCGATACGATTGCCTTCAACGCCAATATGAGTATTACCTTGAGCACTGGGCAATTACAGATCAGTAAGAACCTCACCATACAAGGTGATCGTGACGCCAACGGCACGGCAGATGTCACCATTGATGCGAACTACACCAGTCGCGTACTCTCTATCACCACTGGTACAGTCACACTCGACGGCTTGATTATTCAACACGGTTTGCTTTCTGGGAATGGTGGTGATTACGATAGTTTGAATGGTAAAGATGCGCTTGGTGCTGGTATCAGTATTACTGGCGGTACAGTCACCATCAAAAATTCAAGCATTACTGCCAATGTCGCCGCTGGTGGTGGCGGTAACGGTGGGGGCTCTGGCTACGGCTACGGTGGAGGTGGTGGTGGTGGCTTTAGCAGTAAAGGTGGAGCTAGAGGTGGGAATTACAATGCAGCATATTTAGGATTGGCTGGCGGCGGCGGCGCTGGTGGGAGAGGCGGCTACAAGACAACCTATGTAGGTGGGGCAGCTCAAACGGGTAAAGGCGGCAGTACTATCGCCGGGGCGGGTGGCACTGCCGCCAGTGGACTCTCTAGCGGTGGAAATGGCGGACGAGCCGGTAGCGCTTCCACTGGCTACATCGGCGGAGGTGGTGCAGGAGCTGGTGGATCAATGGCATCAGCTGTTGGTCGGGGCGGCGATGCGGCAGGTGGTATCTACATTGCCAGTGGTGCTACCGTATTTATAGCATCGAGCTCTATCACCAATAACCTCGGTGCTGGCGGCGGCGGCGCTGGAAGTAATGGAATGACTGGAGGTAGTGCCGTTAATGGCGCCGCTGGTGGTATTGGTGTCGGCGGTATCTTAAACAAAGGATCGCTAAGTTATTCAAATGCCTCAGTAACTACGTCAAATAATTATGGGGCTGGCGGTGCAGGTGGCGGTAGTCAAGGTACTAATACTGGTGGAACCTCTGGTAGCGGCAGTAATGCTGGCACCGAAAGCTTTGTCACCACTGGTTCTGGCACAACAGATTCAAATTGGGGACCGTCTATCACGAGCGCAACTTATGATGCCAACTCCGGCACTTTAGTGGTGACCGGCGCTAATATGACTAACGGTGGCACCATCGATGTCACCAAACTCAGTTTGGCAGGGCAAGGCGGTACCTACACGCTAACAGCGGCAACTAGCAATCCTACTACTAGCAGCGCTACCTCATTCACAGTAACGCTCGGTGCTGCTGACAAAATCGCGGTCAATGGTGTTTTAAACAAAAGTGGGACTAGCTCGGCCACGGGTGGTATTACCTTCAATCTAGCGGCCGCGGCCAATTGGGATGTAACAGCTGCCGCAGCAGCTGACTTGACTGGCAATGGGGTCACCGTATCCAACGTCACCGCACCAACGATCACCTCTGCATCCTACGACGCATCAACAGGCATCCTGTCTGTGACTGGCACGGGTCTGGTAAGAACCATAGGCGCGAATAATGATATTACAGTGAATCAACTGCGTATCGTTGGTGAAGGAGGAACTGGGCGCACATTGATCATTTCTAGCAATGTTGAAATTACCGACGCCTCAACTTTTGCAGTCCAATTAAGTGGCAATGACAGAATTATTGTTGATAGTCTACTCAACAAAAATGGAACTAGCTCGACTAGCGGATCAACCTATAATTTGGCTGCATTTGACGGTTGGAATAGTGATATTACCGGTGGCGACATCTCTGACGCGACTAGTGCACTGACAGTGGTGAATGTACCTGTACCAACCATCACTTCTGCTACCTATGACGCGACTACTGGATCGCTCGTTGTTACGGGCACAGGTTTCTTACAGTTGACTGGTGCTAACAATGATATCGTCGCTAATAAATTCACATTTACAGGTGAAGGCGGCAGCACCTATGCTCTGACCGATACCAGTAATGTCGATATCGCTACTACCAGCAATACACAATTTACGTTGGTCCTAAGCGCGACTGATAAATCTGGCGTTAATCAAATTATCAACAAGAGTGGCACAAGTTCTACCGGTGGCACAACCTACAATATTGCAGCGGCGGAAGACTGGGCGGCAGGTGCCGATGCGGCAGTCGTTGTTGCAGACCTAACTGGTAACGGTGTAACCGCTACTGTCGCGGCGCCCACTGTCACTTCCGCCACCTATGATGCCAGTTCAGGTACTTTAGTAGTGACCGGTACTGGATTTACGCATCGAGCAGGTGCAGGCAACGATATTATCGCCAATAAGTTCACGCTGACTGGTCAAGGCGGTAGTACTTACGCATTGACTGATACAGCAAACGTAGAAATTACTTCTGACACCAGTTTTACGCTTGTGCTTTCTACGACCGATAAAGCAGGCTTGCGTACCTTGCTCAATAACAATGGCACGCAGTCAGTTGGTGGCACTACTTACAACTTGGCAGCAGCGGATGACTGGGCAAACGGCACTGATGCAGCGCTCAATATCGCCGACACGACAGGTAATGGAATTACCGTATCAAATGTAGTATCTCCAACAATTACTTCGGCAACTTACGATGCTGGCACAGGTATTTTGACGGTTACTGGTACCAATATGGCCAGTGGTGATGCGATTGACGTGACCAAATTGACGCTCACTGGCCAAGGTGGCTCTTATACTTTGACAGCGGCAACTGCAAATGTCACAGCAAGCAGTGCGACAAGTTTTTCAGTAAGCTTGGGTGCTGCAGATAAAATCGCAGTCAATGGCGTGCTGAACAATAACGGCACCAATGCGGTAGATACGACTACATTTAACTTGGAAGCGGCTGCGAATTGGGACACTACCGTCACAACCTCAGCCGATCTGACGGGCAACGCCGTTACTGTTACAAATGTTGTAGCGCCAACCATTACTTCGGCAACCTATGATGGCTCTTCCAATGTATTGGTAGTAACCGGCACTGGTCTGGTCAAAACCATAGGCGCTAATAATGACATCACAGTTTCCAAATTGACCATTACTGGCGACGGTGGCTCGACTTATACCTTATCAACTACAGGCAATGTTGAAATCACTTCTGCTACCAGCTTCAGCCTCACCCTGACTGGAGCTGACATTGCCGGTGTCAACGCATTGCTCAACAAAAACGGCACGAGTTCGGCCGCAAGCGCAACCACCTACAATATTGCAGCTGCCGATGACTGGAATAGCGTGATCACTGGTGGCGATATTTCTGATCTGACGAGTAATGGCATTACTGTCGCCAACGCTGCACCTACCATTATTAGCTCAACCTATGATGCCAGTACCGGCACCTTAGTGGTTACCGGTGCCAATATGGTCACTGGCGATACGATTGACGTCTCCAAGCTATCCATCGCAGGTCAAGGCGGTTCCTACACTCTGACTTCCCCCAATGTTACTGCCGCCAGTGCCACCTCCTTTACGGTAACGCTCAATGCTGTTGACCAGCTCAACATCAACGGCATCTTGAATAAAAATGGTAGCTCTGCGGTAGATACTACCACCTTCAACCTAGCTGCTGCTGCCTCATGGGATGCCAGCCGCACCACCTCTGCCGATCTGTCTGGCAACGCTATCACTGTCTCGAATGTCGTCACGCCCACTATCACTTCGGCTACTTTCGATGGTTCTTCCAATCTCCTAGTGGTGACAGGCACAGGTTTAGTCAAAACAATTGGTGCCAACAATGACATCACCATTTCCAAGCTAACGATTACCGGTGAAGGCGGTGCGACCTATACCCTGTCCACGTCTAGCAACGTCGAAGTCACCTCTGCCACCAGCTTCAGTTTGACACTCTCTGGCGCAGATATTGCAGGCGTCAATAACCTGTTGAACAAGAACGGTACCTCCTCCATCAGCAGCACGACTTACAACCTCGCTGCCGCCGATGACTGGAACAGCGTCATCACAAGTGGCAATATCGCTGACCTGACCGGTAATGGCATCACAGTCTCAAATGCTGCACCTACCATTGTTAACTCCACCTATGATGCCAGTACCGGTACATTAGTGGTCACTGGTGCCAATATGGTCACTGGAGACACCATTGATGTCTCCAAACTATCAATCGCAGGTCAAGGCGGTTCCTACACCCTGACTTCACCTAATGTCACTGCTGCCAGTGCCACCACGTTCACTGTCACCCTCAATGCCGCTGACAAACTGGCGATCAACGGCATCTTAAATCAGAACGGTAGCTCTGCAGTGGATACCACCAACTTTAACCTTGCTGCCGCCGCTTCATGGGATGCCAGCCGCACCAGCAGTGCTGACTTGACTGGCAATGGCATCACGGTATCGAATGTCGCAGCACCAACCATTAGCGCTGCCACCTTTGACGGTACGACCAATGTGCTAACTGTCACTGGCACGGGTCTGGTCAGAACCCTCGGTGCCACCAATGACATCACCATCAGTAAATTGACGATTACCGGTGAAGGTGGTGCGACCTACACCCTGTCCACGTCCGGCAATGTTGAAATCACCTCGGCCACCAGCTTTAACATTACCCTATCGGGTGCCGATACCGGTGGCGTCTCCGCGCTGTTGAATAAGAATGGCACCAGCTCTGCTGTTAGCGCCACCGCCTATAATATTGCTGCTGCAGATGATTGGAACAGCGTCATTACCGGCGGCAATATTGCTGACCTGACTGGCAATGCCATCACTGTCTCGAATGCGGCACCGAATATTCTGAATGCAACGTATGACGCTGCCACAGGGATTCTATCCGTCTCTGCCGTCAATATCTTTAGTGGCGATACGATTGATGTCTCCAAACTGAGTCTCATCGGTGAGGCGGGAGGCTCTTATACCTTGACTTCCCCGAACGTCACCGCAAGTAGTGCCACGGCATTCTCTGTCACCTTAAATGCCGCCGATAAACTGGCTATCAATGGCTTATTGAATAAAAATGGCACATCTGCGGTCGATACCACCAGCTTCAACCTCGCTGCGGCTGCTTCCTGGAATGCCTCTACCACGTCGAATGCCGATCTGACAGGCAATGCCGTCACGGTATCAAATGTGACTGCACCAACAATTACTTCAGCGACCTACGATGTCACAACGCACATCCTGACCGTCACAGGTACAGGTTTGGTTAAAACGCTAGGTGCCACCAATGATGTGACCATCTCTACCCTCACTATCACTGGTGAAGGTGGAGCAACCCGTACACTATCAACCACAGGTAACGTCGAAATCACCTCCGCGACCAGCTTTGCCGTCACACTCGCCGGTGCTGACCAAACTGCTGTCGAAGCCTTGTTCAACAAGAATGGCACTACCTCCACCAATGGCACCACTTACAATCTCGCCGCTAGCGATGATTGGAATAGCGTCATCACAGGTGGCAACATTGCTGATGTAAGCTCGCCGATCACGGTCACCAATGTCCCGGTTCCGACCATCACCTCCTCTACCTATGATGCCATTACCGGCGTGCTGACCGTCACAGGTACCGGCTTTGCCAGCCTGACTGGTGCTAACAATGACATCGTCGCAAATAAATTCAGTCTGCAAGGTGAAGGCGGTGCCAGCTATACCCTGACTAACACGAGCAATGTCGAGATCAACTCTGCTACCTCCTTCACCTTGACTCTGAGTGCTGCCGACAGGCTCGGTGCCAATCTGATCATGAACAAGAATGGCACTAGTTCCACCAGTGCCAACACCTATAACTTGATCGCTGCCGAAGACTGGAACGCCGGTGCTGACGTAGCGCTTACCATTGCCGATCTGACTGGCAATGGTGTTACCGTCTCCAATGTGGTGGCACCGACCGTCACTTCTGCCACTTATAACGTTGCGACAGGCGTATTGGTCGTGACAGGCAACAACTTCCTGTCACTGACTGGTGCGAACAATGACATCACTGCCAATCGTGTCCGCTTTTTGGGTCAAGGTGCCTTCAACTACACGCTGACCGATACCAGTAACGTCGATATCACCTCCAACACCAGTTTCACGATGACCATGAGTGCCAATGACAAGGCGGCATTGGCATTAAGGCTGAACAAGGATGGTACTTCTTCCACCGATAGCACTACCTATAACATAGGCATGCTGGAAGACTGGAATGCTGGTGCTGCCTCTGCTGTCGTGATCGCAGATCTGTTTAGTAATGCGGTCACTGTAACAGGCAATAACGTCGCCCCAGTTATTGGTGGCGCATTAGCTGGACAAACAGTCAATCAAGGCTCGACACTGAATCCTTTTGCGTCCATCACCATCACTGACCCCGATGTTGGTGCGTCCGAAACTGTTACCATC
>NZ_JAGSPM010000046.1 GCF_018139645.1 Affinundibacterium baiyunense
TGCTACCAATCCTCTAAGCAAAGGCAAAGGCAAAGGTCCATCTCCCAAAATATTGCAGGTCTTCGAAAACGCAATGACCTTAACTGACAGAGGTGCAAATAGACGGCTGAGAATATAGGCCATTTATGGGGTTCATGAACGGCTGGGGACGCCTTCGGCGTTTTGAAACGACAGTGAATCCCTCTGTATCCTTCAGTCCCTTAGTAACCTCCGTCGCTTTCTCTTGTTTATCTGGATCTTTGCGACCAGAAGCGTTCTTGCCTAAGACGCTGGTCTGTTCATTACTAGCTTCATCTGATCCACTTGGCTTCCTCTCTGGTTCAGCCCGGGAGGGACCTAAACTGTCGTGCACCGACTTCACAATGAAACTGAGTAAAATTTGCCTTGCAAGTTCTGTTTTGTATGAGTTTCTCACGATGTCTTTCCCTCTGTTTTCC
>NZ_JAGSPM010000014.1 GCF_018139645.1 Affinundibacterium baiyunense
CAGCTAGTCGCTATCACTATCAAGTGCCCACATTTATTGACTGTTAATTGTTAAAGATCTTCAATTCTTTTCTGCTTTTGCTTCGAAGCGTTGTGTTCGTCAGCAGCAGAGAAACGAGATTATGCAGTACTTCTAACTTCTCGTCAACCCCCTGTTTTTAGTTTTGATTTAAATCGTTTATTACTAATCGATTTAAACACCAGGAAAATCAACGTCTTACTACTTGCATTACTCTTATTTCACACCCGCATTTCTGCGGGAGGCGAACTATAGCAAACCCTTCACTTCCTTGGCAAGGCTTATTTCGCCAAACTAAATAAATCGAATAAATCGTTTTAAACTACCCTTCACAAGAAATAAAGCGCTCCGCAAGCGGAGCGCTTTATTTAGAAGATTAGAAGCTCCCAGAATAATGGGCGATTCAACTATTATTTATTCTGAAAATTAGCTGGTCGTTTTTCCAAAAAGGCCTTCATACCTTCACGTTGATCGTGAGTACCAAAGCTCGCATGGAATAAACGACGTTCGTAATGCACGCCTTCAGTTAAACCAGATTCAAACGAACGATTCACGGCATCTTTAATCATCATCACAACTGGAAGCGACATTGAAGCAATGGTCGTCGCAGCCGCCAAAGTTTCTTCCATTAATTTATCCAACGGAACCACACGCGACACCAAACCAGCACGTTCAGCCTCATTCGCATCCATTAAACGCGCGGTCAAACACAAATCCATCGCTTTTGATTTAGAAATGGCACGTGGTAAGCGCTGTGTACCGCCACAGCCAGGCAAAGTTGCCAACTTAATCTCTGGCTGGCCAAATTTAGCATTATCCGCAGCAATAATGAAATCACACATCATCGTGAGTTCACAGCCACCACCCAATGCGTATCCAGCCACCGCCGCAATCACTGGTTTTCTCACACGAAGGATGTGTTCCCAGTTCTTAGTAACATAATTGCCTTTATAAGCATCCATATAATTGTAGTCAGCCATTGCAGCGATATCTGCTCCAGCAGCAAACGCCTTTTCACTACCCGTAATAATCATGCAGCCAATCTCATCGTTCTGATCAAAAGCCAATAAGGCATGACCCAATTCGTCCATCAGCTGATCATTTAATGCATTTAGGGCTTTAGGGCGATTTAAAGTGATCACGCCCACTTTATCCTTGGTTTCCACAATAATATTTTGGTATTCCATCATCTTCTCCGCAAAAGTAACTAGTTATTTTTCATTTCAAATGTCTTGGGCAAGAGTAACCACATTGCGCCGCGTTGCTTCATTCGGCCAGCTAATTCGCCCGGTTCACGACCAAAGCCCCAAAAGAAATCCGCGCGCACAGCACCGCGAATCGCGCCACCGGTATCTTGCGCCATCATCAGTCTTTGCAATGGGTTACTGCTGAGTGGCATTGTAGTTGATAAAAATACCGGTGCCCCCAATGGTAATTGCGTTGGATCAATCGCAATTGATCTTTGTGGCACCAAGGGGACACCCAACGCGCCCTTAGGTCCGATACTTGGATCGAGCAATTTCTCTTCCTTAAAAAAAACCATACTAGGATTCGCGTTTAATAATTCGTCTTGGCGATTTGGATTCTTTGCAATCCAGGCCTTAATACCTTGCGCTGATGCCTGATCTAAAGTTAACTCCCCTTTATCGACCAAATAACGCCCAATCGATTTATACGGATGCCCATTCTGATCCGCATAGGCTAGACGTATGGTTTCACCGGAACCATCCAACTGTACTCTACCTGATCCCTGTATTTGTAGAAAAAAAGCGTCAACTGGATCATCAACCCAAACCAATTCTTTGCCAGATAAAAATGGCAAAATATCTGCGCGCGAAGCATAGGGAACCACTTTATTGCCAACCAAGCGACCGCGTAGACGCATGTTTTTCAAATCCGGATACACACTTCCAAGGTCAATCGTCAACAAATCGTTAGGTACCGCATATAAAGCCGTTTGATAAATCCCGCCCTTATTGCGCGAACCCTTTAGTAAAGGTTCGTAATATCCTGTGACCAAGCCCTCTGTTTTACCATCAAGATGCGCAACCTGATAAGGTAAAAAATTCGCTTCAAAAAAAGCGCGGATAGCCGACGATTCTTTTGCATCAACGTTTCTCAAATTGGCACAAACCTCGCGCCACTCTGATTTGTTACGTAAAGCGGAACATGAATTAACAAAAGCAGGCCAAGCCTCTCTCAGATCATCATTCGCCCAACCTGGCAGGTCAGCGTAAGAACCTAACTTATAGGCTTGCGAGTAATTTGTGATCGGCGCCAATTTTGGAGGTGGCACAGGCGGCGTCGCTGGCACCGTCGTCACAGGTGGCGTGACAGGTGGAGTCACTGGCACCGGCTCTGTCGGCGTCACCTTAGGTGGCGTTGTACATGCCGCCAATGTCAACAGCAGTGATACTGCTAAAATACGTCTTTGTTCAAACAAAAATTTCATAAAGGCTTAACTATGTGGTTATTAGCTGTCGAAGCATTAGGTGCTTTTTTTCTTTTTGTCTTTATTGTGTGGTGGACCATGTTTTCAGGAAAAAAACCACCGAACAAAAATAAAACAAGCAAAGATCAGAACCAAGATCAAAATCGATAAATGCTAGGTATTTTCCTAGTAAAACAATCCAAGAAAATTTATCAAGGTAATCAATGTAAAGTGCGCGGCAAAGATAAAACAAATTCCGGAATCGCTACATCAAATTTGTGTCCATCTTCGGCGACACAAAAATAACTTCCCTTCATTGTCCCATGCGGGGTCTCCAAAGAACTGCCACTGGTGTATTCAAAAGCTTCACCCGGTTTGAGTAAAGGTTGATGCCCAACGACGCCCAAACCTTGAACCTCGTGCACCTTATTTTTAGCATCGGTAATAATCCAATGCCGAGAAATTAACTGCGCTGGAATATCTCCCGTGTTTTTGATCGTAATCGTATAGGCAAAAACAAAATGCGCCTGATCAGGATGGGATTGTTCCTCCAAATATTGCGTCACCACTGACACCGTAAAATCGTATTTCCTCATAAAACCCCAGAAAAATCAGCTAAAAATTCAGTAAGAAGGCCAGAGACATCTCCGCTTAACACGCACTCGCAAGATCTTCAGAAAGTTGCAAAGGCAAGGAAATGCTTACAAAACCCGCATATTACAAGAGCACGCCAAACTTCGCAGGAGTAAAATACGGCATTCGCCGACATTTTGCGGTCAGGACTTCCATTTTGTGCATTTCTTCGAGATTTTAATATGACAACTTATCGCATCGCTCCCAGTATTCTCTCTGCCGACTTCGCCCGTTTGGGAGAGGAAGTTCGGAATGTCGTCGCTGCTGGCGCGGATATGATCCACTTTGACGTGATGGATAATCATTACGTCCCTAACTTAACCATCGGCCCTTTGGTATGCGAAGCGATTCGTCCACATGTGCAAGTGCCGATTGATGTGCATTTGATGGTAAAACCTGTCGATCGCATCATTCCTGATTTTGCCAAAGCGGGCGCGAACATCATCAGTTTTCATCCAGAAGGCTCCGAGCACATTGATCGCAGCTTGCAATTAATTCGCGATCACGGCTGCAAAGCAGGTTTGGTGTTTAATCCCGCCACGCCTTTGCATGTATTGGAACATGTGATGGATAAGCTCGATTTGATACTTTTAATGTCGGTTAATCCTGGCTTTGGCGGACAGTCTTTCATTCCACATACTTTGAAAAAAATCGCCGCCGTGCGCCGCATGATTGACGAATCTGGCCGCGACATTATGTTGCAAGTCGATGGCGGTGTGAAAGTCGATAACATCCGTGAGATTGCAGCTGCGGGGGCCGACACTTTCGTGGCGGGCTCTGCGATTTTTGGTAAGCCTGATTACAAGGCTGTGATTGATGCTATGCGGGGTGAGTTGGGGCTAGTAGGTTAAATTCATCAAGAAAAAAGATATTATGCGGATCGAATTAAAGAGAATTTTCAGTACACAACTCAACACTTCAGAAATTCCTGAGGACCCAACTTGTTGCTCCGTACTAATTTACGCAGATATCGGAGAGGTAGGAAAGGAAAGTGGAGACCAATTTCATTTCTTAATTATCACGCCTCAATTTTTATTGACTCACCCAGAAGTACGGTGGGGCAAAGGCTATCTTTTAATGCCTGAATTTTCTTGGATAGACATTGAAAACAGAGTTCGACAATTAGTATCGAGTATTTCAGTCGACACATGGGATGACGCTGCGAATAAACTAAGTAAATATCTTGAGTGGGAATTCGAAGAATACCAACATGCCTAAATTCCAAAACATCCAAGCCGCCATCATCGATCTAGACGGCACCATGCTCAACACCGCGCCGGATTTTTTAGTCGCGATCAATCGCATGCGTGCAGAGTTTTTACTCTCGCCTTTAGACCTCACGACCATTACACATTTTGTGGGTAAAGGTTCAGAAAATTTAATCCAGCGCGTGTTAGCAACAGACTTTAATGAAGCCGAAGTCAAACAGCATTTTGCACAAGCCTTGGCAAGCTATCAAAAGCACTATCTAGCGATCAATGGTAATTACAGCACTTTGTATCCAGAGGTACTCGAAGGATTGCAAGCACTCAAGGCGCAAGGATTACGTCTGGCCTGCGTGACGAATAAACCAATCGCGTTCACCACGCCTTTGCTGGCAAAGATGGGCTTAAGCGATTTTTTTAGTGTGGTGTATGGCGGCGATTCTTTGCCTCGCAAAAAACCTGATCCTTTACCGTTGCTGCAAGTTTGCCTCGATTTTCACTTAGCGCCAGCCCAAGTGGTGGCGATTGGTGACTCTTCCAATGATGCACAGGCCGCACGTGCCGCGGGCTGCCCAGTCTTAATCGTGCCGTATGGCTACAATCACGGCGAGGCTGTACAAACTATTGAAAGTGATGGTATAGTCGAAACCTTACTGAGTGCTGCACAATTTTTACTCAGTAGAAAAAACCCAATAATTTCATCAAGCTTCTAACAAAATTAGAATGTTCCTCGATAAGAAACGTCCATCAACTACTCCAGGCACTTTTGAGGCCTGGCTATGGCGACGCTGGCAATCTAACTGACCAGCGTGGGCGCTTTCGTCTATGTGTCTGAGTTTTATCCAAGCCCTGATGCGCGCCAACGACGTTTTTTCATCTCTCGTCATCTTTGACAAGTTTTTGTAAGTTTTAGCACTACCGTTTTAACCTTCGACTTCACATTTTGTCATTCGCCTCGTCCATATTTCCGACGTTTGGCGCTGATCGAATGAGAAAGCTGCGGTAAAAACACATTTAACGTACATACATCATGACTGAACTCGAATTTAAATCCTTAGCCGCACAAGGCTACAATCGTATCCCCATGATCGCCGAAGCTTTTGCCGATCTGGAAACGCCACTCACGCTTTACCTCAAACTTGCACAAGCGACCAATGGTGGAAAAAATAGCTTCTTGTTGGAATCGGTCAAAGGCGGTGAACGCTTTGGTCGCTATTCCTTCATCGGCTTACCCGCTTCCACCGTGGTGCGCTCAACGGGCTTTCACACCGAAGTCATCAAAAACGCCCAAGTAATAGAAACACATGAAGGCAATCCTTTAGATTTCATCGCCGAATATCAGTCGCGTTTCCGCGTCGCCTTACGTCCTGGTTTGCCACGTTTTTGTGGCGGGTTGGCTGGTTACTTCGGCTATGATGCCGTACGCTACGTGGAAAAGCGCTTAGAAAAAACTGCGCCAAAAGATGATCTGGGACTGCCTGATATCCAGCTCCTACTGACCGAAGAGCTCGCGGTGATCGACAATGTCTCTGGCAAATTGTACTTGATCGTGTATGCCGACCCGACGCAAGCTGAGGCGTGGAGCAAAGCACGCCAACGCTTGAAAGACTTGCGTGCAATGTTACGGCGCAGTGTCGATGTGCCAGTAACATCCGCATCTGTACGCACCGAAGCCATCCGCGATTTCGCCAAAGAAGATTATTTAAAAGCCGTGCTCAAAGCCAAGGAATACATTATGGCGGGCGACTTGATGCAGGTACAAATTGGACAGCGGATTAAGAAACCATATGTTGACTCTCCACTGTCCTTGTATCGTGCGCTGCGCTCAATTAATCCATCGCCGTATATGTACTTCTACAATTTTGGCGATATGCACATCATCGGCGCATCGCCAGAAATTCTCGTGCGTAATGAACAGCTCAGCGATGGCAATAAAAAAGTTACGATACGTCCGCTGGCTGGTACACGTCCACGCGGCGCAACGCCAGAGCGTGATGAAGAGCTCGCAGTGGAATTATTGGCAGATCCTAAAGAGATCGCTGAACACGTGATGTTGATCGACCTGGCGCGTAACGACATTGGTCGTATCGCCCAGACTGGCAGCGTCAAGCTGACCGAAAAAATGGTGATTGAAAAGTACTCGCACGTACAGCACATCGTCTCGAATGTCGAAGGCTTATTACAGCCAAATATGTCCAATTTAGACGTACTCAAAGCCACCTTCCCTGCAGGCACATTGTCCGGCGCACCAAAAGTTCGCGCGATGGAATTGATCGATGAGCTCGAACCTGTCAAACGCGGCATCTACGGCGGCGCTTGCGGCTACTTATCGTTTGGTGGCGAAATGGATTTAGCAATCGCCATCCGCACTGGTGTATTGAAAGACGGCATGTTGTATGTGCAAGCTGCAGCTGGCGTAGTTGCCGATTCTGTGCCTGAAATGGAATGGCAAGAAACTGAAAACAAAGCACGCGCCATGTTGCGTGCCGCTGAACAAGTACAAGATGGTTTAGACGGAGAAATATAAATGCTACTCATGATAGACAACTACGATTCCTTCACTTACAACCTCGTGCAATATTTTGCTGAGTTGGGTGAAGAAGTTCGCACGTATCGCAATGATGAAATTACGCTGGAAGAAATCGAGGCGATGAAGCCTGATCGGATTTGCATTTCTCCTGGCCCTTGCACACCTTTGGAAGCGGGCATTTCCGTACCTGTGCTGACACGCTTTGCTGGCGAAATTCCTATTCTCGGTGTTTGCCTTGGCCATCAAAGTATCGCCGAAGCCTTTGGTGGCAAAGTGATTCGCGCCAAAGAAGTCATGCATGGTAAAACCTCACCAATTGCCCACACCGGCGTTGGCGTATTCAGCGACTTGCCTAGTCCTTACACGGTGACGCGTTATCACTCACTGGCGATCGAGCGCTCCAGTTTGCCAGATTGTTTAGAAGTCACGGCATGGACCGAAGATGGTGAAATCATGGGTGTGCGTCACAAGACTTTTGAGTTGCAGGGCGTGCAATTTCACCCTGAATCAATTTTGTCAGAACACGGTCATGCATTGTTGAAGAATTTTTTATTGGGAAAATAAAATGACGATCTCACAGCAAGAAGCTTTAACCCGCCTCATCGAACATCGCGAAATTTTCCATGATGAGATGTTGTCGCTGTTCCGCAAAATCATGGGTGGTGAAATGTCGCCGATCATGATCGCGGCACTCACCATGGGTCTACGCGTCAAAAAAGAAAGCATAGGAGAAATCACCGCCGCAGCACAAGTGATGCGTGAATTTTCGACCAAAGTACCGATGGCGAACACCAAGAATTTAATTGATATCGTCGGCACCGGCGGCGATGGCGCCCATACCTTTAATATTTCTACCGCATCGATGTTCGTCACCGCAGCAGCAGGCGCACGTGTTGCTAAGCATGGTGGTCGTAGCGTGTCATCTTCATCAGGTAGCGCAGATGTACTCGAATCCCTGGGCGTGAATATTAATTTGCAACCAGAGCAAATCGCACAATCGATTGCGCAAACCAATATCGGTTTTATGTTCGCACCGAATCACCACGCGGCGATGAAACATGCAGCACCGGTGCGACGTGAACTTGGCGTCCGTACGATTTTTAATATTTTGGGACCCCTCACAAACCCCGCTGGTGCGCCGAATATTTTGATGGGCGTATTTCATCCTGATCTGGTTGGTATTCAAGTGCGTGTCTTGCAACGCCTCGGAGCACAACATGCGATTGTTGTTTGGGGTCGTGACAATATGGATGAAGTTTCATTAGGCGCACCTACGATGGTTGGCGAATTGGTGAACGGTGAAATTCGCGAATACGATATTCATCCAGAAGACTTTGGTTTGCAGATGGTTTCGAATCGCAGCTTGAAAGTGTCGGGCGCTGACGAATCCAAAGCACGTATTTTAGATGTACTCAATAACGTCGCTGGCCCAGCAACCGATATCGTTAGCTTGAACGCTGGCACGGCCTTGTATGGCGCGGGAATCGCTGAATCCATCACCGATGGCGTAAAGAAAGCGCAAGCGGCTATCGCCTCGGGAGCAGCACTCAACAAGCTGCGTCAACTTATCGAAGTCACGCATCAGTTAGGTAAATAAGCATGTCAGACATACTCAATAAAATTCTCGAAGTCAAAACCGAAGAAGTCACGCGTGACAAAAAAGTAAAGAGTTACGCTAGCTTACGTGCCGATGTAGAAAGCAATAAAGAAGCGCAACAAAGTCTGCGCGGATTTGAAGCCAGTCTACGCGATAAGATCACGCTAGGCCAAGCAGCTGTAATTGCAGAAATCAAGAAAGCGTCGCCCTCCAAAGGCGTGATTCGTGAAAATTTTCAGCCAGCAGAAATCGCCGCCAGTTACGCGCAACATGGTGCTGCTTGTTTATCCGTATTAACTGATGAAGTATTTTTTCAAGGTGCACCGATCTACCTGCAGCAAGCACGCGCAGCATGCGCTTTGCCAGTCTTACGCAAAGATTTCATGATCGACCCGTATCAGGTTTATCAGGCAAGAAGCTGGGGTGCAGATTGTATTTTACTAATCGTCGCTGCATTAGACCATGGCTTGATGGCGGAACTCGAAGCCTGTGCCCACGAGCTCGGTATGGGTGTTTTGGTTGAAGTGCATAACGGAGAAGAACTCAATGCGGCGTTAAAACTCAAGACTAATTTACTCGGTATCAATAATCGCAATTTGCGGACATTTGAAGTGAGTCTTGATACAACGATAGGACTCTTACCACGCATCCCTAGGGACAAGCTCACTATTACGGAATCGGGAATTTTCACACGCAACGACGTTGCTTCAATGCGTAAGGCAAACGTGCATAGCTTTCTGGTTGGCGAAGCTTTTATGCGCGCGGAAGAACCAGGTTTGGAACTAGAAAAACTCTTTATAAATACGGCGCTGAAGTAAATTGAGTGTTCGTCAAAGTGCTTATTGGAAAAAGTGACCCCTTCCACTTTTTCCATATTTAATGCGTCCAACCTAATTATTTTTATAAATCGGTTCAAATCATCTGCTATCTCTACATCGGAAGCCTATTAATTTTTTTTCAACTCCCCAAAATTTCTAATTGAGTTGAGTTGATGCAAACTAATTCTTATGTGCTGTTACAAAAATTTTTGCATTTTGATCGAAATAGCCAATAGAAAAATCATGCCATAGAAACAAAACATGATCGGGCTTAAACTGATTTAAAGAAATATCCCGAACAGAACTTAATTCTGCAGGAGTGAGGGTTTTAATATTGTTGACAGAAATGTGCCAAATCTCACCAAAGTACTCTGAAAACAATCCAGCAATTCCATTGCCAAATGAATCAGAAATAATCAAAAGTTTGGGGCCTTTGTTGTCACTATGTGTAAATCGGGATAGGTCTCCAATTTTCGCTGCTGAAGTGGAAAACTCAGGAAAACAAACTGATCCGCGACATTCTGTTATACCTGCTTTTTGATAATTTGGTTCACTGAAGTTATTTTCTAAACGAACGCCCGGCAAAAATCTTTGTATATCTGCGGGCTCTTTTTTCGGAGCAGTAGGCAAAGCGAGTATTGCTGATAAGTGAAAAAAGTCCGAAGCAATAAGTTGTGCTACAGGTCTCGCCCCATCGCCGATCCAATGAAAATTTGCTTTCGTATAAAATTCATGCCGTGTCGCAATTTCCCTCATCTCTGATACTGGAGAAATAATTTTTCCTGCCAAAGAAGGATCCCTCTTAACTTGTTTAATGATTTCCGGAACTGGTGGTATCGCTCCAGTACACTGTTGCTGCAACCAATCCGGGAACTTGTCTTGGTAAACAACAGGTTTAGTCGGTACAACGGCAAAGTGGCTATTTGGAATCGTAGCCAACGCTAAATGCATAAATGCACTCAATGTAGTTGCCATATTCTGATAGTCATGAGGCTTAGTTCTACGACCACACAAAAAATGGATCATCGACAAGGGATCTTGCGCAATATGCGAATTAAAAAACAGGAAATCATCCTTACCTGAAGTCAATTGTAGCGAATTCAGATCGCGAAAAATATTGAAATGTACTAAATTATTCCATTCAATCATCTCCATGCGAAGACCAAAATGATCGTTTAAATAGAGATCCATTTTTCCTGGCCAAGACAAGCGATCCCGCAATGTTAATGGTGTTGGTGGAAGTAGTGCTAATTCACGATTTTCACTATTTGATTTCTCGCTATTCGATATAAAAATATGAATGCCAGATGGAGTAACCAACAGAGCAAACCAAATAAAAATAAAAGCTAAAGACACAAACCTATTAAAATTGGAGAGAGCATTTGCTAACTTGATCATTTCTCGCCCCCTCTTAAAACCGAAAATAAATAAATGGATTGTACGCACCACTGGCAAGACTGACTGCAGAAAACGTAAAAATGGCTAGTAACCAAACACGCCGAACGATTCCAAAGAGCCAATCCATTCTTACCATTACACTGCGACGATATACTTGGACCAGATTTATTGCGATATTTTTAGCTGGCAGCGCGAGGAATATGCCAATGATTAATGCAGCGGTTGTCATACCATTCAAAAAACTACCGACTGGCGCTGCTGCAATGTGAAAACGGTTTAACCCAAACATCGCATACAAGAAGCTAGATGCTTGAGAAAATGAATCCGAGCGAAAAAAAACCCAGGCGATCATTACCACTATTAAGGTATAGCAATGACGCACAAGACTTGGCAGTCTTTTTAACAATGCCTCTCCCCCTGCTCGTTCAATGACCAGAAAAAATCCGTGGAAAAGTCCCCAAAAGACAAAGGTCCAACTCGCACCGTGCCACAATCCACACAAGAAGAAAACAATTAAAAGATTAAGATAAGTACGCCAAGGTGCAAGTCGATTGCCACCCAGTGGAATATATAGATAATCCCTAAACCAGCGAGATAAACTCAAATGCCAGCGTTGCCAAAACTCCGTTAAAGATCGTGAGAGATAGGGCAGGTTAAAATTTCTTGGGAACGTAAAACCAAGCACCAATCCAAGTCCAATTGCCATGTTCGAATACCCGAAGAAATCAAAATAGATCTGTAAAGAATAACAAACGATACCTAGCCAGGCGACGACAAAACTCAGATCATTTGAGGCCACTGCAAATATTTTGTCTGCTGGGAGTGCTAAGGTGTTGGCAATCAATACTTTTTGAGCCAAACCGACAATGAAAATTTGAACTCCTAAATCGACCCGACTCCAAGTATGATTGCGTTGATGTAACTGTCGAGCCACTGTCGAAAAACGAATAATTGGTCCAGCAATCAACTGAGGAAACATCGTAATATAGGTGGAAAGCGCAAAAACATTTTTCTCGCACTTAGTCTTTTCTCGATAAACGTCCACTAAGTACGAAATGGCATGAAAGGTAAAAAAGGAAATGCCTAAAGGCAATGTGATTTTCTCAAACTCAGGCACCGAAAAATTTGCACTCATAAAGACGTTGCCAATTCCGTCCATTAAAAAATTAAAATACTTGAAGTAAGTCAATCCAAGCAAATTAACCACAATGCCAAGAATCAAAGCTGGCTTACCACTACGCCCGCGGCTCTTTGCCTCACCGATTGCCAATCCAAATCCATAGTTAAGCAAAATAGAAATCACCAACAAATCAAGATTTTGTGGCTCCCCCCACGCATAAAATATGAGACTTGCAATCAATAAAGTGGTATTTCGAAACGGCAATGCGAAATATATGATGAGGAAAAGAGGCAAAAAATAAAAAAGAAAAGTAACTGTGCTAAAAATCATTGTTTGCGAAGGTCGTCGATTTTTTTAATCTTAGACTTGATTTTGAAATAAAGGGCTTAATGTATCAGATTAACAAAGACGGCTAATAAATATTGCTAACATTGAACAATATTGCATTGTATTTAATTCAAAAAAATTGAGTGCAAACAAACAAAAATATCAAAAGACACATATTAAAGCTCACGCATTCCCGATGGCAAACTTGTGATTGCGGAATCCGGCATTATGAACAAGACTGATGTGCAACGTATGCTTGAGTTTTTTGGTGGGTGAAGCTTTTATGCGGGCCGATGAACCAGGGGTAGAACTCGATAAACTCTTTTTCAGCGAATAAAAAAGGCTTATCGATTAAATTAAGGCTCAGTTGGCATCTTGTTCCACAAGCTTGTCCAGCTGCATCCTGCACAAAACATGTAAATAGAAACTACTTCTTGAGAGGCTCACGGACAAGTCGAATTAGCGTTTCCCGAGGTACATCATATTTTGCAAGTTCGGCACGTAATGATTTAAATTCTCCGACTTTCATTTGCGTGCGTATCAGGCCAAACCAGTTGAGCTCGGTTGTACATGCTTGTCTTACACCTTCATGAGAAGCTAGTGCGGCTTTGCTACGCCGATCTCGATCAATCATCATCCCTCTAATCGCGTCAAACTCATCAAACATGGCCTGAATTTTCGATTTATCCCATCCCAAGTTCTCACCGATTCTTCTAGCGATCCCATGATCAATTAGAAAGCTATTTTCACGTTGCAATTTACCTGCAATTTGTTCACACATGTAACGACGATTTGCGTCATTCAGAGCAGCGCCTTTGCATGCATTTACAATAGGTGAATACGCTGGCAGTGGAGAATTTCCCCAATAAAGCGTCACCAAGTTTTCTATACTTGTACGTGTTACATAATCGTATCGAGTTAGTTCGTCTTCTGGCAAATTACTCAGAATGTCAAATTGCGCATCAAAACGATTTACCTGGGAAATTCGATACAAAGCATTCTCAATTGCGCTTAGATTTTTCCCGCTTGCAGCACCCAGTTGCTCTAAGGTTCGCATCCATGCGATGCCGTTATCGGGATCAAGGTGCGCCCATTGTGCCGCACTAATCTGCGCACAAAAATCAATCGTCATATCAGACCAAGCATTACAAGCATTAAATGCCATTCCATAGACGATGGGATCAGAAGAATAAATCGCCATTTTTGCTATGAAGGCAAGCTCAGAGCGAACAGCATTGTTACTTAACTTGAGCATTTGAAGTTCACATTCACGACTAGATTCACAACTAGCGTGCGTGTTAAAAAAATTTTGTCTAAAATCCTCGTACTTTTTAGTTGCCCACAAACTGAGCGCAGCAGCGCGCCGACGTGGGTCACTATCGTTTGCCCACCGTTGAAGAATCAGCGTAATATCAGGATCAGCGCGCTTCAAACTCTGCTGAATTTGTCTAGTTAATTGCTCGTATGAGACTCGATCATTTGAATTGCTTAGTAACTCTTCACAAAGTTCCGAAGCATCATTGATTTTTTTAGAGGCGGAAACGACCTCGGATGAGCCAATTGGAAGGGTACTTTTCTCGTTCTTGAACTTAGTAGGTATATCGATCTATTGCTGACTTCCGTACAAATTACTTGTTTTCAAGATCGCGGGTGCGGTATGGCTATTTTTAGTTTGACCATGGAAAAAAATTCCATAGAAAAGCAAGACGACTAGCAATACAAGTATTATTTTTTTGTAGTTTGATTTCAACAGAACAAGTCTCAAGCGCATAAAAAAACCACGACAATATGAATTGCCGTGGTCACAGTGTACTTGAAACTACTGGATTGACTTGCTATTTTTTATACTAAGCGCTGCCAAATCGCGGTAGTTGCTGCCGCCTGATTCAAAGAATAGAAATGCAAACCCGGAGCGCCTCCAGCCAACAAGCGTTCACACATCTGCGTCACCACATCTAAACCGAAAGCTTTAATCGATGCACTGTCGTCGCCATAACTTGCCAACTTCAGACGCACCCAACGTGGAATTTCTGCGCCACACATTTCTGAAAAACGCATCAGTTGACTACTATTGGTGATCGGCATAATACCTGCGACGATAGGCACATTCACACCGGCTTTTTGCGCATTATCAACGAATTGAAAATACGCATCTGCGTTATAAAAATACTGTGTGATCGCAGCATTCGCTCCTGCTTGCACTTTGCGCACAAAGTTCTGCAAATCGTCTTGCGGTGATTTGGCCTGTGGGTGCATTTCTGGATAAGCAGCCACTTCGATGTGGAACCAGTCGCCTGTTTCGGCGCGAATAAATTCAACCAATTCATTCGCATAACGGAACTCGCCGCCCATACCGTAACCACTCGGCAAATCGCCACGGAGTGCGACTAAACGATGAATATCTTGCTCTTGATAGGTTTTGAGAATCTGACGAATCGAGTCGCGTGTACCACCGACACATGAGAGATGTGGGGCAGCATCAAAGCCTTCTTTACGGATTTCAACAACCGTATCTAAAGTGCCTTGTTGCGTTGTGCCACCTGCACCAAAGGTCACGGAAAAATATTTCGGATTCAGCTCTGCCAACTTGGCACGTGTCACCCGTAATTTCTCTGTGCCCTCTTCCGTCTTGGGCGGAAAGAATTCAATACTAAAATTATGTGGATTCATTTTTTTGTAGAAGTAAGGTGGAGAGCGTCCATGAGATCACGCTGTATAACAAAGCGCCAAAAACCGCTGACCAAAAACCAGCCACATGAAAACCATCAAACATGCTGGCTACCGCCCAAAACATCAGTCCATTAAGTACCAAAATAAACAGTCCCAAACTAAAGACTGTCACTGGCAAAGTCAGGATTAATAAGACAGGGCGGATCACGGTGTTTACAAAACCTAAAACTACCGCGACTAATAGCGCAGTTGTGAAACTATCTATCGTGATGGAACTGAGTAAATACGGCAGGGCTAATAATGCCAACGCGTTGATCAACCAGGTAGCGAGTAAACGCATGGATTCTCCTTTGGTTTGGCTCCCTTCTCCCGCAAGCGGGAGAAGGGTCGGGGATGAGGGTGTTTGACGAGCTAATCTCACTAAACTGGTACTCAAAACATTTTCCAAACATGCTGAAATTTCTCAGCAAAGCTGAATGTCCCTCACCCCAACCCTCTCCCGCTTACGGGAGGGGGAGCTTTGAAGCCCAAATTGAATTTGGGCCATCCTTTATTAATATCTATAATGTTCAGGCTTATACGGACCTTCTTTTTTCACGCCAATATAGCTCGCTTGTTCATCCGTCAAAACGCTCAATTGTGCATTGAGTTTTTTCAATTGCAAACGTGCGACTTTTTCATCGAGGTGTTTCGGCAAAGTGTAAACACCAACTGGATATTTATCGGTATTGCAGAACAATTCGATTTGCGCGATGGTTTGATTCGCGAAAGAAGAACTCATCACATACGATGGATGTCCAGTACCGCAACCAAGATTGACCAAACGACCTTCCGCCAACAAAATAATACGGCGACCGCTTGGGAAAATCACATGATCCACTTGTGGTTTAATGTTTTCCCACTTGTATTGCTTGAGCGAAGCAACGTCGATTTCATTATCGAAGTGACCGATGTTACAAACAATGGCTTGATCTTTCATCTTCAACATGTGTTCGTGTGAAATCACATGGTAGTTCCCGGTGGTCGTCACGAAAATATCACCATGTTCACAAGCGTAATCCATAGTCACGACGCGATAACCTTCCATCGCTGCTTGCAAGGCGCAGATAGGATCGATTTCTGTAACCCACACTTGTGCAGATAATGCACGCATCGCTTGCGCTGAACCTTTACCTACATCACCATAACCAGCGATCACAGCAACTTTACCAGCGATCATGACGTCGGTTGCGCGCTTGATGCCATCGACTAAAGATTCGCGGCAACCATACAAGTTATCGAACTTGGATTTAGTAACGGAATCGTTGACATTGATTGCTGGGAAGGCAAGCTTGCCTTCTTTGTGCATCTGATACAAACGATGCACGCCTGTCGTGGTTTCCTCCGTCACGCCTTTGATTGCTGCCAAACGTTTGGAATACCAAGTAGCATCAATCGCCAAATGTTTTTTGATGGAATTGAACAAGCAAGTTTCTTCTTCTGAACCTGGGTTATTCAATACGGAGATATCGGATTCTGCACGGGTACCGAGGTGCAACAACAAAGTTGCATCGCCGCCGTCATCCAAAATCATATTGGAGTAGCCGCCATCTTTCCAGTCGAAAATGCGGTGTGTGAATTCCCAGTATTCATCCAAGTTCTCGCCTTTGAATGCAAACACCGGCGTGCCGCCAGCAGCGATCGCCGCAGCAGCGTGATCTTGGGTTGAGTAGATATTGCAAGATGCCCAGCGTACTTGCGCGCCGAGTGCGTTCAAGGTTTCGATCAGCACCGCGGTTTGAATGGTCATGTGCAATGAGCCAGTGATACGCGCGCCTTTCAAAGGTTGGCTAGCAGCGAATTCTTCACGAATCGCCATCAAGCCTGGCATTTCTGTTTCTGCGATTTGAATTTCTTTGCGACCCCAGTCGGCCAAACTTAAGTCAGCAACGTGAAAATCTTGTGTGGTTTGGGATGTCATGATGGTGGCGTTCTCACGCCCTCCTTTCTAAAAATGATCAAGAAAAAAGATACGTGAGCGCGGTTGCTGTGAGCTTACTGAATATCAATACTGAATGCAGTGAACTCGTCTGATCCAAGCCTGGCAGTTTGATTTGATCGTAGATCACTTATCGAAACTTGTCGCAGCGCTCCTTGGAGAACATGAAGTATAACGCAAAATAGGCGCTTTTGTGATCACTCAAAAAAATTTATGCTCAAAATTTAAGCAACCACTTAAGCAAAAACACATGAGAAGATTTTAATTAGGCCATTAATGCCCAGCAAAATCACATACTTTAAATAAAGACAAACCACTCTCTTGAATCAATTTTGATCCACCCAATTCAGGTAAATCCACGATGACTGCGCCCTCAACAACGGTCGCACCAAGACGCTCAAGTAGTTTTTTACCAGCCATCATCGTACCGCCGGTAGCGATCAAATCATCGATGAGTAAGACACGATCGCCCGCTTTACAAGCATCGGTATGTAGCTCAACGGTTGCGCTGCCATACTCCAACTCGTAGCTTTCAGAAACGGTGGTAAAAGGCAACTTACCTTTCTTACGAATCGGGACAAAACCAATGTTTAATTCATACGCAACCACCGAACCGAGAATAAATCCACGCGCATCCATACCCGCCACTAAATCCAGCTTCGCATCCGCATAGCGCGCTAAAAAAATATCAATCAAGACACGGAAGATTTTTGGATCTTGCAATAAGGTGGTGATATCGCGAAACTGCACGCCCGCTTGTGGCCAATCGGGTACGGTACGGATATGTTGTTTGATAAATTCGCTGGGATTAACCATCTGTTTTTCCTATTTTAATAATTTCTGTTCTGCGCGGGCGACTCCCTCGGCAGTACCACGCAATACGATCACATCGCTCGCCTGCAAGACCAAATCACTGTCAGCGGACAAACGATTTTTACCGCGTCGGACGCCTGTGACATCAACCGCCAATTCGTTCAATGATAATTCTTGAATACGCTTACCTATCATTTTACTGCGCTCACTCAAGACCACGGTATGCAAACGTAGCTGTAAATTCTCGGCATCATCAACCACATCACTGGCGCCATGAAAGAATCCACGCAATGATTCATAACGCGCATCGCGTGCCATTTGAACTGTATGTACCACGCGCCTTAAAGGTACGCCCAACAATACCAAGGCGTGCGACGCTAACATCAAACTGCCTTCCATCAAATCAGGAACCACTTCAGTCGCACCTGCTGCACGCAATTTCTCTAAATCGGTATCATCGTGACTACGCACCACCACCGGCAAACTTGGATTAAGCTCATGCACCAAATGTAAAATCTTTAGCGCTGATGGTGTATTGGTATAAGTGATCACCAATGCAGCAGCACGATTAATCCCAGCTGCCGTCAAACTTTCTCGGCGTCCCGCATCGCCATAAGACACGTTCGCGCCAGCATTTTGCGCCTCATTAATTCGATCTGGATCTAAGTCTAAAGCGTGATAATCGATATGTTCATCGGTTAATAATTTCGCCAAATTTTGGCCGCTACGACCAAAGCCAGCAATAATCACATGCTTCTTTACTTTCATGGTACGCGCCGCTATTTGCGTCAATGCTAAGGATTGCATCATCCATTCGTTAGACGATAGCTTTAAAACGATCCAATCCGATTTCGCCAAAATAAATGGCGAGATCAACATCGATAACACCATCGACGCCAAGATCAACTGTAACAACATGGGATCAATCAAATTCAAACCGCCAGCTTGATTCAATAATACAAAACCAAACTCACCTGCCTGTGCTAGACCAAGGCCGGTACGTAGAGCGACGCTAGTGGGGCATGAAAATAAGCGAGCAAGTAAAAAGATTAATCCAAATTTAAATACAACCGGCCCAATCAATAACAGCAAGATTAACCACCCGTAGTCGAGCACTAGCTGCAGATTGAGTAACATGCCAACCGTGATGAAAAACAAGCCCAATAAAACATCACGGAACGATTTGATATCTTCTTCAACTTGATGCTTGTATTCGGTTTCAGAAATCAACATTCCCGCGACAAATGCACCTAGCGCCAACGACAAGCCAGCTTTTTCGGTTAGCCATGCCGCCCCCAAAGTGAACAGCAACAAGTTCAGCATGAATAATTCTTGCGAGCGACGGCGCACGACAATCGCAAACCACTCTCGCACTACTCTTTTGCCAACAAAAAACAGCAAAAATAAGACCACCGTTGCCTTGCCCGCTGCAGTCAATAAACTCATGCTGAGGTTGTCCGAATCAGCAGCCAAGGCTGGTACCAAAATTAATAGAGGCACGACAGCGAGATCTTGAAATAACAGCACACTGATGATTTGCCGACCGTGCGGACTTTCTAATTCCAATTTTTCGGTCAACATTTTTGACACAATCGCCGTCGACGACATCGATAAAGCCCCACCAATAGCAAATGCTGCCTCCCAGCTAATCGCAAAATACTCTGGTAACACCACCGCAGCGCCAAAGCACATCAGCATCGCTAGGCCTATCGTACTCACCACTTGCGCCATGCCGAGACCAAACACCGCTCTGCGCATCGAAATCAATTTCGGTAAAGAGAATTCAAGCCCAATCGAAAACATCAAAAACACGACGCCGAACTCAGCCAGTAAATGTGTAGTTGAACTTTCCTGCGCCCAACCAAATGCATGCGGACCAATCACAATCCCAACTGCGAGATATCCGAGCATGGGTGGCAGATTCAATAAGCGTAAAGCAACCACACCTAACACGGCGCTGCTTAACAAAAGTAAAGTTGTATCAAGAGCATTCATGCTGCTTATTATTACCGATTATTCACACCAGACACAGCCTAGATGGAGAGAAAACGACGAAAGTACTTGATTCATCGATAGAGAAAAACGCAGTAAATAAAAAACGCGGAACGAATTGAGCTGCCCCAAAATCGTTACCGCGTTTTCTATTTTTCTAACTACAGACTCAGCATGTCGCTGTTGTTGCTAGTACGTTAGATGTTCATGCCACTTTCCGCACAAACCAAAGATTCACCAAAATTAAGCAAGAAAAATATCACGATAGGCTGCATAAATTGCGCCAATTAATACTGGTCCCAATACCAACCATCCTAGCCCCAAGGGGATCGACGCCAAAATAGCGAAAACAATATACAGCACAAAGAATAACAAGAACGCTGCCCAATTCTTCAAGCTAACTTTCAAGCTCATCAACAATGCGTCAATCGGTGCGACGTTATGAAACACCACTAGGGCTGGCGCGAACCAAATTGCCATCGCCAATGGGATCGCGATCAACATCGCCAGCAATACAAAACCAAGCAATGCACTAAAACCCAAGCCCATCAAGCTCGCGCTACCAAATGCTGCGCCTGTCGCAATGGCGCCACCAAACACAGCCACTGCAAAAACACCAACGATCATCGATACGACAAAGAAACCAATCATCCAAATCAAGCCGAGCAATGCTAATGAACCAAATTTATCTTTAAATCCTGCAAACAAAAACTCAAAGGTCACGGGTTTCGACTCACGATGCGCTTGGCAAGCCAACATTAACCCGCCGAAAAACGCAGGCATCAACAAATTAAAAATAAAGGGTCCAATACCAGGAATCACATTCAGCACAAACATGATCACAAACAGTACGACCACCATGCCTATCCACACACCTGCATTCGCTTTAAACTGATCGAAGCCATAGCCATACCAAGATGTGGCTTTGCCTGCATCAATGGCATTACCTTCGGGATTATATTTTGCTTGCAGCGGAACTTCCGACACGAGGTTACTCATGTTTGGGAAATTATTTTCTGGCTGATCAGGGTTCACATTCATATATAAGCTTTCTAAAAAGTGTTAGAAGAAAATCGTACCAATAGTACATTTACGCAATTTCGTAGCAGCAAAAGTATCCTTGAATAAAAATTAATTGACAAGCTTTCGTCTTATTTCTAGATCGCCAAACTTCCATTTCTCGTCATTTTCTCGATCTTTGCTACGTTTAACCAACAGATTGCAAGACACTTGCCGAAGTCCTTGATAACAAATTCACATCTGGCAGAGTTCTTGCTTAATCATATTTAGTTTATACTCCACGCATGAGCACATTAAATACCTCTTCAGAAAAAAGCCTAGCGCCCTCAAGGGACGCGAAGGCTGAACACGCCTTACAACTGGCTTGCGAAACTTTACAAATCGAGGCGGATGCGATTTCCAATCTCAAGCAACGCTTGAGTGGCGGTGACTCTTCCGCATTTATCAATGCGATCCATTTGGTTTTACATTGCAAAGGCCGGTTAGTCATTTCCGGTATTGGCAAATCTGGTCACATTGCCCGCAAGATTGCCGCTACTTTTGCCTCTACTGGTACACCATCCTTTTTCTTGCATCCAGCTGAAGCTGCACATGGCGATCTCGGCATGGTCACCTCACAAGATGTTTTCATCGCCATTTCTTACTCTGGTGAAGCGGGCGAATTGATTGCTATTTTGCCGATCTTAAAACGTCTCGGTGTCAAGTTGATTGCCCTCACTGGTAACCCGCATTCGACCCTAGCCAAACTCGCTGATTTGCATTTAAGTGTGCATGTCGAAAAAGAAGCTTGCCCTCTCAATCTGGCACCAACCGCAAGCACGACGGTTACTTTAGCGCTCGGTGATGCGCTCGCTGTCGCGGTGCTTGATGCACGAGGATTCAAAGAAGAAGATTTTGCGCGTTCACATCCAGGTGGCGCACTTGGTCGACGCTTACTCACGCATGTAAAAGACGTAATGCGAACCGGTAATGCAATTCCGCAGGTCAAACCGGATACCAAACTCAGCAGTGCCTTGCTGGAAATCACCCAAAAAGGGATGGCGATGACGGCGATCGTCGATCATGATCAGCGTATCGTCGGCGTTTTTACCGACGGTGATTTACGTCGCTTAATGGATAAACCGCTCAATTTTTCTGAATTGATGATTGCCGATATTATGCGCAAAAATCCGCATCGCATCGGCCCTGAACAATTAGCAGTAGAAGCGGTAGAAATTATGGAGCAACATCGAATCAATCAATTATTGGTGGCAGACGCCGACGGCAAACTCGTTGGCGCATTACACATCCATGATTTGACACGAGCCAAGGTAATTTGATGACTTCACAGACCACACATGCTTCGGTGTTTTCAGCGTCGAGCGCGATACAACAAGCGACACAAGTACGCCTGATGATCTTTGACGTGGATGGCATTTTGACTGATGGCAGCTTACATTTTGGCGCTGATGGCGAAATGATGAAAACCTTTAATGTCCTCGATGGTCAAGGCATCAAACTATTGCAAAATGCAGGCATCGCCACTGCAATTATCAGTGCACGACAATCGGCCATCGTCAGCAAACGTGCAAGTGATCTCGGCATCACGCATGTGATGCAAGGGATTCACAATAAAAAATCGGCATTTTTAACACTGACCAAGGAACTTCAGATACCACATCAGGAATGCGGTTTCATTGGTGATGACGTCATAGATTTGCCAATCTTGTTACGTGTTGGTTTTGCTGCGAGTGTTCCGAATGGGCATGAAGAAGTACGTCAGCGTGTTGCTTACGTGACAAAAGCACATGGCGGTAAAGGTGCGGTACGCGAGATCTGCGATTTTATTTTACAAGCGCAAAATAAATACCAAGCAGCGATTGCGCCATTTTTAGATGTGAGTAACGATGACTGCTGATCGTATCCGAGTTTGGCTTGGTGTCGCCCTGCTTGGCTTAGTCATGCTCGGTAGTTTTTGGATCTATGAAGTGATGCGACGTCAAAGTGAAGATGAGGCCGCCAATGCAAAGAATCGCAGCGAGCCTGATTACTACGTTGAGAATTTTAATTTTGTGCGACTGTCACAATCAAAACAAACCAATTATCGCGTCACAGGTGAAAAACTGATTCATTATCCGCGCGAAGATGAATTCGAAATCGTACAGCCGAGAATCGTTGGTATCGATCAAGAAAAAACACCTATGACGATCCGTGCCGAACGCGCCATCGTGAAACAAAAAGTACAAGAGAAATCACAAAGCAAACCGGAAGACCAAATTCACATGCAGGGCAATGTATTAGTCGAACGCAGCAAAAGCGATCAAGGTGGTCATTTAACCATGGCGACGAATAGCCTGATTCTGTTTCCAGACAGCGAAAGAATGCGTACATCTGAGCAGATCACAATGACGACGGCGCGCGCGAATATCACAGCGAACGGAATGGAAGCAGACAATAGCACGCAAAAAATCCGCTTACTCAATAAAGTACAAATTAGTATTGCACCACCTTCGTCAAAGTAAATTGAAATCTGGTCATATAGAAATGTGCGCCATTCAGCAGAGCGCCAAGGCCACGGTGACGATTAAAAATTAAGGAACACACATGAGCATACCAAGAAATATTTCACTCAAATCGATGCCAACGATACGCGTCCTTAGTACGCTTAGCTTGTGCGCGGTGGTTCTTCTACCGCTCAGCGTGCGTGCAGAAAAAGCGGATAGCCAAAAACGTACCAACATTTCTGCTGAATATACCGAATTTGATGGCAAAACAAATACCAAGGTACTAAAAGGCAAAGTTGAATTAACCCGTGGCACTTTATTGATCCGTGCAGAAAATGGTGTAGAAACCGAAACCGCTGACGGTGGCGGCAGCGTGACCTTATCTGGCCACGCTGGTAGTCAAGTTTTCTTTCGTCAAAAACGTGATGGCGGTGACGATTTATGGATAGAGGGTTCCGCGGATCGTGTTGAGTACGATAAAAAATCAGAAGTAGTACGCTTTATTAGCAAAGCAAAAGTTCGCTATTTAAGCCAACAAAAAGTCACGCAAGAACAAAATGGTGAATTTTTATCTTACGACAGTGTGAACGACGTCTTCACCGCAACCAACTCAGCGAGCGGCAAACACGTTCCCGGTGGCGGTCGCGTGACAATTACGTCTGAACCTAAAGAAAAAAAATCCGATAGCAAACAGGACAGTAAAGAAAATAAGTGATCTTATGACTAGCACACTCGTAATCGAAGGCTTACAAAAACGCTATGGCATGCGCCAAGTCGTCCACGATGTTTCTTTGCAAGTGAAGAGCGGCGAAGTTGTTGGTTTACTTGGCCCAAATGGCGCAGGCAAAACAACTTCGTTCTATATGATTGTTGGCCTAGTCCCTTCCGATGCTGGCAAAATTGATGTCGATGGCGTCAATATTTCTAATTTTCCGATTCATCAACGTGCACAATTAGGGCTGTCTTACCTACCCCAAGAAGCCTCGGTATTTAGAAAACTATCGGTGGAAGATAATGTTCGCGCGGTCTTAGAATTGCAAAAAAATTCAAACGGAAAACCACTCAGCAAAACAGAAATCGAGCAACGCTTAAATACGCTACTCGAAGAACTCCAAATCGATGGCTTGCGCGAGAGCCCAGCGCGTGCCTTGTCTGGTGGCGAACGACGCCGTGTAGAGATCGCGCGTGCACTCGCAACCAATCCAAGGTTTGTATTGCTGGATGAACCATTTGCCGGCGTCGATCCGATTGCGGTCATCGAAATTCAACGTATTGTTCGCTTCCTCAAGGAACGCGATATCGGTGTGTTAATTACCGATCATAATGTACGTGAAACACTAGGGATATGCGACCATGCTTATATCATTAATCAAGGCTCGGTATTAGCAAGCGGTCGCCCCGACGAAATCATCACCAACGAGACCGTTAGACGTGTCTACTTGGGTGAACATTTCCGCATGTAGCTCAGACCATACGATGATGTCTAAGTCATGAAGCAAAGCCTACAACTACGCACCTCGCAACATCTTGCGCTCACGCCACAACTACAGCAATCTATCCGCTTGCTGCAATTGTCGACCTTAGAACTGCATCAAGAGTTAGAGACCTTGCTCATCGAAAATCCGATGCTAGAAAGAGTCGATGATGCATTGGATAATGCCGTGCGTCTGTTAGCCGATGGCTGTATCAATAACGCCAGTGTACAAAACGAGAGCGAATTCAAATCACCTGAAACTGAAACAGCGACAACAGATAGCGTTGCGATCAACACAGCGAATGACACGCCTGACAATCAAGTTGAGGTCGAAGTACAAAATGCTGGCGATGATTGGAGTTTCGATGAGGCGCCTATCTCTGGCTCAAAAAGCAATCAAGATGATGAAGACGGTCGGCCGCAATTAGAAGCGGCACAAACCACATTGCGCGAGTATCTATTGGAGCAAATGCGCATCTCGATTCGCGAGCCACGTGATCGTGCTCTGATTGAATTGGTCATCGACGCCATTGATGAAAATGGTTATCTGTGTGAGTCATTAGAAGAGATTCATGCGAGTTTGCCGATTGATTTATGCGTTGAAATTGAAGAACTCCAATTCGCCTTGAATATGCTGCAAAGTTTCGAGCCTGAAGGTGTTGGGGCCCGAACCACTGCGGAATGTCTAGCAATTCAAATCAAGCGTTTTCCCAAAATTCCTTTTGTTACACGACGCCTTGCGCTACAAATTGTGCAGGATTATTTGCCTTTGTTTGCACAACGAGATTTCACTAAACTACGCAAATTTTTACAATGCGACGACGAAGATTTACGTGAAGCGCAAGTCGTGATTCGCCAATGCAATCCCAAACCAGGGCTCGCCTTTGCTGCAGCAAAATCAGATTATGTCGTGCCAGATGTGGTGGTCAAAAAAATTGGTGACGAATGGCAAGTCATGCTTAATCGTGATGTGATGCCGCGCCTGCGCATCAATCAAATGTATGCGAATTTAATGAAACAGCAACGCGGCGATACCAATCTCAATCCGCAGCTGCAAGAAGCACGTTGGTTGATCAAAAATATGCGGCAACGTTTCGATACGATTTTGCGCGTTGCACAAGCTATAGTGGAAAGACAATACAATTTTTTCACGCATGGCGCTGTTGCGATGAGACCCCTTGTTTTACGCGAAATAGCTGATACACTAGGATTACACGAGAGCACTATTTCTCGTGTAACAACTCAGAAATTTATGCTGACGCCCCATGGCATGTTTGAGTTAAAGTATTTTTTCGGTAGTCACGTCGCGACAGAAACTGGGGGCGAAGCATCTTCTACTGCGATACGGGCACTGATCAAACAATTAATAGGAGAAGAAGACCAGAAGAAACCCCTTTCGGATAGCAAGATTGCCGACATATTGGGAGAACAAGGCATGGTCATCGCGCGGCGCACTGTTGCCAAATATCGCGAAGCTCTGAAAATTCCTCCAGTCAGTCTGCGAAAATCTCTATAAACCAGTTCTTGAAATACTGTTTTCTATCGTTATATATGATTTAGCTCAATACACATTTCTGCCCATGAGCGATCGTAGTAACGGCAGTATAGAAGTAAATAAAAGTAATATCACTAAAGGAGCGCAGTATGAATCTCACCATCAGTGGACACCATGTCGAAGTAACTCCTGCAATTCGTGAATATGTACAAACAAAGCTCGAACGGGTAAGACGACACTTCGATCAAGTCATTGATATTGCCGTCATTTTGACGGTCGATAAGCTCCGCGAAAAGGACAAGCGCCACAAAGCCGATATTAATTTGCATCTGAGTGGAAAAGACATCCACGTTGAAAGTTTGGCGCATGATCTATATGCAGCCATTGATGCTTTAGTCGATAAACTTGATCGTCAAGTGATTAAACATAAGGATAAAATTCAAGACCATCAACATGATGCGATCAAACATATTCCTGATCCGACCTCAACACAATTAGATTAAGTATCCATTTCAATTCACTTTCTGTGATGATCCTAGGGCGCTTTTCAGCGCCCTTTTATTTTGCTCTATTTTGATTTTTCAAGCCAATCGCTCTGAGTTAAAATCGAACTCTACTAAATCTTACGGCAAGCTTATGAGCTCTCACGTCTTAACCGAAATCAATAACAATATTGGCATCATCTCACTTGATCGTCCGAAAGCACTTAACTCTTTATCACTTGAGATGGTGCGTGCGATTACCGCAACTTTATTCGCGTGGCGCGACAATCCAGAAGTCAAGGCTGTTTTTATTCATAGCAGTAGCGAAAAAGCTTTCTGCGCTGGCGGTGACATTCGCTTCTTCTACGATGTCGGCACGAAAACACCGATGCAGGATAGTGCCCTATTAGAAGACTTCTTCACCGAAGAATATGCACTAAATCATTTAATCCATTTTTATCCCAAACCTTATATCGCCTTGCTAAATGGCGTTGTAATGGGTGGTGGTATGGGAATTGCCCAATCAGGTGTCGCAAGTCGCTTACGTATAGTCACAGAACGAACTAAGATGGCAATGCCAGAAGTGAATATCGGCTTATTTCCCGATGTTGGTGGTGGTTATTTCTTAAATCAAACACCAGGTGAAATTGGACGGTATCTGGGTCTTACGGGTGAAGTGATTCTAGGTATGGATGCCATTTATGCGAATCTCGCTGATTTGTTCATACCGACTTCTGCTATTCCCGATCTATTGCTACTGATTGCGCAATCAAAAGTTCCAGATATCCGGATCGCTATTCGCGATTTCGCATCGGAGTTTTATCAAGCTTCAGATATCCACAACTGCAAGTTGGCCCAACAAAGAAGCGCTATCGATCATCACTTTAAAACAGCTAGCGTTGATGAAGTAATGGCATCTCTCGCAAAAGATACAAGTGACTTTGCAATCGCCACATTATCCACCATGCAAAAACGCTCACCGCTGATGATGGCAGTCACTGCTGAACAGCTTCAGCGCTGCCGACAAAAATCGGTTGCAGATTGCCTACGCATAGAACGAACGATGGTGAGACATTGCTTTAAACATGGCGAAGTATTGGAAGGCGTACGTGCTTTGGTTGTGGACAAAGACAATACGCCCAAATGGTCACCTGCAACTATCGCGGAAGTGGATGCAGCGCTAGTTGCAAGCTTTTTTGCTGAAGTGTGGCCAAGTTATGCCCATCCTTTAGCTCACCTGCAATAAACAATGACATAGCGAGTTCATCGTACGCCAGTACCAATCAGTTGGTACTGGCCTTGCTGTCGACGAGGTGCTCGATTTTGATGGTACTAAACGATCAAAATAAAAGCTTATTTCAACAAACCAAAAACTTTACCAATAATTTTGCTGCCGGTACCAATAGGATCCTGACGTATTTTTTTCTCTTCTTCAGCGATCATCGTATATAAGGCCTCTACCGCTTTACCTGATACGTAAGATTCGACCGTCGCTTCTTTTTCAGGTACTGCCCCCATCTTTTGTGCTTTAGCCATCACCGAATTGTATCTACTGGCGAGTCCTACTTTATCCGTTACCCCTTTCACAGTCGGGGTGAACTTGGTCGTCAATGCTACAGATGTTTTTTGTCTGAAAAAATCGGTGACAGAAGTTTCACCGCCACTTAAAATATTTTTCGCATCGGTGACCGACATTGTTTTCACCGCATCTAATAGCAATGGCTTCGCCATCGGCACGGCGGTTTCTGCCGCACGATTCATCGCCACGACCAATTCATCGAGATACTTACTTTGTCCGCTCAATTTAAGGATAGGTTTTGCTTTTTCCAAAATCGATGGTAATGGAATCTTTACTTTTTCATTGTTTAAGAATCCGTCAGCAACACCAAGCTTAGAAATCGCTGCATTCGCACCTTGTTCTAAAGCCGCTTTCAATCCACTATTGGCATCCTTGGTACTCAGCTGGCTCAAATCGACAGCGTAGCTGAATGCAGGAAGCATTAGTGCTGAAACTAAGACTACAGACTGCATTGATTTCATTGTTCGCATAGTTTTCCTTGTGAGCTAGTAAATTAACTTCGAACTTATACTTCTTCGATCTGATACAAGCGACGATGCTCGCGAATCGCAAAGCGATCCGTCATACCCGCAATATAATCGGCAATTCGTCGGGCTCGTGCGATTTGTGTTTGTTGCGGGTCATCGTGTGCGCTGACGCGATAATCTGGAGGTACTAATCCTGGCTCAGCCAACATGAGGGTGAACAATTCGCGCACTGTATTTTTGGCTTTGTTACTCATGCGATTGACTAAGTAATGCCGATACAAGTTTTCATATAAAAACTGTTTAAGCACTTTCGCCTCCTGATGCATATGATCGGAAAAAGCGATCATGGCAGGCAGCGCGCGTACATCATCGATACTCTTAGGCGCATAGTCGGCAATACGCTGTTCCGATGTTTGGATCAGATCGGTGATCAACAAATTGATCATACGACGAATGGTTTCTGAGATCGCTCTCCGTCCAGCAATGCCAGGATATGTATGATCTACCTCACGCCGAAATCGGGCATAGCAGTCGACTTCCATCAACTGTGATTCACTCAGCAAACCCGAGCGCAAACCATCATCGATGTCGTGATTGTTGTAAGCAATTTCATCGGCCAAATTGGTTAGCTGTGCTTCCAAACTTGGCTGCTTTTTCTCAATAAAGCGTAGGCCTAATTCACCGAGCGTGCGCGCGTTATTCAAAGAGCAGTGTTTGAGAATTCCTTCGCGGGCTTCGAAGCTTAAGTTCAATCCTTCAAAACTTGCATAACGCTCTTCTAATACATCCACCACGCGCAAACTTTGCAAATTGTGTTCGAACCCGCCATAGTCTTTCATACACGCGTTGAGGGCATCTTGGCCGGCGTGACCAAACGGAGTGTGGCCGAGATCATGCGCGAGCGAAATTGCCTCCACCAAATCTTCGTTCAAACGCAAGTTACGCGCAATAGAGCGCGCGATTTGTGCGACTTCAATACTGTGCGTCAAGCGGGTACGGAACAAATCACCTTCATGATTAACGAAGACTTGTGTTTTATATTCGAGACGACGAAAAGCCGTGCTGTGAATGATGCGATCTCGGTCTCTTTGAAATTCTGAACGAGAGCTTGGGGTTGGCTCCGAAAATCGTCGCCCCTTGGTTTGCGCAGATTGTGCAGCGTAAGGAGCGAGTTGATTATCGGAGAACATAAAATTACTTTCAAACAGTAAGGGATTTACTGGATGCTAGCTCTTAAAGTTGCTAACAGCAGATCTTTCGGCACCTCGGTAATAAGGCAATTGCCTAATGGCTTGAGCAAAATAAATTTAATTTGGCCGCCCTCATTTTTTTTGTCGACTTCCATCAAATCAACCCACACTTGTTCACCTAAATCTGGGGCGACGATAGGCAGTCCGGCTGCCTCAACTAATTGAGTAATGCGTGTTTTACTAACAAAATCAATATACCCAAGTCGATAAGATAAGTCTGCCGCCATCACCATACCACAGCCTACCGCTTCACCATGTAGCCAGTTACCGTAACCTAAACCTGACTCGATCGCATGGCCAAAAGTATGACCAAAATTTAAAATAGCGCGCAAGCCACCTTCTCGCTCATCTTGTCGCACCACATTGGCTTTGATCTCGCACGAACGCAATACCGCATAGGACAAGGCTTCAATATCTTTCGCACGTAACTTCTCAATATTGTTTTCTATCCAAGTAAAAAAACCGGAGTCGATAATTGCACCATGTTTAATCACCTCGGCCAAACCGGCAGACAGTTCGCGATCGGGTAAAGTTTTCAAGCTACTCATATCGGCAATCACTGCTTGCGGCTGATAAAACGCGCCTATCATATTCTTGCCTAAGGGGTGATTAATCCCGGTCTTGCCACCCACTGAGGAGTCAACTTGAGCTAACAGCGTAGTTGGAATTTGTATAAATGGGATGCCACGCATATAAGCTGAAGCGGCAAACCCAGTCATATCACCGATAACGCCGCCGCCCAAAGCGATCAGTGTTGTCTTGCGATCACACTTCTTAGCCAACAAGCCGTCGAATACCAACATCAAATTTTCCCAATTTTTGTACTCCTCCCCATCGGGCAAAATAATGGATTCGACCTGTTTACCAAGCATATGCAATTGCGTAGCCAGATTCTCTAGGTACAACGGTGCAACGACCGTGTTTGTTACGATCACAACGCGCTGGCCTTTGATTCGGCTTTGCAGCAATGCTGGATTAGACAACAAACCCTCACCAATCGTGATCGGATATGTTCGCTCACCAAGATCCACTTGCAGCGTTCGTGCTTGATGTATTTCCTGTTCCATAATGACTTTGTTTTGCGCCACAGTTGGTAACTGCTGGGTGATTTTCTGCACGGCTTGGTTCAAGCTACTCGCAGCTGCGGGTAGCTTTTCGACGATCGTTTGAACCAAGGTTTGTAACTGCGGCTGACCAGTTTCGATCACGATATGCGCGACTTCACGATAGAGTGGATCTCGTTGCTGCTCAAGCTCTTCAAGCTTCTTGCGCGGATCGGGAGTACGTAACAATGGCCGCTTTTTGTCGTGTCGAGTGCGATGCAAAATATTGCTGATACTCGCTTTCAAATAAACGACCGTGCCACGGGTATGGAGTAACTCTCGACTTTGGGGATTCAACACAGCGCCCCCACCTGTAGCAAGGACGATGTCTTCTTGTTGACAAAGATCGCGAATCACATCAGCTTCACGCTGACGAAAACTCGCCTCACCTTCAATTTCAAAAATCACTGAAATAGCGACGCCAGTACGCGCTTCTATTTCATGATCAGAATCAATAAACCGTTTGTTCAGTTTCTTGGCGAGGGCTCTGCCAACCGTAGTTTTGCCAGAGCCCATCAGACCTACTAAAAATATATTACTTGTCACTATATTTCTTCACGTCCAATAGTAATTGCGACTAATTACAATCAACGCCACCTTTACTATTGTCTTTAATATTCATAGTAGATGTTGCAGAAGCACCATTGCTATCCAATACAGTCAGAGTAATCGCGTAAGTCCCACCAAGAGTTACGATCCCACCAGCACCAGAGGTCATACAACGATTACCTTTAGAACCTAATCCAACCACAAATGCTGTACCGTTTGCCGACTGAGCGATTGCCGCAGCTGGCACAGAAGAAAGTACTAAATCACTTGTAAAAGCACGATATGGACCGGTGCCACCATAAATGGTTAAGCTAACATCATTGGTGCTATCTTCACCCACTGTAATCGTTGCAGGAGATATGCGTAATTGAGAAGTTGCTGCAGAAGCTGTTATCGTAACTTCAACAGTTTTACCCAATGAATCAAAAACAGTAACCTTAGTTGAGCCAACATTCAATAATTTAGCAGTAAAAGAATTACCTGTTTGCGTCACAGTCGCAATACTCGGATTGTTATTTGAAACAGTGTATGGCGAAGATCCACCTGACATATTAAATGTCAAAGTATCACCAACAGCACCTGTTGAATCACCAGGAAGTACTGCAACCGGAACAGCGGCTGCCGCTGTAACTGTGACATTCACAGTTACTGATGCTCCTAATGAATCCCTGATTAGAATCTGTGAATTTCCTGAACTTTCACCTTTCACGGTAAATCCAGATTCGGTACTTGTTACTGACGCTACAGCAACGTTGCTACTTGTCACAGTGTAAGGAGCACTCCCACCGCCAATACTATAAGTTGCTGAAGCAGGGGAAACTATTGTGACCGTACCCGGAGCGGTCGTAAAAAGGGCGACAATCGTACCCGTACCAACCGTCACATTGATTGTCACAGTAGTTCCAGCAGAATCAGTAACAATTACTTGACCGCTACCTTTTGCCACACCATTCAACGTCAAGTTGGTGCCTGACACTGTCGCAGTAACAATGCTTGCATTACTGCTACTTACGCGGTAGGGTGCTCGTCCACCACCAATTGTAAAGCTGGGCGAAGTTGATGGTGCGACAACTAAGCTCGGAGATGCTGTAGTGAATAAAGGCGTCGGTGTACCCGTTCCAACCGTAACATTAATTTCCAAACTTCCATTTGTGGAATCACGAACTACCACAGTAGCTTTCCCCGTCGAAACACCTGTAATTACAAGATCGTTTCCCGTGATCTTTGCTGTTGCAACTGCAATGTTGCTGCTGTCTGCAGCGTAAATAGTCGATCCACCACCGACTTTATAGGTGTTCGCTCCACCGACTTCAATTGTCACGTCTTTCGCAGCAGTAGAAAAAAGCTGATCAACTGTACCAACGACTACATCAATCTTTACTTCCTTACCTAAAGTATCTTTAACTGTGACAACAGCTTTACCACCAGATTGACCAGTTATAACAAACTCACGAGATGTGGTCTGACCAACACTTGCAATTCGAGTATCACTTGTAGTTACCAAATAAACTTGGCTACCTCCACCAATACGATATACGGCAGAGGTACCTCCCACTCCAACTGAAACCGTGCTCGGAGCACTTGTATACAGATCGATTCCTGAACCTACGGTTGCTTCAATAAGCACTTTCGCACCAGCGGCATCGGTGATCGCGACCACCGCAGATCCCCCATTGCCTCCAGTGATTCGTAGCGTTTTACCACTCACCTGGACACTAACTGCACTCGAACTACTAGTCGCGATATAAGCTGGAATACCGCCACCGATATTGTAAGTTTGTACCTCACCAGGTGAGATTGTAATTTTCTCAGCAGCGCTAGTAAAAAGCGCGACCCCACTAGTATTCCCGGCAGACCCACCACCACCGCCACAAGCAGAAAGGAGCGAAATCACAGCCATTGCAAAAAACGCGCGAATTAACTTCGTCATGTAACACCTATTAAATATAAATGAATGTAGAGACATCCTACATTTGAATCAAAAATCTTATTAACAATCGCTTTACTGATTTGCAAATGTTCCAGTGAGCTGAACTTTTGGTGTGATGAAAATCAATAACTCAGTTTTATTATTTGTCTTACCTGTTGACTTAAATAAGTTACCAAAGAGCGGCAGATCACCAAGGAAAGGCACTTTAGTCACGTCGGCACGCTCTTCCTGTGTGTAAATACCGCCCAATACGACAGTGCCACCATTCTCAACCAACACATTGGTTTTGACTTGTTTCGTATTAATTACGGGACCTCCACGAGTTTCTTCACCGCGACTATCTTTGTGAACATCAACAGCAAGAATAATCGTCCCATCTGGCGTAATTTGCGGGGTCACATCCAAGCTTAATGTTGCCTTCCTAAAATAAATTGCCGTTGCGCCACTGAGTGTAGCGATCTGATAAGGAATTTCTTGACCTTGCTCGATGTGTGCAGGTGTTTGATCGGCTGTTACTACTCGTGGACTTGAAATAATTTTACCATCGCCATCTGCCTCTAAGGCAGACAACTCTAAGTTTAAGAATCGATTGGCAGCTGCTGAAAACAAACTTACCGCCAGACTACCAGCATCTAAACCACCAATACCAGCAGCTGGCAAATTAACAAACTGCGTATTCGGAATATAACTCTTCTCTGTAATCTTTGCTTGTCCGGTTTGCTCACCAACACCTAAATAATTCCCCGTAATTGCGGCACGTTGATTTCCTGAAATTTGGAAACCTGTATCCCCACCACTAATGCCGCGCAAATCTGCGAAGCCTAATTTCGCTCCCAAATTGCGGCTAAATTTATTATCTGCTTCGACGATCCTCGCTTCGATTACTACTTGCTTCGTTGCGATATCAGTTTTTTGAATTAATTTACGGACTTCTTCAATTTTGGAAGCAATATCGGTAATAAATAATTGATTCGTTCTTGGTTCAGTTAGCACACTGCCGCGCTTGGAAAGAATACGATTAGTGGTGGTATCTTCCGCACCAAAAAGCTTCTTGAAAGTATCCGCTTTCTGATACTTTAACTGGAAAGACTCCGTTTTCAGAGGCTCAAGCTCGGCAATCGCAGCCTTCTGCTCCAGTTCGAGTTTTTCTTTCGTTAGCAACTCGTCTTTAGGGCCAATCAAAATAACATTCCCATTCTTACGCATATCCAAGCCTTTGATTTGCATCACGATATCAAGCGCTTGATCCCAAGGCGTATCAATTAGACGAATCGTAATATTACCCGTCACCGAGTCACTTGCAATAATATTGACACCACCTTGCTCTGCCAGAATTTGCAGCACAGCTCGGACGTCAACATCTTGGAAATTCATACCAAACCGATCACCTTTGTAACCTTGGGTACCTTGGGTCAGCTTATTCGGATCTTCCTTAATCGGCTTAACCTCAATTACCAGCTGGCTATCACTTTGATAAATACTGTGCTCCCACAGTCCTTTTGGCTCGATCAACATTCTGACATTTTCGCCTTGCCGAGTGGTTGTCACTTTCTGTACAGGAGAACCGTAGTCAGACACATCCAAAGTCTTACGCAAAATATCAGGGATTCCGACCTTCATAAAGTCGACAACTATAGTTTGACCTTGAAGTTTTGCATCAATCGCCACTTGATTACTCGGCAGTTCAACTACGACGCGACCATCTCCTGCGACGCCACGACGAAAATCGATATCACGCAACAATTGTTTCGTTGGCTGCGCTATTTCTCTATTATTAACTGGCAAACCAATAGCATTCACTGGTGTCGCCAGCCCACCTGAACCATCAATCGTTACTATCAATGAGCTACCTTCAATGAAGGTTGCATAGTTCAACGAGCGGTTCAAATTAAAAACCAATCTAGACCGTTCTGGCACTTCAATCAAATTAACGCTACGGACTTCGCCCAATCCCACATCCACGGTACTTTTACCGGTACCATTACTTGTATTTGCAAAATCAAAAGAAATTCTAGCTGGATTTGTAATCGAAAATGCGACGGGCGGTTTAACCAGAGGTGTCTTAAAATTTATCTTCACGATAATATTCGCACCTTGCTGATTGGCGGTAATCGATTCGATCGTATTAGTGGTCTGCGCTTGAACGAACTGACCCAAGAACATTAGTCCCAAAAAGAAGTACTTCATGTTCTTGATGCTCCTATTAATTACTTTTATCAATCTCATCATTTTTTCGCCTCTTGCAATTCTAAGCTTGCTTTTCTTTCTGTCCATTCACCGGTCGCGTCTTGCACCACTTCTACAAGATCAATTCTGGTTTCATTGATACTAATAACTTTGCCAAAATTTTGTCCTATATACCCGCCGACAACAACAGGAAATACCGCTTTCCCAATCTGAATAAGACCTTGCAATGTCTTATGATTGTCAAATGTACCGACCATTTTCATTGACTCTAAAGCGTAACCTTCAAGCGCTTCTTTTGGACGATCAAAATCTGGTTTCAATCCATTGTCATTTGCAGCCTTCATACGAGCGAACACGACTAACAACTTCCCAGAATCAAACGGATCGATGAAGTCAGTACCTTCATAAGAGGCAGGGATAAAGACTTTGGGCTCAGCTATTGGTGCAACCTTAACATTGGTTTCCTTTTTCACTTGATCCATCCATCCCTTTAATTCATCAAGTCCGTTATCACCACAGGCGCTCAATAGGAAAGGCAAGAAAAAGATAATAAATTTAGGCACTATTTTCATTTCTTCGCCTCTTTATTTTTCTTGCGTTCAGCAGCTTGCTCGGCAATCTCTTCAGGATCCAGATAACGATAAGTCTTGGCAATGCCATCCATAACTATTCCCGGCTTTTTTGCATCTTTACTTACTTTGAAGCTAAGATTGTTTAAGGTAACAATACGTGGCAACTTTGCTACGTCGGCTACGAATTGCGCCATATCGTGGTAATTTGCAACCATCTGAATCTCAATCGGCAACTCCGCGTAATAATCCTTAATCGTTGCACCAGCAGGCTTAAAAATATCCATGCTCAAGCCACGACCATTCGCAGCAGAGTTAATATCGGCTAACACGGCAGCATATTCTGCCGTACTTGGTAATTGCTTCTCCATACGCGACACATATTGCAATACCAACTTACGTTGTTCTTTCAAGGCATCTAAACTAATTGACTGCTGAACCTTTACTTTAAAGGTATCTTTCAATTTTTGCTCTTCTTGCTGACCAAGATCAATTTCTTCTAATTGAGTACTCCAATAAAACCACCAACCAACAAATAGAACAAAAATACATAGACCAATTGCCGACAATATCCGAGGTGCTAGTGGCCATAAACCGGGATGCAAGCCGTTAAGGTCTCGAAACTGACTGGCAAGCGACTCAAACTTTTCCTTAAAATCTGACATAGTATTCTCTTCGTTAAGGCGATTTTGCGTCTGCTGGATTTTTCTTAACTGCACCAGCTTCAGCAGCACTGGCTGCAGCTTCTAATTCACGTGGACGGCGAATATCAACACTCAAATCAAACTCGATAACGCGTTTTGCGTCACGTCCCTGGCCAAGCCCCACCGCCTTGTTCTGAATAATTTCAGGTTTGCTCATCCACGGCGAACCACTCAACTCTGTAACGAATAGACCGACCACTGAATGTGACTGAGCATACCCCTTGATTGCGATTCTTTGCCCCTTCTGTTCGATGACCGTCAAATACAAACCTTCAGGGGCCAGCCTGACCAGCTCATTCATCATATAGACAGGTTGATTGCGATCTCCTTGCAAATCTTCAACCGCTTGTTGCCTCGCCTTTAATGCATCGATTTCTTGCTTCAAGTTGGCAACTTCTTTGATCTTTTTATCCAACTCAAGATTTTCTTGAGTGATAAAAGCATTTCGCTCCGTCTGTGCGGATAACTGTGTAGAGAAAACAAAGCCGACTAAGATAACAACTGCTGCGCCAACTAATCCGGCAAGCATCATTAATGAATAGAACTGACTCTTTAGCTCTTTTCGACGTGCTTCGCGGTGTGGAAGTAGGTTAATTCGAATCATTATCCGTACCTCCGCATTGCTAAACCACAAGCAACTAAGTAGGCAGGCGCATCACTTCTCAATGTTTTCTCGTTCACATTCGAACCTAACTCCATACCTTTGAATGGGCTAATTACTGAGGTCGACAATTTGGTTCGTTCAGCAACAATCTCAACTAAACCGGGCAACATCGAACACCCACCAGCGAGGAAAATTTGATCGATGCGCGTGTAGGGGGTCGAGGTGAAGAAGAATTGAATGGCGCGGGTAACTTCTAGAGCAGCATTTTCTAAAAATGGTTCCAATAACTCCATTTCATAGCTATCCGGCAAATCCCCTTGGCGCTTTTTCATCTCCGCTTCGTCGAATGACAACCCGTAATTACGAACAATATCTTGCGTCAACTGGTTACCACCAAATTGCTGATCTCGCTCATAGATAACTTCGCCATTGAGCATGATCGATATATATGTGACTTTTGAACCAATTTGAAACAAGGCATAAATTTGATCTTGCCCACCATTCGGTTGCTGCTCAATCAATCGCTCAACAGCGGCCCTGGCGGCAAAAGACTCAATGTCCATCACTTTTGCCTGTAGACCTGCAGCTTGCGCTGCAGCTACGCGGTCCTCAATCTTCTCTTTACGTGAAGCAGCAAGCAAAACGTCTACGTCTTCTTCTGAATTGGCAGTTGGCCCAATAACACAAAAATCAATGCTAACTTCATCCATCGAGAATGGAATATATTGACTTGCCTCAGACTCAACTTGAAATTCAAGTGCTTGTTCAGTCAAGCTGCCAGGCAAAATCATTTTCTTTGTGATGACTGACGCAGCAGGCATCGCTAAAGCAACATTTCTAGTACCAGTACCGCTACGCTTTAACACGCGCAATACTGCTTCCGAAACTTGCTCTAAGTTTTCAATGTTGCCGTCTACCACAGCCCCTTTAGGCAAAGGTTCGAAAGCACAACGTTCTAATTTAAAGTCTTTTTCGCCGGCACGTGAGAGTTCTACCAGCTTAACGTCGGACGTGCTGATATCCAGTCCCACCAGGGGCGGATTCTTTTGTCCAAGCAATGACGCAAGATCGAAAGCCAAGGAAATCCCCTCAAATAAATATTTTTTTCATGCAAAATACACCAAAAATCTGCTATTGATGTTGCCTAGCAAAAACAAATTAAACCGCCTCAAAATTCAATTTTTCTTTTAAAAACCGCGATTTAGCAGACACTCATACTAGCTTACGTTAAATCCTAGCAATAAGGGGAGTGTAATGTAAAGCATTTTCCGGTAGAAGTGGCGGTTTTACGTTGTCAATTCTCCACTTGATGCATAAAAAGCCCGAAATGCAATTTTTATAGTTGATTCAGCCCAGCTATAATGCTGACCTACCTGTTTTTTACTATGCCATCATGTCATCAACATCCCCCATCGAACCAAGCAACGAAGCTCAAGCCCCAAGCGCATCTAAACCAAATTTGGTGGCACGCATATTTTTGCAATTCTTGCTCGTTGTCTTTGGTCTTATGTTGACTGGCGTTCTAGTGCTAGTTTTTGCAATTTCAATGGCTTATCCCAACCTCCCTGAGATTGATGCGATTACCAGTTACCGCCCCAAAATGCCCATGCGGGTGTTTTCTGCTGACAATGTCTTGATTGCCGAATTTGGGGAAGAAAGACGCAATGTTGTTCACTTCACAGAAATTCCCGATGTGATGAAGAAAGCGGTACTTGCCATTGAGGATGATCGATTCTACGAACACGGTGGCGTCGATTATATCGGCATTGCCCGTGCTGCTATCAATAATGTAACAACTAGTAACAAACAAGGTGCTTCCACCATCACTCAGCAGGTTGCGAGAAATTTTTTCTTATCGACCGAGCAAACTATTAAACGCAAGATTTATGAAATTTTGCTTGCTTGGAAGATCGAGCAAAATCTGACCAAAGATCAGATTCTCGAGGTGTACATGAACCAAATTTACTTGGGACAGCGCGCCTATGGTTTTTCCTCTGCTGCACAAATTTATTTCGGAAAGAGCTTAAAAGACATCACGGTAGCAGAGGCAGCAATGCTCGCGGGTCTCCCAAAAGCACCATCCGCTTACAATCCCGTTGCCAATCCTAAACGTGCAACCGTACGTCAACAGTACATTCTGCAACGCATGAAACAACTAGGCTACATAACGGAAGCACAGTATGAAGTTGCTAAGGTGGAGAAGTTACACATCAAAACCAATAGTGCAGAATTTGCGATTCACGCGGAATATGTAGCAGAAATGGCTCGTCAGTTGGTGTACGAACAATTTAAGGAAGATACCTACACGCACGGATTTAACGTCTATACAACAATCACCAAAGAAGAACAAGAAACTGCCTATGCCGCTTTGCGAAAAGGCGTACTTGATTACGAACGCCGTCATGGCTACCGCGGTCCGGAAGCGATTGTTGAACTACCTAGAAACAAAGAAGTGGCCGATGAAATTATCGAGAAAGAACTGGCCGATCACCCAGATAGTGATGACATCTTGGCTGCCATGGTGACCGAGGCAAGTCCAACGTCGGTAAAAGCAACTTTATCAAACGGAGAGGAAATTCAAATTACAGGAGCTGGCTTAAGCTTTGCAGCCTCAGGTTTAAAAGCCAATGCCCCACCCAATAAGCGCATACAACGTGGTGCAGTAATTCGAGTAATTTTAGAAGGAAAGAACTGGTCCATCATTCAAATGCCTGAAGTGCAATCCGCATTTGTTGCCGCAGATACGCACGATGGCGCGATTCGCGCACTAGTGGGCGGTTTTGATTACAACTTGAATAAGTTCAACCATGTGACACAAGCCTGGCGCCAACCTGGATCGAGTTTCAAGCCTTTTATTTATTCATCTTCACTAGAAAGAGGGCTGTCCCCACAAACAATTATTAATGACTCGCCAATTAGCTTCGATGCTGGTCAAACTGGAGGACAAGCTTGGGAACCAAAGAATTACGATGGAAAGTACGAAGGCCCTATGTCGATGCGCAAAGGTCTGACCAAGTCCAAAAACATGGTGTCGATTCGCATACTGCAAAAAGTTGGTGCCAAGTACGGGCAGGAGTACACCAGTCGCTTCGGCTTCCTTCCTGAAAAAAATCCACCTTACTTAACCTTGGCGTTGGGTGCTGGTGCCGTTACGCCATTACAAATGGCTGGAGCGTATGCAGTGTTTGCAAATGGGGGCTACAAAGTAAATCCTTACCTGATTTCCAAAATTACGGATTCCGAAGGAAAAGTCATCGCGCAAGCCAAGCCCGACACAGCAGCGGACGAAGCCAATCGCGTCATCGATGAACGCAATGCCTTCTTAATGGATAGTATGCTCAGAGATGTGGTTCGCTTTGGAACCGCGACCAAAGCACTCTCGCTAAAACGACCAGATATTGCCGGCAAAACGGGTACGACGAATGACTCGATCGACGCTTGGTTCGCAGGTTATCAAGCAAAAATCGTTGGCGTTGCTTGGATGGGGTATGACCAACCGCGTAATCTAGGTAATCGCGAAACCGGTGGCGGCCTCGCCCTACCTATTTGGATTAGTTACATGCAACGCGCTTTACGTGATATCCCGATTATGGAACGACCTGTTCCAAACGGTATTATTCAAGCCGAGGGCGACTACTTCTATGTAGAAAATCCACCGGGCTCAGTGCCTCGCGCCTTGAATGCAGACGAAGTAATTATTGAATAAATAGACGAATAAAAAAATAGCGAGAAAATTTCTCGCTATTTTTTTGTGTTTTATTGAGACTACAATTTATTTTTCTAAACGATTCAATTCTGCGATTCTGCAATATCGCGCAGAACAGCAAATAACTCAGATTGATCGCGTGTATTACGCCAAAACGCGCCATCATATTTGTAATGAAATCCACCAGATCGCGCAGCCACCCACATTTCTTGCATCGGTGCTTGGCTATTCACAATAATCTTAGAACCATTACCAACAAATTCAATTTCTAAAACATTGCCGCTGCGTTTGGTATCCACATCCCATACATCCGTTTCAAACGCTGTCTCAAACATTTCCTGCACTTGTTGCAAGCAGCTATCCGCCAGCACTAAAAATTCCGATTCCGTCATGTTACACTCCCACTTTCAATGAAATTCTGCATATCCATGCGGCATTCTATACGGGTTACAAGATTTTGAATAAGCACACACGCATTTCTCCACGTATCGCAGGGACAATTCTACTCAGCACTTTGTTACTAAGCGCTTGCGGTCAAAAGGGACCACTTTACATGCCAGAAAAAAAAGCGAGCTCAGCGACGACAAACGTGACGCAATCAATGCCGACACAAACTGAGACAATGCCATCAAAATGAGTCGCTAGCGTTTCATGCGTGACTGCAAACGCCAATACAGACGCACTCCCAACAAGCCACCGACTAGCACCGCAAATAACAAGGGTTGCAGTAATAAGTTTTTCCCCGCCTTCATCCAGAAATAATGCAGTACGCCTAAGGGCGCAATCAAATAAACCAAACGGTGCAGTAGTTGCCATTGTTTACCGCCCAACTGCCTGATCATCCATTGGTTGCTCGTCAAAGCCAATGGCAGCAACAACACGAATGCGACAAAGCCCACGGTGATAAAAGGACGCTTTACCACATCAAGCCACATATCACTCAGGTCGAAGAAATGGTCAAACCATAAAAAAGTTAAGAAATGCAGCGACGCATAAAAGAAGGCATACAGACCAAGCATACGACGCAAGCGAATCAACCAATGCCACTCTAAAATTTTACGCAGTGGCGTAATCGCCAAGCTAATACAAAGAAAATATAGCGCCCAATCACCGGTATTACGCGTAATAAACTCCAAAGGATTCGCGCCAAGTGCATCTTGGTAAACCGCATAAACCAAGCGCAGAAACGGTAGCAAAGCCAATACAAACACAATCACTCTGCACCAGAATAATTGGCGCGGACTTAAGGATTTAATTGTCAGCATTAATAGAACTTTCTTAGATCCATTCCGGTATACAAACTGGCGACTTCACTATATCCATTGAACATCAGCGTCTTGCGTTTGCGCGATAAGAATCCATCTTCACCGATGCGTCGCTCGCTTGCTTGTGACCAGCGAGGGTGATCTACTTCAGGATTTACATTTGAATAAAACCCATATTCTTCTGGTGCCGATAAATTCCACGAAGTACGAGGCTGATCTTTGGTCAATCGAATTTTCACAATGGATTTAGCCGATTTAAATCCATACTTCCACGGCAATACTAAACGCACAGGTGCGCCATTCTGCTTGGGCAAAACCTCACCATACATGCCTAGTGCAAGCAGACTTAATGGATGCATCGCTTCATCCATTCTTAAACCTTCGGTGTAAGGCCACTGCAAAACGCGACTGTTCACGCCAGGCATTTGACGTTTATCTGCCAATGAGATGAACTCAACATAACGTGCATTTCCTGTTGGCTCAACTTTCTTTAATAAGTTAGATAAAGAGTAACCAATCCAAGGTATCACCATCGACCACCCTTCAACACATCGCAAGCGATACACACGCTCCTCCAAAGGTGCTAACTTTAATAAACTATCCAAATCCAAAGTGACAGATTTTTTTACTTCGCCTTCGATCGTCACCGTCCATGGACGCGTCTTCAAGCTATCGGCATTCTCCGCAGGGTCTGCCTTGTCGGTACCAAATTCATAAAAATTATTGTAAGTCGTCGCATCCTTATACGAGGTCTTTTTGTCCAATATCAAGTAGTTAGAATTGGCCGCAGCAGCTAATTTTTGCGCGCTTGGATTTTGCGCAAACGCCTCGCGCTGCAGCATTTCAAGTACTGCGGCGCTAGCCACAGAACCGACTGCTAGTTGTCGCATAAAATCACGACGCGATTCAACAATAACACGCGGTGTAATTTCTGAAGCAGTGGGTGGCTGATCACCATATTGCTGAAAAGGCATACGCATAATGACTCCTTTTTTTAAATGCACAACAACACAACTTGATTCAAACTTGCTTAGTGTCTCATAAGTCGAGAATTCGGTTTGAACCTTACAGAAAACAGAAAGTTTCTGGTGTAACGGTTCAAATTGCCCCTTTCAACAAACACTGATAAATCGTCAAAGAAAAAGCGGCACAAACAAAATGCTTGTGCCGCTTTTTATGTGATTTAGCAGAGAATTACAGTGCGCCGTATGAATGCAATCCAGATAAGAACATATTAACGCCTAAAAAGGCAAAGGTCGTCACCAACAGACCTACGATTGCCCACCACGCAGCCACCTGACCACGGAGACCTTTCATCAAGCGCATATGCAACCATGCAGCATAATTAAGCCAAACGATCAAAGCCCAAGTTTCTTTTGGGTCCCATGACCAATAACCGCCCCATGCCTCGGCCGCCCATAATGCGCCTAAAATTGTCGCAATCGTGAAGAAAGCAAAACCAACCGCAATTGCTTTGTACATCACGTCATCCAACACCTCAAGGCTAGGCAAACGATCTTGCAGCATCCCTTTCGATTTAAATAAATAGGCAACGCCAACCATCGCAGCTAAGGAGAAAGTGCCATAACCAATAAAATTGGCCGGCACGTGGATTTTCATCCACCAGCTTTGTAATGCGGGCACTAAAGGTTGAATTTCTGCTGCATCGCGACTCACGGTGTACCACAACAAAAACGCGACCGCTGCTGAGATCACCAATAAGACGAAGGCACCTAGCTGACGTGTTCCATAGCTCTCCTCGTAGTACAAGTAAAACAAGGCAGTAATCATAGAAAATAAGATAAATACTTCATACAAATTCGAGACCGGAATATGACCAACATCTGGCCCAATCAAATAAGACTCATACCAACGCACCAATAAGCCGGTGAAGCCCATTACCACCGCTGCCCAACATAAGCCTGATCCAACTGATGCGCCAAAATCAGAACGCAAAATCAAACCACCCCAATAAAACAAAGTGGATAGCACAAAGAAAGTACTCATCCACAAAATCGCAGATTGACTTGAGAGTAAGTATTTCAAGAAAAATTTCTTATTCGCGAGATCTAGTGAACCTGCATATTGAGAAATTGCGAATAGCGATAGCACCGCCAAGACAATCATCAAGGCACGCATTGGCTTCCAATTCCATCCTAACCAAGCAAAGGTCGGCGCACTCAAAAGCAAAATAGCTTCCTCGTAAATATCCATGTACTGGCCGTAACGATGAAACGCAAAAAAAGCACCTGCGCACAGCAATGCCGCATAGATCCAATCGAAAGCGCTGCGGCGCTGAAAATAATTTTGATATGTCAAACTCGTTTCCATACAAATCCCGTGAGAATAATTTTTAAATTCTTGGTTGATTGAGTCAAGCAATTCGGTGCAAATATTAACTTGAAGTAGTCACAGATTCAGTTGGCTGCTCAGGTACGCCGAGCTGCTTTTTCAATAGCTCAAATTCTTTTTCAAAATCTAAAGTCTTGCGCTGAGAACTCAATGCCATCAATGCGTGTGTTTCACCCGCATCATGTTTAATCCAAATCCACAAACGTCGTTCGCGAATATAGAACATTGAAAACACACCGATCACCAAAAATAAGCAGCCAAGATACACCACATTTTGTCCTGGTGCTCGCGTCACCTGAAATACCGAAGCCTTGATCTCTTCAAAACCAGTCATTTGTAAATAGACAGGTGCACCATAGAAGAAGGCGTCAGACAAAGCTGAGGTCGCTAATTGCAAAAACTGAGCGCGTTTTTCGGTCAACTCCAATGCTGGCAAGCCTTCTTTCTGACGAGCCAACTGCCACAAATCCCACATACTTCCGTTGAGGATTTTCATAAACACATCTGCTGCTTTAGTTTGTTCTTCTGCGGGAATATTTTCTAAGAAACCGGCAATCGCAGTAAATCCCGCCAGTTTTGGCGCATCGCCTTCACCAGCAAAAATGCTCAAGCCTTTCTTGGCGGAATTAGCCAACTGCACTTGCATTGCTTCGGCCCCTGCGTTTGGCAACGCACGTTTGGCATACACTTCTGCAGCCCTCGATCTTAATTCTGGATTAGCCAACGCAGCACGCAAACGCATCCATTCATCTAACTTATCATCTTCATCCGCAGGAATTCTTAAATAACGGAATTGCTCATTTGGTGAGTCGCGCGCACCAGCTAAGAAGACCCAACTACCATCCAACAAAACGGGCTGCATGTAGTTATGAAACTCTCTCGCCTGCCCAGTCTTATCGCGTAATTTGTATTGCATACTTGGACCGACATTTTTCAAGTCTTTATTGTTCGCATTTTTGGCGGCAGAACCTGAATGCTTATCTAAGTCAGCAGTTAATTTTTGCGTAAAGTTTTGATTCGAATTAACTGCGCGTAAGTCTTGTCCTTCACGTGCTAAATTTTCGACATTAAACGGTCTAAAAGCGCTCCATTCGATCGTATATTCATCACGGCCATTTACTTGTTCAGCAGTCAGCTTATTCTCGCCACCCATTTTGGCGCTAATTGGAAACTTTCCTAAATTAGCCCCAGTCATACTGTGTGCCTGTACTTGCAACAAGCTTCCACCATCATCAAAACTAGATTGGAAAATGGCGATTCCTTTATAGATTAAAGGATGATTGACTTTAATAGTCGAATCAAAGGTTTTGCCAGTTTCATGATCAACGATGGTGACATCACTTGCGAATAGTTTTGGCATCCCTGTCGAATAAAAATCAATATGAAATTTCTTCAATCGAATAGTGAACGGCAGCTCTTGCAACAACACGCCTTTTGCCTGCGGAATGACCGCCGTATCGCCACTTTTTCCCTCTGGAATAGCAATATTGCCGCGGAAAGTCGGATTCGCTAACGACAATTTGTGCTGCGCGGGAATTTGCGAAATTAATACCCCACTGCCCTCAAACGGGACTTTGCCACCAAACCATTGTTGAAATCGAATCGCTAGATCCGAATCCAATAGGCCACCAATACAAATAACAACGATGGCAGCATGTGCAAAAATGTAACCCCACTTATTTGCTGCGCCTTTTTTTGCTGCGATCAAACTCGCATTTTCTTTTTCAACCAGCTTAAATTGATATCCTAAATTCTTTATTTGCTGTGTCATCTGCTGAATCATTGCCTCTCTTGAGACCGTGCTACGCCACTCAGCTTTATGACGGAAATTACGCAATGATTGCTCGCGTACATTTTCACGCCAACTACGCATATCTTTGAGCATTTTCGGCGTATTGCGAATCAAGCATAAGCTTGTCGACAAAACCAAAAAGCCCATGATGGCCAAAAACCACCATGCAGAGTACACAGAGTACAAACTCAGATGTTGAAAAACCTCAAACCAAAATGGGCCAAACTGATTTACGTAATTTGGCAAAGGTTCATTTTGTTTCAGTACGGTGCCAATAATCGACGAGATCGCGATAATAGTGAGCAAGCTGATCGCAAAACGCATCGATGACAAAAGCTCTACACTACTGGCGAGCCAAACACGTTGCGTTTTAATTTCTAGGCCTGAGGTGTTAGTTTCAAGTTCCATACATGTCCAAAAACAAAAAGGGGATGGCATTTGCCACCCCCTCCGTTAATCGTTTTACTTGTTATTGTAGTTGCGAAGCGCTTACTTCAAGCCAGCAACATAGTCAGCAACTGCTTTCATTTCTTCATCTGACATACGTTTTGCAATAGTTGTCATCTGTGCGCTATTTTTACGAGCGCCTGTGCGGAACGCTGTTAACTGCGCCACAGTGTAATCTTGGTGTTGACCAGCGATACGTGGGAATTGCGCTGGAATACCTGCGCCATTTGGACTATGGCAACCAGCACAAGCAGCAACATTCTTCTCCGCAATACCTGCGCGGTAAATAGTTTGACCTAAGTTCACGATGTCTTTATTTTTTGCAGCGCCAGCCTTCGGCTTTTGCACAGCCAAATAGGCAGACACATTTTTCATGTCTTCTGGAGTCATTAACTTAGAGAATGTCGTCATCACTGCATTATTACGCGCTGGTGTCGTGAAATCCATTAATTGTTTTACGAGGTAAGCGTCATGCTGACCTGACAATTTAGGATTAATACTGATTGTTGAATTTCCTGCCGCACCATGACATGAAACGCAAGCAACAATACCGCGAGCTGCATCGCCGTTGCTGTACAAAGCTTCACCTTTTGCCAGATCAGCTTTGACTGGTTTAGCTACAGGCTCAGTTGCAGAGGCAATAGAAACGAGTGAAGATGCCGCTAAAGCAACGATGCTGAGGGACTTGGAAAATGATAAAAATGCACGGTTCATTCAAACACCTTGAGACTAAAAATTGGAAATCGGTTCTATTGAAGCATCTGAGAAGCAAAACATACGTGACAAGCAATGATGCCATGGAGCCCACGTAGCTAACCCCTTATTGTACAATAGCTTTCGTGGAAATGTTGAGCTATTCCAAGTCAATTGACGTTAAGAAACCTCACATTTCAAGATGAAACTAATCGTTTTGTCCCTTTTTTTGCATTTTTGCCCCTCCTTTTTGATTGGCTCTGATTTATGTCTATCCTCTGGCAAGCCCGGTTCTTTACCACAGTCAACCACTTACGCGATCTGCCGAGCTTACAAGTGCCTGAAGTCGCATTTGCTGGTCGTTCAAATGCAGGCAAATCAACCGCGATCAATATTTTATGTAATCAGAAAAAACTCTGTTTCGCATCTAAAACGCCCGGTCGCACGCAACATATTAACTTTTTTTCAATTGGCGGTGCACACGTCGGCCAACACCGCAAGGATGAGACACGGCAAGATGAAATTCGCGCTTTACTAGTCGATTTGCCAGGTTACGGTTACGCTGAAGTTCCGGGTGCGGCCAAGAATCATTGGAACGTCTTACTCGGCAGCTACGTACAAAGACGTGAGCAATTAGCGGCTTTGATTTTGATCATGGATTCACGCCGCCCATTCACCGATTTAGATAAACAAATGTTAGAGTGGTTCGCGCCTACAGGCCGTCCAATTCACTGCATATTAACAAAAGCCGATAAACTCAATCGCAATGACGCAACCAATGCGCTTCGCTTAGCACAAAATATTTTGGCTAGTTATGTGGATGCAATCGGCACGCCCTATCCATTTACTGCACAATTATTTTCAGCATTAAACCGAACTGGTATCGAAGAAGCGGATGCAAAGATTCGTGAATTGACTGGCTTGGATGCAACACCAATCTTTGAAGACTTGAAGCAAGCAGACAGCAATTCTGATTTGGCATAAAAAAACCCCGGCACTTTGTAGTGCCGAGGAAAAAAACGCCAATCGAATGGGAACAAGTGGCGCCCGCTTAGGGAGGACCAGCGGTAAGCATAATGCCTAATACTAAGAGCTAAATTCGTAAGAAAAGTTTCATTAACCTCGATAATTTTTTAAATCTCTATGTCCACTACTCTCTCATCCCAATTTCCGCACCTGCGTATGCGCCGTATGCGCAAAGATACGTTCTCTCGTAACTTAATGCGTGAAAATCACGTCACTGCTGCAGATTTAATCTATCCCGTGTTTTTGGTTGACGGTGAAAACAAAATCGAACCTGTCGCGTCCATGCCTGGTGTCGAACGCATGAGCTTGGATAAGCTATTGGAAGTTGCCGATGATTGCGTTGCGTTGGGAATCCCTGTATTGGCCTTATTTCCGTCGATCGAGAATCATTTAAAAACAGAAGATGGCGTGGAAGCGACGAACCCAGATGGTTTAATTCCGCGCGCTATTCGCGCACTGAAAGCGCGTTGCCCAGAGTTAGGCATTTTGACTGATATCGCATTAGATCCTTATACCAGTCACGGACAAGATGGTTTGATTAATGCCGATGGCTATGTGTTAAATGATGAAACGACTGCAATACTGGTCAAGCAAGCGCTCACCCATGCCGCGGCTGGTGCCGATATTGTCGCTCCTAGCGACATGATGGATGGCAGAATTGGTGCCATTCGTAGCGCGCTTGAGGAACAAGGTTTCATCTACACACGGATTATGGCTTACTCTGCGAAATACGCATCAGCATTTTATGGTCCGTTCCGCGACGCTGTTGGCTCTGCTGGCAATTTAGGAAAAAGTAACAAAGCCAATTATCAAATGGACCCAGCCAACAGCAATGAGGCATTGCGTGAAGTCGCACTTGATTTGGCAGAAGGTGCGGACATGGTCATGGTGAAGCCTGGTATGCCTTATCTTGACATCGTACGTCGCGTAAAAGATGAGTTTAAAGTGCCGACGTTTGCCTATCAGGTTAGCGGTGAATATGCGATGATTAAAGCGGCAGCGCAGAACGGCTGGATAGATCATGACAAGACCATGATGGAAGCAATCATGGCATTTAAACGTGCTGGTGCTGACGGTGTGCTAACTTACTTTGCACGCGACATTGCACGCTTGCTACAGCAAAGCAAATAAATTCACTTTGATCATTGAGTTTGCATTTCATGGATATTTTCTACATTAGCGATACGCAAGTCACTCTGAACCCGACCACATTAAATAGAGCGATCGAATTAATTGGCGATGGTGAAAACGATACTGGGGATGACACATATCGGTTTATGTGGATAGACATCACGCATGATGAAGTTGAGCGAGATGCTGATGCTTGGCGTGATCAAGTTGAAAAACTCACTGGCATACGCATCTTTGATTTACATCTCAAGGATATTTGCAATCGCAGCCACCCATCCAATTTTGATGCGACACAAGATTACGAATTAGTGATCTTTCAAAAGCTGGCATTAAATGGGGAGAGTGGCGAATCCAATTCAACTCCACAAGAGAGTCATAACGCCAAGAAAAAAATGCCGGCAGTTTTACATCGACTGCAAACGCAACCTGTTTCTTTTCTCTTGATTGGTAACGCACTGATCACAGTACGCGCAAACTATAGCCGCACAGTTGAAACTATGCGCGCACGCTTACTCAACTTTAAGCCCAAAGACAATAATAACTTGAGTAGTAAATTACCGGCATCACCAGAGGATTTAATGCTGCGTTTGTTAAATGCCATGGTTGATCAATATCTTGATTTACGCCAGCCATTAACCAATCAATTAGATCGCTGGCAGCATGCCTTACTTGATCCGCGCAAACCGTTTAATAATTGGGTTGCTTTACTCGACTCACGGGTAGAGTTGCGTAAGCTGGAGCATTTGTGTGAAGAACAATATGATGCTTTACAAGAGCTGCGCGATCACTTTATTGACACGTTTGACGGGTCTGGTAACAAACAAAGTCGCGCTAAAGATTTGTTATTGGTTCGCACTAATGATGTGATGGAACATATTAATCGCGTGCTCAATCACACTCGACGGCTCGAAGCATCGCTTGAATCGTCGGTGCAAATTCACTTCGCGGCCGTGTCACACAAAACCAGCGAGATTATGCGTATCTTGACGGTGATCACCGCTTTGTTTATGCCGCTGACTTTAATCACAGGGATTTTCGGCATGAATTTCGCAAAGATGCCGTGGATTAATGAAGATACTGGTTTCAAACTCGTACTTGGACTGATGGCACTCACCGTCATCCTTTTTTTAATTGCGATGCGGCTGCAAGGTTATTTAGAGGGTCGCGGACAGCGCAATGAATAATTCACGACTCCCAAAGCACGCGCATTCACAATGACAACACATAGCTTTCTCTGGCACGACTATGAGACCTTCGGCGCACAAGCTCGACGCGATCGCCCAGCACAATTTGCGGCGATTCGTACCGATGCCGACTTAAATGAAATCGGTGAGCCAATTAATTTATTTTGCAAGCCAGCCAACGACTTTTTACCCGATCCACAATCCTGCCTAATCACACATATCACACCGCAGCAATGCCTTGAACAAGGCTTGCCTGAACACGCGTTTGCCGCCCAAATTGAGAAGCAGTTAGCGACGACGGGCACGATTGGTGTAGGTTACAACACAATACGCTTTGACGATGAAATTACACGTTTTATGTTTTGGCGTAATTTAATCGATCCTTATGCGCGCGAGTGGCAAAATCAATGTGGGCGCTGGGATATCATGGACATGGTTCGTACCACCTACGCGTTACGACCAGACGGAATCAATTGGCCATTAAATGATGAGGGAAAACCGAGCTTTAGGCTGGAACACCTCACGGCGGCAAACGGCATCACCCACGACGCAGCACATGATGCACTATCAGATGTGCGTGCCACAATTGCATTGGCAAAATTAATCAAAGAAAAACAACCTAAATTATTTGATTTTTGTTTTGCACTACACAAGAAAGAAAAGGTCGCCAGTGAAATCGGTCTTCCCTTACTTGCAAAACCTTTCTTGCACGTTTCTGGCATGTTTAGTACCGAGCGCGGTTGTCTTGCCGTGATGTGGCCGTTAGCAATTCACCCAAGCAATAAAAACGAGGTAATCGCTTGGGATCTACAATTTGATCCTAGCGAGCTGCAAAATTTAGACATCGCGACCATTCAACAACGCATGTTTAGCAAGAGCGATGTGCTACCCGAAGGCGTTTTACGTTTACCGGTAAAAAGTATCCACCTCAACAAATCACCTATCGTGATTGGTAATCTCAAAACACTCAGCAGTGAAATGGCTGCCCGTTGGAATATCGATATGCAGCAAGTGATGACTAATATCGAAGTAGCGCGCGAGTTACAATCGACATTGGATCCGCAACTTTGGCAGCAAGTGTATTCGCGTCCTGCTCATGAAGCTGTTGATGTCGATGAAGATTTGTATGGTGGATTTATCAGCAGCGCAGACCGTAAAATTTTGAACGATTTACGTCAACTTACGCCACAGCAATTGGCATCCACGCATCCACATTTCAACGATAGTCGTTTAGAGGAACTGGTATTTCGTTATCGCGCACGTAATTTCCCAACGAGTCTCAATGTAGAAGAACAAGCGCTGTGGGAAGAACATCGACGGGCACGCTTATTAGATGGTGAAGCAAATGCTCGCACGGTCGATGCCTATTTCAATGAAATTGATCAACTATCCGAAAATGCCGATGAGGAAGAGCAGCATATTTTGGGAGCTCTGTACGACTACGCTGAGCTGGTTGTGCCTGTTCGATAGAAACAAAAAAGCTGGATTTATTCCAGCTTTTTGTTTCTTTGTGCCGTCAAGTAAGAATAACTCAACTACGGCTTAACGGTTTCTAACTGCTGCAAAGACTGCAAAAATTTCTCAGCGTTTTGATAGCCAATTACGCGCTTGCCTACAATTTCTTGACCAGTGCGATCAAAGAAGATGATCCCTGGCGGACCAAACAAACCGAAGCGCTTTAGCATCGCTTTATCATCAGAATCATTTTTCGTCACATCCACTTGCAATAACAGCATCTGATCCAATTTGGCTTTTACACGCGGCTCGACAAAGGTTAGCTTCTCCATTTCTTTACAGGAGATACACCAGTCCGCGTAGAAATCTAACATCACGAGCTTTTCTCTCGACTGCGCGAGAATCGTGTCCAACTCAGCCGTCGTTTTTACGCGCTGGAACTGCACATGCACCACATTCCCAGTCAAATGGGCAACTGGGGAAAGTGGATCACGCCCACCAGTAATCAAGCCAATCAATTGCGCAGCGCCGCCCAAAATAAATAACATCGCTAAAAATTTTGAGAATACACGCCCCTTATACACAAACAACTGGTAGGCGCCATATGTCAACAAAAGAAGACTCCATGCCAGCATCTGATATAAGGCCGGGATAACAGGCGACACCATCCAAATAGCCATCGCCAACATAAGCACACCAAAAAATCGTTTGATCTGCTCCATCCATACGCCCGCGCGAGGCAACAAACTTCCCGCTGAAATACCCACCAAGAGTAGTGGCACGCCCATGCCAATTGCCATCGCAAACAGGGCAGCTCCACCGACCACCACATTTTTGGTTTGGCTAATGTACACTAAGGCCCCAGCAAGTGGCGCGGCAACACAAGGCCCCACAATCAACGCTGACACAGCTCCCATTAAGAACACGCCAAGCATTTTGCCGTTTCGCTGCCCTTCGGAGAAATAAGTCAACTTGGTCTGTATAGCCACCGGCATTTGCAATTGATAAATGCCAAACATCGATAGTGAAAGGATCGCCATGAATAGTGCAAAGGCACTGAGCACCCAAGGGTTTTGTAAGCTAGCGGACAGACCTTCCCCAAGCAAGCCTGCGGCCACCCCCAAAGCAGTGTAGACGAGCGCCATACCCAATACATAACTCAAAGATAAAAAGAAAGCGCGACTACGCTTAATTCCCGCACCTTCTCCAACAATGATATATGACAGAATTGGCACCATCGGCAACACGCATGGTGTCAAAGACAAACCAAGACCCAACAAAATAAACAAAGGCACGATTAATGCCAATCGACCACTTTTGAGCGCTTCTGCGATGCTTGATTGCTCGCCACTCGACGCGCTATCCGTTGGTAAAACTTTTGAAGCGGGCAACGGCGCAATCTCAGCTAAGCTGACGGGGAGCACCAAATCCATAGGCGGATAACACAAGCCTGCATCTGCACATCCTTGAAGTCGAATCAGTGCTTGAAAATCTGATTTGGCATTAACGGGAATCAGTACAGTTAATTCGCGGTAGTAACTTTCAACATCCTTTTGAAAAGTCTCATCGAACTTTACCTTTCCAGCAGGGATCTCAAAGGCGCCCAATTCAGCGCCTTTGGCCTCGAACTTAAATTGATCCCGATACAAATAGTAGCCATCTGCAATATCAAAGCGGACCGCCATTTGATTCGCTGAAACCATCTGCGCTTTCACTTTAAAAGCTAACTCAGGTGCTAAAAAATCTTCGGCGCGCAAACTGCCGCTAGTGATAAGGCAAAGCATTAAGCTCATGCCTAACAGATAGCTTCGCTCAAATAAAAAACGAATTCGTAAAAGAAAACTGAAGCTTCCAATAAATTTCATAAATATCTTCGTGAATAATTGCCGCGTTTTAATTTAAGCCATCTCGTTATGCGGCACAAAGCGAATCCGCACTACAAGATTGAAAGTTTCAGTATCTTAACGGAATATACAATTCAATGCTGCGCACGTATTTTCTGAAATCAAGCAAAAGAACAATTTCAACAGCAAAACGTCTAAGACATAAAAAAAGCCGTTCATTTTACTGAACGGCTTTTTATACAAGCGAACTAATGAAAGTTCAGCTTATTCTTCTACTGTTGGTGCATCTGCAGCGTCAGTAACTTCTGGACGATCCAACAATTCTACGTAGGCCATAGGCGCATTGTCGCCAACGCGGAAACCCATTTTCAAAATACGCAGGTAACCACCGTTGCGATTTGCAAAACGTGGGCCTAATTCAGCGAACAATTTTTGTACGATTTCACGATCGCGCAAACGGTTGAATGCCAAACGCTTGTTTGCCAATGTGTCTGTTTTACCCAAAGTCAAAATTGGCTCAACAACACGGCGCAATTCTTTTGCTTTTGGCAAAGTTGTTTTAATTGCTTCGTGACGCAACAGAGAAACTGTCATATTGCGCAACATTGCTAAACGGTGGGATGATGTACGATTCAGCTTACGTAAGCCGTGACGATGACGCATGGTACTTCCTTTCAATAAGTTTAAAAATTCCAGTTCTTCTATCGTCAAACCATTTGACGCGGACCGGTAATGTTCTTACTACGCACTACAAATAAAACGTCGGGTCAAACGAGTCGACCCGACATCAAGATTACTTCTCTAAACCAGCAGGAGGCCAGTTTTCTAACTTCATGCCCAAAGACAAACCACGGGAAGCCAATACTTCTTTGATTTCATTCAAAGATTTGCGACCCAAGTTTGGTGTCTTCAACAATTCGTTTTCACTACGCTGGATCAAATCACCAATATAGTAAATGTTTTCTGCTTTCAAGCAGTTTGCGGAACGTACAGTCAATTCCAAATCATCAACTGGACGCAACAATACTGGATCAACAGCAGGTGCACGTGATGGTGCTTCTGCAGCCGCTTCTGTGCCTTCCAATGCAGCGAATACGTGCAACTGATCAACCAATACGCGAGCAGATTGGCGAATCGCTTCTTCTGGCGTGATTACACCGTTTGTTTCGATGTTAATGATCAATTTGTCCAAATCTGTACGTTGTTCAACGCGAGCAGATTCAACAGAGTAAGAAACACGACGTACTGGAGAGAAAGACGCGTCCAAAATAATACGACCAATAGTTTTGTTCGCATCTTCAGACAAACGACGTACGTTACCAGGAACGTAGCCACGACCTTTTTCTACTTTGATTTGCATATCCAATTTGCCGCCGGCGGTCAAATTCGCAATCACGTGATCTGGATTAATCAGTTCTACGTTATGTGGCAAATCGATGTCGGAAGCCAATACTGCGCCTTCGCCTTCTTTTTTCAAAGTCAAAGTAACTTCATCACGCTCGTGCAACTTGAAGACCACGCCTTTCAAGTTCAACAAAATATCAACGACGTCTTCTTGCACGCCATCGAGAGTTGAGTATTCATGAACGACGCCAGCGATCGTCACTTCAGTTGGCGCATAACCAACCATAGAAGATAACAAGACACGACGTAAAGAGTTACCGAGAGTATGACCAAAACCACGTTCAAATGGCTCCATCACTACTTTCGCTGAACCAGGGCCCAACATTTCAACGTCGATAATACGAGGCTTAAACAGATTGTTTTGCATGATTTGTCCTTTTCAATACCCTCGGCTCGTTACACCGATAAGGCTGATGGCAAAAAGAAAAAAGCCTGCCCATCGTAAAATGGGCAGGCGGTGAAACTGAATATTAACGTGAGTACAATTCAACGATCAAAGATTCGTTGACATCGTGAGCGATGTCGCTACGATCAGGCATAGACTTAAAAGTACCTTCCATTTTCTTCGCATCAACAGAAACCCAAGATGGCATACCAACTTGTTCTGCTAAAGACAAAGCTTCAACGATACGTGTTTGCTTTTTCGCTTTTTCACGAACCGCAACTACGTCGCCAGCTCTAACTTGGAAAGAAGCGATGTTTACTACGGTACCGTTTACTGTAAATGCTTTATGGCTAACCAATTGACGCGCTTCTGCACGTGTAGAGCCAAAACCCATACGGTATGCAACATTGTCCAAACGAGATTCCAACAACTTCAACAAAGTTTCGCCAGTGTTACCTTTTTGACGATCCGCTTCAGCGAAATAACGACGGAATTGACGCTCTAAAACGCCATACATACGCTTAACTTTTTGTTTTTCACGCAATTGATTACCGAAGTCAGATGTACGTGCGCCAGATTTCGCGCCGTGTTGACCTGGTTTTACATCTAATTTGCATTTGGAGTCCAAAGAGCGACGCGCGCTTTTCAGAAACAGGTCCGTGCCTTCGCGACGGGATAATTTTGCTTTAGGTCCGATATAACGTGCCACAGTAATTTCCTTTAAAAATGACGCAGATGCCGTTAAACAAACTGCGCTAGTCTGATCTACCTGCTATCAGACAGTGGTCTTATTAAACAAGGTGTAAATAAGAATGATAAACGTATAAAATACGAAAGACAAAACCCACCAATTGAATTGGCGGGCTGCATTCTAACATGATTGCTAGAATTGTCCAAAGCCTAGCCTAAGCTAAGCGATGAATTAGATACGACGACGCTTTGGAGGACGGCAGCCGTTATGTGGAACTGGCGTAACGTCTTGAATCAAAGAGATCTTGATACCCAAATTATTCAAAGCACGCACAGAGGACTCACGACCTGGGCCTGGGCCTTTGATACGTACTTCAAGATTTTTGATACCGCATTCTACCGCAACCTTACCAGCTGCTTCTGCCGCAACCTGAGCCGCGAAAGGTGTAGATTTACGAGAGCCTTTAAAACCTTGACCACCAGCTGTTGCCCAAGACAATGCATTGCCTTGACGATCAGTGATCGTGATGATGGTGTTGTTGAAAGATGCGTGAACGTGTGCGATACCTTCAGCAACATTTTTCTTAACTTTTTTACGAGCGCGAGCTGCCGCTGCGTTATTTTGTGCTTTTGCCATAATTGGTTCCTTGAATCCAGCTTACTGGATTATTTCTTCAATGATTGCGCTGCTTTACGTGGGCCTTTACGTGTACGTGCGTTAGTACGTGTACGTTGACCACGAACAGGCAAACCTTTGCGATGACGCAGACCGCGGTAGCAGCCTAAGTCCATCAAACGCTTGATGTTCATCGAGATTTCACGACGAAGATCACCTTCAACGACGTATTTTGCAATACTGTCACGAAGCTTTTCTAACTCGTTGTCGTCTAGATCTTTGACCTTTTTAGTGGTCGGAACACCCGTTGCTGCACAGATATCTGCTGCGCGTGGGCCGCCAATACCATAGATAGCTTGTAAGCCGATTACGGTATGCTGATGATTTGGGATATTAACCCCTGCTATACGTGCCATTCGTTATTCCTCGTTCAATAACGTTAATTAACCTTGGCGCTGTTTATGGCGTGGTTCTGTGCAAATAACACGAACAACACCTTTGCGCTTGATGATCTTGCAGTTGCGGCAAATCCGCTTAACTGATGCGAGAACTTTCATTTTTGCCCTCTTCCCTTCTAGTTCAATTTAATTTACTTGGTCCTGAACACAATACGTGCTCGGCTCAAATCATAAGGCGTCAATTCTACTGTCACCTTATCACCAGGAAGGATGCGAATATAGTTCATTCGCATTTTTCCTGAAATATGGCCAAGCACAACATGCCCATTTTCCAACTTAACTCGAAATGTTGCATTCGGAAGATTCTCTAGAATCTCTCCCTGCATCTGTATAACGTCGTCTTTTGCCATTCGATCTGCTGTTCCTCTGGGTGCTTACCGTGAAGGCATGCCGCCCTTGAAATTTGCTTTACGAAGAAGCGATTCGTATTGCTGTGACATTACATAATTCTGCACTTGAGCCATAAAGTCCATCGTAACCACCACAATAATCAACAGCGACGTGCCGCCAAAATAAAATGGTACTTTCCAATGAGCGATCAGCAACTCTGGTAACAAGCAAACTAATGCAATATATACCGCACCAATCAAAGTCAAACGCATCAAGATCTTGTCTATGTAACGCGCAGTCTGGTCACCGGGACGAATCCCTGGAACAAACGCACCACTCTTCTTCAAATTATCTGCTGTTTCTTTGCTGTTAAACACCAACGCAGTGTAGAAGAAGCAGAAGAAGATAATCGTTACAGCGTATAGCAATGCATGAACCGGCTCCCCTGTTGTTAAGGAACTTGCCAAATCTTGCAAGAACCGAACAAAACCAGAGTTCTGATCTTCTGCGCCCTTTGCGAACATGCCAGTAATCGTGGCAGGCAGCATAATAATTGAGGAAGCAAAAATCGGAGGAATCACACCTGCCATGTTTAACTTGAGTGGTAAATGACTGCTTTGACCACCATACACTTTATTGCCAACTTGACGCTTCGCATAATTCACCAGAATCTTACGTTGACCGCGCTCTACGAACACGACCAAATAAGTCACTGCAGCAACCATCACGCAAATTACCAGAGCAGAAAATGCTTGCATAGAACCAGTGCGTACTAACTCGAATAAACCAGCTAACGCTCCGGGCAAACCTGCCACGATACCAGCGAAAATGATGATAGATATACCGTTTCCAAGACCTCGCTCGGTGATTTGTTCACCTAACCACATCAGAAACATCGTGCCAGTTACCAAAGTAACGACAGTCGTAAATCTAAACGCCACACCAGGATCTAACACCAAACCTGCTTGCGTCTCTAAGCCAAAAGCAATAAAGAAAGCCTGTACAATACCTAATACTAAAGTGCCGTAACGCGTGTACTGAGTGATCTTACGACGACCAGACTCGCCTTCTTTCTTCAAGGCTTCTAGCTGCGGGGAAACTACTGACATCAACTGCATGATGATCGATGCAGAAATGTACGGCGTAATTCCCAGCGCCAAAATTGTGAAGCGAGACAAAGCACCACCAGAAAACATATTAAACATCCCCAAAATACCATTTTGGTTTTGTTTAAATAAATCTTCCAATACCTTTGGATCAATTCCAGGAACAGGTATATGTGCGCCTATCCTATATACAACCAGTGCTGCTAGCAAAAACCACAGTCTTCCCCAAGGAAAACCGCTTGCAGCACTTTTAGTTTGTTGAGGAGATGTTGCCAATTATTGCTCCAGAAGTTCGCAATGAATGTTGACTTAAGCGACAGAGCCGCCAGCAGCTTCGATCGCAGCCTTCGCACCTTTGGTAGCGATTAAGCCATTCAAAGTTACTTTCTTTGTGATCTCACCTGACAAAATCACGCGAACTACACGTGCCAATTCAGAAACGACACCAGCTTGCTTCAAAGCCAAAATATCGATTTCTGTGACTGGTAAACTTTCCAAGTCAGACAAACGAACTTCTGCTTTGTATGGTGTTGCCAAAGATTTGAAACCACGCTTAGGCAAACGGCGTTGCAAAGGCATTTGACCACCTTCGAAACCGACTTTATGAAAGCCGCCAGTACGAGATTTCTGACCTTTGTGACCACGGCCAGACGTTTTACCTAAACCAGAACCGATACCGCGACCAACACGACGTTTTGCGTGTTTTGCACCATCAGCTGGTTGGATTGTATTTAATTCCATAATTTGCTCCGATCGGAAACCCTAAGGCTTACGATACAACCTTCACAAGATACGAGACTTTATTGATCATACCGCGCACTGCTGGTGTGTCTTCTAACTCAGATACTGAGTTAACACGACGCAAACCTAAGCCACGCACTGTCGCACGATGTGATTCGCGCGTACCGATCAAACCCTTGACCAATTGTACTTTTACTGTTTTAGTCATTGCGATCACCTTAGCCCAAAATTTCTTCAACGGACTTGCCGCGTTTCGCTGCGATCTCAGCTGGAGTGCTCATTTTTGCCAAACCGTTCAAAGTTGCACGAACCATGTTGTATGGATTTGTGGAACCGTTAGATTTTGCAACAACGTTAGTAACACCCAACACTTCGAAAATAGCGCGCATTGGACCACCAGCGATCACACCAGTACCTTCTTTAGCTGGAGAGATCATGACTGAAGATGCACCATGCTTACCAATAACGGTGTGTTGCAAAGTACCATTCTTCAAAGTCACTTTGATCATTTTACGACGCGCTTCTTCCATCGCTTTTTGTACAGCTACAGGAACCTCTTTCGACTTTCCCTTACCCATACCGATGCGACCATCGCCATCACCAACAACTGTCAGCGCTGCGAAGCCCATGATACGACCACCCTTAACCACTTTGGTTACGCGGTTGATCGCGATCATTTTTTCGCGCATGCCATCATCCGGCTTGTCGGCTGCTGTTTTTGCTTGCATTTTTGCCATGACAATATTCCTTAGAACTTCAAGCCGGCTTCACGCGCAGCTTCCGCCAACGCCTTCACACGACCGTGGTAACGAAAACCGGAGCGATCAAACGCGACTTCGGTAACTCCTGCTTTCAATGCTTTTTCCGCAACGCGCTTACCAATCAAAGTGGCTGCCGCAGCATTACCACCGTGCTTAGATGCCGCTGCCAATTCTGCACGCACTTCAGCTTCCACTGTAGAAGCAGATGCCAACACTTTGGAATCTGCATCAATGATGCTAGCGTAGATGTGAGAGTTCGTACGGTGCACAGATAAACGTGTGACCTTGAGCTCTGCGATCTTGGCACGGGTTTGAGTCGCGCGGCGCAGACGTGATTGTTTCTTATCCATCGTCTAACCCCTATTACTTCTTCTTGGTTTCTTTAATCACAACCACTTCATCCGCGTAGCGGACACCCTTGCCTTTATAAGGCTCTGGGCTGCGGTATGCACGAACTTCTGCTGCGACCTGACCAACCTTCTGCTTATCCACACCTTTGATGAGGATTTCAGTTGGAGTTGGCGTTGCACATGTCACGCCAGCAGGCATGTCGTGTACGACAGGATGAGAAAAACCCAAGGAGAGATTTAACTTATCGCCTTGCGCTTGCGCTTTGTAACCAACGCCCACCAATGTCAGCTTACGCTCGAAGCCTTTTGTTACGCCAGTCACCATATTGTTGACCAGTGCACGCAAAGTACCTGTCATTGCATTCGCTTCACGGCTGTCGTTCGCTGGACTAAAGTTCAACGAACCACCTTCGTTAGCCACAGACACCAAGCCGTTTAAGCCTTGTGTCAATACGCCCATAGGGCCTTTTACTGTAATCGCCGCTGCGGAGATGGCAACTTCTGCACCTGCTGGCAACGCGATTGGCATTTTACCTACTCGAGACATCTTGCACTCCTTAGGCGACGTAGCAAATAACTTCGCCACCGACACCGGTTGCGCGCGCTTTGCGGTCAGTCATAACGCCCTTAGGTGTGGACACGATGGCCACGCCCAAACCGTTCATTACACTTGGGATCTCGTCTTTACCTTTGTAAATACGCAGACCTGGACGTGAAACACGTTCCAAGCGCTCAATAACAGGACGTCCTGCATAATATTTCAAACCGATTTTCAATTCAGATTTACCAGCAGCTTCAACTACTGCGAAATCCTCAATGTAGCCTTCGTCCTTCAGTACGTTTGCAATTGCAACTTTTACCTTTGAGGACGGCATCGCGACGGCAGTCTTTTGAACAACTTGCGCGTTACGGATGCGGGTCAGCATATCGGCGATAGGATCGCTCATACTCATTGCTTATTCTCCTATTACCAGCTAGCTTTAGTCATACCCGGGATTTCACCACGCATGGCGAATTCACGGACTTTAATACGGCCCAAACCAAACTTACGGAATGTGCCACGTGGACGACCTGTCAAAGTGCAGCGATTGCGCTGACGAGTCGGATTAGAATTACGCGGCAATGCCTGCAACTTCAAACGAGCTAAATAGCGCTCTTCTTCAGTTTTTGATTGGTCATCAATGATGGCCTTCAATTCGGCGCGTTTGCCGGCGAATTTCTTCACCAAATCTGCACGCTTTTGCTCACGATTAATCAGTGCCAATTTTGCCATGGCGACCTCAGTTTCTGAACGGAAATTTAAATGCGGCGAGAAGCGCTTTTGCTTCTTCGTCGGTCTTAGCTGTCGTAGTAATACTAATATTCATACCACGCAACGCGTCAATCTTGTCGTACTCGATCTCAGGGAAAATGATCTGTTCCTTAACACCGATATTGTAGTTACCACGACCGTCAAATGCGCGACCAGAAACGCCGCGGAAGTCACGAACGCGTGGCAAAGCTACAGTCACGAAACGATCCAAGAATTCGTACATGTGTGCGCCACGCAATGTGACCATACATCCGATTGGATAGCCTTCGCGGATTTTGAAACCAGCGATCGCTTTACGTGCTTTAGTTACGACAGGTTTTTGACCTGCAATCTTCGTCAGATCGCCAACAGCATGCTCGATAACCTTCTTATCAGCAATCGCTTCGGACAAACCCATATTCAAGGTGATCTTCAAGATGCGAGGAACTTCCATTGGAGACTTGTAAGAGAATTTCTCAGTCAAATCTGCAACAATTTTATCTTTATATAATGCTTGTAGACGGGCCATGACTTTATGCCTTCACAACTTCGCCAGTGGACTTATAGACGCGGACTTTCTTACCATCCACAACCTTAAAGCCTACACGGTCTGCTTTACCAGATGCAGCGTTGAACAACGCAACATTGGAAACATGAATCGGCATCAATTTATCAACGATGCCACCAACTGCTCCAGTCATTGGGTTAGGCTTAGTCGCTTTCTTAGCAACATTAACACCTGCAACAACAACGTAATTCGCATCAACGCATTGCTGCACTTGACCACGCTTACCCTTGTCTTTACCCGTCAAGACGATGACTTCGTCGTTTTTACGAATCTTATTCATCACGACTCCTTACAGCACTTCAGGAGCAAGCGAAACGATCTTCATAAAACGCTCAGTACGCAGTTCGCGTGTTACTGGGCCGAAAATACGTGTTCCGATTGGCTCGAGCTTTGCATTTAACAACACTGCAGCATTGCCGTCGAACTTCACTAAAGAGCCATCTTGACGACGAACACCTTTAGCAGTACGAACCACAACTGCATTGTAAATTTCACCTTTTTTCACGCGACCGCGTGGAGCAGCGGATTTCACTGTGACTTTAATAACGTCACCGATCCCTGCATAACGACGCTTAGAACCGCCCAACACTTTAATGCACAAAACTTCGCGCGCACCAGTATTGTCAGCCACTTCTAGCCGGCTTTCTGTTTGAATCATATTGTTCTCTTTCCCAACTTAATCCACACAATCCGCACATTGCAAATCTGTAGTCAGTCTTGGTCCCGCCAGCCAACCCATTTATTGTCAGACGCCCTTAGAAGCACAAATAACAACACACGAGTCAACCGATTAGGTGGACGATTTTTTAACCACTCTCAAAATGCTGACCTGAGAGACATTTAGGCTGCCATTCGCATGCTTTGCAAATGACAGCCCATCATTATTACATCAAAAAACGATTACTGCAACAACTTTTATAAAACTGGCGCAACTTGTACAACGCGAGTCAATGTCCATGCCTTTGTTTTGGAGATTGGACGACCTTCTTGAATCTCGACTGTGTCACCGGCTTTTGCTTGGTTCGCTTCATCGTGCGCATGATATTTCGCAGTACGCACAATGATCTTACCGTACAAAGGATGTTTAACGTGACGCTCAACTAAGACTGTCACTGTTTTATCCATCTTGTCGGAAACAACTTTGCCAATCAATGTGCGCTTCAGTGCAACTTTAACTTGATCGTTCATTATTTGGCATCCTTCTGATTCATGACTGTTTTAACTCGGGCGATGTCACGACGAACTTTTTTGAGTTGCGAAGTGTTATTCAATTGTTGCGTAGCGATTTGCATACGCAAGCTGAATTGTGCCTTCAACAAATCATTCAATTCTTTCGTCAAAGCTGCGGAGTCTTTGCCTTGGAGTTCAGATACTTTCATTTACAACTCCCTATTAAGTGCCGACTTGACGTACGACAAACGTTGTCAACAATGGTAATTTAGCAGCTGCTAAGCGGAAAGCTTCGCGTGCCAGCGCTTCATCAACGCCGTCCATTTCGTACAACATCTTGCCTGGTTGAATCTCGGCGACGTAGTACTCTGGATTACCCTTACCATTACCCATACGAACTTCAGCTGGCTTCTGAGAAATTGGCTTGTCTGGGAAAATACGAATCCAGATACGGCCACCACGTTTGATATGACGAGTCATAGCACGACGTGCAGCTTCAATTTGACGTGCTGTAATACGACCACGTGCAATTGATTTCAAACCAAATTCACCGAAGGAAACCGCTGTGCCACGATCATGGGAAATACCCTTGTTGCGGCCTTTTTGTTCCTTACGATATTTTCTGCGTGCTGGTTGCAGCATGATTATTCTCCTGCTTTCTCAGCTGATACCGCACCGTCAGCTGCTTTTGTGCGAACACGTTTAGCTGCTGGTGCTGCACCAGTTGGAGTTTGACCTTCAGGGCGCTTCGCACGTGGACGGCTGTTTGGCTTGCCATCTTCGCGACGTGGGCCACGACGTTTTTTGTCGTCTTCTGGTGCGGATTCGATTACTGGTGCATCGCCATTTGCTAAGCGATCGCCTTTGTAAACCCATACCTTAACGCCAATAATACCGTATGTCGTAGACGCTTCACTTGTACCGTAGTCGATATCAGCGCGCAATGTATGCAGAGGCACGCGGCCTTCACGATACCATTCCTTACGTGCGATTTCGATACCATTCAAACGACCACTAGACATGATCTTGATACCCTTAGCACCGAGACGCATTGCGTTTTGCATCGCACGTTTCATCGCGCGACGGAACATAATACGTTTTTCAAGTTGCTGAGAGATAGAATCAGCGATCAATTGCGCATCGATTTCTGGCTTACGAATTTCTTCGATATTTACGTGCACAGGCACGCCCATGATCTTGCCCAAATCCGCTTTCAAGGATTCGATATCTTCGCCTTTTTTACCAATCACAACGCCTGGACGGGAGCTGTAAATAGTAATACGTGCGTTTTTAGCTGGACGCTCAATAGTGATACGACCTACTGATGCATTTTTCAGTTTCTTTTTCAAGTAGTCACGTACTTTGATATCTTCGCTCAACATGGAGGCAAAGTTACCATTGCCTGCATACCAGCGAGAAGACCAATTACGTGTTACCGCCAAACGGAAACCGGTTGGATGTATCTTCTGTCCCATCGTGACTCCTTAGTTACCAACAGTCACATAAATGTGACAGGATTGTTTAGAGATACGATCACCGCGACCTTTTGCACGCGCTGTGAAGCGCTTCAAAATTGGTCCTTTTTCGACATAAATCGTCGTCACTTTCAATTCATCGATATCAGCGCCATCATTGTGTTCAGCATTCGCAATTGCGGATTCCAACACTTTCTTGATGATAGTTGCGCCTTTTTTCGGGCTGAAAGCTAAGATGTTTAATGCTTGATCGACTTTCTTACCACGGATCAAGTCTGCAACCAAGCGACCTTTTTGCTCGGACAGACGTACACCCTTCAATATTGCTTTGGTTTCCATATTATCTCTTCGCTTTCTTATCCGCGATATGACCTTTAAATGTGCGAGTCAATGCGAATTCGCCCAATTTATGGCCTACCATGTTTTCAGAAACGTACACAGGTACGTGCTGCTTACCATTGTGCACAGCGATTGTCAGACCGATGAAATCAGGCATGATAGTCGAACGACGTGACCAAGTTTTGATTGGCTTTTTGTCTTTAGTTGCTTGCGCAGCTTCGACTTTCTTTACCAAATGGGCGTCACAAAACGGCCCTTTTTTAGCTGAACGTGTCATGTGTTACCCCTTATTTCTTGCCACGGCGTGAGACGATCATGGAAGTCGTACGCTTATTGCGACGTGTCTTCTTACCCTTAGTTTGCTGACCCCATGGAGAAACTGGATGACGCCCTGCTGCTGTCTTACCTTCACCACCACCGTGTGGGTGATCGATAGGATTCATGACAACACCGCGAACTGTTGGGCGAACACCGCGCCAACGCATCGCACCAGCTTTACCAATCTTACGGAGGTTATGCTCACCGTTACCGACTTCACCGATAGTTGCACGGCATTCGATATGGATACGACGTACTTCACCAGAGCGCAAACGCACTTGAGCGTATGTACCTTCGCGAGCCATCAACACCACGCCAGCACCAGCAGTACGAGCAATCTGCGCACCCTTACCTGGCAACATTTCTACGCAATGCATAGTTGTACCAACTGGGATATTGCGGATTGGCAAGCAGTTACCAGATTTGATTGGCGCTTGAGAGCCATTCATAATCTGATCGCCAGCAGCCATACCTTTGGATGCAATGATGTATGCACGTTCACCGTCCGCGTAGCACAACAATGCAATGTGTGCTGTACGGTTAGGATCGTATTCAATGCGCTCAACTTTTGCAGGAATACCATCTTTAGAACGTTTAAAATCGACTACGCGATAATGCTGCTTATGACCACCGCCAATATGACGTGTAGTGATATGACCGTTGTTGTTACGACCAGCAGTTTTATTTTTCTTTTCCAACAAAGCAGCAAACGGACGGCCTTTATGCAAGCCTTCAGTTACCACTTTAACCATACCACGACGGCCTGGTGAGGTTGGCTTCATCTTAACGAGTGCCATGCTTATGCCCCCTCGGTAAAGTTAATCTCTTGACCTGGTTTCAAGCAGACAAAAGCGCGTTTTGTATGATTGCGACGGCCATTAAATTTACCAGTACGTTTTTGTTTGCCCAAGCGGTTAGCTACTTGCACAGATTCAACCTGAACCTTAAACAGCAACTCAACAGCAGCCTTGATTTCTGGCTTAGTTGCATCTGGCATTACCAGGAACACAACTTGCTCGTTTTTCTCTGCAACCATAGTTGCTTTTTCAGAGATCACCGGAGCCAGCAACACCTTCATCAGGCGTTCTTCACTATGCTTGATTACGCTCATGCCAGCATCTCCTCAATCTTTGTCAAGGCCGCTTTAGTGATCAACACTTTCTTGTAGAACACCAAAGAAACTGGATCAGCATAACGTGGCTCAACAACCAATACGTTAACCAGATTGCGAGCAGCCAACATCAAGTTTTCGTTGAAGTCTTCAGTAATAATCAATACTGAATCCAAGCAACCCATCGTCTTCAATTTTTCAGACAACAACTTAGTTTTTGGTGCATCAACAGTCATACTGTCAACAACATTCAAACGACCTTCACGTGCCAACTGAGACAAGATCGAACAGATACCTGCGCGATACATCTTCTTATTAACTTTGTGAGAGAAGTTTTCATCAGGAGAGTTAGGGAAAGCGCGACCACCTCCACGCCACAATGGGGAAGATGACATACCAGCACGAGCACGACCCGTACCTTTTTGACGCCATGGCTTCTTGGTTGTGTGGTGAACTTCGTCACGGCCCAATTGTTTGCGGTTACCACTGCGAGCATTCGCTTGATACGCAACAACAACTTGGTGAATCAAAGCTTCATTGTAATCACGACCAAAAATAGTATCTGGCGCAGCAACATTAGAAGCAGCTTGACCTTCTGCATTTAGGAGCTTCAGTTCCATAGATTAAGCCCCCTTCTTTGCTTTAACTTTAACAGCTGGCGATACAATCACCTGACCGTTTTTCGCACCTGGAATAGCACCTTTCACCAACAACAATTGGCGATCAGCATCTACACGAGCGATAACAAGATTTTGCACAGTTCGCGCAACATCACCCAAGTGACCAGTCATGCGCTTACCTGGGAAAACGCGACCAGGATCTTGCGCCATACCGATAGAACCAGGTACGTTATGTGAACGTGAGTTACCGTGCGTTTGGCGACCAGATGCGAAGTGGTGACGTTTAATAGTACCGGCATAGCCCTTACCAATTGTCACACCTTGCACGTCGACTTTTTGACCAGCTTCGAACAAGCCAACAGGCACAACATCGCCCGCTTTAAGTTCAGCAGCTTTAGCAGCGTCAACACGGAATTCTTTTAAGACAGTACCAGCTTCCACACCCGCTTTTGCGAGGTGACCTGCAGCCGCTTTAGTTACACGGGATGCACGGCGCTGACCGAATGTCACCTGAACAGCGGAGTAACCGTCTGTTTCAGGAGTTTTGATTTGTGTCACGCGATTGTTTGATACATCTAATACTGTGACTGGAATTGAATCACCGTCTTCAGTAAAGATACGCATCATACCAACCTTGCGACCAACTAGGCCCAAGCTCATTGTTTTCTCCATTCTCACCTACGATTGGGTGAGGCTGATGTTTAGAAACTTACTTTTAAAACTTAAAAATAGACAAGCCAAAGCCTATCAAAATTTAAGCTTTCGATTTTAACCCGAATAATTTCCACTTACAAGAAAAATTTATTTGAAAATGGAAAAAATTATGGTATGTCAGTTTTTTCTGATGCGATTTAATTTCAACAACTCGAAATTAACCACAACCAATAAATCTGACAACACATTAATAATGTGAGAAATTTCATTTCAGGGATGCAAAATTCGGCGCTTCCCGCAGCAACACTTAAGTATTGCGAGGACAAGCAACGACGGCCTACGCCCTGCAATGAGATTTATCGCTTTATTAATTATTGCAATTTGATTTCTACATCGACACCAGCTGGCAAGTCGAGCTTCATCAATGCGTCAACAGTTTTATCTGTAGGATCAACGATATCCATCAAACGCTGATGCGTGCGGATTTCGAATTGATCACGGGAAGTTTTATTGACGTGAGGGGAACGCAATACGTCGAAACGTTGAATACGTGTTGGCAAAGGAACTGGGCCTTTAACAACAGCACCGGTGCGCTTAGCTGTTTCTACGATTTCCAAAGCTGATTGGTCGATCAATTTGTAATCGAAAGCTTTCAAGCGAATACGGATTTTTTGATTTGCTGTAGACATGATATTTCCTGTAAAGAACGAGCCACGATGTAGTGAATGTGGCATTTTTAACAAAGAGCACTTATTACGACCGCTAAAACAAAACGGCTGTCGCCCTAAAAAAAGCACGACAGCCGACTAGTGTACACCAAATTTTAAATTTCTCTAAATTTTATCGTGATTACTCAAGATCAAACTTCAGAGCTTAATTCAAAATATATTACTCGATGATTTTAGCAACAACACCAGCACCAACAGTACGACCACCTTCACGGATAGCGAAGCGCAAGCCTTCTTCCATCGCGATCGGGTTGATCAACTTAACAGTGATAGATACGTTATCA
>NZ_JAGSPM010000015.1 GCF_018139645.1 Affinundibacterium baiyunense
AACTCGGCATTGTAATGAGTGAACTTCTTTGTCAGTCCTTCCATACCATGTGCTTGGTACCAACCGACCCAACGTCTTACTGTTGAGTATTGCAGGTCGTATTTTTTACTTAATGCAAGATACCCCAATGCGCCACTTAAATACTCTTGCACTACACGGTATTTAAACTCTTCTGTATGTTTAGCCATTAAAAAACCCCAAAAGTTGGTGTCCAACTTTTGGGGTTCAGTTTATTGACCTGGCTTTTTTTCATTCTGCATCAGCTTGATTCGCTGGAGCCGCTTTTTGAAACGCTTCTAGCGCAAGACAGCGCTGATTAATTTCCATAATAATAGGCATCCCACTCAAATCAGCTTGGAATCGTTGCGCGTTATAAATTTGCGGTATCAGAAAACAATCTGCCATACCAGGTTGATCGCCAAAACAAAAATCACCACGTTGTGGACTAACCGCCAAACGCGCCTCAATTGCTTTCAATCCAACTTCACACCAATGACGATACCAGGCATTTTTTTGCTCATCATTAATTCCAAAATTAGCGCTCAAGTACTTCAGTATCCGTAAATTATTGACTGGATGAATATCGCAAGCGATCGATAATGATAATGCGCGAACGTAGGCACGATCAGCAAGATCAGATGGCATTAAAGCGATCGCTGGATACTTCTCCTCTAGGTACTCAATAATGGCGAGCGACTGACTTAATGCCAACTGAGTACCCTCATGTTCATCTACCAGTGCGGGCACCAAAGACTCGGGGTTAATTGCGCGGAACGATTCAGAAAATTGTTCGCCCCCATTCTTCACCAAATGAACTGGAATTTGTTCGTAATCTAAACCCTTTAAGTTCAATGCAATCCTTACACGGTAGGAAGCTGAACTACGAAAATATCCATAAAGCTGCATAGTTTTCTCTCTTATATTTTTTTAATTAAGCGATCAGATTATGATCAATCTTTTCAAATAGCTGTTTTAATCGTGCATTACGCTGTTCAGTTTGTATGGTTGGCAAGCTCAACAGCGACAGCAGCAATTGTTGCAATTGTTGTTGATGATCGCCATTCTTCATCGCTTGCTGCAATACCTCTACCTGCTTTTTCAATCGTTCACGTGCAAGCTCTGTGGGGCTATCAATTCCAAGTAAAATCTCTAGGTGCAAACAATACTCATCCCACAAACTGGCATTCGCTTGTATAACCTTCTCAAAATCTTTTGCGTTCTCTGATGTTACTGTTTGCGCAAATTTGAATCGCGTCTGCAAAGCTTTAACAAACTTGTTCATATTCAAAGTGAGTGCCTTCCATTGTGTAACAAGCACATCACGCTGCGCGCTTACATCATCATTTTGCAAAACAAGTTGCTCTAACAGCTGACACAAATCTAGCGCGACGAAAAATTGCTCAGATTTACGTTGGCGCTCCCGCGCTTGCCAATCCGCGATAAACGTATTCAACTTCTGAATTTGTTGCTGCAACTCTTGCTCTAGCTGCTGTTCCAGCGCGCGAGGCACATGTCCTATCGCTCGCCATTTGGTCATCGCAGAATCAATTAACTGACGCGCCTGCAATGGATCTTGGCAATTCGCATTCGTTAATTCGGCACAAATTGCACGCTTGGCTTGCAGATTAAATTGACGCTGTTGATCAGCGGTTTCTGCCAGTGAACGTTTTTTCTCAAAAATGGCATCGCATGCAGCACGAAACCTCTCCCACAATGCTTGCTCATCTTTGCGTGACAAGGGTACTGAAATTGCTTGTGTCTGCCAACGTTGTTGTATGCTGCGCAATTGATCCATTGAGGACTTTTGCGCAAAATCTAATGACTCGACCTCAGCAATCATATCTTCGCGAGATTGGATTTCTTCTTGCTGCCTTTGATCAAGCGGCGTCGTTAAAGCAAGCAATAGTTCTTCAAACTCTTTATCAAGACGGTTTTTTTCTTTTCGATCAACAGGACCTATCTTTCTCCAGGACTGGCGCATTTGCAGAATTTTTGCATGCAAGGATTTCCAATTTTGTAGGTCATTCAAATGTTGCTGTACATCGATTCTACATTGCGACAAAAGTGCTTCTGCGTTCGCTAAATTTGCTCGACGTAATACCGCTTGCGCCTGAAAATGCTGTGCCGCTGGTGCATAGACATTGCTACATGCAGCATCAAAACGTAACCACAATTCTCTCGGCGCCCCGCCACTAAGGTCCATTTGACGCCATTGCTCGCGCAAAGCAGAGACAGTTTCAACAATTTCTTGTGGCGACAAACTTAATGATGCCAATTGCTCTGCTGTATTCACCAATTCATCGCGCGACACATTACCGCTCCACTTCGCCCATGAAACTAAGTGCGCAAACTGGCTACGAGCGGTGCTCAAGCGTTCTTTCAATTCCGTATTTAAACGCGGCTGTCCTTGTTTTTGCTTGTTCTGTTTTATATCAATATGACGTAACTCACGCTCATATTGACGAGCAATGTGCAAAGACCCTTGTTCTAAGGCTGCCTCTAGTTTTTCTAAATTTTGTTCTAGTTGCGCTAGGCTCATCGCAGGTATCTGGGTCGTGACCTCAGGCGCTTTGTTTATTTGATGGAGCTCAACGCTGTTTGTCACTTGGAGATCTGACTGAGAGTCTGCCTTTACTTCTGATTTGAGATCATCTGACGTATGCGCGATTGCCGCTACAGTGGTCGCTTCATCACTAGATTGATGTGGTGTAGCGAAGTGCGAAGTTTCATTCGAAACCTTCGCTAATCGCATTCTGTTTACTGCTTGTTCGAGCTGGTTTAGTTTCGCATCTGTATCAGATAACAAGTGCTTCGGTAGCGAAGCAAATAAATCGCTCTCTGCGGCGGACTGAAGAATCAGCTTCCATCTCGCAATTCGCGTTGGAATTTCATCGTTGGATAAATCTTGCGTCTGATCGATTTCTTGACTGACCTGAAGTAACTGTCTTTGAAGATCCAATTGCGCATTCAAGCGCTGTTGAATGGCATCACGCTTAGCCTTAAAGTTTTTTGAGATTTCATCAGTAATCAAACTAGATTCCGAGCCACTTTGGGCAGCAATCGCAGCAAATTGTTTATCTAAATCAATCAATTGATTCGCCAAAATTACGCTCTGCTCCAGCAAAGCGTCGGCTTTTTCCAAGCACTTCAGTGCTGACTGCTCAATCTGTTCTTGCTGATGTATCTGCTCAAGACGGGCTTGCATCAGCTTGGCCGTACGTTTATCGATATTGCGCGTAATTTGTAAAGCACGCTCCAAACTAGCTGATGAACTTAAATGTTGCGCCGCGAGAAAGCGCCCATCGGCAAAATCGCATTCTGCCAATAGTGCTAATAGATTGTCCTCGTTGCCAATACTTGTTTGAATTTTTTGCAGATAGGCTTGGCGCTCTTGTTCTTTTGCTTTTTGTTTATCTTCAATAGCTGCCTTGCTTAGTGAAGTTGGTAACGCGATCGGCTCGGTTGATGATGGAGTAGGCTTACGTGCAATAAATTTAGATAGAAATTCAAACATATCGGTTTTGAAAGTTGGCAGCAAATAGAGAAAGTAAACATCATAACAAGACTTATGACCGTTTCGCAAAATTTGATCACCGACGATCAGCAAGCAATAACAAGGAAAAAACACTAAATCTCAAATCATTGAAACATCTTGTTGCAATTTTAAGTGCCCTTATTGTCTGCAAATGCATAAAGCATCGCGTTATTAGCTAACCGACAGTTCTCGGATTCAAATAAAGGAAACGATCATGAAAATCCAAGTCATCAGAAATCGGCTAATTAGCATCATTTGTCTATGTGTGGCTGGAATCAGCCTATCTGCTCAGGCATCTAATGGATATGACCGCGACGACGGGAGCAACAAATACGATAGAGGCCATCGCTCCGAGCATTTCGAACGTCAAACACCTCACTACCAACGCCATCACCCTAAATATGCGCATGTCTATTATCCAAGTTACAGCGCATATTACTCCCCACACTCAAGAACTTGGTTTTGGTTAGAGGGTGCGCGTTGGCACTCTGGGGTGCGTCTCCCCTTCCATATCAATTTGCAAGTTGGTGGCATTCCTATACAACTAAGTAGCGCGATTCCTTATTACGAACACCGTTATATAGAACGACGCTATCCTCGTCCTATCTATATTGAGCGCGATCGTCACCATCATAGACACCACGACAGACATTATCGCCCTTGGTAACAGGTGTATTTGCTGTATTTCTGATATGCAGTCCGCTGCATATCAGATCACACTCCATTCTTGCTTCCTTTCTACCACTCCCCACCCTAACATTCGGTGCTAGAATAATTTCACCAGCTCCTGCAATGCAAGCATTATGCGATTGAGCAATAGTGTTAATATAAATCACTAAATTACAACAATGTTTCATATTTCTCATTGAAAATCATTACACTATTCCCATAGGAGATTTTTCATCATGAACAAGAAACATCGTTATGTAGACCTTCATCAAATCAGTCCGGGCGAGATCCTCGCTGATGATTTGCTCGATAAGCTTGGCCATGTGTTACTTCCCGCAGGAACCGAACTGACAACATCGATGTTGAAAGCAATTGCGAATCACGACATTCACCAACTGCCTTTGCACTATGTCACCGATCCAGATTCAGTCGAACCGCAGAAAGAAGATGAAGATTCCATCGAACAGCAACTCGATAGAGTCAATCATTTATTCCGACATTCGCCTCGCGAAGGAGCTACTGAAACGCTAAGAAACTACGTCGAATCTTATCGTCGAGGAGACGCATAATGGCTAGCTTAATCAACGATCCCAATGACGATCAAATTTCTATTGAAGAAGTCATCAATAAAATCAATGATCTTCCCAGCTTGCCAGAGCTAGCACGCGAAATGTTGAATGATTTGAATAACGAGGACATCAGCCTTGAATCGATAGTCGAAAAAGTCGCCATGGATCAATCGCTAGCCGCAAAGGCGATTCAATTAGCGAATACGTCCTACTATGGCAACAATTCTAAAGTTGTTACGATTCAGCAAGCGGCATCGATGTTAGGCACAAAGAATCTGAAAGACTTAATCCGTACAACTATTTTCAATAAAAATTTACCGATTGCGCGTTGTCGAGGCTTCGACAACAAGAGCTTTTGGCGCCACAACATTGCTACTGCGATCTGTGCTGAAATCATTTCTAGAAAACTACACTTGAAGCACGATTTTGCATTCACCGCTGGTCTACTGCACGATATAGGACGCTTAGTTTTAGTAACAAAATTTCCCAAACACTACGAACAAGTAATTCACTGCGCCCTGGAAAATGACTGCGAATTGATTGAAGCAGAGCGCGCCATTCTCGGTGTAGACCACGTCGGCGTTGGACTTATCTTGGCTTTGCAATGGAATTTCTCTGACGTCATTCAAGATGCGATTCGTGGACACCACACACCGAACGATGAAGAGCTGCATCCGATTGCTTCAATTATTCATGTGGCAAACGCAATCGTGCACGCACTTGATTTAAGTGAATCTGAAGACGACTCCGTGCCTGCCGTATCTCAGTATGCATGGGACAATTTAGGCTTAGATGAGGCAAGCTATCACGCCATATTTCACGAGACCGAACTACGTTTCGAAGCGATGAATCAAATCTTGCAATAAGTAAGATCCAGTTCGTGCCTACACCAGAATGATCTACATTGTTAATTCGAATATTCGTCACTAAGTTTGTCAATTTGCGAATAAAATAGACGATATTTTTTCAATATTTCCCACCGCGTTACAACTGAGGCTACTTTGGAACACTTTAAGGACTTTAGGCACACCAACTTCAAGGTAGGGGATATCCAGCTTTTTAAGAATATCAGTAAAGATGAGCTCTTAAAGATAAAGCAGCAACTCGATTACTGCCCGGTAGTTACTGCAAAATCTGGCGAGATCGTTCTAGACAGTCAAAGCTCAGGCGCATGTTTATATGTTGTACTTTCCGGCATACTCGCACTGACTTCCAATACATCGAAACGCCAATTAGAAAATTCTACTATTCAATATTTCGCTGGTGAATGCGTTGGTGAAATTTCTGTGTTAGATGAAGAAGCCAGCACTGCGACAATTGCCGCCGTGACAGATGCGCAACTACTGCTAATCGATTCAGTTATCATGTGGCGCTTAATTGATGATTCAAACGGCGTGGCGCGCAATCTTTTGCAGTTACTTTCATTTCGGATTCGCACCACGAACGCGCAGTTACGTAATCGTCAAAAAGTTGGTGAGTTTTATCGACAATTATCGATGGTTGATGGCTTAACGGGATTACATAATCGATCATGGCTCAATACCCAACTACCTGGCCTAATTGAAAATGCGCATGCAACTCAAACAGAGCTGAGCATTGTAATGGTCGATCTTGATCACTTTAAAAAATTTAATGATCAACACGGACATGTGATGGGAGATGAGGCCTTGCAAGTTGCGGCAAAAGTTGTCAGCGCAGGTTTGCGTCCGAGCGACTTCGCAGCAAGATACGGTGGCGAAGAAATGATCATTATCTTGCCCAATACCAGCAAAGAATCGGCTTTAATCGTGGCTGAACGTCTATGCGATCGAATTCGGCATGCACAAGTATTCAAAGATTCAGACCAAGCACTACCGCATATCACCGCATCACTTGGGCTTGCAACGCTAACAGAGGGTCAAGATGGTTTAGCGGTCATTTCAAGTGCAGATGCGGCGCTATACCGTGCAAAAGAACGCGGCCGAAATCAAGTTGCACTATAAAAAAAGCGCATTTAAAAATGCGCTTCTTTTTTGCTAGGCATGTTGATTTTTGATTCAACTATACCTAGCTATTTTTCGTCAATCTGAAATTAGAAACGGTGACGAATACCAAATTGCAATACACGACCAGATTCACCAGGGAATTCGGTAAAGCCGCCAGAGGCACTTGCAGCGCCTGGAGCGTATTGTCCATCATTTTGGTTCTTGGTGTAACCAACAACCGCATAGAGGTCAGTACGTTTAGACATATTGTAGTTATAGCCTAATGCGTATTGCGTCACATCGCTGTTCGACAAAGTTCTATCATCTTGTACGCTATATGAAGCCATCACTCGACCATTACCTAATTTGTAGTGCGCGCCTAAGCTGTAGCTGTTCGCATCGAGCTTGAAGTTTTTTGTGATATTGGTTCTAAAAATCGTTGTCCATGCAGCGATTACTGGTGCAGGTACGCCACCAGCGCGTAAGCCTGGCGTGATTTCTAAATCCCATGCATCAAAAAATACTGGCAGGAGAATCGAGTTCTCATTGCGCATTGTTTGATAGCCAGCAAACAATTTGAAATCATCAAATGCATAAGAACCACCAACTGTAGTCGTTACCAAACCAGTTGAACCATCGGTGTTTGTACCTCTGTTGTAACCAACACCAACATCAAATCCATTTGCTTTGTAGCGAACATTACCAGCGATGAAATCTTTATCTAAGCCAATGTAGCCAGAATTTTTAAAGCCATACATCAAAGAACCACCAAAACCATTTGGCAATTCAATGCGATATTGCACAGATTTATTTGAGCGAATCGCCATACCAGCCGTCAACAAACCGCCAGTACCACCAGTGATGCCGCCCCAGCTACCTGCCATGCCGCTTTCAAACGCGTCAGCAGAATTGAAAACTTCGTAAGCTGGTGTGTACATACGACCTGCTAACACAGCACCAACAGGTGTAATCAAACCAACCATCGCCATACGATCAAACAAGCCGCCATCAGGTCCGCCGCCTCGAGCCAAAATCAATGGCGAAGTCGCATTCACGTTGTATTTCGGTTGCAAAGCTGAACGTACGCCAGCCAAAGTTTGTGCAGCGGCACCTTTCAATGCAGCGCTACCAAAATCAGGAAAATTCATGCCTTTAGTCAAGGCATATCCTTGGTAATCACTTAAGTTACCAGTTTTGTTACTACCAGTATCTACTTCAACCCGCGCTTCCAAATTAAAAATGGCTTTGTATCCGCCGCCCATGTCTTCAGTACCTTTAAAACCGATACGAGAGCCATCAGCGATACCACTCACCATTTTAGTTTGAGTATCTTTGCCAAGCTTACTTACTTGAATACCAGCATCCAGAATGCCGTACAAAGTTACATTGGTTTGCGCCAAAGTTGGCATTGCAAAGCATGTACCTAATGCCATTGCCAAAAGTTTCATTTTCATTTTTGTTGTCTCCATGTAGATACTTAAATCAATCCAAAACGAACGTACGTACTAATTTCATTTGTTAAAATATGACATTGATCTTTGCCCTTGTATAGGATCGAAGTGAAGTTTATAAAGCATGTCGTAAATTTTACATACATAAATTACTAGCCTTTAGTTTCACCCTACACATCGCAAAATTCACCGTTTTTCTCTATGAAAAATCGTTAATTTCATATCGAGATCAGCATCGCCACAAATTCAATTTCCCAGCAATTTTGGTTCTATTTTTTCGAGTACATATTCTAATTTTCAGTGTCGTTTAATTGCACCTTGCACACCCCATTTTGAATTCAATGGCATATAGTGAAGCTCTCAAAAAGCACAAGCGTTCGTTTAGCAACAATCCAATAATTAGTCAGGAGACAAAATGCGTCATTTAAAATATTCACTCACTCTTATAGCTGCGGCAGTTCTCGCTGGATGCGGTGGCAGCGGCGGTAGCGGCGCAACTGATCCTGCACCAAAAATCAAATTTACTTCGCAAGTCACATTTGGCGACAGCTTAAGTGATGTTGGCTCTTACAAGGTTGGCACAGTAGCAGCATTAGGCGGTGGTAAATACACGATCAATAGCGCTACTGCGAAAAACTGGACAGAAATCGTTGCCGCAGATCTTGGCCTATCAGCGCCATGTGCAGCACAAACAGGCTTAGAAGGTCTCGCATCACAAGGCTTTAATGTGCCAGTAAAAAATAATGCTGGTTGCACAGGCTACGCACAAGGTGGTGCTCGCGTCACAAATCCAGTTGGACCTGGTAACAAGTTATTGGGCGGCAACAATGCCATTTTGGGGCAAATGACCGTACCTGTTGTTAAACAAATCCAAAATCATTTAGATGCGAATGGCGGTAAGTTTTCAGGAACAGAAATCGTCTTCGTCAGCGGTGGCCCTAACGATGGCTTTATTCAAGCTAGCACTTTGTCCGCAGCAGCGACAGCAGCAGCAACAGCGGCAGTAACAGCCGCAGTGCCTGGCCAGATTCAAAAAGATATCGCAAGTGGCGTATGTAAACCAACAGACGCGCAAGCAAGTAACTGTATCGCCGCAGCAGTCGCAACCTTGACACCAACGGTAGGCGCAAGCGCTGGTGCCGCATACGCAAAAGCCAATGCGCAGACTTATGTCGACGCGATGGGTACAGCGGGTACTGAGCTGGCTAGTTATGTCAACAATATGATTCTGGCAAAAGGCGCGAAGTATGTCGTCGTGGTCAACATGCCAGATTTGAGCAAGACACCAGATGCATTGAAACAATCTGCAGATACGCAAACTTTGCTGAATGGTATGACTGTCACATTCAATGCACGTTTGTTAGCTGGCTTGGCTGGCAATGACAATGTTTTGTTTATTGATTTGTTCACACGCTTCCGTGATCACGCTGCAAATCCGAGTGCATACGGAATCAGCAATGTAACAACACCTGCGTGCGATTTGACACCAGCAAAAAATCCTTTGGGCTCTTCCTTGGTATGCAGTGTTAACAACTTGATCGCTGGCGATACAAGCAAATACTATTTTGCAGACAATGTGCATCCAACTCCGCTTGGACAATCTCTATTCGCAAGCTATATTTCAGAAGAATTAGCAAAGCGCAAATGGAAATAATCACGAGCTAAAGTTATTTGCATCGACAAAAAAACGGGAAGTTTACTTCCCGTTTTTTTATGTCGATTCATTCGCTCGATGACACCCAAGATCCATCAAAAATCTCGACCTTGGTTCACCTGCCTTAACCAATGATCAAGACTCCATTTACCCGCGCCAAATACGATCACCAGCATTAATAACACAGCCCAATAAAAATGATCATTGAGCCCGGCAGGACACTCTAGTTCCCATAGAATTGGATAAGAAACAACCGCCATTAAATTAACGAATAAAAGTGCAAGAGCGGACAAACTTGAGAACAAACCAAGGATCAGCAAAATCGAAAAAAGTAATTCAGCACCGGTTCCTAAATACGCAGCTAATTCCGGTGACAAAAATGGCACATGGTATTCATCTTGAAAAAGTGAGATCGTCGATGGCCAATCACGCAATTTATTCAACGCCGATTTCAAAAACTGCCAGGCAATAAATCCACGCAGTACAAAACTAATTACATCGCTTGTATATCGATGCAGCAAGGCATCGCAGCGCATCAATAATCGATGCAAATTAAGAAAGTGATTCATAGAAGTCCAAAACAATCAAATGAGATTGCATTAGTCGAATTGGAACTACGTGTTCTTACATGTCGCTTACATTTTGCTTCTATTTAAACTTGATAAAAACTACTGAACGCGCCAGCGCTAAACCACTTCGATAGAGCTGTTGCGATATCAAATTCCGCATCTATCGCCAATGCAGTATCTAATGCTGCTTCAAGCTTGCAGCCTTGATTTAATCTAGATAGCGCAACATATTCCGCATGGGTCAATGCAAGCACATCGACTTTCCATTCTGCGCGACTGACTAAAGCAAAACTTGCTTGCTCCATTGTGATTTGAAATTGCATTTCCGGCTCATCGATCGACGCGTCCATATGCGCTAGGTAAATCTGAACGGCAGCGTCATTGTCACAGAATAAGCTAGCGGCAGGATGAAAACGCAAACTAAATTCGCTTGCACTTTGCCCACAGGTATTCAAAAATTCAGCCAAGCTGATAATCTCAGCATCGGCGCAATAATAAGCTTGATGCACTAGCCATTCTAGTTGCGCAACCGAAGAGAAATAAGGGAATGCTTTAACGCTAGGTTCTTGCTCTAAAAATTCTGGAAAATGTTGACCAAACCGATTTAAATCACCAGCTAAAGATGGGAATCGCTGGCCATACAGAATCGCCAACTGATCAAAAAAATGCCCCCCCACCAATTGATCTATCACTGGATACGCATTGCGCAGGGAATTACTCCAAATCGCTTGTAAATTTCCACGATAAATACGAACACGCTCAGTCAATAACTCAACATCACCAGCAAATAAAGTCGATGGGACATCAAGCTGTTCAGCCAATAACATGGCTGCAAAACGCTTCTGTGTAACCTCTAAAAATTTACTCATGTGACACGCAAACAGGCTGGCGGAAAGTATCTATTTTATTCGCCTCATTCAACAGAACGGACAAGCTTGGTATTTGCGTATCCCACTCTATCAATGTTGGGATATTTGGACTAATACTTGAACATAGCTCTCGATACAAATCCCAAACTGGCTTGGCGACGCAGCTACCATGATCATCAATCACGCTATGCGATAATTTTGTATGCCCTGCCAAATGAACTTCACCAATAATATTTTTCGGCAGTTTCGCGAACGCAGCAATTGCTTGTCGCGCATCCTCTTGATGATTACATTGATTGACATAAAGATTGTTCACGTCCAACAAAATCCCACATCCGGTGCGCTGGCTCAAAGCAATCAAAAATTCAGACTCAGACATCGCATCGTCGACATATCGCAAATAAGTAGAGACGTTTTCTACCAGTATTTGACGCTGCAAAAAGTTCTGCATATAGTCAACTCGTTCGCTTACTAAGTTCAATGCTTGTTCTGACAGCAATAGTGGTAGCAAATCATTCAAATGTCTGCCAGCGATACTTCCCCAGCACAAGTGTTCTGACACTAACGCTGGCTGCACTCGATTTACTAAACTTTTTAGTTTTTTTAAGTGATGTTCTTGGGTTCCATACACCGAACCCAAGCCCAATCCGACTCCGTGCAAACTGATCGGGTAACGTTGTGCTAACTGATCCAACACAAATAAATCAAAGCCACCCTCACCGAAATAATTTTCCGAGTGAACTTCCAACCAATCGATATTCACTGCAGAACTTAAAAACTCTCGATAATGTGGCGTGCGCAAGCCTATACCTTTACCAGATAGCTTAGTCATAGGCTTGCCGTCAAAATTTCTGAATCAATTAAGACTTTGGTGCTTCTAATTTTCCGCCCATCTTTTCACATGTGCCTGCTGGTACTTTCTTCCATTCATTTGGATCCATGTCTTTTTTAGCTTGGCCTGCACAAGAATGACTACCGCTCTTGGTTGCGCAATCATTTTGGCCAGCTTTCGCAATTCCATAACATTTTTCAGTTTTGGCTGGTGCATCCATCTTCTTCGCATCTTGTGCCATCACAGCTGCCGAACCCATCAAACCCGCTAATGCAACTGCGATCATCGCTTTATTACTCATTATCTTCTCCAATCAATTCATAAAAGTTAAAACTAAATTCAACTCATCTCATATTATTTAAGACAAGCAACTCAACTGCCAACAGTAGTCGATTAAAACTTTGCATCCTTACACACAGGTATATAAATTTCCGCGCATTTTGATTCTGCCTCGTTTCAAATGGTGAGTAAAGAGTAAAAGTCCGACCTGAAAATAGTGTATCCTGCCAATTTTTATTGGCTGAATTCAGATTGGAACATCATGCAAGAAATTTCCTTCGCCGTGAATGGTGAATATGTCGAGTTAAATCAATTACTCAAATTGGTAGGTTTGTGTGACAGTGGTGGTGCTGGCAAAGTCATCGTTGCCAGCGGAGACGTTACAGTCGATGGAAAACAAGAGTTAAGAAAGACAGCAAAAATCCGCCCGGGACAAGAAGTATGTCTAGGCGATATCAAAATTCTTGTCACTACGGAATGAGTTGTAGAAGTCAAAAATCAACAACTCAAATTTGAACGTACAATAAGATACTCAAGAAATCAGGCAAGCTCAGCGTTTGCCTTTTCTTTATCAACAATCGCTATTTGATTCGCGATCATAAATTGCGCAAGCATATTATCCATGGTATCTACATGATGTTCGAACCACAAAGGCAACTCTTCTGCCAGGCTTTGTCCTAAATCATGTTCACCACCAGCATAGCGACGACGCACCTCTTGCATGACCTGCAACACAGCGTCATGCTCACCTTGATGACAGCCTGCCGGTGGAAATGCAAAATCGCGCATCCATTTATTCTCTTGTTCAAAATGTTCAATCGAATGTGCGATCAAGGCATCTAATCGATCAAGATACGGTATTTCAGACTCACTCAAAGACAGCGCGCCACACAGCGCAACAAACTCTTGATGTGTTTCATCCATAACATCATGTTTCAAACTCAAGCGATCAGACCAAGCCCAATTTTGCTTCGACATACTTATTCCTTATTCTTTACTTCTTATTCTTTAAATCGATTCATCATAGCGATTAAATCAAATTCTTCATGCTTCACTTTTGCAGTGAATCCAAGTTGAGCATCATTATCTCGCAATCAGTAAAAGCGCGCTTGAAGTAAAACAAGCCGATAACACCTTCTTCGCATCAAAAATACAAATAAAAACAGCGCTAGAAAGCGCTGTTTAAAACCTATTTGGCATTGAAAACTGACCGACTAATTCGCTAAGAAACTTCTTACTCCCAGCGACTATGCTTATTCAGCTTCAAATTCAGATTAAGCTGTCGTATTAATATTACGACCTAAATTTGGTGGCAGATTTGGTACGTTTGCGTTTGAATTAGGGATAGCCTCGATCAAAGCAGTCGCACTCTCCTCGCTGACATCAAGCGCTTTTTTCAACACAGCAATGCTAACTTCTTGTCGTACGCCGACATCAGCGATTGTGGTTGCAGATCTTGCAATTCCGGACACGTCCATGACAATTCTCCTTATCTACAAACCTAATAACGGACAAAAACACCAAATACTTTAGGCTTCTAAAAAAATATTTGCGTAAATTAGTTCAATAAAGACGAAATTGATAGCAGCAGTAAAACACATCACCATCTTATTGCAAATTTTTCCAGTCACACGCCAGATTCCCCGCTGATAACTCTTGCAATATCCAATCTAATATCGATTGAGGAGAATTTAAATCTAACCACATCAATTGTTCAGGGCAGTCGACTGGCCTAGCTATATCAGAGGCAACGGCAATAACATGATCATCATTCGCATATATCGCAGGCTTACCTAAAGAAGGTCGATACACCTCGACTTTTTTCAAATTGGCCCACTTATAACCCTCAACCAAGGTGAGATCAGCGGGTTCAAGTTGTAGCAATAATTCGCCCAAACTAGGTTCTGGTGTTGATCGTAATTCTTTTACAATGGCATATCGATAAGGCGATGCCAACAGAACTTGCCCGGCACCGGCGGTACGCAATCTTGCACTATCTTTATGCATGGGCTCTAGACTCACATCGTGATGACTATGCTTTACGACATTAATCAGTTTGTCTGACTGCGACAACTGTTTCACCAAATATTCAAGCAGGCTTGTCTTGCCACTCCCCGACCACCCTACCACACCCAAAATAGCTGCATGCATGATGAAACCCATCGACAAAAAAGGGGAAAGTATACCGAAATACTTTCCCCTAAATTAATTGCGTGCTTATTTCAAATCAAGATTAAAAATAAATCATGCATACACCAACTTAGCCACTATTACGTAAACCAGCCGCAATACCATTAATTGACAAATGAATCCCACGCCGCACGCGTTCATCTTCGTCGCCATTACGATAGCGTTTTAAGAGTTCAACTTGTACATGATTTAAAGGCGATAAATACGGGAAACGATTGACGATAGAACGCTTGAGCAATGGGTTATCCGACAAGAGATCTTCACGGCCTGAAATCTGCTTCAAAACAGCAATTGTCAATACATGTTCCGCTTCTAAACGTGGGAAAATGCGATTGCGTAATTCCTCATCTTTCACCAATTGCGCATAACGACTCGCAATTCCAATATCACTCTTCGCCAACACCATTTCCATATTCGACAACACAGTCGAGAAGAACGACCATTCTTTAAACATCGCTTGCAGAGTCTCCAAACCATTGCTTGGATTCGCCTCCAAATACTGCTTCACCGCACTACCAAATCCAAACCAGCCTGGTAGCATCAAACGGCATTGTGACCAACTAAACACCCAAGGAATCGCGCGCAAATCTTCAATCGCGGTCGACTTCTTACGCGATGCGGGGCGACTGCCAATATTCAAACCAGCAATTTCTGAAATGACGGTCGATTCCCAGAAATACTGTTCAAAACCTTCGGTCTCGTACACCATATTTCGATACGCTTTAAAGGCGTTTTCGGACAAGGCTTCCATGGTCTTGAGAAATTCTGGACGTGGTACTAATTCCGTATGCGAGAGCAAACTCGCTTCCATCGTTGCTGCTGCCAAGACTTCTAAATTGCGACGCCCCACTTCAGGATTCGCGTATTTTGCGGTGATGACTTCACCTTGCTCAGTCAAACGAATTTGGCCTTGGACCGCTCCCGCAGGTTGCGCCAGAATCGCTTGATAGCTAGGACCGCCACCACGACCAACGGAACCACCACGACCGTGGAATAAGCGCAAACGCACTTGATGCTTGGCGAAGACTTCGACCAAATCAATTTCAGCTTTGTACAATTCCCAACCGGAGGTCAAGAAGCCGCCGTCTTTATTACTATCTGAATAGCCGAGCATGACTTCTTGCGCATTGTTTCGACTCGCCAACAAACGTGCATAAGCCGGGATCGCAAACAATCTATCCATCGCAGGCGCGCTGTTTTGCAAATCACCTATCGTTTCAAACAGCGGAATAATATTCACATCAAGACGCGCTTCGGCAGGATGCAATAAACCAGATTCTTTCAATAGTAAGGCGAGTTCCAACATATCGGAAACACCGTCGGTCTTTGAGATAATGCAATTCGGCACCGCCCCCTTGCCGTAACGCTGTTGCGCTGTACAAGCCGCACGATAAATCGCCAGCTCAGATTGAGTTTCTTCGGAATACGTTAGATACGGTGACGCCAATGGGCGTGAAGAACTAATTTCAGCCACCAAGACTTCAATCCGTTGATCTTCATTCAATGACAAATAATCCATAGTTGGATTCGCTGCTTTAAGCAACTCTGCCACCACGCGCTCATGTACATCCGAATTTTGACGCAAGTCTATCGGTGCGAGGTAGAAACCAAACACACGAACTGCACGACGCAGATGACGCAAACGACCACGGGTGATACCGATCGAGCCATTGTCAGATAAAGATTGATGAATCACATCGAGATCAGCGACTAATTCTTCTGCGCTAGCATACGCATCGGCGATACCACAAGGTGCGATTACAGGATCAAGTCCCAGCAAGTTTTTAAAGGTACTTGCCAAGCGAGCATAAACGCCGCTGACTGCCAAACGATACGGTTCATCCGCACGATGTGGTGAGTGATCGGGAGATCGTTCAGACAATGCCACCAATTCTGGAGATACTTTCACCAGCAAGGTCGCCATCGACAATTGCGAACCCAGCGTGTGTAACTCTTCCAAATAGAATTTGAAAGCACGCGTCGATTGCATGGTTAGCGTTTTTTCCAACACACTGGCTGTCACAAATGGATTACCGTCGCGATCACCACCAATCCAACTACCCAATCGCATAAAACTTGGCAATTCCGTCTTCTCGAACCGCTTATCTTTACTGGCGAGTAAATCTTCCAAGCCTGCATACAAATGCGGCAATTCGCGCAAGAAAGTATAGTCGTAAAAACTCAGGCCATTTTCAACTTCATCGAGCACGGACAGTTTCGACATACGCAACATACGCGTCTGCCACAAAGTCAATACTGCACGTTGTAAAGCATCTTCGTTAGCGCGTGATTCTTCTGGCGTCAATTGCATACGATCACGTTCATCCAATAAACGCGTGATCACCATTTGGCAATTCAAAATACTCTTACGCTGAACTTCTGTAGGATGCGCGGTCAATACGGGACTGACTTCGGCGGTTTGAAAAAAATTGGACAGATTTTCTGCCGCATTCTCGCCCGAAAATAAAGTCTCTATCGTATGTGCCAAACTTCCACGACGCGGCGCCGAGCCGGCGATCAAGTGGGCGCGAGTACGACGAATATGATGCTGATCTTCCGCTAAATTCACTAAGTGGGAAAAATAACTGAAGGCACGAATCAAATGCGTGGTCTGATCATTGGTCAGCGTATCTAAGGTGTTTTCCAATTCTGCACGCGCCGCGACATCGGCATCGCGACGAAAACGAATGGAGTTTTGACGTACCGTTTCAATCAGCGAAAAAACTTCTTCACCGTGTTGATTTCGCACCGTGTCACCCAAAATGCGCCCAAGGCGGCGGATGTCTTCACGGAGGCTCTGGTCTTTATCGTCAGCGATATCGTTCATGATCAGCTTTAAATGGTTTTAGGGAATATGAAAAGTAATTAGTTTATGCGAGTTGGTGCAAATAAAAAGTTAAAACATCTTAACAAAGCTCATCGTGCTTTGGCTGGTATATCAGCTTCAGTCAATATAAATCAAATGCCTACAATTCTTGTTGAGGAAAATAGTCATAGGTCCAAAAGAAATTCCTCGAATTTTTAGGGCTGGAGCAACTGGTAATTCCAACTTCAGTTAGTAGTTTTCTTGAGCGTTTCCGCGTCGACTCCCTTCTCCCGCGAGCGGGAGAAGGGTTGGGGATGAGGGTGATTCAGAAAATGGCTGATTATTAAAGTCGTCCAAGCTGATTATTGACAAATTATAGCGTCGATATAGCGTGTATCATCTGCTGAACCGCCCTCACCCTAGCCCTCTCCCGCTTGCGGGAGAGGGAATTACTCACGTTAACGATGGCGCTTGGTCAAAGCTTTTAGCAAACCCTTGGTTGAACTATCGTATTCTTCTTTGACCGCTGCAGGATCGAGGCTGATCAATTGTTGCGCCAAGGATTTACCCAATTCGACACCCCATTGATCAAACGCATTGATATCCCAGATCACCGATTGCACAAATACTTTATGTTCATATAGCGCGATCAATGCGCCAAGTGAGCGCGGCGTCAATGAATCGAGCAACAAAGTCGAGGTCGGACGATTGCCTTCAAACACACGTGGCGCCAACATTTTTTCAGGTAGATCACCTAATTCTGCACGCACTTCATCGATGTTTTTACCCCATGCCATCGCTTTTGATTGCGCGAAGCAATTCGCTAACAAAGCTTGGTTATGACCTGGCAAGCCCGCATCATCATCGGCGACGACGATAAAATCGGTAGGAATAATCGTCGCGCCTTGATGCAGCAATTGGAAGTAAGCATGCTGACCATTGGTTCCCGCTTCACCAAACAAAATTGGTGAGGTCGTGTAATCGACGCGCTGACCTTCACGCGTGACCGATTTACCATTACTTTCCATTTCTAATTGTTGCAAGTAGGCTGGCAAGCGTGTCATACGTTGGTGATACGGCGCGATGGACAAAGCTTGTAAGCCAAGGAAGTTGATATTCCAAACGCCAATCAATGCCATCAAGACGGGCAAATTCTGCTCTAACGGCGCTTGCGCAAAATGCAAATCCATCTCGTGTGCGCCAGCCAACATCTCTTCAAAACGATCTGCGCCAACGTATAAGGCAATCGACAAACCAATCGCGCTCCACATCGAGTAACGACCACCCGCCCAATTCCAAAATGGGAACACATTTTCTTCTGCAATACCGAAGGCCGCCGCCGCTTTCACATTGGTACTTAAAGCGACGAAGTGTTGACGAATTTGATCTTCAGGACAACCATGATTCAACATCCACTCACGTGCTGTACGGGCATTGGTCAAGGTCTCCATCGTCGTAAAAGTTTTAGAAGCGACCACGATCAGTGTTGTTTCTGGATCGGCGTTTTCTAAAGAATCAGCTACGTGGCGACCATCGACATTCGAGACAAAATGTAGCGACAGATTTTTTTGCGACCATGGTGCCAAAGCGATGCAAGCCATTTGTGGACCGAGATCCGAACCACCAATACCGATATTGATAATCGTGCGAATTGGCTTGCCGGTGTAACCCAACCAGCGACCTTCACGTACCGCGTCGCTGAAACTGCGCATTTGCGCTAAGACACTGTGCACATCTGCCGCAATATTTTCGCCATTGAGCATAAATTTCTCGCCCTTAGGCAAGCGCAATACGGTGTGTAAGACGGCGCGATTTTCCGTATTATTAATTGCTTCACCGCGCAGCATTGCATCACGACGTGATTCCACTTCTTGTTGGCGCGCTAAGGCTAACAAATTGAGTTTCGCCGTCGTGTCCATGCGTTGTTTGGAATAGTCCAACAACATGCCGCAAGCAGAAGCAGAAAAGTGCTTAAACCGCTGCGGATCAGCGCGAAACAACTCTTTCAAGCTCGGCATATTATTCGCGCGTTGCTGTAACAAACACCACAATGGAGTACGAGAAACTGAGATAGCCATGATCAAACAATCTGAGAAAAATGAATTAAAAACCGAACTACTAAAATTTACTTACCTGCCGCCGCTGCCTGCGCTGCCAATTGTCCAATTGCCCCCCAATCATTTGTACTGATCAAATTCGCTGGACACATCCAAGAACCACCAACACACAAAACATTCGATTGCTGCAATAAAGTCGACGTCGATTCCACCGTAACGCCGCCAGTCAAACAAAATTTCACATCGGGAAATGGTCCACCAAGTGCTTTGGCCATCTTCACGCTACCGACGATATCGGATGGGAATAATTTGACGACATTGAATCCATTTTCCAAGGCCAGCATCAAATCACTTGCACCACCCACACCCGGGAAATAAGGCAAACCAGACTCGGCAGCTGCTTTTGCTAATACTGGCGTAATCCCTGGACTAATACCAAACGCCGCACCTGTATTGCGTACCGCATCGAGTTGCGCTGGCGTCAAAATCGTTCCCGCACCAACGGTCACTGTTGGACATGCCTTTACCACTTCACGCAAGACTGTCATGGCGTTTGGCGTGCGCAAAGTAATTTCAACCGCAGGCAAGCCATTTTCTGCCAAGGTCGTCACGCAACGAATCGCTTGATCCACGTCATCGGTTACCAAGATAGGCAGCACGCGTACTTGTGCCAGTTGAGAAATAATCGTTGCTGTCGTTATCATAGTCGTCTCAATATGAAAATTAAATTAGCCTGAATTAAATAAACAAAGTCGAAGCGCCCTGCTCTGGCGATGTGACGACGCGACGTTGCGCGACAAACAAATCACGTCCATAGCCGTAGCTGCTATCGATACCGATACTTGGATTTGTACGACTTGCCCACACTGCGTCACCGACCAAAGCACGCAATTCACCGGTATGCACGTTCAGTTCAATCATGTCACCGTCACGTACTTTACCGAGTGGTCCACCTTGTGCGACTTCAGGGCTCACATGCAAAGCGGCCGGAACTTTGCCCGACGCGCCAGACATACGACCATCGGTGACCAAAGCGACTTTGTAACCTGCCGACATCAAACTGCCGAGCACGGGTGTGAAGTGATGCAGCTCCGGCATTCCGTTCGCTTGTGGACCTTGGAAGATCACCACCGCGACGAAATCTTGGTTCAATTGCCCTGCTTTATAAGCATTCACTAGTGCGTCTTGTGATTCAAAAACCTTGGCTGGTGCGCGCACTATCCAAGCTTCTTCCGGTACAGCGGAAGCTTTCACGATGGCTCGACCTAAATTACCTTGCAATAAACGAAGGCCACCTGTTGCAGCAAATGGCTCATCTACATTACGAACAACCGCTGGGTCACTGGATTTTTCTGGATGCGCAACAAATGCTACTTTTCCATCTTTTAATTCTGGACGTGTTGTATGCGAGGCCAAACCTTGGTCGCCAAAAATCGTCATCACATCCGCATGCATCAAGCCTTGCGATAACAACTCACGGATCACGAAAGTTGGACCACCTGCATCTTCGAAGGCATTGACGTCCGCAGTGCCGTTCGGATAAACCCGTGTCAATAATGGAATCACTGAAGACAATTCATCAAAATCTTGCCAATCAATGAGGATGCCTGCCGCACGTGCTACCGCAATCCAGTGAATTGTGTGATTGGTTGAACCGCCCGTCGCTAACAAAGCAATCACCGCGTTCACTATCGTTTTTTCATTCACCACGTGACCGATAGGACGATAGTTGCCGCCCGCTTCCGTCAACTTCAATACTTGCTCAACTGCTGCATCAGTCAAGGCATGGCGTAATGGATCGGATGGGTGTACGAACGCCGCGCCTGGCAAATGCAAGCCCATCGCTTCCAACAACATTTGATTACTATTCGCAGTACCATAGAAAGTGCAGGTGCCCGCGCTATGATAGGCCGCACTCTCTGCCGCCAACAATTCTTCTTTAGTCGCTTTACCTTGGGCATAGCGCTCGCGTACTGCTGCTTTTTCTTTATTCGACAAACCTGAGCCCATAGGACCGGCGGGAATAAATACTGTTGGCAAATGACCGAAAGCCAAAGCGCCAATGAGCAAACCCGGCACAATCTTGTCGCAAATACCCAAACACAAAGTCGCATCGAAGGCATCGTGCGACAAAGCAATTGCGGTCGCTTGCGCTATCACATCACGCGAGAACAAAGACAATTCCATACCTGGTCGGCCTTGCGTGACACCATCACACATCGCTGGCACGCCGCCTGCCACCTGCGCCGTTGCGTTGAAGCGCAGTGCGGCTTCCTTAATCTGATCAGGGTAAGTGGCATAAGGCTGATGGGCGGACAACATATCGTTGTAGGCAGTCACGATACCGATATTCGGTTTTTGCGCCTGGTTCAGCCAGATTTTGGTTTTGCTATCCGCTGCCGCATTCGCATGCGCTTGATTAGCGCATGACAAGCTGGCGCGGCGTGGGCCACGATTGCGCAACTGCTCTAGGCGAGCTAAGTATTCAGCACGCAAAGCTTTACTACGCTCAGTAATGCGCCGTGTGACTGCATCAACCACCGCGTTGATTGCAACTTGTTGAGTTTGTTGTCCAGATGTCGTCATAGTTTTGTGGGGGTATCTAATTCGAATAAGTGAAAGATAGCACAAAAACAGAAAAATACTGTAACAAACTTTCAGAAAAGCGATATTTTTTCATTTAAAACATAAAAACCATCAAAAAAATCGTAATGAAACTACATTTTTGAAGAAATATGGTTTAAGCTATGGCATAATTTATGACGTTAACTAAGCATCAAACGAATCTAAAATTTAAACCTCTCGACACAGAGGCACAGAGCTATGGAGAAAAGCAGGAGATAAAAAAAAGAATATCTCTTGTTTTTCACTGTGTCTTATGAAGACATGCCCTTACCCCTGTGTTGAACGGCTTGAAGAATCTTTTCACCCATTAAAATTATTCGGAGTCCACATGACTACATTTGTATTGTTTGGCGGTACTGGCGATCTGGCAAAACGCAAGATCATTCCTGCACTGTACAGCGCGTTCGTCAATGGACGTCTCGACCCCGAATTTAGTTTTATTGGCGCGGCACGTGAAGCCTTAAGCGACGATGACTTCCGTACCCGCGTTGCCGCTAGCATCGAAACCTATGCAGCAAAGGCAAATGGCACGGCCGAGCAATTGGCGGCCTTTTTAGCACTGACTGGCTACGCAAAAATTGATGCAAAAGTGCCAACTGACTTCGACGCATTGAAAGCGCGCGTGAACGCTGACACTACCAAAGCAAAATTATTTTATTTGGCGATCGGCCCGGATATTTTTATTCCCGTGGTTGAGCAATTATCGAAACACGGTCTAGTCGAAGGCAACGCCCGAGTGGTGGTTGAAAAACCTTTGGGTCGTGACGCCAAATCTGCCAAAGAAATCAATACCGCACTGCGCACGTATCTAAACGAAAACCAAATCTATCGTATCGATCATTACCTCGGCAAAGAAATGGTACAAAACTTATTTGCACTACGTTTTGCCAATTCCTTCCTCGAACCTTTGTGGAATCGCAAATGGATACAAGATGTACAAATTTCGATTTCCGAACAAGTCGGGGTGGAAACTCGCGGTGACTTCTACGACAAGACTGGTGCCTTACGCGATATGGTGCAAAACCACTTATTGCAATTGGTGTCTATCGTGGCGATGGAACCGCCAGTCAACGCTAATCCTGATGCGATCCGCGATGAAAAAGTCAAGGTCTTACGCGCTCTACGCAAATTCACAGCCGACGATGTAGCGAAGAAGACCGTACGTGGTCAATACCGCGCTGGCGCAGTCGATGGCAAGCCCGTTATCGGCTATCAACATGAGCCGGGTGTACCTGCTTCTAGCCGCGCTGAAACCTTTGTCGCGATTCGCGCTGAAATTGATAACTGGCGTTGGGCGGGTGTGCCGTTCTACTTACGCACTGGCAAACGTATGGCAAGTCGTTGCGCGGAAATTACGATTAATTTCAAACCAATTCCGTATTCCATTTTCGGTAAAGGTCAAGGTCCATTACGCTCGAATCGTCTAGTTATTACCCTGCAACCAGAAGAAAGCGTGCAATTGTTTATGAAGGCGAAAGAACCAGGTGAAGGCATACGCTTATCCGACGTCGCTTTGAATTTGGATTTTGCGGAAGCATCGAACTTGCGCCGTGTCGAATCTTATGAACGCTTGTTACTCGACGCCTTGCACGGCGATTTGACTTTGTTCGTACGTGACGATGAATTGGGTGCGGCGTGGGAATGGATCGATCCCATCATGTCAGCTTGGGACAATGATGCCGAAGGCTTGAAATCCTATATCGCTGGCAGCTGGGGCCCAGCGGCAGCAAGTTACTTATTAGCGCAACACGGGGCAGCGTGGGGCGAAGAGTATGTGGAAGGCTAAGTAATAATGGAAGGCGTAATCAACTCAAGTACAAGCGCGCAAGCAGCTTACAATAGCAATAGGAATAGCGTTCTCATGGCCAAGCACCAACCCGACAATCAAGCGCAATTTCGCAGCTTTGAGAATTTTACTGAACTCACTCACACATTGGTGAGTGAATGGATGCATTTAATTGACGATGCCAGCCTGAGCAAGCGCCCTGCAGCGTTCGCCTTAGCGGGTGGCTCCACGCCAGCACCAATCTATAGAGAACTCGATCAAGCACTGGCACAACGCGCAACGGCGAATGTACTATTGACCGCTACTGATGAACGCTGGGTGCATGACAATGATCCACAAAGTAATGAAGGTTTGTTCAAGAAATGTTTATCACAAAGTGTCGGTAAACAATGGCATCTAGTCTCCTTAAAAAATGCCGCGAACACGCCGGAAGTAGCGATGGAAGCGATTAACGAGCGCTTACAAAAACAACTCCCAGAATGCTTTAGCGCAGTTTTGTTAGGCATGGGCGCCGACGGCCATATCGCTTCATTATTTCCGGGTGCACCAGTACAAGCCGATGGTTTAGACTGCCTCGCTGCGGTCCATCCGCAAACCCATCAAACACGTATTTCTTTGTCTTTGCCGCGCCTATTACAAACCGAAAAAATCTGGTTGGTGATTACCGGCAATGAAAAACGCGAGGTCTTTGAAAACGCATTGAGCAGTGATCTGCCTATCGGTAATTTATTAAAACAGGCACAATGTCAGATTGAGGTTTTTTGGTGTCCGTAAGCAATGAGTGCTATTTTGAATTCACTACGAAACAGCAATGAAAGCGCGTCCCATAAGCTCGCACTTTCTTTAAACGTATATTCATTTTGACTTGATCAGCAAAACAAATCATAAGAGACAAAAGGTAACCACACCATGGTCAACGTTCTTTCAAATAAAAATACCACGACCAATAATCCACCCGAAAAAGGATTACTAGCGCGCATACGTGTCGCCAGCACAGCATTGAGTCGCGCCGAGCGACAAGTTGCTGATTTTCTACTGCAGAAGCCGCACGATGCACTAGAGATGTCGATACGCGTGTTGGCGCAAGTATGTAATGTGAGTGAACCAACCGTAGCACGCTTTGCTCAATCACTAGGATTTGATGGTTTTAAATCCTTCAAGCTCGCCTTTGCAAAAAGTTTAGCGACTGGCATTCCCTATTTGCATCTCGACGTAAATCAAGCGGATCAAGTGAAAGACGTTTTACCCAAAGTCTTTGATCGCACCATCGCTGCCTTAATGGAAGCGCGGAATAACGCGAATAGCGCGACCTTCGAAGCGGCGGTCAATTTGTTGGCACGTGCTCGTCGGATTGAATGTTATGGCCTTGGTTATTCTGGCGCATTAGCCATTGACGCACAACTCAAATTCTTCCGCTTCGGCATTCCGACCACGGTATTTTGTGATGCCCATTTACAAGCGCAATCGGCGAGCTTACTCAATAGTGATTGCCTCGTCGTCGCCTTCTCTCGCACGGGGCGCACACGCGATTTGATCCGTAGTGTGCAATTAGCAAAAGACACAGGCGCTAAAGTCTTGGTCTTATGTGCGAGCGGTGGCCCCCTCGCCGAATTAGCAGATGTGCATATCAGCGTGGACGTAGAAGAAGATCCTGATATCTATACACCGATGACTTCGCGTTTAGCACATTTGACTTACATTGATGCCTTGGCAGTCGCGGTCACCTTACTACGCGGACCGGCTGCCATTGATATGCTTGAGCGTGCCAAAGCGAGCATTTCTGAAAAACGCCTCGTAACAAAATTGGATGAAATGAACTGAGCATACTCTAACAGATACGCAGTCACGAACTCGATGTCACGAACCCGACGTCATGAATACGATTACAACAAACTCTCGGTGATTATCAAAAAAAACATGCACTAAAACTGTAATTTCTGGCAAGCTATTCACATCAATAAAAAGGAATAGCCGCTTATGACTCAACTTAGTTTGCAGCAGGTTACTGATAACCTCAAAGATCTGCCGACTTTGCCGGCAGTTGTGATGGAGTTGCTGAATAATCTCGAGCAAGAAGACGCAGATATCTCCATCCTCGCAAAAAAAGTTACGCAAGATCTCGCCCTCACAGCCAAGACTTTGCGTTACGCCAATTCACCGTTTTATTCAACCTTAATCAAAGTCACGACTATACAGCAAGCGATTTCCTTACTAGGAATGGAAACCGTCAAACAAATGGTCCTATCAGCCGCCTTATCTGGTTGCTTTCCGGAGAATAATTGCCGAGGCTTTGATCACAAAGCCTTTTGGAAACATTCAAATGGCGTTGCTTTTATCTCCAAATTGATTGCGCGGCGCATGAATTTTAATGAGGATGTTGCATTCACAGCAGGCTTACTGCACGACATCGGACTGCTTGCACTAGTCACATTATTTCCGCAACAGTTTGAAGAAGTCATTGCCTATCGCAAATCAGGCCTCGCAACGCAATTCGAAGCTGAACGAAAAATCTTAGGTATCGACCACTCAGCTGTTGGAGAGGCTTTAGCAGTTGAATGGAATTTTTCTGAAGTAATGAAGAATGCCATCGCTGGACATCATCATCCTGACCAACCTGGTATTGGTTTTTTAGCGTCGATCATTCATGTTGCTGATGGCATTACACATATGCTCAACCATTCAGATGAGCCCGCAACACAAACGATATCGGTATCGGTAGTTTCGTGGAATAGCTTAAATTTAGATCAAGCTTCGCTCGATACCTTAATTGAAGAAGCGAGAATTAAATTTAAGAAATTAGAGCAAACAGATTTGTAGCGACCACTTTGAATCTGCGTGAATGGAATTAATCGTTACGCTGATCTTGTAAAAGTAGCTCTGTCACCATCACAGCCTGTATTTTATCTGTCTTAAAAACGAGGTTCAATTTACGGGTTAATTCATCTTGCAATTCCTGTAGCCCTTCCTTAGTCCGCAAAGTCTCTAAGTCCAAAGAGGTTAGTTCTTTTCTAAATTGCTCGTTCAATGCTGCTTTATTATCTGCAAGCCACTCATCATCGTCTCTACTGACTTGGACACTGACAGATAATCTGGCAACCATACCTTGATCATTGACAATATTTTGCTGTAGCTCAGCATAAGTCGAATTTGAAATATTTCTGTCAGCAACGCGCCCAAGATAGATAAATAACGCCACCCCTGCAAAAAATAGCAATACCACCGATGCCGCAATCATGGCAAATCGATCGGAAGCAACTTTTTTCTTTGGAGGAATCATCTTATTGATTGGCATCGAGTGAAGTCCTTATTAATCAGGCTCTTTATCCGCAGGCTTAGAAACGTTTACCTGAATTTGCTCAGCGTCAAATTGCTGTGGATTTTTACCCGTAAATCCTGCATAAAACTGTTTGATCAAGACCATATCTTCATCAATGTTGCCGCAAGGATAGAACAATTTACCGACGCCGCCAATCTTTTCTTTAAAATCCACGTAGCCTAAACCAAGCGGGACACCCGCACCTTGCGCAATGTAGTAAAACCCAGTTTTCCAACGCGTCACTTTACCGCGCGTACCTTCAGGTGGCACGATCACTAGCAGTTTTTCATTTTGATTGAATGCCTCGATGGTCGCTTCAACCAAATTCCCAGCGCGAGAGCGATCCACAGGAATCCCGCCCAACCAACGCATGATTGCGCCCAAGACAGGTGGAAACAAACTGGACTTCCCCATCCAATAGACATCCAGTCGCAATACAAAACAAATCATCAGTGCAATCGGAAAATCCCAATTACTTGTGTGTGGTGCCGCAATCAAAACACCTTTCTGAATATCTGCAGCAGTATGATCTACGCGCCAACCCAACAAGCGTAAGATCAGCATGGAAATCCAACGCATGAGGGTGTTGATAATTGGCGTCTTAAAGATGGTGAAATGCATAAGGTGATCGCTTTGCAAGCCGAGCGACATTTAAACAATGTTAGAGCAGAAGAAAAAACAGAAAATCATCCAACAAAATGGTTCTTACATCGGTTTATCGTCGTTTGTTACTTGCGGTTTCAAGGTGAGTGTTTTTATGATTTTGTTTTATTTTTCTGCTGCATTGTTTTTGCAGCATTAATTTGGTCAACTACTTTGCAGAATTCAATCTCACCAAACACACGGTGATCAAAAAATACCGCAATTTATTTCTTTGAGATCCAAGACAACAGTTCGTCCCATTGTGCCAAATCTTTTTCCACTTTAGACGGCGCCACATCCCAAAGTGTCGCGCCATGCGCAGCTAATTGAATATAGTTCTGCGTGTCGCGCAAATAGCCTAATACCGGTAGACCGAGTTGTGTGACATAGTGTGCCAACTGATCCGCTGCTTTAGTACGCGCATTCACGCGCATTCCCAATACGCCAACTTCGCACTTCTCATCACGCTTCGCCAGTTTTTTCAAAAAATCCTCGGTCGCCAAGATATCAAACATGGATGCTTGAAGCGGCACAACCACTTTGTGGGCGATTTTTAAAATGGCATCTAGCTTGTTTCCCTTTATGCCCGCAGGAGTATCAATCACGACGTGACTAGTTCCTTTTGGTGGCTTGACGATATTACCGTCAGAGATTTCCCAACCTGTAATCAACGGCAAATGCGCAGGACGCAACGACAACCATGCACGCGAGGAATGTTGAGCATCGGCATCACCAAGCATAACTTGATGGCCTTGTGAGGCAAAGTAACCCGCTAAATTGGTTGAAAAGGTACTCTTACCAACGCCGCCTTTAGGATTCATCACCGCAATTACGAGCATAGCTTTTCCTTATCGAATCAACATAATAGAGCCAAGAAATTCTACCAACCGCAATGCTAGCAATACCGCAACATGTGAAATAAGAAAATCAGGAGTTTTCCCAACTAGGAATTTTCTAAATCAGGTACTAACAAAGCCAAATGTTCTGGCTCCAAATAGCACCATTCCCCCTCTTCCAAGCCCAAGCTAGCCAAAGTTAACTGTCCAATTGCCGTACGTGTTAAAGCAGCGCAGTGATTTCCAGCTGCCGCCAACATACGTTTAACTTGATGGTATTTTCCTTGTTCCAACACAATTTGCAACTGAAATTCAGCAATCTGAACACAGCTTTGCGCTGCTAACGGTGCGGGTTCATCATGTAATTGCACGCCCGATAATAATTTTTGAATGAGTTCGTCGGTCACTGGATCGGCAGTAGTCGCAACATACAACTTGGGAACATGTCTTTTGGGGGATGATTGCGCATGAATAAATGGTCCATCATCCGACATCAATAACATGCCTGTCGTGTCATGATCCAAGCGCCCGACTGGTTGCACATCGCGCCACGCGAGCTGTTCCGGCAATAGAGTTAACACACCAGGATGATGCGAAGGCTTACGCGAACATTCGAAGTTTGCTGGCTTATTCAAACATAAATACACGTGTTCACGATAAGTCCATTCTTCTTCAAAAATGGTAAAAACCAAGCCCTGCGTTTCGATTAGCTCTTTGTAGTTATCGTGCACCACACCGGCAATAGAAACTTCACCGTCCTCAATCAGCTCACGACAATACTTCCGAGTACCGAAGCCTTGCGATTGCAAAACACGGTCAAAGGACAATTTACTCATAGAAAAATGCTCAAAAAATGCAAGCCTGCATTTTACCTGCTAAGGATGACTAGAAGCAAAAAAGCCTGCACATGCAGGCTTTTTTGCGCTGAGAAGATAGCAATCAAGCACTACCCGAAACACCAAACGGGGCATCGACGGCATGACTTTGGCCAGTAAACCATTTTGGCCCTTGCTCTGTCATATAAAAATGATCCTCTAAACGAATGCCAAATTCACCATCAAGACAAATCATTGGTTCATTGCTAAAGCACATACCTGCCGCAAGTGGGGTTTTATTTCCCTTCACCAAATACGTCCACTCATGAATATCAAGTCCAATTCCATGTCCGGTGCGATGTGGCAAACCTGGGGTTTTGTAACCTGGGCCTAGGCCCGCAGCTTCCAAAACTCGACGTGCAGCCGCATCAACTACTTCACATGGGACACCAATTTGAGCCGCCTCAAATGCTGCGGCTTGTGCCGCCTTCTCTAAATCCCACATGCTGCGTTGACGCGCGGTCGGCTCACCAAATACGTAACTACGCGTAATGTCTGAATGATAGCGCTCTACCATGCAGCCAGTATCAATCAGCACCATGTCACCTTCCTTCAAATACTGAACACCGTCAGGGCCATGTGGAATCGAAGTCGGCAAGCCAAAGCTGACGATGCAAAAAGTCGAACTGCTACCACCAAATGCGCGATGTGCTTGATTGATAAAATCTGCTACTTCAGCGGATGAAATGCCTTCGCGCAAAATTTTTGCCGTGCGTCTTTGCACCTCAAGGGTGATGTTTTTTGCTGCCTGCATCAGTGCAATTTCATTCGCCGATTTATGCATACGGCATTCTGCTGTGATCACCATAGCATTGACGATGACATAAGAAGACAAAGCTTGACCCAAGCCATCCGCAATAAAAAACGGCGCGGCTTCATCCAAAGCCACTTTGCCCTGTAAGTTTTCATCCTTAAGAATTTGCGCAACTAAGGTGTAAGGATTTTCATCTTCTTCCCATAAACGAATATCCGCTTGATCACCGAGCGTCTCACGTAATTTTGAATCTTCAAAGGCGGGACTTACAAAGATCAATTTACCGGAGTTAGTCATCACCGCGCCTACTAGACGTTCACTTTGGTACCAAGACAAACCAGTGAAATAATACAAGCTAGTACTCGCGCTTAAGACTAAAGCCGCGATCCCTTGCTGTTGCATCAAAGCGCTTGCTTTGTCGCGTCTTTGTTGACGCTCTTGATTGGTAATTGGACGAACATGTGACAGGTCTTTGACAATGCCAGCCAATTCTGTTGCTGCATTTGAGCCACCAATTGAACGCATAATAGATTTCCTTTGAGTCGATTCAAATTAAAAAACGATAATACAAAAGACTTTAACAAATTATGCCAACTTGGTCTTGTTCCCATGCTGAATAAGCGTGACGAAATCAGCATAACAAAAAAGGCTTGTCATTCTTTTGACAAGCCTTTTTTAGTACGATTTTAGTGCGATTTAAGTACGGTAATTGAAATCAGAAAAGTGACTTCAAATATGCACTCGTATGTTCACTTATGTACACTCTTATGTGCTCACATGCGCGCTTTAATCAAGTTACCGATTTTTTCTATGCCTTCATTGATTTTCTCTGGCGATACCGTAACAAAGCTTAAGCGGAAGGTATTTGTCTCCGCCTCATTTGCATAGAAAGGTCCGCCCGGCACGAATGCCACATTATTTGCGATTGCATCGGCTAACAAATCCTTGCTATGAATATGCTTAGGCAAAGTTGCCCAAATAAACATGCCACCCAGTGGTCGTGTCCATGTCACGCCTTCTGGGAAATGCTTAGTCATTGCTGCCAACATCACGTCACATTGTGCAGAGTAAAAACGACGAATACTTGGGATATGTTGATCCAAGAATCCATCCTTAATCACTTCGTACACTGCCATTTGCGTCAAGGTTGAGGTATGCAAATCCGTTGCTTGTTTAGCTTGCTCTAACTTACGAATCAAAGGTACTGGAGCAACCATATAACCGAGTCGGATACCCGGTGTCAAAATCTTCGAGAATGAACCAAGATAAATCACACCATTGGGATTCATATTTAACAGCTTAGGCAAAGGTTCACCGCTGTAACATAAATCACCGTAAGGATTATCTTCGATCAATGGAATACCCATGCGAGCGCAAGTTTCTACCAATTCTTTACGACGCTCGACCGACAATGTGCGGCCGGTTGGATTTTGGAAGTTAGGCAGAGCGTAAAATAATTTCGCGCCCTCGCCTTTCGCCGCAACGGATGCTGGCACCACGCCGTCGTTATCCATTTCGACCGATACAAATTCAGGGCGATACACAGAGAACGCCTGCAATGCACCAAGGTAGCTTGGCGTTTCTACTAAAATCTTACTACCTTCATCAACCAGCACTTTTGCCAACAAATCCAAGCCTTGCTGCGAGCCGGACACCATCATGATTTGATCAGCGGTGATCGTACAATCTTGCGTAGACAAGGATTTTGCGATGAATTCGCGCAATGGCGCATAACCATCAGTTGTACCGTATTGCAAAGCAGTTTTACCATTTTCCGCTAACACTTTGTCAAATGCTGCACGCATGCGATCAACTGGAAAAGTCTCTGGCGAAGGTAAGCCACCTGCAAAAGAAATCACTTCTGGACGCATCGTTACTTTTAAAATTTCACGAATTGCCGAGCTTTGTAACTGCTCCGCACGTTCAGAAAATTTCCACTCAATTGGTTTTAAATTTTGCAGGCTCATACTTAATTCACTTCAGAAAAAAATTCAACACGATCGATTTGCAATACAGCACAAACAAATTTCTCAGACAAACTAATAGATTCAAGCGATCTCAGCGATCATTTCGATTTCAACACAAGCGCCCAATGGAATTTGCGCCACGCCAAATGCTGAGCGAGCGTGCTTACCTTGTTCACCAAATACTTCACCGATCAACTCAGATGCACCGTTCGTCACTAAATGTTGTTCAGTAAAATCAGCAGTTGAATTTACCAAACTCATTAACTTCACAATGCGTTTAACACGGGTCAAATCACCGCCGCAAGCGTCTTGCAGGGTCGCCAACAAATCAATCGCAATCGCACGTGCTGCCTCTTTGCCTTCTGCGGTTTCCATATTTTTCCCTAATTGCCCAACCCACACTTTGCCGTCTTTTTTCGCGATATGGCCAGACAAAAATACTGTATTTCCAGTTTGCGCATGCATGACATAGGCGGCAGCTGGTGCTGCAACTGCTGGCAATTCAATATTTAACGCTTTTAGTTTTTCATAAACTGACATAAAGATTCCTCAACAAAGTGATTCCGCAACCAAATTCTCTTGTGCGAATAGTTCTCAAACAAAGACAGCCGACATTGTAAGGGGCAAGTACTAACAAGACCACTGGGGAAACGAAAAACAACTCAAATGCACAGAGGTTTCAGCACGCTTTTGAGTGAATCTTGATCAAAACCAAGCAATTCCAACAATTTAAGTATCGAAACTTCATGATTTTTGAATCATCTCTATGCCCAGCGAGTCGCCGTAAATGGTGTGTCGACAAGATTCTGCGATTCACTATCCGGTCACTGAATTTGGCATTTCATTATTTATATTTCATGCTATGCTAACCGCAAAAACCGATACAGTACCAATACAATTAACTAAATAGAATTCACACTGTCACGGCACTTTTACCAATACAGAACCAAAGGCTCACTCATGCGATCTAGCTCTCAACTCACTATCGGCAGTGTCGTCTCTCGTGATTCAGGCGGATCATTGGTAGAGCAAATTGTGCGCTCGGTTGCATGTCGAATTGATGATAAGTTACTTCGAACCGGTTCTCGCATGCCTTCAATTCGACAATTTGCAGATGAACAAAAAGTCTCGCGCTTTACTGTTGTCGAGGCTTATGACCGCCTGGTCGCCAATGGCTATTTAGAATCACGTCGAGGTTCTGGTTTTTTCGTACGTGAACGCGCTTCTTTAATCAATACCAGTCACCATCACACCCAAGAAATCCCCAGCTCACAACAACCCGATGTTGTCTGGTTAGTTCGGAATATGCTGCGGCAATTGCCGCCACAAAAAATGCCTGGGTCTGGTTTATTGCCGCATGAATGGTTAGATGGAGAATTGGTCGCAAATGGTCTGCGCGCGGTGAGTCGTTTAAATCAAAGTTTGCTTTTGCATTACGGCACACAACAAGGATTTTTACCGTTCCGCCAGCAATTACAATTGAAACTGGCAGAGCTTGAAATTGCCGCCGCACCGGAACAAATTGTCACGACCAATGGTGTCACCCAAGCGCTAGATTTAGTCGCGCGCGAATTCACCCAGCCTGGCGATACGATATTTGTCGATGATCCAGCATGGTTTTTAATGTTTGCGACCTTTGCCACGCTGGGCACCAAAGTGATCGGCATTCCGCGCTTGCATGATGGGCCCGACGTCGCCAAATTGGCAGAGTTAGCAGCGCTGCACAAACCCAAGCTGTATATCATTCATTCCGTCTTACACAATCCAACTTCAACCTCGCTATCTGCGGCAAAAGCTTTTCAGGTCTTAAAGACGGCCGAACTACATGATTTTATGATCGTCGAAGACGATATCTATTGCGATATGCATCCGGGCTCAGCAGTGCAAGCTGCCACACGTTTATCCGCGCTAGACCAACTGAATCGCGTTATTTATTTAGGTGGATTTTCAAAAACGCTGGCTGCCAATTTACGCGTCGGCTTTATCGCTACATCGCGTGAAACAGCCATACGTTTAGCTGATCGTAAAATGCTGTCGAGTTTAACCACCAATGAAATTAGTGAACGTGTTGTCCATAAAATTTTATCCGAGGGACATTACCGAAAGCACGTCGATCGTATTCGCAGCAAACTTGATAATGCACGTGACGAAGTAACCAATCGAGTTGAAAAAATCGGTATGCGCGTGCAATATCGTACGCCTGCTGGCATGTTCTTATGGGTCGATACCGGAAAAGACACAATCGCGATGACCGAGCGTGCATTAGAGAAAGGCTTTCTACTAGCACCTGGAAGTCTATTCTCGCCACATCAATTACCATCGACCCATATGCGCTTAAACGTGGCTGCTATGGCAGATTCTGGGGTATGGAATTTCTTAGAAGGCGAACTCAGTTAGCTTTAAAAAAATAGCAAAAAAAAAAATCACAGATAAAACCTAGATTATTGAAAAAGTGAGGTCGTTTCGCTATTAACTAGTTATACAGAAGTGATCGATGTCGATTGTTTCATCACCCTAGTTTCAACATGATTTGCAAGCGGTAAACGTGAAGGTTCGCGATTCAGCAAATCGTCACGCTTATAGTACAGCGCTTCTCTTGGCAACATCCAGCAAATTGACGCAAATTAAGTCTATTAAGTCTAGTTAATGCCCCCTTAAACTGACTTTAAATTTGATTTCACAAATGCGCATTTTACGCTTGCTTTTGCAAGCAATCTGCAATCATTTTATAAACAAGCTAAGTCCACGCAAAAAATCATCCCAATTATTGGCGCTTTACTACGAGAAGCACTGGTTTTAAGCGATAATATCGGGCTAGCAGAGAATAAAAATCGCGCTTCACATCTTGATCTAAGTATTGAGTGCACCGATCATTGATCACTGCTTGAATTTAACCATCACCCAACCAATGACTGACCAAATGGAAATCCAACTTTACGACAATTGGGAACGCTCCCTACGCCCTTTCTCTCCGATTCATCAAGATTGGGTTGGTCTGTATTGTTGCGGTCCGACGGTCTACGACTATGCCCACATCGGCAATTTACGTACTTATTTATTTGAGGACGTGCTGCGCCGCGCACTTGAATTAAATGGCTACAACGTTCGCCATGTCGTCAACATCACCGATGTAGGTCACCTCGTATCGGATGGAGATGATGGTGAAGACAAAATGGAAAAAGGCGCACGACGCACTGGGCAAACTGCTTGGGAAATCGCAGAAAAGTACACTGTTGCGTTCAAAGAAGATATTCAGCGTTTAAATATTCTCGAACCAAAAGTTTGGTGTAAAGCCACTGATCACATCGTCGAGCAAATCGACTTTATCAGTGTAATCGAAGAAAAAGGCTATACCTATCGAACCTCTGATGGCATTTATTTCGACACTTCCAAACAAGACGATTATGGCTATCTAGCGCGTCTCAATCGTGAAGGTTTAGAAGCAGGTAAGCGCGTTGAACTCGGCGAAAAGAAAAGTCCAACTGACTTCGCACTGTGGAAATTTAGCCCAGAAGGCAGCACCCGCCAAATGGAATGGGATAGTCCTTGGGGACGTGGTTTCCCTGGCTGGCATATCGAATGTTCGGCCATGTCCGCGAAGTACTTGGAGCCTTGGTTTGATATTCATTGCGGTGGCGAAGATCATATCGCGATTCATCATAGTAATGAAATCGCCCAGAACCAAGCATGTCATGGCACTCGTCTAGCTAACTTTTGGATGCATGGTTATTTCTTGCAAATCGATGCTGGCAAGATGTCAAAATCGAGTGGTGATTTTCTGCGTCTGCAAACCTTGATCGACGAAAACATCGATCCTCTCGCTTATCGCTGGTTGTGCTTATCCGCACATTATCGCAGTCAACTTAACTTTAGCTGGGATTCCTTAAAAGCTTCACAAACTGGATTAAACCGTTTGCGCGAAACCTATTTCGGCCTGCCTACAGGTGGCACGGTCGATCAAGATTACGCCGCACGATTCAAAGCAGAAGTGAACCAAGACTTGAATCTGCCTAAAGCGATTGCAGTGATGTGGGAAATGCTGAAGTCCAATATCAGTGACGCAAATAAAAAAGCCAGTTTGGATTATTTTGATCAAATGTTAGGTCTGAATTTAGCAGCTTGGGAACCAAAGAAAACGGCTATTCCAGCACATATCTTAGAATTAGTTGAACTACGCAAAGTAGCGCGTCAAAATAAAGTGTGGGCAGAATCAGATCGCTTGCGTGACGCGATTAAGGCAGAAGGCTTTGAGGTTGAAGACACACCAGCCGGCATGGTCGTGAAAGCAGCTTCGTAAATTGTCATTTGATCTGAACTAGAGCGGATCTAGAACTGAACTAGTTCGATCAAAAAAATCGTCTTGAAAACAAAAATGGTGCGAAGAATATATTTTCTTCACACCATTTTTTATTGGGACTTAGTATTGGGACTCATTAATAGTCACCTAGACTTATTTTGTCGGCCTAGATTTATGAAAAACCACAGGACTCAGCACCGTCGATGGTGGTGGCGATTTTAAGATGTGTGGTTTCATCGTTCCCATCACATGCATTTCGCACGGTTTGCAATCAAAGCGCAAAGTGATTTTTTCATCGCCATTAATCAAAGTCATCGGTTCTGCTTTCACTTGTCCCTGCACACCCGTCACACCCTTCGCCTGCTTAGGGCATAAGTTAAACGAGAAACGCAAACAATGCTTGGTAATCATAACCGGCACTTCACCCGCTTCTTGGTGCGCTTCATAAGCAGCCGCAATCAATTGCACGCCATGCTTTTTATAGAATTGGCTGGCTTTCTGGTTATAGACGTTTGCCAAGTAAGTTAGTGTTGTCTCTGGATATGCAACTGGCGGCTCCTCAGCCTCCGCGCGTAATGGCCGTTGCCATGCATGAACGCGCATTTGTTCATGCGCACTGACAGCGTCGCGTCGCAATGCATTGATTACTGAAGTTGGAACAAACCACGGCTGACTTAAATTCACATTCAATTGTTCTAGGTAAAACATTGAAGCACCCAACTTTGCGAGGTTTTCACGCAAGCTTGCATCCACCTTTTCCGCTTGCTGCGCAGCTTCTAATTTGATGGCGACCGAAGTACTGCTGGTGACACCGTCAGCATCAGACAAACTCAACACTAAGCCATGCTCATGGTCACTCAAGGTCATCCATAAACCGACTTTGCGATCTGATGACTTTTTGGTCAATGCCATTTCCCATTGTTGATCGCGGTTTCGTTGTACCGACATGCCAACTTTTAGGCTCGCAAATTCGGCCATTTTCTCATTTGGATAGACGCGCCAAATAGTGCCATTCTCGTTGGTTTGCTTCTTTTCTACGGTATTTGCATGAACGCCTACAACCTCGCGTTTATGCATGTAGTTTAATCCATCGCCATTGGCTAAATCTTCATTGGTTTCTAATTCAAACCAATCTGGTCCCAAACGCGTGACATAACCTATGTGTAATCCGACAAACTTCGGAGAGTCAAACGCGCCAATATTATCTAGGCGACCATTCGCAAAATAATCGGTATGACCACGATGAAAGGTCTTATCAACATTTGGCGTAAATGCGATCTGCGTGCGTCCGCTAGAAGCCCGATAAAACTCGGGGCGACGTTCTAGGATTTCGTCTAATAGCAGGCGATAATGGGCTGTAATATTTTTCACATAGCCCATATCTTTGTAACGCCCTTCAATCTTTAAGGATTGAATACCGGCATCCAATAATGCTTCTAGATTCGCACTCTGGTCGTTATCTTTCATCGATAACAAATGCTTATCGTACGCTACTACACGACCTTCGCTATCGGTTAAGGTGTAAGGCAAGCGACAAGCCTGCGAACAATCGCCACGATTCGCACTACGACCATCTTTTGCATGTGAGATATAGCATTGACCTGAGTAAGCAACACACAAAGCGCCATGCACAAAATATTCAAGTGGCGTGTTGGTTTGTGCCTTGATCGCTTTAATCTGCGCTATCGTTAATTCACGTGCCAACACCAATTGTGAAAAACCAGAAGCACCGAGAAAATGCGCCTTGGCTGGCGTGCGAATATCGCATTGTGTACTCGCGTGAATTTGAATCGGTGGAATATCTAGTTCCATCACGCCCATGTCTTGTACGATCAAGGCATCGACGCCAGCATCATAGAATTGCCCGATCAATTTTTGCGCTGGTTCTAACTCGCTGTCGTGCAAAATCGTGTTGAGTGTGACGAAAATTCTCGCATGATAGCGATGTGCAAATTCAACCAATTTAGCGATATCGCTAATTTCATTACTTGCGTTGTGGCGCGCACCAAAGGACGGGCCGCCAATGTAGACCGCATCTGCACCATGTAATATTGCCTCTCGACCGATTTCGACGGTCTTTGCTGGCGAGAGTAATTCAATTTCATTAATACGTAAGGTCATGGCAACACCCACATGTAGGCAAACATGCGAATAAAAGAAAGGGGTGGATTATAACGAAAAGCCTGATGCCACGCTTGTTTTGGGCGCGATAGTTAAGATTCTGCTTGTTGATTTAACCACGCTTGCGCTTCCTGCAGCGTCGTTTCCAATATAGCTTGCACTTCTATAAATAAGCGTTCAACTTCTGCTTCTTGCTCGGCCAAAATGGCGGATTCAATTTGTCGCGAAGCTTCTACAAAAGCGCCTGCGCCCAAAGTCCCCATCGATCCGCGCATGGTATGGAACACACGCGCAGCATCTTCAACCCTACGCTCACTCCAAGCCTTCCATCCAGAGTCAAATTGTTCTGGCCCTCTTTTCAGCATGTTTTGAATCAAGCCGATAAAAGTACTGCGATAGGCAGGATTGCCCTCGCAAAAAGCCATAAAACGATTCGGATCAAAATACCTTGGTGATTCTGCTGAGGAATCTGACGCATCTGGCAACAATGTATCTGCCTCTGTTTCGCTATTACGCCGAACTTCAAACCCCTTCGCCCGCAAATACCGTTCTAATGCTGATTGCAATTCCGCGCTTTCCAGCGGTTTGCTTACATAATCATTCATTCCTGCTTGCAAGCAAATCTCTTTGTCGCCATGCATTGCTGCGGCTGTAACGGCAATGATTTGCGGTTGGTGGATTTGCGCACTGCGCACGATCTTAGTACTTTCTAGACCATCTAAAATCGGCATGTGTAAATCCATCCACACCACATCAAATGCTTGCTTTTTCGCATCAGCCGCCAATATTTGATCGACTGCGTCACGCCCATCGACGGCACTAGCTGTCTGATAACCTAAGCGCTCCAACATCATGCCAGCCACTTTGCGATTGGTCGGGTTATCATCGACCACCAACATACGCAGCGGGAAGCGATTACCCAAACTAGGAATCCCCTGACGCCTCTCTTGTTCTTGCTCACGCTTTAATTTACCCATTTGTTTTGACACAAACAGTAATTGCAACAAGGCTTCGGTCAAATGCGATTCACGCACAGGTTTTAATAAACAAGCTGGATCAGCTGCACCAAGATTAAGTTTGTGGTTGACATGCAAATCAGCTTGCATCGTCAAAGCTAACACAGGAACCTGCGCCAACTTATCAGAACTTTGCATTAGTTGATGTAATTCTGGAAGTGTCATCGGACTATGTTCTACATCAATCACAATCAAGTCCAAGTCCAGCGCTGCCGCTTTTAAATGGGAAGTTATCTGCGTTGCGTCAGAAACGACTGTCACATCCATTTGATAATCAAGCAATCGTTGACGCATGATGCGGCTGCTAGTCGCACTTTGGTCTATCAAAAGCACTCTTTTACCAATTACTGATTTCAATTGCTCACGCGCAGCCATATCACTGGTATTTGGATTCACCGTCGCTTCATCAAAGAACGCTTCTGCTTGTAACCGCGCTGTGAAAATACTACCTTTTCCTTCTTCGCTTTGTAAGCGGATTCCGCCGCCCATTAATTCGGCTAAACGACGACTAATTGCCAAACCAAGTCCCGTCCCCCCGTACTTACGCGTGGTTGCAGCATCGATTTGGGTAAAAGCCGTAAACAAATGATCGATTCGATCGGCCGGGATACCAATGCCGGTGTCCTTTACATGAATCTCCCACAAGTCTGTCTTTGCTGGATCAGCGACTGCCTTACTCACTTGCACAGTGACTTCGCCGCTATCAGTGAATTTCACTGCATTACTCAATAAATTGAGAACAATCTGTCGCACGCGCGTGATATCGCCCAAGATAAACTTAGGCACATCCGCGTCAAACTCATACAACAACTCGAGCTGCTTTTGATTCGCAATATTGGCGAGCAAAGCAAGACAGTCTTCTATCATCTGCTGCAAAGAAAATGGCTCGCACTCTAAAGTCATTTTCCCCGATTCGATTTTTGAAAAATCTAAAATATCGTTAATAATCGTCAACAAGGCATTTCCTGAATTTCGCATGGTGTTGACGTAATCTTGTTGCTCAGTAGTCAACGAAGTGCTTGCTAACAAATCAGCCATGCCGATCACGCCGTTCATTGGTGTTCTTATTTCGTGACTCATGGTAGCTAAGAATGCTGCTTTCGCGCTTGCTGCTTGTAAGGCTTGCTCTGTCTGATGTTCAAGATCGATCGTTCTATCACGCACACGTTGCTCCAACTCGGCGTTTTGTAGCAGCAAGGCATCACGTGACTGTTGCAGCGCGTCCGCAGCATGCCTTAATTCATCACTAATTTGTTGGAATTCAACGAAGTTTGTCTGTATCTGCTCGCTATCGAGCTGTCCAGTACGTCCGAGCTTCAGGGCTGCGCCAGCAACTGCCGAAATCGTTTTGTTTAAACGGCTCGCAAAAAAAATGCCCAAAATGGAAGCAAGCACTGCCAACCCCAACGCAATCATCAATGTTCTTTGCGCTCGCTGCTTAATCACATAATTGAAATCATCAGCTGGTGCAGCAATCACCAATCGCCAATCTGGAAAATTCACATCCTCTTGTTGGTGCTTCACCAGCGCATTTGAAGTAACACTTCCGCCTTGATTCAAGACCAAAGCATGCGCAAGATACTGCTGGTCGTTTAAATCAAATTGAAAGCTTTCACAGACTCCAGTTTGCAAACAAGGGTGCGCGACCTTTGCAGTGCTCTTATCCGCGCTATTGCGTGCCAAAATTGTTGTGCGTGCAGGTAATTTTTTTAATGCTGCACGTATTACAGCTGAACTCACATCAGCATTCGCTGCACCGTTCACTTCCAATAAGTGATTGTCAACCGAAGTTGCCACAACCTCGCCACGCTTATCAACGATAAAAGCTAGTGCATTGGGACTCACTTCCAGATTACGCAACGAAGTGCCTAATAATTTGAATGACACATCCAATGCGAGTACGCCGATAATTTCTTTTTTCTTATTGCGCACGACAGTGGAGTGTGCAACTTGTAATTGCTTGCCAGAAAAAGATTGATAGACATCCGTCCAGGCACGTCGATCTAAGCCTTGACCTGTGTTATCTGCAGCTGCTATCGCGGAGGTAAACCAAGGTCTTGAGTTCGGAACATACACTTGCTGTTCTACGTGCTTTAAGTTGCGTCTATCAAGAGGATAATAACTAAGGAAATGTTGGCGTAAATCAGTGTCCTTATGTTGCACCAAAATTTCAGGCGCAGCATCTTCATCATAGACATTAATCGCACGATACCCCCCTGCGATCGGCGCAAAAGCAATAAATTTCACTAAGCGTGTACTGTGCATCGCGCTCCAAGCTACTTCTTCAAAGCGATCAAGGCTGGTGAAATTTTCTGGATCAGGTTGCGCTTTTTTTGCGCCACCAAACTGAGAGAAGTAATTGAAAAGACGCGTGGGCTCTGCCAAATCAGCATCGGCCGCATCGCTAGCGCGCAAGCTCGCTTGTATCATCACGGCTTTGGCCGCATCCAATGTCACTTGTTGCGCAGCACGATAGCCAAACCAAGTGATCAGAAGTGCTGGCAGTAAAACTAATACACCAATTGCCAATGGTAGAAATAATTTTAAATGGACTTTCTTCACACCGGATGTTTCCCAATTTAGGTCAGGCCACCGAGAGATTCTCGATGGAAACAAATTGAGTATCCAAGTTGAAAAAGCTAGTGTCAATCACTTTTGCATCAGTAACTAGATCGAGTATGAATTCAGCTAACTTACCAATAAGAAAACGTTGAATTTAAGCTACAAAATCATCCTGACTCAAAGATTTGCGCCTGCATCACCACAAGCCGCAAATTAAACAAAAAAAACAGCCGAACTTGTTATCTGTTCGGCTGTTTTTCAATTATCAGAACTTAATAGTGCTAGCTAGTGCTAACGACACAGCTACGAAGACCAACAAACTCTACGTAAAATTTGTAGCGTTATTACAATTTATGACCATTGAACGTGCCTTGACCAGCATGATCACCATCAAACTGCCACATACCGACCACTGCACCGGTTTTCAAATCGACGTTACCCATAAACTTGGCGTTCCCTGCTTTGCCGCTTCCCGCCAAATGCATCTCACCTTCAGCGCTGACCGTACCAGAAACATTAAAGTTAAAGTTGTACTTGGTTGATTTGCCCATCCCTGTTACGCTGCCATTCTTGTTGATCATTACGTTGACGCTACCTTCATCATCGCCGGCAAATTTGACACTATACATGCCAACCAAACCCGGAGTAGATGCGCTAGGCGAGGATTGCACGGTTGGAGCAGGAGCAGCTGGTTGCGCATATTGCTGCGCTGCCACTTGTGAAGGCGGCGTTGCTTGAATTGAATTCGCTGCATTATTTTTCGAGGCTTGAGAAGTAGCTTGAATCAATTGGTCTTTATTTCTAACGGTTTGAACGATCTTGTTGTAATTATCGAGCAAACTGGCCGCAATTAACTTTCCTTCTGGCGTTTTGCTATAACCACCCGCACTCGCCCAACCAAAGCCGCCCCATCCCCAACCACCTAAACTAAAATCCATCTTACTTGCTTGGCCTTCGGCACTCGCCACTTGAATACCTGAACGTACATCCGCCAATAACAGTGTGGTTTCAGCTTCTTTAAATTTCACGCCACCCGCCAAGCCGCCTAAAGCGCCGAGCGCGCCACCAAACCGTCCGAGCAAACCACCTACCGCACCGCCAACACCACCTGTATCACTTGCAAACTGTACCGATGGCGTCATCACAAAATCCGCTGCTTGCAATTGTCCACCGCCGACATTCGAACCTTGCTGCAACTGACCCGCAGAAGCTAACTCGCGTTCTTGACGAATATTTTGCATCGCTACGCCACGCTCGACTACGGTGAAGCATCCCGACTCTTCAACGATCATACGCAACATCGTCGATGGTGAACCGAGCTTGTAAGTGGAGAGTGAGGCCAACATATGACTCTGCGGTTCCACCACCGCTAAGGTCCCTAAATTTTTGCTACATTTCTCAATCGCTCCTTTTTGTATGCTTTGCGCCTGTGCATACTCTGTCACAGTCAAACCAACTACAAGTGAAGCGGCAATCATCGAGAAGTGTGGGTATTTCATTATCGGCGTCCTTTAGCTTTAAAATGATCGATCAAATATATCGAGTATTGTAAAAAATCAAAGGCGTAAGTATATCTTAAACAAACGCCAATACCGTTCAATCTCCGACCAGAGGTCGACTTCGGGCGATAGCAGTCACGCCATCAGTAAGAGATACAAAAAATGGGTGAATAATTTTCTTATTCACCCATTTACTGTCTTTTGCAACCAAGAATAGTCAAAATACTCATTTACCTATTTGCCTACTTAACTACTTGACAGCTCTCGCCAGTCGCGCCTTCGCTTGTACATCGGCAATCCAAGCTTCGATTTGCGGTTCATGTCTCAACAGCTTTGCGGCGGGATCAATCGTGAAAGTAGCATGTGCGGGTAGTTGTATTTGCCCCTTTCCCTTCTCCATCGCAACACGCACGATCTTATTGTTGATGCTTACTTCGACCGGTAAAGGAAACTCACTACCATCGGGCAATTTCCACTCCAGCTTCAACACATTTCCATCGCGCTTGGACAAAAGTTCTGGCAATGCGGCATGCATCAAATAGCCTTTGAAAAACCAATTCCATTCTTTCTTGGTGATCTGGTTCACGATCTGAATAAACTCTTTGGTCGTGCTGTAACGCGGTGAAAAATTACCAGGTTTAGGGTCATTGCGACCATAAATCAATAAACGTACTGCTTTGAAAAATGCGTCATCACCAATTTGTCCGCGTAAGGTGTGCAAGATATGCGAACCTTTAAAGTACACGTCATTGCCCGGACCATTCGCAACCTCTTTTTCACTCATGGAACGACCAGTTACCATCGGAAATTTATTTACAATGCGTAAGCGCTGCTCATGCATACCGACCTGATAATCACGCTCACCGCGTAAGTACTGCAAATACAAAGGTTGCATGTACGAGGCAAAACCTTCATGCAACCAAAAGTCATCCCAATTCTGGTTAGTCATTTGATTGCCAAACCATTCGTGTGCAAACTCATGATGCAATAACCAATCGTATCCGTGCGGCGACTTTTTATACTCATTGCCATACGCATTGATCGTCTGGTGTTCCATCCCAAGATGCGGTGTTTCGACAACGCCCATCTTTTCATCACCAAAAGGATATGGACCAAATTTGCTTTCAAAGAAATCTAGCATTGGTGCAAATTCGCTCATCAGATGTTTGGCTTTTTCTTGATTACCAGGCAAATGCCACATCTTTAAAGCAATTCGATTACCAAAGCGACTTTGGTAACTATCTTCAAGCAATTCATACGGTCCCACGTTCATCGCGATTCCATAAGTACTTGGATGCTTAATTTGCCAATGGTAGGTGCGCCAACCGTCTTTTTCGTCCATGCCCTGCGCAATACCGTTACCAGCAACCACCAATGGCGAAGGAACGATAATGTGCAGACGCATTAATTTAGGTTTCCCCATCGGGTGGTCAATGCAGGGCCAAAACAAATCGCAGCCCTCGCCTTGTACCGCTGAAGCAATCCAAGGTGCGCCGCTCGCAGTTTGACTCCAAACAAAGCCGCCATCCCAAGGAGCACGCTTGGCGATACGTGGCACACCTTGATAACGAATACTTACCTCGGCAATCTCACCTTTCTGCAAAGGTTGGGTCAGACTTAAGAACAAACGTCCTTCTGGATTACTAATCGCTTCGTTTGCTAAGGCTTTACCATTCACACTCACCGACTCGATCCTCAGATTTTTGTCGAGCTCTAACACCAGACGTTTTAGTTCTGCATTAGCTTTGAAGCTCAACACCGCATTACCACTGACACTGCGTGTTTGTGGATCAAGCTTCAAACTCAAATCAGCGTTCTCAAATAGCATCGCCAATTGTTCTGGAGTACGTTCCGTTCCCGAACTCATGGTAAATGCGGTCGGTTCAGAAGATGCTGGCAACGTCGCCTGCGCTTGAGATTGCGCTTGTGCGAGACCACTAAACGCTAAAGTCAGCGCAAAAGATAAAGTAGAAAGTTTCATAATTAGGAATTAAGTAGGAATCAAATCGGCGTCAAACGGAAATCATCAATGAAAAATTACAAGCTAATAACAAACTAAGCAAACAAACGACATCAGCACTCAGAGTACATAACGCTTGTGCTGCAATAGACATGTATCAGCTTCAATTAATATATTTAGAGCATAAATGACTTAGTTAAGTTCCACAAGCAAGAAACCGTACAACAAAAAAATTCAAAATTTAAAACAACTTAAGTGTCAGTCTTTGAACTAAACATAAATCAAGATAGTCAAAAGCGCACATTTCCAACGGAGGATGACATGGTAAGACCTTTTAAAAAAACAGCATTACAACTTGGTATAGGACTTAGCTTTGGATTGGCGACCTTAACAGCCGCCGCGGCAAATCCAGATTACCGCAATTTCGAAACCATAGAAAAACAAATTCAAGCGTTTGCTCAAAAACATCCCGATCGCATCAAAGTACAAGTAATAGGCAAGAGCTCAGGCGGTGATGCACTGTATTTTGTACAAATTGCGGGAGCCGGCAAGGTCAATCCCAACAAACGCCCAGCACTATTTGTTGGTGCAAATATCGCTGGCTTTCACCATGCTGGCTCTGAAGCAGCTATGCATTTAATCGAGACTTTGGCCACGTCAAAAGAAAAAAAAGTAGAAGACTTGTTGGCTAATCGCACTATTTACGTAGCGCCTGTTTTGAATCCAGATGCGCACAATGCACTATTCGCCACACCACGCCAATTACGCGCCGGCGTCGATGGCAAGCTCGACCGTGATCTCGATGGCTTAATTGCTGAAGATGGTGCAGATGATTTAGACGGTAATGGCATCATCACGCAAATGCGCATCAAAGATCTAAGTGGCGACATGATGATTGACCCTAAAGATCCTCGACGCATGATAAAGGCAGACATCAGCAAAGGCGAACGCGGTACCCATCGCGTTTATATTGAAGGCAAAGATGACGACAAAGATGGCATCTACAACGAGGATGGCATAGGCGGAATTCATCCAGACCGCAACTTCCCCGCGGGCTTTCCAGTGGCAGATACCAGCGCGGGTTCATGGCCAGGCGTTTTATCAGAAACCAAATCCATCATGGACGCTGTATTAGCACACAAAAATATCGCGATGGCGGTGGTATTTGGTCCAGCAAACCAATTGCTATCAGCCCCAACTGGTTTTGAACGAATTACACCACCAGGAGCAACACCAGCAGCAGAAGCGAATAAAATCGAAGCAGACGATTTAAAGACGTTAGCAAGTCTCAGTGAAGGATATAAAAAATCCTTAGAACAAGCAGGCTTAGATAATAAGCGTAGTGCGAAGCAGACTGGCAAAGGAAGCCTCGCCAATTGGCTGTATTTCCATTATGGCGTTCAAACAATTGAACTCGATGTGTGGGGAGCACCGAGCACAAAGGCAGCGACACCAGAAAACACAAACAGTGGAGCAAACCCAGCTACTCGCCCTAACCCTAATCCAGCTGCAACAGGCAAACCAGATAGTGAAAAAGATCTGCTCAACTATCTCGCTAGCAATGCACCTGAATCCATCATTGCATGGAAAGCGGTCAAATTACCAGATGGTACAGAAGTAGAAGTTGGTGGAATTGCACCGTACGCAGAATATGCACCATCGGTCAAAGTTTTAGAGCCTGCACTGAAAGTACACACTAACCAAATTCTTGAATGGGGCGGTAAGTTAGCCCAACTAGAAATTCTCGAAACCAAAGTCGTCGCACAAGGAAACGATGTATGGAAAATTAGTGCGGTCGGCGGCGTTCAAGGCGAACTACCGACACACAGCAAATTAGCCACTCGCATGCGCAATAAACTTCCAGTTCGATTAGAAATGCGTCCAGGTCAAGGTGTCACCGCCTTAACGCTGAACCGCGCAGCCACCGTCGAACGTTTGGAACCAGCAACCACGATCAAAGGTGAATGGTTGGTCAAGGGTAGTAAAGGCAGTACCGTAGACATTGGCTTGTGGACGAGTCAAGCAGGACAAGCATTGACGACAATTACTTTGGGAAAGGCAAACTGAGATGAAAACCAAACTATCGAACAAAATGCAATTTCAATTGTCAGCCATCAGCCTCGCCTTATTCATGTGCCACTCTAGCTTTGCGGATACGGTAAAGCCGCCGCAACCGCATTTCAATCGTGTTCATCACAACAAAGAAATTGTCGAATACATGAAAGGCTATGCGGCCGCATATCCAAACTTAGTCACACTAAAAAGTATCGGCAAAACTGCCGCTGGCACCGATATGTGGATGTTAACCATCAACAATGAAAAAACCGGTAAAGCTGGCGACAAACCAGCTACTTACGTCGATGGCGCGATTCATGCAAATGAAGCGCAAGCAGCTGACACCGTGCTTTACACAATCGACTATATTTTGAAGAACTACGGCAAGTTAGAAAAAATTACTGAAACTGTCGATCGGTCCACGCTTTACTTTGTACCTTCCGTAAGTCCAGACAGTCGTGCAAAATGGTTTGACGAGCCGTCGACTGCCAGTTATCCACGCTCGTCACCATGGCCATTCGACGATGATCGTGACGGTAAAGTAGATGAAGATGGTCCTGCCGATATTAATAAAGACGGCGTGATCACGACAATGCGCAAGAAAGTGCAAATGGGCTTGGGCAACCGTAAATTAGATCCTAAAGATCCTCGCGTATTACTCCCGCTAGAACCAGGTGAACTAGGTGATTACCTACTACTGGGACAAGAAGGCATAGACCAAGATGGCGACGGCATGATGGGTGAAGATAGCGTAGGTTACGCTGATCCAAATCGTACTTGGGGCTATGACTGGGCACCACGCTATATTCAAAATGGCGCAACCGATTACCCTTTACAAATTCCAGAAACACGTAGCATTGCGAATTGGGCTCTCGATCACCTAGAAGTATCCAGCGTCATCAGCTTCCATAATTCTGGTCGCATGATTTTACGTGGGCCGGGTTCTCCAACGCAAACTCCTGTCAATGCTGCTGATAATCGCACCTTCGATTTTCTAGGCCGTGAAGGTGAAAAAATGATGCCAGGCTATCGCTACATGATTACTTGGCGTGATTTATACACCGCTTATGGCAGTACAACAGATCACTTCTATGGGATTGTTGGAGCGTTTGGATTTGTTCCTGAATTATTCGGTCGCGTGATGGACGATGCCAATATCGTGCGTTTTGACCCGGCACCAAAAGTCGGTGATCCTGTACGTCCACCATCGAATGAGCCAAAAGGCTATGATCAAATGAAATGGAATGACATGCTCACTTTTGGTCGTCAATTCATTCCATTCAAAGATGCTGAACATCCACAATATGGCAAAGTTGAGGTCGGAGGTTGGCGTCAAAACACCGGGCGTATGCCAGAAGGCTGGATGTTAGAAGAAGAAACCCATCGCAACGCAGCTTTCGTTTTACTCAATGCGATGCACGTACCTAAGCTGCGATTCTTAGAACCGACTGTCAAAAAAGAAGGCCGTAATTTGTGGCGGGTAGAATTACCGTTAATCAATGAGCGCGCAATTCCAAGTGTCAGCAATATCGTCATCGCAAACAAATTGCATCGCGTTGATCTCGCCACCGTCAATGGCGGCAAAGTGCTAGCGAGCGGCATCGTACGCAATCCTTACACCAACCAAATTGATCTGCAAGAACACCGTCCTGAACGCTTGATGGTCAATGGCGTGCAAGGGTTTGGCAATACAACGCTATACTTTTTAGTGGAAAGTAGCGGAGGTGATATCGTCGTTAATTATGACAGTATCAAAGGCGGCAAGTTAAGCCAAAAAGTGGCACTGAAATAATTAGATCAGTTGCAAAATACAAGTCGTAAACACTGACATAAAAAAGCCACCGTGATTTTTTTCACGGTGGCTTTTTTTTAATTCATCTTAAACCTTACTGATGCCCCTTCACTTCTCTTTCCATCAATTTGAAGATACGGCGATATTCATCCAACCAACTTTCTGGCTCACGGAAACCGTGCGGCTCGATTGGATAAACAGCTAATTCGAAGTTTGGATTTTTCAGTTCTATCAACTTTTGCACCATGCGAACGCTGTCTTGGAAAAATACATTGTCGTCCAAGATACCAGAACAAATTAACAGTGGTCGCTTTAATCCAGCCGCAAATTCTATCGGTGAACTACGTGCGTAAGCATCAGGATCAACGTCCGGGGTGTTCAAAATATTCGAGGTATAACCGTGATTGTAATGCGCCCAATCAGCGACTGGCCGCAGTGCTGCACCAGCTGCAAATTTATCTGATTTAAATAGCGCCATAAATGTCATGAAGCCCCCGTAGGACCCCCCATAAATACCGACACGATTACGGTCAGCATTGGCATTATCTACCAACCAATCAATGCCGTCTTCGTAGTCTTCTAATTCTGGTGTACCCATGCGTTGATAAATCGCAGTGCGCCAATCGCGACCATATCCTGCCGATGCGCGATAATCCATATCGATAACAACATACCCTTGCTGCACCAACAAATTGTGGAACATCATTTCACGGAAATAACTGGACCACCCGTGGTGAGCCGCTTGTAAATAACCAGCGCCATGTACGAACATAACAACGGGCTTGCGCTCACCAGTCTGCGTTCTATTATCACGATAAACTCGAGAGTAAATCGGCGCAGCACCATGTTTAGATGGAACAGCAACGATCTCTGGCTTAATCCAATTAATTTGTGCAAATTCCTTTGAAGTTGAATCCGTCAATCGAATTGCTTTCGCACCAGGATTGGCAGCCTGCACAAACAAATCCGGTTGGCGTATCGTAGTCGAATGCGTCAACAACAACTTGTCTTCGGTTGGCGCGAGTTCAAACTCCATCCCACCATTCATATCGGTTAGAGCCTCGTCACGCTTACCGTCAGAGGAGACGCGATAAACTTCATGAATTCCCGGATGTTTGCGATTGGCGCGATAATAAAGCCACTTGCCATCATGAGTGGGCTGAACACTATTAACTTCAAATCGACCGTTTGTCAGAGCAAGTGTTTTACCATCACGCTGTAGATACAAATGACTATAGCCAGATTCTTCCGACAAGTACCACAGGGCTTTTCCATCAGGACTCCAACCAAACTCATTAAAACTACCGTCATTTACCCAAGCTTGATCAGTTAAACGATGTGCTAACTGCCATTGACTCTTATTTTCGCCAGACAGATTCATACGTAGAATCCAACGATCTTTATTGTCGGCACTGAAAAGGCTGAACGCAACTTGTTGCCCGATCGGACTCCAACGAATACCACGGAAATTGATATAGACAGCTCTTGGCACGCCTACTTTCGGTGCAGGCTTGGAAAGACGTTTTGCAGCTTCCGTTTTTAAAGCAAGTAATGGATCTTCGTTTATCCCTGCTAATTGATCCAAGTTCAGCTTATGCGCTTTTTTTGCTTGCACATCAATCACATAGATTTGTTCATCACTATCAGCACCAGTACCTACTTTGCTACGAACATCTTCAATCTTGACGTAACCATCACTGCTTACATAATGTGGCATCTTATCGGCGCGTCCATCTTTTCGTGGCGCAGCAGTGCTTACTAAGACATATTGCCCATCTGGTGACAAACTAAAACTACGGAACTCGCGCCCTTTTCCTAAGTAAACTGGCGTCGGTGCACTAGCACTTTGAATGGCCAATTCACGCTGACGCGCTTCGGCAGCCTTTTTATCGCTATCACGTTTTTTAATAATATCGAACAAGCGGGTTTGTTGCGCACTCAAGTAATCGTATGGTTCTTTTTTACCGCTGGGATCATCATCGTTCTTGATGTTCACCAACATCGCTTGCTCACCATTTCGCAGATTCACGAGGATAATTTTTCCATCATTGCGAAATGCAAGTTGATCGTTTCCAACAAAGCCCAGCAAACCACTTGTTTCACCAGTACGCGTTAATTGTTGGCGCTTGCCATCCTTCAAAAGAAACAAATTCCCATTACGCAGCCATGCTGTTGATTGGCGATCAGGGCTTAGAAATTTCTGTTCGGACTCAGCAACAACCACGTCGGCAGCATCTAATTTTTGCGCCGTTCCGCCATTCACACTGATGCGATATAAATCACGAATTTCAGAACCAGAAGCCTTGCGCTGAAAATACACATACTTGCCGTCTTGACTAAAGTAAGGACGCTCAGGCGCAATTCCCATCCAATCTGGATGCGCCATAATCTGCTCCATACTAAGTGGCTTAGTCACTTGTGCATTAGTTACAGGCATAAATCCTAGACTAACTACACTAGCTGCTAATAAAAGCGCGACACCATTCTTTTTCATTCTCATTGTTGTTTCCCTCATCGGGTAAGATGGTCAATAAAAAAACGCTGAATCTTATGCAGAGTTCAGCGTTTGTTGGACAGACAAGTTCTAAAAAAATTCCTTATTCAGGTAACTTTTGATTTGCTAAATCCCCTTCTACATGCTGCCCCAATTCGCCCTCCCATTTGGCGACGACTGCCGTTGCCAATCCGTTACCAATCACATTGGTAGCAGAACGTGCCATATCCAAGAAATGATCGACACCCAACAACAATAACAAGCCTGCTTCTGGAATATTAAACTGCGCTAAGGTTGCTGCAATAACGACTAATGAAGCGCGTGGTACCCCAGCCATACCTTTTGAAGTCAACATCAAAATTAACATCATCGTGATTTGAGTACCCAATGATAATTCGATGCCATACGCCTGTGCAATAAACACGGTCGCAAAGGTGCAATACATCATTGAGCCATCTAAGTTGAAAGAGTAACCAAGCGGTAAAACAAAAGATGCAATACGATTTTTCACACCAAAACGCTCTAATCCTTCCAGTGTCTTAGGAAATGCTGCTTCTGACGAAGCAGTTGAGAATGCCAAAATTGTAGGCATGCGCAATTCACGCAACAAACCAACGACACGACCTTTTAAGAATAAATAGCCGATGAAAATTAATACCAACCACAAGACCAAAATGGAGAAATAGAACTCCGCCATAAAGACACCATAGGTGCCCAATACCGCAAGCCCACTCTTAGCCACCACACCAGAAACCGCAGCAAATACCGCGATAGGTGCGAAATTCATCACATAACCAGTCAATTTCAACATGATGTGTGCAACACCATCAATTGCCTCAATTACCACTTTACTACGTTCACCAACGGCTGCGGCAGCAGTACCAAAGAAGATAGAAAACACCACAATTTGCAAAATTTCATTCTTCGCCATACCGTCAACGATTGATGAAGGAATTAAGTGTGTAATAAATTCCTTCATACTCAAATTGCTAGTGGCAATACCAGAAACTGCATCACTAGCTGGCAACATAGCATGCATCGCATCACCTGGGCGGAAGATATTGACCATCACTAAACCTAAGGTCAAAGAAATCAAAGATGCAATGATGAACCAGGCTAAGGCTTTACCACCGACACGCCCGACCTCATTTACATCACCCATTTTCGCGATACCAACCACCAGAGTCGCAAACACCAACGGCGCAATAATCATCTTAATCAAACGCAAAAACATGGTCGTGATTAAGGACATTGCATCGGCGAAATCAGTCGGCTTTGCCATGTGTGCGTTAACGAAATAACCAACGACGATACCAAGTATTAAGCCAAAAATAATGTAGCTAGTAAGGTTGAGGCGTTTTGTCATGTTTTATACGTCCTTATAGTATTGAAAGCCTGCACTGATTTTCTATCAACTCCCGCAACGCAAGGTCTTAGGGCGGCGAAAAAATGTGGCTCAGTATACTTGAGGAAGCGAGTACAGACCACTTTTATTGAAATCACATGTAAGAAATTTTTCATTTCCAACATAAGTCAAAATGCAAATGTGTATAACAATCAATTAGGATACGAAAAAAAACCCAGACCGCAGTCTGGGTTTTTCATCTCATAATTTCTTATTGCGCAAAATTTAGTCAACCTCAACCACTTCTTGCGATGCGACAGGTGGCGGCACATCTCCTTCGAGAAATTCGAGCTTGATTTGGTCTTTGTCATCCAAATCCACATTGACTCGACCACCACTTACTAAGCGTCCAAACAAAAGTTCATCCGCCAAAGCTTTACGGATCATGTCTTGAATCAAGCGCGCCATTGGACGAGCTCCCATCAAAGGATCAAATCCTTTTTTCGCCAAGAATTTGCGCAAACTTTCACTAAATATTGCTTCAACTTTCTTCTCGTGCAATTGCTCTTCCAACTGCATTAAGAACTTATCAACGACACGCAAAATAATTTCTTCATCCAATGAACGGAAACTAATGATTGAATCGAGACGATTACGGAACTCAGGCGTAAACATACGCTTAATATCCGCCATCTCATCACCTGCTTGCTTACTATTATTAAAGCCAATCGATGCTTTTTGCAGACTTTCTGCGCCGGCATTGGTCGTCATAATAATAATCACATTGCGGAAATCTGCTTTACGTCCATTATTATCCGTCAAGGTACCGTGATCCATCACCTGCAATAAGATGTTAAACACGTCTGGATGTGCTTTTTCTATTTCGTCCAACAACAACACGGCATGCGGTTTCTTAGTGATCGCTTCCGTCAATAAACCACCTTGATCAAAACCGACATAACCCGGTGGCGCCCCAATCAATCGACTAACCGCATGACGCTCCATGTATTCCGACATGTCAAAACGGATCAGTTCAATACCCAAAGTAAATGCAAGTTGTTTTGCCACCTCGGTTTTACCAACACCCGTTGGACCAGAGAACAAGAAAGAGCCGATTGGTTTATCTGTCTTACCTAAACCAGCACGCGACATTTTTATTGCAGCAGCTAAAGCGTCAATTGCAGGATCTTGGCCGAATACGACATTTTTCAAATCGCGATCGATTGTCTGCAATTTGCTACGGTCATCTTGATTCACGGTTTGAGGTGGAATACGGGCGATCTTAGAGATAATGTCCTCAATATCCGCTTTACCAATGGTTTTCTTTTGTTTCGACTTGGGCAAAATTCTTTGCGCCGCACCAGCCTCATCAATCACATCAATCGCTTTATCTGGCAAATGTCGGTCATTTAAGAAACGTGCAGATAACTCCGCCGCTGTCGTCAAGGCTGCGGCAGAATATTTCACATTATGATGTTCTTCAAACTTGGATTTGAGTCCACGCAAGATCTGCACCGTTTGTTCCACGGTTGGCTCGTTGACATCCACCTTTTGGAAGCGACGTGCAAGCGCATGATCTTTTTCAAATACGCCACGATATTCGGTATAAGTTGTCGCACCGATGCATTTCAACTGGCCATTTGATAAAGCTGGCTTTAACAAATTAGACGCATCCATCGTACCACCCGAAGCAGAACCTGCGCCGATGATGGTATGGATTTCGTCGATAAACAGAATAGCATCTGGTGCATCTTTTAACTGCTTCAAAACACCTTTCAGGCGTAGCTCAAAGTCGCCACGGTACTTTGTACCAGCCAATAACGCGCCCATATCAAGTGAGTACACCACCGCCTGACTCAAAATATCAGGAACATCATTCTGTGTGATTCGCCAAGCTAGTCCTTCAGCAATCGCAGTTTTTCCTACGCCTGCCTCACCTACTAGCAAAGGATTGTTTTTGCGACGACGACATAAGATCTGAATGACACGTTCAACCTCGTTATCCCGTCCAATCAAGGGATCAATTTTTCCTTCCGCTGCGGCCTTGTTTAAATTCTGCGTGAACTGCTCTAACGGATTTTCTTTTGCCTGCGCATCTGCTTGTGCATCTTCAGCACCTTCAGGCGATTTTTGCGGTTCGTTGTGGTTGTCTTTACGCACACCATGCGAAATGAAATTCACCACATCAAGACGAGTCACGCCTTGTTGATGCAGATAATAAACAGCGTGTGAATCTTTTTCACCGAAGATGGCTACCAAGACGTTCGCGCCCGTTACCTCTTTCTTGCCATTCGACGCAGATTGAACGTGCATAATCGCACGCTGAATCACGCGCTGAAAACCCAAAGTCGGTTGTGTATCGACCTCGCCAGTACCTTGTACTGTGGGTGTATTGTCCGCGATAAAGTTTGCCAAAGTTTTACGCAAGTCTTCAATATTCACCGCACAAGCGCGCATCACCTCTGCTGCGGATGGATTATCTAATAACGCGAGAAGCAAATGCTCGACTGTAATAAACTCGTAACGAGCCTGCCTAGCCTCAACAAAGGCCATATGCAAACTAACTTCTAATTCTTGCGCAATCATACTTCCTCCATCACACATTGCAGCGGATGCCCCGCATGCTTAGCGTGTGTTAACACTAACTCAACTTTAGTCAAAGCGACATCTTTCGTATAAACACCACATACACCACGTCCTTCAACATGCACTTTTAGCATGATCTGCATCGCGGTTTCTTTATCTTTACTAAAGTACTCCTGAATAATTGCGACTACAAACTCCATTGGTGTGTAGTCGTCATTCAGAAGCACCACCTGATACATCGAAGGCGGCTTTAATTTCTGCGCCTGTTTTTCGAGTACCGTACTATTTTCATGCTTTATTCCCATACGTCTATTCTAGTACGTTGATCGTGGTCGAAGTCAAAAATCAGACAAATAAAACGACTTCTATTCATTGTAAAGCGCTTGTGACATTCTTGCTCACACTTCAAAATATTTAACGCTTTCGTAGCATTCTTGGAGCTATCTCTCGTTCCAAGAGAACTTTCTTCATGATGCTTAAATGGAGATCAATAGCGCTAGATCAAGAGCACCACTTTTCAAGTAAAAAAACAACAATACTACAAGGACAAGCTAATTTTCTTGACTTTACTTTTTTTTCCGCCAAGAATGATATTTATTGATATCTAACTTAAGTTTTTATTATCAATATGAAGTGGGCAGGTTAAGAAAGGTAGCTTTATAGAGTTTTCTTGCTTTTTCGGCTCGTGTGATTAGTTTATATTTGAAAGATGTATTATGGCAACAGGTACCGTAAAATGGTTCAATGACTCCAAGGGCTTTGGTTTTATCACTCCTGATGATGGCGGTGAGGATTTGTTCGCCCACTTCTCCGCGATCCAAATGAACGGCTTCAAGACTTTGAAAGAAGGTCAAAAAGTGTCATTTGAAGTAACTCAAGGCCCAAAAGGCAAGCAAGCTTCTAACATCCAAAATCCTTAATCAGATTTTGCAATGTTAAGAAAAAACCCGCTGCGGCGGGTTTTTTTATTACGAGTGATTTACTGTTAAGCACCGAGTTTATATGAAGACTGAAGCTGCTAATGAAATAATGGAACGCTTGGCGTCTTTGAGCGCGACGGGAAATGAGTTGCGCGAAATTATCGAGTCTTTCGATGACATTGAAGAGAGGAAGGAATTTCGAAGAGTGATGGGAAATATTATGGTGGCGCATTCCGACCTGATGCGACTCATAATTCGCCAATTCCCAAGTCTTGATCCAGATCGCGATACTGATTGGCACAAAGAAATTGAGCAGCGGCGAAATGATAAGCCATAATCAAAAGCATAGCTTTAAAGAAAATACCACCATCGCAAGATCGGTATCGATAGTAAATCCCGGCTTTCGTGTACCTTTTGGGAATGAATCTAGCAACCGAAACAAGCGTGCGACGACAACGCAACCGCTCACCATTGTGTTAATTTTGATGGCCTATTTGCGATACGGCAGTTCCTGTAACTGGTATATTTTAGAACAGCCCGATAGATGCCTAGCTATTTAAGATACGACTACGGCAGTTCCTGTAACTGGTATATTTTAGAACAGCCCGATAGATGCCTAGCTATTTAAGATACGACAGTTGACAAGAAAAATACTTCGTTTACTAAGGACGAAATTATAACGATATTGAATCACGAAGTTATTAATTTCATCGCCACCTTTTAACTTGAACATCATCACCAGCTTTCAACTAATATTCGAGATTGGTTCAAAGAGGCAAGTATGGAAGACCCACGCGTCACTAGACTTTGCCACATTACTCTCACCAAATCTTCAAGCAAACCGCAGCACTGATCAGCTGGACCAAACATAGCCACAGCTTACTCAACCGCCCTCACCCCTAGCCCCTCTCCCGCTCGCGGGCGAGGGGTAAGAAACAAAAAAGCCGACATGTAAACTGAACCCCAAAAGTTGGACACCAACTTTTGGGGTTTTTTAATGGCTAAACATACAGAAGAGTGGACTTCCCCTAATTTCGTAGACAACTCTTAACTTCCAAATTGTTGTTGCTCGAAAGCTAGGGGACTCATTTGATTCAAATGACTGTGTCGCCGTTTGCGATTGTAGAACACTTCGATGCAATCAAAAATATCAGATCGTGCCTCTTCCCTTGTCGCATAAATTTTTCGCCTGACTCGCTCTTTCTTCAAGTTGCTAAAGAACGACTCTGCTACGGCATTATCATAACAATTCCCGCGTCGGCTCATGCTTGGTATGAGTTGGTGTTCTTTACACCAACGAGCGAAATCATCACTACCAAACTGACTGCCTTGATCTGAATGAATAATTATGGGGTGTTTAGGATGTCTTCTCCAAACAGCCATCAATAACGCATCGAGAACAATCTCTGTCGCCATCGTTGATTTCATTGACCAACCTACCACCGCTCTTGAGTAAAGATCGATGACCACAGCGAGATAAAGCCAGCCTTCATAAGTACGAATGTAGGTAATATCCGTCACCCATGCGGTATCAGCTTCATCAACATTAAAACATTGCTCCAATCTATTCGGTGCTGCGATCGTTGGCTTGCCTGCTTTAAATCTTGGCTTGCGGTATCCTCGTGCAGATTTCAGTTGAGCGTTACGCATAATTTTTGCGACTCGGTTCTCACTACACGCGACACCAGCTTCCTTCAAGTCTTTATGAATACGTGGGCTGCCGTAAATTCCACCGCTCTCAACATAAGACTGTTTTATATCAGTCAGAATCTGCGCGTTTTCCTGGGCACGTTTAGACAAAGGATTTTTCTTCCAAGCATAGAATCCACTGCGATTTACTTTGAGGACCCGACACATGCTTGTTAAACGAAAATGGCTTCGATGCGAATCGATAAATGCGTACTTTACTCTGACTCCCTGGCAAAGTACGCGGCGGCCTTTTTTAAGATATCTCGTTCTTCAGTCGTTCGTTTTAGTTCTGCTTTTAAACGTGCCATTTCAGCTTTTAACGCAGCAACACTGTCATTGGCCGATGAGGATTGCTTGCCGCTACTCTGTCGAATCCACAGATAAAGGCTCTTGTCTGATACGCCCAGCCTTTGTGCAACATCGACCACCTTATGTCCGCGTTCCTTTACCTGCTTGATCGCTTCCGCTTTAAACTCTTCTGTAAATCGACTCTTTCTCATGATGTACTTCCTTCTCTGTTTTTGACATTATTAAATGTCTACTGAATTAGGGGAAGTCCAGTTGGTACCAAGCACATGGTATGGAAGGACTGACAAAGAAGTTCACTCATTACAATGCCGAGTTCAAATTGTCTGTCCTGAGGTATGTATGGGACAATGCCTTATCTTACAGTCAGGCTGCAACGCA
>NZ_JAGSPM010000047.1 GCF_018139645.1 Affinundibacterium baiyunense
GAGCTCTTTAAAGGGTCGTTCGAGACCAGGACGTTGATAGGCTGGGTGTGGAAGTGCAGTAATGCATTAAGCTAACCAGTACTAATTGCCCGTACGGCTTGTCCCTATAACTTTGGTCAGTTATAGATAACTAGACAAGTATTACACAGTGTGTGCTAAACGTAAGTTTGAGCAATCACAACCGATTATTTGCCACCGTCTTGATCGACGGTAACGCGTGGGCTTAGCCCACCCTACAAGCTTCTTCTTAATTGGATTTGTTGTTCATCAGAACAGCAAATCAACAAGTTATGCCTGATGACTATAGCAAGTTGGTACCACACCTTCCCATCCCGAACAGGACCGTGAAACGACTTTGCGCCGATGATAGTGCTGCAACCAGTGTGAAAGTAGGTCATCGTCAGGCT
>NZ_JAGSPM010000016.1 GCF_018139645.1 Affinundibacterium baiyunense
AATACATTCACTACTATAATCATGAGCGAATCAAACTAAAACTAAAAGGGCTGAGTCCTGTTCAATACAGAAATCAGCCCTCCTATGCATAACTAACAAACTGTCCAACTATTTGGGGTCACTTCATTCCTCAGGCTTTTTTTCTACTAAGGATGCTACCAACAATTATTTCTACGGATGATCGATTGAATCGATGCAATCCGCAAATCTTTATTGCGCGACCCAGCCACCATCCATATTCCAAGCAACACCACGAATCTGTGTTGCTGCATCACTGCAGAAAAATACTGCTAGTGCACCTAATTGTTCTGGTGTGACGAATTCACCCGATGGCTGTTTTTCAGAGAGTAGTGATTTCTTCGCTTCTTCATTGCTGATGTTGTCGCGCTCGGCACGCGCATCAACTTGTTTTTGAACCAGCGGTGTTAGCACAAAACCTGGGCAGATCGCATTGCAGGTGATTGCGCTATCTGCGGTTTCTAAGGCTGTGGTTTTGGTGAAACCGACTAAGCCATGTTTGGCTGCGACATAAGCCGATTTTTGCGCTGATGCGACCAAGCCGTGTACCGAGGCGACATTGATAATTCTGCCCCAATTTTTTGCACGCATAGAAGGCAAAGCGAGTCGCGTCGTATGAAAAGCTGAGCTTAAATTGATAGCGATGATGGCATCCCATTTTTCAACAGGAAAATCTTCAATTGCCGCCACATGTTGAATCCCCGCATTATTGACGAGAATGTCGACGCCACCAAATTCGTTTTGTGCTTGCGTCATCATCTCAGCGATTTGACTAGTTTGTGTCATGTCGGCGTTTGAATAAATTGTTTTGACTTGAAACTCATGTTCGATCGCAGCACGTAAAGCAGCAATTTCTTGCAAATCGCCAAAGCCATTCAAACAGATATTCGCACCTTCTGCGGCTAGTGAACGGGCAATTCCCAAACCGATTCCTGAAGTTGAACCAGTGACTAAGGCAGTTTTTCCGACGAGTGATCGAGATTGCATGCTGTTTCCTATAGAAAAATCAAAAATAGTGTGAGAAAAAAGAAGTTCAAAAGGATTTTATGCTAAACCCTCGGTAAAATGGCAGCTTACTTTCTTAATCCAACAAAGAATTTTTATATGACCGTTCGTCGTCAATTTGTGCAGTGTTTTTCTCCCGCAGGTCTTCACCGGATGTCGTATAAAGAATGGGGCGACCCGCAGAATCCCAAAGTGCTGATTTGCGTGCACGGTATCACGCGGGTTGGCGATGATTTTGATGCTTTAGCATCGGCTTTGATGGATGAATATCGGGTGATTTGTCCTGATGTTGTGGGACGCGGCTATTCAGATCGCTTGGCAAATCCTCAGCTATATCAAATACCGCAGTACGTCAGTGATATGGTGACTTTAATCGCTCGCTTAAATCCGCAAACCATAGATTGGTTTGGTACTTCAATGGGCGGTTTGATTGGTCTGATCTTGGCGTCGATGAAAGACAATCCTATTCGTAAATTGATATTGAACGATGTCGGTCCCAGTCTGCGATTCGATGGGTTGAAACGGATTGGCGAATTGATCGGACAAGACGTACGTTTTGATACGTTTGAACAAGGCGTGCAATTTATTCGCGAGGTGTCTAGTTCGTTCGGGCTGCACACAGATGCACAGTGGGAAAAACTCGCTCGTGATGTACTGCGCCAGAATGCAGAAGGTAAGTGGATACGACATTATGATTTGGGTTTGGCACTGCCTGTTCAAGCGACCACCTTGGAAGCCGCAGCGATCGGAGAAAAAATGCTTTGGGCTGCGTATGATGCCATTCGTTGTGAGACTTTATTAGTACGTGGTGCTGAATCGGATTTATTGAGCGTTGAGACTGCGCAGCAAATGCAAATTCGTGGGCCACGTGCGCAATTGATTGAGATTCCTGGTGTTGGTCATGCGCCTACTTTCATCAATGCGGATCAAATTGCGATTGCTAGAGATTTTTTGTTGAATTGAAATGACTTGAACTAAGTTTAGTTAAGTCAGATTAGGGAATGGGAGTTTGAGTGTGATGCAGCGTTTTCATGTGGGACCACGATTGTCCGAGTTTGCGATTTTTAATAAGACGGTCTATTTGGCGGGACAGGTTCCCGAGGACACGAGTCAGGATATCGTTGGGCAAACCAATAATGTTTTGGCGCAAATTGATCGGTTATTGGAAGAAGCCGGTAGTGATAAATCGCGAATTTTGATGTGTCAGATATTTATCACCGATATGGTAAATATGGCTGGTATGAATCAAGCATGGGATGCTTGGGTTGCACCAGGAAATGCGCCTCCACGCGCCACTGTGCAAGCAGCTTTGGCGAATCCAGATTGGTTGGTTGAAATTGTCGTGACTGCTGCGCAAAAGTAATGTGCATTTGAATGTAAAAATATATGGTCTCTCTATCTGCATCGCTTTCTGAGGCACAAATAGTCGAAGGATTGTCGGCTGCCGATGCCGCACGCGTTTCGCAAGCCTTGGAATTCGTTACGCCATTTTTTGAAGCTAGGAATATCGTTACAGAGCAAAATGCTTTGCAATTTGCAATCGGTGTGGCATCGACTTTGGCGATGTTGAAAACCGATGTGGATACGCGTATAGCTGGTTTGCTGTTCGAGTTGACGGAAATTAATCCTTTAGCGTCAGAAAAAATTGAAGCACAGTTTGGTAATGACATTGCTGAACTGGTAGCGGGAGTGCGCCGTTTGATGCGGCTGCGTGAAGCCACATTAACGCAGCATGATGTCGGACGAGGTAAAGACGAATCAGAGCGTACCGCGTCGCAAATGGAAGTGCTACGCAAAATGGTATTGGCGATGGCCAACGACATGCGCGTTGTGTTGGTACGTTTGGCTTCTCGCGTGACAACGCTACGTTATTTTGCCGAATGCAAGCGCGAGGATGGTGCTGCTCAGCAATACGCAAGTGAGACCATGGATTTATATGCGCCGTTGGCGAATCGTCTGGGTGTATGGCAATTGAAATGGGAGTTGGAGGATCTCTCGTTTCGCTTTTTAGAGCCGGATCAGTATAAGCGCATTGCCAAAATGCTAGAAGAGAAGCGCGTCGAGCGCGAAAGCTTCGTGGTATCAGCGATTGCCCGTTTGGAGCACGAATTAAAGACGGTTGGTGTGAAGGCGGAAGTGAGTGGCCGCCCTAAGCATATCTACAGCATCTGGAAAAAGATGAAAGGCAAGCGAGTCGATTTCGATGAGCTATATGACGTCCGCGCATTTCGTGTGATTGTTGATGATATTAAAGATTGCTATGCGGTCTTGGGGATTTTAAATAATTTGTGGACGCCGATTCCTCAAGAATTCGATGACTATATTTCGCGTCCTAAGCCAAATGGCTATAAATCATTACACACTGTGGTGGTGGTCGAAGATGGACGACCACTGGAGGTGCAAATACGTACTAAAGAAATGCACCAATTTTCAGAGTTCGGCGTAGCTGCCCATTGGCGTTACAAAGAAACGGGTGGTTCGAATTTTTCAGCGCAAGAATACGATGAAAAAATTGCTTGGTTAAGACAATTACTGGCATGGAAAAATGAAGTGTCCGATGTGGTGGTCGATCAAGAGCAATTGCAGCGTGAATGGGTCGAAAAAGTCAAAGCTGCAACGCTTGATGACCGCATATATGTGCTGACCCCGCAAGCGCGCGTAATTGAATTGCCTACCGGCGCGACCCCTGTTGATTTTGCTTATCAGCTGCATACGGATGTCGGCCATCGTTGTCGCGGTGCGCGTGTTGATGGTGTGATGGTGCCCTTGAACACGAAGTTGAAAAATGGTCAGACTGTTGAAATCATCACGCTCAAAATTGGTTCGATTCAAACTGGACCATCACGTGATTGGTTGACGCCGGAATATTCTGTCGGTACTCGCACGCGCAGTAAGATTCGTGCTTGGTTCAATGCGATTGATCAAGAGATTACGCTCTCCACCGGTCGCGGCATGATAGAAAAAACGCTGCAAAGAGAGGGTAAAACCTCGGTGAATTTAGAGGAGCTGGCTCGCAAGTTGAGCTTCGCAAGCCTCGATGATTTATTTTTGGCTGTGGGTAAGGAAGAATTCAGTCTGCGGCAGGTTGAGGCTGCGCTACGTGACGATCCCGTGGTGGAGGCTAGTCCTGAATTTATTATCTCGGGAAAAATTCGTTCATCAAGCGTCGCGCATGGAGCAAAATCAGGGGTTTTGGTTGTTGGTACGGACGGTTTGATGACGCAATTGGCGCGCTGCTGTAAGCCTGCACCGCCAGATGATATTGTGGGTTTTGTAACGCGTGGAAAAGGTGTTTCTATCCATCGATTAAGTTGCAAAAACTTTGCCGAGATGCGTAATAAGGCACCAGAGCGCGTGATACAAACTACCTGGGGAGATGGCGGTAAGGATACGGTCTATCCAGTGGATATCTTTGTGATGGCGCAAGATCGACAAGGCTTGTTGAGAGATATCTCCGAAGTGTTTTCGCGCGAGAAAATTAATGTGATCGGAGTTAACACGCAAAGCGCGAAAGGGCAGGCAAAAATGTCCTTCACTGCGGAGATCAATGGAACCAGCCAATTGCAGAAAGCATTGACGGTCATTCGTGAAGTCGGTGGTGTGCAAGAAGTACGTCGCGCTTGATTCGCCTGAGTAGTTAGGAGCCCAATTACATGCGTGCATAGCGGTGCGGAATTCTTATTTCGTAAGTATTATGGGTGTGAGTGTAAAAGTTTTTCTGTCCATTGGAACTTATTCGCAGTTTCTTGCTCTGAATAGTCGTTTTATTGATCTGATAAAAAAATATTATCGCTAGTTTGTGTAAGAAGCAGGGTGTATTGGTGTTTAGATTGATGCTTAGTAGACATGGCGAGATCTTCAAATTAAGGAGTGGGATGAAATGCAAAAGAAAATGAATCGGATGAAGTTGGCTTGTGTCGCGGCATTGGTGTCACAGTGTTTGATGGCTTCTAGTGTTAGTTTTGCGCAGGTAAAAGAGACCACTGTATCGAAGAAGGCACCTGCTATCTCAGCCGCAATGCAAGCAACAGTCGATCGTATTTCTGCTGATTCTATGCGCGGTCATTTGACATTTTTGGCTTCTGATTTGCTAGAAGGGCGTGATACACCTTCACGTGGTTTGGACTTGGCTGCCGAATACATCGCAGCACAATTTCGTGCGATTGGACTAGAAGCGGTTGGCAATGATGGCTACTTTCAAACTGCTGATTGGAATGTGTTGAAGAAAGAAATTCGTCGTCGTCCTGGTGCGCCAGTGCCTCCAGCAGAGGCAGAGCCTACAACACCGACGATAGTAAGAAATGTGATTGGCGTATTGCGCGGATCTGATCCAGTATTGCGCGATAGCTATGTATTAGTCACAGCGCATTACGATCACGTTGGTATCAAGGCAAATGAAGTTGGCGATAAGATTTTTAACGGTGCAAACGATGATGCAAGTGGCACGGTTTCGGTGATCGAATTGGCTAAAGTTTTTGCCAGCATGAAAGAGCGACCAAAACGCAGTATCGTTTTTATGACTTTCTTCGGTGAAGAAAAAGGCTTGGTCGGCTCACGCTATTATGGGAAAAATCCAGTCTTCCCTATCGAGAAAACGATTGCCGGGATTAACATCGAACAAGTTGGTCGTACTGATGATTCTGAAGGGCCGCAAGTGGCTTCTTTGGGTGTTACCGGATTTGATTTCTCTGATGTTGGCGCAATTATCAAACAAGCTGGCGATAAAACAGGGATCAATGTCTGGAAACATCCGGTAAATAGCGATAATTATTTCGGTGCAAGCGATAACAAGTCTTTAGCAGAGCAAGGGATTCCTGCGCATACGATTAGCGTTGCCTATGCTTTCCCCGATTACCATCGTCCAGGTGACGAAGCACATAAGATTGACTACGACAATATGGTAAAGGTGAATCGTGCTGTAGCGGTTGCGGTTGAGCAAATTGCGAATAGCCCAGCGATTCCTAAATGGGATGATAAAAATCCAAAGGCCGCGAAATACTTAGAGGCTTGGAAACAACGCAATCCTAACAAGTAAATTTAACTAGCAATAATTTGCGAGCATGATCGATAACGACCTGGGTAAGCGTTTGCTCAGGTCGTTTTTTTACTTTTTGGCTTCCGAAATTGAAAATTAACTAGTATCGCTAACCGCACTCATAACGCACTCATAAAAATGAAATCAATCAAGAAATCTACAATCGTTCTCATCACCTTAGTCAGCATCGTTGGATTAGCGCAGGCGAGTGATAAATCTCACGACTCTACTTGGCCACAAGCACGCTTTGAAATAAATAATTATCAAACGACCAGCTCGGTCGCTGATGTGGCGCAATTTATGTCGGCGCTACAAAAAAAAGATAAAGCTTTGAAACCCTATCAACCCAAAAATGCGCCACGAACGACGGAAACTGGGCAGCCATTGAATGCTTGGCGTTTGGCGGCGACCGGTAAAGATCCTTTGCGCGTTTACATCAACGCTGGTATTCATGCCGGCGAGGTGGAGGGTAAAGATGCGATGCAAATTATTTTGCGTGAATTAATCCAAGGAAAATATCCAGAAATTCGTCAATCGATAGAAATCGTTACCTTACCGACCTACAACGCCGATGGCGCTGATGCGCAAGATCCGCTAAACCGTCGCCATCAACCCAATCCAGCCGGCGGCGTTGGTCCGCGTGAAAATGTGTTTGGCATCGATTTAAATCGCGACATGATGAAGGCCGCTGCTGCAAACACGCGTTGGATGTTGGCGATGTATCAGGATTTTCAGCCTGCTGCGGTTTTTGATTTGCATACAACCAATGGTAGTTATCACGGCTTTCATATTACTTATGAACCAGCGTGGGCGACTGGAGGCGATGCACCATTACAAGGTTTGAATCGAAGAATGTTGACTGATGTAAGAGCGATGATGCTTAAACAGGGAATGCCAACCTACGACTATGGAAATTTTCGCTTCGATAAAGACAAAAAAATTGTTGGGTGGGAATCTGCATTTTCTTCGCCGAATTTAGTGAGTAATTATCCAACGCTGCAATATGCACTAGGTGTATTGGTGGAGTCGTATGTGTATCGTAGTTTTAAAGAGCGGATTGAAGATAATCGCTTATATGTGGTCGAGCTGTTGCGCTGGTTGGCGGCGAATAAAGAGCAAGTAAAGCGCGAACAAATGGCTGCGAAAACACGTTGGGCAGATCAATGGAAAATCAATGATGCGCGTTTGCCATTGCGCACCGAAATGACGCTTGCCGAGACGTATACTTTTGAAGTGGTTGATCCGATCAAAGATGCTAACGGCCAAATTATTGGAGAGAAGTCCCGCACGAAAATGGATTTACCCGCGTATGTCGCGTTCAAAGCCGTTGATGAAATTCGTGTGCCGCAAGGTTATCTAGTTGATCCTGCTTATGCCGAAAAGTTACGCCCGATTTTGGAAGCGCATGGTTTGAACGTGTTGCCAGGTTCGGCCCGTCCTAGGGGAGAGGCCTTGATGTATTTTCACGAAACGGAGCGCAATATTGCAAAAGATACTTTCCAAGGTGTTTTTACGGCGCAAATTAAGGGACAATGGAAAGAGCAAATGCCAGAAAAACGCGCGGGTTATGCTTGGTCCAATGAGACACTGGATAAAGCGATTTACGTGCCTTTGAATCAGCCTTTGGGTCGTTTAGGTTTTTACTTACTAGACCCGCGCAGCGCTGATGGACTTGTCTATTGGGGCTATTTGCATGCGTATTATGCACGTGGGAAAGGTATGTGGGGCGAGCCACCACGTCAACCAATTTTGGCAGTTGGTAGCGCGGCTGCGAATTATACAAGTGAGAGCGCTGCTGGAAAACCAGAGCGCGTGCAGGAGTAGCTTTATTGATGATCCAGCTTGATTAGCTTCTAACAAAATAAGCGCGTTTTTACGCTAATTTGCATAAGACAATTGACACTTTATTACGCAATAAAATGTGAAAAAAAGTGCCGTGAGAAGAAATGACCCTAAGGTTTCGGGTTATAATCGCGGCACTTGATCGGGAGAGAGCGTGGCTCAGAAAGCAAACAGAGCAAATCGCCGCCGAAGGGGCTAATACCCAACAAACTCTCAGGCAAAAGGACCGATCAGCGGGGTGGTGTGAAAACTCCCCTACTCTGGAGAGCGGTAGCAGCGCAAAATATTCACGCTGAACTACCCACCGAAGGTGCGACGAGAATTGTTCAGTGATGACTTCTCGTAATCTCTCAGGTACCAGGACAGAGGGGTAAAACGAAGCAACAGCGATGCGAATGAATTATTCGTATGCGGTTTCGTCCCTTTTTTATGTCCAATCTTGGTACTGAGGCACTCACATGACGCAAGCAACTCTTAAAGTAACTCCCTTGAACGCAGCACACCGTGCAGCCGGCGCGAAGATGGTTGATTTCGGCGGTTGGGATATGCCGGTGAACTACGGCTCCCAAATCGAAGAACATCACGCAGTCCGCACTGACGTTGGCATGTTCGACGTATCTCACATGTGCGTGGTTGATCTCAAAGGCGAGAATGTTCGCAGTTTCTTGCGCGGCCTGGTTGCTAACAATGTCGACAAATTACAAGTTTCTGGCAAAGCGCTGTATTCAGCGATGTTAAAGCCAGAAGGCACAGTGATCGACGATTTGATCATCTACTTCATGAATGAAACTTGGTTCCGTTTGGTCGTCAATGCAGGCACAGCGGAAAAAGACGTCGCATGGATGAACGCGCACAATGCAGCAACCAATGCAGGTATTACTATCACGCAGCGTCGCGATGGCGCAAATGCATATGGTTTGATCGCGGTGCAAGGTCCAAACGCACGTGCAAAAGCTTGGGAAGTTTTGCCAGAAACCAAAGCTGCCAGCGCAGAAATGAAACCATTTAATGCTGTGATCGTTGACAACACTTCCTTCGGTGAGGTGATGGTGGCGCGCACTGGTTATACAGGTGAAGACGGTTTTGAAATCGCAGTTTCCGCAGAACGCATCACTGATTTGTGGAATGCCTTGGCAGCCGCTGGAGTTAAGCCAGCAGGCTTGGGTGCACGTGATACTTTGCGTTTAGAAGCGGGTATGAATTTGTACGGCCAAGATATGGATGAAACAGTCAATCCATTAAACGCTGGTTTAGCATGGACGATTGATCTGGTCGCAGATCGTGATTTCGTCGGCAAAAAAGCTTTGCAAGAACAGGGTCAAACACAGCAATTCCTAGGTTTGATTTTGCGTGAAAAAGGCGGCATTTTGCGCGCTCATCAAAAAGTCGTTACTCCACATGGTGATGGCGAAATCACTAGCGGTACTTTCAGCCCAACTATGCAAGAAGCGATTGCATTGGCTCGTTTGCCGATGGGTGTAGCGATTGGTGACACAGTGCATGTACAGATTCGTGATAAACAATTAGCAGCAACAGTGGTGAAACTGCCGTTTGTGCGTAACGGTAAGGTTTTGGTGGCTTAATTATTTTTTGCCGCAGAGGCGCTGAGTACGCAGAGTTTTTTGAAGTATTTCTCTGCGATCTCTGCTCCTCTGCGGCAAAGGTTTTCGTTTTTTGCTTTTATAGATAATCAATTCAAATTTTTTGGAGAACAATATGACAATTCCAGCAGATCGTAAATACACAGAATCCCACGAATGGGTACGCGTTGAAGCAGACGGCACAGTTTCCGTTGGCATTACAGACTTCGCACAAGACGCACTGGGCGATATCGTTTTCGTGGACTTGCCAAAAGTCGGTGCAAGCTTGGCGGCTGGTAAAGATTGCTGCGTAATCGAATCTGTTAAAGCAGCTGGCGACGTATACGCACCAGTGGCTGGTGAAGTTGTTGCGGTAAATGACGCAGTTGTGGATGAACCTGCTTCTATCAACACCGGCGCATTTGACGCTTGGTTGTTCAAATTGAAGCCAGCAAATGCAGCAGATGTTGATGCGTTGATGTCTGCAGAAGCGTACGCAAAAAATATTGGTTGAGTTTTGAATACCCCTCTCCCGTAAGCGGGAGAGGGGCAGGGGTGAGGGCGGTGTTTATTTGTGGGTTGTCCATGAATGAGATGCTAGCGTTTGATTTTAGAACTTCCTCGTTATTCATTTATATTTATTAAACCTCCCTCACCCTAACCCTCTCCCGCTTGCGGGAGAGGGGATAAAGCCACAGTCCTAACGGACGGCTGCTCCCAATCGTTGAATTTTGTTTTACTACCCCAAAAATACCATGACACGTACTAGCCTTTCCCAACTTGAGGCACATGATGCCTTTATCGCCCGTCATATCGGCCCATCAGAAGCAGAACAAGCTGCTATGCTCAAAGTGTTGGGCTATGCGGATCGTACCGCTTTGATCGATGCGATTGTTCCAGCGAATATCCGTCGTAAAAATGTTTTGCCTTTGGCGCAATTCACAGAAGCAAAATCTGAAACCGAAGCTTTGGCAACATTGAAGGCATTGGCGAGCAAAAATAAAGTGCTCAAGTCTTTCATCGGCCAAGGCTATTACAACACGCACACGCCAGGCGTGATTTTGCGTAATATTTTTGAAAATCCAGCTTGGTACACGGCTTACACGCCATACCAACCAGAAATTTCTCAAGGTCGCTTAGAAGCGATTTTGAACTTCCAACAAGTCATCATGGACATGACAGGCATGGACATCGCGAATGCGTCTATGCTCGACGAAGGTACAGCCGCTGCCGAAGCGATGACCTTGATCCAACGTGTTGGTAAATCAAACTCTAACGTGTTCTATGTAGCGCATGACGTCTTGCCGCAGACACGTGAAATCATCGAAACACGTGCTAAACCTTTGGGCATAGAAGTGCGAACCTTGACAGGCAATGAAGCGATCGAAAACGAATGCTTCGGCGTACTCTTGCAATACCCAAGTGTCGACGGTGAAATCCGCGACTACCGCGAATTCACAGCTGCTGTCCATGCGAAAGGCGCGATGGTGATCGCTGCAGCTGATTTGTTGGCATTGACCTTAATCGAAGCGCCAGGTACTTGGGGTGCTGACGTTGTCGTCGGTAACAGCCAACGCTTTGGTGTGCCGCTCGGTTTCGGTGGTCCACACGCTGGTTACATGGGCACTAAAGACGCATTCAAACGTTCTATGCCAGGTCGCTTGGTCGGTGTGACTGTCGATGCGCAAGGTAAGCAAGCTTACCGTTTGGCGTTGCAAACACGCGAGCAACATATCCGCCGCGAAAAAGCGACTTCCAACATCTGTACAGCGCAAGTATTGTTAGCAGTGATTGCGTCGATGTACGCGGTCTATCACGGCCCAGCAGGTTTGAAACAAATCGCACAACGTACACACCGTTTGACTGGCACTTTGGCTGCTGGTTTGAAACAAATGGGCGTTGCGATCGCTAACAGCTCTTTCTTCGATACATTGACAATCAATGTTGCTGATGCCGCAGCGGTACATGCAGCAGCGCAAGCGGCAGGTTATAACTTGCGTCAGATCAGTGCGACACAAGTTGGCGTGTCTTTGGATGAGACCACAACACGTGCAGACGTTGAAGCTTTGTGGGCTATCCTCGGTCAAGGCAAAGCAGCTCCAGCATTTGACGCGACTGAAGCAAGTGTGGCCAATGCCTTCCCAGCAGCATTGGCACGTACAACAAGCTACTTGACGCATCCAACGTTTAACCGTTACCACGCAGAACATGAAATGCTGCGTTACCTGCGCAGCTTGGCGGATAAAGACTTGGCGCTCGATCGCACTATGATCCCGCTCGGTTCATGCACGATGAAGCTGAATGCAACGTCTGAAATGATTCCAGTGACATGGCCAGAGTTTTCGAACATTCACCCATTCGCACCAAACGATCAAACCATCGGCTATCGCGAAATGATTGATCAGTTAGAAGCGATGTTGTGTGCAGCGACAGGTTACGATGCAGTATCTCTGCAACCTAATGCGGGTTCACAAGGTGAGTACGCAGGTTTGTTAGTGATTCAGGCTTATCACCAATCTCGCGGTGAAGGTCATCGTAATATTTGCTTGATCCCATCTTCTGCACACGGTACTAACCCAGCTTCCGCATCGATGGTTGGCATGGAAGTGGTTGTGGTAGCTTGCGATGACAACGGAAACGTTGATTTGGCTGATTTGAAAGCGAAAGCTGAAAAACACAGTGCCAACTTGGCAGCAGCGATGGTAACTTACCCATCCACGCACGGTGTGTTTGAAGAAGGCATTCAAACTTTGTGCGAAATCGTTCATGCACACGGCGGTCAAGTGTATGTTGACGGCGCGAATATGAATGCGTTGGTCGGCGTAGCGGCTCCAGGTAAATTCGGTGGCGACGTTAGTCACTTGAACTTGCATAAAACTTTCTGTATTCCACACGGTGGTGGTGGACCAGGTGTTGGTCCAGTTGCAGTTGGCGCACACTTGGCAAAATTCTTGCCGAATCAACGCTCTAATGGTTATGTCCGTAGCGAATCTGGTATCTCTGCTGTGAGCGCGGCACCATTTGGTTCTGCCTCCATTTTGCCGATCTCATGGATGTATATCGCCATGATGGGTGCAGAGGGCTTGAAAGCCGCGACAGAAACAGCGATTTTGGCAGCGAACTACATCGCGAAGCGTTTGGCGCCACATTATCCCGTGCTGTACACAGGCCACGATGGCTTGGTTGCGCATGAATGTATTTTGGATTTGCGCCCATTGACCGATGCAACAGGCATCTCCAATGAAGACGTGGCCAAGCGTTTGATCGACTTCGGCTTCCACGCGCCAACCATGAGCTTCCCAGTACCAGGCACATTGATGATTGAGCCAACAGAAAGCGAATCACAAGCTGAGTTGGATCGTTTCATCGACGCGATGATCACGATTCGTGAAGAAATCGCTAAAGTAGCGAGTGGCGAATTCGATGCTAAAGACAATCCACTTAAAAATGCACCGCATACTGCAGAAGTATTGGTTGCTAATGAATGGAATCATGCCTATGGCCGCGAAGTGGCAGCTTATCCAGTCCCAGCTTTGCGTAAGCAAAAATACTGGGCACCAGTAGGTCGTGCTGATAACGTCTACGGTGATCGCAACTTGTTCTGCGCTTGTGTACCGATGAGCGATTACGAGTAAAAAAGGTAGTAGAAATTACGACTCGCTTATGTACTAAATACACATAAGAAGTTGGCAAAGAGGACATGTGAGGTTTGCATGTCCTTTTTTTATGGTGATTTAAGTTGTAAATGCCATGCCTTGGAAACCCTTGTTAAATAAGCTTTTCCAAGATTCCTATCTGCGTAGCTTGATATATTCTGGCTTAGCCCAGGATGTGATTTCAAGTTACTTTAAACAGTAAATAGGCTAATCAGAATTGCTGTGTGGAATAGATTCATTTTTTTACCACACCATGCAAAATTTAAATATATTTGTATGTTTTAAATTTACTTAAAATTTGGATTTATTCCGTTCTGCAGATATTTTCTCTGTTTTTGTGAATGGCAAGATAATTTCGCAATTTAAATAAAAATATATCGTTGATATTCTTTAAATATATTTATAAGATGGCTTTGTCTTTGGATCTTTGACTGATCTCTTCGGGAGGGGAGTTAGTCAGCGTGATTAGACTTGGGATTTATGTTAGACACATGAATCCTAAAAAAAGACAGACGGATGATTGCGTGCATGCGCAGCGCATACGTCAAAAGCTTGGTTTGATGATGTTGCTTGTGTAAACGTCAAACCACCCATAACTAAAATATATAGGAGTCAATGATGTCATATTTACGAGTATCCATTCTCGCTGCTGGTTTGCTTGCAGCGAGTAGTAGTTGTTTAAGTTCAGCAGCGATACAGGATCATGCGCACGATCATCAAAAGAGAAAGCAAGCACCAAGGCCAATGCAGCGCGCTGAGTTGCCGCCTAGTGTTGAACAAACGAAGTTCAATTTACCTATTAGTAAAAGTGACAAGCAAAAACTTTTCAACAAATCAAGCCGCCAGAGTAGATCGCTGATACAAGCAGATAGTGCCAGCATGGCAGTAGCCACGCCGGACTGTAAAGATATGAACAAGCTTGCAAGCTACAGCGGTGCAGCTTTGGCGGACTATCTAGTGAACTTGCCAGATTATGAGTGTACTTATGGCTTGTTTTCGTTAACGCCGGCACAAGCTGCAACGGTCTATTCCGCTTCGAATTTGAACACGATTGTAAATCGTTTTAGCCAAGAGGCGAGTGCGTATAACGCAAGCAATATTCGTTTGGTGAATTTAGCACTTTATTTGCGAGCAGGTTTTTACTTAGCAAGTGGAAGCGTTATCCCTAAGCCGGCAACTAGTGTGGTCACTAACTTGCGCACGCCGATTCAGCAACTGGTTAATGGCAGCGCGCTCTATCAATCAAATACTGCTGGTTCGACTACTGCTGGTGAAGTAATGAAGTTAATTACTAACTTGAACGATGAAGTTTTCTATTTGCCGAGTATGAAGACGGTGATTGAACGATTTACTAATACAGCGTCAAGCCCGAATGCAGCGAGTGCCTTATTGCAAGATTCTGCCGCAGGTGCCTTGACTGGTGCCTTGACTGTGTTTTTCTACGCACATTCACGTCCAGATGTGGGCACTGCGATGTTAAACCCTGTCTATTCGAGCACATTGAATAATTTTGTGGTCAACAATAAATCCGCGTTATTGAATTCTTCCGCAGCTTACCAATTAAAAGATACTGAGAATGAGGCATTTCGCTTTATGCAGTATCCGTCGCTGTTAGCAAACATTAAACCCATGGTCAAATATCAATTATCAACGTCTAGTATGACAGGCGTTGATAGCGATTTGTGGCTTAATGCGGCGGTGGCAGTTGATTATTACGATAGCGCCAATTGTGCTGAATATGGCACTTGCGGTTATAAGACTCAGCTGGCGAATGCGGTATTAAAAACCAGTTATACCTGTAGCCCAACCATTAAGATTCGTGCGCAGGATATGACAAGTGCACAACTACAAGACTCATGCAATATCTTAGCCGCTGAAGAAAATTATTTTCACAATATGTTGTTGACTAATCGTACGCCAGTAGCGAATGACAACAATAAGTCGCTGGAACTAGTTGTCTTTGATGATTACGCTAACTATAACAAGTATGCGGGTGCGATTTATGATATCGCAACCGACAATGGTGGCATGTATTTAGAAGGTGATCCAGCAGATATCAATAATCAAGCCCGATTTATCGCGCACGAGGCCTCATGGTTGCGTCCTACTTTTACCGTTTGGAATCTTGAACATGAGTATGTTCACTATCTTGATGGGCGATTCAATTTATATGGCGATTTTGGTGAAAGTATTGCTAAACCAACTGTGTGGTGGATAGAGGGACTGGGAGAATATCTTTCCTACAAAAATAACTACCAAGCAGCAATTGATGCGGCGAAACCGGGAACTTACAAGTTGAGCACCATATTAGGAAATACTTATTCAATGTCTGACTATGTCACGCGCGCGTATCGTTGGGGTTATATGGCAGTGCGTTTTATGAATGAAAGGCACCGCAGTGATATCGATGCCATACTACCGAAATTACGCAGTGGCGATTATGCGGGATACCAGAATCATATCAACGCAATTGGTACTCGATATGACGCAGAATTTGCATCTTGGGTGCAAACGGCTACTGTCAATGGTGAACCGCCGATGCCAACGCCACCAGTCGTTACTTTACCTGCCTGTTCATCAAATTCTCAATTGGGTAAAAATTGTTCCATTCGGAACTTGTCATCAAGTACGCAAGCATACGTTTACATCATGTTGCCGGCTGGGGCAAAAAACTTAAAATTATTTACCAATGGTGGGACTGGAGACGTCGATCTCTATGTAAAAAAAGCGGCTTACCCAAGCACCAGCTCCTATGATGCAGCGTCATTGAAGGCGGGAAATAATGAGAGCGTATTTTTTGCCACCCCGAGTTCAGGAACTTGGTATTACATTGTGTTGAAGGCGAAGCAAGCTTTCACTGGAGTGAATATAAATGCCAGTTACGACTAGGCTTCAGCATTTATTCATCGCTACGCTTCCCTAGTGCGTGATGATTTTGCCGGACGAGTTTGATCGCTTGTCCGGTTTTTTTATGATCGATGTGATATCAAACAAGAGAATATATTTACGGTTGGCAATAAAATCTGATGAAATTTTGTGCAAAGCTATTGCTCTATGGAAAAACTTTCTTTAGAATGTCGTCTGTTTCCATGTGGCAATCATTGTTTGATTTCTTGATCAAGTCTTCATGGGTTTCTCTCAATCTCTTTCCGGTGATCCGACTATGAAAAAAATCGTATTGGCAGTTGCTTTGTTCAGTTCCGTATTGGCAGTCAATGCTGCAGAAGTTCCTATGGTAGAAAAACAGACTTGTGAAAAAGCTGTTTATCCTAAGTCTTCTTTGATGAACGAAGAAACTGGTACGGTTATGTTGTCCGTTCTAGTTGGTGCAGATGGTAACGTGGTTGATTCCAAAGTTGATCAATCAAGCGGTTCAAAAGCACTTGATAAAGCTGCAGTTAAAATTTACGCTTCATGCAAATTTAAACCTGCGATCAAGGATGGCAAACCTCAGCAAGCTTGGGCAAAATTAGAGCACGTTTGGAGCTTGTCTTAATTCTTTGCTGTTTGAGTTAGAAAAAAACGCGTTCATGAAACGCGTTTTTTTTCGTCTTCTTCGTCTTTCGCGACCTTCTAGAAAGTGTCATGAAGCACTATAAATTTAAACAAAACTAATACGGAAGTTTCCAGCGTCGATATAAGAAACTAATCACAAATAAAGGACCAATTAAGAGGAAGCGTACATCTTCAAGAAATGACGGCTTTTTTCCTTCAATTTTGTGACCAATAAATTGAAAAATCCACGCAATGACAAAAGCGATAATCGCGACTTGTAAAATCATTTGCTGTGGTAGGTACCACAGAAACACTAACATCGCAGCAGCCATCAAACTCATACCTACCGCAAAACCGACAGACAGACTTAGGTAATACAGCAAAGCCGCCGCCGTTACCGCTAGTGCTATGCTTGGATGTATGCTCCAGACCAAAGCCAACACAGTCCACATGATCACAGGTACACAAATAAAGTGAATAACTTCATTGGTTGGATTGCGATGACTTTCTGCATATTGATTCAGCAGCAGCTCAACTTTTCTAGCAGAGGGAGGGATTTCTGTTGATTGTATGGTTTGCATTTTTTTTCTCCGTGAACAAATGCATTTAGGGTAAAACAAATTTGTTCTCGGCGATATTTCATTCACTTTGTTTCTATGGAAAACAACAGAGTGTGCACTCTAATTTTTATCGATTTTATGTCTATTTCTTGAAGTCTATTGATTGCAGAAAACATGATATCTGCTTGAAGATTGTCGATTTATGTATGCGTATACCAAATAGATTCATTCAACGTTGCGATTGTGAATAATGAAAATGCGACACACCAAGTCTATTTGGTATGCCGCATTTTTGGTATTTTTATTTAGCGATTTATGTTTGAGTCTTTCAGAGATTGTCTGGTGTGCCTTATCGCCACTGTGCTCTAGATTTGCTTACTCTCACTCAGCTTTTTTTGGGGGAGTTATTACCAACTACGCATTAAACCAACCGCGAGACCTTCAAGTGCGAAATCTGCTTCATTTTCGTTGACAAAAATTGTTGAGAAGTCGGGGTTTTCAGGATGTAATTCGATACCTGATGACGTCTTTACATAGCGTTTTACCGTAACGTCATCGCCAATGCGTGCAACGACGATTTGTCCATTGCGCGCGGTGTCGGTTTTCTTTACAGCGAGTAAATCGCCATCCATGATGCCAATGTCGCGCATTGATAAGCCACGAACACGCAATAAGAAATCAGGTTTTGCTGAGAACAGAGAAGGATCTACTTGATATGTTGATTCCACATGTTCTGTTGCTAAAATTGGAGATCCTGCGGCGACTCTACCGACCAGTGGTAAGCTCAATTGCATCAGCGCAGGATGAGGTAGTGCTAACTGTTGATTGGGCATCGCTCCGGCTAGTTCTGAGTCTCGCAAACGAATGCCGCGTGATGTGCCTGCAGCTATTTCAATCACACCTTTTCTGGCTAATGCTTGTAGATGCTCTTCCGCAGCGTTGGTTGATCGAAACCCTAATTCATTTGCAATTTCGGCACGGGTCGGTGGAAACCCTGTATTTTGAATGGCATCTTTAATTAGATTAAGAATTTGTTCTTGGCGAGCGGTGAGCTTGAGCATATGAATTCCAATTAGGCTGTATGTATAAGCAGACTGTATTTTTATACAGTGCGACTTTGAATGCAAGTGATTTTGCATTTTTTCTGCATATGCGGCGCTTAGTTGAGTGAGACCTCAGCAGAATTCGTGATTTTCAACACAAATGCGTGCCGAAAGCCACGATTTTTATGTGAGTTGCGAGGAGTAATATACTCCGGACTTGATTGTGGTGCAAAAGTGCGTTATCATCGTGGGCTGTCCTCTTCCTGCACTCGTCTTGACGCCGAGGCAGGCTATATTTTTTGTCCACAAGGAGAAATTATGCGTCATTATGAAATCGTATTTATCGTACATCCCGATCAAAGCGAGCAAGTGCCTGCGATGATCGAACGTTACAAAGCTACTGTAACAACACGTGGTGGCCAAGTTCACCGTGTTGAAGATTGGGGCCGTCGTCAATTGGCTTACATGATTCAAAAATTGGCTAAAGCTCACTATGTTTGCATGAACATTGAGTGCGACGCTGAAACTTTGCTCGAATTGGAAACAGCATTCAAATTTAATGATGCGGTTTTGCGTCACTTGACAGTGAAAATGAAAAAAGCAGAAACAGCTCCTTCTCCAATGATGAAGTCTGTGCAGAAAGAAGATTCTGCTAAGGCACAACGCGTAGAAGCGCCAGCAGCTTAATAATTTTGACTAAGAGCGTGTTAGGACTGTAGATATAAACTTGTGAATCAACTGAAAGTCGTTGCCACCGTAGTCGAGAAATCGATGTTGCGTTATACCCCAGCTGGGATTCCTATTGCAACAGCTACTTTGGTACATGCCTCTAAGCAAGAACAAGCAGGCGGCCAGCGCCAAGTTGAGTTTGAAATTCCAGCGATTGCAGCGGGTGAAATTTCAAAACGATTCTTGGAGATACAGTTAGGTGCAGCAATGGTATTTACAGGATTTTTAGCGCGTAAGAACCGCAACAGCAAAAGTATCGTTTTTCATGTGACTGAGTTTGAAGTCGTAAAAAACGAAACAAATTTACTAGATTAGGAGCCAAAAATGGCATTCGGTAAAAAATTTGATAAAAGCAAATTGAAACAAAAGCGTCAGCAACAAAATCCTTTGTTCAAGCGTAAAAAATTCTGCCGCTTCTCAGCAGGTCATGTAGCTGCTGTTGACTACAAAGACATCGATACATTGAAAGATTTCATCCAAGAAAACGGCAAAATTATGCCTGCACGTTTGACTGGTACTAAAGCTTTGTATCAACGTCAAGTTGACACAGCAGTGAAGCGCGCACGCTATTTAGCGTTGTTGCCATACACTGATTTGCACACAGCGTAATTCATCGAATAACGCAGACAGAAATTAGGAGAAAAAAATGCAAGTTATTTTGATGGATAAAGTCGTTAATCTCGGCAACTTGGGTGATGTAGTTCGTGTTAAAGATGGTTACGCTCGTAACTTCTTGATCCCACAACGTATCGCTCGTCGTGCAACTGCAGCAGCGATCGCTGAATTTGAAGCGAAACGCGCTGAGTTGGAAAAAGCAGCAGCTGCGAAGTTGGCTGAAGCACAAGCACAAGGCGAGAAATTGAACGGTTTGACAGTTCAAATTTCTCAAAAAGCAGGTGTTGATGGTCGTTTGTTCGGTTCTGTAACAAACTTCGACATCGCTGAAGCGTTGACAAAACAAGGTTTCGCAGTTGAAAAAGCGCAAGTGCGTTTGCCAACTGGTCCTTTGAAAGCAACTGGCGACCATTCTGTTTCTGTGGCATTGCACACAGACGTAGTAGTGGACGTAATCGTTGCAGTTTTGGGCGAGCAAGCGTAATTCGTTCTCTTTGAGAGCAAAAAAGAAGCCGGGTTTTCCCGGCTTTTTTTATGGGTAGATTGGCTTTATTAAAAGAGCTTGTGTATCTAGTATCGGTTCGAAAGAATCACTATTTTGAATGCGATGAATGCCACACTTCTTCTATTTTTGCGTTCGAATAAAAAGGTATAATGCGCACCATGAAACAAGCACCTGATCCTCAGCTAGACTCACTCCGTGTTCCACCTCATTCCATCGAAGCAGAGCAATCTGTCTTGGGTGGCTTGCTGCTGGATAATGCCGCTTGGGATAGGATCGCGGACTTTATCGGTGAAGAGGATTTCTATCGATTCGACCATCGTTTAATTTTTCAAGCGATTGTCAAACTGATTAACTCTTCGCGGCCAGCTGACGTTATTACCGTATTTGATTTTCTCAATGCAGCAGGAAAAGCTGATGATGCAGGCGGATTAACTTACCTGAATGCCTTAGCGCAAAACACGCCATCTGCGGCAAATATTCGTCGTTATGCCGAGATTGTTCGAGATCGCGGTGTGTTGCGTAAGTTGATTACAGCCGCCGATGAAATTGCCGGACAAGCTTTGAATCCGCAAGGTAAAGAAGTCAAGCAAATGCTGGATGAAGCGGAAGCGAAGATTTTTGCGATTGCTGAAGAGGGCGCGCGTGGCGCTCAAGGCTTTCAAGCGATTCAACCTTTGCTCACGCAAGTTGTTGAACGTATTGATGAATTATATAACCGTGATCACACCAGTGATATTACGGGGGTACCGACCGGATTTGTCGATCTGGATCGTATGACTTCTGGTTTGCAGCCAGGGGATTTAATTATTGTTGCAGGTCGTCCATCGATGGGTAAGACTGCATTTTCGATCAATATTGGTGAGAATGTAGCGATTGATAGTGGCTTGCCTGTCGCCGTGTTTTCCATGGAGATGGGCGGCGCTCAGTTAGCAATGCGTATGTTGGGTTCGGTTGGTAAGTTGGATCAGCATCGATTACGTACCGGACGATTAATTGATGAAGACTGGCCACGTCTGACTTATGCCATTCAAAAAATGAATGAAGCGCAGTTTTACATCGATGAGACGCCAGCATTAAGTTCAATTGAGTTGCGCGCTCGTTCGCGTCGTTTGTCGCGCCAGTGTGGCAAGTTAGGTTTAATTATTATCGATTACTTGCAGTTGATGGCAGGTAATTCAGGTGGCGAGAATCGTGCGACCGAGATTTCAGAAATTTCTCGAAGTATGAAAGGTTTGGCGAAAGAACTGGGTTGTCCAGTCATTGCTTTGTCGCAGCTAAACCGCTCATTGGAACAACGCCCCAATAAGCGTCCTGTTATGTCAGATTTGCGCGAATCAGGTGCGATTGAGCAAGATGCTGACGTTATTTTGTTTATTTATCGCGATCAGGTTTATAACCCCGATTCGCCAGATAAAGGCACCGCTGAGATCATTATTGGTAAGCAACGTAATGGCCCGATTGGCAGCGTCCGTTTAAGCTTCTTGGGGGAATATACCAAGTTCGATAATTACATTGGTTCCTTATCGATTTATGGTGATAATGAGTAATTTGTTTTTAGTTTTTATGTAGTAATTGGCAGTAACCACTAAGTCAGATGATCTCGGTAATCGGTAAAGCGGTATATCGAGACTTAATATAAAAATTTTCTATTTTCAGGGAAATAACATGTTCGGACGATTAATGCCCACAGAGGGTAAATTTTTTGATCTCTTCAATCAACACGCAGATTTATGTGTGAAAGGTTCGAAAGAGATGGTCGCGTTGATGACCAATTTTGACGATTTGGAAATTCGTGTACATGCGATTGAAGGTATTGAGAAGCAAGCTGACACCGTTACCTACACGGCAATTGAATTGTTGCACAAAACCTTTATTACGCCGATCGATCGCGATGATATTCACAAATTGATCACCAAGATGGATGACATTTTGGATTTGTTGGAAGATGCGGCGCAGACAATTTCTCTTTACGATATTCGTGAAATTACACCAGAAGCACAACGTTTAGCAGAGCTATGCTTGGCATGTTCACTAAAAGTGAAAGATGCCGTTGGTCTATTGCATAACATGGATAACTCACGTCAAATTTTGACAATTTGCGAAGAAATTGATCGTTTGGAATCTGATGCAGATCACGTGATGCGTGCTGCGATGTCGAAGTTGTTCCGTGATGAACCAGATGTACGTAACTTGATTAAGCTGAAGGCGATCTACGAGATTTTAGAAACCGTCACGGATCGTTGCGAAGATGTGGCGAACATCATTGAAGGCATTATTGTTGAAAACGCATAAATACTTGCCCTTTAATCTGTTTGTCTTTTGCATTGTCTAATCGATGATGCGTAAAAAGAAAGTTCACATCTATGGAAACTTTAAATCCGACTTTGACGGTCATCATTATATTGGTGATCCTCGCATTGCTTTTTGATTTTATGAATGGTTTTCACGACGCCGCAAATGCGATTGCGACCGTCGTGTCTACTGGTGTATTAAAACCTGGTCAAGCTGTGGCAATGGCAGCGCTATTCAACGTGTTAGCTTTTTTTGTGTTCAGTTTATCCGTCGCTAAAACGATAGGTAAGGGGACAATCGAGCCATCGGTGATTGATCACTATGTCATTTTTGGCGCTCTGATTGGTGCTTTGTTTTGGAACCTTGTCACTTGGTATTTTGGTATTCCATCCTCTTCTTCCCACGCTTTGATTGGTGGTTTGATTGGTGCTGCGGTCGCAAAAGGTGGTACAGACACTTTGATCGCGAGTGGTTTGTACAAAATCATCTCATTCATCGTATTGTCACCGCTTTTGGGATTTGTACTTGGATCACTAATGATGCTCATTGTATCGTGGCTTTTTGTGAAATCAACGCCAAATAAGGTTGATAAGTGGTTCCGTCGATTGCAATTGGTTTCTGCTTCCGTATTTAGCCTTGGTCATGGTGGTAATGATGCGCAGAAGACTATGGCGATTATTTGGATGCTGTTAATTGCGACAGGTTATTCTAATGCGTCTGATGCAGCGCCTCCGGCATGGGTTGTTTACTCCTGCTATGCAGCGATTGGTTTCGGCACTTTGTTTGGTGGTTGGCGTATCGTCAAAACGATGGGGCAGAAAATTACCAAGTTAAAGCCAGTTGGTGGTTTTTGTGCAGAAACTGGTGGTGCAGCAACCTTAATTTTTGCAACGATTTTTGGTATCCCTGTATCGACAACGCACACCATTACTGGCGCGATTGTTGGGGTTGGTTCGGCGCAAAAAATGTCCGCAGTTCGATGGGGTGTTGCGGGTAACATTGTTTGGGCTTGGATTTTGACTATTCCAGCTTCTGCTTTTGTGGCAGCGATTGCCTGGTGGGTGGGTACAAAAATTTTGTAATCTGTCCGCTTGAAAAAAATCCCAGACATGTCTGGGATTTTTTTTGTCTTTGAATTGACGTTAATATCTTTGATTTTGAGACTGACTACATTTGTTTAAACAAATGGACGAAACTACGACTCACTTCGAGTTTTTCTGTCAACCCTTTTATTTGTACTAAGTGTCTGCCACGCATATCTCTAACCACACCAGAAATCGCTTTTGAGTTGACTAAGGTTGACCGATGAATTTGCCAAAATAAATGTGGATCAAGTTCTTCCGCTAAATCGCGCACTGGTTTGCGGATTAAGGCCTCATAAGTTGCGGTTTGAACGCGCGTGTATTTTTCGTCTGATTGAAAAAATAGAATATCTTCAACTGGAATCAGTCGTAATTCTTGGCCAATAGAGGCTTGTATCCATTGTAGATAATTCGGCTTGGGTGCAATGCCTAGCTGTTTCGCAAGTTGCGCCAGCATATTGCTCATATCATTTGGTTCTGCCGCTGTATTTAAACGTACTTTTAGGCGTTCTACTGTTTTACTCAAGCGATCGGTATCTGCAGGCTTTAAGACATAATCAACCGCACCTTGTTCAAACGCTTCAACTGCATATTGATCATAAGCGGTAATGAAAACGATGTGTGCTTTTGTGCCGATTTCTTTTGCTGCTTCCAGGCCTGTTTTTGCAGGCATGCGAATATCTAAAAAAGCGAGATCGGGCTTGTGGGCCTCGACTAACTGGATGGCTTCCTCGCCATTTTTTGCCTCATCTAGAATTTCTAGTTCGGGCCATACTTGTTGCAAGCGCAGACGCAATTGGTCGCGCATCAATCTCTCATCATCAGCAATAATCGCAGTAGGCATGTTTTTCTCTTTCTTCGTCTATCTTATCAATGGTTATTTCGCAATTTCGTAAGGAAGCTCTATGGTAACGCAGACGCCATTAGGCTTGTTAGGAGAAATAATCATTTGTGCTTTATCTTTATAAATTAATTTAAGTCGCTCGCGAATATTTTGTAAGCCTAAGCCAGTACCGTTACTCGGTACCGCGCCGAAACCTAAACCATCATCGGTCACGCTAACGCGCAATTTATCTTGAATTAATTCTGCGCGGAATTGCAGAGTACCGCCTTCAGCTTTGACTTCTAAACCATGCTTGATAGCGTTCTCGACGAGGGACTGCAACATCATTGGTGGGAAACTCGCTTTTCTCAATTCTTCAGGCATGATGAAGTCGATATTCAGGCGCTCTTCCATGCGCATTTTTAGTAATTCTAAGTAGGATTTGACCATGTCGGCTTCGCGACCTAGATTTGTTTTTGCCGCGTTTTCGCGCATTTGTGGCAATACGGCTCTTAAATACGCGATCAAGCTACGTTGCATTTTTGCGGCACGTGGCGGATCGGTTTCAATTAAGAACTCGACGGAAGCGAGCGTGTTAAATAAGAAATGCGGCTCAACTTGTGCTTGCATCATTTGCATCTGCGCTTCACTTACTTGACGTAGCAGGGATTCACGTTCAGCGGTAGCGTTTGCTTCTTTGGCCTTTTCTTCTGCGCGGACTTTGCCACCTAGTAAAGCCTTCATGCCGAACAAGCCAAATACAAGTAGCAGCACGAAATTTTGAAACCAGCGTGATGATTTTGTTTTCTCTTCATCGGTCGCTTCGGCAGCGGCATCTGCTGCCGCGCGTTCCATTTCTGCGCGAATTTCTCTAGCTAATTCTTTCGGTAACTTGATGTGGACATCATCTTTGCCAAACGTAATTCCAGGTAATTCTGAGTTTTGCTTGGCCTCCGGTAAATCACTAACCGCTGATTCAATTTTAGACGCTACTTTTTCTTGGTTTTCATCAATGATTTGCCAACCAGAGCCATCAATTTCCACACGTTTGTCGCTACCAATCTTCTCTGGTGCTTTGATTCGAATACCCGTGTTGTCAATCTCAATTTTTTTGTCATCTATGGTGACGCTATTGCTTGATGCGGCATTCTTTGAAGCTGTTTTCTTTTGTACTTTTTTAACTTGTTTAGGTTCGTCGGGGGAGAAAAAAGTATTTTGAATAATATCTGCGGAAGCAAGCAATAACACTGCGAAGAGAAAAAACTTCCACCAAGAGAGTTTGCTTACCCAGGTCGCTGTTTTGTCGAAGGCAAAATTTAGCCAAGTCAAGGTATTACGTGTGACTAGTTTGATGGTTTCTATTGTTTTGGGATCCATTTTGGCTAACGGTGATTGATTGAAATGGGCGCTATACGCATTCACTAGAACCGATGTGGCGGTATTTATATTTGTACTTTATCGGAATGCTTAAGCGAAGGTGCGCAAAATGCGATGATCTGACAAATCACGGGTATAGAATGAAAATATCGATCTACATTATTTGTCGGGGCATTAGATCGATTTTCTTGGATTGATCTATGTGCTATGAATTGATAAATGCGTTTTAGTAACAGTCACATTCTCATGTATCTGTAATGTGAATCGACTGGTCTAATTTAAGCATTATTTACTGGCAAGCCAATTGCGTAAATCTTCTTTAGTCAGTGGTCTCGCATACAAATAACCTTGCGCTAAATGGCAGCCAAAAGACATTAGGGTATCAGCCTGATGTTCAGTTTCTACACCCTCGGCAATGACTTTAATGTTTAAACTTTGACTAAGTTGTACGATCATCTTAGCAATATTGCCTTCGCCAGATTTACTGCCGATCTCATTCACAAACGCACGATCAATTTTGAGTTTGTCGACATTCAGTTTCTGTAAGTGACTGAGCGAAGAGAAGCCAGTGCCAAAGTCATCAATCGATACTTGTGCGCCGAGTTGTTTAATTTGATGTAGTGTTTGAATTAGCAAGGCGGGATCGGTCATTGCCATTGACTCGGTGATTTCCAATTCAACGCAATGTGCCGGTGCTTTGGTGTCGGCCAGCGCGCGCTTTAAACTATCGAGGAAAAGTGGATGAGAGAATTGCGCTTGAGATACATTCACCGCCATTTTGAATTCGGTGAAACCGAGCTTGTGTAATTCCATTAACTCGAAACATGCGCTACGCAAGACCCACTCACCGATATCGACAATTAATCCAGAATATTCTGCAATTGGAATAAATTGATCCGGTGGTACAAATTGACCATCTTCGGTTTTCCAGCGCAATAGAGCTTCAGCACCAACTGCGCGCTCTGTGCGCATATCAATTTGTGGTTGGTACACGACGAACAGACGTTCATTTTCAAATGCAGCACGAAGCGCATGCATCATGCGTACGCGTTCTCGAATCTCAACACCCATATCGACAGTGAAATAGCTGAACGATGATCGTTGATGCGATTTCGCGCGTTTCAGTGCAATATTCGTATCCTTTAACGCATCTGAGCTACCACCATCGTAATTGCCAAGACGTACCAAGCCGATTGTTGACGAGAGTTGAACTTCTTGTTGATCAACGTTGAATGGCAACTGAAAGACGTTTGAAATATTTTCTGGATAAACGAGGTTTTCGTGACCCAGCAGGGCAAAGGTATCACCGCCGACTCTGGCTAAATGGCAGGCTGCGCCAAAATGATCTAATAAACGTTTCGCAACCGCGCACAGCAACATATCACCAAATTGATGACCTAAAGCATCGTTGGTTTCTGCGAAATGGTCGATGTCGATTAAACACAAGACACTCTTGTCTCGATTTGATGCAGTCAATGTATCGGTTAATGTTTGCAGTAATTTGAGGCGGTTGGCTAAGCCAGTCAGCGGATCAAAATAAGCGTATTTATGCAGCCGAGATGTGAGCATTACATTGTTGAGTCCGACCGTCACGTTGCTACAAAAAACGTCAAGTAGGCGCTTTTCTAAATCGTTAATCGGTGTTTGTAAATAAACCGCAATATTTCTTTGCCCCACGTTTTCAAAAAACAATACGGTTGCATCTGCACCAAAAATATTCTTTTTGTTGGTGATGCTTTCTTGAAGTGTTTGGTGCAATTCTGGCTGCTGAATTCGCCCGATTTTTTGCTCAATACCATTAGCAAAACTGTGGCTGCCAGCGATGATTGTGAAGTCAAGCGCACCTGTTTCTGCATCGCTATCATCTGAACTGCAAATTAAGCCTTCAACTTTTCTACCAAACAAGATATTCAGTTGTTGCAATACGCTGGAAGCAAAATTTTGCAAACCTTTTTGCGACATCAGCTCAGTACTGGCGTTAACGATGAGCTCTAATCCGCGCTGATTTGCGGTGATAGCACAAATTTGTTCATAAGAACGAATTGCTGAAGTGACCGTGGTGTAGAGTTTTGTTCTAGTAAGTTCGGATTTGGTTTTGTAGTCATTGATGTCGTAGTCGCGAATGGCATCAATTTCAGGAGCATAGCCAGGTTGACCTGTGCGTAAGATAATGCGGACATCGTGCATGCCTAAAGTTTTTCGAACATAATTGACTAAATTCAGGCCTGCATCTTCTTTCTCCATCACGACATCAAGCAAAATGACGGCGATGTTTGATTCTTGCGCCAAAATCTGTCTTGCTTCTGATGCGGAGTAGGCGTGTAAAAAACTAAGAGAGCGGTTTTGGATTTCAAGATTGCCCAGCGCGAACATCGTGGCAGAGTGCACATCCGGATCATCGTCGATAATCATGACACGCCAACTTGGCAAAGGAGTATTGGTGTCGTTTAAGTGCTCGGCACTTAACTCGTCCATGAATACTAGCGCATCGTCATTCGCATGCATTTCGCTCATCTTTGTTTATGCTCCCTAGCGGTGACATGTCGTCTTTTAAGTTATTTTATAACTGCATCATTTAGTCATGATGAGTGTTGCTCCAGTATAAAACAACTAGTGCAAAATAAAGTGTTGGTTTGGTGCAAATGTACTGTTTAAATTTGATTTTTCTATTAAACGATCATACGCACCTAGTCTTATCTCTGAAGAATTGGGTTAAGGCTGATAAAATGTGTTTAATTTTTACACCTCTATAGCGAAAAAATATGTCTGGAAATACCTTTGGTAGCTTATTTACGGTGACCACTTTCGGAGAATCTCATGGTCCGGCGATTGGTTGTATTGTTGACGGTTGTCCTCCGGGATTGGAGTTGTCTATCGAAGATATTCAACCAGATTTGGATAGAAGGCGGCCAGGGACTTCACGCCACGTTACGCAGAGGCAGGAGCCTGATACGGTCGAAATATTATCTGGTGTGTATGAAGGTAAAACCACAGGCACTCCGATCGCCTTGATGATTCGAAATCAAGATCAACGTAGTAAAGATTATGGCAATATTGTGGAGACCTTTAGGCCAGGACATGCTGATTTTGCCTACTGGCATAAATATGGCATCCGCGATCCTCGCGGTGGTGGACGATCTTCTGCAAGGTTAACCGCGCCTGTTGTTGCGGCAGCAGCAATCGCAAAGAAGTGGCTATTTCAAAAATTTGGTACAACATTCAATGGTGCTATGACTCAGCTGGGTGAGATTGCTATTCCATTCGAATCTTGGGCTCACACTTCTGAGAATCCTTTCTTTGCTGCGACGTCAGATGCAGCCTTGATCGCACGTCTTGAAGATTTTATGGATCAACTACGTAGAGTTGGTGATTCTATTGGCGCGCGCATCGACGTTGTTGCGAATAATGTGCCAGTTGGCTTGGGTGAACCGATTTACGATAAGCTCGATGCAGAAATCGCCTATGCGATGATGGGCATTAATGCAGTCAAAGGCGTAGAAATCGGTGCTGGCTTTGCTTCTATATCGCAGCGCGGTTCCGAACACGGTGATGAAATTACATCAACTGGATTCCTTACCAATAATTCGGGTGGAATTTTGGGTGGGATTTCTACTGGTCAGGAAATCCGTGTTTCTATGGCGATCAAGCCAACTTCTTCAATTCGCGTTCCTAAACAGTCGATTGATAAGCAAGGAAATTCAGTGATGGTTGAAACTTTTGGGCGTCACGATCCTTGTGTTGGTATTCGTGCTACTCCGATCGCAGAAGCTATGTTGGCACTGGTATTGATGGACCATGTTTTGCGCCATAGAGCGCAGTGTGGTGATGTCAGTGTTGCGTAAGAATGGTATGGTCGGAGCGAAGTATGATTTACATATTTCGTCCCATTTTGAGAAAAATGTTTCAAAATAAACGATGGTGATTTGTCTGAATCGCGCAAATTTTTGTGTTTATATTCTGCATTTGTGATTTTTAGCAAATTTTATTTTGAGAAAAATGCTTTTAAAATGATCGTATAAGCGGTTTTGCGTTGCACAATTGTGGCATAATCAAAAGCTGTTTTTAGCTTTATGAATTCTTTAATTTCAGGCACCGATTATGGCCAAAACGCTTTACGATAAACTTTGGGAATCGCATGTAGTGCATACCGAAGATGATGGAACTGCAATTCTTTATATTGATCGTCATCTTTTACACGAAGTCACCAGTCCTCAGGCCTTTGAAGGTCTTAAACTAGCAGGTCGTCAACCTTGGCGAACCTCCGCAAATCTGGTCGTGGCTGATCACAATGTTCCAACCACCAATCGGCAAGGTGGAATCGTTGATCCTACTTCACGATTGCAGGTCGAGACGCTTGATACGAACGCTAAACAATACGGATTAACCTACTTTGCAATGAATGATTTGCGTCAAGGCATCGTTCATGTCATTGGCCCAGAGCAGGGGGCAACTTTGCCTGGTATGACAGTGGTTTGTGGCGATTCACATACTTCAACCCATGGTGCATTTGCTTGTTTGGCACATGGGATTGGCACTTCTGAAGTTGAGCATGTGCTGGCAACGCAAACTTTACTCGCAAAGAAATCAAAGTCGATGTTGATTCGAGTCGATGGCGATACACCAGCAGGTGTAACGGCAAAAGATATCGTATTGGCGATCATCGGAAAAATTGGCACCGCTGGCGGCACCGGATATGCAATCGAATTTGCTGGCGATGCGATCGCGCGACTTTCTATGGAAGGGCGCATGACGGTCTGCAATATGGCGATTGAGGCTGGCGCACGCGCTGGCATGATTGCGGTTGATCAAACGACCATCGATTATGTAAAAGGACGACCTTTTAGCCCCAAAAACCACGATTGGGAAAAGGCGGTAGCGTACTGGAACACATTGCACAGCGATGACGGTGCCCAGTTTGATGCAGTAGTTACCTTGAATGCGCAAGATATTCAGCCACAAGTAACTTGGGGTACCTCACCGGAGATGGTGGTTGCGATTGATGGTCAAACTCCAGATCCACAAAATGAATTAGATCCGGTTAAGCGGGATGCAATTGAAAAGGCGCTCGCTTACATGGATTTGCAGCCGAATATGCCAATGAGTGCGATTCAGATTGATAAAGTATTTATTGGTTCTTGTACTAACTCTCGTATCGAGGATTTACGTGCTGCGGCACAGGTGGTTGCGGGTAAAACACGTGCTTCCAATGTGAAGTTGGCGATGGTGGTGCCGGGTTCTGGGTTGGTTAAGCAGCAAGCCGAGCAAGAGGGGTTGGATAAAATCTTTACTGCGGCAGGATTCGAATGGCGCGAGCCTGGTTGCTCTATGTGTTTGGCAATGAATGCTGATCGCTTGGAGCCTGGCGAGCGATGTGCTTCGACATCGAATCGGAATTTTGAAGGTCGCCAAGGACAGGGTGGACGTACCCATTTAGTATCGCCAGAGATGGCTGCTGCCGCAGGTATTGCAGGCCATTTTGTCGATGTACGCAATTTCGCGTAATTTATTCATGAACGGAAATTGAAAATGAAAAAAATCACTACATTCATCACTATCTCGTTAATCTTGATGGGCTTAGCCGGTTGCAATACGATTCAAGGTATCGGTAAAGATGTCAAGAAAGCAGGCGAAGTGGTTGAGAGCGCTGGAAAAAAATAGTCATGAATAAATTTACTTTGCTGCATGGCCTAGTCGCTCCTTTGGATCGTGCGAATGTCGATACAGATGCGATCATTCCTAAACAGTTTCTGAAGTCGATTCAACGAACAGGATTTGGTCCTAATTTGTTCGACGAGTGGCGCTATTTGGATCGAGGTGAACCTGGTGTTGATAACAGCAAACGGCCCTTGAATCCCGAGTTTGTGCTGAATCAAGAGCGTTATCGTGGTGCTTCTATTCTCTTGACTCGCCAAAATTTTGGCTGCGGGTCTTCGCGTGAGCACGCACCTTGGGCGCTGGAGCAGTATGGTTTTCGCGTGATTATTGCGCCGAGTTTTGCTGACATCTTTTTTAATAATTGCTTTAAAAATGGTTTGCTTCCTATCGTGCTAAACGAGGCTGTGATTGATCGTTTGTTTAATCAGCTTAGTGTGCAAGAAGGATTTGAGTTAACTGTTGATTTGGAAAGACAGCAGGTGATTGTCCGCGCTACAGGGGAAGCCTTTGAGTTTGAGGTTGACGCTTTTCGAAAGTATTGCCTATTAAATGGTTTGGATGACATTGGTCTAACCTTGGTGCATGCCGACAAAATTCGTGCTTTTGAAAAGCGAAGGATGTCAGAGCAACCCTGGCTTGCAAATACCATTTAGTTTTATTGATCAAAATATTTTTTGTTAAAGACAAGCATGAAAATTGCAATTTTACCGGGTGACGGCATTGGTCCTGAAATCGTCGATCAGGCCGTAAAAGTTTTAAAAGCCTTGGGCGAGCCCTTTGAGATGGAATTCGCTCCGGTTGGTGGTGCTGGTTACGAGGCAGCGGGTCATCCCTTGCCAGAATCGACTTTGAAATTGGCAAAAGAAGCTGATGCAGTTTTGTTTGGTGCAGTCGGTGATTGGAAGTACGATACTTTAGATCGGCCGTTACGTCCGGAGCAGGCGATTTTAGGCTTGCGTAAAAATTTGAATTTATTTGCGAATTTACGTCCAGCGATTTTGTATCCCGAATTAGCAGGCGCTTCGACCTTGAAGCCTGAAGTGGTTTCTGGTTTGGATATTTTGATTATTCGTGAGCTGACAGGCGATATTTATTTTGGACAACCGCGCGGTGTTCGTGAATGTCCAGATGGCCCATTTAAAGGTCAGCGAGAAGGCTTTGATACGATGCGTTATGCAGAAGGTGAAATTCGACGCATTGCACATGTCGCGTTTCAAGCAGCGCGTAAGCGTAATAAGCGACTCACTAGCGTTGATAAAGCAAATGTGTTGGAAACTTTCCAGTTCTGGAAAGACATCATGATTGATGTGCATAAAGAGTATCCTGATGTGGCATTGGATCACATGTATGTTGATAACGCGGCGATGCAATTGGTGCGTGCGCCTAAGAAATTTGATGTCATGGTTACTGGTAATATGTTTGGCGATATTTTGTCAGATGCTGCCGCGATGTTGACTGGTTCAATTGGCATGTTACCTTCGGCATCGCTTGATGCAAACAATAAAGGTTTGTACGAACCGTCGCATGGTTCCGCGCCCGATATTGCTGGCAAAGGTATCGCGAATCCGTTGGCAACAATTTTATCAGCCGCAATGATGTTGCGCTATTCTTTGGGTAAGGCAGAGCAAGCTGATCGTATCGAAGCAGCGGTGAAAAAAGTATTGACACAAGGCTTGCGTACGGCCGATATCTTTGAAGATGGATGTAGTAAAGTTGGTACCTCGGAAATGGGCGATGCGGTTGTGAATGCTTTAGGTTGATTTTTATGTGAAACAGGGAGACCTGTAATTTTTAGGGAAAGATGATGAAACTAGTTGGTTTGGTCGGTTGGCGTGGAATGGTTGGTTCCGTACTCATGCAGCGTATGCAGGAAGAGGGCGATTTTGCTCATATAGAACCAGTGTTTTTTTCAACTTCTAACACCGGTGGCGCAGCGCCAACGATGGCAAAGAATGAAAAAACATTGAAAGACGCAAATGATATTGAAGCGCTCAAAAAGTGCGACATTATTATTACCTGCCAAGGTGGTGACTACACCTCTGAAATTTTTCCTAAGTTACGTGGCGCTGGCTGGAGTGGTTTTTGGATCGATGCAGCATCGACATTGCGTATGGAAGATGACGCCATTATCGTGTTAGATCCTGTCAATTTAGACGTGATTAAGAATGCGATGAGCCGTGGTGTGAAGAACTATGTCGGTGGTAATTGCACAGTTTCTTGTATGCTGATGGGCTTGGGTGGCTTGTTCCAGCATGGTTTAGTTGAGTGGATGTCTTCGATGACTTACCAAGCGGCATCTGGTGGTGGTGCGCAACACATGCGCGAATTGCTGACTCAGTTTGGTTCTATCAATGCTGAAGTGAAAGCTTTGCTTGACGATCCAGCGGCAGCAATTTTAGAAATTGATCGCAAGGTTTTGGCGAAGCAACATAATTTTAGTGCAGATGAGACCAAGCAATTTGGCGTTCCTTTGGCTGGCAACTTAATCCCTTGGATCGATAAAGATTTGCACAACGGCGTTTCTAAAGAGGAATGGAAAGCCGGCGTTGAAACAAACAAAATTCTGGGTCTGGGTGAAGCATTTGGATCTAAAGCAATTCCAGTAGACGGTTTATGTGTTCGCATCGGTGCAATGCGCTGTCATTCTCAAGCATTGACAATCAAATTAACCAAAGACGTGCCGTTAGACGAAATTACCGATATGCTCGCGCAAAACAATCCTTGGGCTAAGGTCGTACCGAATACGCGTGAAGATTCGATGCGTGACTTAACGCCAGCGGCAGTCACGGGTGGTTTGACAATTCCTGTAGGTCGTTTGCGTAAAATGCAAATGGGCGGCGATTATTTGTCCGCTTTCACTGTCGGTGATCAATTGCTTTGGGGGGCGGCTGAGCCATTACGTCGTATGCTTCGAATTTTGATCGAAAAATAAAGTAACTTTATTTGTCAAAGGTTGCAATAAAAAAGGAATGAACTTCATTCCTTTTTTTTATTTGTTTATTTTATTGTTGCTGAAAATTGTCTAGTGGTAACAACGAATTGGCTATGAAAGTGCTAATTCCGCTCTTAATGTATTTACCATATCTAGAATTCACGTTAAGCTTGCGCGACAAGTAGGGTAATGTTATCTTCGGCTAACATACCTTTCGTTTGAGCAATTTTGCTTGATTCAGCAGCAATTTTGTGTTGACTAAATTTCCCAGGAAATGTTCTAAAAATGCATAATTACAAACACTTACCGATAAGTTTTTTGGGAAGTAAGATGCTTAAAGCAGCAGCCTTAACTTCATTACTTGTCTTCTCAAATGCATATGCCACGGGCTTGGGAAAGTTAACAGTACTATCCTCACTTGGTCAGCCGCTCAGGGCAGAAATAGAGTTGACTTCACCAAATAAAGAGGAAATCAATTCTCTGGTGCCGAAATTGGCGTCAATTGAAGCTTTTAGACAAGCGAATATCGAGTTTAACCCAGCATTGTTGTCTTTGCGCTTCGCTGTTGAACAGCGTGGCAACTCCTATATTATCCGCGTCACTTCGACGCAAGCCATGAATGAGCCTTGGGTTGATTTTCTTTTGGAAATGAATGCGAGTAATGGCAAATTAGTTCGTGAATATACTTTTTTGTTAGATCCAGTTGACTTATCGACAGGCCAATCTGCGCAAGTGGTAAATCCAAGTGGTTCTAGTGCAAAAAGTCTTGCTTCAGGCCAGATCGCAAGCGCAGAGCCAAAGGCGAAAGTTTTAACTGCCAATCAAGAGTCTGAAAGCATAAAAAAAACGCCAATTAAAAGTACTGCTCCTAGTAAATCTGCCAATGCGGATGGTCGCCAATATCGGGTGAAACCAGGCGATACCTTGATGCGTATTGCTTCGTCAAATTTGAATGGCGTTTCGTTAGATCAAATGCTAGTAAGTATTTACCGCGCGAATCCACAAGCGTTCGTTGGCGACAATATGAATCGTCTCAAGGCAGGACAGATTTTGACGATTCCTGAAACTGAGGAAGCGAAAGTCAGTTCAAGTAGCGAAGCTCGTCAAGTGGTGCAAACACACTCAGCAAATTTTAATGCGTACAGAAATAAGCTTGCTGGCCAAGTTTTAACGGCTCCAGCAGAATCTATCGCCCAGAAGAAACAAGCCGCTAGTGGTGCAATCACTGCAAAAGTGAAGGAAGTGCCAACTGCCGCAAATGAATCGCTCGATAAGTTAAAATTGTCAAAAGTAGCCGAAGCTGGAGTTAAAAGTGCACCTGCAAAAGGGTTTTCAGAAGAAGATCGTATTGCTAAAGATAAGGCACTTGCAGAAGCCAATGCAAGAGTTAAAGAGTTAGAGAAAAATGTTGGTGAGTTAAATAAGTTGTTGGCGATGCCATCCAAAACAGCTGCGCCAGCGGTTGCGAGTGCCGCAAGTGCTTCCAGCGCATCGAAAGCGAGTGAAGTTGCTTCTGCATCGAAACCTGCTGCAATGAGTGCATCAGCATCTGCTGCTTCAGTTGCAACAAGTACAGCATCAAGTGCAGTATCAAGTGCAAGCAAAGCTGAGAGTGCGTCTGCATCAAGTACTCAAGTTGCTAGCGCTGCTAGTGCTGCGGCAAGTGCAGCGAAGCCTAAGCGCACGCCACCGCCTCCGCCACCAGTAGTTGAGGAAGAATCCTCATGGTTTGATTCTAAATATTTAATCGCAGCTGGTTTGCTGGCTGCGCTGGGTGGTGCAATCGGCATTTATTCTTCGCGTAAGAAAAAGGTATCTCATCAGTTTGAAGATAGTATATTGACTGGATCTAGCCTAAAGGCAAACTCCATGTTCGGTTCTACTGGCGGGCAAAGTGTTGATACCAATAATAGTGTATTCAATTCGAATTTTGCGCCTTCAGCTAGTCAGCTAGATGCGAATGAAGTTGATCCGGTAGCTGAGGCAGATGTGTATATCGCTTATGGACGAGATTCTCAAGCAGAAGAAATTCTGAAGGAAGCATTGAAGACACAGCCAGATCGTCACGCGGTACGCCTAAAACTCTTAGAGATTTATTTTGGTCGCAAAGATTTGCGATCATTTGAGTTGTTTGCTGGTGAGTTGTACGGCATGACCCGTGGTGAAGGTGAGGACTGGGGGCAAGCTGCTTCAATGGGTATTTCCTTGGATCCAAATAATCCATTGTATGCTGGCGCAAGTGCGCAGCTCGAAGCTTATGCTGGTGCAGGCTTGGGTCAGCCAACTCAACCACTGGAAGATCTCGACCCAGAAGCCTTGTTGGAAAATTCCTTGTCAGAGGATATGTTGGAGTCGATCAGTATTATTGACACTGCGTCTGCACTATCGGATGAGGCAGCAAATGAGAATGATAAATCCGAATCAGCTCAAGCATCTTTAGATGATGGTTTGGACTTTGATTTGGATATCGCAGAAAAGCAAGATGACCAGAGTGAATCGGAAGAGTTCCCAGTTACTTTGCCTGAAATTGATGCGGTAAGTTCAATTAAGCCGCCAGTCGAAGAAGAAATGCCAGTGATCGACTTCGGGTCTATCGATTTCGACTTGGGTGGAGATGATCCAGTTGAAGCTGCGCCTGCTGTTCAGGAGCCAGTGGAGTTGGCATTATCAAACGAAAGTCCAGCGATTGAGGCGCAAGAGGAGTTTGATATTGGGTCCTTGGATTTTGTGTCAGTAGATGAAGTTCAAGAACCAATTAAAGAAGCACCGCTGATGATGCAAGAAGAGGTTAAGTTAGATTTCGGTTTGGATGCGGCAGACGCGGCGCCAATAGAATCAGTCGATTCTGTTGAAGATGTTTCGCCTTATAATGCGGAGATGGCAACTAAGCTTGATTTGGCTGTCGCTTACCGTGAAATCGGCGATAAAGAAGGCGCTAGAGAATTGTTAGATGAAGTGATTAAGGGCGGATCTAGCGAGCAAGTTGATAAAGCGAAAAAAATGCTCGAAGAGTTGAGCTAGAAATTATATTTGCAAACTAAAAGGGCGCTGCATGTTGTCAGCGCCCATTTTTATTTTAAGCGCAGCGGATTGATGTCATTGAATAGAATTATTTTGGGTGTTGAATACCAAGGAACTGCTTATCAAGGCTGGCAGACGCAGCCCAATGGCAATACCGTGCAAGATATCTTGGAAGTAGCGTTGCAGAAATTTTCAAAGAGCCCAATTCAGACCATGTGCGCTGGGCGTACAGATGCGGGTGTGCATGCGATTGAACAAGTTGTTCATCTTGATACCCCATTACAGCGTGAGATGTATTCTTGGGTGAATGGTGTGAATGCTTTCTTGCCGCCAGATATTGCGGTACGTTGGGCAAAGGAAATTCAAGTGGATGAACAGGATGAGAATGCTTTTCATGCGCGATTCAGTGCGTATTCACGCACGTATCATTATCTGTTGCATAACTCGAGTATTCGCTCTCCAACCTGGTCTGGAAGAGCTGGGTGGTTTTTTAGACCTCTGAACTTAGAGCCTATGCGTGAAGCAGCCGAATATTTGTTAGGGGAGCGCGACTTTACCGTGTTTCGAGCTGCTGCATGTCAGGCAAAATCGCCAGTGAAGCACATGTACGAAATAAAAATTCGTCAACAAGGAGAGCTAATTGTGTTCAGTTTGCGTGCGAATGCATTTTTGCATCACATGGTGAGAAATATTGTCGGTTCTTTGATTTTTGTTGGAATGGGGCGCAGAGACCCAGTATGGATTCGAGAATTGTTAGAGTCTAGAGACCGAAGTTTGTCTGCCCCAACATTTATGCCAGATGGTCTGTATCTCGCAAAGATTGATTACGAGGATAAATGGGACTTGCCACCAGCACGATGTGAGAATCTCCCATACGGATTGTCGTTTTAGTTCCAGTTTAAATTGTCCTACTCACTGCTTTTAAGTTTAGCTAAGTTGTAAGCTTTTGATCTTGCTTGAAGGAATTTGAGACAGGTGTAGGTGAAATCCGGTAAAATGTTGTTTTTGCATAACCCAATTTTTAGGCGCTAGCCTGGGGAAATTGCCCAGTATTGGCGCCTTTTTTGTAATCGGTTTTAGTCTATCTAATGAATAACATTCGTAATTTTTCAATTATTGCTCATATTGATCACGGTAAGTCGACTTTGGCGGACCGTATTATTCAGCTGTGCGGTGGTCTGTCCGACCGTGAGATGGAAGCACAGGTTCTCGATTCTATGGACATTGAGCGTGAGCGTGGAATTACGATTAAAGCGCAGACTGCAGCGTTGCAGTATAAGGCGCTCGATGGTCAAATGTACAATTTGAATTTGATCGATACACCTGGACACGTCGACTTTAGTTACGAAGTGAGTCGTTCTCTATCCGCTTGTGAAGGTGCTTTACTCGTTGTAGATGCATCGCAAGGTGTTGAAGCGCAAACTGTGGCGAATTGCTACACTGCGATTGAGCTAGGTGTGGAAGTTGTACCTGTTTTAAATAAAATTGATTTGCCTTCCGCTGACCCCGATAACGCCATTAATGAAATTGAGGAGGTAATCGGGATTGAAGCCAGTGACGCGGTGCATTGTTCTGCCAAAACAGGCTTTGGTGTTCGTGATATTTTGGAATCCTTAATTCAGAAAGTACCACCGCCACAAGGTGATCCAGATGCGCCTTTACAAGCCCTGATTATTGATTCATGGTTTGATAATTATGTTGGCGTTGTGATGTTGGTACGTATCGTAAACGGTACTTTGCGTCCAAAAGATAAAATTTTGTTCATGGCGACTGAAGCGCAGCATTTGGTTGAAAGTGTCGGTGTGTTTACACCAAAGTCGCTCAGCCGTAGTGAATTGTCCGCGGGACAAGTGGGCTTTATTATTGCGGGTATCAAAGAATTAAAAGCCGCTAAAGTCGGTGACACGATCACCACAGTGGGGCGCGTTGCTGCCGAACCTCTGCCAGGTTTTAAAGAAGTTCAACCGCAGGTGTTTGCAGGCTTGTTCCCAGTTGAAGCTAATCAATATGATGCATTGCGAGACTCACTTGAAAAGTTAAAACTCAATGATGCTGCGCTGATGTACGAGCCTGAAGTATCGCAGGCCTTGGGATTTGGATTCCGTTGCGGCTTCCTTGGCTTGTTGCACATGGAAATTGTGCAAGAGCGATTAGAGCGTGAGTTTGATATGGATCTCATTACGACAGCGCCAACTGTCGTGTATGAAGTTGAGATGGGTGATGGCACTGTGTTGATGGTGGATAACCCATCAAAGATGCCAGATCCGTCGAAGATCGAAGAGATTCGCGAGCCGATCGTAACCGTAAATTTGTACATGCCGCAAGAGTATGTCGGTTCAGTGATTACGCTTTGTACTTCTAAGCGTGGTGTGCAAATGGATATGAGTTATCACGGACGTCAAGTTAAGTTAACTTATGAAATGCCGATGGCGGAAATCGTGTTGGATTTCTTTGATCGTTTGAAATCGACGTCACGTGGTTACGCCTCTATGGACTATGAGTTCAAAGAGTATCGTGCTTCAGATGTGGTTAAAGTTGATATGCTGATCAACAGCGAAAAGGTCGATGCCTTAGCGATTATCGTTCATCGTGCCAATGCGCATTATCGAGGCCGCGCAGTTGCCGCTAAGATGCGCGAGTTGATCCCACGCCAAATGTTTGACGTGGCAATCCAAGCTGCGATTGGTGCCAATATTATTTCACGTGAAAATGTGAAAGCTTTGCGTAAGAACGTCTTGGCGAAGTGCTACGGTGGTGATATCAGCCGTAAGCGCAAGTTACTTGAGAAACAAAAAGCAGGTAAGAAGCGTATGAAACAAGTGGGCTCTGTGGAGATTCCACAAGAAGCATTTTTGGCAATTTTGCAGGTGGAAGAGAAATGAGTTTTCAATCCTTAATCAGCAATTTTGCTTTGATTCTATTTGTTTTGATGGTGGTTACGGGTGTAATCTGGGCTTTCGATCGCTTTGTCTTATTACCTAAGCGAAAAGCAAATGTTTCTGCTGCTTTGCAAGAGTTGGAAAAAAACGGCAATTTGGATCAGGCAAGCCGTTCTCAATTGGAAGCGAGTATGATGCGTCAACCAGTATGGGTTGAGTATTCCGGTAGTTTCTTTCCTGTGATTGCCTTAGTTTTTGTATTGCGTTCATTCCTGTTTGAACCCTTTAAGATCCCATCGGGTTCAATGTTGCCAACGCTGTATGTTGGTGACTTTATTTTGGTGAATAAGTTTACTTACGGTATTCGACTTCCTATCCTAGATAAAAAGATCATTTCCGTAAATGAGCCTCAGAGAGGTGATGTGATGGTGTTTAGGTTTCCAAAAGATCCGAGCCAAAACTATATTAAGCGGATTGTCGGACTACCTGGCGATACTGTTGTTTACAAAAACAAAAAATTAATTGTGAATGGTGTCGAAAGTCAATACGAGTCGCAACCTGAATTTCTACATGAAGGACCACAGCTGAGTTATTCAAAGCAATTTAATGAAAAGTCTGGCAGTTTGACGCATCGTATTCTCAACGATGATGATCGTCCAGCCGGTATCGCAATGTTTGGTGAAGCAAATTTTCCCTATGCCGATCAATGTATTTATGAAATTGAGGGAGTTACTTGTAAAGTTCCTGCTGGTCATTATTTTATGATGGGTGATAATCGAGACAACAGTCAAGATAGTCGTTTTTGGGGTTTTGTGCCTGATCAGAATATCGTCGGTAAAGCTTTTTTCATTTGGATGAATTTCAGTGATTTAAAGAGAGTTGGTAGTTTTCAATAAAATTGGAGAAATACGATGTGTACATATCAACAATTAGCTCGCCCCAAAAGTCGTGGAATGTCTTTAGTTGGATTGATATTTGTTCTTGGCATTTTGGCTGTATTAGTCGTTTTGGCATCAAAAATTGCGCCGACCGTGATTGAATACATGTCGATAAAGAAGGCAATTACCTCGGTTAAGTTGTTGAATAGTAATTCTGCCTCTGAAATTCAGTCCGCGTTTAACAAACAGGCTGACGTTGGTTATATTACGTCGATTACAGGTCGAGATTTGATTATTGAGAAGAGCGAGACTGGTTTAGAAATCGGATTTTTTTATACTAAAAAAATTCCATTGGTAGGTCCGGCAAGTTTGTTGCTGGAATACCAAGGAAGTACGGCGAAAAATTCACAGCCTCAAAAGAAACAGGAATAAGTTGGCTTTATGAACGAACAGTTGTTGCAAAAGCGTTTGGGGCACCAATTTAATGATGTTGCACTTTTGCAGCAAGCATTGACACACCGCAGTCATAGCGTCTCTCACAATGAGCGTCTTGAGTTTCTGGGAGACTCTATCCTTAACTGTGTCGTTGCATCGATTTTGTTTGATACATTTGATAGTATCGACGAGGGGGATTTGTCGCGAGTGCGTGCAAATTTGGTGAAGCAACAATCACTGTTTGAGATTGCGCAAAAAATGGAGCTTTCTCAATTTTTGCGACTTGGTGAAGGCGAATTAAAGTCAGGCGGTTTCCGCCGACCATCGATATTGGCCGACACACTAGAGGCTTTATTTGGAGCGATTTATCTCGATGCCGGATTTGAAGCCGCACGCAAAGTGATCAAGTCCTTGTATGAGCCAATCTTGGTCTCGGTTGATCCTACTACTTTGGGTAAAGATGCGAAAACTCTATTGCAAGAATTCTTGCAGAGTAAGAAGATTGCTTTGCCTCAGTACAATGTAGTTGCCACGCATGGCGCTGCACATAATCAAGAATTTGAGATTGAGTGTCTGGTTCCGAAATTAGAGGTGCAAGTGTTTGGTACCGGCGGTAGTCGCCGCGCAGGCGAACAAGCTGCAGCTAAATTGGCTTTGGAAACAGTTGTTAAGTTGTTGTCAAAAACGCCCACCAACAAAAAATCAAAACCACGCACTTCGCAATTGAAGTTAGCAGGTATAGCGACGATACAATCGACTGCTGCTGCGAATGATCAAAAGCAAACCGCGCAATCGATTGTGAATCAGCACGATGAGCAATTGTCTTTGGATGTTTCACTTCCGCTGACCATACAAAAGTAAATTGATGATTAATGAAATTTTAGAAAATCCTGAATATCGCTGTGGCTATATCGCGATAGTTGGACGTCCTAATGTCGGCAAATCGACTTTGATGAATGCCTTGATTGGAGCAAAGGTAAGTATTACTTCGCGCAAGGCGCAGACTACGCGTCACCGTATTACCGGGATTCAGACCAAAGATCAAACACAATACGTGTATGTGGATACGCCAGGATTTCAGACACGTCACTCGAATCCACTTAATCGTACTTTGAATCGCACAGTCACGAATACCCTGATGGCATCGGACGTTATTTTGTTTATTATTGAAGCAGGTACGTTTGGGCAGGCTGATCAGCAGGTCATTGATCTGTTACCAAAAAATGTGCCATGTATTTTGGTGATTAATAAGTCCGATAGAGTAAAAGATAAAGCGATTTTGATGCCATTTGCGCAGAAAGTGATGTCTTTGTTCCCATTTGCGGCAGTCGTTCCTGTGTCAGCGACACTTAAATTTCAATTAGATAATCTGGAACGCGAGACGCGTAAGTATTTGCCATTAAATCCGCCTATTTTTGGTGAGGACGACATTACTGATCGCAGTGAGAAGTTTTTGGCGACTGAGATTGTGCGCGAAAAATTGTTCCGGTTTGTTGGTGATGAATTGCCTTATACAAGTACTGTATTGATCGAGAAATTTGAGCAAGAAGGAAATTTGCGCCGCGTATTCGTCGCCATTTTGGTCGATAGAGATGGACACAAATCGATGGTAATTGGTAACAAAGGTGCTCGCCTCAAAGATATTTCGACACAGTCGCGACAAGACATGGAAAAATTGTTCGGTGGCCCTGTGTATTTGGAAATCTGGGTGAAAGTGAAATCTGGATGGGCCGATAACGAAGCAGGTTTGCGTGCCTACGGTTACGAGTAAGCGCATTCCATCAGTGAGATATGATTGAATAAAGAAGTCAAAGTCGTGCTTACGAATCCTAAACGTAGGACACGCACCAGCGAACGTAATGCTACTAATCAAAGTGCGTTCGTAACTCCGTCGCGAACTAACAAAGAGCTTCGCATTCTTCATCAGCCCGGTTTTGTGCTGCATTCTTATCCCTACAAGGAAACTAGTCTTATTGTAGATGTCTTTACTCGAGAGTTTGGACGGGTTTCGCTTGTTGCAAAAGGCGCAAAGCGTCCGACTTCAGCCTTGCGCAGCGTTTTACAGACTTTTCAGCCATTAAATATTTCTTGGACAGGAAAATCCGAGGTTCGTACTTTGACTGCTGCAGAGTGGGTTGGGGGAATGTTGCCGCTAGAGAAATCTGCTCTGTTGTGTGGCTTTTATCTTAATGAGCTCTTGGTAAAGTTCTTGTTGCGTGATGAGATAAGTGTGACGCTATTTGACTTGTATGTGTCGAGCTTGAACCAACTCGCGCATAATGAAGCGCCAGCTATTGTATTGCGTAAGTTCGAGCTTATACTCTTGCAGCAGGCTGGATTATTAGGTGATCTGACTTATTGTATTAACACGCGTGGCAGTGTTGTTCCAGACGAATCGTATGTGCTGGAACCGGGTGTGGGGGTTCGTCAAGTGGGCGAAGTTGAACAAATTCCAAATGTCAGAGGTAAGACTTTGCTAGATATGTCGATTGGCAATTATGCTGATCCGCAAACACAAGCGCAAAGCAAACAATTGATGCGATTTTTGCTGCACTATCATTTGCATGGCGTTCCGCTGAATACACGTCAAATTTTAATTGATTTACATAAGCTATGAATATACACGGACAAACACAGACTATTGATCTGGGCGTTAATATCGATCATGTGGCAACGCTTAGAAATGCGCGTGGCACTATTTATCCAGAGCCTTTGAAAGCGGCACTGTTAGCCGAAGAAGCAGGTGCAGATTGTATTACTTTGCATTTGCGCGAAGATCGACGTCACATCAAAGATCGCGATGTGGAAGAAATTCGCCCACGTTTATTAACGCGCATGAATTTGGAAGCGGCAGTGACGCCAGAGATGATTGATTTTGCTTGTCGAATCAAACCACAAGATGTGTGCTTGGTGCCCGAGCGAAGAGAAGAAGTTACGACTGAAGGTGGCTTAGATGTAATTCGTTACTACAAACAAGTTGAAGTCGCTTGTAAGCAATTGACGCAAGAAGGGATACGCGTCAGCTTGTTTATTGATGCGGATAATCAGCAGATTCAAGCGGCGAAAGACATTGGCGCGCCAGTGATTGAACTCCATACTGGACGTTATGCAGATGCGACCTTAGATACCGAGCAAGAGCGGGAACTTGCTCGCATTGCGAAGGGCGTTGATTTTGCATTGAGTTTGGGTTTGAAAGTAAATGCCGGTCATGGATTGCATTACACAAATACCCAAGCGATTGCAGCGATTCGCGGAATTTCTGAGCTGAACATTGGTCATGCCATTGTTGCGCAGGCGGTTTTTGTTGGCTGGCAAAAAGCAATCTCTGATATGAAAGCCTTAATGGTAAAGGCGCGATTGGACGCTAAATGATATTCGGAATTGGTACCGATATCATCAAGATTTCGCGTATTCAAGCAGCGTTGGAGCGTCATCCACACCGATTTGTAAAAAGAATTCTCGGTACTGATGAGCAATTAGTTTATCAAGAACGCGCGGCGCAATCTTCGCGTCGTGCAGTTTTGTACTTGGCAACGCGTTTTGCGGCGAAAGAGGCTTTCGCAAAAGCGATAGGATTGGGTGTGCGGCATCCGATGAACTGGTATTCAGTTCAGATTTGTAGTGATCAAATTGGTAGGCCGCACTTTCAATGTGAAGGTGAATTGCTGGCTTGGATGCAAGCTCGTTCGCTGGTCGCACATTTATCCATTTCAGATGAAGACGAGTTTGCTATCGCCTATGTGATTGTCGAACAAGATGTGCCAAGAGGCTTAAATGAGTAAAGCAAGCGTATCTAATACCTCCGAATCGACGTTGGATAATGTGCTTGCATTAGTCGCTGCACTACCAAATTTGCCCGGTGTGTATCGCTACTTTGATACGAATGATCAGGTTTTGTACGTAGGCAAAGCGCGTGATTTAAAAAAACGTGTTTCTAGTTATTTTCAAAAAAATCTGAGCAGTCCGCGAATAGCCATGATGGTAGCGAAGATTGCGCGTCTCGAAACTACCGTTACTCGAAGTGAAGCTGAGGCTTTAATCCTCGAAAATAATTTGATTAAAGCACTCAAGCCTCGCTATAACATTTTATTTCGTGACGATAAATCTTATCCCTATCTAAAAATTACGCAGGAGAAGACGCCGCGTATGACTTATTTTCGCGGCGCAATTGATAAGAAACATCATTATTTTGGGCCGTTCCCGTCCGCCTGGGCGGTGAAAGAGTCGATGCAGTTGTTGCAGAAGATATTTCTTTTGCGTAGTTGTGAAGATAGTGTGTTTTCGAATCGAACCCGCCCCTGTCTGCTGCACCAAATTCAGCGTTGTAGTGCACCGTGTGTCGATTTGATTTCTGCAGAGGATTATCAATCTGATGTTGAGGATGCATCGAATTTTTTACGTGGTCGTCAATCTATTGTTTTAGCGAAGCTAGAACAGAAGATGCTGGGATATGCGCAAAATCTGGCATTTGAAAAAGCTGCGGTGGTGCGTAATCAAATGTCTGCATTGTCAAAAATTCTGCATCAACAAAGTATGGAGCTCGCGGGCGACGCGGATATTGATATCGTCGCGGTAGTCGTAGAAGGAGGTCGTGCTTGTGTGAATTTGGCGATGGTCAGAGGTGGCCGCCATTTGGGTGACCGATCTTATTTTCCAAGTCATCTCGAGTTGCTTCAAACAACGCCGAACGATGGAATAGAAAAAGAAGTGATGATCGCCTTTATGGCACAGCATTACATCGATCAATTTATTCCTCATCAAATTATTTTGAATGTCGAAATTGATGCGCCAGAATTGATGCTCGCATTAATGGAGCAGTGTGGGCATAAGATTCATCTGAGTTTTCAGCCACAAGAAACCAAGCGCGCGTGGTTAGATATGGCAGAGAAGGGCGCTCGACTTGCTTTGGCTCGCGCATTATCTGAACAAGGTACTCAGCAGTTGCGCACAAAAGCATTGCTCGATGTGATGGAGCTTGAGATCGCTGACATAGATTTATTTCGCATCGAATGTTTTGATATCAGTCACACGCAGGGTGAGGCAACGCAAGCTTCTTGTGTCGTCTTTCATCACCATGCCATGCAAAACAGTGAATACCGTCGTTTTAATATTCAAAATATCACGCCTGGCGATGATTATGCGGCGATGCGTCAAGTGATTTATCGTCGATTTGAAAAGTTTGCGAATACTGCAGAAGAGTCATCTGATCTGCAGGCGATTATGCCGGATATCGTGTTGATTGATGGTGGCAAAGGGCAGGTTGAGGTAGCTCGTCAAGTGTTCGTTGAACTCGGTCTTGATACCAGCATTATTGTGGGTGTCGCAAAAGGCGAAGGGCGTAAGGTCGGTTTAGAAACATTAGTATTTGTCGATGGGCGAGAACCGAAAGAGCTGGGGAAAGAATCTGCAGCCTTAATGTTGATTGCTCAGATTCGAGACGAGGCCCACCGATTTGCGATTACTGGAATGCGAGCAAAGCGTGCCAAGGCTCGCCAAACTTCTAAGTTGGAAGATATCGATGGCATTGGACCAAAGCGTCGTCAAAAATTACTGGCGCGATTTGGCGGCATAAAAGGTGTTGAAGACGCAAGTGTAGAGGACCTAATGGCGGTGGATGGAATCTCTCGCGTTTTGGCGGAAGAAATTTATCAACGTCTGCGTTAATTGAGGCGGTTCATACGTAAATTTTTGATTTGCTTAGTTGAAATGTGAAATTATTTGTGTGAGTCTGTCTCAGGCAAAATATAATGTAGCGAAATCTCTATTGACCAATAAAAATGCCATTCAATTTCCCCATTCTATTAACATGGTTACGCGTTGCTCTTATCCCTCTGGTGGTAGGAGTTTTCTACTTGCCAGATTCGATTCTTTCTCCTTACGAAAAGAATCTTGCTGCGACATTGATTTTTATCGTTGCGGCGGTAACTGATTGGTTTGATGGATTTTTAGCTAGACGTTGGAATCAAACTTCAGCATTTGGTGCATTTTTAGATCCAGTCGCCGATAAATTGATGGTCGCTGGTGCACTCTTGGTACTTGTCCAATGGAATCGTGTCAACGCGGTAATTGCCTTCATTATTATTGGGCGCGAAATTACAATCTCTGCTTTACGTGAATGGATGGCGCAAATTGGTGCATCGAAATCGGTGGCGGTAAGTTCATTAGGGAAAATTAAAACAGCGGCTCAAATGATCGCTATTCCCATGCTGCTGTTTTACGGAGAGCTGTTTGGCTTCATAGATACGATATTGTGGGGACGTATATTGTTGTTGATCGCAGCAGTACTTACTGTATGGTCGATGTTTTACTATTTACAAAAAGCATGGCCCCTTATCAAAGAAAAAGCAGGAAATCTTATAGATCATAATTCTTGACAACTTTTGCAGGTGCTATATAATGCACGGCTGTTGTCGCAGCGCGGGAATAGCTCAGTTGGTAGAGCGCAACCTTGCCAAGGTTGAGGTCGAGAGTTCGAGACTCTTTTCCCGCTCCAAGTTTTTTGCGGTAATGATGTTTAAGTAGTGCAATGCGGGAATAGCTCAGTTGGTAGAGCGCAACCTTGCCAAGGTTGAGGTCGAGAGTTCGAGACTCTTTTCCCGCTCCAAGTTTTTTGCGGCAATGAAGTTTAGTATTGCAATGCGGGAATAGCTCAGTTGGTAGAGCGCAACCTTGCCAAGGTTGAGGTCGAGAGTTCGAGACTCTTTTCCCGCTCCAGATTCCGAAGGGAAGCACAGCTTCCCTTTTTTGTTCGAAAGTTGTTCCGCTTTTTGTTTATGGTGACTTAAGAGTCGACGTTCAAGCAAAATAGCAACCCTTGGCGGGGTAGCAAAGTGGTTATGCAGCGGCCTGCAAAGCCGTAGACGCCGGTTCGATCCCGACCCCCGCCTCCAAGAATTTTGATAGTTAAGTTTCGAACTATCATGAAGTAACAAGCTAGCAAATTGCTAGATGCAAGTTGAGTGCCCGAGTGGTGAAACTGGTAGACACATCGGACTTAAAATCCGCCGCTTTCCGTAAAAGGGGCGTGCCGGTTCAATTCCGGCCTCGGGCACCATTAGTATGTTTTAAGCAGTCCAAAGAAGTTTCGGTCTACGTGCCATATTAAAAATTTAAAAAAACCGCACTTTTAAGGAAGTGCGGTTTTTTTTTATCTGTTAAATTGGATTTTTCTTTGAGAGTTGATATGGAAGCGACAAAAGTAATTGAGTTTGAGCGTCCTCAGATGGATGTGGGTAGTAGTTGTGTTGCATCAGCTTGGGCGCGTGTGCCGGATATGCCAACAGCAGATGAAAAAGTACAATTAAAGAAGAAAATTGCAGATCTACTGAAAGAAAAGCAGGCCGTCTTGGTGGCGCATTATTATGTTGACTCTGATTTGCAGGATCTTGCTGAAGAAACGGGTGGGTGTGTTTCTGACTCCTTGGAAATGGCGCGTTTTGGGCGAGATCATGCAGCAAAAACTTTGGTTGTCGCTGGTGTGAAGTTTATGGGTGAGACAGCCAAAATTCTCAGCCCCGAAAAAACGATTTTAATGCCAGATATGGATGCTACTTGTTCATTGGATCTTGGTTGTGATCCTGCTGAATTTGCTGCGTTTTGTGATGAGTATCCTGATCGCACGGTCGTTGTGTATGCAAATACAAGTGCAGCGGTAAAGGCGCGTGCTGATTGGATGGTCACGTCGAGTGTGGGCTTGGATATTGTGGCCGATCTGCATGCACAAGGGAAAAAAATTCTGTGGGCTCCCGATAAACATTTGGGGAGTTATATCCAAAAACAGACTGGCGCTGATATGTTGCTGTGGCAAGGCTCATGCCTCGTTCACGATGAGTTTAAGGGTATCGAATTAGAGATTTTGAGGGAGTCTCATCCTGCTGCGAAGATTTTGGTGCATCCGGAATCTCCGGCGGCGGTAGTTGCTTTGGCAGACGTGGTCGGATCTACTTCCCAATTAATTAATGCTGCAAGAACTATGGATGCGCAAGAGTTTATCGTTGCGACTGATAATGGGATTTTGCATAAGATGCAAATGGCTGCGCCAAGCAAGAAATTTATTGTGGCGCCAACGGCGGGGAATAGTGCAACCTGTAAAAGCTGTGCGCATTGCCCTTGGATGGCGATGAACGGACTGCGTAATCTTTTGCATGTGTTAGAAACTGGTGAAAATCAAATCCAAGTTGATCCCGTCATTGGGCGAAAGGCAAAGTTGTCAATTGATCGTATGTTGGATTTCGCCGCTGCTCGAAAAACGAACGTGAAGGCGAGTGGTGATTTGGCTCAGGATGGAAAATTGTTTTCTGGTGTTGGCCCAGCATAAGGGATGTTATGAGTGTTCAAAATACAAATTTACAAAATGCATTTGCTCCTTTTGATTCGGATTTGTCGAAAGCACTAAGTGCGAGTGTTGCGCTTGCTTTGCTTGAAGATGTTGGAAGTGGTGACTTGACGGGTGAGCTTGTGCCGGCCGACGTGCAAGTTGTTGCGCATGTTTTGGTGCGTGAAGAGGCTGTGTTGTGTGGTGCGCCTTGGTTTGATGCTGTGATGTTTGCGCTTGATAGTTCGATTGTGATTGACTGGCAATATGCTGAAGGTGATCTGATGAGTGCGAATACGATCGTTTGTAAAATTCAAGCCCCAGCACGTAGTTTATTAACTGCGGAACGTAGTGCGCTCAATTTTATGCAATTGTTGTCGAGTGTTGCGACCGCTACTCGTCGCTATGTGAAATTAATTGAGGGAACATCTGCTGCTATTTTAGATACGCGTAAAACTTTACCGGGTATGCGTCTGGCGCAAAAATATGCGGTGCGTGTTGGCGGCGGTAAGAATCAGCGATTGGCTTTGTATGACGGAATTTTGATTAAGGAAAATCATATTGCTGCAGCGGGCGGTATTGCGTCAGCATTGCTCAGTGCAGGTGAGGTTGCAGCCAAATATGATCGTCAAATTAGTGTGCAAATTGAGGTTGAGTCTCTAGATGAATTGCGTCAAGCATTGGATGCAGGGGCGACTTCGATTCTATTGGATAATTTTACTACGTCAATGATGCGCGAGGCTGTGACTGTAAATTCTGGTCGCGCCTTGTTGGAGGCATCGGGTGGAGTGGATTTGACGTCAGTGCGTGCGATTGCTGAGACTGGTGTTGATCGTATTTCAATTGGTGCACTGACTAAAGATATTCGCGCGATTGATTTTTCATTACGGGTTCAATCTTAATTTGTATTTGATCTTGATGTAAAAGCGCTCCAATTGTGGAGCGTTTTTTTTATGGGAAGTTTTAAACGATTTATTCGAATTATTTAATTTATTCAGTATGGCGAAATAAGCCTTGCCAAGGAAGTGAAGGGTTTGCTATAGTTCGCCTCCCGTAGAAATGCGGGTGTGAAATAAGAGTAATGCAAGCAGTAAGACGTTGATTTTCCTGGTGTTTAAATCGAGTAGTAAGAAACGATTTAAGCGAAATAAAAAACAGGGGGTTGACGAGAAGTTGGAAGTGCTGCATAATCTCGTTTCTCTGCTGCTGACGAACACAACGCTTCGAAGCAAAAGCAGAAAAGAATTGAAGATCTTTAACAATTAACAGTCAATAAATGTGGGCACTTGATAGTGATAGCGAC
>NZ_JAGSPM010000048.1 GCF_018139645.1 Affinundibacterium baiyunense
TGTTAAAGCTCTCCTGGTCAGTTACATCATACACAACAATAATGCCATGAGCTCCACGGTAGTAGCTGCTTGTGATGGTCCTAAAGCGTTCTTGGCCAGCAGTATCCCAAATCTGTAGCTTTATTGTCTTCCCATCTTGCTCAACGGTGCGGATTTTAAAATCAACTCCAATAGTACTGATATAGCTCTCCAGATATGAATCATCCGCAAACCTCAGCAGCAGGCAAGACTTCCCAACACCGGAGTCGCCGATGAGGAGCAGCTTGAAGAGGTAGTCGTACTCGGGATTCATGGCGTTGGACGCGGACGGGATGGGGGTCGGGACCGGCAGGGACGAGGCGGCTCCTGCTCTCTGGGGGAGGCGACGACCGAGGAGGTGGGGAAGGAATTGGG
>NZ_JAGSPM010000017.1 GCF_018139645.1 Affinundibacterium baiyunense
GCCGAATTTTGCAGACAATACTGTCGCAATCGCTGCTGTCAATGTCGTTTTACCGTGATCCACGTGACCAATTGTACCGACGTTAACGTGCGGCTTGGTGCGTTCGAACTTACCTTTTGCCATTTTATTCTTCCTTCAAAAAGAACGATTAGATTAATTACCTACCTTGCTCACTCAACATAAACAAGGCAGGATTTCCGATTTAAATTACTTAGCTTTTGCAGAAACAATTGCGTCGATAACATTCTTCGGCGCTTCGGAGTAGTGCTTAAATTCCATTGTGTAAGTTGCACGACCTTGTGTTGCAGAACGCAACGAAGTCGAGTAACCGAACATTTCAGACAAAGGCACTTCTGCTTTAATGATCTTACCGCCACCACCTGGTATTTCATCCATACCCTGAACCATACCACGACGTGAAGACAAGTCACCCATCACTGTACCAGCGTAATCTTCTGGCGTTTCAACTTCAACTGCCATCATTGGCTCCAGGATAACTGGGCTCGCTTTACGGCAACCATCTTTGAACGCCATCGAAGCTGCCATACGGAAGGCGTTTTCGTTGGAGTCAACGTCATGGTAAGAACCGAAGAACAAAGTGACTTTAACGTCGACGACTGGGTAACCTGCCAACACACCAGAGTTCAATGTTTCGATAACACCTTTTTCAACCGCAGGGATATATTCGCGTGGAACTGTACCACCTTTGATCGCGTCAACGAATTCAAATCCCTTACCTGGCTCTTGCGGTTCAATTTTCAATACAACGTGACCGTATTGACCGCGACCACCAGATTGCTTAACGAACTTACCTTCGATCTCTTCACATGTTTTGCGAATTGTTTCGCGGTACGCAACTTGTGGCTTACCAACAGTTGCTTCCACGTTGAATTCACGCTTCATACGGTCAACGATAATTTCCAAGTGCAACTCACCCATACCACCGATGATAGTCTGACCAGATTCTTCGTCAGTTTTCACGCGGAAAGATGGATCTTCTTGCGCCAAACGGTTCAAAGCCAAGCCCATTTTTTCTTGGTCAGCTTTTGTTTTTGGCTCAACAGCCTGTTGAATAACTGGCTCAGGGAAAACCATTTTTTCCAAAGTGATGATAGACGCTGGATCACACAATGTTTCACCTGTTGTCGCATCTTTCAAACCAACTGCCGCGGCGATGTCACCAGCGCGAACTTCCTTGATTTCTTCACGTTGGTTAGCATGCATTTGCAAAATACGGCCAAGGCGCTCTTTTTTGCCTTTGATCGGGTTGTACACTGTGTCGCCAGAATTGATCGTACCGGAGTAAACGCGGAAGAAAATCAATTGACCAACGAACGGATCCGTCATGATCTTGAACGCCAAAGCTGCGAATTTTTCATCGTCAGCTGCTTTACGTGTTGTAGGCTGATCATCTTCATCCGTACCAGCTACTGGTGGAATATCCACTGGAGATGGCAAGTATTCGATAACCGCGTCCAACATCGCTTGCACGCCTTTGTTTTTAAACGCAGTACCGCACATCATTGGAACGATCTCAGAAGCGATCGTACGTTGACGCAATGCCTTCTTGATTTCTTCTTCAGACAAATCACCTTCTTCGAGGTATTTATTCATCAATTCTTCACTAGCTTCAGCAGCTGCTTCAACCATTTTTTCGCGCCATTCAGCAGCTTGATCAGCCAATTCCGCTGGAATATCACGGTAGTCAAATTTCATACCTTGACTAGCATCATCCCAGATGATTGCTTTCATTTTGACCAAGTCAACCACGCCTTGGAAGTTATCTTCCGCACCAATTGGAATTTGGATCGCGATTGGATTCGCCTTCAAACGTGCACGCATTTGATCGTATACTTTGAAGAAGTTCGCGCCAGTACGATCCATCTTATTGACGAATGCCAAACGTGGGACTTTGTACTTATTAGCTTGACGCCAAACTGTTTCAGATTGTGGCTGAACGCCACCAACTGCACAGTAAACCATGCAAGCGCCGTCCAACACACGCATAGAACGCTCAACCTCAATAGTGAAGTCAACGTGACCTGGCGTATCGATGATGTTAATACGGTGCTCTGGGAAGTTATTCGCCATACCTTTCCAGTGGCAAGTTGTCGCAGCGGAAGTAATAGTAATACCACGCTCCTGCTCTTGCTCCATCCAGTCCATGGTCGCAGCACCATCATGAACTTCACCAATTTTGTGATTTACACCTGTGTAAAACAATACACGCTCTGTCGTTGTCGTTTTACCTGCATCAATGTGAGCAGAAATACCGATATTGCGGTAGCGCTCAATGGGGGTCTTACGGGCCATAGCTAATCCTAAATCTTTTAATGGACAAAACCGAGCGCAATTTTCTTCGAAAAATCACGCCCGGCCTGATTCAAAATACCTACCAGAACCATTGCAAATTGAACATACAATGGCTTCTCACAATTACTCTTAGAAGCGGAAGTGAGAGAAGGCTTTGTTGGCTTCTGCCATACGATGCACTTCATCACGTTTCTTCATTGCACCGCCACGACCTTCAGCGGCTTCCAACAATTCGCCAGCCAAACGTTGTGGCATAGATTTTTCGCTACGCTTATTTGCTGCTTCACGCAACCAACGCATAGACAAAGCCAAACGACGAACTGGACGAACTTCAACTGGAACTTGATAGTTAGCACCACCAACGCGGCGAGATTTAACTTCAACCAATGGCTTTGCATTGTTAATCGCAGTTGCGAACACTTCCAATGGATCTTTACCAGATTTTGATTGGATATGATCAAACGCGCCATAGATAATGCCTTCAGCAACAGACTTCTTGCCAGACAACATCAACACGTTAACAAACTTAGATACTTCTACATTACCGAACTTTGGATCCGGCAAAATATCCCGTTTCGGGACTTCACGACGACGTGGCATTTCAATTCCTTTCAATCTTCAGTTGAGCGGCTAATAACAATTTATCAGCGCTCGCGGTAAGCCATCATAGCCACCACTTACTCGGCTCATTCGAGACCGACACCTTTCCGAATTACGGAGATTTTACTGAGTTAAATTTACAAGCTAATTACAAGAATCTCTTAACAAACCAAAAGATTACTTCTTAACAGCTTTAGCGCGCTTAGAACCATATTTGGAACGAGCTTGCTTACGGTCTTTAACGCCTTGAGTATCCAAAGCACCGCGAACCATGTGATAACGCACACCCGGCAAATCCTTTACACGACCACCGCGAATCAATACTACGCTGTGTTCTTGCAAGTTATGGCCTTCACCACCGATATACGAAATAACTTCGAAACCGTTGGTCAAGCGTACTTTGGCAACTTTACGCAAAGCCGAGTTAGGCTTTTTTGGAGTTGTCGTATAAACGCGGGTACATACGCCACGTTTTTGCGGGCTGTTTTCCAGCGCCGGAGATTTGCTCTTAACCACTGCGGAAACGCGTGGTTGGCGAATCAGTTGATTGATGGTTGGCATCGTTTTTAATCCAACAAAATACAACGTTAAACACACGCCCAGAAACGGTTGCCTGGGCACTTAAAATCTATATATTCACTCGCAAACAAGGCTTACGAGTCCTCGACCATTCATGCTCACCCACAAATTGGCAGTGCGTAAGAATAAACCATATAAAATCGAGAACTCGCGAGTGTACACCTTTATTTCAAGCAAAGTCAAGGAAAAACAATGGAAACAAGAACTTAGCGCGCCTCCTCGAATCCATTACGGGTGAGTCTAGAGATCGAAATATTTTCCGCTTCCACGTCTTTACCTAAAGCAAGCGGACATAAAAGTCTGAGGCAAACAAATTCAAGGCTAAAATGACAAAATAATTTTTCTTGAGCAATTGATCGCACATATATGTCAGCGTCGCCCAACACTGAGATTCAAAAGTCTCTGCAAAAGCGTTCAGCATAAAACGATTAATGCGATTCAAGAGTCCGCTTGACTTAACTTTACAAGTTTGCAATGCTAAAATTCCTAGCCTCATCAAAAGCCTACTTATTATTCAGTTACTTTTTAATTAGTTGCCTGCCGTTTTTGAGTTATTTTCTAGGTAAAGGCGTCGAACATTCGATGCGCTTACTAAGTTATGAGCTTGTCGCTTGGTTAATTTTGTGGAGTGTTTTCAAAAGCCCGCGCTGGTTTCACTATCTTTTGATCCCTGCCTTTCTCGTCATTCCAATAGAAATCTACTTGCGCATTTATTTCGGACAAGGAATCTCTACACATCATTTAGGCATCATCACTGAAACCAGTCCGAAAGAAGCGATAGAGTTTCTCGGCAATAAAGTTTGGCTCTTACTGTTAGTCATTGCCATAACAATAGCGTGGTGGTGGTCACTACTTGTCTCAGCAAGAAAAACCAAGGAACTCGATTGGCAGCATCCGTCTCGCTGGTTTTGTATGGCGACAATAAGCTGTCTTTTTATCGTATGGAGTTATGGCGCTCGAGTAGGAGTTGCTAGTGCTTCAGAAAAAGACGCTTCGCAAACCCAGGTCGCTGAAAGACGATTTTGGCAACTGCGATCTTGGGAAGAATTACAAACTTACTTAGATCAGCAACCAGCTTTGCCAAATTGGCTAGAAAGTGCCTATGATTTAGAAAGCTTCTCTCGCAGCTGGCCACTGGGAATTTGGGCGCGGCTTGGTGATTTCTATCAAGAGCGACGCTATTTAACGAGCTTAAATGAGAAAAGTCGCCAGTTCCGTTTTCACGCGCAACAAGCGGCTGGCAATGATTTCCAACAAACGATCGTCGTCGTAATCGGCGAATCCTCGCGTTTTGATCGCTGGAGCCTGAATGGCTACGAGCGATTAACTACACCAAACCTCGACCAAGAAAATAATCTCGTCAGCTTTAGCGACATGATTACTGCCGTTGCTGCCACGCGCCTTTCCGTGCCAATTATTACGACGCGCAAACCTGCCACGCAAAGTTTGAAGCCTGGGTTTACCGAGAAATCATTTTTAAGCGCCTACAAAGAAGCAGGCTTTAAAACATTTTGGATTTCTAATCAAATGAGCTTTGGCCAATTCGATACTCCCACTTCGGTGATCGCCAAAGAAGCCGATGTCACACAATTCCTGAATCTTGGTGGTTTTACCAACAATTCTAGCTACGATGAAGTTCTACTAGCCCCCATGCAAACAGCGTTGCAAGATAGCGCCCCCAACAAATTAATCGTGATTCATAGTCTGGGCAATCATTGGAACTACAGCCATCGTTACCCACAAAATTTTGATAAGTGGAAACCTTCTTTATTCGGCATTGCAAAGCCCGCCTATACCAACTTAAAAAACAAAGAAGCTTTAAATAATAGTTATGACAACTCGATCTTATACAACGATTGGATTTTGTCTCGCATGATAGGGCAACTAAAAGCGATCCCGCATATGACTGCACTTTGGTACATCTCCGATCACGGGCAAACTTTATATGACGGTAGTTGCAATCTCGCTTTTCATGGGCACAACACAAAATATGAGTTTCATATTCCTGCATTTGTTTGGTATTCCGACCAATATGCGGCGCAACATCCAGACAAAATTCAACACCTAAAAGCCCATCAGCATGCCAAACTAAGTACAGAAAATGTGTTTCACTCCATCGTTGATATGGTCGACATTCGCTATCCTGATGAGAAATTAGAACGCAGCGTATTTAGCCCAATATGGACTTACCATACGCGCTATGTCGATAGCTACGGTTGGACGCACTACGATGACGCTTATTTAAAAGGTGATTGTCGCGAAGTCATTGATAATAAACAGCCTTTAAAGCAAGAAAAATAAAGTAAGGAAGGATTCAGTTGAGGACTCTATGAAGAATTCAATGCGTCGTTCAAAACCAAGCATTCAATAAAACAAACGACATTCAATAGACCAAGCCTTTTATAAATTGCTCAGCTCTATATTTGTGACTTACACTTCCACCATGCGCCGCGATACTATTCCCTCCTTACAGCTTATCGAAAATGAACAGGCGACTGTTCAAATTCAAGGCGCTTGGCTCACGGATCTATTAGTAGAACCAGGCTTAATGCAAGCAATTAATGCTAGCCTGTTAGCAACACAAAACAGACCTGAACTAATTTGGGATTTACGCCAACTCAGTGCGCTTGATCATATTGGTGCGCAACTATTATGGCTGAGCTGGGGCAAGCGTTTTCCCCAAAATCTACTCGTCAATGAACATCATCAAACCTTGTTCAATCGCTTAGCCGAAGTACAAACAATTCCACTGATCACGCAGCCCAAACCCATCGTGCCGCCATTCGGGCGACTAGGACGTCTATCATTAAACTTTGCCCTACATGTGATTGGGATCATCGAATTACTTGGACAATTAGTACTCGACTTAGGACGTTTTCTACGCCATCCAACACGAGGTCCGTGGAAAGAAATTTCTGCAAATATTTACCGTACTGGCTTTCAGGCCTTGGCCATTACCGCGTTGGTCGGATTACTAATTGGTGTCGTACTGTCGTATTTATCCGGCCAACAATTACGTAATTATGGTGGCGATCTGTTCATCGTCAATTTACTTGGGATCAGCATTATTCGTGAACTCGGGCCCATGCTAGCGGCGATCTTAATTGCTGGTCGCTCAGGCTCGGCGATCACAGCACAGTTGGGCGTCATGAAAGTCACTGAAGAGCTAGATGCCATGCGGGTTATGGGCATTCCGATTGGATTCCGTCTGATTATGCCCAAAGTCGTCGCGCTCGCCATCACCATGCCCTTGATCGTGATTTGGACTGACGTTATGGCCTTGATCGGCGGCGCAATTTCAGCACAATTTATCCTCGATATGTCACCGGGATTTTTCTTGCACAAACTTCCTGATGTTGTGAGTCTGGGCAACTATTGGATAGGACTCGGCAAAGGTGTGTTTTTTGGAATGCTCATCGCCATTATTGCTTGCCACTATGGACTTAGAATCAAACCCAACACAGAAAGCCTAGGTCAAGGCACCACTAGTTCAGTCGTTGTATCAATTACTTCCGTGATTATTGCGGATGCTTTTTTTGCGGTGCTGTTCCGCAATGTCGCTTATTAAGTGTATGGAAAATCAAACGACTTCTTCACTCGCTGAGCCTGTCATACAAATTGCGCACCTACGTACACAATTTGGGCGTACAGTGATTCACGATGACCTGAACTTAGAAATTCAACGTGGCGAAATTTTTTCCATCGTGGGTGGATCTGGCTCTGGTAAGACAGTTTTGATGCGACAGATACTAGGACTAGAAACACCCAAAAGTGGTCTTATCAAAGTTTTTGGTGACGATATCCATGCGCCGAAGCAACCACACTTAGAACATTTGCATCGCCGCTCGGGCATGCTATTTCAGCACGGCGCTTTATATTCCGCCTTGAATGTAATTGAGAATGTTGCGCAACCCCTGCGCGAACTCAATAGCCTGCCGGAATCGCTGATCATGGATATTGCCTATCTCAAGTTACATATGTCCGGCATCGGTTTTGAACATGCAAAAAAAATGCCGTCTGACCTATCGGGTGGCATGATTAAACGCATCGCTTTGGCGCGCGCCATTGCGCTTGATCCAGAATTATTATTTCTTGATGAGCCAACCGCGGGCTTAGATCCAGATAGCTCAGATAGCTTCGTCAATTTGATTCAATCACTGCATCAATCACTTAAACTCACTGTCGTGATGGTGACACATGATCTTGATACTTTATTCGCGCTGTCATCGCGCATCGGCGTGATTGCGGACAAAAGAATGATTGCGGTTGGCAACGCGCACGAAGTAATACAGGTCCAACATCCATTTATCCAAACTTACTTCCGTGGTGGACGTGGCATCCGCGCAATGGAAGTTTTAGCACCAACGAATGTCGACGCAAAAACAGTAGCAGGAGCACATTATGGAAAGTAAATCACATGCATTGATCGCTGGCGTGTTTGCGATTGGCCTTGCAATCCTCGCTGGCGCACTAGCGCTATGGCTGGGCAAAGATGAGATTCAACGCACACCGTACACTATTGCGACCTCACTCAAAGTATCTGGATTAAACATTCAAGCAGCAGTCCGCTACAAAGGTATTAAAGTGGGCAAAGTGACCGACATTGATTTTGATAGCAAAGTCCCCGGCCAACTACTACTTAGTCTTGATATCGTGTCGGACACACCGATCACACAATCGACTTATGCAACACTAGGATATCAAGGCGTAACTGGGATCGCATTTATCGAGTTAGACGATGACGGTAGTCAACCAGCAGCAATAGTGCGGGACCCAAAATTGGGAGCAAGAATTCCTCTGCGTCCAGGCTTGTTACAAGAAGTTGAGAAACATGGCATCGCCATCTTGAAACAAACCGAAGAACTCAGTAAGCGCTTGAATGCCTTGTTAGATCAAGAGAATCGCGCATCGCTCACAAATACCGTCAAACAAATCGGCAAAACCGCTGCCGCATGGGAAGCCTTACCCGCAAAACTTGACCCAATATTAAATAATTTACCGCAAACGATCGCGCAAGCACGTGAAAGCGCTCTAGCGTTTAAACAGTTCTCCGATAATGCAAAGAACACCAGTAGCAATCTAAATCAAGTGCTAAGCAACCTACAAAGCGAGCAAAGCAGCATTGGTCGTTTAAGTAAAAATCTGGAACAAATCAGTCAAAGCCTGCAATTCGAAACTTTGCCTGCAATGCACAATGTGATTCTCGACGCAGGGGGTACTTTGCGCAGCATCAATCGCAGCACCGAGAATTTTAATGAACGTCCACAAAGTCTGCTGTTTGGGCCGAAACCCATTCCTCCAGGGCCTGGCGAACCCGGCTTCAAAAACAATTAAACGACGATCACCAGACCATCTTCGATTCCTGTATTTTTAAGACAGACAAACTCTTATGAACACGACCTACTTTGCCCGCGTCTCGCTGCTACGCTCTAGCTTATTCGTCATCATGACGAGTTTATTATTCGCTTGTGCCAGTCCCACCATGCACCAGCAATTTGATTTTGGTGTTAGTCAAACCGAAGACAACCAGAAAACATCCAACGCGACAAATAGCCCAAAACTCGCTATTTTGTTGGCAGAAATTCAGGTGCCAAATAGTTTAGAAGGCACATCCATGCTGTATCGACTACTCTATGAGAATAAGCAAGAGTTGCGACCTTATGCGCAAAGTCGTTGGAGTATGCCCCCTGCGCAGTTACTCAAGCAAAGAATCAAAACACATATTAATCAACAAGGTGGCGCGGTACTCACTACCAGCGATGGTGTTAAAAATCTACCCATCCTTCGGATTGAGCTTGAAGAATTCTCGCAGCACTTTAGCAGTCCACAACAAAGCCAAGTGCAACTGCGCTGGCGCGCCAGCTTGATCAAGCAAAATCAATTAATCGCGCAAAAGATTTTTCAAGCACAAACAACCTGCGACAGCGCAGACGCAAAAGGTGGTGCAAAGGCGATGCCACAAGCAAGCGATCGCACAATTACGGAACTTATTGCATGGTTACAGACTCAAGTGAGATGAGTAAGCTTGGTTCTACATTTCCGCGTTCTCATTCAATCATCAATTCGAGACCTAAGCATTGTTTAGTAAGCGCATGACATCCAAACACGATCAAACAGCATCACCTCTTTCGCGTGCCAGTTTAGTGGCATACGCAGTATTGATCGTGTACGCGAGTTTGTATCCATTCTCTGATTGGCAATTCGAAAATCTAGCCGCTTTCTCAGCACAGATTTCGCAGTGGCCACGTTATTGGTCGAAGTTTGATGCGATCGTCAATGTCATCGGCTATATCCCGTTTGGTGTGCTGCTAGTTTTTTCCATCTATCCCTTGATGAAATTACGTTGGTCGTTTCTGCTCGCTTGTGTTGCCGTTGCGAGCATGAGTTTGCTGATGGAGAGCATTCAGTATTTTTTACCGAATCGCGTCACCTCGCTACTCGATCTGATTACCAATGCTGCCGGCGGAATTATTGGTGCTTTGTGCGGCGTATTATTGTTACCGTATATCTTAGAAAGTGGTCGACTACAATCATTGCGCACGCTTTGGTTACAACGTGAGTCCTCACCCGAATTAGTGGTACTAGGTTTATGGCCATTGGCGCAAATTTTCCCGCAGGCGTTTTTATTTGGCCACGGACAAATTTTGCCAATTATTTCATTATGGTGCGAAGAATATTTAGATGTCAGCATTGATCTCAGTGCTTACCTCAGGCACGGTATCGAACTAAGCCCAGAAACCTATCTGCTTTCAGAAACCATCATTACCGCTTGCGCTTGTACGGGCGCGATCTTAATTTGCTTGTCTTTGCTAAATCGAAACGCACCAAAGTTCGCTTTGGCTTGCTTACTATTAATCGCAGGTTTAGCAGTGAAGGCCTTATCGAGCGCCTTAATGTTTCAACCTGAAAATGCCTTCTTATGGTTAGCACCGGGAGCCAAAGGAGGGATCTTAATCAGCACCATTATGTTGTATGGATTTTCTTTTGCCCCAAGCCACGCACAACGCCGACTGGCTGTGCTGTTATTGCTGATTAGCTTATTGATGGTGAATTTAATTCCTAGTAATCCTTACTTCCTCAATACTTTACAAACCATGGTGCAAGGAAAAATGTTGAATTTTTACGGTGCAGCGCAGTTTTTATCTGTGACTTGGCCATTTATTGCGATTTGGTATTTACTTAAACATCAAAAAGCGACTCAATCGGTTTTGCAGAAATCGGCCTAGGTCTCAATTACAATTCACATTATTCATTTCAATTTCCGTTTGTTTTTCCGTTTGTTGCTGCTTCAATTTCACGCTTTTGTTTATCGGCGGCGTTCTGCAAATCTTGCTCAAGTTGTTTAGCCTGTTCTAGTGCTTTGCGCTGTTCTTCAGCAATCTTAAAAGCAGGTTCGTCCACTGCGCTCGCAGAAGCAGCACTTGCGGTCGTCGCGGATGACTCTACCGCCGCCGACGAAGATTTCGCTGATTTGCCGCATCCACTGCACAACACGACGACAAATATCGATAACAGAAGCCAGTTCAGCTTCCATTCAGATCCTCTAACACCGTTTGGAATCATCTTAGCAGACGAATTAATTTGACAATCTAGATTCAACATCTGCAGCTCTCCAATAAAGACTAATCATCGATAAAAATACTTCACTAAGCTGGCACCTGCCTCTCTAGTTAAGTACGGTAATCAACGCATTCGTGATTTCAATTCGATGTATCATAGCGCCTTCTATTCTTCTATCGCGCGAAATTCGCCACTAAAGCCGAATTCGCCTACTTGAAAAAGCACATGTCTGACAATCTCTATTTTAAAAAACACGTATTCTTCTGCTTAAACGACCGTGATGATGGCCGTCAATGCTGTGCCAAAAATGGAGCACAAGCAGCGCAAGAACACGCCAAACGTCGCATCAAACAACTTGATATGAATGGCGAGGGCAAGATTCGTATTAATAAAGCTGGCTGCCTAGATCGTTGTGAACAAGGACCAGTGCTGGTGGTTTATCCACAAGGAACTTGGTACACCTATGTAGACCAAAGTGATATCGACGAAATTATCGATGTCGATTTGATTGGTGGTGGCGTAGTCGAACGTCTCAAAGTATAAAGCGCGATGAATATTCATACCGAACAATTTCTGATACCGGGTAATGCTGGGCAACTGCAATGCGCGGTAAATCATCCTGATCCTGAGTTATTTCCAAAGCCGACCGGCCTTGCGTTGGTAGCCCATCCGCATCCCTTATTTGGTGGCACCATGGAAAACAAGGTGGCGCAAACCTTGGCGCGTACATTTGTCTCCCTTGGTTACGTCACTGTGCGCATGAATTTCCGTGGTGTTGGTCAATCTGAAGGCGTACATGACGCAGGCATCGGTGAGACTGACGATATGGAAACGCTATTGGAACACATGCGTCAACGTTACCCAGATTTGCCCTTGGTGTTAAGCGGATTCTCTTTCGGTACCTTTGTGCAATCACGTTTACATCAACGCTTAAGCGCCGCCGGTATTGCGGTACAAAGGCTGGTTTTAGTCGGTGCGGCTGCAGGTAAATGGGCGATGCCAGATATTCCTAGCGATACCATTTTGATTCATGGTGAGCTTGACGATACGATTCCTTTACAAGCCGTGTTTGACTGGTTACGACCGCAAGATATTCCGGTGATTGTGATTCCTGGTGCGGATCACTTTTTTCATCGTCGGCTACCGCACATAAAAAAAATTATTAGTGATTTGTGGACTTAAGTTCACGGGTCTTTTCACGGTTTTTAATTCGCAATTTTCCAACCTCAATTTTTCTTTTTTTTACCTTGTTTGATTTCCAATGAAAAAAACTTTGTCTTCTTTACTTTCATCACTAGCTTTTTTAGCCGTGACGCTCAGCAGCATATCTGTGGCTCAAGCTCAAACGCTACCAAAGCCCTTGGTTGATGCTAAATCTTGGGTGCTGTTGGATGCAACCAGCAATCAAGTGATCAATTCTGATAATGCCACTCTGCAAATTGAACCCGCGTCGCTGACCAAGATCATGACTGCGTATTTGGTATTTAACGCGCTTAAAGAAAAGCGCTTAGATATTAATCAACAGATCACTGTATCGACACGTGCGTGGAAAGTCGATGCAAGCAGTTCGAAAATGTTTATTGATCCGGCAACACCTGTCAGCATCAATGACTTGTTGTTTGGCTTGATTGTGCAATCAGGGAATGATGCTTCGGTTGCCTTAGCTGAAGCCGTTGCTGGTAGTGAGGAAGCATTTGTCGCCCAGATGAATCGTGAAGCTGCCCGTCTTGGGATGAAAGCTACGCGTTATGCCAATTCACATGGTTTGCCTAGCCCAGATAATTTTTCAACGGCATATGATTTAGCGATCTTGGCATCACGTTTAATCGCTGATCATCCTGAATACTACAAAACATATTATTCAACCAAGAGCTACACCTATAACAAAATTACCCAAGCAAATCGCAACCGTTTACTGTGGTTAGACCCAACAGTGGATGGTATGAAAACTGGTCATACTGAAGCCGCGGGTTATTGCTTAATCTCATCAGCAAATCGTCCAAACGGAAACGGCCAACGTCGCTTAATTTCTATCGTAACGGGAACGAAGAGCGATCAAATTCGCGCACAAGAAAGTTTAAAACTATTGAACTGGGGCTACCTCAACTTTGACACCGTCAAACTCTACGATAAAGCGCAAGCAATTGAAACGCTAGACGTATGGAAAGGCAGTCAAGGTAAAATCAAAGTCGGTTTTAGACAAGACCTTTACGTTACCTTACCAAAAGGTAGTGCCGCGCGATTAAAACCCGCACTTGAGCGCAAAGATCCACTAGTGGCGCCAATCACTGCCAACAGCAGAATCGGTACAATGAAGATGATGTTGGATGGAAAAGCAGTTGCTGAGTTTCCGGTGTTAGCCTTAGAAGACGTTCCGCAAGCCAGCATTTTTGGTCGTGCTTGGGATTCGATCCGTCTCTTATTCAAATAATTCAAAAGAGAAAATCAAAGCCCGCGATGACACAACATAACAGTCAGTCATCGCGGGCTTTTTTATGCTTACATCATCGTTACTTTGAAGCAGTCTCTTGATCTAAAACCGACTTCGCCAACTTCGGCATAAATGCCACAATCCCAAGCCATGAAATAAACTGCAAACCCGTACGCAGCGCCGCAAAGCACAATGCAAATACCAACATCTGCGCCAAGGTTTCCAAGCCACCAATTCCTGCCGCACTTACCAATAAATACGCCGCATAACCGGAGATAAATGTGATGGGAAACATAAACCACCATTGTCTTTGCAAATTCTTAGGCATAAATTTTCCTCAAATAAAATTTACGCCATCATACAAGAATTTGCGCTTGCGTTTCGCAATCCTTTTTTCAGCTTGAATTGTCGATTTCTTTATTCGTCCGCTTGCTTTTTCAACAGCGTGTAATCAGCCGCATGCATGGAATGCAATAACATATCGCCGTTCGCTGAGACACGAAATCCTCCATAACGCGCCTTTTCGTAAAGCTGCGCTTGCCCCTCTTCAAAGAAAAACGCATTGGTGGCAAATTTCACTTGATCATTCCGAATCCGATAGCGCATCAAGACCTCATTCGCTGCCAATATTTCTTGTGGCTTCGCGATGCGTTGAAAACGCCCTACTTGGTGTTGATCTAATCGCACCACAATCGCACCATCCGACGCCATCGCACTCAGGTTTTCATGATTGTTCGCCCGCCTCCACGTCGAATTGGGAAAAGCTTGGTTTGCTACTTCAAAACGTAATGCCATGTAATCGCCTTGCATCAAGGAGCGTGGATCCACCGGTGCTAATTCGAGCAAAACAAAACGACCATGCTGAAGTAATTGTTCACGTTGATAGATCGATACATTCACTGCAATCAAAACCAAGATACCGGCCAACACTGCCAACCACACTCTGGCTTTGCTTCTGAGCTTAAATTGAATCATGTGCAGACTCCTTCTGATTATGCGTATCCGCCAAACTGGATTCTGGAAAAAGGCGACACAATAACAAGCGCGCTGCCAACAGCAATAAGCCTAGGCTGAACAACACGATCGATTTATAGAGCAAGCTATGCTGCAGTTGATAGTAATAATACGAGACAAAACTCAGCAAACCGAGCAGACCTGTTCCAAGCAAAACGCGATCAGAAAAACTATACGCAATTAAAATCAATAACAGCGCACTACTTAATCCTGGTGCGACATACGAGAATCCACTAAACAACAAGGCAGCCGACAATCCCAGTATCGCAGGCAAAGAACTCAACGCGAACTGTAGCCGTCGCAGCACCAACACAGTCGAAATAATGAGCGCCAGATTGGCGAGCGTGGTACCGACGCGCCAGCCATGCAATAGCCACCATCCATGATTAGCATCAAACAAAATTCGTGTGACAAACCGCCCTCCTTCAGTACACAACAAAGCAAAGGCTAAAGCATAGGCGACTGGGCGTAATAATTCAGATCGACGCAATAGCAAGGGCGACCACCACAAGCCGCAAACAGCCAATGCCACCAAGCCATGCATGAGACCGAAGATTGCGGATTGTTGGAAAAAGAAATAAGCCGCGAACACTGCACCCAAACTTGTTAAGAAACGATGAATCCAGTTCGAAACATAAACAGTTAAAACGACTTCAAACAGCAATATCACCAGATAAACTTCGGCACCGTCGTTACGAAACAATTGAAACAAGCCAAATACAAAAAATCCTTGTCCAGCAAGACTCACAGCCAGCGCAAACTGCAACAAGAAATCTGTATTTTTCGGTACGCGAAATAAGGTGTAAGCAAGCGTACATAGGCCAGCACCGATACAAACAGTCACGATCCCGTGATCACTAGCGAGTCCCATAAAAACGCCGACAAAGCCCATCAAAAACAATGCGCCAAGCCAACCAGAGAAACCAAGCATGACGCGAATATACCAAGGCTGTGTAAGACTCTGTGTCTTATCAATTACAGGCATTTCGCCCTCGACCAATTTCGCTTGCAGTAAACGCTGCCAGACTGTTGCGGACGTCATAGAGGCGGGTTGTGGGGTATTCATGCTTGCATCTCCTTCATCACCTTCTTTAACCACATACCGCCCAAAGCAGATGAACCGATGATCATCAAACTCACCATTAAAAAGCCTACCGACTCCATGTGATTGACGACTAATCGCGTCAAGAACGCATTAGTCGTAATAATTAAGCTCAAAACCCAACCTGCTAGCACAAACAAGTCTTTCACTTTTCTGCGATAGACCCACATAGTTAGCCAAGCCCAAACTGCATAAGTCGCTGTTGCTAGAACATTCGATAAATTCGCCAGTAAAAGGTAGCCATCGTCGTGACTAAAAATCGCGTCTAACATCAACATCGTTACTAACACGCCAACTGCGGTCGCCAACACTCTAGCCGACCAACGTTCCTGCAAATGCAAAACGCCTCGCCAACGCAGCAACTCCCAAGCTATCAAGGCGACTGCGTTGAGTATGAATAATGTCCATAACTGACTGCTTGAACTAAATAGCAGGCCAAAAAAGCCGCCAAAAGTTTGAAAATACAGAAGTACACTCAAATTCACCAGACCTAGCCAAAACAAATGCAGCGCACTTAATCGCGCTAACAGCACCCATACCAAAGACGCGATCGCCCACGCACGGAACAATTCATAGGTATCAGCGCCAGTTTGATAAGTCTGTCCGACTAATGCCAGCAATCCGCCAGTGAACAGACTAGCGATGAATAAACTCGCTTTGCCAGCCGTACTCTCCAAGCCCAGTTTCCAACACGCCAACATGGCGCCAAGCACAGCCACTTCGGCTAAAGCGAATTTCGCAAATCGCCCCATCGATTGCCAGTTATAAGCTAAAAAGAAAATCAACGATGCTCCCAATGCAATCACCCCGCACCATAGCAACATCTGTTCAATAAATCGATGCCATTGGCTAGTTTTGGGATGTATTCCAGCTAATTCAAGTGCTCGAAATTCACTGCCATGCTTTACTCGGCCTTGCGCGATCCATTCAAATATCTGCGTTGGCTGTTCCATCCCGCCTCCCTCTCACAAAAAACAATGCAACAATAGTAACATCCTAAGCATCGTACTAGTCGAGCAGAAACGACAAAGTGGCAAGTTTTGCCGCCCAAAGGTGCGCAAGCCGCAACTAAACTAGTGGTGCTATTCACATTCAAAGTCATAAGTCTTTTACATCTCACATGCGAAACAAGGCTTGCAGTCTAGAGGATAGGGGTTCAAACTATTGCTTTTGGCGGAAAAGTCCCCATTTAGGCACGAGAAACGGGTAGAAGTCATCAACTTAAATCCTCTTAAATTTAGCGTTTCTTAGAGAACTACCTACAAATCCTCCACTCAGCTTGCCTTTTAAAGAAGTTTTATCATGCGCGAAATCAAACCTGAAGACAGCCTTATCGAATATCCTTGTGACTTCCCGATCAAAGTCATGGGCGTCATGCAAGAATCATTTGCTCAAACCATCGTTGAGGTAGTGATGATTCACGATCCGACTTTTCATGCAGGAAAATTAGAGATGCGCCCTTCGAGCAAAGGCAATTACTTAGCGTTGACAGTCACCGTGCGTGCCATTCATCGCGAACAACTCGATAATCTGTATCGCGCTTTGTCGTCGCATCCTATGGTTAAAATGGTTCTATAAGCACTGAATTAATCGCTCACCAGTTTCTCTTTCGAACACCGCGCAGGGACAATTCGCTCCCCTGCGATCCTAAATTCACTATGCCAGATTTAAAATCCATCGTCGACAAACAACAAGCAGGCGCACGCTTTGTCATTTCTGCGCCCATGCTTGGCTTAGATCTGGTCGCATTTGATCGCCTAGCACGAACTTGGATCGCTAATGGTGGCCCCGGCTTTGTATTGGATGGCATACCGTTTCGCAAAGTGATCAATGGTCAATTCTTCATACAACGTGTCACCGTCAAACGTGTGTTGGAGCATACATGACAGCCGACACACAAGCCATCTTGATTCGCCATCGCGGGCAAGAGAATTACCAAGACAGCTTTGCTGCCATGCGTGCATTCACGGATGCCCGCACCGCAGAAACGCCAGATGAATTATGGATTGTTGAACACCCTCCTGTTTTCACCTTAGGTTTGGGTGCGGATCAATCCCATGTGCTTGCGCCGCATGACATTCCCGTGATTCAAACAGATCGTGGCGGTGAGGTGACTTTTCATGGGCCCGGCCAAGTGGTGATTTATCTCTTGATCGATCTCAAGCGACGCCACACAAAAGGTCGTTTATTTGCTCGCGAATTTGTACACCAGATTGAACAGGCGGTAATCGATACCTTGGAAGCGTATAATATCGCCGGTGAACGGATTGCTGGCGCGCCTGGAATTTACCTCAAAGAAGGACAATGGCAAGGAGCCAAAATTGCCGCGCTAGGCTTAAAAGTGCGTGCCAATGGTTGTACTTATCATGGTGTTTCTTTAAATGTCGCGATGGATCTACAGCCATTTTCTTGGATTAATCCTTGTGGCTATGCAGGTCTTGCTACTGTCGATATGCAAACCCTGCAAGTACAAGCACCGCTTGCGCAAGTACAAACAGCTTTAGCAACACGCTTACAATATTTATTGACCGCCGCTTAATTGGGCTTTGAACTCAGCTATGACTACCGAAAACACGCCTCTCGCAGAAGATAAAAGCAACTACGACCCAACTGAAAAACAAAAGGGTGCGAGTAAAACTTCTCGTATTCCTATCAAAATCGTTCCAGCAGAACGTCTACCTAAGCCTGATTGGATACGTGTTAAAGCGGGTTCTCCAACCACACGCTTCTATGAAATCAAAGATATTCTGCGCGCAAATAAACTAGTCACCGTTTGCGAAGAAGCAACTTGTCCAAATATCGGTGAATGTTTCGGCAAAGGCACGGCTACTTTCATGATCATGGGTGACAAGTGCACACGCCGTTGCCCATTCTGCGACGTTGGTCATGGTCGTCCTGATCCACTCGATGTCAATGAGCCGCTCAATCTGGCAAAAACCATTGCTGAATTACGCTTAAGCTATGTGGTCATCACTTCCGTTGACCGCGATGATTTACGCGATGGTGGCGCAGCGCATTTTGCCGAATGCATCACCAAAATCCGTGAATTATCACCAATGACGCGCATCGAAATTCTGACACCTGACTTCCGTGGTCGTATGGATCGTGCATTAGAAATCTTGAACATGGCACCACCAGACGTGATGAATCATAATTTAGAGACGGCACCACGTTTATACAAAGAAGCACGTCCGGGTTCTGATTATGAATACTCATTGAACTTGCTCAAGCGTTTCAAAGAGCAGCATCCAAATGTACCGACCAAATCAGGCATCATGGTTGGCTTGGGTGAAACGGACGAAGAAATTTTGCAAGTGATGCGCGATATGCGCGCCCACAATGTCGACATGCTGACAATCGGTCAATACCTCGCACCAAGCGGTCACCACTTGCCGGTGCGTCGTTATGTTCATCCTGATGTGTTCAAAATGTTTGAAGAAGAAGCCTATAAAATGGGCTTCGCGCACGCGGCAGTGGGCGCTATGGTGAGATCGTCTTACCACGCTGATCAACAAGCACATGGGGTAGGAACTGATGTGAAATAAGCAATGAAGCAATCAACATTGCTAAAATAGTTTTTGTAAATTCCAACGGCATAGCTGACACAAGCTATGCCGTTTTTTTATGCTTAACATGCTTATCAATTGTTAGTGCAATCTATTAGTGCAATCCATTTCCAAAATGCAAGTTATTGTTTATTAAGGATATTTCTAAAGTTTGTCGGAAGACTGCCGATACTGCTAGGTGCTGTTCTTTTTACTAACGCCTATCATGTTTCCGCTCCAACTCACTCGTATCTTTGACTATCAACAACCATCTGCCGACCTCTACCGACACGAGCTTGCACGTACCAACGCAGTTGATAACGGGATCAATAACTCCACACCAAGCAACGCTGGGCTTGAGGTAATCGAAGAGCGTCGTCAACAAGCAGATCGACGCGCCCAAGAGCGGCGTGAAAAACAACAAGCGACTTTTCTCAACACCCGAAAAATGCAAGGCCGCCGACGTTCTGCCGGACGTCGCTCCGATGATATTCAAAGCAAGTATCGCCCAATCTCATTAAAAGGCTAAAACCTAATTTCATGTTTCGAAGTTGATGATTTGCGTAGCTTTGCCAAACTAAAACTAAGCAAAAACAAAAGTACAGCAACATGTTTGCACACACGGCAAAAACATTTACATGTAAAAAAAATCGATGTACCTTAAAAAACTTCCCTCAATTTATACATCGTTCACATTCGGCACCCCACGACGGCCCACAAGCTTCCTATAATTCAGGCGCAAAAAAAATCATCATGGAGCAGGCATGAAATCTGCTCCAGCAATATGCATTCAAAAAATATTTCGCATCAACAATGGAGGTCTTGCATGAGTTTCATGCGAATTTTTCATATCTTCGACAGTTTCTCGACGCCACTCAAAGCCTCGTCGTCTGAACAGATATTGAATAGTCAAACTAAAACAGAAACTTTGGAGCAAGCACCTACAAAAACTTGGCCGCAAATCGAAAGAAGAAGTGGTGTAGATCGCCGTGTAGAAGAACGCCGCGTCCTTAACTGTCAGCCTTACATCGACACACGGAAAAACAATGGTCGACGTCGTAGTTTTGGTCGTCGTGCTCGCGATCAGGCAAACGCCCTGCCATTTTAAGGCGACAAAATTTTTCACCATTTATTCTTGCAAGAACCACACAGCCGACACACCAACAATTATCTCTTTTGCTTATCTAGAAAATACGACCATCTAGGTCTTACGCGGATGCATGTCTGCGCTGAGAGCCAGCATTCTTTCAACTGTGTAAGGATTGCAGCGCTAAATTCAAGCAAACTGCAGCTTTTGCGCGTTTTTTGCGCAGTTTTTTTGCTAAGTGGGCAATCAATTGGTAGGATGGAGCCTGCGCAAAAATCATTGCTTTATCGAGATGATAGAGTTGCAGCAAAGCAGTTTATCGACGCTAACAATCTTCTTTATTTTCAAAATAATTTGTTAAGCCAGATGGATAATCTATATTTGCAACAAGCACCAAGCTTAATTTATTTTTTAATCCTAATTGATCTGCAATATGCAAAATAGCCTGACCCGCAAACCTATAGAAATAAAAATATCCACGGTTGTGGCAGTTGCTGTTCTTTTGAACGAAGCCGTACTAGAAAAGTTAGCAATCGCACTGAAAGAAATGACCGGCGGTACACCCGATTTCTTTGACGACGAATTCGCGATTATCGATGTAGAGAACATTGCCCATGAAAGTTTGGATTGGGCTGCGATTATTAGTTTGTTCAAATCTTGTGGCCTGAATGCGGTAGCGGTGCGGAATGCAGCAGAAGAACAACATGCGTCAATTCGTGCACATGGCTTAAGCATCGATGTCGTTACCAAAGCAAAACCAGAAATTCCAGAGCAAGCCAACACACCAGCAAAAGTCGAGCAAGCAGCAGCTAGGACACCCGCACCAGCTCCCGTATCAATGCCAGCTGCGGTTGAACATATCCCTGCGATGATCGTTGATACACCAGTAAGAGCAGGCCAACGAATTTATGCCCGTGGCTGTGATTTAATTATTACAGCATCGGTGAATAATGGTGCCGAGGTAATTGCAGATGGCAGCATCCACATCTACGCACCCTTACGAGGTCGCGCTTTGGCGGGTGCGCGCGGAAATACCGATGCGCGAATTTTTACCACAGCGATGGAAGCCGAATTAGTCTCGATTGCGGGTATTTATCAAACATTTGATGCAGGTTTTCCAAAGCTAACACCGAATCAACCCGTACAAATCAAACTTGTCGGTGACAGTATTGAAGTATCATCACTAAAATCAGCTTAATAAAAGAACAGCTTTAACAATTGCGTCATTTTTCGTCTTAGTTATTATCAAGTTCAACAAAGGAGTACCCTGTGGCAAGAATCATCGTTGTGACATCCGGTAAAGGCGGTGTAGGCAAGACCACATCAAGCGCTAGTTTCGCTTCTGGTTTAGCGCTGCGTGGACATAAAACTGCCGTTCTCGATTTCGACGTCGGTCTGCGCAATCTCGATTTGATCATGGGTTGTGAACGCCGTGTGGTGTATGACCTAGTCAATGTCATCAGTGGCGAAGCCACATTAAATCAAGCGTTGATTAAAGATAAACATTGCGACAATCTATTCATTCTGCCCGCTTCGCAAACCCGCGACAAAGATGCGCTGACCGAAGAAGGTGTAGAGCGCGTGCTGAATGATTTAATCAAAATGGATTTTGAATACATCGTCTGCGATTCGCCAGCAGGTATCGAACGTGGTGCTGTGATGGCGTTGACGTTCGCCGATGAAGCAATCGTCGTCACAAATCCAGAGGTTTCCTCGGTACGTGACTCAGATCGTATTCTGGGCATCATCCAAGCAAAATCCAAACGCGCGCAAGCAGGTGGCGAGCCAGTGAAAGAACATTTGCTTATTACACGTTACTCACCAAAACGCGTTGATGCTGGCGAAATGCTGTCCTACACCGACGTACAAGAAATTTTGCGGATTCCGCTGATTGGTGTGATTCCTGAATCCGAAGCAGTTTTACACGCGTCGAATCATGGTAATCCAGCGATTCATGTCAAAGGTAGTGATGTTTCTGAGGCGTACACTGATGTCGTCGCGCGTTTCTTAGGAGAGCAACCTCCATTACGCTTCGTCGATTACGAAAAGCCAGGTTTGCTGCAACGTATTTTCGGAGGTAAGTAAAATGGCTTTGCTTGATTTTTTGTTTAAGTCACAGCCGAAAAGTGCTAGCGCAGCGAAAGAACGTCTGCAAATCATTATTGCCCGTGAACGTAACGAAGGACGTGATGGCTATGATTTTTTGCCAGCCTTGCGCGAAGAACTGATCGCCGTCATTTCTAAGTACACCAAAGTAAATCCGGATGACATTAAAGTCTCATTGGATAAGCAAGGTAATTTAGAAGTGTTAGACGTCAACGTCATCCTGCCTGACGCGGATTCACGCATTTAACGCTCGCCAGAACTTGAACATACATTCGGTATGTTCAAGTTTTCTGTTTTTTGTTCGTAACCAAGCTTTTTACTCAATAAAATATGCGAATTGCCATTCTGGATGATGATCAAAATTTACTCGATCTAACCGTTGCGACGTTGACGGATGTAGGTCATATTTGCCATCCGTTTTCCAGCGGCAAAGCGATGCTGCATCAATTACATAGAGAGAGCTATGACTTGCTTATCCTTGATTGGCAAGTACCGGACTTGAGCGGCACCGAAATCTTGCACTGGGTGCGCGAAAAATTATCAACGACCTTGCCTGTGCTTTTCATGACTAGCCGTTCTGGCGAGGATGATATCGTGGCAGGTCTGGCAGCAGGCGCGGATGATTACATGATCAAGCCGATTCGTCGTGCCGAGTTGATTGCGCGAGTGAATGCCTTGTTACGCCGAGCCTATCCAAGCCAAACCGCAAATGAAATTATCACATTCGGTCATTACGAGTTTGACGTGCGCGCAAGCCGCGCCAAATTGCATGGCAACCCGATTGAATTAACGCAAAAAGAATTTGATCTCGCCTTAGTTCTATTTCAAAACTTAGGCCGCCCCTTATCTCGCGCCTATATTCTGGAAGCAGTATGGTCACGTGATATCGAAATTCCTTCTCGTACGATGGATACGCACATCTCTCGTGTGCGCAGTAAATTAGATTTGCGACCAGAAAATGGCTATCGACTCGCGCCGGTGTACAGCTACGGTTATCGACTGGAACAAATCTCAAAAGACTAAAGTTCTGCTGTCTAGCTGATTTATTCTTAGCGCTAAAACTATAGGATTATTTGCTGTCCACGCAATTAGTAAAAATTACTATTTCGAATTGCGATTAAACGCAGCATGATTTGCATCAGACAAAACAAATAATTACGCGCGAACCACTAAATTGGCGAATCGCTGAGCTTATAAAATTTGAGTCTGAATTAAAACTTGGACTGCACGAGTTGGCATAGCTTAAAGTAAAGCCGTCGTTGTTTTTCAAATCAATACCTGCGCGATTTATTCTGCGACGATAAGACCACCAAGCAAAATCATCATCCTTCTCATTATTTGTTGGAGCATTGCTATGCATCACCGTATTTCCTTTGATCGATTTGCCAAATACGCCTGTGCGGCACTAACTGCGGTGTATCTAGTTAGCGGCGCCCCGCTACACGCTGCGGAGAAAATCAAAGGAAAACCTGGTACGGTACAAATAGATAGCGCAGGGATTACTTATTTTGCGCTCGAACGCGATACTTTAACGACGATCGCGAAACGCTTCACACCGACACCCAATAATTGGGAAGTCTTAGGCAAGCTAAATAAAATCAGTAATGATAGAACTATCCCGATTGGCTCTGGTATTTTGATTCCAGCGGATCTGCTGTTGGAAGAGGCGAGCCAGGCCACAGTGATTGCCTTGGCTGGTCAAGTCAATGAAACCAATCCCAAAGGCGGCACATCCGCGCTCACCTTGGGCAGTGTGGTATTAGAAGGCAGCCAAATAAAAACTGAGAAAAACAGTTTTGTCACGTTTGAGCTTCCAGATAATTCTAGAGTATCGGTACCCTCCAATAGTCAGGTCAGCTTATCAAAACTGCGTATGACACAGTTCGTCAAAAGCCCGCGTACCTTAATCAAATTAGTTCAAGGAAAAGTCGAATCGAAAGTCAGTCCATTAAACAATAATAAAGGACGTTTTGAAGTCAGCTCACCATTGGCGATTGCAGGTGTGCGTGGCACGCATTTCCGCGTTGGTGTAGATGAGGACAAAGTGGCGAATGAAGTGTTAGAAGGTGGTGTGGCAGTAGGCAATAAAGAAAAGCCTCAAGCTTTAGTTCTGCCGGCAGGACAAGGAAATATCGTCAACAAAGCTGGCGTAGGCAAAGCAATCACCTTACTCCCTACGCCTAGTTTGACAGCGGGATTTCAATTGCAAGAGCGTCCCATTTTGCAATTTGCAGTCCAAGCTTTACCCAAAGCTGTCGCTTATCACGCACAAATTTCCAGAGATGCACAAAGTCAGGATGTGATTGCAGAAGCCAACGATAAAGATTTGCGCTTCCGCTTCGAAGGCTTAGATGATGGTAATTACTTTATTCGCGTTACAGCGATTGATGAGAATGGCTTGGAAGGCATGCCAAGCACGCAAGCATTCCGATTAAAAGCACGGCCTGAGCCACCTTTTTTATTAAGTCCAAAACATAAGGTACGCGCCGACAGTGTGAACTTTAATTGGACGCAAGCAAGCGAAGTGAAAGCTTATCGCTTGCAAGTGGCAAGTGACGCTGAATTTAAACAAATCGTACTCGACCAAAATAATATTGCCGGCGTAGAAGCCAACACCGACAAACTATCGGTAGGAAATTATTACTGGCGCGTCGCCTCGATCGTCGAGAAAAATGGACAACCCGATCAAGGCCCATTTTCATTGCCGCAAGCATTCCGCTTGTTAGCACCGCAAGCAATGAATGAAGTGGTCGACCTTGGACAAAACCAAATGGAATTTGGCTGGCCATCCGAACCTGGGCAGACATTCTTGGTTCAGATTGCACAAGATCCCGAATTTAAAAAAATCTATTTAAGTCGCAATCTGGATCAAGCCAAGTTAAGTATCGCACGACCAGAACCGGGGATTTACTATATTCGCGTGCAAGCCACCGATCCGGATCGCTTCATTGGTAACTTCTCCAAGCCACAGAAATTTGAAATCCTATTGCGCTGGACTACCGGCAGCGGCGATTCGCTTGAATCACTCGGCGGTATGGTTCAACCACAAAAACCCACTACCAATAAATAAATCTCAACCTAAAGGCAGACCAAGTTCATGTTGAGCGAATCAGCACATCAAGCAGAACATCGCGTCAATACGAACTTCGGGCGACGTCGCAAACAGCGGCAAGCAATTGCGCTACATGAATGGATCATTTTGACGCTGTTTTTATTGATCCTAACGATCGTATTAAGCACGTTCAATGGATTGCAGCGATTGGATCAAACCGCTTACGATCTGCTATTGCGCAATCAAAGTACGCCTGCTCGCGACGATATTATTATCGTTGCGATTGATGATTTCAGTTTAGCTGAGTTAGGTAAATGGCCTTGGCCACGCGCACGTCATGCCGACTTAATTCAAAAATTAAACGCTGCTAAACCTCGTGCTATCGGCGTCGATATCGTATTTGCCGAATCAGAAACAGCGAGTCCAGACAACCCAAATGGCGATCAACTTCTGGCGCAAGCTTTAACTGCGAGTCAACGCGTTGTATTGCCATTAGTCTCGATCAATGCAGGTCGTGGATTGCAAGCTGTGCAAGCCACACCAATGCTGGCACAAGCGGCCGCTATGATGGGGCATATTCATATTGAATTAGATGAAGACGGTGTCGCTCGCAGTGTTTTTCTAAAAGAAGGAACGCAAGGACTTTGGTGGCCACATTTTTCCTTAGCACTGTATGAAATTGGTCAAAAATTTGAGCGCGAAACAAACCTCAGCGACAACACTAAAAATACGAAGAACGCCAAAGACGCAACATCAATTAAACAGATCAGCCCATCCGATTTACCCGTCAACACACGGCAAACCAATTCCAGCAACACCACCGCCGGTATTTGGCACCGCAATTTTCAATTGCACATACCTTATTACGGTGGCAGCGGACACTTCACCAGCGTCCCCTATGTCGCCGTGTTACGTGGCGAAGTTCCCGCAGAATTTTTCCGCGACAAATACGTATTAATTGGCACCACGGCACAAGGTATGGCCGATGCATTTCCCACTCCAGTTACCACGAATCAAGGTGTGTTATCTGGGATTGAAATCAATGCGAATATTTTGGCGAGTCTATTAGATGGACGTTCAATTATCAAAGCACAAGCATGGCAAGTGATTTTGATGAGCGTTTTAGTGATTAGCTTGGCCTTGCTCAGCTTTCTGTTTTTCTCACCAAGAATTGCGTTTTTTACGGTACTCGGTTTGATTCTGGCAACGATTTCTGCCAGTGTGATTCTCATCCATTGGGGCTTTTGGTTTCCACCCGCGGTCAGTGTTTTGATGTTGATTATTGCTTATCCACTGTGGAGTTGGCGTCGGCTAGAAGCGACTATTAGTTTCTTAGGAAAAGAATTTGTTTTACTCGATCAAGAGCCGCATTTGCTGCCAGAATTCAATCCAGATTTGACATTAGCACATGGCGCCAAAGTGCCAGTACGCCGCGCAATTCAAGATAAATTAGAACGTCATTTCAGCGCTATTCAAGCAGCAGCACGGCGGGTGCGCGATCTACGTCAATTTGTCACCGATAGCTTAACTAGCTTACCCGATGCAACCATGGTCACCACTACTGACGGCAACGTGGTACTAGCCAATCCAGCGGCGCTGGCATATTTCAAGAGCATCGGCATGCCGCATGTGATTGATACGCTTGTACCGTATCTTTTCTCAAATATGAGCCACCCACACACCCTCTATACAGGCGAGCGCGAAAGCTTTAGTTGGTGGCATATCCTCGATTTAAATCAAAGCGATATTTTGATGAAAGGCGTTGAAGTCGTCGATCCCAAAAACCGCGACTTAATTATCAAAAGTGCGCCCTGCTATTCTGGCCAACACGTTTTGATTGGTTGGATCATTAGCATTCTAGATATCTCAGAAATTCGGCAAGCAGAGCGTCGTCGCGATGAAACTTTACATTTCATTTCACACGATATGCGCGCTCCACAAGCTTCAATCTTGGCCTTAATCGAGTTACAAAAAAATCCAAAAACCGCGATCGAACATGAAGAATTTTTAAGTCGAATCGAAAAAGCATCGAACACAACCTTAGGCCTTGCAGATAATTTTGTCCAACTGGCGCACGCAGAATCCAATGAATATCGATACACCGAACTTGATTTCCAAGACCTCTTGCTCGATGCAACTGAAGAGATGTGGACGCTGGCAAAATCCAAACGCATCCGCATCGTCACAGAAATTCCTGATGGTGAATATCCTGTGCGCGTCGACCGCAGCTTAATGACACGCGTATTGACCAATCTACTCTCGAATGCCATCAAGTACAGCCCTTGCGATACCACCGTGACATGCAGCTTAGCTTTTGCGTCAGAAAGTCTAAATGACAGCATCGTTTGTAGCATACAAGACCAAGGCTATGGAATCGCGCGCTCGGATCAAAGCCGTCTGTTTCAACGGTTTCAACGCCTCGGACACGGCAAGGGCGCAGACCAAATCAAGAATGACGGTATCGGGCTTGGTATGGTCTTTGTAAAAACCGTCATCGACCGCCATTTTGCACATATCAGTTTTACCAGTGTGCCGGGCGAAGGGACTTGTTTTACGATTACTATTCCTGCAAATAATATTTAATTATTAATTGATATTACGCAAGAAGCATAAGCCAGCCGTGAACTAGTAAGCGAGTCGCGCTATAATGGCGCCCTCACACCAAAGAATCCTATGCAATTACTCGCCGTCGGCCTCAATCACACGACTGCACCTGTCTCGCTACGAGAAAAGGTTGCCTTCTCGCCTGAGCAAATTTCTCAGGCGGTGGTTGGCGCGCGCTCATGGTTTGCGCGCAACGGTGCAGCACATGCACCTGAGACCGCGGTCTTATCGACTTGCAATCGTACCGAACTGTATGCCGTTGCTGATGTCGATAATCCTATCGATATGACTGCGCATTTCTTGGCCGATTTTCACAAGCTGCCTTACGCAGATTTGCGGCATCATCTGTACACGCTACCGCAAGACAATGCAGTGCGTCACGCGTTCCGCGTCGCATCTGGTTTAGATTCTATGGTATTGGGCGAGCCACAAATTTTAGGACAGATGAAAGAAGCAGTACGCCAGTCTGATGAGGCAGGTGGGCTTGGTACTTATCTGCATCAACTGTTCCAACGCACTTTTGCAGTCGCCAAAGAAGTCCGCAGCACGACTGAAATCGGCGCGCACAGTGTGTCGATGGCGGCCGCTGCAGTACGCTTGTCTCAACGCATTTTCGACAAAATCGCCGATCAAAAAGTCTTGTTTATCGGCGCAGGTGAAATGATAGAACTATGCGCAACCCACTTTGCTGCGCAGAATCCTAAGACCATCACGATTGCGAATCGTACTTTAGAACGTGGCGAAACCCTCGCCAATCGTTTTGGCGGTAAGGCGATTCGCTTAGCCGAATTACCAAATTGCTTGCATGAATTCGACATCATTATTTCTTGCACAGCTTCGTCCTTACCTATCATTGGTTTAGGCTTGGTCGAGCGTGCAATCAAAGCGCGTAAGCATCGCCCAATCTTTATGGTTGATCTCGCGGTACCACGCGATATCGAATCAGAAGTTGCCAAGTTGGATGACGTGTTTTTGTACACAGTCGATGATCTCGCCAGCGTAGTGCAAAGCGGTTTAGAAAATCGTCACGCCGCAGTAGCGCAAGCCGAAGCGATTATCGAAACCCGCGTGCAATCGTTTATGCATTGGGTCGATGGTCGTCACGTGGTTCCTGTGATCCAAGATTTACACGAAAGCGGTGAGCAAGTTCGTCAACATGAATTAGAACGCGCCCGCAAAATGCTGGCACGTGGTGACGATATTGAAGTGGTTTTGGAAGCTCTTTCCAAAGGCATTACTGCAAAATTTTTGCACGGTCCACAACAAGCCTTGCATCAAGCACACGGCGAAGAGCGAGCACATCTGGTGCGCCTGCTGCCACAATTATTCCGCACTAAGCGTTAGCTACCTCCAGCATTCTACGCATGCCTTTGCGCATGCTCTAGCGTCATCACGACGATACTCTCAATTCAATTAATTACGGCTCAACGAGATTTAAGGTCTCACGAACGAGCCAAGCAAGCATAAAGAGAAAAAATCATGAAACCATCCATGCTACATAAACTCGATCAACTCTCTGAACGTCTAGTTGAAGTTGGTCAATTGCTGGTACAAGAAGGCGTCACCAATGATATGGACGCTTACCGCAAGCTCAATCGTGAACACGCCGAGCTAGAGCCTTTGGTCGCGCTGTATCACAACTATCAGCAAGCGCAAAGCGACATCGTCGAAGCGCAAGAGATGTTGAATGATCCCGACATGAAAGAATTCGCGCAGGAAGAAATCCAAGCAGCGAAAGATCGTATCGAAGCATTGCAACGCGAATTGCAAACCATGTTGCTACCGAGAGATCCTAACGATGAACGCAATATTTTGTTAGAGATCCGCGCTGGTACAGGTGGTGATGAAGCGGCCTTATTCGCAGGCGACTTACTGCGCATGTACACCCGCTTCGCCGAACGCAATCGCTGGCAAATCGAAGTCATGTCGGAATCACCATCAGAACTCGGTGGCTACAAAGAGGTAATCATTCGTATCGCCGGTTTTGGCGCGTACTCCAAACTCAAATTTGAATCCGGCGGGCACCGTGTACAACGCGTACCAGCAACAGAAACCCAAGGTAGGATTCATACTTCAGCTTGTACCGTCGCAGTCATGCCAGAAGCGGATGAACTGACCGACGTCGTGATCAACAATGCCGATTTGCGTATCGATACTTTCCGCGCATCAGGTGCTGGTGGTCAGCACATCAATAAAACGGATTCGGCAGTGCGTTTGACGCACATCCCAACCGGCATCGTAGTGGAATGCCAAGATGGTCGTAGTCAACATCAAAACAAAGCACAAGCGATGCGCGTGTTGGCGACTCGCATCATGGACGGTCAACTGCGCAAAAAACAAGCCGAAGAAGCCGCCACGCGTAAGAGCCTAATCGGCTCAGGTGATCGCAGCGAACGTATCCGCACTTACAACTATCCACAAGGTCGCATGACCGATCATCGTATCAATCTGACTTTGTACAAGCTTGATTTCATTATGGACGGTGATTTAACCGAACTGACCAATGCACTGGTGGCTGAGCATCAGGCTGAGTTGTTGGCTAGTTTGGGGGATGAATAAGATATACCAAGGCGACTATGAGCTCAACAGAATCCTTTGCAATACAAGTATCAGAGGCATTAAAACTTCTGTCGGCTGACGAATGGGCTTTAACCACTTTTCGAGAAAGAGCTGTGGTTGGAATCACACCGCCTGTTGCATTTGAAACTATCGTAGATATCTTGAAGGTTGCATCACATCAGAACGATCAATATGCATTCGCAACCTGCTGCTGGCTAGCGATGGATTTTGCGAGAATCAGTGAAACTACCCAAGCACCCGATGGTCTAATTGCTGCATTAAACGTGTTACTACCAATTGCGAAAGACAAAGGTTTGGAAAATGAAATTTCCCCCTTGTTATCTTGGTATCGCCTTACACTAAACTATGGATCTGAAATTAGTAACAACTAGATCGATGCAAATTAAACATGAGGTAAGGAAACGCAAATACGAACAAGCTCTCATATTTGCGCTCTTCTTACAGCTCAGGCAGTTCACATCAACACTGGCATTCCCAAAATCTTACGCGCTTCATCCGGAGTCGCCACTGCTCTATCATGTTCACGACTGATGCGTGCCACGCGCTCTACTAATTGTGCATTGCTGGTAGCGAGTTCACCTTTGCGGTAATACACGTTATCTTCAAAACCAACACGCACGTGACCACCGAGGATGATTGCCATAGTCGCTAGTGGCAATTGCGCAGCACCGATTCCTGCAACGGTCCAACTTGCCTCTGCTGGCAATTGCGAACGCATATACATCAAGGCTTCTGGCGTACCCGCCATTGCACCAGGAATACCTAGTACGAAATCGACGTGTAATGGCGCGGTGATTAAACCTTTTTTCAACCAGCGATTCACGGTGGTGATCATGCCGGTGTCGAACACTTCGTATTCGATTTTAACGCCCAAGTCTTTCATCGTCGCTGCGAAAATATCCATGTCGTCGGGATGATTCATAAACACGTCGTTACCGAAATTGACTGAGCCCATCGACAGGGTTGCCATCTCTGGTTTGAGCGTGACTGGCGCGAGACGTTCTTGTGCCGTCATACCGACCGCACCACCAGTTGAAACCTGTACGATCACATCGCAACGTTCGCGTACTTTGCTAATGATCTGGCGATAGACTTCTTTATCTTGGGTTGGCGTGCCGTCATCGTAACGTCCGTGTACGTGAACGATGGAAGCACCAGCTTTGGCGCATTCGAATGCGGCGTCGGCGATTTCGTCTGGGGTGATGGGGAGGTTTGGTTGTTGTTCGCGGGTGACTTCTGCGCCGGTTAGGGCGGCTGTGATGATGAGTTTTTCCATGGTGTTTACCTCTTGTTATTTGATAATTTGTAGGGCGGGTGCAACCCGCGCTGTTTTTTTACACTTCGTACTCGCGTTCGCATTTGCTGATCGTTCACTGGTCGGGGGTAGCCCGACAGCTAGTTACCTTTTTTGCTTCGCCAAAAAAGGTAACCCAAAAAAGGCGACCACGCTGCCACTGCCCTTCGGGTTCCCAATTATGCAAGACAAAAAATGGGAAAGCTTCGAAACTCGCTTCGCTCAAACAACGAAGCTTTCTTTATCCATTTTCTGTCTTGCACAATTGGCAGTGTCAGAAGTGGATGAAGATCAAAATCAAAAACTAAGTCAAAATCAACAGCAACACCAAAACAATCAAGATCGAACATCATTCATTTTTCTCATTGCGGTCGTAGGTCGTTGCATTTGACTTTGCCTTTGACCTACCACCGTTTGCGACGATGCAATTTGTGCTTCACAGAAAATGGATAAGAAAGTGTCGTTGTTTGAGCGTAGCGAGTTTCGACACTTTCCCATTTTTTGTGACGCACAAATTATGCTGGAGCGTAGCGTAAGCACCCGAAGGGCGAGTCTACGGTCGCCTTTTTTGGCTTACCTTTTTTGGCGAAGCAAAAAAGGTAAGTGGCCGTCGGGCCACACCCGACCTACTAACCGACAAACAACAAAAGACATCAAATCAAGGCTCAAAAAAACAAAGCAACGCGGGTTGCACCCGCCCTACAATTCCGAATTGCAAAATAAAAACAATCAGCGTTTCACTCGCTGAAAATCCGCCGGCACCACACAAGTCCCAGAAGCCTTACAAACAACAACAGGCTCAGCCAACACATCAGCTGCAGAAACCTGTCCAGCAATCTTCGCAGGAGAAATCACCTTACGCGCTTCAAATTCCATCTTGCGTGAAGTCTTGCCCATAGAAACAATACGACCTGTCGCTTCTATGTAATCGCCAGCAAACACTGGCGCCATGAACTGCACATTGTCATACGCGACAAACAAGCCTTCATCACCGTCACTACGAATCAATAATTCCGTCGCGACATCGCCAAACAAATTCAACATCTTCGCGCCATCGACCAGATCACCTGCATAGTGCGCGTCGTGCGAACCCATACGCAGACGGATTAAACTCGTGTATTTGGATAAATCTTCCATTCATTACCTCTTTCAAATTCTGTTCAGCGCTCCCTTCTCCCGCAAGCGGGAGAAGGGTTGGGGATGAGGGTGGTTCAGCGCACACTAACAAAATTTTCGAAGAACAAAACATTCAACAATTATGGCTATGTTTCAAACACATAATTTCGTTTCTGAATCCCCCTCACCCTAGCCCTCTCCCGCTTGCGGGAGAGGGGACCTAAATTCACTTAAGCAGCGTGACGTTTAATCCACTCATGAATCGCAAAAGAAGCGACGTCTTCTGCGTAAGACTTGGTACCGAAGCCCGCATCGTAACCCAACTCCTTCGCTAATTCATGCGAAATACGTGGGCCACCGACCACCAAGATCACTTTATCACGCAAGCCTTCTGCTTCTAACAAATCGGATAATTTCGTCAAATTATCGAGGTGAATATTTTTTTGTGTCACCACTTGCGACACCAAAATCACGTCGGCTTTTTCTTCAATCGCACGGGCGATCAATTCTTCTGAATCGACTTGTGCGCCCATATTGATCGCGCGAACTTCATGATAGCTTTCTAAGCCTTTGTGGCCGTTATAACCCTTCATATTCATGATCGCGTCGATACCGACGGTGTGCGCGTCGGTCTCGATACACGCGCCAATGACGACCATACGACGTCCCATTTTTTCCGCGATCAAGGCATTGATCGCGTCTTTATCCAAGGTTTCATATTCTGGCTTGACGACTTGGAAGCTCGATAAATCGACTTGATGTTTGCACTGACCATACACGACGTAAAAGCTAAAACCCTTACCCATGTCTTCGCTGTGGACGACCGCTGGCTCTTCTAAACCCATCAACAGTGCTAAGCGCTTAGCACCTTCTTTTGAAGTTTCATCGAGTGCAACCGGTAAGGTGAAAGAAACTTGTACGCGACCATCATTCATGGTGTCGCCGTAAGGCTTAACCCATTGTTCTGGTTTTTTGATATCTGCCATTGTTGTCATATTGTTCTCCTTACGCTGTCTGTGCTGGCAACATCAATTGTGGGAAAGGATTGTAGTAATCCGCTGCTTTGCTGATCACGCCAGCCAAGCCTTTGCCGCCCGTTGGGGTGCGTGAAATCTCGGCAAAAGTGCCCTTGCCAATTGCGGCTGATAAACCCATTGCTTCAATTTCTGCCAGAATTTTTTCTGTCTCTGCCAACACTTCTTGTGCGCGGGTTTCGATCTTTCCACCGGATTTAAATTCGATTTCTGAGTTCAAATCTTTCATCGTACCGAACACATACTTCGCATTTTGAATTGCCAAGAAACGATCTTGAATAAATGGCGTATGAATCGCCTCAGTCATCATGCCGAGCAAATGAATATTTTGATTTGTTACGGTACTGACGATGTTAAATAAAGTGTCCTGAACCTGACCTTTAAAAATATTACCTGTCATGTGTTTGGTTGGCGGCATGTATTTCAATGACGCATCTGGAAATACTTGACGCACCAATTGCGCGTGCGCCATTTCCCACAAGAAGCCGTTTTCTAATTCAGGATTAATTTCAAATGCATGACCGAGACCCATTTGATCTGGCTGCAAACCAGACAAATACGCAAACTGTTCATTGATTAATTGAGATGCCAAGACTGTGTGTGCCGCTTCGTAGGCATCTGCCGTCGTCAAATAATTGTCCTCACCGGTGTTGATGATAATGCCCGCATAGGCATTCACCATGCGTGAGAAGAATTGATCGATGAAAGTACGCTTCATATTGATGTCGCGGAAGATGATGCCGTACATCGAATCATTGAGCATCATATCGAGACGTTCGATCGCGCCCATCGCCGCGATCTCTGGCATACACAAACCTGAGCAATAGTTAGTCAAGCGAATATAGCGACCAAGTTTTTCACCGACTTCATCCAAAGCAGCGCGCATCAGTTTGAAGTTTTCTTGAGTCGCGTAAGTACCACCGAAACCTTCGGTCGTTGCGCCATACGGTACGTAGTCGAGCAAACTTTGACCAGTAGAGCGAATCACTGCAATGATGTCGGCGCCCTGTTCTGCTGCGGCGCGTGCTTGCACCACATCTTCATAGATATTGCCGGTCGCAACAATCAAATATAACCAAGGTGTTGGTGCTTCGCCCATCGTCTCAATTTGCTTCGCGCGGAATGCACGTTGACCAGCGATATGCTGACACATGATCGCAGCTTGTGCTTCTGTCGCTTTACGCGCGGCATCGGCATCTTTTGGTAAAGCCAAGGTCAGTGTGCCTTTCGACACAGCTTCTGCCACAGCTTGCGCCGTCATATTGTGTTCTTGCATGGCGGCGACCACGATCGGTGCGGCGCCATGTTGCAATAAGTTTTGTGCTTGTAAATGATCAACCACCACGTTGGGCAAAGGCACATAGTTTTCATCAATGCCATCGATGCCGAGCAAACGCAAAGTGGCGCGCTCTACCGTCGTCGTCGTGTACTGTGACATTTCATCGAACACCTGACGTGCAATGCGACGCGCGGAATCACGTGCGCGGTCGATTTGTGCCTGATCTAGTTTTAATTGGCTCATGCTACTTCTCCTGTTTCTTTAATTTTTTCATTGGAAGTTGCTTCGAGGACGACGTCACAAACGTCATAGCCAACAAAAGCAGCTTTCGCGACTTGCAAAAACTCAGCAGCCTCAAAACTGCCACCCATGGGCGAAAATGGATTCAAGGTAATCCCAGTCAAGTTAATGCCACGATACCCGACTAATTTCGCACCGAGTTTTTGAAAGATCAATAAATCGGTATTTTCTATAAATAATTTTGTGCCATCTGCAACAACCACGTTCAAAGCTGGATGACGTTCCGCCAAGCTACTTAAAGCGCGCCACAAATTGCGCCCAACAGCACCGCTAACGGCGATGGTGCCAAGCTTGGCATCGATGTATTCCATCAACTTAGCACCCGCATTGAGGGTAGCAATTTCTTCTAAAAAGAGGACCTTTCCATCTTGATCCCAAATACCAACGCCACCTTGTGTAAACACCGCTTCACATTGGGCTTTGACACGATCATCTGCTTGTTTAATACCAAGAATGCCAAGGCGATCACGTGTTTTGCGGATCACATCTTGAATACCGCCACCAATTGCAGCACCAGTCGCTAAAATCACGCCATCGGCGATCGCTGGAGAAGCATGATGACTGCGACCTAAAGCACCATCCAAAATCACTAAACTTGCACCGCATTGACGCAAGCGCGCGATGACTTTTAGTTGATCACTGCCACGCGATGCACCAGCGACTTCCATCTCGCCATATTCCAACACCTTGACCACCAAAATCTCCCCCATAGGGCTATCAATCTGTGTTGAGTCAATTAATTTCCAACGCACTTTTGCACGCTGCAAAGTTTCACGCGCGGTGGCAACGAGATTGCCTGGCCACACCATGATGGGTGGTTTAGGATTAAAAAAAACTTGATCGCGGTCTTCGCCATCACGACCGATGGAGGTAAGGCCTATGTCCACTTGCGCTGCAGCTGCTTGCGCCAGCACATGGTTCATTGCGACAGTCTTGCCGGTGTTTTTTGTCATACCCATGACCGCTAAGGTTTGCATGCCACTATCGTGGATGCGCTGCCAGAGCGGACTGGTTTTGATATTACTTAATGTGGGATGTTTGAACTCCATCGTCGACAACTTTCTAAATTCTAGAACGAAATTAAACGTAGAGTTCTGTGAATAACTGACGCAGTTTTTCACTCTCGCGCAATAAGGCTAAAGAGTGTTCTGCATGACCAGTCGCGTAACCATTACCAACGATCATTTCCACGTCTTTACCGACACCTTCAGCGCCTAAAGCAGCTGCGGTGAAGCTAGTTGCCATTGAAAAGAAATAAATTTTGCCGTGCTGCTTAGTGGACAAAATACTGCCCATTTCCGTGTTTTGAATATTCACGCAATTGATGACTAAATCTGCCATTGCGCCATTGGTCACTTTCGCTACGGCTTCCATCAAGGCCAAAGCATTAGTCGCATCAACTTGCAGAGTATGATCAGCCCAGCCCAATTCTTGCATGCGTTTGCAGTCTTTTTCAAATGGAGAGACACCGATCACGCAGCCGTTTTTACCAGCGCGTTTTTTCGCTTCGTACACACACAAAGTACCAGACTTGCCACCACCGCCGATAACAACAACGGTGTCGCCTTCTTTCACCAAACGTGCGGTCTGCGCAGGCGCTCCAGCCACATCCAAAATAGCGAGCGCCATTTTTTCATCGATATCATCTGGCAACTTAGCGTACAAGCCGGTTTCAAACAAAATCGCTTTGCCTTTGATATCGACCTGATCTTTTTGCATATGAATTTTGACGATTTCATCAATGCGCAAAGGTGTCAATGACAAGGAGACCAAGGTAGCAATTTTGTCGCCTACTTTTAAGTCAATCTTGCCGGCTAAAGATGAACCAATTTCCAAGATCGTTCCGATCAACATACCGCCAGAACCGGTCACCGGATTGTGATGTTTACCGCGTTTTTCAACAATGCCTTTGACGATTTCTGCCACTTTGGCTTCATCGCCATTCGCTTCTTGTTTGATTTGCGTAAAGCTGGCGGCGTCGATATTTAAAGCGGAGACGTCGATCAGGATTTCGTTGTCGGTGATCTCCATCGTGTTATCGATCTTCCACGCGCCTTGTGGCAAGACGCCTTGTGGTTCGATGACGCGGTGAATTCCGTATGGGGAGCTTGGTGTTGTGAATGTCATGATGAGAAGATGGGATAGTTAGGTAGATGATCGCCGCTAATGTCCCCTCTCCCGCAAGCGGGAGAGGGTTAGGGTGAGGGTGATTGAAGTCGCTGCATAATTTAAAAGAACCCAAAACCACGGTTCATTCAATTAATGTCCAACATTCCTTACTGAACGCCCCTCATCCCCACCCTTCTCCCGCTTGCGGGAGAAGGGCTTTCAAACAGAAGCTACTAAGTTAGGTAACTCTGTTACGCAGATTAGTTACTACGCGTAGGCAAACTAAAGTTATGACCCAAGCCAGGCATATCAATTGTCATGCCTTTGTAGTTACGGCACTTGACTGTGGTGCCGCTACCGTCTGGCAATTCTTCTTCACGTACATAAGTCGGAATGATAGGCAATTTACCCAAACCACCCAAACCATCTACCACGAATGTTGGTACTGCTGGACCACTGATCCAACCGCGCAGGCCTTCATACAATTCAATCATACGATGATGTGGCACGATGAAATGATGTGCACCTTCCACCATGTCGGTGGAGTAGACATAGTAAGGACGTACGCCCATTTCAATGGTTTGCATGAAAAGATCACGCATCACCATCACGTCATCATTCACGCCTTTCAAACAAACTGTTTGCAAGCCCATCATGATGCCGGCTTTTTGTATCATCTTGACTCGTTGACGCAGCAAAGGTGTGATTTCTTTTGGATGACCGATATGGATATTGATCATTTGTACGCGATGCTTTTCCAATACCGCACACAACTCTGGTGTGACGCGTGTTGGCAATTGCACGACCATGCGGGACCCCATACGCAAGAAGCGAACATGCGGTGCGCGACGACGAATTTCGCCGAGGATATAGTCCAAGCGCTCATCGGTAAATGTCAGCGGATCACCGCCAGACAACAAGACGTCTTCAATTTCTGGATTGCTAGCGATGTAGTCAATCGATGCTTCGATTTCATCTTTCGCAACGGAACCATCAGGCTGCGACACCATACGTTTACGTGTGCAGAAACGGCACAAAGTTGCGCAAGTATTGGAAACCAAAAACAACACGCGACGTGGATAACGATGCACCACACTAGTACCAGGAATGGTGTCGCCCTCTTCACCCAATTGATCCAAAGAAGTCGCGAAGCCAGGAATAGTTTGTTCATGGTGCGAAGGCATGTATTGCAAGCGGATAGGACAATTTGGATCATCTTTGTCCATCAATTTCGCCATGTAAGGCGTGATCGCTACCGCAAATTTTTTATAGACGGTGTTATCCACGTCTTCCACATTATTCAACACGCCCATCAATTCAGAATGGTGAGAATAACGACGCGTGAATTGCTTTTGCCAAGATTCTGACTCTGGATCATAAGCGTCTAATTCTTCGCGTGTCAGTAATTTCTTGATAGGATTAAATTCGACTTTTTGGTCCATGATGTCTCTCTCGTTGATATGGCGAAAGTTCGCAAAAATGCAAACAAGCTGAAATAAATACCCCTACGGGCGATAGGGAGAGAGTGTAAAGAGGAGTTGTGCCATCACAAACGCACAAAGTGACTTAATGAAACAGCAAAAATCAGTCATAATGTATGATATTCAAACAAAATGCCTGAAACCACCAAGAATCCCACTATGTCACAAGTACTAGATGCCTTAGATCAACAAATTATCGACCTGCTCAAAGTGAACGCAAGGCTTCCCATCGTTGCGATGGCAAAAGCGCTAGGTTGCGCCCGCAGCACAGCACAACTGCGCCTCAAATCGCTAGAAGACCGCGGCATTATTAGTGGTTATACAGTCGACATTTCAGTGAATCGATCTCGACCTAGCATTCAAGCGATGGTGTTAATTTCGATTGAATCGCAACACGAACCTGAGATCATGCGCGCACTGACCAAACGACATGAGATCATCAAGCTATACACGGTGTCAGGCCGTTACGATTTATGCGCAATGCTGTCCACAGAATCGACACATGAACTCGATGCGGTCATTGATAAGATTCGCTTGATTAAAGGCGTGGTGGATACCTTTTCGACGATTTTATTGTCGACAAAATTGGATAGACCGGCTTAATGCACCTAAATAAAGGCGTGAAATAGCAAGCTAAGGATTAGCCAGCAAACGATTCACTTGTCGTATAAAGCGCCAATGCACAATCCATAAAACAATTGCGATCAAGCTCGCGAATGAACCGATTTCACTTGGCCACAAGGAAACTATCTGCGCTGCACACCAGCCTATTCCAGAGGCCAAACCAAAATGCGTGAGTGACTGCAAAGCGGGATTTTGCGCTGCCTCATTTCGCAAAGAAGCCGCCACATTCGCGATGATAAAAAAATCTTCAATAAAGTTGTAAGGGATGAGAAACATCAACCAAACACTCCGGGCTTGAGCGACGCGTGCATTTGGGCTTACTAAAGACAGTGTTCGGGACAAATCCCTGCAATAGAAGAAGACAAAAATCAAAAAGACTGAACCCAAGGCGACACTGCCGTAGACGCCTAGCGTTTCAACCTCTTGCAGTATGCCGACTCTCTGTGATGAATGTAGAAACGGATATACCAGTGCATAAGCAACTGGCAGCGTCAGCACTATTTTTAACAAGGTGAGCAGGAAATTCCTATTTGACATAATTTAATTCCTATAAAAATAAATATTTAATTCCCGGCATGTTAGCTTGAGCGCATTGGATATGGCAAATGCTTCACTTGCTAACTTAGACCATCTCTATCGCAGTCACGTGTTAGGCACCACAAGAAGAAAATCAGAGAAACAGCCGCGTGCTGCAAGTGCAAACTGTCAGGAAATTCGGACAAATTCTGGCCATTTGTAAGGAATTCAATACATTGTGCACACGCACAATTGCCACACATCAGCAAAATTTAAATTTTTATTTCCATTAGTGAAATGCTAGTTTTTTCCAATGCCATAATCGACCTCGGCTGATTACCCATCTAGTCAAATACAACAAAAAAAACAGAACGTTGGCGAGTAAATCTCCCAACGTTCTTATCGTCGAGAAATGCGATTTACTAGCACCAAGTAAATCGCTCCCAACTTAAACACTCCAAAATAGATAGAAAGAGACATCATGATTGTTGGCGTACCTAAAGAAATTAAAAACCACGAATATCGTGTAGGCATGACCCCATCCTCAGTGCGTGAATTAACTTCACGCGGCCACAAAGTCCTCGTGCAAAAAAATGCTGGTGGTGAGATTGGCTTAAGTGATGAACAATATGTTGCGGTCGGTGCGGAACTAGTCGAAACAGCTAAAGAGATTTTTGAACGCGCCGAGATGATTGTAAAAGTCAAAGAACCACAAGCGATTGAGTGCGCCATGTTGCGCCCCGGACAAATTTTGTACACCTACCTGCACCTTGCGCCAGATCCAGAACAAACCGCAGCCTTAGTAAAATCAGGCGCGATTTGTATCGCCTACGAAACGATTACTGGTGCCAATGGCGGTTTACCTTTGCTTGCGCCAATGAGCGAAGTGGCAGGTCGCATGTCTATCCAAGCAGGCGCGGCACATCTAGAAAAATCCAAAGGTGGCATGGGCTTGCTGTTGGGTGGCGTACCAGGTGTAGCGCCTGCACATATCGTGATTATTGGTGCGGGCGTAGTAGGCACCAATGCGATGCAAATGGCAGTTGGCACGGGCGCACGCGTCACCGTGTTAGACAAGAGTATTGATCGCCTGCGTCAATTAGACTTGGTCTATGGCAATCGTATTTCGACTGTGTACTCCAATGCTCAATCCATAGAAGAAGCAGTTTTGTCTGCTGACCTCGTGATTGGTGGCGTATTAGTTCCCGGCGCGGCAGCACCAAAATTGGTCAGCCGTAATTTAATTTCCCGCATGAAAAAAGGCGCGGTCGTCGTTGATGTGGCAATTGATCAAGGTGGTTGTTTTGAAACCTCTCACGCCACAACGCATGCAGAGCCGACTTATGTTGTTGATGGCGTCATACATTACTGCGTAGCGAATATGCCAGGCGCGGTTGCTCGTACTTCAACATTCGCGTTAAACAATGCAACCGTCGGACATGCGATCGCTCTCGCTAGTAAAGGTTGGAAACAAGCATTACGCGACGACATACATTTGCGTAACGGTTTAAATGTGTGCGAAGGCAAAGTTACTTATGCAGCTGTTGCACATGATCTAGGCTATCCATATGTAGCGGCAGAAAGTGTGCTTAATTAATTGAACTAAGTCGTTTTGGTATATATGATTTGTCACATTTGATTTGATGCATACGATTTGCAGTGAACAAAAAAAGCCAGCGAAGATGAAGTGACCCCAAATAGTTGGACAGTTTGTTAGTTATGCATAGGAGGGCTGATTTCTGTATTGAACAGGACTCAGCCCTTTTAGTTTTAGTTTGATTCGCTCATGATTATAGTAGTGAATGTA
>NZ_JAGSPM010000049.1 GCF_018139645.1 Affinundibacterium baiyunense
TGTTTTAAAGTGTGAGATCCCTTCATAGGAAGCCGCATCTTTTCCCCTGCGAGAAAGCGATTAAGAAAAGGGCCATCTCATCCTTTGGGAGATCACTCATCTCAAGTAATTCACTGATATACATTGTCATTGTAGGTATCAAACCAGTTGTCATCGGGTCAAATATAACAAGGAGAGATATGTTGAAGGAAGTGAAGAAGGGAGGTTTTACCTGTATTCGGCTCAGTACTTCAAAGATGGAGCATAGGTTTTTTATATTCGCGTTCGCGAGGTTTGAGGTTGTCGTTTAAAAAGGACACTATATCAAGAAGTTTCGTAGGGCTAAGAAAAACCTCAGGATAACTACTCATTGCTTTTTCTAAACGGGAAACATCAATAGTTTTTATAAAAGC
>NZ_JAGSPM010000050.1 GCF_018139645.1 Affinundibacterium baiyunense
AAAGCACAAAAGCGCTACAAGCGTACCTTTGACAAAAAGGTGCGCAACGCCAAGCATGTCCCCGAGCAGGGTGACTGGGTATTGGTCCACTCACACACCCCAACTGGGGGTAAGTTGGTATTCCAGACGAAGGGGCCGTACCAGGTCCTTCGTACTGATGGGCGGCGCTTCACCATCGAAAGTGACGATGGGGTCCGCACAGTGAACGGACAGGACGTGGTCAAAGTTGCACCACCGCCTGCAGGCGACCCAGCTTGGGCGCGTGCTTTGGAAGCGTGGCGCCTCCCCTCACTGCCTGCGGCCAAACAGGGCCCGCAGGAGTACGTGTTCGATAAGTTCATCGACCACGGCTGGGATGAGGACACTAACCGCCTCATGTTGAGGGTGC
>NZ_JAGSPM010000051.1 GCF_018139645.1 Affinundibacterium baiyunense
AGCTCGTCGATGTTCTCGAACACCTGGATGTCCGCGTCCAGGTACACCATCCTCTCGTACTCCACGAACTCCCAGATGCGGAGCTTGGAGTAGTTGATGACGTAGTACGCCATGGCGAACTGCGTCTGGTTCTCAGGCGGGTACACGGGCTCGATCTCGCGGACGACGCAGCCCTGCGAGACGAGGATGCGGCGGTGGGACTCGGGCACGTCGGGCAGCACCGCCACCACCAGGGGGTAGGCCGAGCGGACCTTGCGCAGGCCCTTGGCCAGCCCCACCACGCCCTTCCAGTAGTCGCCGTCGCCCGCAAGGAACGTCACGTACGCCCTCGTCGCGGGCTTCACCGCCGCAGCGGCGGCGGCGGCCTTGGCGGCCATCTTG
>NZ_JAGSPM010000052.1 GCF_018139645.1 Affinundibacterium baiyunense
TCCGCAAAGAACAACTCGTCCTCATTCTCCTCCTGATGGGCTTGCGTAAACTCCTCGACTTGAGAAGCCAACGCGGCTTCATCAACCATAGCCCTCAACAACCAGTTGACGAGCTCCAAATAGGACGTCACCTCACCAGCGCCTCCACTTGAGGAGCTGGGCATGACGGACATAAGTTCTGTCCGCAGGTCTCCCTTCGTAAACTCCTGTAGCATGTAAAAAGCCATGCCTTCACTTATGGCATTGTCGTCACAGGCTTTTGTGAAACGACGTAGGAACTCAAAGACACGGAGGGGGGGAGTTCCGTCCCACTCCGCTTTGTGCCCAAAAGAATGAAGTGCATTCTTCTTGGCACGGCCCATGGCTCGGGCCTGGTCA
>NZ_JAGSPM010000018.1 GCF_018139645.1 Affinundibacterium baiyunense
CTATGATGTTACTTCCGCATCCAATGCTACCGGCGGCGGCACTAACAACATAACCACCTCCAACGCTGTCAATGTATCTGGTACTGGCGCAGCAATCGCTGGAACCGTTGGTACTACTCCTTCCAATGGTGGCGGTGCTGTCGCGGTCACTGCCGGTGGCACATTCAATGGAACGGTGGGTAATAACGAACAGTTCATGTCTAGCATTCCTAACTTAAATAACACAACGATCGCTGGAAATGCTGCGGATACGGACACCTTAACACTGACAACTGCGGGAACGGTCACACTGAATAATGGCGCTACCGGCGGAAATATCAGTAATATCAAAGTACTGAAACTAGCTAATGGTACAAATACCATTACTTATAATAACTCAGCAGGTTTTGCTACTATCACAGGCGGTACTGGCGATGATACTTTTATCCCTAATTCCGCTCTGTTCCCAATGGTTGTAAATGGTGGCAACGGTACAGACACTCTGGTATTGCCAGCCACTTATGCTGCTACAGCATCTGGTTCTGGCACCTTTGCTAGCAATGTCACTAGTTTTGAAAAATTACGTTTAACTGGCGTAACGAACCAGACGATTGACATGCAAACATTGGGCAGTTACAACGACGTCACTTTTAGTGGTGCAAATGGCCTAACTTTGATGCAGATGGCCAGCAATAGCAATATCACATTGACTGGTGCTGGTACGGCATTCACGATATCCAATGCGGCTTTTGTTGGCGGCGTTAACGATATTCTCAATGTTTCCTTAATTGATGGCAGTGGTGCTGGTGTATCTTTTGCCTCTACTGGTATTACTGCCTCTGGCATTGAGACAGCCAACATTTCCATCAACGATACCCAAGGAACGCCAACTGGCGCATTCAACAACAACCTTACTTGGCTGGGCAACTCGGTCAAGACTATCAATCTCAGCGGCAATGCCGGTCTGTCACTGACTGCCAACAGCACCGCATTGACGACCGTCAATGCCAGCGGCATTACCTTAGGAAACTTTACTTGGACATCCAATGCGCTGACCGGTGCGGCAACAATCACTGGAACGAACAACGGCACGAATACGGTCAACATCAATGCGGCAACAGTGGCAGCCTCGTACGCCGGCGGCAGTGGCAATGACAACGTAGCTGCAAATGGCACGCTCTCAAATACTGTTGTATTGGGTAGCGGCATAAATTCGCTGACACTGTCTGGCAGTGCAATCCTTGGCTCTTACACTTCGGGCGCTGGCACTAACGACACAATTACCCTAGCCTCCGCCACGCCAGACATCAGCGCTGCGACGGTCACTGGCTTTGAAAACCTGAACCTGCCCAGCAATTCCACTCTGACAGCCACAGCTGCTCAAGTAGCGCAGTTTGCCACAGGTACGATCACCGCCGCTGGTACCGAAACCATCAACCTCACAACTGCGGGTACTTTCAGCGCCTTGTCAGGTGTAGAAGTTTATAATCTGGCCAATGGTACCAACAACTTCACCTCGGCGGACGTGGCTATCAGCGTGATTGGTGGTACAGGTTCTGATACCTTTAACTTTACGGCCAATCAGATCGCCAACTTCCTGACTACCATCGATGGCGGCAGTGGCTTTGATATCTTGAATATTGGTTCCACTACCACGCAGTCCATTGATATCAGCACCAAGGTCAACAGTGTTGAAACGGTCAACGTTGCTGGCAGCACAGGCACTGCGTCTTTCACTATGCAAAATGGTGCTGGCTACCTGTTGAGTTATGCGAAAAGTACTGGTGACAACACCATCACTTTGGGAAGTGGTGGTCAATCCTTTAATTTGACAGGCAGCAGCAGTGCACCAACTACCATCACTGGTGGCGCGGCTGTTGACTTCATTACCCTGCCATTTTCAGGCGGCGCATCGGAAACCTTTATCCAAACTGGCGCGAATATGTCGAATAGAACGCAAATCGACAAGATTGCCAACTTCAGTGCCACTGGTGTTGACTTCTTCAAGACGGGTGTTAATGCTTCCATAGTTGGCTCCTACATTATCGGAAATGAAAATTTAGGTACCTATTTAACAACCATTGCTAACGGCTTGTCCGGTGTGCTTACCAATACTGGTCAGGTTTATCTGATCACGATACAGACTGGTACGGCAGCAGGTACTTATCTGTTCCAGAATACCGGTTCAATCAACAACCAATTTGATGACGCCGACTTCTTTGTCCAATTGATTGGGGCATTTGGCTCAATCAGTACAGTGAATATGATCGCATAGACCTTCGACTTGATCCTTAGGGTATCTTGACTTAAAGATACCTTGAGGATCAAGGCAGCCTAGCCACAGAATTAGGCTGATGCGACTGGATTTGCTGTGAAATTTCAGCAGAAAAACTACTTAGCTTCTACATTATGCGATTGCATTTATGCATCTTTTAAAACAAGTAATTTGCTCATCACCATAAAAAAAACCTCGCAGTAAATTGCGAGGTTTTTTTATTAGCGATTAAAACGATCAATAACTTGCGAAGGATTAATTTACTGATCGCGTTTAATCATCTGTTAGTAACAAACATACGCTACTTAGACCAATAAGTTACGCCGTAAGCTAAACGATTGTTATCAAAACGACGCTGAAACAAATAGGAAGCGGTACCGCCTTTTTCAGCCGTCACTACTCCTTGCACTGCCATGTTTGTTCCGGAAGAAAATTGCGAGTTACCCGCCAACTTACCGTCAGCTGAGATTTCCCCTCTCGCTTGCATATTAAATCGCTCATCTTTCGTCACCAAATCAAATCCAGTCACGAAACTAGCGCTTGCAAAATCAAGCTGCAATCTGCCATTTTCCAAGGTTGCTGCTGTAGCACTGTTTGCTTTTTCGTCAAAAACAAATGCATCGCCGCCTTTCAACGAAAAGCCCATGCTGCCAACAACTGGAACCTGCCATTCGCTAGTTTTAGACTGATAGACCGCGTAATAGGGACTCGCTGCAATTAACTTTGTCTGCTCTTGTTTGCTTACATCCAAGTTTGGTGCCATTCCAGCGATTGTAGCCCAACGCCCCCACACCACAGAATTTTCCAGCGCCTTTGCATTTGCTTGAGTGTTTTGAATGTAACTTGGCAAGGTCGCATTTTTAAGTGGATCTATCGTGACATCATTACTACCATTGGTAATTGCACCAACTGTCGGCAAATTAGTGCTAACCACGTTTGGTTTGCCACTTGGCTCATCATTACGTGGAGGAGAGATAACATCTGGTGAGACATTGGTACCATTGAACAAATTCGGCTTTACTTGATCTTTCATGATTTGTAAAAGCTTACCTTGCTGAGACGCGAATAACTCAACAGCACTATTACCTTCACATGGCCCATTTCCTAGAGGGGTACACGAACCACCAAAACCACTGACAACAACACCACCGGACAGTACCGATACTCTCGACACTTGCTGGTCAGTGAAAACAGTAAAATCAGTGCCGCGAACGCCGATGGCCGCAACTGGCGTGTTGAAGCGGAAATTCTGACGAGATAACTTGACAGCATCACCAGAAATGCTTCTAGCTACGCCATTCAACAACTCTAGTTTAATACGTGTATTTTCAGGCTTTAATTTATCAATTTGATAGGTAACGATACGAATGGTGCTATTTGGACGGACAATCAAAAATCCATTATCTACCGTCTTCAAATAGACAAATCCATCAGAGCCGGTCTCGATCTGCGCACCTTCTGAAACCATCGCGTTTAGGGTGACGGTTTTCTTTGCCATTTTCGCATCGCCAGCAACAAAAACTACCTTCGCGATATCGCTTTCGGTAGCATGAGCCAAACCACTCATCACAAAAGCCATCGCCATCAAACTAATGACCACGCGGGTTGAAATTTTCGATAATTTACACATGCTTATTTCCTTCACAATGCCTTACAGTAGGAATAATTTAATTTACAACTACTACAGACAAACTGTTGGTGACATAAATAATCACCAAACATCTAATTATTATCCCCCTATTTTAAGATAATTTTGTGATGAACGTCACAAAACTAAGTTTTTTTGATGTTATACTACGAAAACTAAGTAATTTTTAATCTGAAAATATCATTTAAGAAATTCTTAATTCAAAAATAGATCGTATAAGAGATCATCTTAACAAAGTTGGCACTTCAAATTGCCAACTTCTCGTTGCTTATTACGACAGTTTTTGTAATGAAATTCGCGATTTTCGATTCTAAGTTTTCTCACACGTCTTTCTTGCGATCAAATAATTAGCTGTCCACATTCTTCATGCGACTCACAACGATGTAACTTCTTTCATCATTCTACTCACAATAGGTATACATTGAAGCAATCGTGGCTCTCTCACTGGAAAGTAGCATTTTTGACAAATTGGATTTGGGCATCCATTTCTATTTTGTCGGTATTTATTTGCACCGCTTTGCAATGGGGATCCACTAACCATCACCAAGTTCCTGGGGATGAATGGACGCGCGATCAGTTTATGTCTTGGCGTGCAAGTGCTATAGAGGAAAATCGGATTGCCTTGCTTGATATTGATGAGTCAAGCATAGAAAAAATAGGGGCGTGGCCATGGCCACGTGAGCGCATTGCAGATTTAATCGAATTGTCGATTAGTGAGTATCAAGCGAAAGGCGTTGCGCTCGATATTTTTTTCTCTGAGCCGAAAGATAAAAATGGAGATCAACGATTAGCGAGCTTGTCTCAATTCGGTCCAATCGTTTTAGCACAAGCATTGGACTATACAAAAAATCGTCCTTGGCCGGTTCAGCTCGGCGAACTGCATCAACCCAATTTTCCAGCGCCACCAATTGCGGCACAGGCAACGGGTTTTCTCGGCAATCATAGTTTGTTAGCGAAAAAAGGCTTTGCTGGCAATATTGGCTATTTGCCCGATCAAGATGGCGTCTTACGTCGCTTACCTACTGTGAGCCACTTCGAAGGCTTTTATTACCCGACGTTGTCTCTTGCATTATTTGATTGCTGCGCATCGCCAACCAATAAAAAAACCGTCGTAAACAAAACACTTGAAATGGTCGATAAGCAGGGATTCTCTCGTGTAAATTATAGTAAGCAACTGAACGCTTATTTAGTCATTCCGGCATCGCGTATTTTGAATCGTGAATTGCCCACTGGTTATTTGCGGGATAAGTTAATCATCATTGGATCATCTTCATTAAGTCTATCTGATCGTGTGACAACGCCTTTGTATTATTCGACCAATGGCTTCTTAGTGCATGCGCAAGCACTGACAAATCTGCTCGATATGCAAGAAGGAAAAATCATTGTTCAATGGCCAGGGGCGTTAATTGCATTGCTTTATACCGTCTTGATTGCGATCGTAACGATGTTCACGTTCCCGAGATATTCGGCTTTGTTCAACACATCTTTACTAGTGTTTGCTGCATTATGCTGGATTGCCATTGCGTCGCGATTAAGTTTGCATGATCCTGATTTTTCTATTAATGCGCCTTTGTTTAGCGTCTTCTTTTTGTTGTCGGTCTCAGTCCCATTCGGCTGGTCGCGTTCACAACGGCGCTCACGTCGATTGCTTGGAACACTTGAGCAATATGTCGCGCAATCGGTGGTTAGAGAATTGCTGCGTAGTGATCTGAAAGATCCGCTGAAACCTAGGACTTTACCGATTACGACTTTAATTGCAGACATGGAGGCTTACACGACGCAAGTAAGTCAACTTTCAATTACCGAATCGGCGCAACTGACGCGCGATTTTTTAGAGTGTCTGACTGCACCAGTACTCGATCATGGTGGCACATTAGATAAATACACAGGCGATGGACTAGTTGCTTTTTGGGGTGCGCCACTTGCGGTAGATGGACACGCCGACCTAGCAATTAATGCCGCCATTGAGATGGTGAGAAACGTTCAAGAATTTAGCCGTCGACGGCAAGAACAAGGACTTTTACCTATCCGCGTGAGGATAGGTATTGAGAGCGGAATCGCGATTGCTGGTGACTTTGGTAGCTCATTACGCAGCATCTATACCGCTGTTGGTGATAGCGTCAACGTCGCATCACGGCTTGAGGATACTGCTCGTCATTATCCGCATGACATTATTATTGGCGAAGGTGCTGTAAAACTCGCGACAAAGCATCAGTTTATTTCTTTGGGCGAGCGCAAACTTCGCGGGAAAGAACATGCAACAACTATTTATACGGTTTCTGTGAATTAATGAATTTTGCTTCTTTTATTTTGAAATCAATGATCGCATCATTAGGCTTGACTGCGAGCTTAATGTGCATCGCTACGCCTGCGCAGCCTGACGATGCGCCGCAAAATGCAGCGACGGATCAATATCTACAAGCTTTAAAGGCAATTAACGAAAAACGCCACCTAGATGCCAAAATTCTTTTAGAAAAATTGATTGAGAGTGAACCACAGCACGCAGGTGCTTTGTTAGATTTAGCGATCATGCAATGCAACTTGGGAAATCGTGCAGAAGCTGAACGGCTATTCAATTTCATGATTCAGCGTTTTACACCGCCTCCTGCAATTTTAGAAATCATAGAAATTCATCGAAAAACAGGATGCGCTATTAAAGCGCCTGAAGTGAATCAAAGCTTTTCTATCGAACGTGGCTACGACACCAATGCCAATCAAGGTGCATTGAATTCTATATTTACGATTGATGATTTTGGGACCCCAATCAATTTACAACTACTGCCAGAGTATTTACCCAAATCGGATAATTACATTAGTGCGTCTCTAGACTTATCTCAAGAGACTGCCGCTGGAAATAATATTTATTTCCAGCTACGTGGGCGCCAATTCTCGACCCTAACTAACTTCAATTCGGTGGGCTTAGCGACAGGCATAGAAAGTCAGTTTAGTTTAAATAATTGGAAGATACATCCATCAGCCAGCTTAAATATTTTAAGTTTGGCCAGCGCGCTGTATCAAAAACAAGTAACAGCCAGAATTAAGTTCGATGTGCCGCAATCATCGCAATCCTTCATGAAGTACAGTATCGTCTCATCGCTTGCCAAAATCGCCTATCCAACAATTAAAAATTTCGATGGTGATATTGTTGAGTTGCGTGTTTTGGGCACAAAACAATCTGACCGCTATTTCTTCAATTTGAATGCGGGTTTGATGTTTGATTACGGTAACGAATTTCGCTTAGGCGGCAATCGACGCGGCTGGACTGCAGGCGGGTTCTTACGTAGCGCAACACCTTGGCAAATCGAAGGCAAACCAGTTTTCGCTGAAATCGGTTATCAACATCTGAACTGGCAAAATTCAAAGATCTACTTAGCTGGCTTAATCAATGTAAAAAAGCATCAAAGCAATCACGTGTTTCGTACCGCGTTAGGTTGGGCGATTAACCCAACCAACACTGTGCAATTAGAGTATCGTCAGATCGCTAATCGAGAGAATGTTTCATTTTTAAGCTTTGATAGTAAACAAATTCAAATAAGTTGGCAGTGGCAAAAATGAATACTTTTATCACGCCTCACTTGATTACCTACCTATTTATTGTCTGCATCTTGATGATCGTAGTAGGTTGTTTATTACCAGCGCATTGGCTGCCGCCATTACCTAACGATAAGTATTTGCACTTTATTAGTTATGCAATTTTGAGTATGTTTACCGCACTAATCGCTAAAGATATACAGGAGCTCTTGCTTTGGCAGTTAGGCTTGATTCTTGCAGGTGTTTTGATTGAATGTTTTCAGCATTTTATACCTGGACGTCAATTCTGCTGGCGCGATATATTGGCAAACACAGGGGGTGTTTGTATGATTGGTTTAGGCTCTATTTTCTTTACATTTAACAAATGACGACTTCTGAGAATGCTGTTTCAGTTGCATTAAGCAATTCGGCTGCTGCGGCTCAGGACAATACACGTCCTGAACTTTTAAACGTTGATGTTCCAAAGCAAGCCAAAATCCATATAAGGACCGCGAACTTTTCAATTCGTCTGCGTAATATACCTCTGTTCAAGGATTTATCCGAAGAGGATATGCAGTTAATCAAAACAAATTTTCGCGTTAAGTTGTTCGGTAAGCGCGACATTGTTTTACAAAAAGGTGGCATTGGCGATAGTTTGCTTTTTTTACTTTCTGGACAATTACAAGTAGTTGATGTTACCGAGGATGGTCGTGCAATCGGTTTGCGAATGCTGAAAGAAGGCGACTTCTTCGGTGAAATTGCATTAATTAACGGCTCAACGCGCTCGGCATCAGTAGTCGCTTTAAGCAACGTGTTGGTTGCGTTCTTACCTGCAGCAATTTCGATGCAGCTATTTACAAACTCGCCTTCCGTCGCCAATAAAATGCTACGGCATCTGGCAGAAAAAATTCAGCGCGACTCCGAATTCCGTGCGCTATTAAGTATCAACAATACTTCACGGCGGATTTATGCGTTCATCGATTTATTTAAGACGGCCGCACCAGGTGGCTTGGAAGTAATCGAAAATCTACCTACACACCAAGACATCGCGATGATGATTAATACCAGTCGCGAAACGGTGACACGCGCACTACTTTATTTGGTACAACAAGGAATCGTTGAGAAAGATTTACATCGTTTAATTATTAGAAAGCCTGAAGAGCTGAAGATGCTTGCCCTCAAACAGCCAAGTTGATCAATCCAATTCCATGCTCTTTAATTCATTTATTTTTCTTGGGGTGTTTTTACCATTCACCCTAATCACTTGGTTTTTATTAAAGCGCCTTTGCGGCATACGTGTCGCACTTGTGGGCTTAATATTGGCTTCCTTCGTGTTTTATGCGTCGTGGAAAGTCTCTTTTCTTTTTGTTCTACTTGGTTCAATTAGTGTTAATTTCTGGCTAGCACAACAGATACTGACATCACGTAAGCAAAGTCAATTCAGCAAGGCCAAGTCGTGGCTAATCGCTGGCCTGGCGTTCAATCTTCTGGTCCTGTTTTATTTTAAATATGCGCATTTTGTTGCTTTCAATATTTATGGGCTATTTGATTTAGCAGCACCATTTCCACCGATTTTGTTACCACTTGCAATCTCGTTTGTAACGTTCCAAAAAATTGCCTACCTAGTTGATTGTTACAGAGGCGAAGTGCGTAATCATGACTTACTCGATTATCTGTTTTTTGTGTCATTTTTTCCGCAACTGATCGCAGGGCCTATCGTTCATCATCGCCCTTTGATCTCGCAAGTTTCAACATCACACAACCCACTATTGCTTGATTCTCTTGCATTTTCGGCTGGGATGGCTTTTTTTACGATTGGTTTATTTAAGAAGGTTGTGCTAGCGGATAGCTTGGCAGTATTTGCGAGCAGCGCGTTTCAGCTTTCGACAGAAGGCGTGTTAACAATGACACAGGCGTGGCAGGGAATGTTCGCCTATTCCTTGCAACTGTACTTTGATTTTTCAGGCTACTCCGATATGGCAATTGGACTAGCATTGCTATTTGGTTTTAAGTTGCCAATCAATTTTTTATCTCCATATAAAGCCGACTCCATCATCGAATTTTGGCGGCGTTGGCACATGACGCTCTCCAATTTCTTGCGCGATTATTTGTACATTCCCTTAGGTGGAAATCGAAACGGAAATTTTGCTAAATATCGCAATCTGTTCTTAACAATGTTACTTGCTGGCCTTTGGCATGGTGCAGCATGGACTTTCGTTTTATGGGGCATGCTCCATGGATTACTGCTACTAGCAAATCATGCTTGGCGCAAACTGCTTCCCAATCCATCTCCATTATTAAAACCATTTTTCATATGCTGCACCTTTATTTTTGTATGCTTGGCGTGGGTCTTATTCCGTGCGACAGATCTCACCAGTGCCCTACATTTTTATGCCGCGCTGCTTGATCGATCTAGCTATACATCGCTACCAATAATCAACGCAACAAACATGATTGAACTCATAGAATTATTTGTCGCTACTCGCCCAGAAACTGGCTGGATCTGGATCGCATGCGGTATCTTTACTGTGATGTTTTTACCCAATACAGCAAATTTATTAGCTTATGATCCAACACCCAATCAAACGTATCAACTCAAGGCAAGTCTAAGCTACCAATTGCTCATCGGAGCACTCAGCGGACTCTGTCTCTGGCTCGCGATTAAATGGATTGCCGTGCGGCCTGCCACTGAGTTTTTATATTTCAATTTTTAAGAATCATCTTCTCAATAATTCTGCTCAACTTATTACAACATGAAGCGATGAAATTCTGGATTGGTTTTTTTACTTGTATAGTGACGCTGAGTCTCGTATGGATTCAAGGACTAACATCGCAAATAGGGTCTGCAACGCCGACATCGCGTTGGGTGTTTGATGCATACCAACTTAAGCTGCAAGCTGCAGCGAAAATCACTGAACCTAAGGTATTGGTCGTCGCTGGTTCGAATGCGATGTTCGGCATCGACTCAAAGCAACTGAGCGCTTATTGGCAACGCCCAACCATTAATCTAGCGGTCAACGCGGGACTTGGCTTGGATTACATTCTCGCGCAGGCAAAAAAAGCGGCTCGACGCGGTGATATTCTTATCTTGCCGTTGGAGTACGCACTTTACCTTGATGACGGGACTGCAAATTCACAAATCATCGACTATGTGATTGGCCGAGACCCAATCTACTGGAATTCACTTACGCAGTATCAAAAGACACAATTTATTTTGGGGATGGCGCCCGAGCGATGGATTCAGGGCTTACGACAACCGATAGATTCACCGGTCCATTCGGGAACTTACGGAGCGCATCACCTTGACAGCGTAGGTGACCAAACTTTCTCTGGACGCGAACATCAACAAGAACATGATCGTGCGGCGATAGCGATCGCAGCATCTCCCAAAAAAGCATGGAGTTATGGGGCACGAGCGCTTCAAGAAAACGGTGCATGGAAAAGATTGAGCCAATTCTCAAAATGGGCACGCGAAAATCAACTATGCTTAATCGCTGTACCAACCGCATTGCTATTTCACGATTCCTATAAAAATTCCATAGTAGAACGGCATTTTTATGAATCATTGCCAGATCGAGTAAGTAGCTTGGGCATTCCTTACGTTGGCAAGCCATTTGATTTTATGTACCCTGCTGACCATTTTTTTGACACCGACCATCATTTACAAAATTGGGCCAGAGCAATACATACGCAACACCTAATCGAGCAACTTCGACAATCACGACAATGCTTGTAGTGTTGAATAAGAACGTAAATCATAAGCTATCGAAAGCTAAGTCAAGCAATGAACTCCAAGCCGATATCCTGTTTTTAACCGAGAGCTTGCTGGACTAGAAAAGCTAAGAGAAGCAGTATCGTTTTTGTATAGAATTATGGGTAGTTTTGTAATAAGACTGATACCGATATTCTACTGAATCAACGAGCAAGCGAGATATACTATCGGCTTCGCTGCTAGTTGGTTTCGAATCAACAAAATTAGTAAACTTAAAAACCAGTGCTAATTAGAACCAAGTTCAAAAGAAATACCTCCTTAATTGGGCGCCAAATTAAACACAGAATGAAGCGCGAGAAATGATAGCGATGAAAAGAGCGCACAAATAGCAGTCGTGAAGAACAAATTAAAAAGTATTAATCAATATCGAAAGTACGCAATGAATTTACAACCAGTTATTTTGTCTGGGGGATCAGGGACACGTCTATGGCCACTTTCTCGTGAAAAGCATCCCAAGCAATTACTCGCGCTTGATGGTGGCGAATCGATGCTGCAAGCAACTGCACGTCGTGTAACTGATGTATGCGGTTCATTGACCGTTGCTCAACGCTTGATTATTTTGTGCAATGAAGAGTATCGATTTATCACCGCGGAGCAATTACGAGATATCGGTTTAGAAGATCAAACACTGTTACTAGAACCCGTCGGCAAAAATACAGCTCCGGCATTAACACTCGCAGCGATTGCCGCAGTGAATCAACAAGACGATGCGATTTTGTTGGTCATGCCGGCAGATCATGTTATTGCGAATAAAACTGCTTTTCAAACCGCCGTTGAGTCTGGGCTAGAGCAAGCGAAAAATGGTGCGATCATTACTTTTGGGATTAAAGCCCATCGCCCTGAAACTGGCTACGGTTATATCAAGATGGGTGAAACTATTGCAGAAGATACGATTTACGCGATTGATGGTTTTGTCGAAAAACCTGATCTAGCAACAGCGCAGATGTACCTCGATTCTGGTCAATACCTGTGGAACAGCGGCATTTTTATGATGCGTGCAAGTATCTGGCTACGTGCGATCAAACACTTTAATCCGAGCATGTACATGGTGTGTGCGCAATCCATGACCAATGCAAAATCAGACTGTGATTTTGTACGCATTGCGAAAGAAGATTTTTCTTCCTGTCCGTCAGATTCAATCGACTATGCTGTGATGGAAAAACTGAACGCAACAACCGATTTAGATATTCAAGCCTGTGTCATTCCGCTCGATGTTGGCTGGTCAGATGTGGGTGCGTGGGATGCCGTGTGGGAAGTCTCAGAAAAAGATGCTCAAGGTAATTGTGCACGTGGTGATGTGATGATGGAGAATTCAAAGAATTGTCTAGCAATGGCAGATAGTCGCTTGCTAGTTTGTCTTGGAATGGAAGATGCCATCATTATTGAAACACCCGACGCGGTTTTGGTAACCAATAAAGCCAATACCTCTGGCATGAAACAAGTCATTACACGTCTAAAGGCTGGCCAGTACAAACAAACAGATAACCATAGAAAAGTTTACCGTCCTTGGGGTCACTATGACTCAGTCGATAGTGGTGAACATTTTCAAGTGAAACGCATTGTGGTCAAACCTGGTGGTCGTTTATCCATGCAATTACACAATCATCGTGCAGAACATTGGGTCGTTGTGTCTGGTGTGGCAACAGTAACGCGCGGTGACCAAGTCATGACCTTGCAGCCAAACGAGTCAACCTTTATTCCTTTGGGTGTAAAACATAGACTTGAGAATCTTGGCACGACCGATCTAGAAGTGATCGAAGTGCAATCAGGCACTTATTTGGGTGAAGATGACATCGTTCGTTTCGGCGATATTTACGGCCGTGCTGACGCCTAAGTACATAGAAAAAGGTAGGCGTAATTGAAAGCATTTCTTCTCTCGATCTGGCGCTTCCGTCATTTCATTCAATCCTCAATCAAGGCAGAGTTTCTTGGCCGTTTTGCACGTAGTAAGCTAGGTGCATTATGGATGATTTTGAATCCACTAGCGCAGGCGGCCATTTTTGCGATTGTTTTATCAGAAATACTTTCAGCGAAATTACCGCACGTCGACAGTAAGTCTGCTTATGCAATTTATTTGATGGCAGGAACGGCTGCCTGGGGTTTATTCGCGGAGATAGTCACTCGCTGCACGACCGTGTTTATCGACTATTCGAATACTTTAAAAAAGATCGCCTTTCCTCGACTGTGCTTGCCTTTAATTGTCGGTGGTAGTGCACTGTTAAATCATTTGCTCTTACTGAGTTCTATTTTTGTCATATTCCTGTTGCTCGGACATATGCCAACATTCGCTTGGTTAAGTGTCCTCGTGGGAATTGCAATCATCATGCTATTCGCATTTGGTTTGGGCATCTTACTCGGCTTATTAAATGTATTTTCGCGCGATGTCGGTCAAGTAATTACGATCGTCTTGCAATTGTGGTTTTGGCTCACTCCAGTGGTATACACGAGAGAAACCTTACCCAAACAATTTACCCCAATTCTAGAACTCAACCCAATGGCGATGATTGTCCAAATTTATCAAGATGCCCTACTGTTTGGAAAATTCCCAACTTGGTCAAATTTGTTTGTACCCGCGATGATTGCTGTCGGTATTTTTATATTTTCATTCTGGATTTTCCGTCGTGCGAGTCCTGATTTGGTTGATGCATTATGACGCAATTACCTTCTAATGTTTTACAGGTCAGCGGTGTTGGCAAATGTTACGCCAAGTATCGTAGTTTATTTTCTCGCCTGCTCAGCTGGGTCGGTGCACCTGTCAAAACCAGTCAAGAATACTGGGCAAATAAAGATATCTCCTTCAATGTGGCACCTGGCCAAGCTATCGCAATCATTGGGCAAAATGGCGCAGGTAAAAGCACTTTATTAAAGATGATTACTGGCACGGTACGCCCTAGCACTGGGCATATTCATGTGGTTGGACGCATTAGTGCGATGCTTGAATTGGGCTTAGGTTTTAATCCAGAATTTACCGGTCGTCAAAATGCGTACATGGCTGGAGGATTATTAGGCTATAGCGCACAAGAGCTTGAACAACTGATGAAGGGCATAGAAAATTTTGCCGAAATTGGCGATTTCTTTGACCAACCCCTGCGTGTGTATTCAAGCGGTATGCAAGCGCGCCTAGCATTTGCTGTGGCGACTGCTGTGCGTCCAGATGTCTTGATTGTTGATGAAATTTTGTCAGTTGGTGATAGCTATTTTCAGCATCGTAGCTTTGACCGAATTAAACAATTTAAAGAGCAAGGCACCTCTATTATTCTGGTCACACATGGTCTAAGTGATGTCCGAGCATTGTGTGATTACGTGATCCTTTTAGATCAAGGACAAATTCTGAAACAAGGGCGGCCAGATGAAGTTGTTGATTATTACAATGCATTCGTCGCACAAAAAGAAAATGCGCAACTCAATATTTTACAAAATCGCGATGAGAACGGCTGGCTAAAAACAAAGTCCGGTAATAAACGTGCAGAAGTAGTGAGGCTCAATTTACAAGACCAAGTTAGTGGAGCAGAACTCGCGGTGGCGCAAGTTGGTCAAGCGGTAGAACTAGTTTGTGAAGTCAAAATTAATTCAGCAATCGATCAATTGGTTCTGGGATTCATGCTGCGCGATAAGCAGGGAAGTATTATTTGGGGCAGCAATACGTGGCACGCTGGATTAGTACAAACTGATTTACAAGGCGGTCAACAATTCGTGTTTCGCTTGCCCTTTGTATGCACGCTAGGCGCAGGATCATACTCAGTTACTACGGCACTAACTCGTGGCGAATCTCACCTCGATGAAAATTATGAATGGCAGGACAATTTACTCGTGTTTGACGTGATCAATGCGGATAAAACTCAATTTATCGGCAGCAGTTGGTTAGATACCGAATTTACGGTCATTCGCCAATAAGAATCAGCAAGCACCAAACTTTCACTTTTTTCTAACAAGCAGACAGGAAATTACTTAGCGCTTATTAACTACGTTTTGATAGAGTTCAACATATTTACGCGCCATGACTTGTGCAGTAAATAAAGACTCAAAACGTTGCTCTGCGTTCTTACCAAATTCTAACGCTTGCTGTGGATTTGAATACAAATCAAACATCGCTTGGCGCAAAGCCAATGGACTGCTTGGAGGCACAACCAAACCGGTTACACCGTCTACATTGACGTAGGAGGTTCCGGTGCCGATTTCGCACGAGATCATAGGCTTGCCGTACATCGCTGCTTCAAGCAAAGTAATACCGAAAGCCTCTGACCTTAAATGCGATGGAAATACCAGACCGTAGCACAATGTCAGCAATGCGGATTTATCTTCATCTGGTAAGGCACCTAGAAAATGCACATGTTTTAATCCTAATGCTTGCGCTTGTGATTTCAAGGCGCGCTCTTCGGGCCCATCGCCCAGTATAACAACGGGAATATCCGTGCCATAGGCAGCTTCTAACAAAACATGTAAACCCTTGTAATAGCGCAGCATCCCGACAAATAACAAAAACTTTTCTGGTAACTTGGCACGCCACTGTGCGCACAATGCAGCATCGTCCTTGGGATAAATAGCTCGTTCTAAGCCATAGGTAATGACTTCAGTCTTATGTTTATACGTGTTCAGCGTCTCACTACTTGCCATGTAGTTAGGGGATGTGGCAACGATCCGATCAACACTTTTCAGAAATTTATTTTTAAGTGGCTGATAAACTTTCAGAAGCTGCTTCTGCCTGACGATATCCGAATGATAAGTGACGACACTGGGCTTTTTAATATCGCAAACGTAATGCGCGATATCCATGAACGGCCATGGGAAATGGTAATGGACAAGGTCTGCCTGCGCCGCTAAGCGCTTAAACTTCTTCAATGCAGCCCAAGAAAATCCAGTCGAAGCAATCTCGAAGTCCAACGGTGCTCGAAAAACTTTTTGCCCTTCGAACTCGATATCTAGTTTTTTATTTCGAGTTAATGTCAGAACATCAGCACGGACACCAAGTTGTGAGGTAGCAGTTACCAACTGCCGAATCACTTGCTCAACCCCACCAAAACTATCGGGATAATAAGTACGGTAAAAATGCAGAACTTTCATTTTTATCTCACTTATTGCTGACGCGTTGATAAGCTGCGATGGTGTTTCTAACACATGCATCCCAGCTAAGTTCTGTGGCACGTTGCAAACCTCGCTGAACCGCAAGCTCGCGCCACGCGTCATCATCTAATGCTTGTGCTAACCCCTCCCGAATTGAATCAACATCACCTGGTTCAACTAGTCTAGCCGCACCTGCTGCCACCTCTGGCATGGAAGAGCAATTCGAGGTCAGTACCGGCACCCCACTAGCCATTGCCTCGGCTATTGGTAAACCAAAGCCTTCATACCAAGATGGATATGTGAACAAACGTGCGCCCGCATATAAGACGGGCAAGTCGGCCTGATCGACAAAACCAAGATACTTCAGCCAGCCCTCGCCAACCGCACGCTGAATATCCGCATGGATATCTTCGCTTTGCCAGCCACCGCCACCGACCAAGACCAATGGCCAACGTTGACGCATGGCAATCGGCAATAAACGATACGCGGCAATCAGATTCGTTAAGTTTTTGCGCGGCTCTATGGTTGACACAAAAAAACTATACGCATTCATGCTCAAGCCAAACTTTGATAACACGGGTGCTAATTCTATCGAGGTTCGCGGATGATAATTTTGATCAACACCGAGCAAAGTGACTTGTACACGTTCAGCAGGTATTTGAAATTGATCAATAATATCCCTACGCGTGGACTCCGAAATCGCCAAAATTAAACTTGCGCGTTCAATCGCTTCTGGAATCGCCATTTGCATACGCTCTATGCGAGCCTTGGGATGCCACTGCGGATAACGATAGATTGAAAGGTCATGAATCGTGACGACACTTGGCAAATGTGTCTTAGGGACAAAATAATTTGGTCCATGAAATACAGCATTTTTAACACCGTCAAGATTATTACTTGCTAACAATGGCATGATTTTGCCATAAGCGCGCGCAAATAGCGGCACTTGCCCGATCCTACGTCTTAGTTTATGTGGGAATTGTTCGAGACGCTTGCGCATGCGTCCTTTGAAATTCAATACTGTCTTGTCCGTATCGCTTGTAAGTTCAACATTAGGCGATGCTGGCTCAACCAAATTGGTGTTTGGTAAATCACGCCATTGACCATCTGATAGATATCGAACCGATTCAATTTCTTGCTGTAGCGGTAAACGCGTCGCTAACTCCCAAGCATAGCGACCGATCCCTGCCAATGGCGGATGAATCGCCTCGATGGATAGCACTACATTCAATTAAATACCTCAACCACTTTCACCGATTGCTCTTTTTTCGTAGCGGCAGCAGAAGTCTCATCCAGCATCCATGCTAAGGTGTCGAGTAGACTATACGACGGAAGATCCCCAATCAAGGACTTCAGCTTGCTCGCGTCACCAACCAGCGTACGCACCTCATTCGCACGGACAAAAGCTGGATTGCAACGAATATCGATAGTGTGGCCTGTCAGCGATTCCGCTAATCCAATCACCTCACGCAAGGTATAAGCTTTTCCGTTACAGATATTAATCGTTTCACCACGTGGGCTTAATCCAAGTAATTCGGCATACGCATAGGCTACCGCACGTACGTCTGAAAACTCACGCGAAACATCGATATTTCCTAATTCAATAACAGGAGCACGGCGCTTAAAATGACTCACAATTTTGGGAATCAAGAAGTTTTCCGCTTGTCCTACGCCGACGTAATTAAATGGCCGAGTAATAAAAACGGGCAGTTTATCCATCCATAGTCTAGCCACATGCTCCATCGCCATTTTACTAATTGCATAGTCATTGGTGGGCATCGCTGGCTCTTGCTCACTTAGCGTACCCGCGGTGGAGTTCCCATAAATATTTGCACTACTCGCAACCAACACAGACTTAGGGGAATTTTTTAAATGTGACAAGGCGTCCAAGAGATTTCTGGTGCCCATGATATTGATCCGATAGATATCTTCTGGATAATCGTGCCCAACAAAAGCGACAGCAGCCAGATGTGCCACGATTTCTGGTTGTACGCGGTCTACGACTTCTTGTACTGCTTCACGATCACACAAGTCGACATGGTAAACCCCAGTGCCAAGAGCCTCATTGCCGTAAGCAGTACCAAAAACCTGATAGCCACGAGCAGTCAACTCACTCGCTAAGTAAGCGCCAGTGAACCCTCTGAGTCCAGTAATTAGCGCTCGAGGGCGCGTAATCTTAGTAAGATTTCCCATTGATATTTCGCTCAATATCGGCTGCAACCATCATCTGACACAATTGCTCTAAAGTTGTGCTTGGCTCCCAACCCAAAACATCTTTCGCTTTTTGCGGATTGCCAATTAAAAGCTCTACTTCGGCTGGGCGATAAAACTTAGGATTGACCTTCACTAAGATTTTATTCGTCTCCGCACATCTTGCAATCTCGTGCTCAGCGCTTCCTTCCCAATGTAACTGGATATTGGCAGCTTTAAAAGCCATCGTCACGAAGTCTCTCACTGTTTCAGTGCGATTTGTTGCTAAAACAAAGGTGTCTGGTTGTTCTGCTTGCAACATACGCCACATACCTTCGACATACTCTTTCGCATAGCCCCAGTCACGTTTTGCATCCATATTGCCCAGTTCTAGGCAATCTAATTGTCCTAATTTAATTTTAGCGACTGAATCAGTAATCTTGCGCGTCACAAATTCGCGCCCACGCAATGGAGATTCATGATTAAACAAAATACCACTACATGCAAAAATTCCGTAGGATTCGCGATAGTTAATCGTCATCCAATGAGCATACAATTTTGCGACGCCATACGGGCTACGCGGATAAAACGGTGTTGATTCAACTTGCGGAACAGCCTGTACCTTCCCGAACATTTCGGATGTCGATGCTTGGTAAAAACGAATTTTTGGATTAACAACGCGAATTGCCTCTAGCAAATTGAGCGCCCCTAAGCCAGTAATTTCTGTCGTCGTCACCGGCTGCTCAAAAGACACTCCAACAAAGCTTTGCGCGGCTAAGTTATAGACTTCTGACACTTCCGTTGATTGTATTAATCGTATACTTGAAGATAAATCTGTTAAATCATACTCAACCAAATGCAAATTAGGATGGTTTTGAATTCCTAATTCTTCGATACGCCAAAAGTTAACTGAACTTGTGCGCCGATAAGTACCATAGACGTGATATCCTTTTTCCAACAGAAGCTGAGCTAAATATGCTCCGTCTTGTCCTGTAATACCAGTCACCAGCGCTCTTTTATTCATGTACAAACCTTGCTTTCGGGCAAATAAATTATTGAATTTGTTGCTAAAAAAATGTGTTTTTTTAAAGACAAGCAAAAAAAACACTTTCCATTTAAATCTGAACTGATCAGTATACCTGCTATCAGCCGTAAATATCAGGAAAAATTGTCAGTTGATTGTCAAACAATTGTCTTGCCATTAGGCAATTAGAAAACAAATCCTCGACAAAATCGACCCATTTTAGCTTTATCACAGATCTACTAGGAACTTACAAAGATACAGACAAACAGACTCTTCTCTACAGAGCGACTGGCTTATACATCAATCAACGCAGACCAGTTGCGGTCAAGGCAATTTTAATAAGTAAAAAGATCGAATCTCTGATTATTCAGTTTATACAGCACCGTATTTTTGACGATAAGCAGCAACCGAATCTTTAAATTGAACCAAAGCTGGTGCAGCCTCTGCATGCGACAAACATTCAAACAAGTCATTTAAACTGGCAATCGCCACAACTGGAATATCAAAGTTCCTACTGATTTCCTGAACTGCGGATAAAGCGGAAAGATGATCATCGCTGCCAGCTCGCTCCATTCTATCGAGCGCAATTAATACAGCACATGGCGTCGCACCAGCAGCGCGAATCATTTCGACAGACTCTCGAACCGAGGTACCAGCAGAGATGACATCATCGACAATAACAACGCGCCCCGCTAACTTGGCACCAACAATTGAACCACCTTCGCCATGATCTTTTGCTTCTTTGCGATTGTAAGCAAATGGAACGTTGCGCCCTTTAGCAGCAAGTGCAACTGCAGTCGCGGAAGCCAAAGTAATTCCTTTATACGCCGGCCCAAACAACATATCGAAAGCAATACCTGAATCAAGCAATGTTTGCGCATAGAAATCCGCAACACGCCCCAAATTCTCTCCATTATTGAATAGGCCAGCATTAAAGAAATAAGGCGACTTACGTCCAGCCTTGGTTACAAACTCACCAAAACGAATTACCTCAGCATCTACTGCAAAATGGATAAACTCTTGTTTTAGATTTTTCATCTTGAACTCTCAACTTTCAATCAATTCTGTTAGTCATTAAACGACCATCATTACATCAACTTGATAAACCAACGAAACGCGCTACGTCTACTTTGATAGTCACACTCAGCTATCCCTACTCATTTTGCAGTACATCGATCAAATTTAATAATCGATTCGATAACCATGGCCATTGCCGTGACTGTGCCCATGCACGCGCTTGTGAAATCTGCGTCCGCTGTAAGTCAGCATCATGCAATATAGTCCGAATTCCGGTTGCTAAATCAACTGGCGATGTTCCAGGCAAACGGTACACAGCATCACCGACATCATCAAAAATAGTCAACGGTGTCACGGCTACAGCCACGCCTGAGGCAATTCCCATGCGTACCGCGGCACTGGAAGACTCTTGCGTCTGCTGATATGGATAAACAATTAAATCAGCAATCTGTAAATGTGCGGCGCATGCTTCATCTGCCAAAAAGTCTGTCACGATAGTGACATCGCGTCCGATACCTAATTGCGCAATGAGTGCACGACAATTGTCCAGTTCTTGACTTGATTCTGGTACCGGATACAAAGCATTTAACAGTAACAAATGTAAGCTATCATTTTGTTGGCGCAATTTTGCGAATGCCTGAATTAATTGTGGCAAACCTTTATGCGGCAATAAAAAACCATAGGACGCAACTATTTTTTTGGAATCAGGAATACCCAAGCTTCGCTGGATAGATGCGATATTACTGACAGGTGTTGGCAATAGGCCTTGTGGGAATAAGCAAACATTTTCAAGCAAACCAAAATCTTTCAGTCGATTTAAATCCGCCACGCCATGTACATACAGTCGCGTCGCCTTTGACAAAGCGCTCGCAATGCTACCCAAAGAAAAAGTTTGATCTGGACGAACCAAATCTGCGGTAGCGTGAAAGAAGCAATGCACGTGAATTTGCCGTGCTTCTAATGCCTCAATTAATTTCGCTAATTCACTTAACGTAAAGAAACCAAAATTGTATTGAATCACGACTACATCAATTTCAGCAGCAACGATATCAGCACAGAGTTGGTCTAAATTGTGATCAAAACCCATGCGCCAATTACGTACTACATTTTCGCCATCTGGGGCGGTTCGCTCATCACATTGATCTGCATAGATCGTCAGGCGATCTGTCGGTATCTTATTCGACAAGAAAGCAGAGTATGCAGCGATGCCGCAACGTTTGTTCCAACTGCTGATCCAAGCAATTTTTGCCTCTGTACGCAGCAAGGGTTGTCGTTCAAGATCAGCAATCGCCTGTATGCTATTTTCTGCTGTCTTTGCCCACGTAAAATCGCGCAGTATTCTTTGTCGGGCTAGTTCTGTTTTTACCCGACGCTGCGATTCTGGAAGACTATAAACCTCACGTAATAACTGTGCTAGATGACTTGCTTTTGGATTCGCCCAAACCGAATGCATGGCGCCTAAATGCGTCCGTGATTTCTCGAAATCAAAGTCACATAACCAAGCCGACTGTTCATCGCAAAAATCAATTTGTCCACCAAATGCGGTTGTAATCACTGGCAGATCAAACAACATTGCCTCTGCGATCGGCAAACCAAAGCCTTCACCACGAGTTGGCGCGACAAAGGCATCACAAGCTTGATACCAACCGGCTAATTCTTCATCAGAACAATCTCGATTAACCAATATGACAGAAGGAAAATCGGAATCCTTGGCACGCAAATTCTCTAGCTGTTGTTGTACGTCATTATGTGGATTTGGGAAGGTTTTGATAACCAAACTAACATCATCATCTGCACGGAAGGCTTTTGCATAGGCTTGCAATAATACATCCACGCCTTTTCGCGGAAAACAAGACGATATATGTAGAAACGAGAATCGCTTCAACTGTTCTGTCGGTGCAATTGGCTGTACGCTGAGCAAATGATCAGCACCGCCACCGATAACCTTCACCGGAACCGTGACACCATTATCAATCAATGCTTTCTTAACGAACTCAGTATGGGCTAACACCACATCCAATTTACGATTAAAGCCTTGCGCGAACTCAATTGGATAGCCACTCTCTTCCCACCCGTAGCAATGAATTGCGCGTACACGTGCACGCATATCGTCAAGATAAGGCGGATAACAATAACGCAAGGCGACATCCGGCGATTCCACAGTGCTGTTAGCACGAACCACCATCTTAGCGATATCAGAATTTTGCTGCAAAAATTCTGGACTAATTTCTTTCGCTTGCCCTGCATCCAAACTTCGCACCCGCACTTGTTTTCCTTGCGCTTGCAAGGCACGAGCAAACGCACGATTGACAACTGCCAAACTATAACTAGAATCAATTGGCCCCTCTACTTGCCAAACTTGTTTAGTATCGTTGACAGCAGCAACACCAGGCGAATTGAGATTCAAATCCAAATCAAGATGGTTCAAATAATCAAATAGCGCGGCTCTGACATTCGTAACTTCAAAGCGCGCTAAATTACGTCGCTGTCCGTCAATAATACAACGCTTCAAAGCAGGTTCGGTCAATACCATATGCACCAAGGCCGCCATTGCTGTAGGATCAAATTCTTTCAGCAATAAACCACCTTCGCCCATCGTATCTGGGATACCACTTGCAGCATGGGCTAAGACCGGAACGTCAAACACCATTGATTCAATCAACGGCATACCAAAACCTTCGTGCTGACTCATACATACAAAGACATCTGCGGCTCGGTAATAAGCCAACAAATCGGCTTGCGCTATCTTGCCAGTCAAGACAACATTTTGCGTTAAACCAAGCTGCGTAATTCTTTCTTTGATCTGCGATTCGTAAGCTTCGCTTGTGGTTGCACCCGCGAGAATCAAGCGCACTGGCTGATTGTAGCTACGCTTCAACGCTGCCAACATATCTAGTAAAGCTAGTTGCTGCTTGTTTTCGCATACCCTGCCGACGAACAACAAGTTAACTACGCCGCGCAATGAGTAAAGTAACTCAGCATTAAAATCACCTGAACGAACCTTATCAACATCAACTAACAAAGGGATCGTCTTTCGCTTTTTAAAATTGGCTTGTTCTAACTCTTGTGTATTGATCGCGGAATCACCAATTCCACCAATAAAATGCGGAGCCCAATGATGCAATTGCTGACGGCCAAACAAACTCAATCGGCGTAACGGACCCTCGACCGGCAAGAATTCTTCAGGTGTAATATTGTGATACACCATCAACTTGGGGACCTGCAAGGCATCCAACCAAAAATGATTGTCATAGCCAAGGCTATGATGAACCATCAACAAATAATTGCTCTCTAAACCAAGCTGCGAGATGTGCTTTACCTGAGTTTGTAATTCAGGTGGAATGTGCTCACAAAAGATTTCGGAATTTAATCCTAAACCACGCAAAAGATTTTGCGTAAATAGCATGCCGTTGGTGACACCATCTCCGGCAAGACATGCGGGATGAAATTGATGTATCGATTTAATTTGCATTGGTCTTCCACGCTATGACAGCAAAATCTTGTGGGCCGTATAAGGCCGCATTCAATCGTTTCGCTAATTCAGAATCTTCGGCCAGTTTGAAGTGATCGGGATAGGGATGCAGACGCAAAATTTCTGCCTTCGCAAAACCTCGTTGTTTTGCCATAAATTGCGCCACCGCTGGAACGATAGGATTCAAATGCGTAGGATCAAAATAGAAATTACAAGCACCGACACTCAAGTTCTCAGGATTCGGAGTCTCAAAAATAATCACGCCGTCGGGACGTAATGCACGTAAAGCGGCATCAAACAAACTGAGCAAAACCTTAAATGGTAAGTGCTCAATAATGTGGAATCCTGTGATCGCAGCTAGACTTGATTCAGGTTGTTGACGCAAGTAATGAATCGCATCAAGACACTGCGCACTTAAACCTTGCTCCACACAAGCGTCTACCATCGCAGAGTTCATATCGATTCCCACCGCCTGAATAGAGTTTTTCCGCAACAACTTCAACCACTCTCCTCGACCACAACCAATATCAATGACAGTCGCCGTTGCATCATTACTAAACTGCAAAAGATAAGGCAGATATACTTCTAAACGAGCAGAAATGTCCTCCGAGGTACCACGGAAATTATCTTCAAACTCCAAGTAAAAACCGTCCAATCCTGGAACGACAACTTCATTAGATTGCTCAGAAGGTCGCGGCAATTTCGCATCAGAAATTGTATTCGCAGAAATGGGCATTGACTGCGTACCAATTTGCCGAATTTCTCGAACAAGGTTTGCAATGCGGTTGTCGCGCTCAATATTGCCACTGTTCACTTGCTGAGAAAATGCTTCCAATCCTTGCACACGCGTTGGCAGTGACAAACTCTCTAAGGCGGCGATTCGTACATGTCGATTACGCAATTGATTTTCAATCTGCAGTAACTGATCATTCAACACACGTTGGTTTTGATGAATTTGGTCTTGCAATCGTTGATTCTCGAGTCTTAACGAATCGAAATCTAAAGCGATTTTATGACGTATAGAATTTAGTTTGAATATTGAAGTTGCCCAAATCAGTACACTTCCGATAACTGGGATTAAACTAATTCGACGACGGATACTAATCCCTTTAGAAAACAATAATCGCACCCGATCTGAAAATGTTTCAGGAATCAAATCTGCAGTCTGCGCCGATTCACTGATCTGACTCTTATCTTCTTTTTCATCAACATTCGCAGATAAAATGCTCCCTTCATCAGTGATATGAGCATTCGATGCCCCGCGCAATTTAATTACATCAATTTTTTTAGACAATAGATCGACGTCTATCTCATTATTATTTGGTAGCAGCATATGGATAGGAGATTGTAATGACGGCAGCTGATACTTCATGCCTTTTTTAGAATGGGCTAGAGTATAAACGCAATTGAGTGGTATGACCCGTTTTCCGCAGCTCCGAACCTGTATGAATTATGTAATTTTTCACAAATAGAATTATCAACAAAAGCTCCTCGTCTGACATAAAACCAAGAAAATACGCTATGCTCTTCGCTCTATAAAGCGCTCTAAATCCCGACCAGATTTAATCAATTTCAACTTCAATATTCTTTTCATACAAAACGATGACAAAAATTATCTCAGCCAATCTCAACGGCATACGCTCGGCGGCTAAAAAAGGCTTTTTTGATTGGATGAAAAAGGAATCGCCTGACTTTCTTTGCGTACAAGAACTGAAAGCGCAGCAGGCAGATATGACGGCGGATTTTTTGCAGCCGCATGGCTACCATGGTCATTTTCATTACGCTGAAAAGAAAGGCTATTCGGGTGCTGGTGTGTACAGCAAAAGCAAACCCGATGCAGTTCATATTGGATTTGGTAGCGCGGAATTTGATGCAGAGGGTCGCTATGTTCGTTGTGATTTTGGTGATCTGTCTGTGATATCGGTGTATTGCCCGTCAGGCTCGTCGTCTCCAGAACGACAAGAAGCTAAATTTCGTTTCATGGACGAATTTGCACCACACCTACATCAACTGATTAATGAAGGCAGAGAGTTGGTGATATGTGGTGACTGGAATATCGCGCACAAAGAAATCGATTTGAAAAACTGGAAAAGCAATCAAAAAAATTCCGGCTTTCTGCCAGAAGAGCGAGCGTGGATGACGCACTTATTCGAACAGATGGGTTGGGTTGATGTATATCGCCGCCTGCATCCAGAGACGACCGGTGAGGCCTACACTTGGTGGAGCAATCGAGGCCAAGCTTGGGCAAACAACGTCGGGTGGCGCATTGATTATCACGTCGCTACTCCTGGCATCGCCGCCAAGGCGAAGTCTGCTTCAATCTACAAAGAAGAGCGCTTTAGTGATCATGCGCCTTTGATTATCAACTACTGATAATAAGCCATCAGTACAAATTTTCTGATTGAATCACGATCACAGCTTTGCAATATGGATGACTATGTGATCGGTAATTGCTGTTCCCAGACTCTCTCGATTCCAAAATAAAAAAGCTTGGTGAACAAAAGTTCTTAAACTGAACCCCAAAAGTTGGACACCAACTTTTGGGGTTTTTTAATGGCTAAACATACAGAAGAGTTTAAATACCGTGTAGTGCAAGAGTATTTAAGTGGCGCACTGGGGTATCTTGCATTAA
>NZ_JAGSPM010000053.1 GCF_018139645.1 Affinundibacterium baiyunense
GCATCGATGAACTCATCTGAGGAGCCCTTGTAAGAAGAGATGCTGCTTGGCAGAGGCGGGAATTCGATCTCGAGCCGGGTCTTGCCGTCGTCGATGGCGCAGGCGAGGGAGCGAGCCGCGTCGGTGACGAGCACGTCGTAGGACCGCGGCTTGTACACGGACACCCCGGCCCTGAGCGCCTCCACATCCCCCGTCCCGGTCGCCGCGTCCGCGCGCGGGGAGACGGCTAGCCGGCGGCGGCGGAGCTGTGGGGAGGAGGAGGCCGTGGGCAGGCGGGGCGTGGCGGGGGAGGAGTATGCGAAGTGGTGGGGCCCGAAGCGGCGGGCGCAGAGAGCCGTGGAAGGCGGGGCGGCCATGGCCATTGCGTGCGTGCGTG
>NZ_JAGSPM010000019.1 GCF_018139645.1 Affinundibacterium baiyunense
ATTGTGGATGAACGATTACAACGAGCAATGCCCACATGATTCACTCAACGGGATGACCCCTGTTGAATACCGATTGTTTCACCAACCTCAAAACTCTAGTAATACTTGGCACTGATTGAGGGAGGTTCACACTGTTCTACCGACCTTTGAAATAGCGATGTCTGACGCGCTTTGTGGGTGGACTCACCGCAATACCATTTCTAAATTGAAAGATGGTTTCTGCCTTCTTCGGTGTGTCAGTCTGAACTTATATTGAACTGTTGACAACCTCATGTTCTTGAGTTTTATGACTAATTAGCCTGATAAAACGCGAGCAATCAAATGCTAAATATTGGATTCTTATATAAAAATGTGCTGATTCAGATCGCCAAATCGATAATTGGACTCAAAAAGCAGTTTCTGCGGAGGTTCATACGGATCTTTTGGTTTGGGCTGTGCATGGTGAGTATCGAGATTTCTCAACAGAACCACATCTCACAGATCAAATAGTAGGGTGATAGCTTTCTAACTAGAACTAGCTTACATATTTTCAAATAGGTCAATTTGGAATTTTCCCAAAAAAAAGCCCCGACAAGTCGGGGCTTTTTCTGCCAACACTAAATCAAACTACAAGATTAGAACTTGTGGTTGTATTCAGCTGTGAAACGTACAGAACGTGGGTTTGTGTAGCTAATTGGACGTTCGTACTGGCTGCTCATACGTGTACCACTATTGTATGCTTCAATCACGTTTTGCAATGTTTGAGTATTTGTAATGTTAAATACATCCATCTTGAACGCCATACCATTCAAGAATGTTGGTTTGTAAGTTACATTCAAATCTAAACGCTTATCAAATGGCAAGTTACCGATTTTTCCACGTGGTACCAACTGATTTTGCGCACTAGTTTCACCGAAGCAGAAGAATGCTTGGTTGTTGTAGTTTGGAGAGTCACCTGGATTAGGATCACCACCCAAGCAAGAACGTGGACGACCAGATGCCAACAACAAGTTACCACCAATAGACCATTCGTTATTCAATTGATAGAAACCGAATGCTTTGATTTGATGTGTACGGTCATTTGGCAACAAGCCCATTGCACCGCGCATAATTTCTGGGTAATCCCAAGTCGCTGTCACAGAAACGTCAGCTTGACCGTTGTCTGAACGAACTTGACCTTCAGTATTACCATAGCTACGTGACCAAGTGTAGTTCACTTTACCATACCAACCATTGCGGAATGGATGTTCTAAGAACAGATCCAATGCAGTGTAAGTACGTTTCGCTTTTTCAAATCCCAAATCAGCTGCACTTAAAGCGATTTCTTTGTAATTACCCTTACCATCGATATCGAATACGAAAGTATTTGCAATACCTGGGTTGAATAAGTAGCAATCATGACCGAAAGTTGGGTTGGTAATGGTCGTGTTCGTACGTTTTGCCCATTTTTCGAATGGACGAGCATCGCATAAATCGTCGATAGTTGATTTTAAAGTACGGTAGGTCGCACGTGCACCCGAATTCCATTCAGGAGCCAATTGCTTTTCAAAGCCGAAAGTGATTTCGTCTTGGAAAGTTGGTTTCATGTCTTTTACAGCAAATGATCTAGCATCTTTTGGTTGACCAAATTCATTGTTTGGAGACAATGGGTTTGTCAACTGTTTCAAGCCTTGTGGTTGACCATTTGCATCAGTTCCTGTGTACGTGAAGAACTGTGTGGTATTGGTCGTTGCACCTGCTGCACGCAAACCGATGTTGGTTGGAATTGGCACAGAGTAACGACCTGCAGTACCAAATACTTTCAATGACGCATCGCCATTAACGTCCCAAGACACAGCCACACGTGGATTGATTTCACCAGGTTGATCCAAGAATTTCTGCATCAATTTATTCTTGTTCAAGAAGGATTCATAACGAATACCACCAACTACCATCAAGTTTTTAGTCACTTGATACTTGTCTTCGATGTACAGCGCTGTTTGTTCGCCGTGTGATTCAGTTACGTCGGAGAAGTATGTTTTTGACACGTAATAACCTTGAGCACCGTAACCGCCACCAGTCGCTGTCGGAGGAATTGTGCCGCCAGATGTTGGAATTGCTTTGTTTGGATCATCTGTTTTCAAGTATGTCCAAGTACCACCACCTGGGGTTGTAGAGCCACCAAGAGAATCAACTTTGGATTTGTCGTAACCTGCGCGAATAGTGTGACTATTCAGCTTGTACTCTAAGTCAAGACGAAGAGATTTAACAAGATCTTGGCTGCCAGCACCTGGTACATTTGCGCCAAATGATTGTGGATTTGTGTAACTCAAGCCAGGTACACGGTTTGCTGGATCTGCAACAACACCCATTGCTGTTGGATTATAGCCAACCAAGGTTGTTTCATGCTTCGATTTTGCTTGCGCGTAAGCTGCTGTGAAAGTCAAATCTTGCGTAATTTCACCAACGTATTTCAAGCCATTTAATTGGTTACCGTTGTCGTTAATGTTGCGGTTAGTTTGTGAAGATGTTACACCACCAACACGTGCTCCAGTAGCGTAGTCGTAACCAGAACGGTCAATTTTAACAACAGGAGAATCACCGATAGACATAAATTCTAAACGGTGCTCGTCAGCGATATTCCAGTCAAACTTTGCTAAGTAACGATTAACTGTAGTCTTCGTATCATTCCAACCATTTACTGCGTTGGATGTAGACGTACGCAAACCATTCACGAAACCTTGGTCTGTTTTGGTTTGTTCAGCAGAAACAAACATAAACAATTTGTCTTGAATGATCGGACCACTTACATAGCCACCGAACAATTTAGAGTCAGCGGTATTTTGGTTGCGGCGCAAATACAAAGTGCCATCAGTAGCTGCATTGTATGTACGACCTGTTTTTGGATAGTAAATATCTTTTGGATCTGAACGCAATGAATCTGGTGTCCAGCTCACTGTTGCGCCAGCTTCCCAGCGGTTTTTACCGGACTTAGTGATCACGTTGACCACACCACCGATAGAGCGACCAAATTCGGAACCGAAGCCACCAGTCAGAACTTGTGCTTCAGCAATCGCACCAAATGGCAATTGTGATGCACCGAAACCTGTTAATGGGTTGGTGACTGGGAAACCATTGATGTAGTAGGAGTTTTCTGTAACTGCACCACCGCCGAAAGAGGCGCCGTTACCTGCAAAACGTGTATCGCCACGAGTTGTGTTCGGTGCTAACTGAACGATCGCTTCAACGCTTTTCGCTACCGGCAAGTTCTCTAATTGACGTGCAGTGAAGTTTGCGCCGTTATTTGTTGAGGAGATGTCAATCGGTTTGCGTGCGCCTGAAACTTGAACAACTTGGATAGAACCAGCTGCGGCTGCAAATACAGCTTCAGAACCTTGACCCAAAGAAACATCAACAGTTGTGCTTTGCTCTACCTTGCCACCATTCATCAGATCCACTTTGTAAGTGCCGATTGGCAACGCAGTGATTTGGAAGCGACCGTTTGCGTCAGCTGTTGCGGAACGACGAATACCGTTGTCAGAGTTCAAGACTTGAACTGTAGCACCTGGTTTCGCTTTACCGAAAATAGAACCTGCAGCATTGGATTGCGCCATAACTTCAGTTGGAACGGTAACGGCAACAAAGCCGAAACCAAAGGCAACTGTTAATGCATGTGCAACCAAGGTTTTCTTGAATACAGAATTATTCTTGGACATGTAATTTCCTAAGTTAAAAAATAAAACATAAATTTACAAGTTGGTCACTTATAAATTTAAGACCAACCCTGCTAGCGGGTACCAGTAGGGACTCCCCCTCCTACTAATGGATACAATCGCATTAATACTTTGTGCTTGTGAATTCAAAAAAATACTCACAAAAACAACCGCTATGTATGGAAACACTTTGCCTTGTAAAGTGTCAATCTTTCGCTATGAAATGCGTGATAAATACAACAAATTTGCAACATAAATCAGGGTAATAAATTGCAAAAAACTATTTTTAATTAATTTAAGTGAAAATTTACAAGTCGAGCTAGATGTTAGTCATTTAATTAACTTTCTGATTTCATTTCAAGTTCTGCCGAATCGATTTGGTTAAACGTTGACATATCAGTCGAGCCCATAATTTTGCTTGTAACGGTTCCAGACACGATAGATCCACTCACATTCAGTGCGGTTCTCCCCATATCGATTAATGGCTCAATTGAAATTAATAATCCCGCTAGCGCGACAGGTAAGTCAAGTGATGAGAGCACAATTAACGCAGCAAAAGTCGCACCTCCGCCGACACCAGCTATACCAACCGAGCTAATTGCGATAATGCCGACTAAGGATGCAATAAAAGAAAATGACATAGGATCGATGCCAACGGTTGGAGCAATCATAAATGCCAGCATCGCGGGATAAATACCCGCGCAGCCGTTTTGTCCCATGGTGGAGCCAAACGAGGCGGCAAAATTGGCAATTCCCTCTGGTGTTCCTAGGCGCTGATGCTGAATTTGTACGCTCATAGGAATCGCACCAGCACTGGTGCGTGAGGTGAATGCGAACACTAGCACGGGAAAAATTTTCTGTAGATAGCGTTTTGGGTTGAGACCGCATGCAGCAACAATTGCCAGATGAACGCCAAACATAATGATGATGGCGCTGTACGAGGCCAGCACAAAATTAATTAAATTGAAGATGTCATTCTTATTTGATTTTGCGACTACTTGCGTCATTAATGCGAATACGCCGTAAGGGGTTAAACGTAAAATGATAGTGACCAGACGCATCACGATGGTTTGCGCAACTTCGATAAAGTGACTGAATGATTTGAATGCTTCCGCTTTTTTCTCTGCAATGCCAGTTGCTGCAATTCCAATCAAAATGGCAAAAATGACCACAGCAATAGTGGATGTCTTACGTGCACCTGTCATGTCAAGAAACGGATTTTCAGGAATAAAACTGAGTAGCATGCTCGGCAAGGTAATTGCCTTTGCGCTGGCTAAGGTGCCTTCTAGATATTGGCCGCGGGCAAATTCAGCAGAGCTGTAATTCAAACCTAAAGTAGTTAATCCAAACACTTTTGCCATCAATAAACCAATTAAGGCAGCGATGATGGTTGTTCCAATTAAAGTGCCGATCGTTAAGCTGCTGATCTTTCCGAGCGAGCTCACATCTTTCAATTTAAGGATGGCACTGATGATAGAAACCAATATGAGTGGTATCACTACCATTTGTAAGAGCTTGACGTATCCCGTACCAATGACGTCAAGATATGCATGAGTATCTTTCAGCGTGCTCGATTCAAGCCCGTAGATGAATTGAAATATTGCGCCAAGCAAAACACCCAATCCCAAGCCGACAAATACCCGTTTTGTGAACGATACATGTTTGTTTTGTAGCCAATAAAGAAGTCCGCAAATACCTGCAGCAACACTGATATTGAGAATGAGTTGGAAAGTGTGAGAATTCATTGCTTTGCTTTTTTAGTTATCTAGGATTGGGCATTCTAGCCCATATCTTTATTAAATTGATACGTAGAAAAAATTCTTTGCTTATGGAATTTCTGTTGAAAGGACGCCCGCCAAAATCGTAGTGGGAAATTGTTGTTGGCCTGCGCAAATGTAATTCGCGCGGTACACAGTGCTGAGAGCTACTTTGCTCAGATGCTGGTATTTTCTTGTCTTTGGCAAAACGCTAAAATATTCTGAAAGGCTGTAGAAAAATAGGATTCGTAACTATCCTGTTCGACATAACCTAAATGTGGTGTCAGTAGAACATTTTCCTTTCCTCTCAGGCCATATTCTTGTGATAGCGGTTCGTTCTCGAATACATCGAGTGCCGCAAAGCCAGGACGCCCGAGATTCAAAGCTGTTTCAAGGGCATTTGGCGCAATCAGTTCTGCGCGACTGGTGTTGACGAATAGTGCATCCGTTTTCATGCTGCCTAGATCATATTGACGAACAATGTGGCGGGTTTCGTCGTTCAGGCGCAAGTGTAGGGAAATGATGTCGCATGTGCGAAAGAAATCTGCTCTCGATTCACTTGCGCTAAAACCATCTTTGATGGCTTGATTACGGCTATCGATACCTCCCCAAATTTCTACTTCCATTTGAAATGCTTTTGCATATTGGGCGACTAGCTTACCAATTCTGCCATAGCCCCAAATGCCGATTTTTCTGCCGCACAGTAGGCGTCCAAGCTGATTTTGTGTTGGGTGTAATGACGAGGTTTGCCATAAGCCTTCTTGTAGATATTTAGCGTACTGCGGGATCTTTCTTGATGAAGCTAAAATTAATGCCCAAGTTAATTCTGCTGGAGCATAGGGATCACCAACGCCTTCCATGACAGTGATATTCAAGTCTTTGCAGGCGTCGAGATCAATGTGACCCGACACCTTGCCCGTTTGAGAAATCAGCTTTAGTTTTGGCAACTTACTTAGCAGTGCACGGCTCAAGCTAGTTCGTTCACGATTTAATACCAGTGCATCGAATTGATTGAGACGAATAGCGAGTTGGCCGACACCGACGGCCTTATTGTTAAACACTTTCACTTCGTGTTCATTGAGCATAGAAAAGCATTTGAGATGCCGAACGACGTCTTGATAATCATCTAAGATGGCGATTTTCATGGTAATAGCTTGCCTTGTAGGTAAGTATATTTTCAAAAATGATTTCTTTTTGATACTATTTGTGACGTAAAACTCAGCAGATTGTCGTATGTCGGTGTAGAATACGTTGCACGTAGCTTTTTGAATCTTCCGTACCGTGCAGTCTACCGGGCGAAAGCTTGGATCTCAGACCATAGTTGCTATCCCGTCTGCCTTCCTGATTCCGACAAAAAATGCCGCTATCGTGCCAGTAGTGTGGATGATTAATTATAACCAGAATAATACCACTTGCCTTATCTACTCGCCTTCTAGCCGTTCTTGCCGTGCCGCTACACCGATTTTTTTATTGAAATGGCATTGGAGTATTTATTATGAATCAACCTAGCATGCAAGGTGTGACGGCAATCAATGTGCCAGCACACGTCAAGCACCAAAAACTCATTAACTGGGTTACTGAAATGGTCGCGTTGACCAAACCTGCAAACGTGGTTTGGTGTGACGGCACGCAAGAAGAATATGATCGTCTGTGCGCACAAATGGTAGCTGCTGGCACCATGAAAAAATTGAACGAAGCAAAGCGTCCAAACAGCTACCTCGCTTGTTCTGATCCTTCTGACGTGGCACGTGTTGAAGATCGCACTTATATCTGTTCCGAAAAACAAGAAGATGCAGGCCCAACCAATAACTGGATGGCACCAGCGGAAATGCGCGCAACGCTAAATCCATTTTTTGACGGATGCATGCAAGGGCGTACCATGTATGTAGTGCCATTCTCAATGGGGCCGCTTGGTTCACCCATCGCACATATCGGCGTCGAATTATCGGATTCGCCGTATGTTGCCGTAAATATGCGCATCATGACGCGTATGGGTAAAGCGGTTTATGAGGTATTGGGTACAGACGGTGATTTCGTTCCATGCGTGCATACGGTTGGCGCACCTTTGGCGGCTGGTCAAAAAGATGTAGCTTGGCCATGTAACAGCACGAAGTACATTGTGCATTATCCAGAAACACGTGAAATTTGGTCGTTTGGTTCTGGCTATGGTGGTAATGCATTGTTGGGCAAAAAATGCTTCGCATTGCGTATTGCTTCCACCATGGGACGCGATCAAGGTTGGTTGGCTGAACATATGTTGATCTTGGGTGTGGAATCCCCAGAAGGCAAAAAACATTATGTCGCGGCAGCATTCCCATCCGCTTGCGGCAAAACCAATTTTGCGATGCTGATTCCAGCGATCAAAGGCTGGAAAGTGACAACGATTGGCGACGATATTGCTTGGATTAAGCCGGGCGCCGATGGTCGTTTGTATGCGATCAACCCAGAAGCTGGTTATTTCGGCGTTGCTCCAGGCACGAATACCGCAACCAATTCGAATTGCATGTCATCCTTGACTGCGAACACCATTTTCACCAACGTTGCTTTGACCGATGATGGCGATGTGTGGTGGGAGGGTATGACGAAAGAAGCACCAGCGCACGTGATCGACTGGCAAGGTAAAGATTGGTCTCCAGAAATTGCCAAAGAAACTGGCCGTAAAGCAGCGCATCCAAATGCACGTTTTACGGTGGCTGCGACGCAGAATCCAGTGCTCGACCCAGCTTGGGACGATCCAGCGGGCGTACCAATTTCGGCTTTCATCTTCGGTGGCCGTCGTTCGACCACGGTGCCATTGGTAACGGAAGCGCGCAATTGGGTTGAAGGCGTGTACATGGCTGCGACTATGGGCTCTGAAACCACGGCGGCGGCAGTTGGTCAACAAGGCGTGGTGCGTCGTGATCCGTTCGCGATGTTGCCATTCATGGGCTACAACATGAGCGACTATTTCCAGCATTGGTTGAATATGGGCGAGAAGATTACGGCGCTCGGCGGCAAACAACCAAATATCTACTGCGTAAACTGGTTCCGTACTGATGCCAATGGCAAGTTTGTATGGCCAGGATTTGGCGACAATATGCGTGTCTTGAAGTGGATGTTAGAACGTATCGATGGTTCAACCAGCGGCACAGAAAATATCTTCGGCATCAGTCCAAAATATGAAGATTTGACTTGGGATGGCTTGAACTTCACGTCAGAACAATTTGAACTCATCACATCGATTGATAAAGACGCATGGAAAGCCGAGTTGGATTTACACACCGAATTGTTTGATAAGCTGAAATACCGTTTGCCTGCAGCTTTGGAAGCGACCAAGGCGACATTGGCGAGTCGCTTAGCATAATCAATTTTTCGTCTTAGGAAAAAGCGCGCTTCGGGGTGACCTGAAGTGCGCTTTTTTTGTGCATTGCAAAATTTTGCTTAAATCTGGGATAATCTTTCACTCCATTGCATAAGCGGAAAGGCTGCCGATGAATTTTCTGACCTTAGATTTAAATCTATTGCGTGTATTTGACACTGTGATGGTCGAGCAAAATCTAACGCGTGCTGCAGACAAATTGGCGATGACGCAGCCAGCGGTGTCGAATGCGATTAAACGCTTACGTTATTCACTGAATGACGAGCTATTAATCCGCACTGCTTATGGCGTGAAGCCCACGCCTCGTGCCGAAATTTTGTGGCCATCGATTCGTGAAGCCCTATCAACCTTAGAAGCGGCGATTGCGCCTAGTAGTTTTGATCCTTCTAAAGCTGTGGCGACTTTTCGAATGGCGATGGCTGATTCCACCGCTGCCTTGTGGATGCCAACTTTGATCACCGCATTTGAGCGTGAAGCACCGCATATGAATGCGCGTATGGTGCCGCTCACGACCCGTGAACCGCGGCCTTTGCTTACGCAGGGTGATATTGATATTGCAGTTGGTTTCTTCCCAGGGGTGGTTGCACAATTGTCTGGTGGACAGGGCGCGGCACGTAGTCCGATTCGCCATGAACGTCTGTATTCAGGTCATTATGTTTGTGTGATGAGTAAAAATCATCCACTCGCCAACCAAGAATTAACGCTTGACGCTTATTGCGCAGCGAATCATTGCCTCGTCAGTTTTTCTGGTCGTGCGCATGGTTTGATTGATGATGAACTGACGAAAATGGGGCGCGAACGGCGCATTTTGTTGACGGTGAACCAGTTCTTTACTGGTGGTAAAGTTGTGGCGAATTCGGATTTATTAACGGTCTTGCCTTTCCACTTCATTGTTTCGACCGGAATGAGCGATGCCTTGGTATGGAAAGAGTTGCCCTTTGAAACGCCCGATGTGCATGTCGATATGTTGTGGCATGAGCGCGATGCGCGCAATCCAGCGCACAAATGGTTGCGTGATCACTTCGTGAATATGACGCACGAAATGTTTGCGCCACTTGCTGAGATGAAAAAATCCGGCAATCCGAATTTGAATTAATCAAGTGAAATACACATTATGTTTACAGGAATTGTACAAGGCGTCGCGACCATCAAAAAAATCCAAGATCAAACCGGCTTGCGGACGATACAACTCGCCTTTCCGACGGGTTTTGATCACGATTTACAAATCGGTGCGAGTGTTGCGACGGATGGGGTTTGCTTAACTGTGACTAAGCTATTTGAGGATGCTGCTGAGTTTGACATCATGCAGCAAACTTTAGCGATCACAACACTGGGTAGTTATGCAGAGAACGCACAAGTTAATGTCGAACGTGCCGCCAAAGACGGTGCTGAAATCGGTGGTCACCCTTTATCGGGCCATGTTGATTTTGTCGCTCAACTTGCGCAGATTCGTCAATTGGAGAATAACTATGTCATGCGCATCGCTGTGCCGAAAGAATGGATGCGCTATATTTTTGCGAAAGGCTATATCGCCATCAATGGCGCGAGTCTGACGATTGCCGAAGTTGATCGTGACGCGAATTGGTTCGAGGTGTGGCTGATTCCTGAGACCTTGCGCATGACGGTATTTGGACAGAAAAAGGTCGGTGATTCGCTGAACATTGAAATCGAGAGACAGACTCAGGTGGTGGTCGATACCGTGCGCAATATGCTGCAAGAAACTCTGGGGCCGTTGATGCCGGCATTGGAAACCTTACTAGCGCAACAAGGAAAGTCGACGCAAGATTTACTTAGCAAGTGAGTGTTTTGCTTAGCGCGTCTTTGCCCAATAGACACAACGACGCGCGCCATTTTGCAGATGTTCTGTACGCTCGATGATAAATCTATCGCCTAAGGTTTGTTGAAAAACACTTAGCTCAGATCGACAAAATTGCTGACATTCTTTCGCTGCCGCGCAGATGGGACAATGATTTTCTATCAGTAAAAAACCCTCGTCTTCATGTGGCAAAATTTCTGCCATATAACCTTCTCGACTACGTATTTCTGCCAATACTTGTAGTTTGCCTTTGAGGGTTTTCAGTTTACTCGTTGCTTGCGTATAGTTTTGTAGCGATTCCGACTCGCGTGCAGTGATGACTTGATCTAGTCCTTTGTCGCCGAACAATTGACGTATTTGCTGCAGCATTTGTACCGTGAGTTCGCTATGTCGATCCGGAAAGCGAGCATGTCCAGCTTCATTCAGTTGCCAGCGTCGACATGGGCGACCTTGTTTCTCCGCACTGTCTTCAAAACTGACTAAGCCTTTTTCATACCAGCTCTCTAAATGTTTACGCGCGCCCATAGAACTGAGTTCGAGTTGATCTGCGAGTTCTTGTGCGGTTTGTGCACCACGCGTTTTCAGCAAAAACAAAATACGCTCTGCGGTATTCATACGGCTTCCAATTCTCTTTGATCGAGCTCTGCTAATTCTTTTTGCCAATGACCGATACGCCACGCTGCCCATGCGCTTAATAGCGCACCTAAAATTAAAATTAATCGAGTATCAATCAACGTCAGTACTGAACCAATAATCGCCATGATGATATTGGCGAGGCAGAATGTAGTCGAAATTAATCCCATCACTGCGCCTTGTCCGTGGTGTCCAAATCGTTCGGCGCACCAACTAGGTAATAGTGCATTATAAAACGCATTTGGAAAGCCAAATAAGATGATCGCAGCTAAACCTAACCAAGTATTGCCGAAGCCTACAACGGCAATAGCGGCTGCTGCCACATAGGCGTGAAATCGGACGCGTTCCAATGGCAATATTTCGCTTGAGCGCCCAGCTAACAATGATGAGATCGTCATCACTGCGCACAAGGCTGCTGTCATCCAAGCGATTCCTTTGGAGTGATAGCCACCAAATTCGACTAACCATAGTGGGTAAAATTCATAGAATGCGGTGACACCGCAAGTGTAGGCCAGCTGAATATAAAATAATTGGCGCAAGCTAGGTGTGCGTAGAAGCTGAAATGCATGTTTGTTGCGGGCGACCTGCAACCACGAACTTGTATGTGGCGATGGCATTTCGCGCGGTAGCGTAACTGCAATTAAAACAGCAGCGCCTAGCAAGGCAATTACGGCTATCCAAAATGGTACGGTGATGCCCCAGCCTAATGTGAGGCCAGCCAACAAAGGACCGGCTAGCCAACCAGAATAGTTTGCACCATTTAGCCATGACAAAGCTCGTACTCGCAGATTACCCTCTAAGCGATCTGCGAGCATGGCGCGCGCTACCGGCATATTGCCTTCTAGAAGGCCAGTGATAAAGCGCGCTAGGATGAATAAAGGATAGGATTGCAGCACTAGTGCCCATGCGGTAATCGCATGACCAAGCGCGGCACCTGTTGCGCTAGCTAATAAAATTGGGCGACGACCAAAACGATCTGACAATGGACCGAGTAAGGTTGAACCGATTAATAAACCCAAGGGGTTAATACTTAAAGCAATTCCAAACAACAGCTTTGGTGGTAATCCTAGAAAGTGGTTGAAATCATTCGCAGCATTGGCCGCAAAGAGTGGCGGCAAAATTGGATACGGTAAGGCTGCACCCACAGTTGAAAGTAGTGTGAGTAGACAAGCAGCGGCGATAAGTAAGGGTGTTTTCATACGACATCAATCAGTGTGAATGTCGCAAGCATAGTTGAAATACATTATTAAGTAAACTAAAAAGTTTATTTAATAATGTGCTTCCATTTCTGCATTAATCTTTGTTCTCAAAATGTCGAGCGACCCAAGCAGCAATCGCTGTGATTAAGCTGATTAAGGCAACAACTATCCAAAAACCATTTTCATCTTGTGCCCACGGAATTCCGCCGACATTCATGCCCATTAAGCCAGCGGTGATATTGATCGGAAGTGCCAGCACCGTCACAATCGTCAGTACAAATAGTGAGCGATTATTTTGCTCACCAACATGGGCAGCAATTTCTTCTTGTAGTAATTTGATGCGTTCTTGTAGCGATGCCATATCGCTTAAAACGACGGAGAATTCTTCAGTCGATTGGCGCAGTTCATGCACATCGTTATCTGCCATCCATGCAGGTGGTTTTTGTAGCAGTCGAAACAGTGCAGCAGGTTCGGGAGCGAGTAATCTCTGTAGTCGAACTAATAGACGACGCAGCTCACCGAGATTCGCGCGTTTACGACTTAATCGTTCCGCTAACAAGTGGTCTTCAACTTCATCGATTTTTGTAGTCGCGTCTCGGACTATTTCAGTCAAGACATCCGCTTGATCACGCAATAAATGCGTGAGCAACTCCATAGGTGACTGGAAGATTTCTCCAGCATTGACCGCATTGCGTAAGTGATCAACTGATTTCAGTGGTTTGCGACGGGTGCTAATCATCATATTGCGACTCACGTTGAGCCATAGTGTCGCTATTTCTGAAGGATCAAAACTAAAGTCATGCAGTACGTCGTTGACAACGGCAATCAGATGTTGATCGGCATGCTCGATCCGTGTTGAGCGTGAGCCTTGATGTAGACTTTCATAGAACTCTTCGGGCGATTGGCTGTGCTCGCGCAGCCATTTCTCAGTGGATGCATTGGCCAGATTGAAGTGTAGCCAGATGAAATGGGCCGGTGCTAAGTTTTGTGCTTGACCTAAATACTGCAATACTTCATCACCGCGCAAGGCTTTGCCAGCCTCTTGTCCAGTAAAAAGATAAGCACAGATTAAGCCCGACTGATCGGAGCCATAGTGTAAGCGTTCTTTATTCATAGCCATTCCAAACCCTGTTCTAGCTGGTAATTGTAAAGGCTTTGAGTGCTGGCAATATGACAGTTCTTGCGAAGCGGTGAAAATGTCTTCGCAAGAACGATGAGGGTCCGCAATGCTGATTAAGACTGAAACACTTGCCCAGCTTTAAGCGGAAAGCCTTGTAAGAAATCTTGGACCGCTAAGCGTTTGCCTCCCGGCTTTTGCAGTTCAAGCACACGCAACACAGATTTGCCACCTTCACAAGAAATGAGTATTCCTTGCTGACCAGACGCATCGATGATGCTGCCGCTCGGTAATTGACTGTCGCCCTTGGCAACTTCGGCACGCCAAAACTTGATGATCGTACCATCGATATTGGCGTGGGCCGCTGGGAAGGGATTAAATGCGCGGATCTTTCTGTCGATCTCAGCTGCGCTCGCATCAAAATTGATCGCAGCTTCTTCTTTGCTAATTTTGGTGGCGTAACAAACACCATCTTCTGGCTGTGTTGTCGCTTGCATCGGCGCGACTGTTAGTTGCCGTAAAGCTTCAACAATCATCTCGCCGCCCAATGTCGCCAATTGGTCATGCAAACTCGCCGTCGTATCGGTTGCTGTAATTGGGATTGCACGACGCTTCAGCATAGGGCCAGTATCTAGGCCTTCTTCCATTTGCATAATAGTGATGCCTGTTTCTGCATCGCCGGCTTCAATTGCACGATGGATTGGTGCTGCACCGCGCCAACGTGGCAATAAAGAACCGTGGATATTGATACAGCCCAAACGAGGAATGCTTAGACAGGATTGTGGCAAAATTAAGCCGTAGGCCGCCACTACCATGACATCATGTGGCGTGTTGCGTAGCAATTCATGCGCCTCTTGTGCGACCTCTGGGTATTTACCATCTAAGCGCAGCGAGATTGGCTGCGCGACTGGAATTTGATGGGTGAGCGCCAACTGTTTGACGGCGGAAGCCTGTAGCTGCATGCCACGTCCTGCTGGACGATCAGGTTGAGTCAACACCAAAGGAACTTCATATCCAGCATCGATAATCGCTTTCAAAGCGATAGCTGCAAACTCTGGCGTGCCGGCAAAAATCACTTTCATCGACGGTTCGCCTTTTTGCTCATCTCACGTTCTTCTTTGATCATTTTTGTTTTGATCCGATTGCGCTTGAGTGGCGACAGGTATTCGACAAAAACTTTGCCTTTCAAGTGATCCATTTCATGTTGAATGCATACGGCTAATAAACCATCCGCATGTAATTCGAAAGCTTTGCCATCAAGATCAAGTGCGCGTACTTTGACTTCTGCTGGACGTTCAACGCCATCATAAACGCCGGGTACGGATAAGCAGCCTTCGTCATAGACCTTGCGTTCTTCGCTTTCCCAGATAATTTCTGGATTGATAAAAACGCGTAGTTGCGAGTTGTCTTCGGAAGTATCAATGACAACCAGTTGCTCGTGTACATCGACTTGTGATGCTGCCAAGCCCACGCCTGGTGCGTCATACATGGTTTCGGCCATATCAGCGGCGAGCTGTTTCAAGCGTTCATCAAAAACGGTGATTGGCTTAGCAACTTTGTGTAAGCGTGGATCAGGATAACGGAGAATATTTAGTATCGGCATAAGACAATTCACAACAAGCAAGAATGCCAAGATTGCGGTTTTTCTTGCTAGTTCAAGGATTTATGGGCAGAATTTGATTCAATTTGGTAAGTTTGGCAAGAACCTTTCTTGTTTAGAAGTTTCTCTAACAAAAGAATTTAATTGCCATTCCCTGAAATCAGTTACCTGCATCGGAAAAATTTCATGAAAAAGTTTAGCACAATCGCCCTCGCTTTTGCCTTTCCGCTCGCGGTTTCTGTGTCCGCATTCAGTCAAGAGAGTGAAAGCACACAGCCGCCAGCGTTGAGTAGTAAGTGTTCATTTTTGCCTGATGCCCCAGATAAACATGTAGTTGTCAAAGGCGATACTTTATGGGGAATTTCTGGGCGGTTTCTGCAGAATCCTTGGTGTTGGCCAGAAGTTTGGGGCATGAATAAAGAAGAAATTCGTAATCCGCACTGGATTTATCCTAAGCAGATTGTTTATTTTGATCGCGCGAATGGACGCCTACGCTTGGCAAATCCATTGGGTGATGGTGTAACGGGAGTAACAAAACTCACACCGCAGACTCGAAGTGTGACCAGCAATGGGATGGACGCGATTTCTGCGATTCCGAATAATCTGATTGAACCTTATTTATCCCAACCTTTGATTATTGAGAAGGATGAGTTTGCTAATGCACCGCGCATCGTTGCTGCGCCTGAGGGGCGCGTGTATGTTGGGCGTGGAGATAAAGTTTATGTGAAAGGCGATTTAAAGAAAGGTACCTCATTCCAAGTATTTCGACCTGGTACAGCGCTCAAAGACCCTGATACCAAAGCCATAATCGGTTACGAGGCTGTGTATATCGGTGCGGTCAAGCTAGAGCGCACTGCAAAAACTGAAGATGGCGTTGATTCGTTTACTATCGTTACCTCAAAAGAAGAAATGGGAGTTGGTGATCGTCTAGTCCCGATTCCGCCAACACCGATCATTAATTATGTTCCACATGCGCCTGACAAAGACATTGCCGCACGTGTAGTGGCGGTTTATGGTGGTGTTAGCTTTGCGGGGCAGAATAATATTGTGAGTATTAATCGTGGTAGTAGTTCAGGCATCGACGTTGGTACCGTACTCGAATTGGGACGTTATGGTAAGGTGATTCCTGATCGTACTAACGACAAAAAACCAATTCGTTTGCCTGATGAAATGTACGGACAGTTATTTATCTTCCGTGTATTTAATAACATTTCGTATGGTTTAGTCATGCAAGTGACAGACGTAGTGAGCGTTGGCGATATAGTTCGTACGCCAGTCAAATAAGTGCCTACGTTGACTTAGATTGAGATTGCATTTGAGCGAACACGAACAAGATCAATACGATTGGCTGCGCCTGTCTCTTACCAAAGGCATTGGGAATGAGACAGCGCGTAAATTGTTGAGCGCGTTTGGCTTACCTTCTCAAATCTTTTCAACTGAGTTTTCCCAATTAGTCGAACATATTCCAGCGAAACTGGCGCATGCCTTGTTGCAAGCGCCAAATGATGCAATGAAGGCGCAGATTGCCTTGACTCAGCAGTGGTTGCAGCAGCCCGGCAATCACCTTCTTTCACTTGCCGATACTGAATATCCCGCACAACTGTTGACGATTCCCGATCCGCCTTTGTTGCTGTACGCGAAAGGGCGGATCGATTTACTTCATGTTGACACAATCGCAGTTGTTGGAAGCCGTAATGCGACAGCACAAGGCGTTTTGAATGCGGAGAAATTTTCCGAGTGCTTAAGTGATGCTGGTATTTGCATTAGTTCTGGACTTGCTGCCGGAATAGATGCAGCCGCACATGCAGGTGCCTTGCGAGGAAAAGGCGCGACTATTGCTGTGATTGGTACTGGTGCTGATATTGTCTATCCTGCACGCAATCGACAATTGGCGCATCAAATCGTCGAACAAGCCTGTTTGTTAAGTGAGTATCCGTTAGGTACGCCAGCGATTGCTGGGAATTTTCCGCGTCGAAATCGGATTATTTCTGGATTGGCAAAAGGGGTTTTGGTGGTTGAGGCAGCCGCACAGTCAGGTTCGTTGATCACGGCTAGAATGGCCGCGGAGCAAGGGCGAGAAGTTTTTGCAATTCCTGGATCGATCCATTCACCATTGGCAAAAGGGTGTCATCAATTGATTAAGCAAGGTGCCAAGTTGGTCGAATCCGCGCAAGATATTTTGGATGAGTTGCGATTCTCGATGCCATCCCAGCAAGTTGACGTGCCACTCCAACAGTCTGTGCCCGATCATGCCGACAACGAGCTTTTATCGATTATCGGGTATGATCCGGTTCACATTGATCACCTAGCCTTGCGCAGCGGCATTGATTTAGCTGACTTATCCGCGCAATTATTGACATTAGAGTTGCAAGGACTGATCGAGACACTACCTTCTGGTATGTTTCAACGGGTAAGTGGGTACTAGCTTTGATGGTGTAACTTGTGTTGTAGAACGTATCATAATTTCCCTTAGTAACAAATGATTTTGATTGAAGTATATGTTTGACATTTTGGTTTACTTGTACGAGACCTACTACCGACCGGATACATGCCCAGATTCGATCGCGCTGGCAAAAAAGTTGTCATCGGTGGGTTTTGATGAGGACGAGATTATTGCGGCGCTCGATTGGTTGAGTGGATTGGCGGACACCAGCAACCAACTTGCTTCTGATGCAATTGATGTGTCAATGGCACAATCTTCGCTTGTGAACACCACAGGCTTTCGTGTTTTTACCGAAGAAGAGGTCTCGGTTTTAGGTAGTGAGGCAATTGGCTATTTGTATTATTTGCAGAGCACCAAAGTGTTAGATGCACAACAGCGAGAGATAGTCATTGAGCGAGCAATGGCGGTCGATGAAGCACCGCTGTCCTTGTCAAAGTTTAAGGTTATTGTACTAATGATATTGTGGAGTCAGGGGCGAGCAACCGACATATTGATGTTTGATGAGTTTTTATTAAGTGATGAAAGTGGTAGTTCGCGGCTTTTCCACTAAGTTTCCACATAATTATTCTTTATTTGTGACAAATATTGTGTCTCTATTGCCGTAGTTGATTCATTCCGTTTATTATTCCCCGCTGATATATAGCGTTTCTCTTGCTGAAGTGGCAAGAATGGCATCAGTATCTTTTCTAAGTTGCATCCAATCGCACGAAATATAAAAAAATTAAGCCCACTATGACAAAAACCCTCATCATTGCCGAGAAGCCCTCGGTTGCGAATGATATCGCAAAGACCTTGGGTGGGTTCACCAAACACGACGATTACTTTGAGTCCGATGATTACGTTTTATCCTCGGCAGTAGGTCATTTATTGGAAATTGCGGTTCCTGAAGAATACGACGTTAAACGTGGTAAATGGACATTCGCACATTTGCCGATGATTCCGCCGCATTTTGCTTTGAATCCAATCGCCAAGACTGAGTCTCGTTTAAAGGTGCTGAATAAATTAATTAAACGCAAAGACGTTTCCATGCTCATTAATGCATGTGACGCGGGGCGTGAGGGTGAATTAATTTTCCGTTTGATTGCTCAGCACGCAAAAGCGAAGCAACCGGTGAAGCGTTTGTGGTTGCAGTCAATGACTGCCGATGCGATTCGTAGCGGATTTAAAAAGTTGCGCAGTGATGAGGAAATGTTACCGTTAGCCGATGCGGCACGCTGCCGTTCCGAAGCAGATTGGCTTATTGGCATTAATGGCACCCGTGCTATGACTGCCTTTAATTCAAAGGAAGGTGGTTTCTATTTGACGACGGTTGGACGTGTTCAAACGCCAACTTTGTCGATTGTGGTCGAGCGTGAAGAAAAGATTAAAAATTTTGTGCCACGTGATTTTTGGGAAGTGCGTGCTGAATTTATTTGCGCCGCGGGAATTTATGAGGGACGTTGGTTAGATCATCAGTTTAAGAAAGATGAAACTGATCCAGAGAAAAAAGCCGAGCGTTTGTGGAGCAAAGCTGCTGCAGAATCGATTGTGGCTGCTTGCCGTAACAAGCAAGGCAATGTCACTGAAGAATCGAAACCTGCGACCCAAATGGCGCCCGCACTATTCGATTTGACCAGTTTGCAGCGCGAGGCCAACTCCAAATTTGGTTTCTCCGCGAAAAATACATTGGGCTTGGCACAAGCTTTGTATGAAAAGCATAAAGTATTGACTTATCCGCGTACCGATTCCCGTCATTTGCCGGAAGATTATTTGCCAACAGTGAAAGACACGCTCGGCAAGATTAGCGAAATCAATAATTTCCAGCAGTTCGCGGCCAAGATATTAAATAACAATTGGATTAAGCCAAATAAGCGGATTTTTGATAACGCCAAGATTAGCGATCACTTTGCCATTATTCCTACGGGCCATTTGCCAAAGAATTTGTCGGAGCCAGAACAAAAGTTATATGACTTAGTGACGCGCCGTTTTATGGCTGTGTTCTTCCCCGCAGCCGAGTATCAAGTGACAACACGTATTACCGAGGTCTCAGGGCATCAGTTCAAGACTGAGGGCAAAGTCATGACCAATCCAGGTTGGTTGGCGATTTATGGCAAGGAAGCGCAGGACGAGAACGATCCTGAAAATAAAGGTAATTTGGTTGCGGTAGCAAAAGGTGAAAAAGTAAAAACCGAAAAAGTTTTTGCTAATGGCTTAGTGACCAAACCACCCGCGCGCTATTCAGAGGCGACCTTATTGTCGGCAATGGAGGGCGCAGGCAAGCTGATCGATGATGAAGAATTGCGTGAAGCGATGTCTGATAAGGGCTTAGGTACGCCAGCAACACGCGCTGCCATTATTGAAGGTCTGCTGTACGAGAAATATTTGTTGCGAGAAGGCCGTGAACTAATTCCAACTGCAAAAGCATTTCAATTGATGACTTTGTTACGCGGATTGGGTGTGGATGAATTAACGTCACCTGAGTTAACTGGTGAGTGGGAAAATAAACTAGCGCAAATGGAGCGCGGTAAGATTACCCGCGATGAATTCATGCGTGAGATTGCGCAGATGACACAAGTTATCGTTAAGCGCGCGAAAGAATTTGATAACGATACGATTCCGGGTGATTACGCGACCTTACACGCGCCGTGCCCAAATTGTGGTGGCGTTGTAAAAGAAAATTACCGTCGTTTCGCCTGCACTCAATGTGAATTCTCGATGAGTAAGACGCCGGGAAGTCGACAGTTTGAAATCGCAGAGGTTGAAGAGCTTTTACTGAAACGCGAGATTGGTCCTTTGCAGGGCTTCCGTTCAAAAATGGGGCGGCCATTCGCTGCAATTCTAAAGATTGTGCGTGACGACGAGATTAAAAATCTGAAACTCGAATTTGATTTTGGGCAAAATCAAGACGAAGGTGATGAAGCTGAAGATCATGATTTCTCGCAATCCGAACCGCTCGGTGCATGTCCAAAATGTGGTAGTCATGTGTATGAGTTAGGCTTGGCATACGTATGCGAAAAAACTGTTGCGAAGCCGAAAGCTTGTGATTTTAGAAGTGGACGTATTATTTTGCAGCAAGAGATTGTGCCCGAACAAATGCGCAAGTTATTGGTCGAAGGGAAGACTGATTTGCTACCGGGATTTGTCTCTCAACGTACGCGTCGTCCATTTAAAGCATTTTTAGTGCGCGGAAAAGATGGTAAGACAAGTTTCGAGTTTGAAGAGCGCAAAGCGAAAGCGCCAGCAAGATCGGCTGCGAAGTCCGCAGCTAATGCGAAAGTAGAAAGTGATGAGGCTGCCGCGCCCGTTAAAAAGGCAGTGGCAAGGAAGAAGAAGGCGGTTTAGTGTTGCGCTGGAAAATTTCTCACCCTAGGGAGGCTGCGTGATTAAGGGAAGTGTCGATCCGAATGTGCTATTAACGAACGCACGTGCTGAGTTTATGCGCAGTTTTACTGAAGCAATGCAACGCACCGTGCCGCGTTGTATTGAAGATTGCTTCATTAAAGCAGACGATACTTATTCTTCATTGGAGCAAGGTCGTTTACTCGATGCTCGGACGGTCTTGGTTGAGCGAGGCACCTACTTGGTTGAGCAACTGACAAATGGCATGGAACATTTGTTGGCGCGTAGTTTTCAGACGACTTATAGTACTTATCGACCTAGTGCAAACTTTAATACGGATAACCTCACGCTCATCGATCCCACCGCGTTTGAAGGTGGCTTGCGTTTAGAGGAAATTACAAGTCGCTTCCGAAGTGAGGCCGAGGATCAGCTGCGAGATCTCAACATCCGAATCGCTTTAATTTTCGAACAAGAAGTTACTAACGAACGAGAGAATCCATTTAGGCCATACTTATTTTCTCGTTGTATATCGAGCACGATTGAGCGCTTGGAAATCAATCCAGTTCTGTTTGATATTTTGGTTGATCGCATTTCGGATAATTTTTTAAGCTTTGTCCCATCTATTTACGCATCGGTAAATAACTACTTGGCACAAAATGGAATCGCTGCACAGCTCCAGCTAAAAATACGTAAATCGCCAACTGCCTCAGGACATAGCGTACAGCCTCATACTGATCAAGAAGTCGACGAGACATCAGATGTGGCTGATGAGACTTTTGGTGGAACGTCCACACCTCGAATGCCTGCTATGCCGCAGCCACAAGTGCGACGTGGCTCGCAGTTTGAGCAATTCTTTAGTTCCGCGATGAACCGTGCCTCGAATTTAATAACGGGTAAAAGAAGTGGAGCAACGCCAAGTGAAGCTACGCCAAGTGAGGCGTCTTATGATGCCGTCGCAGATCAAGCTGATGTAGATCATTCCGGCAGTCATGAAGTTGCCTCGACTGGGCCGTTTTCTTGGCTGAAAAATGGTGAAGCGGTAAGCGATGCAATTCGCGGTTTTTTCGGTGGCTCACAGTCGGTTAATCAATCAAGAGTTGGTGCCTCCTCCGATCAAACGGCTGAATTTTCGTCTAGTGCGAGTGTCGCGGCAGGCGGGATGGCAGGTGCGACGCAATCCTCAACACATTCAACAAGTGACTTCCCACACACAGGTTCTTCACTTGATCGAGGTTCACTATCTAGTTCTATTCCAAGTTTCCAGAAGACATACACGCCATCCGGTGAGGAAATGTTTGATGGACGAGGTGGCTTGCGTAATTTGATTTTGGAACAGCGAGGTGCACTGAATAATTTGGCTTCTAGTATCGATGAGAAGATGACCATCGATATTGTCGCGATGTTATTTGAGTTTATCTTGCGTGATACGCAAGTGCCCGCTGAGATTCGTGCTCAACTTGGGCGCCTTCAATTCTTGGTTTTAAAGTTAGCGCTAAAAGACAATACGCTGTTGACACAAAAAGGTCACCCAGCTCGATTATTGGTCAATCGAATTGGCTCGATTTCTTTAGGCTTAAAACAAGTTGATCCAAGTGGCATCAAGATCACCAAAGAAATTTGCCGTATTGTTGAAATTATTCTTCAGGATGAGAGTGAAAACCCTGAAATTTTTTCAAAAATGCTCGATGAATTTGATGCTTTCATCGCCCAAGAGCTCCGTGCTAGTGATAGTCGAACTGAGAGCGCAATTGAAGGTGCCGAGCAAATTCGTAATCGTACATTGCGCTTTGCGCATACCTCCGCACAACTGCATGAGGCCTTGTTGGGTCTGACAATCGATCCATACTTGCAAAACTTCTTTGAAACGGTTTGGGTTTATGCGTTAGAGCTTGCTGATCGAGAAGATCCTAAACTAGCGCATCGCCTGCGCTTGCTGGTGCCGGATCTTCTGTGGAGCATCATTCCAAAATCGAATGAAGAGGAGCGCACGCAGCTACTGGCGTTATTGCCAATTATTTTGCGCACGCTGAAAGAAGGGATGGCGAGTATCAATTGTAATCCCGCATTGCAAGAAGGCCTCATGAATTGGTTGGTTGATGCGCATACTAAATCCATGCGATTAAATCACTCAGGCACAATTCATAAGCAAGTTTCGTTGTCGGCGATTCATCAGCACTTCAATAATTTTTTCGCAGATCCTGATTTACAGAATTTTGATGCACTGAAGAAGCCTAATGATTCTGATGTAAATAAATTTCTCGATAACGCGATTAAAGAACTAGACATCAAGGTTCAATTACTTGATCAAGTTTATGTCAAAGAATTACCAAAAGAAAGTAGTGAAGAGATCCCGGCTGTTAAAGATGCGGGCATTGATCAAGTGATGGAGCAATTGAAGACGGGTGTCTCGGTTGAAATTAACTTGGGTGGTGAGCCTAGTCAGGGAAAATTAAATTGGATCGACCCAGCCTTGACTAATGTCATTCTAACTTTGGACGGACAAGAGCAGCCATCGATGCTGAGTGTTCGCATGTTCCGACGTATGATCGCACATGGACGGGTCAAGTTTCTGGAAACGGAACCTTTGTTTGAGCGCGCGGTTCAGTCATTATTGAAATCAGCGGATGTTACCGACGCACCTAAATTAGCGTAAAGTAAGCAGTTAATTCATATCCTAAATACTTGGTGAAGATAATTAAAAGGCATCTGGCAACTTACTTGTCAGATGCCTTTTGTTTTGCTATAGTTCGCCTCCCGCAGAAATGCGGGTGTGAAATAAGAGTGATGCAAGTAGTAAGACGTTGATTTTCCTGGTGTTTAAATCGATTAGTAAGAAACGATTTAAGCGAAATAAAAAAAACAGGGGGTTGACGAGAAGTTAGAAGTGCTGCATAATCTCGTTTCTCTGCTGCTGACGAACACAACGCTTCGAAGCAAAAGCAGAAAAGAATTGAAGATCTTTAACAATTAACAGTCAATA
>NZ_JAGSPM010000001.1 GCF_018139645.1 Affinundibacterium baiyunense
ATTGTGGATGAACGATTACAACGAGCAATGCCCACATGATTCACTCAACGGGATGACCCCTGTTGAATACCGATTGTTTCACCAACCTCAAAACTCTAGTAATACTTGGCACTGATTGAGGGAGGTTTACATAGATATTTAATCTTCGCATCTTGATTTCCTTTTTTGTTTCGTTATCGTTTTAATTCCTCACTAATACCCTATACATCACGAACTGATTTGTGTTTTAGAAGCGTGAGCTTTCTTGTGGTTGTTTTTGAATTATTTAATAGTTTGGTTTCGCTTGATGCCTAATTAGTTCGATTTGCTTTAGATTTGAACCTAGTTTCATAAATGAAGTCCGAGCTTATGTTTGTATAATGCTGCTAACGCAGTATTTTCACGCTTTATTTATATTGATAAAAGAGAGGGCGGTTTATGAGTAATTTTGTTGCTCGACTATTTTGGGGATTCATGGTGCTAGCTTCAACCGAGGTTCTCGCTTCAGATGCAGCTAAAAAGAAATGGGATGTCAATAGCGTACCAGGCCAAGGAAAAACGATAAACTTGGATACGAAGACAGGTACGTGGATGACAGTGGATGTTAGTCCCGACGGTCAAACTATTGTATTTGATTTGTTGGGCGATTTGTATGTAATGCCTGTGACAGGTGGTGTCGCGAAAGCTTTAACACATACTATGGCTTGGGAGATGCAAGCAAGATTTTCGCCAGATGGTAAGCAAATCGCCTATATGTCAGATGCCGGAGGCGGCGACAATATTTGGGTAATGAACGTGGATGGTAGTAATGCTAGGGCAGTAACGAAAGAGGATTTTCGTCTGTTAAATAATCCGGTGTGGCATCCAAATGGGCAGTATATTGCAGCTCGTAAACACTATTCTGGAACGCGTTCTTTAGGATCTGGTGAAATCTGGATGTATCACGTCAGTGGTGGTTCAGGTGTACAAATCAACGAAAAACCAAATTGGCAGAAAGATCTCGGCGAACCTGCATTTTCGCCTGACGGTCGCTATATCTATTATTCACAAGATACGACAGGCGGCTCTACATTTGAATATAACAAAAATTCGAATGCGCAAATTTATCAAATATTTAGAAAAGATTTGAAAGATGGTAAGACGATTTCGTTTGTGAACGGGCCTGGAGGCGCCGTGCGTCCGACTCCATCACCAGACGGAAAATACTTGGCTTTTGTTCGTCGCGTTAGAAATCAAAGCACTTTATTTCTTAAAGATTTGAAGAGCGGAGAAGAGTTTCCTGTGTGGGATAAACTTGAGCGTGATATGCAAGAAGCTTGGGCGATACATGGAGTTTATCCAGCATTTTCTTGGATGCCTGATGCAAAGAAACTTGTACTTTGGGCGCAAGGGAAAATTTGGCAAATTGATCCATTTAATAAGACGGAGCGAGAAATCGCTTTTCATGTCAAAGATAGCCGTGAAATTCGTGATGCTGTGAGATTTGAGACACCAGTTGCAAAAGATGAATTTGACGTGAAGCAGTTACGTTGGGTGAATGTATCGCCAAAGGGGGATCGTGTAATCTACTCCGCACTTGGCCATCTTTATATCCGAGAGTTACCAAACGGAGTAGCGCGTCGTTTGACCAAGCAGAATGAGCACTTTGAATATTTCCCGCAATTCTCGCGTGACGGGCAAAGTATCGTTTTTGCGACTTGGGACGATGTGAAACTAGGTTCTGTGCGCACGATGGATTTGCGCACGGGGCAAGAGACTATTCTCACAAAAGAACCTGGTAAATATTCTGATGTGACTATGTCACCGGATGGCAAGCAAGTTGTGTTTGTGAAATCTCGCGGCGGTTACTTAACCTCGCCTTGGCATAGCATGGAAACTGGCGTTTTTGTGGTTTCAACTGATGCAAAAGCAACCCCAAGAAAAATCGCTGAAGATGGCAATGCACCACAATTCGCCAATGAAAATGATGTTGTTTATCTGACCCGAACACGATATACGGGAGAAGTTGATTGGTCCACTTCTTTGTTTAGACTTAAGTTAGATAAGAGTGAAGATGTGGCTGTTGCAAAAGGCGACTTTGTATCAGCGTTTTCAGTATCACCTGATGGTAAGTGGCTTGCTTTCAATGAGCGGTTTCATGCTTACGTGATGCCTATGCCTTTAGTTGGCAAGGCATTGAACGTGGGAGCGAAAGGCGATGCACTACCAGTGAAACAGTTAGATGTGAATGCAGGTGATTATTTGCATTGGTCAGGTGATAGTCAGAAGATTCATTTTGCACTTGGCGATGAATTATTCACGACTGCGTTGAGTGATACTTTTGCTTTTGTAGCAGGGGCGCCGAAAGAGTTGCCGAAAGCGGCCGCAAATGGTGTGAAAATTGGATTCCGTGAAGCTGCCGATAAGCCCAATGGAATTACTGTGCTGTCGGGTGCTCGCGTCGTGACAATGAAGGGCGATGAGGTCATTGAAAATGCGCGAATTATTATTAAGGATAATCGCATTACCGAAATTGGATCAGCAAGCAGTGTTGTGGTGCCTGCCGGAGCGAAAGTAATTAATGTCAGTGGTAAGACGATTATCCCAGGATTAGTGGATGTGCATTGGCATGGTGGTATGGGGGAAAGTGAAATTATTCCGCAGCAAAGTTGGGTAAATTACGCCTCGCTCGCTTTTGGTGTGACGACGATCCATGATCCATCGAATGATACAAGTGAAATATTTACCCACAGTGAAATGCAAAAGGCTGGTAAGGTTGTTGCGCCGCGAATTTTTTCAACCGGAACAATTTTGTATGGCGCAAAAGCGAACTTTAGTGCCGTGGTAAACAGCTTAGATGATGCATTAACGCACATGAGACGACTGAAGGCGGCTGGTGCGATTTCTGTGAAAAGCTATAACCAACCGCGTCGTGAGCAACGTCAGCAAATCTTAGAAGCAGCAAGACAAACTGGCATGATGGTAGTGCCAGAAGGTGGCTCACTTTTCCAGCACAATATGACTATGGTGATAGATGGTCATACAGGTGTTGAGCATTCAATTCCAGTTGCGAACGCTTACGATGACGTGAAACAACTTTGGTCGCAGACTCAAGTTGGGTACACGCCAACTTTGATCGTCGGTTATGGTGGATTGGATGGTGAACATTACTGGTATGCGCGCACTGATGTATGGAAGCATCCAATTTTGTCTAAGTACGTACCGCGCTCTGTGTTAGAGCCACGTAGCGTCAGAAGATTAACTGCACCCGAAGAGGACTTTAATGTCTTCAAGGTCGCACGAACAGCTACTGAGTTGCAACGCGCTGGCGTTCCAGTTAACTTAGGTGCACATGGACAGCGCGAAGGATTGGGCGCACATTGGGAAATGTGGACGCTTGGTCGGGGCGGTATGACACCATTAGAGGTCATTCGAGCCTCAACTTTGAATGGTGCTAAATATCTTGGTATGGATAAAGATATTGGTTCTTTAGAGGTGGGTAAATTGGCTGACTTAGTGATTCTGAATGGCGATGTTTTGAAAGATATTCGTCAGTCCGACCAAATCGCTCAAGTGATGATTAACGGTCGCCTCTATGATGCTGACACCATGAATGAAGTCGGTTTGCGAAACAAACCAAGGAAAGCTTTTTTCTTCGAGGGTAAAAACAGCGCTACTGTTCCTGTTAACGTAGAAACTTATGGTGATGGTCACGGCCATTAAGCGAGTTTTCTATTGTTGTTAGAACTTACTTGATAAAAAAATGCCGCTTTTTAAGCGGCATTTTTGTTGGTTTTACGATGTTTTACATCTAATGTTCGAGTTTTTCTAACTTACGCAAGTTGCCGTGCATAATTTGGTGTTACTTGTTTAAGTATTGTTTCTAAATCCCTGATAAAGATAGTGCCTCTTATCTGTTTTTAGGTGCAAATACTTTAGAATAGAGGGTTAGCGTAAAACGATGTGAACAGTCGCATCAATGTCGTCATTTAAGCGAGAAAAACAGATGAAATTATCAAACACTCAAGAAATTGTCGAAGAGTTACGTGCGGGGCGCATGGTAATCTTAGTTGATGAAGAAGATCGTGAAAATGAAGGCGATTTGGTTTTGGCTGCAGAATTCGTCACACCGGAAGCGATTAATTTCATGGCAAAATTTGGCCGCGGATTAATATGTTTAACATTAACCGAAGAACGTTGCGAAGAACTTAATTTGCCGATGATGGCAACCCGGAATGGCACTGCTTATGGAACAAACTTTACAGTTTCCATTGAAGCGGCAGAGGGAGTGACAACTGGAATCTCTGCTGCGGACCGGGCACGTACTATACAAGTAGCTGTTGATCCTAAAATGACAGCAGAAGATATCGTGCAACCAGGGCATATTTTCCCTTTGAAAGCGCAAAAAGGTGGTGTGTTAATGCGCGCTGGCCATACTGAAGCAGGTTGTGATTTAGCTGAACTAGCAGGTCTTAACCCTTCGGCTGTGATATGTGAAATCATGAAAGATGATGGAACGATGGCTCGTCTGCCAGATTTGATGGTTTTTGCCGAGACCCATGGCTTGAAGATTGGTACGATTGCTGATCTGATTCGATATCGTAGTCAAAATGAAAGCATGGTACAGCGGATTGCAGAGCGCGAAATGCATACAGCGCACGGTAGCTTTCAAGCAATTGTGTACAGAGATATTCCTAGTAAATCAGCTCATCTAGCTTTAGTGCATGGACAAATTCAGAGTGCGAAAGAGTCTTTGGTGCGCGTGCATCAGCCAGTCTCGATTTTGGACTTACTTGAATCCGAGGTGTCAACGCACTCTTGGAGTATTGCGAATGCCTTAGCTGCAATCAAGCAAGCAGACAATGGGGTGATGGTACTGCTAAATTGTGAGGAAACAGCTGAGCAGCTATTTGCGCAATTTAATGCCTTGAAATCACCCGAGGTGAAGCCGCAAGGTCGAGCCGCAAGAATGGATTTAAGAACGTATGGAATCGGAGCGCAGATCCTGAAGGATGTTGGCGTTGGGCAAATGAAATTGCTGGCAAATCCTCGCAAGATGCCATCGATGACAGGATTTAATTTAGAAGTCACTGGTTATATGGATAGCCCAGTAACTAAGCCATAAATTGTGCTATCTGCATGTTGATTGCTTTGTAAATATCGAATAGCTGAAAGTTACAGCGCTTAATTATAGAATTTGTTATAGCCAAAATGGTTTAAGAGGGAAAAAATATGACAGTCGGACACTATGAATCAAATCTGGATGGCGCAGGAGTGCGAGTCGGTATTGTACAGGCGCGATTTAACGAAAATGTCGGTGCTGGTTTGCTCGATGCTTGTTTGACAGAGTTAAGCAGATTGGGCGTATTAGATGAAGATATCCTCCACGTGACGGTTCCAGGTGCCTTAGAAGTACCATTGGCTTTGCAAAAATTGGCTGCGACACATCAATTTGATGCTTTAATTGCGTTGGGGGCGGTGATACGAGGCGAGACTTACCATTTCGAACTTGTTTCGAATGAATCTGGTGCTGGAATTACTCGTGTTGGACTGGATACAGGTATTCCAATTGCCAATGCGATTTTGACGACGGAAAATGATGAACAAGCAGAAGTTCGTATGCGTGAAAAGGGTGCAGACGCAGCGCGAGTTGCCGTAGAAATGGCTAATTTGACTTTGGCATTAGAAGAACTCGCTGAGGCGACTGAAGGTATCGAGTTTGATCAAGAATAAATTTGTTTGCTACTTGAATTGAATCACAAGAAGTAAGCAACGGTGAATAAAGGCGGATAATGGTCAGCAACAGCAAGTGACCGTACGTCAAAAAAAGAAAATATAGGAAAAACAATGACAGTTAATACTCAACATGCGAATCCAAATAAAACTCGCTCACCGCGTCATCGCGCGCGCGAGTTTGCGCTACAAGGAATCTATCAATGGCTTCTCAATAATGAAGATTCTGGTGTAATCGACGCACATATTCGCGAGGCTCATGGCTTTGATAAAGCAGACCGTGAACATTTCGACGCTTTGTTGCATGGTGCGATAAATCAATCCATTCAACTGCGTGAAGAATTTGTTCCGTTTATTGATCGCGGAATCGCTGAGTTGTCACCAATTGAGCATGCGGCTTTGCTCATTGGCGCGTATGAAATGAAAAATCATATCGAAATTCCCTATCGCGTTATCATTAATGAAGCAGTTGAACTGACCAAATCGTTTGGTGGTCAAGATGGGCACAAATATGTCAACGGTGTGCTGGATAAATTAGCAGCACGTCTGCGAACGGTAGAAGTGGAAAATAAGAAGTGATTTTGGTGTGTTGCTCACAGTCTAAAGTTAGTGGGCGTAAGCAAGCTGCAATAAAAAAACCGCTCATTTGAGAGCGGTTTTTTTATTGGTGATTTGATGAATGAGCATAATCAATCGAAGCTATATTCCAGAAGTACCTGAGAGTTATCTGAGCCAGTTGTACTCCAAGTCGTTCTGCCGTGTCCTTTCATGCCTGCGAAATCGCCCGTGCCAGAGCCAGAAATGACATTCAGTGTACTGATAGATAACCCCGATTTCATTGATCCTATGTGTTGCAGAATAAAGCCGCCAACACGATTACCAATTCTTCCGTTTAGATACTCCAGTCCGACAAAGTTTGATGTTCCAGAATCGCTGGCGAATGCTAGGCATTCAAATCGGGATTCTGCTTCAATATCTCCTAAATATTTATGTGTTAATTTTGATCTTCGAAGCCCTGTTGTTATGTCGAGTTTTTCGTCGATCCCAAAAAGCTTTACTGTGCCACAAGCTAACATTTTGCTTTCCTCCCCCGAATGCATAAAGTTTTGGTTTTATTTGTGACATGATTAGAATTATCTAAATCATGTTTGAATGCTTGTTTTGCGATTTTTTATGTTTTGAATCCGTTTTTTATCGATACTATTCGGACTTGAGTCTCTTGTTTGTATCGCAAAAACTTATTTCGCAAATTCAGCACCACGACTACCTAAATATCCATTTGACGAATGTTTTGTAATGGATCTTTTTATTGTTTAAAAAATATTCTAACGTAAAGAATCGACAACAAAAATGAGATTTTAATAATTCTCAGTTTTTTCTTTGATTCTAACGATCATTAGTCGTGTGATTGTCACACTAAAGATGGATTCTAAATAAGCTGCAAATCGAAATCTCGATTTAGATTTAGTAGATTTACTCGAATTGAAACTTTAGGGTGGAAGAGGAGGGGACGGTCTAGCAGTTTATCGTTTGACATTTGCCGAACGGCTTTTAGTAAGCCATTTCGGTAAATGTCATCTTCATTTTTGAAGAGATATTAAATGCCGGCAACTTGATCTGAGTTAATCGCTGCTTGCTGGGTCATTTCATTTGGACGTTTTTCATTCGACTCAAGTGGACGCGAAATAGGAGTCGGTTTTGCTGTTGTCGCATAAATTGATACGGATTTTCCAGCGGCGACGTCTTTGAGGCGCTTGTATTCTGCCATCACTAGACTGCCATAGCCGCCATCAGTTTCCATATCTGCAGCGCCAACATAGCGTTTCAATCCAGCTTCGATTGAACCCGCGCTACTCACGTATTCTTTGAGAATCGATGCACCGACTTTAATATTGGCGACAGGGTTTAAAGCTGCTTTAACACCACCTAATTCCGAAAAACGTTCGTGATGTACCTTGGACATGACTTGCATCAAGCCTTGCGCGCCAACTGGGCTTTCTGAAAAAGGATTGAAGCGTGATTCGATTGCAATCACCGATAAAATCAAAAGCGGATCTAGCTTGATTTCTTTTGCTGTTAAGTAGGTTGCTGAGACCAGCATATCGATTGCTTCATCCGCGACGCGATAACGCTTCGACAGCCAATTCGTGACTAACTGCTGTTGGCGTTGAGTGCCGATCAATGCTTTGTAGTTTGAGTCAGAACCAAATTCTGTCGCTGATTCATCATTGTTGACCTGAGAAACAAGCTGTGGAGTCGCCATCAACATGGCTAAATCTGGTGCCGCTACTTTTTCTTGCGCGACACTAGTAATGTCTTCACCAAATGGAGAAAGGGCACGAAACTTTTCCGCTAACTCAGGATTAAAGAACATACTACTCAGAACAATTAATGCTAACAGTCCTAAGCCGGATGTGATGTGTAAAACGGTAGTCAGTGCGCTGACTTTAGATTTGCTTGCTAGTAGCCGTGCCATCTCTTTTTCTGCAGATATGCACTTGCTCGGTGAGCGAGCTGTTAAAATCAAATTATGAAGCATACAACCTCCTGAATTGTCGAGAAGTGTCACGCATAAATACCTGTATTGAATATTCATGCACATCTACGAATCAGAAACATCGTCTTAGAATCAGAATGTCTGATATCCATCTAAGACGCCGGAGTTCCCCATTCTTTTCGGTCTTGCTATGGCATGGCAGAAAAGAATGAATAACGAAATTCGGGTTGAGGCTTTCGCCTTGATTGATGTAAGGAGATTTGTAGTCCTTACTCATAGGTGGGAACCCGATTCCCACTATCATGTTCTATCGCTTAGTTTGAACGACGAATATGACCTTAGGCTTTAAAATATTACTGTAAATCAATTCAGTAGTTTTTAAAGTTGGCGAATTGTATGGGGGCATTTATATCGAGTCAATACTATAAAAACGGTTTTTTATAACTTTTGGATCTTATTTAATTGCTGCAATGCGGCAAAGCTCAATAAAATCAATTACTTGCCTAGCTATTCTAAGTAAGCGCTTTGATCAATCGAATTCGTAAAAAAAGATGAAATATTCAGATTTAAGGGATTTTATTTCCCAATTGCAGCAACAAAGTGAATTAAAACAAATAGTTACGCCAGTCTCTCCAATTTTGGAGATGACCGAAATCTGCGATAGGACTTTGCGTGCCGAGGGGCCTGCTTTGCTATTTACGAATCCGAAAGGACATTCCATCCCTGTGTTAGGAAACTTGTTCGGAACGCCACAGCGCGTCGCTTTAGGCATGGGGGCAAGCGGTATTAGTGAGCTGCGAAAAATCGGACATGTGCTTTCATCTTTGAAGGAGCCAGAACCACCAAAGGGTTTTAAAGATATTTTAGGTCTGGGCTCGCTGGTGAAAGCAGTATGGGATATGGCTCCGAAAGAGTTACGTGGCGCCCCGTGCCAGGAAATTGTGTGGGAAGGAAACGATGTTGATTTAGCTCGTTTACCTATCCAACATTGTTGGCCTGGTGATGTAGCGCCGCTGATTACTTGGGGCTTGGTGATCACAAAAGGACCGCATAAGAAGCGTCAAAATTTAGGAATTTACCGTCAGCAGGTGTTGAGTCGAAATAAAGTCATTATGCGCTGGCTGGCACACCGTGGTGGTGCATTGGATTTTCGTGAACATGCGTTGGCAACCAAAGGAAAGCCTTACCCGATTGCGGTTGCTTTGGGTGCGGATCCCGCCACTATTTTGGGTGCAGTGACCCCTGTTCCTGATAGCCTTTCTGAATATCAATTTGCAGGACTATTACGTGGCAGTCGCACCGAGCTAGTAAAAGCGATTGGGAGTGAGTTGAGAGTGCCCGCATCTGCAGAGATTGTTCTAGAGGGACATATTTATCCAGATGAGACGCATCCAAGTGGATATGAGCATGCCTTGGAGGGGCCGTATGGTGACCACACAGGCTACTATAACGAGCAAGATTATTTCCCTGTATTTACAATAGATAGAATCACGATGCGACGAGATCCTATCTACCATTCTACCTATACTGGGAAACCACCTGATGAACCTGCTATCTTAGGTGTGGCATTGAATGAGGTCTTTATTCCTTTATTACAGAAACAATTTCCTGAGATAACAGATTTTTATTTGCCGCCTGAAGGATGTAGTTACCGAATGGCTGTAGTGCAAATGAAGAAATCATATGCGGGACATGCGAAACGCGTGATGTTTGGCGTATGGAGTTTTTTACGCCAGTTTATGTATACCAAGTTCATTATCGTGGTTGACGAAGATGTCAATATTCGTGACTGGAAAGAAGTCATCTGGGCAATTACGACCAGAGTTGACCCAATCCGAGATACGACGATGGTAGACAATACACCGATTGATTACCTTGATTTTGCGTCTCCGATTAGTGGTTTGGGTAGCAAGATGGGATTGGATGCTACAAACAAGTGGCCCGGTGAAACTTCACGTGAGTGGGGAAGTACAATTCAAATGTCACCAGAAATCAAAAAACGCATTGATGATATATGGCAGGAACTAGGTTTGTAGAAGCATAGGCGAGTTGATCTGTAATCAAGATCGAATTTGGATTTGGTTTTTTCATTCACGGATATCAAGCAATGCGCTATAATTGCAGCTGGCGGGCCCCTGCGCATTGCGGCGTGACCAATCTGGTCAGGTCGGGAACGAAGCAGCCACAGTCATTTACCGTAAGTGCCGCAGATCAGGCTCGCCTCCTTTTCAAATATGGACTCGCTCCAATAATTGTTCTCTTTTTCCTCTTGATTTTGTTCACACATTTATTCTTTTGCATTGAATGTGAAATTAGAGGCTGCCAACTTTCCTAAAGTTCTTTAGAATGCAGCAGCAATATCAAATGCGTCCGCTTTGCTTGCATTAGATGAGGCAATTGGCGAAGTTTGGTGCAATTGCTTGTGTGATTAGTCGCGAATTTTTGCGCGCAAGAATAAGGTAAAATTGAAAAATGTCCTATCAAGTCCTAGCTCGAAAATATCGCCCTAAAAGTTTTGATACCTTAGTCGGGCAGGAGCATGTGGTACGCGCGCTAACGCATGCTTTGGATCAACAACGTCTGCATCACGCTTATTTATTTACTGGCACACGTGGCGTCGGTAAAACAACTTTGTCACGCATTTTGGCAAAATCTTTCAATTGTGAAAAAGGGATTACTGCGCAGCCATGCGGCCAGTGCGATGCCTGTACTTCAATTGATGCTGGACGATTCGTTGATTACATTGAGATGGATGCGGCATCAAATCGTGGTGTCGATGAAATGGCATCTCTGCTAGAGCAAGCAATTTATGCTCCTTCTAATGCACGCTTTAAAGTCTATATGATAGACGAGGTGCATATGCTGACTAACCATGCCTTCAATTCCATGTTGAAGACTTTAGAAGAGCCGCCTGAGCATGTAAAATTTATTTTAGCGACGACAGATCCTCAAAAAATTCCGGTGACAGTGCTATCGCGCTGTCTGCAATTTAATTTAAAACAAATGCCGCCAGGACATATTGTTGGACATCTCGAAAATATACTAGGTCAAGAGCAAATTGATTTTGAAGTGGCTGCATTGCGTTTGTTAGCGCAAGGCGCGCATGGATCGATGCGTGATGCTTTGTCTTTGACAGATCAAGCAATTGCCTATGCGGCTGGGAAAGTCAGTTTGGATGCCGTGCAAAGTATGCTAGGTGCGCTTGACCAATCGTATTTAATTCGTTTGTTAGATGCCTTAGTTGCTGAAGATGGCGCAGGCCTATTGGCTGTAGCAGATGAGATGTCTGCTCGTAGTTTGTCTTATAAAGCCGCTTTGCAAGATTTGGGAAGTATGTTGCACCAAATCGCGATTGCGCAAATGGTTCCTGCGGCGTTGGCTGATGATTTGCCAGAACGTACAGAATTATTGCGTCTAGCGCAGAGCTTTAATAAAGAAGAAGTGCAGCTGTATTACCAAATTGCTGTTCATGGACGAAATGAAATTGGATTGGCTCCGGACGAATATGCCGGTTTCAGTATGACGCTGTTGCGCATGTTGGCGTTTAGGCCAAGTTCAATTGCTTCTATGTCGAATCAGGGCGGAAGTGCTACCTCGACTAGTCGTCCATCTGTAACTCGGCCCGCAGCAACTACGCCTATGAGTAGTGCTGTGAACGGTGCGCGTCCAATAATGTCGTCTCAGACTTCGGCGGTGGTTGTGGATACGGCAGCCAATTCTTCTATGAGTGTTTCTGTTAAGGCGACCACAAACGTTTCGGCAAGCGTTTCAGAAAACCTTCCTACAAACGCTCCCATACATGCGCCAGCGATTGCTACAATATCGCCAGCCTCGGCAGCTCCGGCGGTTGCAGCTTCGACAGTCAATGCACCAGCTGTGAAGCCTATGAGTCCAGCTATGGCGGCGTTGGCTGCAGCTCGCGCTGCTAGCGGTAAAAAAACGGCGGGGTCGGCAATTTCGAGTCCCTCTGCAGCGGCGATGCCTAAAGAAACGCCAGAGTTACATCGAGTTGAATCACCTGTGGTAGTTCAGGAAACTTCGGAAAGCACGGCAACAAAAGTGCCGGAGTTAAATCAGCCTGAAAGCCTTGATCCAACACTTGCAAGCAACGATGGCACACCTGCATATGTGAACGACAATTCAATGCCGCCACCGTGGGATGAAATTGATTCACAGACGTTTGATGCTTACACATCGCAAGCGAGTTCGGGTGGGCGTCGGAAAGAGATACAAGAATCCGATTACTGGAAAGAAGATAGTTCTGGCGAATTGAATTTAGCGCAGTTGTCGCATCCAGAGGGCGATAGTCTAACAAGTAGCGCGCCAAGTTTGAATGCAACTGGAATCAATCCACCCGTATTGTCGAACAATCCTTTGGATGCTGAAAATGTGGGACTAAATATTGCATCGCAAGAGTTTGAAGTCAAAGAGCCAGAAACGCAGCGCATCCAAGAGAAGCGAAGCACAGAACAAGTTATTGAGAATAATTCTGTGACGCCAAGTTCGCCGATGAAACCTTTGCAATTGATGCCAATGGCAGAAATTAATTGGGATGGTCATTGGCCAAATCTCGCTGCTTCACTCCCTGTGCGTGGTGTGGCGCAGCAACTAGCGCAACAGAGTGAGTTGAGACAATGCCTAGTCAACGGGAACGCTATTTTGTTTAAACTGTGTGTGCCTTTACAAACATTATTATCAGCAGGCAGTGGTGAGAAACTCAGTGCTGCATTAAATGAGCGATTTGCTGAGTTCGGTCGTGAGATTCGTCTCGATTTTGAAATTGGTGCTGTTGCGCAGACTGCCAATGCACAGGCTGTGGCTGAGCGGGCTGAGCGCCAAGTGCAAGCTGAGCAAGCGATACAGTCTGACAGCTTTGTGCAAGCTTTAATGCGTGAATTTGGTGCGACGATTTTAACCGGTAGTGTGCGTCCAATTTAGTGAAAATGATAACTCACCGGTTGAGTCACGAGATCGATACGAAGAATTTCTTTATTCGTTTTATTTAGGAGAATTTTTATGATGAAAAATCAATTAGCTGGCTTGATGAAGCAAGCGCAAGCAATGCAAGACAATATGAAAAAAGCGCAAGACCAATTGGCTTTGATCGAGGTTGAAGGGCAGTCTGGTGCTGGTTTGGTGCGTGTAATAATGACATGCAAAAATGATGTAAAACGTGTGGTGATCGATCCTTCACTTTTGGCAGATGATAAAGATATGCTGGAAGATTTGGTTGCGGCGGCGTTTAATGATGCAGTTCGTAAAGCAGAAGCGACAAGCCAAGAGAAAATGGCAGGATTAACAGCAGGTATGCCGCTGCCACCTGGTTTTAAACTGCCTTTCTAATTGATATCAGTGATCCGCCGTAGTAGATGCGGTGAATTTTATTTATCTTGAAGCGCATCAAAATTTGATGCGCTTCTTTCATTGAGAATCTCGCGTGAAATCATTAAGCAGTCTAGAACAACTTGCTGAAGCGTTGCGACGTTTGCCGGGTGTTGGGCCGAAATCCGCATTACGCATGACTTATCATCTGCTGCAACACGATAGAGAAGGGGCAGAGCAGATTGGCAAGGCCATGCTGAATGCCTTAAACATGGTGCATAACTGTCAGTCTTGTAATACCTTTACCGAAAATGAGATTTGCGATACTTGTGCGGACACGGGCAGAGATTTATCTCTGTTGTGTGTGGTCGAGTCACCTAGTGATCAGCTGATGATTGAGCAAACGATGACCTTCAAAGGCTTGTACTTTGTATTGATGGGCCGTTTGTCACCATTAGACGGTATTGGTCCACAGGATATACATCTTGAAAAGTTAATTCAGCGTGCTACTGATGGTGCGGTAAAAGAAGTGGTGTTGGCAACTAACTTCAACAACGAAGGTGAGGCAACCGCTCATTACATTAGTGAGACCTTGAAGGCGCGCGGCTTAAACGTAAGCCGATTAGCACGAGGTGTGCCGGTGGGTGGCGAGTTGGAATACGTTGATCCTGGCACGATTGCGAGGGCGATGCTGGATAGGCGAGTTACTTGATGACCTGTGATAACAATAAACCGATGGGCCCCTTAGCTGGCGTAAAAGTGCTTGAAATGGGAACCTTAATCGCAGGGCCATTTTGCTCGCGCATGTTGGCCGAGTTTGGGGCAGAAGTCATAAAAATCGAGGCGCCTGATGGTGGCGATCCTTTGCGTCATTGGCGTGTCTTGAAGGATGGTACTTCGCTTTGGTGGAGTGTACAGGCACGAAATAAAAAAAGCATTACCTTGAACTTGAAGACCGAGGAGGCGCAGGAAATTGCCCGTCGGTTGGCATTGGATGCAGACATCATTATTGAGAATTACCGCCCTGGTGTTTTGGAGAAGTGGCGGCTTGGTTATGAAGATTTGCGAGCGATAAATCCCGCCACAATTATGGTTCGTTTATCGGGTTATGGACAAACTGGTCCTATGCGCGATTTACCGGGCTTCGGTGCGATCGGAGAGTCGATGGGAGGCTTGCGTTATGTGTCAGGGCATCCTGATCGTCCTCCTGTGCGTGTCGGTATTTCGATAGGCGACTCAGTTGCCGCTTTGCACGGTGTGATTGGTGCGATGATGGCGTTGCGTCATCGCGATGTGAGTGGTGGACGCTGGAATGGAAAGTCAGGCGATGACTTAGTTGCTGGGCAAGGGCAGATGGTGGATGTCGCGCTCTATGAATCTGTCTTTAATTTGATGGAGTCTTTGGTACCTGAGTTTGATTTTGCTGGTGTGGTGCGGGAGCGCACTGGAGGTGCTTTGCCGGGCATTGTGCCATCGAATACTTACACAACTTCAGAAGGTGAAAGTATTGTGATTGCTGGCAATGGTGATGCTATTTTTCATCGATTAATGTTAGCAATTGATAGAGCAGATCTAGCGCATGATCATTCTCTACAGAGAAATGATGGGCGGGTGCCACGTACCGCGGAAATTGATGCTGCTATTCAAGCTTGGTGCGATACGCAGACGATCGATCAAGCTTTGGTTAGTTTACGAGCGGCCGATGTCCCAGTAGGAAAAATTTACTCGGTACGAGATATGATGAGCGATGCGCAATTTCAAGCGCGCGATATGTTTGAACAGCATGAATTTGCAGACGGTGCGAAACTAAAAATCCCTGCGATCAGTCCTAAGCTATCTGAGACCCCGGGCAAAACGCGATGGTTGGGGCCGGCGCTAGGGGCGCATACCGAACAAGTATTGGCGGAATTAGGTTATACAGACGCGCAAATTCAAGCGTTTAAAGAGCAACAAATCATCTGATCGGTTGCTCTTGCTTTCTTTGACTTATAAGGTTTTTAGATATTCGCGAATACCTGCTAATAACATTTCTACCGCCATCGCTGTCAGGATCAACCCCATTAGACGTTCGACCGCAGTCATGGTGCGCTCTCCGAGAGCTCTCTGCATTCGTTCTGCACCGAGCAGTACAACCAGCCAAACCAAGGCGACAGCAACAAGTGCTCCAACATGCACAATGAGGTCTGAGCTACTGTTTGATGAAAACAGTAGAACGGTCGCAAGCGAGGATGGGCCAGCAAGTGCTGGAATCGCCAAGGGAACGATGAATGGTTCACTATTGCCTTCAGTTGCACCAAATACGCCACCTTCTTGTGGGAAGACCATGCGAAGTGCAATCAAAAAGAGAATCACGCCACCGCCAATACGTAAGGCGACCTCAGACAATTGAAGCGCTTTTAAAAAATGTTTGCCGAAGAACATAAATAACAGCAAAAGAATAAACGCGATTGCGCATTCTCGAACTACGACACGCCAACGACGCTCAGGTGAGACAGTAGAAAGTGCACTGACAAAGATTGGAATGTTGCCAAATGGGTCGGTAACGAGAATGAGAAGTATAAAGGCCTGGAAAAAGTCTTGTGTCATATTATTCTGCTCAGTTTGAGTGGAGGTGATTGAGGTAATTGTCGCTGGATTAAAAACTTCAATCATGGACAGCGTTGATTTTGCTGCTGATTTGCCAATAGGTCAATCAAGTTGTGTCGCTATAATCTGCGATTAAAATAAATCGCTGTATGATGTTGTAATAAGTGAAGATTTGAACGGCGATAAATTATTCAAATTCTTGAGGTCTTGAGAAATAAAGCAATAAATTTCAAGCGAAAAATATAGAGCGATAATTATGGAAAAAAATAATCGACCTGATACACCATGTGTGGCTGTGTGTTCTACTACTTTTGATGATGTTTGTCGTGGTTGTGGTAGAACTGTGGCGGAAGTCGCAGATTGGGTGTTTATGTCGCAGGAGCAAAAAGATCTTGTCTGGGATCGTATTTTGTCCGAGGGCTATCCGCGCCGTAACTAATCATCAAATGCAGCTAAATTTTCGCAGGCAAGAATAAAATGGCGATGATTTTTTTCGTGCTTGTCAAATTCAGATCCTTGTTCGTGTGCATGAATTGGAATAATTTTTCTTGTTGTGCGTGAACTAAGTTTTTTTAGTTTATTTCATGATACGATTTACACGGTAAGCTTTTATTATCACTTTCATTTTGAATTTGCCTAGTCAAGTCTCAACGGGAATGATAAATTTTTGAATTCGTCTTTTGCTGTGTATCAAATAGTAATTGATGTAATGAATTGTGTAGATTTTTAAGCTGGTGGGAATGTGATGAAGAGTCTAAGTAATAAATCGAATCCTCGTAAGTTTCAAGTGAAGTCAATTGGGGTGGCGCTCGGCTTCACCCTAATTGAAATTATGATTGTGCTGGTCATTATGGGAATTCTTGCCGGATTGGTTGTGCCAAAGCTAATGGGGCGAACCGACGATGCGAGGGTATTACAAGCGAAGCAGGATATTTCTACTATGCTTGGCGCATTGAAAATGTACAAGCTCGATAATCAGCGCTATCCAACTACAGAGCAAGGTTTGCAAGCACTGATAACAAAACCTACCTCTGGTCCTGCTGCAAACGGTTACAAGACGGATGGTTATATTTCAAAATTGCCAAAGGATCCTTGGGGCAATCCATATCAATACATGTCGCCAGGTTTAAAATCTGACATCGAAATCTTCTCTTATGGCCAAGATGGAAAGCCCAACGGCGCTGGCTACGACGCTGACATTGGTTCCTGGGATCTGTAAGTCATAACGTGACTTATCAAACACGAACACTGGCTAGATCACCGATCAGATTCCGCAACTCTGGATTTACATTGCTCGAGTTGCTGGTAGTCTTGGTTATCATGGGGATCATGCTGGGAGCGGTATCTTTGAATGCAGTTCAAAGCGTTCATCAAAAATTGCAGACCGACGCACAACGAATTTCTTTGCTCTTGCAGTTAGCGAGAGAGGAGGCGATTGTGCGTAACCGTCAAACCGCATTTGAAGTATTTGATCAGGGATACCAGTTTCTTGTTTTAAATGAGAATAAATGGGAAAAAATAACTGATCTAGATACCTTGCGTGGACGCCAGTTTACATTTCCAGAGACCCAAGTGAGTATTCTGTCGCAAGACGCGGTTAGTGCTGACAAGCTTAGAATTGTATTTGGTCGCGAGCCTGTTAGCCGTCCATTTAAATTGATTTTGCGAGTTGGTGATGATCAAGTTGCTGTGAATGCGGATGGCGTTGGCCATTTCGTGGTGGAGTAATGAGGTGATTTGTAAAACTCAAGCTCCACAGCATAAACGCATTTCTCGTGGATTTACTTTGTTAGAAGTGCTAGTTGCACTAGTCATCGTTGGTACTGTTTTGGGAGCCAGTCTGCGAGCGGTTGCTAGCTTGGCACAAAACAGTAGCGGACTTCGCGCCACAATGATGGCGAATTGGTCGGCAGAAAATCGTCTCGCGCAAATTCGTCTTGGTAAAGAGTGGCCGCAACTTGGTGAGCGCAGTTTTCCTTGTCCGCAAGGAGAATTAAATCTGCTTTGTGAAGAACATGTATTAGCGACGCCTAATCCTTCATTTAGACGAGTTGAGGTGCTGGTATTTGAAGCCAGTAATTTGCAACGTCGCTTGGCAAAATTGACTCAGGTGGTGCCGAATGCACCATAAGTCACAATACCGAAGTGCTGGCTTCACGCTGATTGAACTGCTAGTGGCAATTGCGATTCTTGCGATTATCGCGGTGATGGGATGGAGCGGATTAGACAGTATCATTCGCGCTCGCCAAACATTAAATCAAGAGCTTGAACAAAGTCGCGGTGCGCAAATTAGTTTTGTTCAATTGGAAAATGATTGTGCGCATGTTGTGAGCGATGTGCAGTTACCAAGACGCGAGAGCATACGTGCATTTGATACCCAATTAATTTTGATCCGCAATGTGTATGAAGACGGGCGTGCGCCTCAATTACAAGTCGTTGCCTATAAAATGCAGGAGGGTATTTTTTCTCGGCGTGAATCGATTGCAACACGTGATTTAAAACTCATCGACGCGATGTGGCAGAGTGCGATCAACGGCAATGACAATATGCCAGTAGTGAAATTGCAGAGTGATGTAACCGTGTTTCAAATGCGAACTTGGAATAATGACGAAAATAATTGGCGCGTAGCCGGAACTGATATTACTAGCGACCCTACAATCGCTGCAACGCCTAAGCCAGGTAAAGCTGTGCCTCGGAAAACTGGTTTAGAAGTCACGATGCAATTGCGTGGTCAACAGAATCCGCTATTGAAGATTTTCTTGCTGGGTGCCGCATGACCCTTAAAAAACAAGACGGCGTTGCTGTTGTTACCGCATTACTACTCACCACTTTGGCGATTACGATTGTGGCTAGTCTGTTCTGGCAACAACAAGTTCAAGTTCGATCAATCGAAAATCAACGTTTTCAGTTGCAGAAAAAATGGGTTTTGCGAGGTGCATTGGATTGGGCTGGACTAATCTTGCGTGAAGATAGGCGTATCAGTAAAGTCGATCATTTAGGTGAGCCTTGGGCAGTCAATTTAGGTGATACGCGCTTAGATCAATATGTGGAAAATGGGAGGGCCGATACTGAGGATAGTGATGCGACTTTATCTGGGCAAATTAGCGATGCGCAAGCAAAGTTTAATTTGACAAATTTGGCTGCGAATGGGCAAGTAGATCCTCGTGAGTTAGCCAGTTTCGCAAAACTTCTCAGTAATTTGAGTCTCGATCCCTCATTGGCGCAACGTGTCGCCAGCCAAATTGCCTTAACGCAGGATAAAGTAATTGCAGGACCGCAACAGCCAGGTCAGCCGGGTGGTGCGCAAAACCCACCAAATCCTTCCGAGAAGTCTGATAGTTTATCGACAATCGCTAATTCCGAAGTACAATTCTTGAAATTTAGCCAAATTGATGATTTGTTGGCAATTCCGGGCTTTTCGGTAGCTAATATTGTGCGATTGAGAAACTTTGTTACCGTTTTACCTGTGCCAACAAAGATCAATGTCAACACGACAACGGCCGAAGTCTTGTCTGCGCGTTTAGAAAACGTCAGTTTAACAGACGCTGCGTTAATGATTGCGACCAGGGATCGTGCTTATTTTCTTGATTTTGAGCGATTTAAGTTGAATTTTCCCGATAAGGTGACTGAAGCTGACGTTAAGTTTTTAGATTTTCAAACGAATTTTTTTGTTGTTAATGGAAGAGTTCGCTTGAATAAATCTTTATTGGAAGTGGATGCCTTGATCGAACGCGATGACAAGGGAACACAGATTTTATGGGTTAGAGAGAATTGAGTTTAAGTGATCGCCATAGAAGCAAATAAAAATACGGCACATAGAAAAACGATTCAAAAAGATAGTGAACTCAATTTTGTAGAGGGTAACAGGGGACATGGCAAGTACGCTTTATTTACAATTACCTCCTAAGTCGGTAGTGGAGCAATTGGGGCGCTGGGAAGATCAGACGTTTTTATATTGTCTGTTAGCGACCGATAAAAATATTCTGCAGCAAGGTCGGCACTCTTTCAACTCTTTGCGAGAGTTAGTTCATTCATCTGAACGCTTGGTTTTATTGGTGTCGTCGAGTGATGTGAACTTCTGTCAGGTTGCGGTTCCACCGATGTCGTTTGCAAAATTGAAAACCGCATTGCCGAACTTGTTAGAAGAGCAGTTACTCTCTGATACCAATGATTTGCTATTTGTCCCCGAACATCCGGTGAATGGTCAATGCAAGGTTGCTGTTATCGCCAAATCTTGGGTTGAACAATTGATGTCGCTTGGCGTAGCGCTTGGCGCACAAAAAATCTCCGCGCACACAATTTCCAGTGGCTTACCATTGCAAGCAGAGAGTGCCACTGTGCTAGTTGAATCGACTAACTTAGATCAAATTGGTGAGCAAATCCTGGAAATTTCTGTAAAAGCAGCTGGACAATTAGGAGCTGGTTTAACCATCGCATTACACGATAAAAAAATTGATGATGTTGATGTCGCGACTCAGATACAACAAACAATCAAGATTTTGCTTCCACAGGGGGCGATCAATTATTTCGTGGCGCCAGAATTAGAAGCTGTTTTATCTAAAGTTTCTGCGACTGAGGGTGATGTATCGCCGCAGGTGCAATTTTCTAAACCTGATTGGAAGACAAAAATTTCTGGTTTGTCGACGCAAACGCTGGATTTGTTTTCCACATTTAATCTCGAGGGAAAGCAGAGTTTCGACTGGGCGAAATGGCGTTGGACATTGATTTTGTCGAGTAGCATCGTGCTTATTAGCTTGTTCGCTCTAAATTGGAAATGGATGAGTTTACGAACGGAAGCGAATACGATACAAGATTCGATTCAGGCTATCTATCAGTCCGCATTTCCTAGAGAGCCTGTTTCTCGTGATCCGCTATTTCAAATGCAACAGAAAATTAATGCGGCAAAAAAAATGGCTGGAGAGTCGAGTAATGATGACTTTTTAGTGCTAAGTGCACAATTTGCAGCAGCATGGGGACACTTGGTGCCAGGGCAGCCAAGCGCGACGGTTGCTAGCATTGAGTATCGTGAGCGTAGTTTATTTATTCAACCCAAAAATTTAGCAGAAGTTCCAGTTGATCAATTAACTTCTTTATTGAAAGAGCGTGGATTAAGACTGGAAGTCAAAGACAATGCATTGAAGCTGACTGTTGATTTGAGTGGCACAAGATGAAAGAAATCGAATTTATAACAAGCTTGCGCAATGATTGGCGTAGGCGTGATTTACGTGAGCGTAGAATTTTGCTCGGCGTCGGGGTGTTAATCCTTGCAAGCCTGATTTATTTAATCGGCGTTCAACCTGCGCTCAGCAATATTCGCAATTTGGAGAGTGCGACGCCAGCATTAAAACTACAAGCCGCCACTATGATGAATATGGCGTCTCAGTATGAAGCACTATCTAAGACAATGTCCGAGAATATTCCGCCGATTACTCGCGAAGTCATTGAGTCGACATTAAATCGCCGTAATATTAAAACCCAATCCTTAACAGTCTCGAATGAGATCGTACGTTTTCAAGCAAATACAGTCGCGTATGCACAATTGATGGAATGGATTTTGGAAATGCAGAAAGCAGCTCGCTTAACTGTTGATGAGGCAAAAGTAAGTTCGCTAAGCGATGCGGGACAGGTGAGTGTGGTAATTACCTTGCGGCAGCAAAGACCTGGCAATTAGTATGCAAAAGAAAGTTGTTTTAGCTTGGTGTTTGGTCGGCATCTTGAGCACCTTTGTGTCCGTACTAATTTTTTTGCCTGCGAGCTGGGTAGGTGTGCTTTTAGAGAAGCAAACGATGGGGCGCCTGAGTTTGGGGGATATACAAGGAAGCTTCTGGCGTGGCTCGGCGTTTATTGGTGGCGCGGTTGACCAGAAATCAGCTGTTACGCCTTTGTTTCCGGGACGATTTTCTTGGAAAATTTCTCCAGCCATCTTATTAGGTCAAGTGGCTGTTGAATTAGAAAATACGCAGGTGATGTCAGCACCTTTACAAGTAAAAGGTAGCTTTCAACAGTGGTATATCAGTCCAGCTAGTATCACCTTGCCACCTGAACGATTAGAAGGATTGGGGGCTCCCTTAAATACCATCGGTCCAACTGGAAAAATTGCTTTGCATTGGGGACAGTTGGATTTAAGCGTCATTGAAGGTAAGGCACTATTGAATGGCACGATGAAATTGGAAATGAATGAGATGGCATCGCGTGCGTCTTCGGTCAAGCCACTGGGGAGTTATCTCTTAGCATTTAATTGGAAAGGCGACGTTGCAAACTTAGTGTTGAGCACGCACAAAGGTCCAATGATGTTAGAAGGAAATGGCGTATTGCAACAAGGTCGTTTTCGTTTTTCAGGAAAAGCATTTGCCGAGCAAGGGCAAGAAGAAAGAATGGCAAATTTATTGAATTTGCTGGGAAGACGTCGTCAAGAAGGCGACAAACAAGTCATCGCATTAGAGTATAACTAAGTATAACTGAGACAATTGGCATGAAGAATACAATTAAATCGTCGTTGAATACGCACCGAATAATGGGATCAAAAAAATTGTTGCATATCTGTATGCAAGCCACTTTTTGTAGCGGTATAGGCTTTGCGAGCTTGTGTTTGCCCTTGACCTCTGTTGCACAAGAATCAGGTCAAAATGTCGCAGGTTTAAACTTTGTAAATGCCGATATTGAATCAGTAATTAAGGCAGTTGGCCATTACACCGGAACGACTTTTGTGATTGATCCGCGTGTAAAGGGCCAATTGACTTTGGTTGCGGAAAAACCATTAACGAAAGAGCAGGCATTTAAATTATTGACGTCTAATTTACGTATGCAAGGCTTTGCGGTGGTGACCTCGGACGGATTCTCAAAGGTAGTACCAGAAGCTGATGCGAAATTGCAGGGCGGACCAACACAAGCAAAAAGTGTAAAAGGCGATCAAATTATTACGCAAGTTTTTCGTATTAATTACGAGGCTGCAAATAATATTGTGACTGCCTTACGGCCTTTGATTTCACCAAATAATGTGATTAACGTTAATCCAGGTAATAACTCGATTGTGATCACAGATTATGCCGATAATATGCGCCGTATGTCGGAAGTGATTGCCTTACTTGATGTGCCTTCTAATCCAGAAATAGAAATTATTCCGATTAAGCATTCTATCGCATCAGATGTAGCTACTATGGTGACACGTCTGAGCGAGAACAATAGTCAAGCAGGTGCAGATGCGGGTAAAACCATCGTATTGGCGGATTCCAGAACAAATTCTGTATTAATTAAATCACCTTCAGTCGCACGTAGTAATTTAGTGAAGTCACTCGTCGCTCAGTTGGATCAACCAACTACACGACCAGGTAATGTGCATGTGGTTTACTTGAAAAATGCAGAAGCAGTCAAACTCGCGGCAACACTTAGATCAATATTAGGCGGCGACAGTTCTTTATCATCAACTTCAGCGAATACTTCCAACAATGTTGGCTTTCCAACCAATTCACAAAATAACATAGGTGGCTCGACAGCGCAGGGAAATAATATTGCATTAAGTTCTTCTGGTTCTAATTTAAGCCTTCCAATCAGTTCCAATAATAATAGTCTAGGGCCTACAAGTGGAAGCGGTGGTTTTATTCAAGCCGATCCTGCGACAAATACCCTGATCATCACTGCAAGTGACGCAGTCTATAGAAATTTACGTGGCGTGATTGATCAACTTGATGCACGTCGCGCCCAAGTTTATATTGAAACTTTAATTGTTGAAGTTTCTGCAGATCGCTTAAATGAACTCGGAGTTGAATGGGCAGGGGCGACTGGTGACAGCACAAGCAATTATCGCTTAGGCGCCGTGACCTCCTATCCAAATCAAAATGCATTGATTAATTTGGCGTCTGGAAATGCAACAACACAAGCTGCGGCATTGGTAGGTAAAGGTTTGAATGTCGGTTTATTTCGACAAATCGGTGGGCAATTGGGAATTGGTGCACTAGCCCATGCTTTGGCAACAGACGGTAGCTCAAACGTGTTATCTGTGCCAAATTTGGTGACTTTAGATAATGAAGAGGCAGCGATTACCGACGGTCAGAATGTCGGCATTATCACAGGTCAATATACGACGGCAACCACAGGTACTGCGGGATCGAATCCATTTCAAACAATTGAACGTAAAGACATTGGTATTAAATTAAAGGTAAAGCCGCAGATTTCAGAAGGTGGTACTGTGAAGTTGGCGATTGCGCAAGAAGTGTCTAATGTCGGAGCACCTGTAGCAGGTGGTGTTGGCATCACTACCACAGTGCGGTCGATTGCAACGAATGTACTAGCAGAGGATGGGCAGATCATTGCGCTCGGTGGTTTGATCCGAGATGACACCCGTGGCGGTGTCGAAAAAGTTCCATTTCTCGGTGATCTTCCTTTAGTGGGTAATTTATTTAAGTACAGTAGTCAGAAGCGTTCAAAAGTTAACCTAATGGTGTTCTTGCGTCCAACTGTGATACGTACCGCAGAAGATAGCAATAGTGTGTCATTGGATCGTTACGATTACTTGCGTACACAATATTTGCGAAGTATGCAGAATGAAACCGACGTTCCTTTTTTAAAGATGGAAAAGGGAAGGCTAATGACCCCAGCGGAACCTAGTTCTGCCGATAAAGCAAAATCAGTCAATAAAGAAGGCAAGTAAATCGTATGTCTGAAAATCGATTATTGCCATTTGCCTTCGCCAGAGATTTTTCTATTCTTGCTAGTCGTCGAGATGACTTAGAAGGTGCGCCTGTTGAGCTAAAGGTATCGATTGAAACCAAACAAGCTGCGATTTTGGAAGCAGGGCGACGTTTTGGGCGCGTGCACTTGAATCTGATGCCTCATGCAGAATTGTTGCAAGAGATTGCACGTGCTTATGCTGGATCGGGCGGTGATGCCGCTGATGTGGTTGGTGAAGTTGAGTCCGATATGGATTTGGCCAAGCTAATGCAAGATATGCCAGCGATCGAGGATTTATTGGAATCCGCTGATGATGCGCCAGTCATCCGCATGATCAATGCCTTGTTGACGCAAGCTTTGCGTGAAGGTGCTTCAGATATTCATATTGAACCATTTGAACAAATTTCAGTAGTGCGCTTTCGCGTCGATGGTGCATTACGTGATGTGATTCGTCCTAAGAAAGGGATACATGCGTCTTTGGTTTCCCGTATAAAAATTATGGCGCAATTAGATATCGCCGAAAAGCGTTTGCCGCAAGATGGACGTATCACGCTACGTATTGGTGGAAAGCCGGTTGATGTGCGCGTTTCAACACTACCAACTGGTCACGGCGAACGAGCGGTATTGCGTTTGTTGGATAAAGAAGCAGGCAAGTTAGATTTGACGCACCTTGGTATGAGTCCGCAAGTGCTCGCGCAGTTTGATCAATTGATCGCTCAGCCACACGGTATTGTGCTTGTTACTGGACCAACCGGATCGGGAAAGACGACAACTTTGTACGCTGCGCTATCTCGCGTGAATGCAGGCACTACCAACATCCTTACAGTTGAAGATCCGATTGAATATGAATTAGCTGGGGTTGGGCAAACGCAGGTAAATGCAAAGATCGACATGAGTTTTGCAAAAGCCTTGCGTGCGATTTTGCGGCAAGATCCTGACGTCATTATGATCGGTGAAATTCGTGATTTAGAAACTGCGCAAATTGCTGTACAAGCTTCTTTAACCGGTCACTTAGTTTTGGCAACCTTGCATACGAATGATGCGGCTGCAGCCGTTACGCGTTTGCTCGATATGGGAATTGAGCCATTTCTATTGTCGTCATCGTTGTTGGGTGTAGTGGCACAGCGCTTGGTTCGTAAGTTGTGCACGCACTGTAAAGTGCATGAAAGTGGTGTCTGGAAATCGGTTGGATGTACGCATTGCGGTCATACAGGTTATCAAGGTCGGGTTGGTGTTTATGAATTGCTGTTAACCACGGAAGCGATCTCAGCGCAAATTCATCATCAGGCATCGGAGGCTGAGATTCGTTTAGCAGCTCAGGGTGATGGTATGAAAACCATGCGCGAAGATGGGCAACGCTGGCTAGACGCCGGTGTAACCACCAAAGAAGAACTATTGCGCGTGACCAAAGAATAATTCAATAGAGAGCCTGATTGTGCCTGCATTCCGATATGAAGCCGTAGATTCCTTCGGGAATAGTAAGAAAGGGGTTGTCACCGCCGACAGTGCTCGTGCTGCTCGTTCCGATTTACGCGCACAAAATTTGGTGCCTGTAACGGTGGAATTAATTGCGAACCAAACTGGCGATGCAAAACGAGGTCGATCACTTTTTAGCGAACATCTATCTAATGTTGAATTGGCTTTATTTACGCGTCAGCTATCGAGTTTGTTGGATGCCGGCTTGCCGCTTGAACAGGCTTTCTCTGCTTTATTAGAGCAAGCTGAGCGCGTTTATATACGTGATTTAGTTGCCTCAATTCGATCTGAGATTTTGGCTGGTTCTGCATTGTCTGATGCCTTGAAGCAGCATCAAAATGATTTCACTGATATTTATTGTGCTTTGGTAGCTTCTGGTGAACAAATTGGTCAACTGTCTCGGGTCTTATCGCGCCTGGCGGATTACATCGAACGTCGTAATGCCTTAACACAAAAGGTCAAGCTCGCTTTCACTTATCCCGCTATCGTTACCGTCGTCGCATTTGCCATTGTCATTTTTTTGTTGACTTATGTCGTGCCGCAAATCGTATCGGTGTTCGCTAACACAAAACAAAAATTACCATTGCTGACGGTGGTGATGCTGGCGATCTCGGATTTTGTTCGTGCCTATGGCTGGTTACTGGCGATAGCGATCACCGCAATGACGTTTGTATGTCGACATGCGCTTAAAAATCCCGAAATAAAAATGCGTTGGCATACGTGGTTGCTCGACGCGCCTATGTATGGGAAGTTTGAACGGAGTTTGAATACGGCGCGATTTTCGAGCACCTTATCGATTACAACGGGATCAGGTGTGCCGATTTTGAAAGCTCTACAAACCAGTCGTGAGACCTTATCCAACGTCGCGATGCGAGCACAAGTTGAAGATGCTACCAATAGTGTGCGCGAGGGCGTTAGCTTAGCTCGTGCTTTGTCCGCACATAAACACTTTCCGCCGATGTTGATTCATATGATTCGTGCTGGTGAAGTGACAGGTGAATTGCCCGCAATGCTGGAGCGTGCATCGTCGGCGCAGGAACAAGACTTGGAACGTCGTGCGTTGACAATTGCGGGTTTGCTTGAGCCGTTATTGATTTTGGCGATGGGTGTCGTCGTGTTGCTGATTGTGTTGGCGGTGTTGATGCCAATTATTGAGATTAATCAGTTGGTGCGTTAACCGCGAATTGCGAACAGTATCTTTAGTTTGTTGTGTGTTTTCGGACAAGCGAATCTAGTTTAAATTATTGAGAAAAATATGAAGCGCCTTCCTTTGATTATTAATATCATTTTGTTTTCCATGCTTTGTGTGGTGGTGACTTATTGGGGCATGCAAATATTTAAACCAGCATCTCGCCCAATTCAAGCGCCAGTGAGTGTTGATGGTTATCAGCCATCCGTTGGGCAGTGGGGCGATCTATTTGGACTTTCTGCCACCACACAAGCAGCACCAAGTAGTTATCAATTAAAAGGTGTGATTGTCGCAGCCAACCCTAAAGATAGTGTGGCGATTATTGTCGTCGAGGGACAGCCTAACTTCACCGTCGGAATCGGAAAAGAGTTGATGCCGAATGTACGATTGCAGGAAGTGCATGCAGATCATGTGATTGTGAGTGAATCAGGAATTCCGCGAAGAGTCGATTTGCCAGCGCCAACTCCTCACGCTGGCATTGTTCAGGTCGCGCCTTCTGCGCCCATTTCACCTGCGCCAGGATTGGTTCCGCCGCAGATTCCTAGTCCTACTAAATAATTGCTTTGTATGAATTTTTCTGATTATTTTTCGCAGGATATTCAGCTAGCACATCCTTCATGGCATGTGACTTTACAACAGGGGTTGCAAGCGATTGAACGTGAGTTTCCTGACTACCTCAATCAATTAGCGAATTCGCGGTTTTTGCCAGATAGTCATCGATTGTTTGCTGCTTTTTCCGTACCTCTGTCTTCAGTACGTTACGTCTTGATCGGCGAAGGTCCTTATCCTCGTAGTGAGAGTGCGACTGGTTATTGTTTTATGGATGGTGCGGTCGATAATATCTGGTCACACGAGTCAGCGGGTGGGTTAAGTAAACCAGTCAATCGTGCTACTTCATTACGCAATTTTATAAAAATGCTGTTGGTCGCTGATCAGCGCTTAACTGCAGGTGATACCAGCGTTGCCGCATTATCGCCGGTGGCGCAACAGATGCGTGCTGACCCAGCGACCTATGTGCAAACGATGGCAGAGTTGCAGGATAACTTTCTTCAACATGGGTTTCTGATGTTGAACGCTTCTCTAGTTTTTCGTGAGGATGTTGCACCTGCAATCGATGCCAAGGTATGGCGAACATTTTTACCATTTGTGTTTGAGGCTTTAGCCAGGCAAGCGACAAAGCCTAGTCTTATTTTATGGGGAAAAATAGCGGATCGCTTGGATCAGGAAGTGACTCTCTTTGCGTTTGAAAAGTTTAAATCGGAGCATCCTTATAATTTAAGCTTTATTAACAATGTATCGATGCAAAATTTATTTAGGCCATTGAAATTACTATATAAGTAAATTTCCTTGTTGCTTAATGTAAGCTTTTCACTATCGCAAAATGCATAGAGCTAGATAATTTGCATATTTGCCTCACATCTTTAGAAATCCTTTTGCTTAGTCGAACCAAGATAATCGCTCTGCGGTAGAATAAGCTTAGTTTCTTCCTGTAAACATCTTTTGGTTGGCATTAAATACGTTTACAGTGTTGAGGAGAATTCGCTGTGTGCTTGCAAATAGAGATGCGAGGAAGTTAGTTAGATATGTTAAAGAAGATTAAGAGCTCGCAAATTAGACAGGGAATGTATGTACAAGAACTTTGTACTTCTTGGATGAGTTCACCATTTTGGCAAAAATCATTTTCAATTGATAATCAAACGACGATAGAAAAAATAATTGATGCTGGCATCCGCGAATTGTGGATTGACACCGACAAAGGCTGTGACGTGTTGGAGGAAAAACCGGAAGTCGAAAAAGTCCCTGAGATTGTCGTCTCCACGCCAGAACCTGAGGTTCCAGCTCCGATAAAAGAGCATCGTACGCCGTTCTCAGAGATACAGACTGTATCGATGGATGCCGAAATGGGCAGAGCGGCAAAAATAGTTGGCAAATCCAAGGGCGCGGTGTTTTCTATGTTTAGTGAAGCGCGCATGGGTAAAGCAATTGAGGCCGAACAGGCGATGCCTTTGGTAGAGGAGATTGCAACTTCTGTCATGCGTAATCCGGGAGCTCTTATTGGATTAGCGCGTCTGAAGACTGCGGACGATTACACCTACATGCACTCGGTGGCGGTTTGTGCATTGATGATTGCTTTGTCTCGTCAGCTTGGTTTGAGCGATGATGAAACCCGCGAGGCGGGATTGGCAGGTTTATTGCATGACATCGGCAAAATGGCGGTTCCCCCTGCAATTTTAAATAAGCCGGGTCGTTTGACAGATGATGAGTTCGTTTCAGTGAAAGAGCATCCAAGTGCTGGGCATGCGATGTTGCTTGAGGCAAAAGGAGTAAGTGAGATCGCACTCGATGTTTGTTTGCATCATCACGAAAAGATGGATGGAACTGGCTATCCCAAAGGACTAAAAGGTGATCAGATCAGTCTCTATGCCAAAATGGGGGCGGTGTGTGATGTGTATGATGCGATCACTTCAAATCGTCCATACAAAGAAGGTTGGTGTCCTGCTGAATCGCTCAAGAAAATGTCTGAATGGAGTCGCGGTCACTTTGATGAAGTGGTCTTTCAAGCCTTCGTTCGTAGCATTGGAATCTATCCCGTTGGTACTTTAGTTAAATTGCAATCGGGTCGTCTTGGTGTTGTGATTGAACAGCAGGTTGGTAAATCCTTGTTGCTGCCAAAGGTTCGCGCGTTTTTCTCTTCAAAGTCGATGACTTATATTTCGCCAGTATTACTTGATTTAGCTGCTGCGGGTATACAAGATAAAATTGTTTCTCGTGAAGATGCTAGCACTTGGGGTTTAAAAGATATCAGTCATTATTGGCTAGGCGATGGTGTAGGGAAAATGTAGTCGCTAGGGTTATTTTGCAAGTGCTTTTTCTATCAAATTCGGTTCGACTGTCGTAAAACCAACGACCGTAAATAAATCAAAAAGCTGATGAATTTCCTTGAGTGCATCAGGTAAAATGCACTTATGAAAATTTTGATTAGTAATGATGATGGCTATTTAGCCCCCGGAATTGTCGCGCTGGCCGATGCACTTCGCCCGCATGCCGACATAACCGTTGTCGCTCCAGATAGCAATCGCTCTGGGGCATCAAATGCATTAACTTTAGATCGGCCATTATCCGTATCTCGTGCAGATAATGGCTTTTATTTTGTCAACGGTACGCCATCTGATTGTGTCCATATCGCCCTAACGGCTTTGATGAAAGAGGCTCCTGACCTGGTTGTTTCAGGTATTAATCAAGGTCAAAATATGGGTGACGATACCTTATATTCTGGGACAGTGGCTGCTGCTACAGAAGCGTATTTATTTGGTATTCCTGCGATTGCGTTTTCTCAAGTGGATAAAGGCTGGGATAAATTAGCTGACGCCGCAAAAGTCGCAGCTCAAATGGTGTTGCGAGGTTTTCCAAATCTGGCAAAGCCATATTTGCTCAATGTAAATATCCCCAACTTGGATCACGCTGCAATTCAAGGCGTGCGCGCGGCACGCTTGGGTAAACGGCATGCTTCAGAGCCGGTCATACAATCTCACGATCCAAGTGGTCGCGTCATTTATTGGATAGGTCCAGTTGGTGCAGTCAAAGATACCAGCGAAGGTACTGATTTTGCTACAACTGCCAAAGGGTTTGTATCGGTAACTCCATTGCAAATTGATTTGACTAATCCAAAACAAATGCAAGCCTTGGCGGAAGATTTGCTATGACAGCCAATGAAAAGCGCTTTCCTTTGAATCTGTCATCGGTCGTTGATCAGCGAGGCGCTCTTCGTAAATCTCCAACAGCCATGCCGCAAACTGCGATGCAAAATGCGGCTATTCACACTAAAAATCTAAAAAACAATTTACCCCCTTTAGCTAAAACTGTCGTCACAAGTTCAATTTCAAACGCAAGTTCAGCCTCGAAAAGAGAGCCGGATCGCATTTCGACAAACAAGGCATTGCCGAGCGCTGGCATGGGGATGGTTTCTGACAAGATTCGCCAAGCTATGGTGGCGCGCGTCGCGCAGCAAGGTGTAAAAGATAATCTGGTACTTGCCGCCTTGGAGGCAATTCCTCGTCATTTATTTATTGAGTCTGGTCTGGCGAGTCAAGCGTATATCGACGCCTCTTTACCGATCGGGCACCATCAGACGATTTCGCAACCCTATATCGTTGCGCGTATGACGGAGATTTTGCGCAACGGTAAAAATTTGCAACGTGTGTTAGAGATCGGCACCGGTTGTGGCTATCAGGCGGCGGTGTTGTCTTTAGTTGCGAAAGAGGTTTACTCTATCGAACGCATTAAAGCCTTGCATGAGCTTGCGAAAAATAATTTGCGTCCTATGCGTATTGCAAATATTCGCTTGCATTATGGAGATGGCATGCTTGGTTTGCCACAAGTAGCGCCTTTTGACGGTATCATACTCGCTGCTGCTGGCTTGGAAGTACCGAGAGCCTTGTTAGAGCAGCTAGCGATAGGTGGTCGATTAATAGCGCCTGTGGGTGGACGTCAACAAGTATTGCAATTGGTAGAGCGCGTTTCACAACATGAATGGGCTAGTAGCGTATTAGAGCAATGCCATTTCGTGCCACTCCATCAAGGTGTGGTCTGAGTTTGGGTTTTAGTAGAGTTTGAGAATTTCATTAATTAAGAAAATTAGAAATGTTTATGAAGCAAAGTAGGTTCGTTTATAAAGTTTTGACTTTGATGTCGGTTCTCTTTGTCGCCGCATGTAGTTCGGTGCCAAATCAAGCGCCAGTGATTGAGCGTAGTAAAGAAACCACTACAGAGCCTGTGACAGCTTCGCAAAACTCAGTTGCAAAGCAAGCAGAATCTGTTCGACCAAGTTATGTGGTGAAGCGTGGTGATTCCTTGTCAAAAATTGCGCTGGCACTTGGTCTGAATATGAATGACTTGATTGTATGGAATAATCTTGCAAACCCAAGTGATATTAAAGTTGATCAAGTTTTGTGGACCGGACCAGCTGGTGGCAGTGAAGTAAAAATAACGCCGATTACAGGCAATTCTGGAATTGAAGTTCGCAATTTAAATCCAATTAATCCAGCAACGCATAAGACCGCACCTAAAGGCGATAAGCGTCCGTATTCGGAATCAAATTTGGCAGAGCTGCAAAAGTCAGACGGTGCAATTTCCGTCGCATCGTCGACGGTTAAAAACGATGCAGTCGTCGTAAAACCAGTTGAGAAACCGACCCAAGAGGTCGCGCCAGAAATCGCTTGGGTCTGGCCTACTAATGGTAAAGTGCTATCGACTTTCGATGATCCAAAAAACAAAGGTATTGATATCGGTGGTAAGTTGGGACAAGACATTGTTGCGGTTGCGCCGGGAAAAGTGATCTATGAAGTCGGCGCAGTACGTGGCTATGGAAATATGTTGGTGATCACCCATGCGAATAATTATTTGTCAGTTTATGCCCACAATAAAACCAATTTGGTTAAGAAAGGGCAGACGGTAAGCAAAGGACAAAAAATTGCTGAAATGGGAAATTCAGATAGTGAGACGGTGAAGTTGCATTTCGAAATTCGTCAATCTGGAAAACCGATCGATCCTCTAAAGCTGCTGCCGAATCGTTAGCCTAATTTGTTGTTTGTGTTGATTAGTTCATTGAATTGAATCTGACTGTAAATATGCATAAATTTCCTCAGGACGATAACTTGCCCCATTCATCACAAAGTCAACGACAAGATATTCTTGATATTGAGGATGCGGCTGAAGATCTTGTTGACTCCGGTTCTCACGACGTTATCGAAGATGCCGTTGAGACAGGGGAACATGCGACTCAGTTTGATGAGACGTCAAGTGTCAGTATCGCGCCGATTGATGAAATTAAGAATATTTTGGCAGCGGAATTATCGACAGACACAACTCAGCATTATTTGAATCAAATTGGTACGCGCCCCTTGTTTTGTGCCGCGGAGGAATTGCATTTCGCGACGCTAGCTAAGCAAGGAGACTTTGATGCTCGTCAAAAGATGATTGAACATAATCTGCGCCTAGTCGTTTCTATCGCTAAGCATTACATTAATCGCGGTGTCGCTCTGTTAGATATGATAGAAGAGGGCAATTTAGGTTTGATGCATGCAATTGACAAGTTCGAACCTGAACGTGGATTTCGGTTTTCCACGTATGCGACTTGGTGGATTCGGCAAAGCATAGAGCGCGCCATCATGAATCAAGCTCGTACCATTCGTTTGCCAGTTCATGTCGTGCGAGAGTTAAATCAGATTTTGCGCGCGAAGTATCATCTTGAATCGCAGCATCGTGATGGAAAAGATGCGAGTGCTGATGATATCGCACATTTAGTTAGCCGTCCTTTAGATGAGGTTCAAGATATTCTCGCACTGTCAGAGCATGCGATGTCACTCGACACGCCACTTGATGGTGACCCGCAAAGCAGCTTGTTGGATATGCTACCCGGTGACAGCGAACATGCCCCAGATGCACAAGCAGAACACCATGAATTGACGGTGTTGGTGCGAGACTGGCTATCCAAATTGCCGGATAAACAAAGAATAGTCATCATGCGCCGATTCGGATTGGATAACGATGATCCTGTTACTTTGGAAACTTTAGCCGATGAAATGGGTATCACGCGTGAGCGCGTGCGGCAGATTCAACAGGAAGCATTGATTAAGCTGAAACGTAGTTTTGCTTCGCGCGGTGTTGGCAGAGATGCTTTATTGTGATCATTTTTGTAGCATAAACGCATAGTCGAAGGCCGTTACGCACAGCGACTTCTACGGGATTATCGGTTCGAAACGCGAGATTAAACTGTATAATCTGCGGTCTTTCAACTTTCTATCCTCGCTGGCTTGATAGCCTCTTCAATCTTGATCATGAATACAATTAACATCCGCTCCCTCGATATGGACGCGCGCGGCGTTGGTCATCTTCTCAACGAAGATGGCAGCCAAGGCAAAGTCGTATTTGTCGAAGGTGCTTTACCAACAGAAGTAGTTGGGTTTAACAGTTATCGTAAAAAGCCTAGCTGGGAAGCCGCCACTTTGGGCCCTATCATCAAAGAGTCATCGCAACGAGTTAGACCGAAATGCCCTCATTACGGTGTTTGCGGCGGTTGTTCTATGCAACATTTGGAGCCAAACGCACAAGTCGCGATGAAGCAGCGGGTACTTGAAGACAATTTGGCGCACATTGGTAAAGTGAAGCCAGAAATGGTGATGCGCCCAATCTATGGACCGACTTGGGGATATCGTTACCGCGCTCGTTTGTCGGTTAGAAATGTACACAAAAAGGGCATCGTTTTAGTCGGTTTCCATGAGAAGAAATCTCGCTATGTCGCTAATATGGAAACTTGTGAAATTTTGCCTCCACATGTTTCTGCGATGTTGATGCCACTACGTGATTTGATTAGCTCATTGACGTTAATCGAAGCACTGCCGCAAATTGAGCTGGCAATTGGTGAAGGTGTGACGGCGATGGTGTTACGCATCATGCAGCCACTAGGCCCAGGTGATGCAGAAAAGTTGAAAGCTTTCGCGGATCAATATCAAGTGCAGTGGTGGTTGCAAACTGCAGGTCCAGATAGTGCGGAACCATATTATCCAGCACAATCCGATTTGCATTATTTACTTCCAGAGTTTGGCGTGAAGATGCCGTTCAAGCCTACAGATTTTACACAAGTAAATCATCACATTAATCGTGTGCTGGTAGCACGTGCTTTGGGTTTGCTTGATGCGCAAAAAGACGAACGAGTCTTGGACTTATTCTGCGGGCTAGGTAATTTCACTTTGCCAATCGCAACGCAAGTTAGAGAAGTGGTTGGGATTGAAGGCAGTTCCGCATTAACAGAGCGCGCTTTGAGTAATGCACAAGCGAACGGCTTAGCCGAAAAAACCTCATTTGCGACCCGTAATTTGTTCGAGGTTAAGGCGGAAGATTTTATCAGCTTAGGAAAGTTCGATCGCTTCTTGATTGATCCTCCGCGTGATGGTGCGATGGCGGTTTGTCAGGCGCTGATCGAACTTGGTCAGATCGCGCCAGAATTGCGTCCTAAACGCATCGTTTACGTTTCATGCAGTCCATCTACTTTAGCGAGAGATGCTGGTATGTTGGTGAACGAGGCTGGATATCAGATGAGAAAAGCGGGTGTCGTTAATATGTTCCCGCATACTTCGCATGTTGAATCAATGGCGGTGTTTGATCTCCCTTAATTTAATTTGTGTTTTTAGCTCATTTAATGAGCGAAGTTCAATGAGCTACGTCCAGTGTGCGAAGCTTGTGAATCAAAGCCGACAGCATCAGTCGGCTTTTTTTATGTTCATCAGTATTTTTGTATTGCTTGCTTGAAAGTTTAATTAAATCCGTGGATACTACATTTACTTAAATAGATAAAAGAAAAGAGGAAAGTAAAGATGAGTTATGAAGTAATGGATGCGCAAATTACACCGGACGGTCACTTAGAAGTTCTCTCCAAAGCAGAGGTAGCTCGGCTTTGGGATACTAGTCACGGTAGCCTATATCAATTGTTTCGCAGCTGCGCATTAGCCGTACTCAATTGTGGTAGTGGTTTAGATGATGGCAAAGAATTGCTGGAGCGTTATAAGAGTTTTGATATTCGTATTGTTCAGCGTGAACGAGGTATCAAGTTAGAAGTAAAAGCAGCACCGGCGAGTGCGTTCGTCGATGGTGTAATGATCAAAGGGATACAAGAACATTTATTTGCGGTGTTGCGCGATATTTTGTTTATTGATGGTGAAATTTTAAAAAATGCCCATATCAATCTTGATACAACCGAAGGTGTTACAGATGCAGTTTTTCATATCCTGCGTAACGCTAATTTATTAAAGCCACAGATTAGTCCTAATTTGGTGGTGTGTTGGGGCGGTCACTCCATTTCTGGACATGAATACGATTACACAAAGTTAGTCGGTTATCACCTTGGTTTGCGTGGCATGGATATCTGCACTGGTTGCGGTCCGGGTGCAATGAAGGGGCCAATGAAAGGTGCAGCAGTCGGACATGCAAAACAACGTATTGAAAACAGTCGTTATCTAGGTGTTTCTGAACCCGGGATAATTGCTGCTGAAGCGCCGAATCCGATTGTGAATGATTTAGTGATTTTGCCAGACATAGAAAAACGTCTTGAAGCCTTCGTTCGTATGGGACATGCGATTGTGGTGTTTCCGGGCGGTGCTGGTACAGCGGAAGAAATCCTTTATTTATTGGGAATCTTACTGCACCCAGACAATGCACAATTGCCGTTCCCATTGATTTTTACTGGACCAGCATCCGCCGCCGATTACTTTAAGCAGATTGATCAGTTTATTGCGACAACCTTGGGTAGCGAGGCACAAAGTAAATATCAAATCATTATTGATGATCCAGTTGAAGTCGCGCGTCAAGTGCAAGCTGGTATCAAGACTGTGCGTGCTTATCGCAAGGAGCATGGGGATGCGTATTACTTCAATTGGTTGTTGAAAATCGATCGTGAGTTTCAACATCCATTTGCACCGACCCATGAAAACATGCGTGGCTTGGCTTTACACAAGAATCAACCCGCACATTTATTAGCTGCGCATTTACGTCGCGCGTTCTCTGGTGTGGTTGCCGGTAATGTGAAAGACCAAGGCATTAGAGCGATTGAACAGTTTGGACATTTTGAGATTTGCGGTGATCCAGAGATCATGCATGCAATGGATATTTTGTTGGATTCGTTTGTAAAACAAAGTCGTATGAAGTTACCTGGCAAAGCTTACATTCCTTGCTATAAAGTTATTAGGTGAGATCTGCGTTCATCGAATTGTGTGGCTTTTATTGATGTAATTGTTAATCGTTGAAACATTTTTGTCACATCAACAAAAAAAACAAATATTTCAGATGGGAAATTCGTGTTTCTCAGAAAAAAAGTAGCATAATAAGAGTGTGGTTTTACTTAGATCAGTGGTCCAGCTACATAAATAATGAGGGTAAATAATATGAGTACTGTACAACATGAAGTTGATGAACGTACCAACTTGATCAGTTCAAATAAATTTGAATTGTTGTTGTTCAGATTGGGGAACGATGCAGTAAATCAACGTTCTGAATTGTTTGGTATCAATGTCTTTAAGGTACGTGAAATTGTCGCGATGCCTGAGATTACGGCGGTTGCTGGTGCACTTCCACATAATTTAGGCGTGGTCAATTTGCGTGGTCAAATTATTCCAGTGATTGATTTGCCTTCGGTGGTCGGGCGCACACCAACCACGGGCTTGAATATCATGTTGGTGACCGAGTTTGCGCGTTCAACGCAAGGATTTGCAGTCGAATCTGTGGAAGAAATCGTTCGCCTAGATTGGAATCAAGTGTTGTCAGCAGAGTCTAGCGCTGCAGGTGGCATGGTAACCAGTATCGCTCGTTTGGATGGTGACGCTGAAGACACACGATTGGCGCAGGTTTTGGATGTTGAGCAAATTTTGCGTCAAATTGCGCCTTCTGGAAACAAGGATATTGATTCCGAAACGATCGGTGCTAAGCTCAAAATTAAACCTGGTGCAGTGATTTTGGCAGCGGACGATTCTGCCGTTGCGCGTGGTTTAATTGGTCAGGCTTTAGATGCGATTAGTGCACCTTACGTTATGTGCAAGACAGGTAAAGAGGCTTGGGAAAAATTACAAGTGCTTCACGCCGGTGCGACTGCAGAAGGTAAAACATTACGCGACAAAGTTGCTCTAATGCTGACAGACTTGGAGATGCCAGAAATGGATGGTTTTACATTGACTCGTAATATCAAACAAGATGATCGATTCAAAGAATTGCCAGTGATTATCCATTCTTCATTATCTGGTACGACAAATGAGGATCACGTACGTAGTGTGGGTGCTGATGCATATGTCGCTAAGTTTGTAGCAGAAGAGTTGGCGGCAACAATTCGAGAAGTGATTGCCCATTAGGAATTACCGTCATCGCTGTTAAACAGCTTGATGTGGTTATGAATAACGCTGACTAAGCATCGATCGCGAAGTCAGCGTTTTTTTATGTCCGCAAAGGGCGATAAAACAGAGTAAGATGCAGCCCTCATTCAAGCATTTTGCGTAAAACGAATCAACAGGAATCAAAAGGAATCAATGCGATGGAAAAGTTCATGACCTATGAAGAGTATTTAGACGAAGTCGCAACGCTATTGACCGAGATGTACAATCTCAACGATGAAGCGGCGATCAAATATGTCATGCGCGCTCAAGCTGCAGAGTATTTTAGTCCACATGATGATCATGAAGAGATGCGTACTTTAGACCGTGCGATGAAAGATGCAAAAATTGTATACGAAACGCGTAATAAATCGCGTCCAGAGATTTATCGTAAATAATTTCAGTAGCAAACAATTCCAGCAACCAATGCATCGCTTAATGTTAAAGACGTCGAATGCGATCTTGGTTAAGACCTAAAATTGGGTCTATGTGTAACAACATAGAGCCATTTTTATTTATTCCTCAGAGGTTTCTTTCTCAGAAATATTAGACTTTCTCCATTTCATCGGAATCAAGTGCAATGACGTGAGTTTGTAGTTGTCCACGTTCATCGTGCCATTCGCGCATGATACAAGCTTGACCTTCTTCATCGATCGCAATAATTTTGAAAAAATTGCCGATCATCGATTCAATCAAAATGCGTTCATCTTCTGGGAAACTTTTGATGAATTGTTTACTTAGTGTGGTTACCCGAATGATGTCGCCAATGTTGACTTCTTGCTGTTTGCAATCGAGAATTTTGCTGTCGTTCATGTTTTCTTTATTCGTTGTATTAAAAGGAATGGTGTTCTTTTGCTGATTGTTCGACCATTATGATTGTTGCTCTAATCGTTGCGTTTTTTCACGGCCGACAATGTACAAAACGAGAGCAATTAAACCAAATGGGATTAAGGATAGTGCATCCGCATAAGGTCCATTAAAGAATGGATTATTGGAGCCTGCCCAATCACCGATTTTCTTATCAAAATCGGTCATGATGCCTGCGCTGAATGCAATCACAATTCCGGCTAACGCACCACCCGCGATGTAACCTGAAGAGATCAATACACCATCGCTACGATCACCTGCGGCTTGTTTTTCTTCTTCGTTTAGAGTTTGATTTTTCTCTAGCTTATTATTACGACGATCAACTAGCCAACGTATCATCCCACCGATAAATAAGGGCGCTGATGAGGCTAGCGGTAAGTAAACACCGACAGCAAATGCTAAAGAGGGGATGCCAGACATCTCCAAAGTAAGAGCAATAATTACGCCAAATAATACGAGTGCCCAAGGAAGTTCACCGTCGAGTATTCCCTTGATGATGTAAGAAATTAACACCGCTTTTGGGGCATCATATTTTTTTACCTCAGAACCATCGGGGCGAGTGTTGTGGGTACCGTTAATGCCCGGGTCTACCAAATAAACAACCTTGCCATTCGCATCGACGAGATACTTGCCAGCTGGTGCTTGAACGTTATCCGTTTTATGCCAGACCTTGTAGCTTACTTGATCTTGTTCTGCTTGTGGCCCTTGCAGTTGTGCACTTTCATTGAGCTTGCTTACATCGGTTGTTAAGCCAGGCGCGATTTGTTGGATAGGTACATAGACCGTGCTTGCATCATTGAGTTTTAATAAAATTGGTCCGAGTATTAAAGCCGAACAAAAGGCACCGATTAAAATCGCATATTGTTGGTATTTTGGGGTGGCACCTACTAAGTAACCCGTTTTTAAATCTTGCGAGGTGCAACCTGCCACGCTAGATGCGATACACACAATTGCACCAACAGACAATGCGGTGACATAGTATTGGCCACCTATCCAGCCCATCAATAAAAAGATTAAGCAAGTAAACAGTAAGGTGGCAACCGTCATGCCAGAGATTGGATTAGATGATTGACCGATTTGTCCGGTTAATTGAGATGAGACGGTGGCAAATAGAAAGCCAAATACCAAAATTAACAGCGCCCCGAGCATATTCATGTGTAGTGGCGTAGCGATGGTGATGACCGCGATGATAGCAAGTGCGCCGATTACAACCCACTTCATATGGATACTCTGTTCGGTTCGTGGCGTAGTCTTCTGTTCCGTATTTGTGGTTTGACTGCGATTGAACCAAGACAGGCCAGATAGCCCTGAGGACAAGCTGCGCCAAATTAAGGGCATTGCTCGCGCTAGACTGATTAATCCACCAGTTGCTACTGCACCGGCACCAATGTACAACACATAGGCGCCACGAATTTCATGTGGACTCATTTCGCTGATTAATTTTGTTGCTGGCGCTAAAGGTGTTAGTAGGCCATCGCCAAAAAACTTGATGAGCGGGATCAGCAGCATGTACGAAAGCACGCCGCCTGCTGCCATGATTGCAGCAATTTTGGGACCGATAATGTAGCCAACGCCAAGCAGCTCAGGAGAAATTTCGGTGCCGACCGAGCCCGCCTTTAAAGGTGCTGGGAATACATATTCAACAGTGTCTTTCCAGCCTTTTAGGGCGATGTTGCCGACCTTGTAAATGAGACCAATGAAAAAGCCACCAAAAATAATTTTGGCTCGACGATTCGCATCTGCCTGCGCATTCGGATTGCTTGATTCCCCAGCGGCATCACGAGAGGAGTCGCCCGCGGCAGCCTTAAGAACTTCGGCGCAGGCAGTTCCTTCGGGATATTTTAGTTCGTGGTGTTTTTCGACAATCATGGTGCGGCGCATAGGAATCATCAATAAAATTCCTAGCAGTCCTCCCAAAATTGCAACTAACATGACACGGTAAATTTCTAGGTCAAATCCTAGAATCAGTATCGCTGGCATCGTGACACCCAACCCGAATGCCAAGGATTCACCGGCAGAGCCCGCAGTTTGCGCAATGCTATTTTCTAAGATTGTGGAATCTTTTGCGCCCAGTTTATGCATCATGCGAAATAGCGTAATTGCAATGACGGCAACGGGAATCGAGGCGCTGACTGTCAGCCCAACTTTAAGCACTAAATAAAGCGATGAGGCACCGAATATCATTCCAAGCACGGTTCCCATGATGAGTGCGCGTAGGGTAAATTCCGGTATTACCGATGTGGCGGGAATATAAGGTTTGAAGTTCGGTAGATTGGTCTGTTGCGACATACTATTCTCTTAAGAAGGGCGACTCAGCAATTTCAGCGATCCTCGCAATCTTTTTAACAATGAGGACTCAATAAAAATCTGAGTCATTAAAGTCTGAGTAATTCAAGCGAGGGGTCGTGAAAAATGAGAATCAAAAAATTTTGTGGCGATTTGTTTAATCCGACCAGCATTATCTCGTGTTTCATTCTGTAGGTGTAATTTTTGCAAATCAATACAGGCATCAGTGTCGCGTGATGCCTACATTAAAGTTACAAAACCCCCACAAGTCTTACAGTTGTGGAAGTGATTTGATACCGCGTATGGTTTTGTTATGCCAAGCAAAGAAAGCGAGCAACATGGCGCAGGCGCAAGAGAATCCCAAGGTAATGCGTAAGCCAAAATGTTCACCTAACCATCCACCAATTAAAGCACCGGGGCCAGCGGGTAACAGAGTGAGCCAGCGCATTGTGCTAGTGATTCGTCCAAGTAAAGGCTCGGGAGTGACGGCCTGCCGTAACGCCAGAAAATTGATGAAGATGAACACACCACCAATTGCAAATAGTACTAGCATCAGTCCAAATGCAATGACGCCGAGTTGATTAGCCGGCGCGATTGCCAATAGTCCCCAACCAATGGCGCACAATAAAAATCCCAAAATCATGCATAAGCCAGGGCCGAGATGTTTACTAACACGATTGCCGATCATGCTGGCGAGAACAGTGCCTATGCCCATGCACACATAACTCAATCCAACTGCGTGTTCGGACAAGCCTAATGTGCGTGTCGCAAACAAAATTTGTACGACCAAGGCGGCGTTATAAGCCATTTGCCAAATGCCAACAGTGATTGCAAGGGCGACCAAGATTTGATTGTGTGCGACAAATTTTAGGCCTTCTTTTAAGTCCCGCCAAAAATTGGCATCTTGTGCGACAACACGAATTTCATGAATTTTTATTTTCCGTAAAATAGCTGCAGAGGTGAGTAGCAAGATCGCATCAGCAAACAGGGCTAGGGGCGCGCCCAAAAGTTTAATTAATGCACCAGCTGTCGCAGGGCCTGCAACTTCAGAGCCAGATGTGGCGAGTGCGTTTTTTGCATGGGCTTCGATCAAGCGTTCACGCGGCACGATTTGTGTTAATACAATCTGCGCTGCTGTGCCAGCGGTGGTGTTAACAGCACCGATCAAAAAGCCCACGATGTATAACCACGGCATAGTTAAAATATCTAACCACCATGCGATTGGCACACTTGCCACGGCGAGAGAAATAGCGATTTCTCCGCTGATATACACAGGTAATTTTCTCACCCGATCTAACCATACACCAGAAGGAAGCGACAACAACACATACGGAAAAATTTCCATAAAGGTGAGTAGTCCCATTTGGGTTGGAGTGGCGTGGAGCAATACAGCTGCCGTTAATGGAAGTGCCAGTAATGTAATTTGTGCGCCAAACGAACTAATCAAAATTGAAATCCACAAGCGGCGATATACAAAGTCTCGCAATAAATCATTCGCTGGAATGATTCTATCGATGACGCTCAGAGACAAGCTTTTTTTGATTAAGAGAATGCGTTTGTTAGGTGGCGTGTCGTTCGGCATGTTGCTGCGTTTGTATAAATGAGAAGCGGATGGGCATCAACTGATGTGGGCAGATTACAATAGTACATTATTGAAAAAATAGGCGCCTTGGTTGATTGAGCTAAGTTGATTGAACTAAGTTGGTTGACTGAGCAGGAGCGACATAAGTTCCATCGTTGATTGATTAAACCAATGCGCTGTTGATTTAGAAAGTATAGAGCGAAGTATGTTAGCAGAACCTATCGTCATGATTGACTTTGAAACGACTGGTATGAGTCCGGAGCAGGGTGGCCGGATTACAGAAGTTGCCGCATTGCGTATTCAAGATGGACAAATTGTCGATCGTTTTGTTTCGCTGATTAATTGCCAAGTCACGATTCCTAGTTTTATTACGCAATTAACTGGAATTACTCAGAGTATGGTGAATCGTGCACCACCAGTATCAGAAGTGATGCCAGCCTTACTTGATTTTATTGGCAATGATTATTTGGCAGCACATAACGCGAGTTTTGATGAAAAGTTCTTGCTCGCAGAAGCGCAAAATCTTGGTTTGACCGCTCGGCATCGCGGCACAATTTGCTCGGTAAAGCTGGCGCGTCGAGTTCTGCCGGGAAAATCGAGCTATTCCTTGGGACCATTAGCATCCAGCTTGGGTTTGCGTTTTAAAGGGAAAGCGCATCGCGCTGAAGCTGATGCTGAGGTAGCCGCGAACTTATTGCTACATATTGCATCTTATTTACAGCAAACGCATCAAGTTCCGATGGTGTATCCAGCCTTGTTTGCGCAAATTAATAAATTGAGTGCGGCAAAAATTCCTGCATTTTTGCGTGAGCACACCAGCGAGAAGAGTGCTGGCGTGAATAAAATGTCGAGTTCTAGAGCATCAAAATCGGGCACGAGCAACAAGGTGCGATACCGACACTATAAAGGCGGTATCTATGAGTTGGTGTGTGAGGCAACCCAAGAAGCCGATTTGCAAGCAGCAATCGTTTATCGTGCAGCGGATGGTAGTTTATGGATTAGACCAAAATCTGTTTTCTTTGAGATGATTGAGGTTGGTGGCAAATTGGTGCAGCGGTTTACTGAGATTGAATGAGTCGGGTGATGTCGCCGTTACACATCACCTCGTTTCAGATGAAAACAGAATAGAAAAACTTATGGATAGCATCGACTTAGAAGTATTAAAAACTTGCGAGCAATGGTTGCGAGCAGGGCGACCTTGTGAGTTGGTGACTGTCGTCAAAACTTGGGGCTCAAGCCCTCGACCTGAAGGTGCGATGTTGGCGATCGCAGAAAATGCGCAAGTAATTGGATCAGTATCTGGTGGATGTATCGAAGATGACTTGATTGCTCGCATACAAACTGAGGGCTTCACGCGTACTGTGCCGGAAATTGTTACCTATGGAATTAGTGCTGATGAAGCGCATCGCTTTGGCTTACCGTGCGGTGGCACAATTCAATTGGCGATTGAGCCTTTGCACGCAGAAAGCCAAATTAGTAACCTGCTCGCAGGTTTGGCTGCACACAAATTACTCGCACGTGAATTGAATTTGCAAACTGGTGCTGCGACTTTGCGTCCCGCCGAAGCACACGAGAGTTTGCGTCTTACCGAAACGCAGTTGGTCACGATCCATGGCCCTCGTTGGCGCTTATTGATTATTGGCGCAGGGCAGTTGTCACGATTTTTAGCCAATATTGCAGTTGGTATGGATTATCAGGTGACGGTTTGTGATCCGCGTGAAGAGTACCGCGAAGCCTGGCAAATCGAAGGTGTGCAATTGGCGCACGATATGCCCGATGACATAGTGATTGCGATGCAGCTTGATGCACGTAGCGCGGTAGTGGCACTGACCCATGACCCTAAATTAGATGATATGGCGCTAATGGAGGCCTTAAAGTCACCCGCATTTTATGTCGGCGCAATTGGCTCACGATCAAATAATGCAAAACGTCGGGAACGCCTATTAGAGCTTGATTTAAGTACAGAGCAAATCGCTAGATTGCACGGGCCAATCGGATTGTATATCGGCAGTAAGACACCCGCCGAAATCGCAATTTCTATTTTGGCTGAAATGACAGCAATTAAAAACAAAGTGCTGATTTCAAAAGAAAACCAAATTGAATTTGCTAAAGATGCGCAGCAGCCTGTAAATACAAGCAGTTGTCAGCTCTGAAAATCAAGAATTCCAGCGAAATCAACACTATAAAGCCTGTTTTTACTCCGCTTTTGGCGTAAAATCCAAGCTTACTAAAAAACGCAGAAAGCACAAATTATCATGAGCATTAAGTCAGATAAATGGATACGCCGGATGGCGGAACAGCATGGCATGATTGAGCCGTTTGCACCTGATCAGGTGCGTCATGCGAACGGTCAGAAGATCGTTAGTTATGGTACATCGTCCTACGGCTATGATATTCGCTGTGCTGATGAGTTTAAGATTTTTACCAATATCAACAGTACTATCGTTGATCCGAAGAATTTTGATGAAGGTTCTTTTGTTGATTTTAAGGGAGACGTTTGTATCATCCCGCCAAACTCCTTTGCACTTGCGCGCACCATTGAATATTTCCGTATCCCTCGCAACGTATTAACAATTTGCCTCGGTAAGTCGACCTATGCGCGCTGTGGCATTATTGTGAACGTCACGCCATTTGAGCCTGAGTGGGAGGGTTATGTCACTCTAGAGTTTTCCAATACCACACCATTGCCAGCGAAGATTTATGCGGGTGAGGGCTGTGCTCAAGTGTTGTTCTTTGAAAGCGATGAGATTTGCGAGACATCCTACAAAGATCGTGGTGGGAAGTATCAAGGGCAAGTAGGTGTGACCTTACCGAAAACTTGATTCTCACCGCTCACTTTATCGGGACATGATTTGATTCAAATCCTTGATTCAGATCTTTGATTCTAAGCGGCTCTTTAATTGAAAAAAGCAGAATGATCTCTGGTAGATGATTCTGCTTTTTCGTTGCGGTTTTCGCTTTAGATAAATCCCAAATTACGAGCACTAAAATTCGTAATATTGGGAAATACGTCGTTGATCTGTGTTGGACTTAAGCCAAACCAAGTTCCTAGGGTCGCACCGTATTGATCTACTGAGAACTGTGGCAATAGACTTCCTGAGCCCACATCTAGAGTGTGTTTTAGACCGGTGACTGGGAAACTGCCATAAATGTCTTTTCCTTTGACAGCACCACCGACGATGAAATGGTGCGATCCCCAACCGTGATCCGTGCCGTCACCATTGCTGGTAAATGTGCGACCAAAATCGGATGCAGTAAATAGGGTTACTTGCTGCCGTAAATCGCTACCCATGACGTTGGCCATCGTTGTGTCAAAGTACGCAATCGCATGTGACACCCGCGCTAATAAATCTGCCTGCAATGTTCGTTGTGAGTCATGTGTATCGAAACCGCCCAAGCTAACAAAAAATACTTGGCGCTTTGCACCTAAAGCATTGCGTCCAGCGATGATTCTTGCAACAGTTTGCAATTGAACTGCGAGTGCGTTGTTGGCTAATGCGCCTGTATTTGGATTGGTATATTGCGTTGGGTTAGGAATACCAGTTGGTCCAGCTGCCGCCATTGCTGGGGCGAGCATATTTTGAGCAGCGATTGCTCTACTCGTGGTGGCGGCATGTTCTTTTTGGAAGTAATTCGTGGAGTCACTGGTGATGATGTTACGTAATGTGCTACCTGCCATAGTTGAGCCGTATAAGCTGCCAGATAATCCAGCAATCGCTACCGCACCTGAAGAGCCAACTTGATATTGTTTTACGGTTCTGCCCGATAAGAACACCGCATTCCCCGATGCCGAAATTGCGGTAAAAATCGGATTGCTATTGTTCGATGCCAGCAAGTCCCCCATACGACCACCCCAGCCGTAGGCAGCACCTTCAGGGGCGTAGGCTTGCCATAGCGATTGTTGGTCATTATGTGAGAATAGTTTGGGAGGCAAAGGCACGCTGGCGGCTTTGTATTGCGTTAGTGTGGTCGGAACAACCAAGGGCCCAACATTTGCAAGAATTGCGGCACGTCCAGCATTAAACAAGTTTCGCAACTCTGGCATGTTAGGGTGTAAGGCAAAGCTCCGTCCAGCTTGCGCATTATTGGGCGTGATGGGTAGCACTCCACCAGTGGCGCCGACTGCAGGTAAGGCGATAGATCCTGCTTCATTGGTGGTTCGTACGCTTAGATATTGGTTCCATGATTCGCTATCGGTAGCTAAAACGGTATTAGCGTGATCGTTTGCACCATATAAAAATAAGCAGACTAGCGCCTTGTAATCGCCAGCGTTATTTTGTGCGGCGGCTGAGGCTACCGTCGCTAAGTTGATCGCGAAAGGGGCGGCAACGCCGAGTGCGCCAGCTGAACCAAGCAAGGATGAAATACGTAAGAATTCGCGTCTGGATGTATTGAAATTTGACATCACTTTCTCCTTATTTTTGCACCAAATATTCGGGTGATGCCATGGTCAGGAATACACTCATATACACGCGATTTAGTTTTGCAGTGTCGATCGCGGTTTGTGTCGTTGTTGGGATCGCGATGGAATTGACCGCTGCGATGATTTGACTGCGTAAGCCACTACTCATTTGGTTTGACATCAGCAATAGATTCACTTTGTCCAATAATTGCTCGGGTGTTGTTGCGAGCGTGCTTAGATTTGAATAATCTGCTTTGACATCACGACTTGTTCCCGTTCCATTTGCAATCGTGTCACGCATGAAATTCAAGTAACCAACTACAGAGGTTTCTGCGGTGATTTGCATTTCTGGCGATACGAGTTGTGCGTTAGCGATACTAGAATTGGGAGGCACGTAGCCGGGGCGATAAAAGTTAAATACCGATGGTGAACGCATAGGCGTTTGGCCTAAAGATGTGAGTGGGTCATCTAAATTCGTAATGCGATAAGCCCCAGAGCTTGATTTGGCATTAAATGCGCGTAGCCAATTCGCTAATCGCAAGATGGGCTCACGCAATTTACCGATCCCCGCGTTATTTAAAGATGGATCGTTTCTAGCTTCAGGATCAAGCAAAATCGCTTTAATGACTGCTTTCATATCGCCTCGAACCCCTGTTCCATTATTGTTGAATGCAGCAGCCACACGTGCCACATACTGCGGGCTAGGGTTACTTGTGACAAGACGTTGAATCAATTGTTTTCCTATAAATGGCCCAACATTCGGATGATTGAAAAGGGTATCGAGAGCCGTTTTTAAACTCGCTTCGGGGTTTGCAGGTGATTGTGCTGCTATCGTTGTTCCTAAAAATGATTTGATGCTTACTGAATGAAACGCTGGATAGCTCTGCATAGGCATCCAGTCCCGATTTTCGTCAGCATTTCCGCCATAGAATCGAGTGTTCGACTTATCCGCACCCGCCCAGCTCCAGCCAGTGAACACTTTGGCTAGGCCGGAGATGTCATCATTGGTATAAGTGTCAATTGGCTTGCCGTTGCTTAGGATGGTGCTGCCATCTGAGTTGAGTTTAGATAAACCGATTGTAAAAAGTTGCATCACTTCACGCGCATAGTTTTCGTCTGGTACGCGGGTTCCTGATTCTTTTTGATTGCGTAAGGATGTTAGATAAATACCCATCATTGGATGTAGAGTAACTGCCTCCAGTAATTGTCGATAGTTGCCAAAAGCATGCGTATTCAATGTGTCGTAATAGCTGGCTACACCTCGTGGGTAATTGGCTACAGTGCTATCTTGAAAAGAGGTAACCATAATCTGTGATAAAGCGAAGCCAACTCGTTGCCGCAATTGATCATTTCCACTAACGGTTTGTTTCCAAAATGATTCAAAGAAATGATTTTGGTTTAAACCGCTAATTCCATTACTCAGGCCAGCCGCGATCGAATCCATATAGGATTTATGGGAGCTTTGCGGCATTGTAAATTGGTCTTCAATCCAGCTATTAAATCCCACATTCATCAAACTATCAATCGTGGTCTCAGTTGCGCCAAAAGTGCTTTGCTGCAAGAAGCGGGACGCTTGAGTCGCATTAGGCATGGTAACCGATGGCGGCGTGGGGGGGGGAGGCACTACTACGGGCGGGGTTGTTGGAGGTACTACTATGGGAGGAGGAACCTGTGCGATAGGATTGGATGGGCTGCCAGAGCCTCCACAGGCAACTAGCATCGCAAGAGAAATGCACATGATGCCATTTTTGAGAGAGAAAATTCGTATTGTCGACATGTTGCAGCTCCAACCAAGTCTTGCTTAAACTGAAATGAAATCTAAGTTCTGGGTGCTCTATTATTCGGATGTATTTTATTACTTACACTAGTTTTTACTCTATTTCTGCCAATGTTTGATGTACAAAGGAAGATAAAATAATTTTTGACTGTGTCGCTATCTCGCTGAATTCGAAGCCGTAACGAAACTCTTGGCTGTTTTCGGTTTCTGAAATAGATCGTACAATGATCGGTATAGTTAAGAGCACATCTTCCCCCGCGGTATTTACTTTGAACTTAATAAGTCCATGATCATTTTTTTTGCCGATTTGTTTTTTTAGTAAGCCAGAGGTGCCACCCATGCTAATGTCGCTCAGTACTGCCGCGGAGGTTTGTTCCGGATCGCCAATACTGACTGAGGCAATAATTTTTACTGAGGCACGTGAGCTTTGGCGTATGGCTGTGCATCGTACAATTTTCGGGTACGAAAGATGTAGGTATGCATGCGGGGTATAGACTGATTTCAATGCTGCCGCGGTAAAGGCATAAGCTTTCTTTCCTGGGAATGCTCTGACGATGAAGGTCTGACCGTCTCGAACAATGGCACCTCTACCATCTATCTTTGGCGCAGTTACCAATATGGATTGATTTTTCACATATCCAATCAATTTGACGGTGTATCGAATTGAAGGATTATCATGAACTTGTAAGAAAAACGTTTCGCCAACGTGCCAGCGTACATTGTCCAAATCTAACATGACCGATTCTTTATTGAGTTCGGTGTTATTGATATTTGTGGTGCTAGTCGATGCGAGGATGGCTGGTGCAATAGCGGCAGAGTTTGTGGGAGGCTGCGAAAATCCTTTTGCCTGACTGCCGTTCGGAAGTGGCTGCATTTGCTCAGGCGATTTTTTTTGCGGTGATGTATCGATATATCCATCTTCCAAAAGGTTTTGTAGCTCATCTTCTTTAGTGATGACTGCGCCTGCGTCAAATAATTGATTTCCCCATGCGTCAAAGATTGGCGATTCTAATGGCACGCCAAGTTTGATTTTGTCTTTGTCGACCGGTTGTAATTCGTTAAGTTGACTCATTATGTCGTTTTAGGATGAATGGATTCTGTTAGGCAACATGTCTCAATTGTATCTCTAATATGAGATACTTAAGACGAAATTAGCATGAAAAAAAGCCGCACCAAAGACTGGGCGCGGCTTTTTTGCAGACAAGCGGTAATGCATCTGTGGCGTTTTATTGACGCTTTTGTCGACGCATCAGATAAATCACTCGATGTCTTCACTACCTTGTGGAACGCAATCGACGAAGTAGCCACGTTTTCCATCAACTTCGGCTTTGACTAAACCGTGACAATCCGTCTCGAAACCTGGGAATTGTTCGTTGAACGCACGAACGAATTTTAGATAATCAACGATCGTTTTGTTGAAGCGTTCGCCCGGAATCAACAGCGGAATTCCCGGCGGGTAGGGTGTCAATAGAATCGCGGTGACACGGCCTTCCAATTCATCAATCGACACCCGCTCAATTTCGCGGTGTGCCATCTTGGCAAATGCATCGGATGGTTTCATCGCTGGCTGCATATCAGACAAGTACATTTCTGTGGTCAAGCGTGCAACATCATGTGCTTTGTACACTTCGTGAATACTTTGGCACAAATCACGTAAGCCTGCGCCTTCATAGCGCGGGTTTGCCGCAGCAAACTCTGGCAAGATGCGCCACATCGGTTGGTTCTTATCATAATCATCTTTGAACTGCTGTAATGCAGTTAACAAGGTGTTCCAGCGGCCTTTGGTAATGCCGATGGTGAACATGATAAAGAATGAGTACAGACCGCATTTTTCGATGATCACGCCATGTTCTGCTAAGTATTTGGTGACGATAGAGGCCGGAATACCGGTTTCGCCAAATTTACCTTCCAAAGATAAGCCTGGTGTAACGATCGTTGCCTTAATTGGATCGAGCATATTGAAGCCCGGTGCCAATTTGCCGAAGCCATGCCAGTCATCTTCCGCATGGATCATCCAATCTTCTTGCGTGCCTACGCCATCTTCTGATAAATGATCTGGGCCCCATACTTGGAACCACCAATCTTGTCCCCATTCTTGATCGACTTTACGCATCGCACGACGGAAATCGAGTGCTTCTAAAATCGATTCCTCAACCAGTGCTGTTCCTCCCGGTGCTTCCATCATGGCAGCAGCGATATCGCAAGAAGCGATGATCGAATACTGTGGTGAAGTCGATGTATGCATCAAATAAGCTTCGTTGAAGCTATCCTTATCCAGCTTGACCGTCTCAGATTCGCGCACCAAAATTTGTGAAGCTTGCGAAATACCAGCTAGCAATTTGTGGGTTGATTGTGTTGAGAAAATCAAAGACTTCTTCGCGCGTGGGCGTTCTTTGCCAATTGCGTGCATATCTTGGTAGAAGCTATGGAAAGTCGCATGGGGTAACCATGCTTCGTCAAAGTGCAAAGTATCGATTTCGCCATCGAGCAAATCTTTGAGCGTTTCGACGTTGTACAACACGCCATCATAGGTTGATTGCGTAATCGTCAAAATACGTGGCTTCTTGTTTTTTGCTTTGCTTGCAAATGGGTTTGCTTCGATTTTCTTACGGATGCTTTCCATGGAAAATTCTTCCAATGGAATCGGGCCAATAATGCCGAGGTGATTACGCGTTGGCATCAAGAATACAGGGATCGCGCCGCACATAATAATGGAGTGCAAAATCGATTTGTGGCAGTTACGATCAACGACAACGATGTCACCCGGCGCGACGGTGGAGTGCCACACCATCTTGTTTGATGTCGAGGTGCCGTTGGTAACAAAGTAGCAGTGGTCTGCATTAAAAATACGTGCGGCATTGCGTTCGGAAGCGGCAACTGGACCGGTATGATCGAGTAATTGACCGAGTTCTTCCACTGCATTACAGACGTCTGCACGTAACATGTTTTCACCAAAGAATTGATGAAACATTTGACCAATCGGTGACTTTAAGAATGCTACACCGCCAGAGTGTCCTGGGCAGTGCCAGGAGTAAGAACCATCATTCGCGTAGTGCACCAAGGCACGGAAGAACGGTGGCGCTAATCCATCTAAATAGGATTTCGCTTCACGAATAATATGGCGCGCAACGAATTCTGGTGTGTCTTCAAACATATGAATGAAGCCATGAAGTTCGCGCAAAATGTCGTTTGGAATATGGCGTGAAGTGCGCGTCTCACCATACAAATAAATAGGGATGTCGGCATTCTTGTAGCGAATTTCTTCGACAAAAGCGCGCAATGGTTTCAGCGCGTAGTCGCTTTCTTCATCAGTACCTTCGCCAAATTCTTCGTCATCGATCGAGAGAATAAAGGCTGAGGCGCGCGATTGTTGCTGGGCGAATTGGGATAAATCGCCATAGCTGGTCACACCCAGAACTTCCATTCCTTCTTTTTCCATGGCATCGGCAAGCGCGCGAATACCTAGGCCAGAAGTGTTTTCAGAACGGAAATCTTCGTCAATGATGACTATGGGGAAGCGGAATTTCATTTAGGTCTCCAAAAAAGCCTGTTACGGGAGACGCCTGGGCCAGTGTGTTAAACCGCTTGCGCGCCGAAAAAATAAAGATGCGAATTTTCGCAGAAATGCAGGTGCAGATGTCAAAAAAATTGTCATATTTTGTGCAGTTCGCGATGAAACACCACAAATTTCATCAGACTGTCATCGAATGCCCAAAAATGCTGCTTATTTTGCTGTTTGAAATACAAGTTTCACGCTGTTTTCGTTTTATTCATGAAGCTTGATCGCAAGCTGTCAATTGAATAAACCAGCAGTCCTGCCCAAATGCCTAAAAATCCCAGCATACGATCATGACTAAATTGTTCGTTATATAGCCAAATGCCAATGAACAATTGAATGGTCGGCGAGATGTACTGCATCAAACCTAATGTAGCAAGAGGAATGCGGCGCGCTGCGGCAGCAAACATTAATAGAGGAATCGCGGTGATAGGACCGGCGGCCAGTAATAAGAATTGTGTTGCTATCGTAGTTTGTAAAAACGCACTTTGGCCATGAAGTGCTAAATAAATAAGATGAGCTAAGGCAAATGGAAATAGCAGCATGGTCTCTAAAGATAGACCTTCTAAGGCACCTAATGCCGCGGTTTTTCGTAATAGGCCATACATGCCAAATGTTGTTGCCAGTACTAAAGCGATCCATGGTGGATGTCCAGTTTGTAAGCCTAGCCACAATACACCCAAGCCAGCACAAGCGATTGCAAACCATTGCACGCCTCTTAAGCGTTCTTTCAATAAGATAAAACCAAGAAATACATTCACCAGCGGCGTCATGAAATAGCCGAGACTAGCATCAACGATGCGATCATTGTTAATTGCCCAGATGTATAAAAACCAGTTCGCCGAGAGTAGGAGTGCACTTGCAGCAAATCCCGCCAGCAATTTGGGCTGACGCACAACATTTCTTATCCAAGTCCATTGGTGACGTACGGTGAGTACCAAAAGCAAAAAGACGAGTGCCCACACCATGCGATGTAGCAAAATTTCTAAGGAAGGAATGCTATGTAAGGCTTTGAAATAAATGGGAAATAAGCCCCAAGCCGAATAACAGGCCGCGGCGTACAAAATACCTTTGCGCATGGAGTGAATGATTTAATAGGTGTGGATGCAAACAGAACTTGCGATTATCGCAGCTTATCGATTTGTCTGCAGCGTGTAGAAGTTTGTTTTGCTAGCTCATTTTCCTGAATATTGAGCAGCTATTGTGTTTGCGTAATTAGTACCCAACTTGTACATGTCGAGCCAAGAGCCGTGCTTATATGTTTTTAAGAAAAGTAATCTCGATGTGATTCAATCGCTCTTAATTAATTGTGCCTAGTTACGTCAATAAACTCTTATAAGGAAGAGCATGTGGTATCTCGCATTCATCGTCATCGCATTGATCCTCGGTTTTTTTGTTCTGCCACAGCTTCGTTTGCGCTATGTGTTAACAAGAGCGTTTCCGTCAACGTATTCAAAGATTTTACGTCAGAACCTACTCGGTTATAGTCGCATGCCAACTGATTTGCAAATGCAGTTGAAGCGTCGCATACGTCAGTTTTTATTTGAGAAAACGTTTGTCGGCTGTGGTGGTCTAGAAATTAATGATGAAATTCGAGTCACAATTGCGGCTCGCGCTTGCCTATTGTTACTCAATCGCGAGATGGATGTATATCCCAAACTGAGCCATATCTTGGTTTATCCCAGTGCATTTATCGCGCCACGCCAGCAAATGGCGGCAGGTGGGATCGTCACGCATACCAACCAAACTTTGAGTGGAGAATCTTGGAGTGATGGTCGCGTGATCTTGGCGTGGGATCAAGTGATCAATAATCCTCACAATGAAGAAATGGGACAAGATGTTGTGATCCATGAATTCGCCCATCAACTTGACAGCGAAGACGGTAGCGTGAACGGTGCACCAAGTTTGGCGAGTACTATAGCTTATCGTAACTGGTCGCAGGTGATGACACAGGAATTCGACAATCTGCAAAGGGCAATAGAACGAAACGAGATGACGATCATTGATCCTTACGGTGCAACAAATCCTGCAGAATTTTTTGCAGTGTCGACCGAGGCATTCTTTAAAAAGAGCCACGAGCTTGCCTATTACCACGCAAGCTTGTTTGCGCTTTTGAAGGCTTATTATCGTGTCGATCCGAGAGAGTGGTCCTGATCTTTGCGATTAGACAAGCGCTTGCGAAATGGCTTGCGAGTTTGGATAATTCTGTTCTCACAAATCAAAACGATCTTAAATAATTCGTTTTGCTGATACTCGATCTGATGTTCTATTTACCGAGAATTACATGTCTAGTTTGGCCAAACAAAAAAATACTATATATCGAGTGCAAACTTGGATTTGTCTATGGTTGCTGTCTATGTCGTCTTTGGTGCAAGCGTATGAATCAAAGTGTACAAGAACCATGGCATGGAAAGAAGCAACGCATTTAAAAAGAACATCGTATAACGGAAACTTAGCGGCGAAAGCTGAGTGGAAGTTATACAGTGACGCAACGTACTCTATGCTAGAAGTGGATGGCAAAACGATTCAATTGATTCAACTAGAGAATGGACTAAGTTTGACTTATGGAAAGCAACAGCCAAATCCAAGTGAATTTATCAATATAGCGAGTGCTGTCGCAGGTCCTATGTGGGATGATGGTAGGGCAAATCTTCCGCGCTTCCCCAAGCCATGCGACTTAAAAGATGGAGAAAGCTATCCTTTTAATGAACGTGATTTTATCTATTGGAAATCAAATGATGCGCAACTAGAAAGACGAATATATGGTTCACTCAAGCGACAGGGGTTTGTGGTGAGTTATGCGATGGAAATAAAGCGAGGTAAGTCAGATGAACAGTTAGACAGTTTGTACGGCACCTGGGAATATCAAAGCAAGTTAGAGAAATTTCCGGAAACTACAGAAGTTCAAGGCTGGCATCTCTTTCGAGGGAATGTGTTCTTGCAAACCTTGCCGACCACCAGCAAGTTCACTTTGCGAGAATTACTATTGCAGTATTAATCTGTTCTAGACGCAAAAAATGATCTCTCTCAAAATTGAGAAAGATCATATTGAATAGTCGTTAATAAGGCTTACTCGTGCTTGGCTAGTGCTTTCAACTTATATAAAGCTTCTAAGGCTTCACGTGGTGTCATTGCATCGGGATCAATATCATCGATTGCCAACAACAGCGCTGAATCTTGTACTAATTCGCTAATTGTGGATGCTTCGATTTCTTCCGCCGTGTTTGTCCCAGAGCTACTAGCAAATAAATCAAATTGCGGCGTGCTTAGTAATGATTGCGCTTCTAAATCCGCCAAATGTTTGCGTGCCGCGCGAATCACTGGCTGTGGAATACCAGCTAATTGCGCCACTTGCAAACCATAACTTTGTGATGCGGGACCGCTCTGTACCGCATGTAAGAACACGATATTTTCTTTGTGTTCAATTGCTGATAAGTGCACGTTTTCTGCACTAGGATGAATATCCGGTAACTGTGTTAGTTCGAAGTAATGCGTTGCAAACAGTGTGAAACTCTTAGATGTCATGATTAAATGACGTGCGATTGCCCACGCTAAAGCAAGGCCATCAAAGGTCGATGTGCCGCGACCCACTTCATCCATCAGTACTAAAGAATTTTCAGTAGCACCATGCAAAATGGCCGCTGATTCGGTCATTTCCACCATAAATGTAGAGCGACCACCTGCCAAATCGTCGGCTGCGCCAATACGCGTAAAAATGCGATCAATAGGGCCGATGCTTGCCTGTGTCGCTGGCACATAACTGCCGATATATGCGAGTAAAGTGATCAGCGCCGTTTGGCGCATGAAGGTGGATTTACCACCCATGTTCGGGCCTGTGATTAATAACAATTTGCGGTCTGCCGAGAGTTGGCAATCATTTGCAATGAAACGCTCGATTTGATTTTCAACCACAGGGTGACGACCTTGCACAATATCCAAAACAGGTTCCGCTACCAATTGCGGTGCGCACCAATTGTTTTTCATTGCATGATCGGCGAGGCTAACTAAGGCATCTAATTGCGCGACTGCATGCGCAATGGTTTGTAAAGTTTGGATGTGTGGTAGTAAGTCTTGTAATAGTTTTTCGTATAAAACTTTTTCGCGGACTAAGGCGCGCTCCTGTGCGGACAAGGCTTTATCTTCAAAGGCTTTTAGTTCAGGTGTGATATAGCGCTCAGCGTTCTTGAGCGTTTGGCGGCGACGATAATTATCGGGAACTTTGTCAGCTTGTCCGTTTGTGACTTCGATATAGAAGCCATGAACTTTGTTGTACTCAACGCGTAAATTCGCAATACCCGTGCGGGCGCGTTCCGAAGTTTCGAGATCGATCAAAAATTGGCCAGCATTTTCTGAGAGTGAACGCAGCTCATCCAATTCAGTATCAAACCCTGCCGCAATCACACCACCATCGCGCACCATGGTCGCGGGTTGTGGCATGAGCGCGCGTTCGAGCAAATCCAAACACTCAGCCGGTGTCGCTAGGTCTATCAAGGATTGTGACAGCAATCGCGGTTCATTATTTTTCAAACACATCGCAACATAGCTGCGAACCGTGCCTAAGTGTTGCACGCCATCTCTCAGTGCAGATAAGTCACGTGGGCGTGCGGACAGCAAAGCGATGCGTGTCGTAATTCGTTCAATATCGGGAATAGAAGTTAAGGTATTGGATAAGCCAGTAGTTGCGTCGGCTTGTAATAAAGCGTCGATCGCTTGATGACGACTGCGTGCGATTTGTTGTTCACGACGCGCATGATGCAACCAATGACGCAGCAAACGCGAACCCATCGCGGTACGACAATGATCAAGTAGAGAAAATAAAGTAGGGGATTCTTGACCGCGTAAGGTTTCAGTTAATTCTAGGTTGCGACGCGTGGCGGTATCGAGTCCGATAAACTCGTTTTCAGATTCTACGCTGAGTGAATTAACGTGTTTTAAACCGCGTCCTTGCGTCGATTCTGCATAACGTAATAATGCACCTGCAGCACCCAAAGCAGCACCAAAATTTTCCACTCCAAAGCCTGTGAGGGTAGAAGTCGCGAGCTGGTCCTGCAAAGATTTTTGACCTTGTTTTAGATCGAAATGCCAATCAGGTACTTCGGAAAATTTGCCCGGTAACTCGTGGCGAAATTCTTCTAACAATAGTCCACCGGCAGAAACCAAAACTTCGGCTGGCGAGATGCGTTCTAATTCTTGTTGTAGGCGCGCTTGTAGTGATTTCTCATCGGTACTAAATTCCATCAGTTTTAAAGCGCCACTGGCTAAGGATAACCATGCCAGGCCAATGTTGATCGTCTTGCGTTGACTTAACAAACACATGGCGAGAAGAGGACGCTCTGCTTTTTCTGGCAATAAATCGGTATCGGTTAAAGTGCCAGGCGTAATCACGCGCATAACTTTGCGCTCGACTGGACCTTTACTCGTTGCAGGGTCTCCAATCTGTTCACAAATCGCAGCAGACTCACCGATCTTTACGAGCTTGGCTAGGTAAGGTTCTATCGAATGAAAAGGAACCCCTGCCATCTTAATTGGCGCGCCGTTCGAGGTGCCGCGCTGGGTTAAGGTAATACCTAAAATCCGCGAAACTTTTTCTGCATCTTCAAAAAACAATTCATAAAAATCACCCATGCGATAAAACACCAAAGTATCCGGGTAATCTGCTTTGATGGTGAGGTATTGCCGCATCATGGGCGTGTGCGTTTCAGAAGTTGCCATATTATTGTTTGCTATTTTATGAATTGGATGCTGGAGATTTAATTATTTATCGAAATCTCATAAGGTGCGAAATCATAGCGTAAATACTGAGTTTGCCTGTGTACATTGAATGATTTTTTTGCTGCTGTTCAAACTAAATTGACCCAAATGAAAAAACGGGTAATGTTTGCACATTTACCCGTTTTATCTTCTACCTTACGCTATCTGTTGATCAATTTTGTGATTAACTACACACCGCCGCGACCGCCTGAGCGACGTGGTGTGCTTTGCTTAAATGCTGATTTGGCGCCAACTGGTTTTGGTCCTGCATTGCGTAAAGCATTACCGTTAGTCGTTTTTTGTGCGCCTTGTGGACGATTTGGTATTTTGCTGCGATTGCCACCAGCACTGCCATTATTCGCTCTGCCTCGTCCTTGCGCAGGATTAGGGAAACTACGCAACTGTATTGGTTGTGCTTTGGCGTTCGGATCGGGAATGAAACCGTCAATAATTTCTTGAGGAATTTGACGTTTGATGAATTTCTCGATATCGGCCAAGAGTTTAAATTCATCGACACAGACTAAGGAGACGGCCTCTCCAGTCGCTCCTGCGCGACCAGTGCGTCCAATGCGGTGCACATAATCTTCAGGAACATTTGGCAAGTCATAATTCACGACATGTGGTAATTGATCAATATCGATTCCGCGCGCCGCGATATCCGTTGCAACTAAGACAGTGAGGCTGCCATCTTTGAATTCTGCTAAGGCTTTTGTGCGAGCTGACTGACTCTTATTGCCATGAATTGCCATGGCATTAATTTCATCGCGCATCAATTGTTCAACGAGCTTGTTCGCGCCGTGTTTGGTGCGTGTGAACACTAATACTTGTGACCATTTATGCGTTTTAATTAAGTGCGCCAGCATCACTTGTTTTTTGTCGCGGTCGACAGGGTGCACTTTTTGCGCAATGACTTCGACAGTGGAATTGCGACGCGCAACTTCGATCATCGCCGGATTATTCAGTAATTTATCCGCTAATGCTTTGATGTCATCAGAGAACGTGGCAGAGAACAATAAATTCTGGCGCTTCGCTGGTAGGATCGCCAAGACTTTTTTGATATCATGAATGAAGCCCATGTCGAGCATGCGATCTGCTTCATCCAATACCAAGATTTCGATATTCCGCAAATCGATCGTGCCTTGTTGGTGGTGATCTAATAAACGTCCGGGAGTGGCAACTAATACGTCAACACCTGTTTTGAGTAATTTGACTTGCGGATTAATGCCAACACCGCCAAAGATCACGCCTGAATTGAGTGGCGTGTGTTTGCCGTACGTGGCGACGCTTTCTTCGACCTGTGCCGCGAGTTCGCGAGTAGGTGTCAATACGAGCACGCGGATTTTACGTCGATCTGTTTTATTGGCTGGAATGGGTTGACTACGCAATAGACGTTCTAATATCGGCAAGGTAAATCCAGCAGTTTTGCCTGTGCCAGTTTGTGCGCCCGCGAGTAAATCGCCACCTTGAATGACGGCGGGAATTGCCTGCGCTTGGATCGGTGTAGGAGTGGTATAGCCGTGTTCGCTTACTGCGCGCACGATGGACTCGGAGAGACCGAGATCTGAAAATGTGGTCATGCTAATTTCTATAGGATACAAACGTCATGCAAAAGGCAGGAAAGGTTTGGGCACTGCGCCACTTCAGCAGAATGATGAAGTGGATTTGATTTTGGAACCGCAATCAATCATTCAATCGATGTCGGCTTGCTGAATGATCAGTTAAGCCAACACGATCAATTGAATAATTATTTCGCGAATGCTTGTAAGGCATTGACCATTTGACCAAATACTTTTGGTGTGCCAGCCAACACGTCGCCCTTGTACAAGTAGTCTGATTCGCCGGCAAAGGTACCGACAATACCGCCAGCTTCACTAACCATCAATGCGCCTGCAGCGATATCCCAAGGTGCTAGACCTTTTTCAAAGAACCCATCTAAACGACCCATGGCGACGTAGGCTAAATCTAAAGCAGCAGCACCCGGTCGGCGCAAACCTTGACATTTTTGCGTCATGATTTTGTACATTTCCATGTATTCATCTAAGCCGCTCATGTCACGACCAGAAAAGCCGGTGCCAATTAAGGCGTCAGCAATCTTGTCGCACTTAGTAACGCGGATACGCTTGTCATTTAAAAATGCGCCGCCACCTTTCGATGCTGTGAACATTTCATTTCGGCTAGGATCATAGATGACAGCTTGCGTGATCACGCCTTTTTGTTGCAAGGCGATGGAGACGCAATATTGTGGAAAGCCGTGGATGAAATTCGTCGTGCCATCGAGTGGGTCGATGATCCAGACATTCTCATTTTCGTCGTGTAAGTTTTTAGATGCACCAGATTCTTCAGCAAGAATCGCGTGATCAGGGTAGGCGGTAGTCAGCACCTCAATAATCGCAGCTTCGGCAGCGCGATCTACTTCAGTCACGAAATCGTTATATTGCTTTTCACTGACTTGGACGCGATCCACATCAAAAGAAGCACGATTAATAATAGTCGCGGCACGACGAGCGGCTTTAATTGCCGTATTGAGCATTGGGTGCATAGAGTTTCCGTTAAAATGGCGGCAATTCAGCCTTGGAATTCAAAATGAACCAAGGTCGTAAAGATGTCGCACAAAGATGAATTAAAGAGCGGTGGCGCCGCAATTTATTGTTCATTGTTAACATAAACAACAAAAATTAACGCGCAATGTCGCTATTTTAAATGAACTTAGCTATTTCTGATACATCTGTTTTTAAACGTTTGCGAATCGTTCTCGTCGATACTAGCCATCCTGGAAACATCGGCGCAGTCGCACGTGCAATGAAAACCATGGGGTTTTCTGATTTGCAGTTGGTGAATCCGCGGTTCTCAGATGCATTAACTCATCCAGAGGCGATCGCATTCGCCAGTGGGGCGCAAGACATTCTTAGCGCCGCAAAAATCGTCGATAAGATTGAAGATGCTTTGCTTGGCTGTCACTATGTGGCAGCGGTTAGTGCACGATTGCGAGAGTTTTCACCACCTATTATGAATCCACGAGATTTTGCCGATAAGGTGGTTAATTCAAATGAGTTGTCGGCGGCTTTAGTATTTGGAAGTGAACGCTACGGTTTGCCAAACGAGATTGTGTTGAATAGTAATGTGTTGATTAATGTGCCAGCAAATCCAGATTATTCCTCGTTAAACCTTGCACAGGCAGTACAAATTTTGGTCTATGAGTGCAGGATGCAGTCCTTAGCACGAGAGAATAGTTCTGAAAAGTTTGGCGTTAGCGATGTTGGATTTCAAGGAGAGTTGGCATCTAGCGAGCAAATTGAGGGAATGTACAAACATTTAGAGCAAGCCTTAATTGAAATTGATTTTCTTGATCCAGGAAATCCCAAGAAATTGATGCCGAGATTGAAACGTTTATTTTCTCGTGCGCAACTAGAAGTTGAAGAAGTGAATATAATGCGCGGCATTTCAAAAAAAATGATGGGTTTGAAGAAATAGCTTCTTAAAGTGAATGGTCATAATTTACTGGTAAAACTAAATTGTTTGAAAGAATAGTTTATTTATTTAAGGAAGCGAAAGTGCTAGCGATTTTGTTTCGAATTTGACTATTTTTAAACAAAAAGTCGATCAATTTGCTTTGAATCTACATGTAAAAGAAGTAACATCGAAGATAGTCGAACTCAATTAAGAACAGGTGTAAGTTTTAATTTCACTATGTTGGCAAAGGATAATATTATTTTTTCATACTGGCGTAGCCTCATGCTTAGTTTGGCAGGCATGGTACTCCTATTTAGCGTGGCGAGTTCGGTGTTCGCGCTGGGGTTGGGAGAGCTAAGAGTTCGCTCGTCCCTAGGTCAATCTTTACTTGTTCACACGAATGTCGTTGGAGATGGCACTGAAACTCTCAATCCAAGCTGTCTGAGAGCTCGAGTGGTCTCGATGGATGGCGCATTTATTGCCAGCGCCAATATCGCAATACATCAAAGACAAAAACAACGAGCGCTAAGCTTTTCGACGCAGCAAGCGATTAACGAGCCAGCGATTAATCTGATTATTGATATTAATTGCCAAACTCAGCTACACCGCGAATTTTCGATTTTATTAGATCCCCCGGATGTATCTGCTAATGCCGTCGGAATGCGTGACAGCTCGCCGTTTGCGAAAGAAGAAGTTAGTCAGGCTCAAGTCGCCAAGCTGGCGGGTGTGAATGAGCCAAGTTCGGCACCCGTGAAGGTGACTGAAAGAAAAAAGCGCATTGCTAAACCAGAGCTAGCTGGAGAGAGTTCGGGGAGTGGGCTCGCAAATTTTAGCGATGTTCCGAGTGAGAAGAAGCGAAGCGGCAAAAAGTCAGAATCTAAAGACGTGCTTAAGCTGTCGGATGAGGTGATTATTCCTAACTTGTCATCTGGATTACGGATGAGCGATGTTTTGAGCTCTGAAGTTGGTCAGCAATTGGTTCAAAACACCGAGGAGCTACGTGCTGCTCAGGCAAGAATGGCAGCGATTTTGCGAGATGAGCCATTTTCCACAGCGGCAAGCGCGGTTCCTCCGGGCGACAATGGCGCTGAGATCGCCAAGCTGAAATCGGAGGCTGAAAAACTGCGTCAACAAAATTTGCTGGATAAGTCGGCGTTAACGCAATTGCAAAGTAAGGTGGGTTTCGATTACTGGGTGATTGCGCTTGCCATCATCGCAATTTTGGCAATCGTGGTGATCCTTTTCTTGCTTCTTTATATTCGTAAAAATTTGTCCTCCCAAAGTGCCACATGGTGGGAAGGCGAGGATCAATTACAAGAGAGCCAGCCAGAGAAAATTGAAGATGTCATTAGTCATTTGCAGGCAAGTTACGAGGTAAATCCAGTTGGGGCAGTTTTAAATTCTGATTCTGCTCATAAACAGGGTAGTGATTCCAAGCCAGCATCAAGCTTGCTCGAAACCACCGATGCAGATCCTGATCAACGAATTACTGAAAATAGTAATTTCCAGCGCACGCCTAGTCTAGAAGAAACAAATAGCAGTATTTTTAACTTTTTTGCTCCGCGTGGAAACTCGGTCAAAGTTGAAGAGATTTCAGATGTGACACAGGAAGCTGAGTTTTGGATTTCGATGAATGATCCTCAGCGCGCGATAGAAATTTTGGCTGCTCAAGAAGAAATAGAACATCCAGAATCACCGCTGCCTTGGCTGTTCTTGCTTGATTTATATCGTACCGTAAATGATCAGCAAAAATATGATCGTTTGCGTGATCGGTTCATCGCTTTCTTTAATGCCAATATTCCTGAGTTTGGTGCAGATCTGTCAGCAATTCCAAGTCGTCAATTAGAAGACTTTCCGCATTTGATGCAAAAGATTTGTGATGCTTGGAATAAAACCGGCATCATTCCCTATCTGGAAAGTTTATTGGTTGACGATAGAGAGGGAAAGCGAGCAGGTTTTGATTTGCCTGTTTATCGAGATATTTTGATGTTATTGGGAATAGCGCATGAGCTAGAGCGAATTACTGCGATTGAGGGACCGATCAAAGATTTAAGGCTCGATGTTGATGTGAAGCTTCCTTTGGAAGAGAACTTGCCTGATCCAATTGCAGAAACTGACTTTGGAACCATAGAGTTTGAAGTAATTGATTTTCCGAAAAAAGAAGTTGCAAAAAAATAATACTCATTTCTCAGAGTTTGCGAATGAAAAAGCGGTCTTGATGACCGCTTTTTTTACATGATAAATCGATTAATTTAATTGAGATTTATCGATCACGCTGGAGAGAATGCGCGCATCAAGGTATAATCCTGCTTTCCGTTCCAACCCGCAACATGTCTGAGCTTTCTCTCGATATTGCTAGCGCGAGTCTCAAAAGCCAGTCATTTTGCCTCAACTACATTCACGCCATGTTGATATTGCCAGGCTCTAACGCCCTGTCTGCCTTCCGTACTAAAAATTTATTATCTCGTCTGCAAGCTGTTGATGCCAATATTGTTGGTGTGACGGCGCGTTACGCGCATTTTGTTGATGCGTCGGCACCACTAAGCGACGTCGAGGTAAATCGTTTGCAAGCGCTATTGGTATATGGCGATGCTTTTACTGGTAGCGAAGAGGGTGACAGTTTTGTTGTGATTCCACGTTTCGGGACGATTTCACCGTGGGCATCCAAAGCGACGGACATTACGCACAACTGTGGCATGCATCAAATTAAACGCCTGGAGCGCGGCGTACAGTATTTTGTGCAAGTCAAGTCAGGTTTGTTAGGTGGCGCGAAAAAATTAGCGACAGAATCTAAGCAAGCCGTCATCGCTTTGTTACATGATCGCATGACCGAGATGGTGCTGGAAGACTTAAATGCTGCGAGTGGTCTCTTCACAGAGTTAGACGCTAAGCCTCTAGAACATGTCGACGTTTTGGCAGGTGGAAAAGCTGCCTTGGTCGAAGCCAACAGCGCGCTCGGTTTAGCGCTGTCGGATGATGAGGTTGATTATTTAGTCGATGCTTTTACCACGGCAAAACGCAATCCTACCGACGTCGAATTGATGATGTTTGCACAAGCGAATAGTGAACATTGTCGCCATAAGATTTTCAATGCGGATTGGACGATCGATGGCGAGAAAAAAGATATGTCCTTGTTTGGCATGATCAAGAATACGCATCTGCTACAGCCTAAGGGAACCATCGTTGCATACAGCGACAATTCCTCGATTATGGAAGGCGCGACGGTTACGCGCTTTTATCCAAATGGCGCGGCGAAAGGTAATGAATATCAAGCCTCGACCGAGTTGACCCACACACTGATGAAGGTCGAGACGCACAATCATCCTACGGCGATTTCGCCGTTCCCTGGCGCTTCAACAGGTGCTGGCGGTGAAATTCGCGATGAAGGTGCGACTGGGCGTGGCGCCAAGCCTAAGGCTGGTTTGACAGGCTTTACAGTCTCGAATTTGAATTTGCCAGGAAATGTGCAGGCGTGGGAAAACGCTAGCGATGTTTTGAGTAATAACACCACGACACAGCAATACGGTAAACCTGATCGTATCGCATCTCCTTTGCAAATTATGATCGAAGGCCCAATTGGTGGCGCTGCGTTCAGTAATGAATTTGGTCGCCCTGTATTGGGCGGTTACTTCCGTACTTACGAACAAAATGTGGGTGGCACAGTGCATGGCTACCACAAGCCGATTATGATTGCTGGCGGTATCGGTAACATCAATGACAAACACACCAAGAAATTTGATTTGCCTGTTGGCAGTTTATTGATTCAACTTGGTGGTCCGGGCATGCGGATTGGTATGGGCGGTAGTGCAGCGTCTTCGATGGCGACCGGTACCAATACGGCTGATTTGGATTTTGATTCAGTACAACGTGGTAACCCAGAGATGGAGCGTCGCGCGCAAGAAGTGATTAACTCTTGCTGGCAATTGGGTGACGATAATCCTATTTTGTCGATTCACGACGTCGGTGCAGGTGGTTTATCTAATGCTTTCCCAGAAATCACGAATGATGCCAAGCGAGGCGCGATTTTTGATCTGCGTAAAGTGCCACTCGAAGAAAGCGGTATGGCGCCAAAAGAGATTTGGAGTAATGAATCGCAAGAACGTTATGTTTTGGCGATTGCGCCAGAAAGTCTGCCTTTGTTCCAGTATTTCTGTGAACGTGAACGCTGCTTATTCGCGGTAGTCGGTACGGCAACGGAAGAACGTCAGCTCAAAGTTATCGATCCATTGAACGATAACTCGCCAGTTGATATGCCAATGAATGTATTGCTCGGAAAACCTCCGAAAATGCATCGTGATGTTACCCACGTAAAGCGCGATTTTCCTGCGATTGATTTGACGGGAATGGATTTGAAAGTGGCTGGCGAACGCGTTTTGAGTTTGCCTACTGTTGGTGATAAATCTTTCTTAGTGACGATTGGTGATCGCTCTGTTGGTGCGATGTCTGTGCGCGATCAAATGGTCGGCCCATGGCAAGTCCCCGTTGCTGATTGCGCAGTGACGGCGATGAGTTTGGAAGGATATTTGGGTGAAGCGATGTCAATGGGCGAACGTACGCCGTTGGCAGTGATTGATGCGGCGGCTTCTGGTCGTATGGCGGTCGGCGAAGCCATTACAAATATTGCGGCGGCGCCGATTTCCAGTATTGAAAATATCAAACTCTCCGCGAATTGGATGGCAGCGTGTGGTCAACCGGGTCAAGATGCGGCGTTGTTTGACACGGTGAAAGCAATTGGTATGGAACTGTGTCCTGCTTTGGGAATTAGTATTCCAGTCGGCAAAGATTCTTTGTCCATGCGTACCACATGGAAAGATGAGGGTAACGATAAATCCGTGACTTCTCCAGTGTCTCTGATTATTTCAGCATTTGCACCCGTGTACGATATTCGCAAATGTTTGACACCACAAATTAAGTTAGATGCTGGCGATACCAGTTTGATTTTGATCGACTTAGGTCGTGGTAAAAATCGCTTGGGTGCCTCCGCATTCGCACAAGTCATGCAAAAACTCGGTGATCAAACGCCAGATGTAGATAGTGCGGACGATTTAAAAGTCTTCTTCGCAGCGATTCAGCAATTGAATCAAGACGGAAAAATTTTGGCTTATCACGATCGTTCTGATGGTGGTTTGTATAGCACCTTGTGCGAAATGGCATTTGCTGGACGCAGCGGTTTAGCGATCAACCTTGATATGTTGACGATGGAAAGTGAGCACGCTGCGGATCATGGTGATGCCAAAAATTGGGCAGGTCAGGTTGCTGAACGTCGCAATGAACTGACTTTGCGCGCCTTGTTCAATGAAGAATTGGGTGCGGTGATTCAAGTTCGTACTGAACAGCGCAGTGCTGTAATGGATGTGTTACGTGCACATAATCTTGGTGCCTGCAGTCATGAAATTGGTAAGCCAAATAGTAGCGGTGTGATTTCTTTCATGCGTGACGCTAAAGAAATTTACAAAGAATCTCGCAGTGCATTGCATCAAATCTGGAGTAAAACGAGTTGGCAAATCGCTCGTATGCGTGACAACCCAGCTTGTGCCGACGCTGAGTACGCACGTCTTGCGGATGAGTCTGATCCAGGCATGCAGCCAATTATTACCTTTGATGCACAAGCTGATGTAGCTGCACCATTCATCGCAACAGGTGCTCGGCCTAAAGTCGCGATCTTGCGCGAACAAGGTGTGAACTCGCATATTGAGACTGCGTATGTGATGCATAAGGCAGGCTTTACGGCTGTTGATGTACACATGAGTGATTTAATCGCTGGCCGTGCGAAATTAGCTGATTTCAAAGGATTGATTGCGGTAGGCGGTTTCTCTTATGGTGACGTATTGGGCGCAGGCGAGGGCTGGGCTAAGACGATTTTGTTTAATGCCATGATGTCTGAGCAATTCTCAGAATTTTTCCACCGTGAAGATACGTTCGGTATGGGTATCTGTAACGGCTGTCAAATGATGAGTAATTTGAAGTCCATCATCCCAGGTGCGACTGCTTGGCCAAAATTCACCAAGAATAAGTCCGAGCAGTTTGAAGGCAGGTTCTCTATGGTGGAAATTTTGGAATCGAAATCGATTTTCTTCCAAGGAATGGCTGGTACACAAACGCCAATCGCCGTAGCACATGGCGAGGGTTTTGCAGACTTCTCTACGACGGGTGATGTTAATGCGGTACGGGCTGCGATGCGTTTTGTTGATCACCATGGCCAAGCGACAGAAGCCTATCCATATAATCCAAACGGTTCGCCTCTTGGATTGACTTCAGTTACCAATGATGATGGCCGTTTCACTGTGATGATGCCGCATGCAGAGCGTGTTTTCCGCAGTGTATTACATTCTTGGGCACCCGAATCTTGGGGCGAGGATTCACCTTGGATGCGTATGTTTAGAAATGCGCGAGTGTGGGTGGGGTAATCGTTAGAAAAATCTACTGATAATAAAAAACGCAGAGTTGGCTAAAAAGCACTCTGCGTTTTTTTATGCCTTCTGTTTTATTGCAATTGGTTGAGTCGCATTCTTAGCTTAGGTATAGCTTAATTACAACGTAATTGCTGAGCAATTCTTATTTTCTGCCAAGTGGATCTGTTGGTGTCGTTGCTCTCGGCATGTTAATCAGATCATCAGAAGACACTGTTTTTACATCAGATGGTGATCGCGCATTTTTCTTTTGTGGGATAGTACTGCCAACACGATATTCACGCTCTACTGCGACCTTGGGTGCATTCGGATCGTCAACTTCGACACTTGCACATCCAACTAAGCTTGATAGGGCGAGCAAGCTAAATAAAATTTTTGTCATATTTTTCCTAGTCTTAAATGAGAGATGGGGCTACCAAATTGTGCACTGATTTCGATGTGCGAGATCTGCGTAAAGCGATGAAACTGAAATAGCTTATTAGCTTTGCTAAGACTATTGATTTACTTGAATGCTGTCAATAAGTTTAGGTAATTTGGAAAAAAGAGACAGTTGTTAGTTACACAGAGGTAGCGACTTCTTTTCTGCGGTCGATAAATAAGCTATTTCCAAGCAAGCGTTTTGCCTGTTTTTTTGCTTCAGTTGCCGCAATCGCAATTTGATGATGTGAGCCATACTGCTCAACACGCGCACTGATGACACCAAGAGATAAACTAATAAGCGGATAAAAGACTTTTTTGCCTTGTCTATCTTCGCTGATATAGCCGCCTCTTTCTCTATCTTCGTTGCTATAGAAATCGATAATTTCCGACTCAAAGGTATTCAAAATATCTCTGCACCTTTGTTCCCAATTGTCGCTTTGAAAAATAATGATGAAGTCATCACCACCAATGTGCCCAATAAAATCTTTGTCGCTCGTACAGTGTTGGACGATGATTTTACTCGTCATTTGTATGACTTCATCTCCGCGTTGGTAACCATACACATCATTAAAAGGTTTGAAGTGATCTAGATCGCAGTAGCATGCTTGAAAAGGAATTTTTTGTTGAAGCAATTGATCGATGTGCTGATTGATTGGCACGTTTCCCGGAAGTTGCGTTAGGGGATTGGCATAGCGAGCAGCGTCTATTTGCATTTTGGTGATCTCTCGCATCAAATCCGGCCCAGTCGCCAATCCGATATAGTTACCATTGTCGACGACGATGATGCCGTTAATGAGGTGCTCAGGATCTGCTTCCACAATCATGTGACTGACTTGCTGTAAGTTGGTGTTTTGTTCGACAGTCAGAGGATTGCTATCCATAAAGACTTTGCACGATTTTTTTCCATAAAGTTCGCGCTGAAATGGCCTTGAAAAACGATCAATCATATTGTGACGATTGATGATGCCGACAGGGATGTGATTGTCGACAACGGGAATGATCTTTAGTTTTGGATCAGCTAAAAATAGATTTTCAACCTCATTGTTTAAGGTTGATGAACTAATCGTTGGCGGAGTTTTTAGCAGATGTTTGATGGTGACTGCATTTTGGTGTTGATCAAGGTAAGCTGCTGGCATCTTGCTTCTTTTAAGAGAAATCGTTTTGGCTACTTCAGCAGAAATCGATTTTGCTGGACTAGGATGTGGCTTTGCGATGTGGTACCCCTGACCGCAGGCAACGCCCAACTCAAGTAAAGTAAGTAATTCTGCTTGTGTTTCAATCCCTTCTGCCACTACTTTAGAACCCGACTTTTCTGCGATGCTTTGTATCGACTTTACAAATTGACGTTTTACCGAGTCTTTGTCTATTCCTTGAATAAAGTGCATATCGATTTTGACGAACTCTGGATGTAACTCTGACCATAGGCGTAGGCTTGAGAATCCTTCACCGAGATCATCAATCGCAATCTCAAATCCCATTTTTCTATAGTGTAAAACAGCTTCGTACAGAAGCGCGTAGTCATGGGTTGGTTGATATTCGGTGAGCTCAATGATGACTCGTTGGGGATTAATCCCGATTTCGTGAATGTAATCTAGGGTTTCGCCATGACGCGCATCTCGTTGTAATAGACATTCAGGGCTAACATTTAAAAAAAGTTTACCTGGTAAATTTAGTGCTTTGAATTGTTCGAGCACAATTCTGCGACATAAATGTTCTACAGTTACACTTAAATTATGCTCGGCAGCGGCTTGAAATAAGTTGATCGGGGAATGTAGTGTGCTGTCAGAGGGGCCTCGAATAAGTCCTTCATATCCGAGAATTTGACCGTCGTCCATCTGTATGATCGGTTGAAAACGAGCGCTCAGCTGACGCTCTCGAATGATGCGAAGCAACTGTTGCAAAACTGAATTTTGCATTTGAACTGGTTCTGGAATAGGTGCGGTTATTACCTCGTGGTAACGATTGCAGTCAGAAAGTATGCTTAATTCCTGTTCCATAAATAGCTAAGACGCCGATTGAAGATTGCCGAGTCAAATTTAACTTTCGGTTCACTTAGCTTAGTTTAGGAATATGACCGGGATATTTCAGGTTAGTGAATAGATCGTATTTTTTAAGAAAAAATGGTTATTTCTGCCAAATCCGATTATGCGATTAATGAATCTAAGGAAGCTGGACCTAGCGTGGATATTATTGCTGTTTTGAAATAAAACTCTATTTCTCATAGGGATGATGTTTTGGCTTGAAATTATTCTTTATAGCCTTATATATCCTAAGCATCTAATGAAATCCCTAATAAATTCAGGGCTTTTCAGAGGGAAATTGCTAAAAAAACAGGCTACCAAACAGTTTTGAACTTTGCTACAATCGCAAGCTTGACTGTATTTTGCAGTATGGAAAGATGGCAGAGTGGTCGAATGCACCGGACTCGAAATCCGGCATACGTTTATGACGTATCCAGGGTTCAAATCCCTGTCTTTCCGCCAAAATACTATTAGACAACTATTTGGCAAAGATCAAAAGTAGTCTGAGATGGTCGAGCTAGAATGAGTTTGTGCTAGGTGATTAGTTTGTTCATTGACGTCGCATGCCCTTTGAGCATTTTTTAACTATTTGTCGGCATAAGTTTGTTCTGTTGTAAGGTGCATGCCTTTAAACAAGAGGTATGTAAAATTATAAATAATAACCAAACCGATTTGGTCTTGGTACATACAGAGATTTTTGATCTGTATTTTGTGAAGAGTGAGAAAAAAATGGCAAACCTTTTAGATCTGAAGTCAGATGATTTTGACTATAACCCAAATAACCTGTTGGACACCTTGATTAAGCAATTGCATTTGAAAAATGATGCAGCTTTGTCGAGAGCTTTAGAAGTTGCTCCACCAGTAATCAGTAAAATCCGTCACCATCACTTACCAGTTGGTGCGTCATTACTAATTCGTATGCACGAAATTAGTGATTTGAGCATTAAAGATTTGCGCGCCCTGATGGGTGATCGTCGGGAAAAGTTCCGTATTGGCGATCAGGTAATTCGCGTCGATTAATTCGACTGTTCTGTCGCCAACACAGGGTTAAATCAAGTTTGATTTAACCCTGTTTTCATTTCTGAAGCTATATTGATTATCGTTAGATTCTCTTTGTCTCTCTCAATGTGTGTTAATTCATACATTTAAGAACTTTAAAATCCCCATAAGGATCTTTGCTGAATTGCGTTGTTTTTCTCGTGGAATGTATGTGTTAGCATGAGGACACATTTTGAGAGTGAAAATGTAAATTCTCGAGCGAGGTGATTATGTCTGTTCAAGTTACGGGGGCTTCACGATTGAGTCAAGAACATCGCATGCGTTTATATCCGACCAAGATTATTAATATTATTGGTGGTCCTGGTTGCGACAAGTCATTATTTTCATCTGCGATTATTTTAAATTTAAATCTTCGAAATAAGTCGGTGGAGCAAATTCCTGATTACGCCAAAGCCTTAGTTTGGCAGAAAAATTTTGATGCTCTTAAAAATCAATATCAACTCGCTCAGCGACAATTCGAGATGCTCGATCTACTCGATGGGCAAGTTCAGTACTTGGTCACCGAGTGCGCATTGATGCAAGTGCTTTATTACAATCAGTCTTATCCTGAGAATATTTGCGATGTTACTAAAACACACCATCAAATTCTGGATTGGTATAACCGCCACGACAATATTAATATTTTGGTCGAGCGTGGTGACAAAAAGTATGTGCAAACTGGGCGCTTTCAAAATGAAGAGCAAGCACGAAAAATCGATGAAGAACTGCGACAGATGCTGGAGATGGAGCAGATTCCATTTATATCGATGCCACCCGATATCGCTGTGATTAATAATTTCGCTAGAGGGCTTGCTTGAGGCTCACTTCCCACGCCATCGTTGCAAGTAGAATTTTTTATCAAATTCGTTGTTAGAGCTACTCAAGTTTCAAGCTCCGTCTTTGCTTGATTTACTTTATTTTATCGCTGAAATCGCAGGGCTAATCCTGTCTTTCTTAAGTTTCGTCGCTTCTCGCCAAAACTCAACTTGATGAAATTACTATTTGTCTAAATCATTGAAGTGACATGCTTTGATGAGTTAGATGGAGTAGTTTTTATGAGGTGACTATGGTGCAAAACTCAGCAATGCAGGAACTAGCAATAGAAATGACCGGGGTGCGTAAGAGATTCGCGACGCATGAAGTGCTTAAATGTTTGAATCTTAACGTGCCAAACAAAAGTATCTTTGCCTTTCTTGGGAATAACGGTGAAGGTAAATCCACGGCGATTAGATTAATGGTTGGATTGTTGCGACCAGATGGCGGTGATATTCGTATTTTGGGGCGCAATATTCAGACTGATAGGCAAGCGATCTTACGTGAAGTTGGGTGTTTGGTTGATGCGCCGAGTTCTTATCCCAATTTGACCGCAATCGAGTTTTTGAAGATTGCTTGTGTGATCAAGTCCTTAGCTTTGAAAGAAATTGACCGTGTACTCGAGTTGGTTAACTTGCATACGGATCCTAAACGCTTAATTCGTCATTTTTCTCTTGGTATGAAGCAGCGTTTGGCGTTGGCGCATGCTTTATTGGGGCGCCCAAGTCTTCTTATTCTTGATGAGCCAACGAATGGTCTTGATCCAGCAGGTATTCAAGAAATTCGTCAGTTAATTCAACGCTTACCTGAACAAGCCGATTGCACCATTTTTGTATCTAGTCACCAACTTGATGAGGTAGAGAAAATGGCGACACATCTTGCTTTGCTCAAGGATGGTACTGTCCAATTTCAATGTCACTTAGATGAAATTTATGCTGCACAAGTTGGTGTGTTGGAATTGCATATTGATGATGCAGCTCTGGTCGCGCAAGTGCTGGTCGCGCACGGATTTCGAGCGCAAGTCTTGAGTGCAACTCAGCTTGTGGTTAGTGAGGTGCCTCAAGAGCAAGCGCACAGAGTAAACGCATGCGTTGTTCAAGCCAATTTACGTTTGCACGCCGCGAACTTTCAAAAGCCTTCTTTAGAAAAATGGTTTCATCAACAAACACAAGCGAGGGCTATATGATTATTCAATTGATTCGAGTTGAATTGTTGAAGGTGAAGCGTTCTTTAGCGCTACTAATGATGCTGGCTTGCCCGTTGATGGTGGCATTGCTTTGTTTTGGTTTGCAATTAAAAACCTATAAGACGGGTCTAATTCGATGGGATATGTATTGGGCTGGTAGTACCGCAATTTGGGGATACTTTATGTTTCCTCTTTATTTGGCTTTAATTACGGGTTTATTGAACGGAAATGAACATCGAAACTCGACTTGGCGATTGATGTTGACTTTGCCGATTCAGTCACGCCAATTGTTTTTAGCGAAATTCGTTCTGGCGGCAGTTTTTATGCTTGGTGCAAATCTCGCTTTGTTGTTTATGAACTCATGTGCAATTTATGTATTTGGACTGTTGGGATTTTCAATTTCGCAGGCTTTTAAATTTGATTTTGTGCGCTTTATGTTGTTTGCGAACTTGAGTGCTTTACCAATTTTAGTATTTCAGCATTGGATCAGTTGGCGCGTACAAAATATCGTCGCCCCATTGGCGGTCGGTGTGATTGGGACGATGGGGATTGTGCAGATTGGTCAATCGGAAAATTGGATTTACTATCCGTGGAGTTATGTGATGACGGCGTTAAATGCATCATCAGCTGATGTTCGTCATCAGGCAATTATTCTTGCGAGTACATTGGCAGTATGCGCACTTGGCATATTGACGTTTTGGGTAGGCCGACGTGGTGTCGAGTTTGAGTAAAATTTTCTGAAGTTGTTTGGATAAGATCATGATGCTTTCATTGATCTTATCCATGTTACTGGTGACCTCTTAGTATTCAAGCCAAGAAAAGAAATACAGTTGGTTTTTTGTGAAAGTCTGGTAGCTGATTTGCTTGCAACTGTTTTTTCCAAGTGCCAGCTGTTTTCGTTTGTATCGATTCTGTCGGTAAGCTTAAATCAGTCGCTACGCAGATAAGTGTTTGATGGTTGCAATGATTAGCGAGCGCCTCAAGCATTTGCGTGTTTCGATAGGGTGTTTCGATCAGTAATTGGGTTTGTTTTTCTTTTCTTGAGCGATCTTCCAGCTCCTTAATACGTTTTGCTCTGGCGGCAGCATCTGTCGGTAAATAGCCATTAAACGCAAAACTTTGGCCATTCAATCCACTTCCCATAATCGCAAGCAGAAGTGATGATGGTCCTACGAGGGGACAAACCTTGATATTCCGTTGATGCGCAAGTTGAACTAAATTGGCTCCAGGGTCGGCTACCGCTGGTACGCCAGCTTCAGAAATTAATCCAACATCGTGTCCGTCGAGTAGAGGCGTTAACAGCTTTTGTATTTCCGTATTGGGTGTGTTGACATTGAGTTCGCTGATTTGCAACTCTTGAATCGGTCTAGAAAGTGGATGATATTGATTGAGAATTTTCAGATAGGCGCGTGTGCTTTTCGCATTTTCGGCGATAAAGTATCGCAAATCTGCACTCATCTTTTGAACGGTTTCAGGGATGATGTGTGCTAAAACATTTCCTTGATCATTATCGATCTGTCCTAGTGTGTTTGGAATTAAGTAAAGTGTGCCAGTCATAGGTATCCTTGTTGTCCTGATCGTTCTTAATGCACGGAATTAAAAAAAGTCACGTTGAGATTTCTTAGCATGCTAGTCAGCGCGATTAAGGGTAATCCAGTTAAGGCAGTAGGATCATCGCTTTGCACAGATTGAAGTAACGCAATACCTAGTCCTTCATTTTTTGCGCTGCCGGCACAGTCGTATGGTTTTTCGATGTGTAAATAGGCGTCCAGTTCGGCATCACTGAGTTCTCTAACTTGCACGAGTGTCTGGCAATTGGCAATTTGGATTTGATGGCTTGTTCGATTGTCTAGCACGCACAGCGCAGTATGAAAAATAACGGTTTTGCCACGCATGGTTTTTAATTGCGCCAGCGCTGTATAGTGATTTCCAGGTTTGCCAATTTGGGCGCCGTTTAGCGTTGCGACCTGATCGGAGCCAATAATGATCGCGTTAGGGTTTGTTAATCCAATTGCTTCGGCTTTTTCCTGCGCCAACCTAATTGCTGTTTCCTCTGGTTGCTCATTTGGTTTTGGGGTTTCATCAATCTCAGGGCTAATTGAAATGAATGGTAGTTGCAGGCGGCTTAAAAGTTCTTTTCGGTAGGCGGAGCTTGAAGCGAGAATAATGTGCGGAGTGTTTGAGTTTGACATTTGATTTGATGTATTTTTTATTAATTTTATGGCGGAAATTTTCGGTTTCTCAAAAAAACGCGTAAAATTTCACAGTTCTAATCGCCTCAAACGAGCTAAGGCTTTGACTATTAAGGTGTAATCCTGTTATTATCGCAGGTTTTCTGGGTCTAGAAATCCTATGCAAGCATTTGTTATTGACTCTTTTACGTTTTGTCAGCATCGAGAACTGCGTGAAGGTAGTACAAAAATTGCCGATTTCCCACGATTGTCTGTGGAATGTGCAAACAAAGACGGCGTATTAAATTGGTCATTGCAAGGTGGTTTGAATCATCTAGGTTTTCCGCAACTAAGCTTAGTTGTTGATGGGCATTTTCAATTAATGTGTCAGCGTTGCTTAACACCGTTTGAATTTGCAGTAGACTCACAATCAGAATTAATTCTCGCCAAAAACGATGATCATGCGGACGAAATTGAAAGCATGCTTGAAGATGACGAGGTTGATGTAGTAGTAGGCAGCAAGACATTCAATGTCATGGAGTTGATAGAGGATGAGGCGTTGCTGGCAATACCCCAATCGCCCAAACATGCAGTATGCCCTGATGTAATTGGTTCATTCAATCAATCAGAGGCAGCGAACAATGTAGATGCGGTAGATGCAGCGAGCACAAGTGGTAAAGTGTCTCCATTCGCTGTACTGAAAAAGTTGCAATGAAAAGTAAGTGGGCGTACCTAGTGGCATTATTCTGAAAAAACACTCAGGTCGAAGTATTGTTAGGGATTCTTGAAAGGCAAACGAAGTTTGCTTGTCGATTCAAGTGTGTTAAATTTTAGAAACATTTTTTGAAGTATTAGGAGTTATCATGGCCGTTCAGCAAAATAAAAAATCACCATCTAAGCGTGGTATGCACCGTTCACACGATTTCTTGACTGCACCACAGTTAGGTATCGAGCCAACAACAGGTGAAACACATCTGCGTCACCACATCAGCCCAAATGGCTTTTACCGTGGTCGTAAAGTATTGAAAACTAAGAACGACGAGTAATCTGTTCTTAGCGATAAAGCGGCGTTGCGAGTCTTGTACTTGACGCCGCTTTTTTTTATCCTGTGACTTGTGCGGAATGGCAGCTACAAAGTGAACTTAATAAGTAAGCATCAATGATGCTAGTGCCTGTTTTGCATAAATTGTAACTCTAAAAAATGTTCAAAAGCGAATATTGTTTTTGTTCATTGTCTCTTTCATTTTTCGCTGCTCGATCTAAAACGGATGATTCTTTGCGTCATTCTTGATAAGATAGCTCTCTTGGAGTGAAAAAATAGTAACAAATACATGACAATAAAAATTTCAATTGATTGTATGGGCGGTGATTTTGGTCCATCAGTCACTGTAGCGGCAGCAGTTTCATTTGCGAATCGCGAGCCTGATGTTGAATTTGTTTTGGTGGGGCAGGAAACTGTCTTGCAAGCAGAATTAAAAAAGCTAGGTGCGATAAATCATCCGCGATTATCTATCGTGCACGCGAGCGAAATGGTTGAGATGGATGATCCCATCGAAATTGCCTTGCGCAGAAAAAAAGATTCCTCAATGCGAGTAGCGCTGAACCAGGTCAAGGAGGGTGCTGCACAAGCTTGCGTTTCCGCTGGTAACACGGGTGCGTTGATGGCAGTTTCTCGCTACGTCTTAAAGACTATGCCGGGTGTCGATCGACCTGCAATTTGCAGCATCCTGCCAAATCAGAAAAAACAACCAACTTATATGCTAGACCTGGGCGCAAATGTGGATTGCGAAGCGGTGCATTTGCATCAATTTGCGATCATGGGTTCTGCGCTTGTTGCGGCGCTGGAAAATAAGCCGCGTCCAACTGTAGGTCTATTGAATGTTGGTGAAGAAGATATTAAAGGTAATGATGTCGTAAAGCGCACCGCACAGTTGTTGCGGGCAGATCATGAGCGCGGTTTGCTGAACTTTTATGGCAATGTCGAAGGGAATGATATTTTCAAAGGAACCACCGACATCGTTGTCTGTGATGGTTTTGTTGGGAATGTCACTTTGAAGGCGGTTGAAGGTTTAGGCAGGTTCGTCAAAACAACAATGACGGATGCGTTCAAAAGTGGTTTGTTGAATATGCTGGGTGCGTTGATTGCACGTGGTGCGTTGAAGCGAATTTCTACAACGATGAATCCATCGAATTATAACGGTGGTAGTTTATTGGGCTTGCGTGGTGTGGTGATCAAAAGTCACGGTAGCGCTGATAAATATAGTTATGAATGGGCGATACAGCGCGCATTTGATGCAGTGAAAAATGATGTGCTTGCGCGCATTACCACCTCCTTGGCGGAATTGATGCCAGTGCCCGAAGAGGCAAGTACAGCTAGTTCCGGTACGACTGAACAATAAATAGATAAAGACGCATGACTTTCTACAGCAAAATTATAGGCACCGGAAGCTACCTGCCACCAAGAAAAGTAACAAATCACGAGTTGGCTGAGCAATTGGCAGCTAAAGGTATCGAAACCTCAGATGAATGGATAGTCTCGCGCAGTGGCATTTCTGCACGTCATTATGCTGAGTCTAATGTCACGTCAAGTGATATGGCAGTAGAGGCGGCGAAACGTGCATTAGACGCGGCAAATTTGCAGGCGAACGAGATTGACTTGATTATCTTGGCGACTTCAACGCCAGATTTTTTTGGTGGTTTTCCAAGTACAGCTTGTATTGTGCAAAATAAATTAGGTATCACAAATGGCGCTGCTGCAGTGGATGTGCAGGCGGTTTGTAGCGGATTTATTTATGCTATGTCGATGGCTGATAGCATGATTAAATCTGGTTCCCACAAAAATGCTTTGATTATTGGTGCTGAAGTATTCTCCCGGATTTTAAATTTTGAAGATCGCACAACCTGCGTATTGTTTGGCGATGGTGCGGGTGCGATTGTCATGTCGCGATCTGAAGAACCTGGTGTTCTTGCTACTAAATTGCATGCGGATGGTAGTCATTCTCACATTTTGTGTGTGCCTGGAAATCTGAATGCAGGTGTGATTGCTGGTAGTGCATTCCTGTATATGGATGGTCAGGCAGTTTTCAAATTGGCGGTGAATGTACTCGAAAAAGTAGCCAACGAGGCACTGGAATTGGCTGGTATGCAAGCAAACCAAGTTGATTGGCTGATTCCGCATCAAGCAAACATTCGGATCATGCAAAGCACGGCGAAGAAGTTGAGTTTGCCTATGGATAAAGTGGTTGTCACGGTAGATCAGCACGGTAACACTTCTGCTGCGTCGATTCCGCTCGCGTTGGATGCTGCAGTGCGCGATGGACGCGTTAAGAAGGATCAAGTCGTGATGTTGGAAGGCGTTGGTGGTGGATTTACTTGGGGCGCTGCTCTAATAAAAATGTAATGGTAAAGTAGGCGTGAGATTGGTTGGTCTTATTTAATATAAGTAGTAAGCCAGCTTGGGATTATCTTAAAACTAACAAAAAGACAAAATTATTATGGCGCAATTTGCATTTGTATTTCCTGGTCAGGGTTCGCAAGCGATCGGTATGTTGAATGGTTTCGCGAATAATCCTGTAGTTCAAGCAACAATTGCAGAGGCATCTGATGCTCTGCAAATGGATTTAGGGAAATTGATTTCTGAAGGTCCAAAGGAGGATTTGGATTTGACCACCAACACGCAACCTGTGATGCTTACAGCAGCGGTTGCGACTTACCGTGCGTGGATTGCAGCTGGTGGGAAAGTACCTTCTATCGTTGCTGGACATAGTTTGGGTGAGTATTCAGCATTGGTCGCAGCGGGTGTCATCGCTTTTAAAGACGCAGTGCCGCTGGTGCGGTTTCGTGCCCAAGCAATGCAAAGTGCTGTGCCAGTAGGTCTGGGTGGCATGGCAGCAATTTTGGGTTTAAGTGACGCAGACGTTGCGGCAGCGTGTTCGGAAGCGGCAGCTGCCACCTCCGAAGTGGTTGAGGCAGTAAACTTTAATGCACCAGCGCAAGTTGTGATTGCAGGGGCAAAGGCAGCAGTTGAGCGCGCTTGTGAGTTGGCGAAAGCGAAAGGCGCTAAGCGTGCTTTGCCTTTGCCAGTGTCAGCGCCATTTCATTCTTCATTATTGAAGCCAGCATCAGATCAGTTGCGGGATTACTTGGTAAATATCCCATTCTCAGCGCCATCGATTGCTTTAATTAACAATGTGGATGTTGCGATTGTTACTGATCCAGCATTGATCAAAGATGCTTTGGTAAGACAGGCGGCAAGTCCAGTGCGTTGGGTTGAAACGGTCAATGCGATCGCTGCCAGTGGTATTACGCAATTAGTTGAATGTGGTCCTGGTAAGGTATTGGCAGGTTTAACTAAGCGTATTCACCCTGACTTGGTTGGCGAAGCTATCTACGATCAAGAAACTTTGGATAAGTTGATGCAAGCAATGGCGTAAGCATCATTCTTGAAATGGTCTCGGATAGTAAAAAATAAGTAAGCATAAATTAAAAGAATAGCGAGGAAATATGACGCAACAATTAGCAAATCAAGTTGCATTGGTAACTGGTGCTTCACGTGGTATTGGTAAAGCGATTGCAATCGCATTGGCAAAAGCTGGTGCAAAGGTGATTGGAACAGCAACCTCTGAGTCTGGCGCGCAAGCCATCACTACCTATTTGCAGGAGATTGGTGCGGAAGGTAGTCGTGGGGTTGCGTTTAACGTCAATGACGTCGATCGCTGTACATCTTTGGTCGATGAAATTCAGAAGGAATTCGGCACTTTGTCGATCTTAGTGAACAATGCCGGCATCACGCAAGATCAATTGGCAATGCGCATGAAAGAAGATGATTGGGATAATGTTATCTCGACGAATTTGAATTCTGTCGCTCGTTTGTCGCGCGCTGTTTTGCGCGGAATGATGAAGGCGAAGCACGGCCGCATTATCAATATTACGTCTGTGGTTGGATCGTCAGGTAATCCTGGTCAAATGAATTATGCAGCGGCCAAAGCTGGTGTTGCAGGTATGAGTCGTGCACTTGCACTTGAGATTGGTAGTCGAAATATTACGGTAAATTGCATTGCGCCAGGATTTATCGATACTGATATGACCAAGGCATTGACCGATGATCAAAAGAATGCAATTTTGACGCAAATCCCGATGGGTAAGCTGGGGCAGCCAGAAGATATCGCTGCTGCAACTGTCTTTTTGGCATCGCCAGACGCTGGATATATCACTGGAACAACTTTGCACGTCAATGGTGGCATGTATTTATGTTAATTTTATTGTTGTAAATTGAGCGAATTTCGCAGAAATTGAGCGGAGTTAATGTTGGGGCATCTAAAAATGCTCTTTTTGCGCGCAAACCTGCTAAAATGCGCGCACTTTCTGTAACCACTAATGGAGACCACATGTCTGATATCGAACAACGCGTTAAAAAAATCGTCGCTGAACAATTAGGCGTCGCTGAAGCTGACATCAAAATCGAATCTTCTTTTGTAGATGATTTGGGCGCAGACTCACTTGACACAGTTGAGTTGGTGATGGCTTTGGAAGACGAGTTCGAAATGGAAATCCCTGACGAACAAGCAGAAAAAATCACGACAGTAAAACAAGCTATTGACTACGCAACTGCGCACGTCAAAGCCTAATTCTTTCGGATTGCTTTTTTAATTCCAGGAGAGACGCTTGAGCCTCACAAGTAAACGTCGAGTTGTAATTACTGGCCTTGGTTGTGTGTCTCCTGTTGGCAATAACATTGCCGACACATGGGCAGCCATCCTAGCTGGTAAATCTGGTATCGCAGCTATTACCAAGTTTGATGCTACACCGTTCACTACCCACTTTGCTGGAGAAGTGAAGGGATTTAATATCGAAGACTATATTCCAGCCAAAGAAGCGCGCAACATGGATACTTTTATCCATTTCGGTATTGCGGCTGGTGTGCAAGCTTTTCAGGATAGTGGTATCACTGTAACTGAAGAAAATGCAGATCGTATAGGTGTGATCGTTGGTTCTGGTATCGGTGGTTTGCCATTGATCGAGGAAACCAAGGAAGTGTTAATGGCACGTGGACCGCGTCGCATTACACCATTCTTTGTTCCAGCTTCCATCATTAATATGATTTCCGGTAATTTGTCGATCAAATATGGTTTGAAAGGTCCAAATTTGGCGATTGTTACTGCGTGTACGACAGGTTTGCATTGCATTGGTAATGCTGCTCGTATGATTGAATATGGTGATGCAGATGTCATGATTGCAGGTGGAGCGGAATCGACGATTTCTCCATTGGGCTTAGGTGGATTCGCTTCTGCTCGTGCGCTGTCTTCTCGCAATGATGATCCTGCGACAGCCTCACGTCCTTGGGATAAAGACCGTGACGGTTTTGTCTTGGGTGAAGGTGCTGGTGTGATGGTTCTGGAAGAGTATGAACATGCTAAAGCACGTGGCGCTAAAATCTATGCTGAGGTAATGGGGTTTGGTATGAGTGGCGATGCTTATCATATTACGACTCCTACTGTTGATGGCCCGCGTCGTAGTATGTTGAATGCATTGAAAAATGCAGGCTTGAATACGGAGCAAATTAGCTATCTTAATGCGCATGGTACTTCTACACCTTTGGGTGATAAGAATGAGACTGATGCGATTAAAGCTGCATTTGGTGAGCATGCTTATAAGATGACGATTAATTCGACTAAGTCGATGACTGGTCACTTATTAGGTGGTGCTGGCGGTTTAGAGTCAGTATTGTCGGTTTTGGCTGTGCATCATCAAGTTTCTCCGCCAACTATCAATATTATTAATCAAGATCCAGAATGCGATCTCGATTATTGTGCTAACACCGCGCGTCAAATGAATATTCAATATGCGATGAAGAATTCATTCGGATTTGGTGGTACAAATGGTACTTTGATTTTTGGCAAGGTTTGATTGGCAGAAATCTTAGTGCAAAGCTAGATAGTATTAAAAAAACACCACATAATGTATGTGGTGTTTTTTTTTATTTGATTTGGTGATGCGTCTTGCAATTTCTGTGTTGGTAAAGCCCTCGCTTGCGCTAAGGTGCGCAGTTTGTCTACTGTCGTTTATTGGTTTTGCTTGTGTGTCTTATTCCGTGTACGCTCATAAAGCGTATTTAGGAGGCTTTCAAGCTGTTGTCGTGGTTGTTATTGCCTTGGCGATGTTGTTATTTTTTAAGCGTTGGTCTGGCAAGATTCACTCGTATCGTATTGAGATGGATGTTGAGGGTGCAATCTTATTGCGCGTAGTTGATCAAGATTTAATCGTGATAAAAACGACCCAGGCGTATATCAACCGATTCGTGATTTTGTCGGCTTATTTAATTGTGCTGAATGTACGATGCGAGTCTGGAAAAAATCGAAACTTGCTTATATTGTTTGATTCTGTTGCAAAAGATGATTTTCGACGTCTCAAGGTTGCTGTCAATTATTGGGCAACTCGTTGCGCAGATGAGCTCGATCACGTAAAAGATTTGTCTGAAGGGAACTTTTAATGCGTCGGTGTATCTAAATTTTTAGTAAGACATTCGACTAACCATCTATCTAAGAATAAATAAGAATTCTGCAAAATGGGACTGTTTGTGTGACAAGCGAACGCGATATAGATCAATTATTGGTTGAACGTGTTCAGCGAGGAGATAAAAAGGCATTCGAGCTCTTGGTTTCTAAATATCAAAGGAAACTTTATCGGCTCGTGTCTCGTCTCGTCCATGATCATGCAGAGGCTGAAGATGTAGTGCAAGAGGCGTTTATTAAGGCTTATCGAGCATTGGCGAATTTCCGAGGTGATTCAGCGTTTTACACTTGGTTATATCGAATCGGCATTAATACCGCTAAAAATTATTTGGTAACACAAGGAAGGCGGGCTCCGACTTCAACTGATGCAGATGTTTCAGAAGCGGAAGTGTTTCATGATGCGGATGGTTTGAGGGATATTAATACGCCAGAATCCTTAATGGCAAGTAAGCAAATCGCCGCAACTGTGAACGCCGTTATGATGTCATTGCCAGAAGAATTGAGAAATGCAATTACCCTGCGAGAAATCGAGGGCTTAAGTTATGACGAGATTGCGGAAGTTATGTTGTGCCCGATAGGAACAGTTCGTAGTCGAATTTTCCGCGCACGCGAGGCGATTGCCGAGAAGCTTAGACCCTTAATTGGTACATCGATAGATCAACGGTGGTAGTAAGTAAATGTGCGAAAAAAATAAATTTGGTATTTGAAGTTATAAAAAATGAAGTTGAACCAGGAAGAAATGATGAACAAGAGCAATCATGACGAACTTATTTCTAGCGTGCTAGATGGAGAAGCGTCCGATACTCAATTGGATTTGCTATTGGCTCGAATGAAGGTCAATGAAGGTCTTGAGGTGAAGGAGCATTGGGAACGCTATCATGAGATTGGCGATGTATTACGCTCAGATGATTTGGCGATTTCCTTTAGCACCGATTTTTCTAAGAAGATGTCGGCATTGCTGGAAGCAGAGCCTACCATTGTTGCGCCACAAATCAAGCCCACTGAGGCTCAGAAACTTCAAGTTCAAAAAACGAAGTATTGGGCGCTCACTAGTGTAGCGGCGACGGTGATGCTAGGTTTTTTGATGGCGCCGCAAATTATTCCTTTATTGCGTTCATCTTCTACTGTTGATATGACCATTGCGAAGCAAGAAGCAGCTGATCCGTTTGCTGGTGCTGGCGTGAAAATGGCAGCAAATTCGAATCTTGGCCAAACGTCGAAAGATATGGAATTTGCGCCTAAGCTAGAAAATCAAGTTGAGATGTTGCGGGATCCGCGATTGGATAGTTATTTGTTAGCACATCAAAAAGTATCTCCGAGCTTAGATAATGGCGCTCGCTATATTCAACGTGCGAATGTTGTTTCGTCTTCTGATTCTGAAAAATAATCGTATGTGGTTTCGGCATATTCTCTTGTTTGCTTGCTGTAGTTTGCTGACTTTAGTTAGTACGATTTCTTACGCTAGTGCCAGCGAAGAACGCGATCTAATGAAAATGCTGCAGTCGGTTCAGCTCGCCGCCAAAAAGACCAGTTATTCAGGGACCTTTGTCTATCAACAGGGAAATCAAATACGGACGTCCAAAATCACCCATGGGTTTGATGGTGATACAGAAGTTGAAAAACTCGAAATTTTAGATGCGAAACCTAGAGAATATATTCGGCGTGATGGAGAGGTTGCTTGTTATCTGCCAGAGAGCAAAGTGATTCAAATTGAAAAAAATTTGAGTCAAGAAGAGTTTCCCGCTCTTTTAAATCAAAATGTTCAGTCTTTGCCCGATTCTTATTCGATCAAAAAAGCGCAAATGAGTCGTGTTGCTGGTTTGGAGTGTCAAGTCGTTAATTTCCAACCTAAAGACAGTTTGCGCTACGGTTTCCGTTTGTGCGTGGAAAAGAACACTGGTCTCTTACTAGGATTGCAGACTCTCAATACGCGCAGTGAGGTAATCGAGCAAATCGCTTTTACTCAAATAGCACTGGGTGAAGTTGATAAAGCGAAGCTTAAACCAAGTTTTGCCAATGTATCGCAATGGAAGATTGAGAATATGACGGTGCAGGCGAACGTCAATTCTGGTTGGAATGTTAAAAATTTGCCTAGCGGCTTTAAAAAGACTCTTGAAACCAAGCGATTCATTCCTATTTCAGGCAATGTGTCTGGCACAGATGCAAATCAAACAAAATCTCACCAAGTTGTACAGATGATGTTTTCGGATGGCTTGTCGACAATATCGGTTTTCGTTGAACCCAATACAGGTAGTCGCACAGAAGGCAGTTTGCAACAGGGGGCAATGACGATAATGGGGAAACGTCTTGGTGATAGTTGGTTGACTGTGGTTGGGGAAGTGCCAAATGCGGCAATTAAACAAGTGATTAATTCAATTCAATTTAAAAAATAGACCAACACAATCCAGATTTATGGTGACAATATGAAAAAAGTGAAATCTTTTCCTGTTGAAAAACACATTTCTATTTTAATTTCCTCAATCCTCATTAGTGCATCAGTCTTTACTGTTGCCACCTTTTTAAATTCCAACAATCAAGTCAACGCACATGCTGCGGCTGCGCCACAATCGCCAGCAGCGGCACAAACTCAGCCAGCCGCAGCGCCGCCTCTGCTGGTAACGGGTTTACCTGATTTTACCCAATTGGTAGAGCGTACTAGTCCAGCCGTTGTGAATATTCGCACAACTCAAAAAATTACTCAAATTCAGGGTTCTCCTTATGGCGATGAAGACCAAGCGCAGGAATTGCTTCGCCGTTTCTTCGGGTTTCCGGTACCTCAGCAAGCACCTAGAAATAGGCGACAAGCCCCTGTGCAACAAGAGCAAGAAGTTCCGCGTGGCGTCGGCTCAGGATTTATTGTCAGTCAAGATGGCTATATTTTGACAAATACTCACGTGGTTGAAGACGCGTCTGAAGTCTATGTAAAGTTAACCGATAAGCGTGAATTTAAAGCGAAGGTAATCGGAAGTGATCGTCGCACCGACGTAGCCGTGTTGAAGATCGAGGGCAGTAAATTACCAAAGTTAGCAATAGGTGATTCTGACAAAATTAAAGCTGGTGAATGGGTAATTGCAATTGGTTCTCCGTTTAATTTGGATAACACCGTGACGTCGGGAATCATTTCATCAAAGGCACGTGATACGGGTGACTATTTGCCCTTAATTCAAACCGATGTCGCAGTTAATCCAGGTAATTCCGGTGGACCATTGATCAATATGCGTGGTGAGGTGGTTGGCATTAATTCTCAAATCTACAGCCGTTCTGGCGGTTACATGGGGATCTCTTTTGCGATCCCTATCGATGAAGCAATGCGAGTGGTTGAACAGTTAAAAACTTCTGGTGTTGTTTCTCGCGGGCGTATGGGCGTTGAAGTTGGTGATTTGAGCAAAGATGTTGCCGAAAGTTTGGGATTGGGCAAGGCGCAAGGAGCTTTGATCGTCAAGGTTGAGCCAAATGGGCCGGCGGATCGCGCTGGCATTCAAGAGGGTGACGTCATCCTTAAATTTAATGGTACAGCGCTTGAAAAACGGAGCGACTTACCACGTATCGTCGGTGCGACCAAACCTGGCTCTAAGGTAACTGTGTCGGTGTGGCGTAAAGGTGCTGCGAAGGATATTAGCTTAGTAGTTGGAGAAGCCGAAGCGGATAAGCCTGTTCAGAAGGCTGAGAAAAAGTCCAAAAAAGAAAAGTTGGATAATCACTTAGGAATTGGTGTCACCGATTTGAGTGATGCGCAGAAACGCAATATGCCAAATGCTAATGGTGTAGTGATCGATAGCGTTGAAGGCTTGGCTGGAGGCAGTGGTTTGCGTCCAGGTGATGTGATTTTAATGATGAATAATATCGACATTAAGGATGCAAAACAATTCGATGCTTTGGCGAGTAAGTTAGATCCGAAGAAAGCGGTAGTCTTGTTGGTGCGTCGTGGCGAGATTTCTCAGTTCTTAGTCATTCGACCTTTAGCGCAATAATCTATTTTGGCAAACAAAAAGGCCGCATAGAAAATTCTATGCGGCCTTTTTGTTTAAGAATTTAAATTATTGTTTCGCTTTGCGCATTAAGGCAGATAAGTAGGCCTCGCCATCGGGTGGTGTGCCATTGCGTTGTGAATTCCAAATCATTTCACCCAAGCAATCCATCATTTCATGGTGTGCTTCGTGAATGGAATTTTTTTTGTGTGCTAGAGCTTCATATGCGACTCTGACGCCTTGCGGTTGATTAATTGTGACTTGCTCTGCGATCGTCAAATGCATGGATAAATGAAGAAAAGGATTTGTCTTTCCTGAATCGACGCTGTAATTTCTTTGTAGTGCAGCTTCGACATCACGAAAATCTTCAGCGTACTCTGGATGTTGTGAAATCCAGTCGGCCGCAATCGTCTCTAATGGCGTTAATATTTCTTTTGCATGGTACTTTCGGTAGGTTTCGCAGAAAAAACGGCGAACATCGTCTTGACTTGGATTAAACATGTTTTGTGCAATGAAAGAATCGTAGAATCTCTCTATTTTACTGGTAATTGCCTTGCTCTGTACTTCAGCGTGCGGCGCATTTCGCTGAAGTGAAATCGATTTTCGGTTATGATCGCGGCTTCAAATTTAGAAAGAGGCGACATCATGTTGAATCAAGAATCTTTAGATCTGTTGTTTGCGAACGCACGTACCCATAATGTATGGCAGGATAAACCCGTCGGTGATGAGCAAATTCAACAGATTTACGAAGCGATGAAATGGGCTCCCACCTCAGCTAATTCATGTCCAGCACGCTTTGTATTCGTTAAGTCTGCTGAGCAAAAAGAGAAATTGATTGCCTGTATGTCTGCGGGAAATGCGGAAAAAACGCGTCAAGCGCCCGTGACTGTCATTATCGGTATGGATTTGGCGTTTTACGAAAAACTGATTAAATTATTCCCGCATGCACCTGATGCCCGTTCATGGTTTGAGGGAAATCAGGCAAATATCGAAGCAACAGCGTTTAGAAATTCAAGTTTGCAGGGTGCTTATATGATCATGGCGGCACGTGCTTTGGGTCTTGATTGTGGACCGATGTCTGGTTTTGATGCAGATAAAATTAACGCAACTTTCTTCGCGGATTCTCCGGTTAAAGTGAATTTTGTGTGCAGTCTTGGCTTTGGTGACGCAGAAAAATTATTTCCGCGCTCACCGCGTCTCGATTTCGATGAGGCATGCAAAATTATTTAAGTTTTCCGTTGGCTAGGTAAAGTAGTTGCAGCTACGTAGCAATGACATCCATCAATAAGCGCTCTTACACTTTATCGGGTAAGGGCGTTTTTTGCTTGAATTCACATAAATCGGCAATCATGCAATTCCAACATTTTGGCGTCCTAGCGATACAGGTATAGCGACCATGCAAAATGAGCCAATGGTGCGCATCGAGCTTAAATTCATTCGGCACAAATTTGAGTAGTTTTTCCTCGACAATGTCGACATTCTTACCAGGCGCAATGCCTGTCCGATTAGAGACGCGAAAAATATGCGTGTCGACCGCAATGGTAGGCTCACCAAATGCTGTGTTGAGAACGACGTTTGCCGTTTTTCGACCAACACCGGGCAAGGCTTCAAGAGCTTCACGAGTACGGGGCACTTCGCCACCGTGTTGCTCTAATATGATTCTGCAGGTTTCTATCGTATTTTTTGCTTTCGTTCTATATAGGCCTATGGTTTGTATGAATGGGATCAATCCATCAATTCCAAGATCGAATATTTTTTGAGGAGTATTCGCAACGGGATATAGTCGTTTGGTCGCCTTGTTGACGGATACGTCAGTCGCTTGCGCGGATAGTAAAACGGCGATCAGTAGTTCGAAAGGTGTGGTGTACTCAAGCTCGGTCGTGGGATGTGGATTCTCTGCACGCAAGCGTTTGAAAATTTCTAGTCGTTTATTGGCATTCATGGTGGCTTGGAAATGGAGAACTCGTTAAATAGGTTCGTTAAATTAGCTGTTTTATTTTTTATTTTGCGCACGCAATATAGCATTCGCAATCACCTGTTTTTTGCGTTCTAGCTCATTTATCTCCGTTGGCGTTGTCACGACTTCCGCATTGATTAGTTTGAGCTTTTCATGCGCTTTTGCCAATAGACGTTCTTCATTTTCGCGCTTTTCGCGAATTAGGCGTTGTTGTCTTTGTTGATAGCGTTGTTTGGCGTGATCTGCTTGCTGTTGAGTCCATGCTTGCCATCCAGTTTGAGTATTTTCGATAGGCTCCATGCTGATGCAGTCAACTGGGCACGGAGCAACGCATAAATCGCAACCCGTGCACAAATCGGGGATGACAGTGTGCATTTGTTTGTTAGCACCCATAATTGCATCGACCGGGCATGCTTGTATGCAGAGGGTGCAACCTATACAAGTGGCCTCATCAATGTAGGCGACAGTTCTTGGTTTTTCAGTGCCGTTATTCGGATTTAAGGGCAAGACTTGTTTGTTGAGTAAGAGTGCAATCTTTTTGATACCATCTTGTCCACCTGGTGGGCATTGATTGTGCAATGCTTGTTCGCCAGCAATGGCCAAGGCATAGTCTTGGCAGGCAGGGTAGCCACATTTGGTGCATTGTGTTTGCGGTAATAAATGATTGATTTGATCAGCGAGTGAAAGTGTCACGACGAGATAATGGGTGAGCGATAAAGCTCGCTATTATCCGCTGAAAGACTTAGTCGGACAATTCCTGTTTGATTTGCCCGCTCAGAGAAAGAAAAGTCAATTTGAGTTTGGTTCTTTTAATTACCTGAATAAGCGTCAATCTTGCCATAAAGCTAGTAAGATGCTGGCAAGCAATGATTCTGCGATTGCCTGAGGAGGCTTATTGCGCTATAATTCGAGGGTTTAGCTTATTCAAATCTCGTCGTAGCGCATATCCAAAAAATCACTCTCTACTTTGATTGTTCCTCATTCTCCGGATAGCGCTTTGATATTCAAGGCGAAGTTCAGAGAACAGCAAGTAACGATCGATGTTTGGGCGCGCAACGGCGACAACACTACAGGAGTTGCCCTTGCTGCCCATTCCGCAGTCCCTAAGTTCCAATCCCGATTCCATCGCCATTCTTGCCCTCGTTGATGGCACGATATTTACTGGTGTATCGATTGGTGCATCCGGTCACACGATCGGTGAAGTTGTTTTCAATACTTCTATGACTGGTTATCAAGAAATTTTGACTGATCCAAGTTATAGCTCCCAAATCGTCACCTTGACTTATCCGCATATTGGTAACACAGGTGTGAATTCGGAAGACGTTGAGTCAGACAAAATTCATGCTGCAGGTTTGATCATTAAAGACCTGCCTATGTTGGTTTCTAATTTCCGCTCGGAACAATCTTTATCTGATTACTTAAAATCGCAAAACATCGTTGCTATTGCTGGTATCGATACACGTAAGTTGACACGCATTTTGCGCGAAAAAGGAGCGCAAGGCGGTGCGATTTTGGTGGGCTCGGATGCGACAAAAGCACTTGAGTTAGCAAAATCTTTCCCAGGATTGGCTGGTATGGATTTGGCGAAAGTGGTTTCTGTTTCGAAGTCTTACGAATGGACAGAAGCTGAGTGGAAACTCGGTCAAGGCTATGGCACTTTAAGCAAACCAGAATTCCATGTGGTTGCTTTTGACTTCGGCGTCAAACGTAATATTTTGCGTATGTTGGCTGAGCGCGGTTGCAAAGTAACAGTTCTGCCAGCGCAGTCAAGCGCGGCTGAAGTGTTGGCCTTGAATCCTGATGGTGTATTTTTATCGAACGGTCCTGGCGACCCAGAACCATGTGATTACGCGATTGCAGCAGCAAAGGAATTGATTGAAAAAGGCATTCCTACTTTTGGTATTTGCTTGGGCCATCAAATTATGGCTTTGGCTTCTGGCGCAAAAACTTTGAAGATGAAGTTTGGTCACCATGGTGCTAACCATCCTGTGCAAGATCTCGATACTAAGCAAGTGTTGATCACTTCACAAAATCACGGTTTTGCAGTCGATGCTGCATCGTTGCCAGACAATTGCCGCGTTACGCATGTGTCTTTGTTTGACGGCTCTTTGCAAGGTTTTGCGCGTACTGACAAGCCAGCATTTTGCTTCCAAGGTCATCCTGAAGCATCGCCAGGTCCGCATGATATTGCCTACCTGTTTGACCGTTTTACGAATTTGATGAAGACCGCGAAGTTGGAGAAGAACAAAAATGCCTAAGCGTATAGACATAAAAAGTATTTTAATTATCGGCGCGGGCCCTATCATTATTGGTCAGGCTTGTGAGTTCGATTATTCCGGTGCACAAGCTTGTAAAGCCTTGCGTGAAGAAGGTTACAAAGTTATTTTGGTCAATAGCAATCCTGCTACCATCATGACAGATCCAGATATGGCGGATGTCACTTACATCGAGCCTATCACTTGGCAAGTGTTGGAGCGCATTATTGATAAAGAGCGCCCAGATGCTATCTTGCCAACGATGGGTGGTCAAACAGCTTTGAATTGTGCGCTGGATCTGCACCGTCATGGTGTCTTAGAAAAGTACAAATGTGAATTAATCGGCGCAACGCCTGAGGCGATCGATAAGGCTGAAGATCGCTCCAAGTTTAAAGACGCGATGACCAAGATCGGTTTAGGTTCTGCGCGCTCTGGTGTAGCACATACCATGGATGAATCTTGGGAAGTGCAAAAACGCATCGGTTTCCCTGTGATTATTCGTCCTTCGTTCACGATGGGTGGCACTGGCGGTGGTATTGCTTATAACGAAGAAGAGTTCGAAACCATTTGCAAACGTGGCTTGGAAGCATCTCCAACCAGTGAATTGTTGATCGAAGAATCTTTGATCGGTTGGAAAGAATACGAAATGGAAGTTGTGCGCGACAAAGCGGATAACTGCATCATCGTTTGTTCCATCGAAAATCTGGACCCTATGGGTGTGCACACAGGTGACTCCATCACGGTGGCACCAGCACAAACTTTGACTGACAAAGAATACCAAATCATGCGTAACGCTTCATTGGCGGTGTTGCGTGAAATTGGTGTCGATACCGGTGGTTCGAACGTGCAGTTCTCAGTTAATCCAAAAGATGGCCGCATGATCGTGATTGAAATGAATCCACGTGTTTCACGTTCATCGGCATTGGCATCGAAAGCGACGGGTTTCCCAATTGCGAAAATTGCGGCGAAGCTTGCCGTTGGTTTTACTTTAGACGAATTGCGCAATGAGATCACAGGCGGTCAAACGCCAGCATCTTTCGAGCCGTCGATCGATTATGTTGTGACGAAGATTCCCCGTTTCGCATTCGAAAAATTCCCACAAGCCGACAATCGTTTAACGACGCAAATGAAGTCAGTTGGTGAAGTGATGGCGATTGGTCGCACCTTCCAAGAGTCTTTCCAAAAAGCTTTGCGCGGTTTGGAAGTGGGCGTGGATGGTATGAATGAAAAAACGACAGACCGTGAAGTGTTAGAGAAGGAATTGGGCGCGCCTGGTCCGGATCGTATTTGGTACGTGGGCGATGCATTTGCACAAGGTTTTTCTCTGGAAGAAGTGCATCAGTTGACCCATATTGATCCTTGGTTCTTGGTGCAAATTAAAGATATCGTCGATATCGAATTGTGGTTGGAAACGCAAAGCCTGGATGGCATCGATAAAGATCTGTTATTGAAGCTGAAGAAAAAAGGTTTCTCAGATCGTCGTTTGGCTAAGTTGTTGAAAACAACAGGCACAGCAGTCCGTGAAAAACGTAAAGTTTTGAACGTGCGTCCAGTGTACAAACGCGTCGATACGTGTGCTGGTGAATTTGCGACGAAGACCGCGTATATGTATTCCACCTATGAAGATGAGTGTGAATCTGCACCAAGCGATAAGAAAAAGATTATCGTTTTAGGTGGTGGTCCAAATCGTATCGGTCAAGGTATTGAGTTCGATTATTGCTGTGTACACGCTGCGTTTGCAATGCGTGACGACGGCTACGAAACGATTATGGTGAACTGTAATCCAGAAACCGTTTCAACTGACTATGACACTTCTGATCGTTTGTACTTCGAGCCGTTGACCTTGGAAGACGTGTTAGAAATCGTTGATTTGGAAAAACCAGTTGGCGTGATCGTGCAATATGGTGGTCAAACACCATTGAAATTGGCTTTGGAATTAGAGGCGAATGGCGTGCCTATCGTCGGTACTTCACCTGACATGATTGACGCTGCAGAAGATCGTGAACGCTTCCAAAAAATGTTGCATGAGTTGGGCTTGCGTCAACCGCCAAATCGTACTGCGCGCACCGAAGATGAAGCCATTACTTTGGCGCAAGAAATTGGTTATCCACTCGTCGTTCGCCCTTCCTATGTGTTGGGTGGTCGTGCGATGGAAATCGTGCACGAGCAACGTGACCTTGAGCGCTATATGCGTGAGGCAGTCAAGGTTTCACACGACTCCCCCGTATTGCTAGATCGTTTCTTGAATGATGCGATTGAAGTTGACGTTGATTGCTTGTCGGATGGCACGCGTACTTTCATCGGTGGTGTGATGGAGCATATCGAGCAAGCGGGTGTGCACTCTGGTGACTCTGCCTGTTCATTACCACCATACTCTTTAAAGCAAGCGACGATCGACGAATTGAAACGTCAAACGAGTTTGATGGCGAAGGGCTTGAATGTTGTTGGTTTGATGAACGTTCAGTTCGCAATTCAACAAAAAGACGGCGAAGATGTGGTGTACGTGTTAGAAGTGAATCCACGTGCTTCACGTACCGTGCCTTATGTGTCAAAGGTGACTGGTTTGCAATTGGCAAAAATCGCTGCGCGTTGTATGGTTGGTCAATCTTTGGACTCGCAAGGAATTTACAAAGAAGTGGTTCCAAGTTATTTCAGCGTCAAAGAAGCGGTATTCCCATTTGTGAAATTCCCAGGCGTGGATACCATTCTCGGACCAGAGATGAAATCGACCGGCGAGGTGATGGGGGTTGGTAAGACCTTCGGCGAAGCTTTTGTGAAGTCGCAATTAGGTGCGGGAACGAAATTGCCGAAGTCTGGTAAGGTATTCTTGACCGTTAAAAACGCAGACAAACCACGTGCGATCAATATTGCGAAGAACTTGGTTGCAATGGGCTTTGAACTGGTCGCGACCAAAGGTACGGCAGCGGCAATTTCTGCTGCTGGCATTGCTTGCGCGCCTGTGAATAAAGTGGCAGAAGGGCGCCCACACGTGGTTGATTTGTTGAAAAACCGCGAAGTAGTGATGGTCATCAACACGGTGGAAGAGAAGCGCAATGCGATTGCCGATTCTCGCTCGATTCGTGTTTCCGCTTTGGCATCGGGAGCAACGACCATTACAACGATTGCGGGAGCTGAAGCTGCAGTGGAAGGGATGCGTCATCTCAATGAATTGCATGTCTATGATTTACAAGGTCTGCATAAGTCTTTACACTAAGCGAAACCCTGCGAATATCCAATAAAAGGAAATTCGCATTCTGAGAGGTCACAATTAACAATGAGCTATCATTGTTCTTGTGACCTCTCTAGTTTTAGGCTTGATGGCAAACCATCTTGAATTGTTAACGTGGGAAATCCCACCTTTTTTGAATAATGTAGATAGCTATGAGTACAATCCCTCTCACTAAATTTGGCGCAGAATTGCTCAAGCAAGAATTGCACAAGCTCAAAACCAAAGATCGCCCAGAGGTGATTAATGCGATTGCTGAAGCACGCGCACAAGGTGACTTGTCAGAAAATGCCGAATACGACGCAGCGAAAGAGCGTCAGGCATTTATCGAAGGCCGTATTGCTGAATTAGATAGCAAATTAAGCGCCGCGCAAATTATTGATCCAACAGAATTGGATGCAGAAGGACGCGTTGTGTTTGCTTCAACGGTACAGCTTGAAGATTTGGAAAACGGTCAAAAAGTACAATACCAGATCGTTGGTGAAGACGAAGCTGATTTAAAATTGAACAAGGTATCGATTACTTCGCCAATTGCGCGTGCTTTGATAGGTAAGTACGCAGGTGATGTGGTTGGTGTGCAAGCGCCAGCCGGTGTTCGCGAATACGAAATTTTGGAAGTGCTTTACATCTAATGATCTGTTTTGAAGCAGGTTTTTGAAGCAAGCAATTCTAGGTAAAGCAAGAATGGGGCGCGCAATTAGCGCCCCTCTTTTTTAGCGACCAAAGTGGCTGAACAAGTCGAGTAAGAATTACGCTTTGATCGATTTTTTGACGCTAGATTGACGCGGTTTCGCGCGTTTAATGGAACCACCTTGAGTGACACGTTCATTACCTTTAACTAAGACTTTAGAAACAGATGGTTTTTTTGTGCCACTTGCGCTAGGCTTCACAATCGTTACTTCGCGCAAACCTTTTCCACGTTTGACAAATTTGGTTTCTTTGACACCGTCCAATTTAGGGCGATAGATCACCAATAATTTGCCAATATGTTGAACAGGTTCAGCACCAAGTTCTGCGCAAATTGTTTCGTACATCGTTACGCGTGCTTCACGATCATCACCAAAGACACGTACTTTGATTAACCCATGAGAATTCAGGCTGGCATCGATTTCCTTCATGACAGCGGGCGTTAAGCCAGCTTCGCCGATAATGACGATAGGTTTCAAACCATGTGCTTCTGCGCGTAATTCACTGCGTTCCGCGGGAGTGAGTTTTGATTTTGGCTTGATTTTTTTAGTTGTTGCGTCGTTTGACATATAAATTCCTTTAAAAGCAGTATTTTACGCCAATGGCCAAGAATAAATTCAATCAAAATTGGGTTCACGATCATATTAATGATCCTTATGTGAAATTAGCACAAAAAGAAGGCTACCGATCACGTGCCGTTTATAAACTCAAAGAAATTGACGAGACTGAAAAACTGATCAAAAGTGGTCAGGTGATTGTCGACTTAGGCGCAACTCCAGGTGGGTGGTCGCAATATACGCGTCATAAATTGGCGGGGAAAGAGGGCGGTGGCATCAATGGTGAGATCTATGCGCTTGATTTATTGCCAATGGAACCGATTGCCGATGTTGACTTTATTCAAGGTGATTTTCGAGAAGAAGAGGTATTGTCTCAGTTGGAATCAAAATTACAAGGAAAAAGAGTCGACGTCGTTTTGTCGGATATGGCACCCAATCTCTCTGGTAACTCGACGGTTGACGCCGCGCGAGTCGAGTATATTATTGAATTAGCGGTTGAGTTTGCCAAAGCCCATTTGAAACCGAATGGCGCTTTGCTCGTCAAATGTTTTCACGGCCCTAGCTACAATACGCTAGTTACCTTGTTTAAAAACGAGTTCAAAACTGTTACCAATAAAAAGCCTAAAGCGAGCAAAGATAAATCTGCGGAGATATTTTTGCTTGGAAAAGGCTTAAAAAATCCGAATTGAGTAAAATAGCGCGAAATTTGAGAATAATTTGATTGTTTTGCCCTTGATAATTGTCAATCACGCCAGCATATCTTGTTCAGCAAGCTGTATTTAATGCGAGTAGAATGTTTGCTTGAGTGGGTAGTAAAGATCGCCAAATATTTTTCTTGCGACTTTTTGTGCGCATGAAGCACCTGAGGAGTTTTTGTGAATAATTCAATGTTAACCAAAATTGCAATGTGGGGCGCGGTGCTCTTAGTGCTCTTTATGGTGTTCAATAAATTTGATAGTAAGAATCTCGCTGCCAATGCAGTGACGATTCCTTATTCTCAATTTCTCGATGAAGTGCGCGCAAAACGCATCAAAGAGGCAGTAATTGATGATAGCAATCGCACGGTTGTTGCTACCACGATTGATGACAAGAAAATCAAAGCACAGTTGACGATCTTTGATAAGGGCTTGGCTAAAGACTTAGTTGATAACGGAATTAAATTCGATAGCAAACCACCAGAAGAGCCATCATTATTAGGGCAAATCCTGATTTCTTATGGACCAATGTTATTGCTAATTGGCGTATGGATTTTCTTTATGCGTCAGATGCAAGGTGGTGGCAAAGGTGGCGCGTTTTCATTCGGTAAATCAAAAGCGCGCATGCTAGATGAAACGAATAACCATGTCACTTTTGCTGACGTCGCAGGCTGCGATGAAGCCAAGGAAGAAGTTAGTGAAGTCGTTGATTTCTTAAAAGACCCAAGCAAATTCCAGAAACTCGGTGGACGCATTCCACGTGGTGTTTTGATGGTTGGTCCTCCAGGTACTGGTAAAACGCTGTTAGCACGTGCTATCGCGGGTGAAGCGAAGGTTCCCTTCTTTACTATTTCAGGTTCAGATTTCGTTGAGATGTTTGTTGGTGTCGGTGCATCTCGTGTACGCGATATGTTTGATAACGCGAAAAAACATTCACCATGTATCATTTTCATTGATGAGATTGATGCTGTAGGTCGCCATCGTGGCGCTGGTATGGGCGGTGGTAATGACGAGCGCGAGCAAACCTTGAACCAGATGCTGGTTGAGATGGATGGCTTTGAGCCAAATTCCGGCGTGATCGTGATTGCTGCGACGAACCGCTCTGATGTACTCGATAAAGCATTGTTGCGTCCAGGTCGTTTCGATCGTCAAGTTACTGTAGGCTTGCCAGATATTCGTGGTCGCGAACAAATCTTGAACGTACACATGCGTAAAGTACCAATCGCTCCAGATGTACGTGCTGATATTTTGGCACGTGGAACGCCAGGCTTCTCAGGTGCTGACTTAGCTAATTTGGTAAACGAGTCTGCTTTATTTGCTGCACGTCGTAACAAACGTTTGGTTGAAATGTTGGATTTTGAGGATGCGAAAGACAAGATCTACATGGGACCTGAACGTAAGTCTATGGTGATGCGTGAAGATGAACGACGCAATACGGCTTACCACGAGTCTGGTCACGCTGTCGTCGCCAAATTATTGCCGAAAGCAGATCCAGTTCACAAAGTGACGATTATGCCGCGCGGTAATGCATTAGGTTTGACATGGCAATTACCAGAGCATGATCAAATTAGTGGCTACAAAGATAAAATGTTGGAAGAGATCGCGATTTTATTTGGTGGTCGAATTGCTGAAGAGATCTTTGTCGGTCAGATGTCGACCGGTGCTTCTAACGATTTTTCGCGTGCGACCAAGTTGGCACGTGCGATGGTAACCCGTTTTGGTATGTCCGATAGCTTGGGCGTGATGGTTTATGAAGACAATCAAGATAGCGGCTATTTTGGTGGTTCATCTAAAACGATTTCTGAAGCGACACAACAGAAAGTGGATGCGGAAATTCGCGCCATTCTCGATGCGCAGTATGCGATTTCTCGCCAATTGTTAGAGCAAAACCGTGATAAAGTCGAAGCGATGACAAAGGCATTGCTGGAGTGGGAAACGATTGATGCAGAACAAATCAATGACATCATGAAAGGTGTTGAGCCTCAGCCACCAAAGTCATTTACAGCTGCGCCAAAATCACCTTCGGATACTCCGCCAGGTGGCGTGACACCGAATGCAACTGCACCTGCCTAATTCAAACTGAGTCAGATTAAGTCATATTTGGTTAGACTAACTTAATTCGATTACAGAGCAATAGAGGGGTGAGGAGAAATCCTCACCCTTCATTTTTAGAGCCACAGATTTATGTTGAATACTTATTTTGAGTGCGGTCGTTATCGCTTTCCAATGAAAGTGCAGAATACAGGATCAAGCAAAACAGTTTTTAAACCTTTGGTGATGGGTATCTTAAATGTCACTCCAGACTCGTTTTCGGACGGTGGCAAATTCCAATCCTTGGATCACGCGATCACTCACGCGGAGCAGATGATCGAAGATGGTGTGGATATCATTGATATTGGTGGTGAATCGAGCCGACCAGGAGCGAATCCACTTCCGGTAGAAGAAGAATTGAAGCGCGTCATCCCGCTAGTTTATGCTTTGCGCGATTGCGGCAAACCGATATCAATTGATACTTACAAACCAGAAGTGATGCGGGAAGCAATCATTGCCGGTGCTGACATGATCAATGATATTCGGGGTTTCGCCTCGCCAGAGTCACGTAAGGCAGTTGCCGATAGTGATGTTGGTTTATGTGTCATGCACATGCAGAAGTCTCCCGATACCATGCAATTGCAGCCAAGCTATCAAGACGTAACGCAGGAAATTATTGGGTTTTTACGGGAGCGTTGTGATCAACTAATAGACGCAGGTGTAGAAAAAAATCGGTTGACAATCGACCCTGGCTTTGGATTTGGCAAGACACTAGAACATAATATGCAGCTGTTGCAAAATATCGGTTTAATGCAAGATGAATTGGGGATTCCGTTGTTAGCAGGTATGTCGCGTAAGACCATGATTGGCGCAATTACCGAGAAGCCGATTGAACGTCGTATGGCGGGCAGTTTGGCTGCAGCACTTGCAGCAATGGCACAGGGTGCACGAATCGTTCGAGTGCATGATGTTGCTGAAACAGTCGATGCAATTCGTGTGTGGCATGCAGCACATACTTTTAGTAAAACAAGTGCAATGACACAAATTTAAGTACAGTCATCTTTAGTTTTAATACACGACAAAAACAATAAGAGAGGGAAAACATGTCTCGTAAATATTTCGGTACAGATGGCATTCGTGGCAAGGTTGGTGTTGGTCCAATTACACCTGATTTCGTGATGCGTCTTGGCTATGCGGCGGGCAAAGTGTTGGCGCAAACGGATGCATCTTCAGGTTCGCGTCCTACCGTTCTCATTGGCAAAGATACGCGCGTATCGGGCTATATGTTGGAGGCGGCATTAGAAGCAGGATTTGCTGCGGCTGGTGTCGATATTATGTTGTCTGGCCCTATGCCAACACCTGCGATTGCATATTTGACGCGTGCTCTGCGTTTGTCAGCTGGCGTGGTTATTTCCGCATCACATAATCCTTACGATGATAATGGCATTAAGTTCTTTTCCGCGCAAGGCACCAAACTGCCAGACGATATCGAACTTGCGATCGAAGCTGAGCTCGATCGTGATATGCAATGTGTCAGTTCAGACAAACTAGGTAAAGCGAAACGTCTAGATGATGCAAATGGTCGTTATATCGAGTTTTGCAAAAGCACCTATCCGAACGAACTTGATTTGCGTGGTCTGAAAATTGTTGTCGATTGCGCGCATGGTGCTGCGTACGACATCGCTCCTCATGTATTCCATGAGCTGGGTGCAGAGGTAATCGCGATTGGCAATCAGCCGAATGGTTTTAATATTAATGATCGGGTCGGTGCAACTGCACCGGATGCTTTGGCATTGGCTGTGCGTGCTAACCATGCGGATTTAGGGATCGCTCTTGATGGCGATGCTGATCGCTTAGTCATGGTGGATAAATTTGGCAAAATCTATGATGGTGATCAACTCCTTTACCTCATGGTTTTAGATCGCATGGCGATCGGTCCAGTCGCTGGTGCCGTCGGTACATTGATGACCAATATGGCAGTTGAACTCGCGTTTAAGGAACTTGGGGTTGGGTTTATTCGAGCTAAAGTTGGTGACCGTTACGTGCTAGAACAAATGCTTCAGCAAGGTTGGTTATTGGGTGGTGAAGGTTCTGGACATTTGCTTTGTTTGGATAAACATACCACTGGCGACGGCATCGTTTCGGCGCTACAGGTATTGTCTGCATTAAAACGTAATGGCAAGTCACTAGATCAATGTTTTGAAAATCTTCATTTATTCCCTCAAGTGTTGATCAATGTAAGAGTCAAGCCAGGTTTTGATTGGCAAAGTAATGCCGCATTGGTCGCAGAAAAATCTGTGGTCGAACAAGAATTAGCAGGGCAGGGACGCGTCCTAATTCGTGCATCTGGAACCGAGCCATTAATTCGTGTGATGGTAGAGACTTCAAACGCAGAACTAGCAAATAAAATGGCTCGTCGACTTGCCGATTGCATCAGCTAAATTCGCCCTTTTCGGCTAATCATTCTTGATGTTAGTAGCGATACACTGTAATATTTAGCCTTCTGATTTTTGGTGGTTTCTTGCATTAGTAAGCAGCTAAAAATGCGTGTGCGTCGGTAGCTCAGTTGGATAGAGCAATGCCCTTCTAAGGCATGGGTCGGGGGTTCGAACCCCTCCCGACGCGCCAAGAAAGCGTTTATAATCAATCGACTAAATTAATTTAGCCAACCTATTATGGTTGGCTTTTTTTATTTGTTGGTTTAACCCTTTAAGCCTTTTCAATTCCTTGCGACCTACAGTCTTGCCATTACCGTCAGCACTTGAAGAGAGTTATCCACGGCACTGCTCTCACACTATATGTAATGCAAAAAGTGAGCCGCGATGAATAACTTGGCATTCAAAGCGAATCGTTTTGCTAGTAGGGCGCGTCAATTTCATTCTTATAAATTCACTCTGCCTTACGCGATTTATTCTTCAATTCTCCATTTTTCATTTCGCAAATTAAAATATTGATCAAGTGCAGTAAGAATTTCGTCTTTAGCCACAGCGCTAATAATCAAATCATTTGGGTCATTCGCTTCATTCCATTTTTCCATTGAAGACAATCTTACAATCCTTCCTCGCTTAAAAAAACCGGGTTCAAAATCAACCCAAATTAGAACTTGGAAGCCATCCTTAGAATATTTAAGTGTTTCCTTGTCTATCCATTCGACAGTGCTTCCATTTTCAACATATCTTAAATTAGACATATTCACTTTCTCTTATGGCACATATTTCACAGGAATACCTCTGACTAAATCCTTGCGCATCGAAGCGCACAAACATAGCTTGGCAGACGTGGCGGAGCGTAAGACATAATGTTCGTTATGCGAGATTGAACCACTAAGTGAAGCGCAGCGTAACGACTGGGCCAATTTTGCATAGCGGGTGTTATGTGAACATCGCGTAGCGATTTCCCCCGTAATGGCTGTGCTTTTGACTTCGCTTTTGAACTTGCGTAGCACTTCTCTGACTACTGGCATAGCGCAGCGGCAAACGAGGCACGAGTGCGCTTTGTGCTTTCTGTTTAGGGTCTTTGCTCTTCGAAGCCGCGATCATTTAGCGTCGCATATCGCTAGCTTGGCGCACTCCTTGCCCCGTGTGTCTAATCAAATTCTCTGCACGGATCGCAAGGACTGTGACAAGCAGTTTGTGGAGTAAGGTTTTTCTCCATTTGCCGAGAGTATCCGCGTGGGCAAAAAATCTTGCCCACGCTACTCGGACTACGGGTCTTAGAAACAACCAACTGACTGAATCCAGATACCAAATCCGATCAATATAATTAAAATAAATATTTGAATACCAAACCACCGTCGAATCTTCCATCCGAGCGACACCAACTCACGATTATTAATATCATCAAATCTGCCGTTGGAAATTCTTTCATATTGCTCACGAACAAAATCGTTAGTCCCAACATCGTCATTAGTGTCATTCGAATGATATTCTGCCTCTCGTCTTTGCAATGTTGCAACTGAATTGCAAAATTTCATGAAAATTAAATACGAGAAAAATCCAGAAACCAAAAGAAGAAATAAGAAGAAAATCCAAGAACCAGTTATGACACGACATGACATTTCACACCTCTATATTAATCAAGTTAAGGTTGGACTGGAGCATCATGTTTAAACGTCCAGCCAACTGCTGGACCTGGTGCTACTATTCCAAAGACAAAGTTATTGGAAGAGCGAGCCATACCAAATGCAGCTTGAACGCCACCGCTGTGCGTTCCATTCCCCGTGGATACTGCTAGGCTTGTCGTCACGCCAAACTTACCCACACCTGCCGCAGTTGAAGCCTTGACTGTAAGGCCGCTTATATCCCCAATTTTGGCTTGCCCCTCAGTAACATTTTGGATTGCCAAACTTGGAGCCCTTACTCCAACAAATGTGGAACTCGATTTATCTTCTTTAACCGTATGCGAAACCTCTATCGGGCCAACGTTAACCTGTGTTTTGTTAGCGCCACTTCCCGAGATCGGTACTGGAGCTACATTTTCTTTGATAGCACTTACAATTGTTTTTAGCACTTTAGTTACCTCAGTATGCGGTGCTTTATATGGCTCGTCTAAGTTACAACTTTGCCTACCATCAGGATCAATATACTTATACGGATTGTTGAGTGCATAAGTATACCGATTAAAACTAGCGCCATTATTGTTGTCGGTGAGTACAGGATCAGTGGAGAGAAACCGCCCCGCGACGGGATCATAGTACCGCTGCTGCATATACGTCAATTCTGTATCACTGTCGTTGTAGTGACCTGTAAATCCTATCGTCGGTTTGTCAGTACCTGCAACGGTCATTCCATAAGCTTCATACTTCGTTTGTTTAATCCGAACGCCACTAGCATTGGTTTTGGCGACTGGACTGCCTAAGCCATCGGTGTGGAGGTAAGTCACCGTTTCTGCATTGGCGCCATTGACTGTTAAATCAATCGCAAGATTTGTCGCACTGCTTGCTGCTGGTACGCTACTGATACTGAGTGTGCCTGTGTAGTTGCCTGCTGTAGTTCCTGTACTCACAACGACTGTGCCGCAAACGGTATTGGCGGCACATGCTCCCGTCGGACCAGTCGTGCTCATCCCAGCCAGCGTGCTGTAGCTGATGCTGCTAATGGCAACGGTACCTGTGTTCTTGTGGCTGCAAGTCGTGCTCGCTTTGTTGGGTGTCGTGGTGAAGTTGTTGCTGGTACAGCTGAGTAGACTCAGAGTGGGGGCACCTGCAGCTGTATTCACCGTGAGGTTGATACCAGTCACTGCGGCTGTGCCTGTATTGGGCGTGACCGTTAAGTTGCCTGTGTAGTTGCCTGCTGCGGTGTTGGTGGTGACCGTAACATTGCCGCAGGTACTGTTGGCGGCACAACTGCCTGTCGGCCCACTGGCTGTGGTACCTGCAGGGGCGGTGTAGCTGATGCTGCTGACTGCCGTTGGTCCTGTGTTGCTGAGGGTACAGGTGCTACTTGCAGGGGTAGGGCTAGTGGTGTTATTGGTGCTGGTGCAATTACTGAGATTGAGTACTGCCGCACCTGCTGATGCAACCGTCATGTTGATGGCTCTGGTCGCAGCTGTGCCGGCATTGGGGGTAGCTGTATAAGTACCTGCGTAATTGCCTGCGGTGGTAGCGGTGGTTAAGGTGATGTTGCCGCAAGTGCTGTTGGCGGCACAGCTACTGACTTGGCCTGTGATACTTACGCCTGCAATGCTGCTGTAGCTGATGCTGCTCGCTGCTGTTTGTCCTGTGTTGCTGAGGATGCAGGTGGTGACAGCTGGTGTTGGGCTGGTGGTGCTGGCACCACCTGAGCAACTAAAGCTTAATGCCGGTGGCGTGGCTGCCGCATTGACGGTGAGGTTGATGCTGGTGCTGGCGGCTGTGCCCGTATTGGGTGTCGCAGTATAGGTGCCGGCGTAATTGCCTGCTGCGGTGCCTGTAGTGAGGGTGATGTTGGCGCAGGTGCTGTTAGCGGCACAGCTACTAACTTGGCCTGTGATACTGATTCCTGCGATGCTGCTGTAGCTGATGCTACTCGCTGCTGTTTGTCCTGCTCCGTGCGCCTGATCAATCATTCTGCACGGCTTGCAATGCGTGTGACAAGCGAATTGTTACACTTAGCTTCTTCTTTATCTTCCGAGTAAATCAACGGTTGAGATGGTGCAATAGATGAAGCCAATTGCACCTTACCAGCTCCTTACGTCTTACGGCCTTTAAGACCCCATGCCTTTAACGCCATCGACTCACTAACTCATCATAGTCGTCAAAATTATCGGCCTTTTCTAATAGCGCCTCAACTGACCGAATCGAAAAAATGTTCTCTGTATTTTTACATATCACATCCAATTTATCGACATTTTCTCGCCACTCAGTGGCATCGTCATAAAAAACCAGTTCATGCAATGAATTACTATTCACTGATATTACCCGCTTTGCTTCAGATATAAGCTGATCAAACGGCAGTCTATACCGCTCAATAGCCGCACTGGAAAGCAATGTATGCCAATATAAACCTGGAAGATATTTATTCAAGTCTCTTCCTAGCCAATCTTCAATATTATTATGTCCAATTTTTTTAAAATATCTGTTTCTATGCTCATATTCATTTATATCGCATGCATATCCAAAAAACGGATTGAGGACTGCTAAACATAAAAAGAAATCAGGTATGAGATTACTCAATCGGACATCAGTCAAATCCATTGAAATTTCAGAATATTGAATCGATCTTATTGTGATATTAAATAACGCACCATTTCGTGAATGCAAAAAAAAACCAGTTTTATTTTCCAAAGCAAATTCTTGAAATTTTTCGAGATCGGATAACAGATTTTTACGAGGTATTTTTCTATCAGAATCAGAAAAGTATAAAGGTCGAATCGATTCAGGTAATTGCAGTAGGCAATTCACCAACATCAGAGAATTGCTATCATTAAAAAAATAAATATTTGCTGAGATCATTTTTGCGGTCCTAAATCATCGCGTCTAATAATTCGATCAAACGCTTTCTCTGCGGGTTTAGTTACATGAGTTTTCTGACCTGTAACTAAGACTGATTCTTTACCAGATGCTTTAGCTGCCTCGGTTTGGATACGTACTTGCTTAGTACATGCAACACATGCCGCGTCTTTAATTTCGACAGATTTTGTCGCAGTCATTCCATCAGGAATTGATTTTCCTTCTGCAGTACTAACTGACTCAGTATTTTTCTTCAAGCCCATTTCTGATAAAACTTTTTCCTCCGAAGCTTTCCCTCGACTGGTAGCTTCTTTAAAAGTTTCACGAGCAGCACCCATGATGATGCTTCGGGCTAAAGCAACAATGCCGCCACCATAGGCCACTGCCATTGTCGTCAATACTCTGCCTGAACATGTTGCATCCCCATGACAAGGATCAGACATCTGATAGCTAGGATTTGTGCCGTAAAACATCGCACTGTCGCGCCCATCAGGATCAATAAAACGATAAGGATTATTGTTAGCGTACACGTACCTGTTGAAACTAGCACCAGTGTTACTGTCCGTGAGCACAGGATCTTCACTCAGAAATCTACCCGCCACAGGATCATAGTACCGCTGCTGCATATACGTCAATTCTGTATCACTGTCGTTGTAGTGACCTGTAAATCCTATCGTCGGTTTGTCAGTACCTGCAACGGTCATTCCATAAGCTTCATACTTCGTTTGTTTAATCCGAACGCCACTAGCATTGGTTTTGGCGACTGGACTGCCTAAGCCATCGGTGTGGAGGTAAGTCACCGTTTCTGCATTGGCGCCATTGACTGTTAAATCAATCGCAAGATTTGTCGCACTGCTTGCTGCTGGTACGCTACTGATACTGAGTGTGCCTGTGTAGTTGCCTGCTGTAGTTCCTGTACTCACAACGACTGTGCCGCAAACGGTATTGGCGGCACATGCTCCCGTCGGACCAGTCGTGCTCATCCCAGCCAGCGTGCTGTAGCTGATGCTGCTAATGGCAACGGTACCTGTGTTCTTGTGGCTGCAAGTCGTGCTCGCTTTGTTGGGTGTCGTGGTGAAGTTGTTGCTGGTACAGCTGAGTAGACTCAGAGTGGGGGCACCTGCAGCTGTATTCACCGTGAGGTTGATACCAGTCACTGCGGCTGTGCCTGTATTGGGCGTGACCGTTAAGTTGCCTGTGTAGTTGCCTGCTGCGGTGTTGGTGGTGACCGTAACATTGCCGCAGGTACTGTTGGCGGCACAACTGCCTGTCGGCCCACTGGCTGTGGTACCTGCAGGGGCGGTGTAGCTGATGCTGCTGACTGCCGTTGGTCCTGTGTTGCTGAGGGTACAGGTGCTACTTGCAGGGGTAGGGCTAGTGGTGTTATTGGTGCTGGTGCAATTACTGAGATTGAGTACTGCTGCACCTGCTGATGCAACCGTCATGTTGATGGCTCTGGTCGCAGCTGTGCCGGCATTGGGGGTAGCTGTATAGGTACCTGTGTAATTGCCAGCAGCGGTAGCGGTGGTTAAGGTGATGTTGCCGCAAGTGCTGTTGGCGGCACAGCTACTGACTTGGCCTGTGATACTCACGCCTGCAATGCTGCTGTAGCTGATGCTGCTCGCCGCTGTTTGTCCTGTGTTGCTTAAGGTGCAATCCGCCAAATTTACAATTCATAACTATTGATGACCATAACCAACAACAGGTTAATGAGCTTTGGATCACGATAATCGTTGAATCTAAATATGCACCTAATTGCATATTAAGTGTCACGTAGAGAATTGATATTCTTAAGAGGGGGGATTAAAGGCTTGAGAATTGGGATTTTGTGTTTAAATCAACTCTTACCATGGATAACCGCTCGAATCCGTCCCGACGTGCCAAGTTCATAGAAAAAAAGGATCGTCGACTTTGTCGACGATCCTTTTTTTATACATGATTTTAAATTCAAAATCGTTGATTACTTTTAGTGTAAAGCGAGTCGCCTTGCTTTATTAAAACGCTTAAATTTCCAAGAATATTTTTAGGTATCTTTACATACAAAGTCCGCGCGTTCTTGTGCTCGCTTGAGCTTTTGCTGAGCTTTCATTTCGCCTTTGGGTTGTGTATTTTTTAGATCCTCTTTCGCCCATTTTGTTTGTAATTGTTGCGCTTCGCAACGTTTTCTTGCTGCGGCTGCTTTGTTAGCAGCTCTGCGGCTGATTGCTTCATGTTTAGCGTCATCGCGTTCGCGAATTTTCTCTAGCTTTCCAATCGCTGATACTCGCTGTTTGTGGGCTTTTTGTGCAGCGAGTTGTTCATCCGCTGAAGGTGCTACGGTCTTGATATCAATCGCAGTAGAAGTACCGGATTTACATGGATGTTGGCTAAAAACTGTTTTTCCATTTTCTTGACATTTAAATGCCGTGGTGTCGGCAAACACGAGCATTGATGGAAATAGAAGTGTCAGAGTCGTCGCCAAGAATTTCATATTTCCTCCTATAAAATTTTTCCAGGGTTCATGATGTTATCTGGATCAAATGCCGACTTGATGGCACGCATAAGCTGTAGTTCAACTGGTGATTTATAGCGTGTTAGTTCCTGTTTTTTGAGTGCGCCAATACCGTGCTCTGCTGAAATAGAACCACCATATTGATGCGTTTTGTCGTGTACGATTCGATTGATTTCTGCTTGATGAGCTAGGAAATCTTTGTGCTCACTCTGGGTTGGAGGCGAGACATTGAAATGTAAATTGCCATCGCCTAAATGGCCGAACGTCACCATGCGGCTTCCTGGAAATGCGTTTTCGATGCAGATGTTGGTATCTTTGACGAAATCAGCAATCGCTGAAATGGGCAATGAAATATCGTGCTTGATGTTCTTGCCTTCTTTGGCTTGGGCTGATGAGATTGATTCTCGCAATGCCCAGCAATTATTGGCTTGCGAAATTGAATTGGCGATGGCGGCATCAACAATCAAATCAGCTTCCATTGCGGTGGAAATTAAGTTTTCAATCTGTTGAGTATTTTGTTCTTCGGTGCCAAAGCCAGATAACTCCAACAATAAGTAAAACGGACTCGCTTTTGCGAAAATTCGTTGATATTGCGGGAAGTGTTTATGAACTAGTTCCAAGCTTAAATGATTGATTAGCTCAAAGCTGGTAAGGTTGGCATGACATAGCTGCTTGGCTAAGGACAGTAAATCGACCGCATGCTGAATCGAGTCGATGCTGATCAAACCGGTTGCAAAGTTGCTTGGTTTTGGAAAAAGTTTTAGTACAGCGCCGGTAATAATGCCGAGTGTGCCTTCCGCACCTATAAATAAGTCGCGTAGATCATAGCCAGTGTTATCTTTGCGTAGACCGCGTAAGCCATTCCAAATTTCTCCATTCGCTGTCACAACTTCTAAACCTAAGCAGAGTTCACGCGCATTTCCATAGCGGAGAACTGCTGTTCCACCAGCGTTCGTCGATAAGTTGCCACCAATCGTACAGCTGCCCTCGGATGCCAATGAAAGTGGAAAAAGCATGTCGACTTTATCCACTTCGATTTGTATCTGTTGAAGGAGACATCCTGCATCGACGGTCGCCGTACTATTTGCAATATCAATGTGGCGTATTTTATTTAGTCGTTGCAGCGAGAGAATTACTGCTGTTCCCGATTGGTCCGGAATGCTTCCTAGCACGAGTCCCGTATTGCCACCTTGTGCGACGATAGGAATTTTAAAGGTGGCGCAAAGCTTGACGAGCTGCGCTACTTGTTCGGTGTCTGCTGGTCTTAAAACCGCTAAGGCATTGCCTCTTGCGCGTTGTCGCCAGTCTTGTAAATAAGGTGCTTGTTGATCTTCATCTAGCAAAACATATTCTTCACCAATTGCCGATTTGCAGAGATTTAGAAAATTTTGCATGGGATGAAATCAGTTTAAAGGGTGAGTTTATGATGTGATTTTATGTAATCGGCTTTGATTGATTGGCTTGTTCCTCGGCCTTTTTCTTTGCTGCTTTTGCGATTTTTTTAAACGGCCTAACGTAATAAATCGTACTTAAGAAAAACACGACACTTAGAAAAATTTCAATGCCAGCCAATAATCGGGATAGTGAGTCTGCGTCACTCATTGCCCGCACAACGCCTTCAATGAAATAAAACATGATAAACATTGATGACCATTGCATTGTGTAAATATTTTTTTGCAAAATTCCGCGTAAGGGGAATAATAATGGCAAAACCTTAATAACCCAAATAGATCCGCCATGCTTGTAGGGCGCAAGCCACATTTCCCAAGAAATGCACAGCAAGATGAGGGCGATTAGGCTGCCTGAAGCGAGCCTATATAGTGTGGTCTGATGATTGTTCATGTCTTTTGAAGTTGCAAAGCCGTTTGTGCCAGACGTTTCCCAAGTGCGATCGTAAGGGCACGCGTATCATCGGTAATCGGGAGTTTCCCATCTAAACCAGACCAATGCGTTGCGCCGTAAGGACTTCCGCCGGACTTTGTACGCATTAATTCTGGGTTGGTGTAAGGTAAGCCGAGAATCAGCATGCCGTGATGCATCAATGGCAGCATCATCGACAGTAAAGTAGATTCTTGACCACCGTGTAAACTACCTGTTGATGTGAAGACACAGGCTGGCTTACCACATAGTGTTCCTGACACCCAATCAGCTGCGGTACCATCCCAAAAATATTTCATCGCCGAAGCCATATTGCCAAATCGCGTCGGTGACCCAAGCGCTAAGCCCGCGCACTCTTTAAAGTCGCTTAACTCTACGTAAGGGGCTCCGTCGTTCGGTATCGCAGGTTCGGACGCTTCGATCACGGTAGAAACGGCAGGTACCGTCCTTATTCTCGCCTCGCAGCCATTTACACTCTCAATCCCTTGCGCGATTAATTGGGCTAGTTGGCGAGTGCTGCCGTGACGTGAATAAAATAAAACTAAGATAGGAAGTTGTTTGGTATTCATTGGCGTGATTATAAAGAAGTTTGTGCTGTTAGATTGAATGTATTGGTGCGCAAGAGTCTCGTTTCCAGAGTTTTAGATAAATTACTTTTATAGCTAGGTTTAACTCTCTGTAAAATGAAATAATTTTGCCTCATTTGGGTTCGCACATTTTTAAGGAAACGTGCTTGCCTTGAGTAAGCTTTAGTAAAAGTAATATAAGGATAAGAACGGAAGATGTTATGCGCGGATTAACTTGGCCTCAAATAAAAAACTTGTTTCAATTTGCGAATCGACGTTTGCAAGAGGTTCGTTTACCGCAGGTTGCGGGGAGCCTCACATTTACCACCGTGTTGGCTCTTGTACCGATACTAACGATTGGTCTTGCAATTTTGACGGCATTTCCATTGTTCACTGATTTTAAGGCTTCTTTGGAAGCATATTTTACTCAGAGCTTGATGCCCAAGCAGATCTCAACGACGGTCATGGGTTATTTGACTCAATTTGCGACTAAGGCAACGCGATTGTCGGCGGTTGGTGGTGTGGTATTGATGGTGACAGCGGTCGCCACCATGGCGATGATAGATCGTACTTTTAACCAGATATGGCAAGTGAAACGTTCACGTCCATTGGTGCAGCGGATCGTGGTTTATTGGGCGATTGTTACATTGGGGCCATTGTTAATTGGTATTTCGATGAGTGCCACATCGACTTTGTTTACTGCGACAAATGGAATGATGAAGTCCGTCCCTGTTGTTGGAACGATCTTTTACACCTCGGTGTCGATTGCATTCACCACGATTGCTTATACCTTGTTGTATTCGACGGTACCGAATCGTCCTGTCGATTGGCGGGATGCTGCTTGGGGTGGTGTGGTTGCGGCAGTCGCCTTTGAAATTGCAAAACGGTTGTTTGCGATTTTTATTAAGCAGTTTCCGACTTATACCGTGATTTATGGTGCATTGGCTGCGGTTCCCATCTTTTTGATTTGGATTTATTTGTCATGGCTAATTACTTTGTTTGGTGCGGTGATTGCAGCATCCTTGCCCGTTGTGAAGTTTGAGCGTTGGTGGCATGTTCCGGTAGCCGGTAGTGCATTTGAAGATGCGATTTCTGTATTGCGAGTGTTAGCGTCTGCACGCCAGTCGGATGCAGAAGCTGCGGTTGATGTTGTGCAGATTCGTCGGCAGACTCGATTTGGTGTGGATGAAATTGAAGGATTGTTAGAGCGAATGCTAGAAGTCGGCTGGGTTGCAAGAGTTTCGTCGGATGTTCCGACTAAAAAGCAAGCATGGTGGAAAAAACATGATGCGGGAGCGGAACGATGGATTTTGATCATGAATCCTGCTGCGTTTACTTTAGCCGACGTATATCGCCTGTTCGTATTTGATACGAAAGCCGATTCTCCATTAGCAAATCGGGTTCATCAGGTGATTGGTGATGGCATGTCGGAAAGCCTGTATGAGTATTTTTCATTGAGTTAACTTTATTTGGCAAAGCTGCACAAAACATACTTTAAATTTGAATATTCTGCATTGTGAAATCTGCTTTTTACATCGTGAAATTGCATCATGTGCTGCACCATAAAAATATTTCATTTTAAGATAAATCGTTTCATATCATGGAATTGTAATTGTAAGTGTTTGATTTTAAATAAATAAATATTTCTCCTATGTCTTATATAAGACATTGTTGCGCTGCAAGGTTTGTCCTACTATAGATCTCAAGGACGAACACTTTTTTAAGCAATTATTTAAAACCGCAGCAATCACTTCAGGAGAAATACCATGACCCAAAAACTCACTCGTGAACAGCAAATCGCTGAAATCCAAAAGGATTGGGATACCAATCCGCGCTGGAAAGGTATTAAGCGTAATTACACCGCAGAAGACGTAGTACGTTTGCGCGGTTCTTTGCAAGTTGAACACACTATCGCAAAAACAGGCGCGTTGAAATTATGGGATTTGGTCAATAACGAACCGTTTGTTAATGCTTTAGGCGCTTTAACTGGCAATCAAGCGATGCAGCAGGTCAAAGCTGGTTTGAAAGCGATTTACCTCTCTGGCTGGCAAGTCGCTGGCGACGCTAACGTCGCAGGTGAGATGTATCCAGATCAATCCCTGTATCCAGCGAACTCTGTCCCTTTAGTCGTTAAGCGCATCAATAATACCTTGACGCGCGCTGATCAAATTCAATGGTCAGAAGGCTCTGGTGATGTTGATTATTTCGTGCCTATCGTGGCCGATGCTGAAGCCGGTTTTGGTGGCGTATTAAATGCATTCGAATTGATGAAAGCGATGATCGAAGCGGGTGCTTCTGGCGTTCACTTTGAAGACCAATTAGCTTCTGTGAAAAAATGTGGTCACATGGGCGGCAAGGTATTGGTACCAACACGTGAAGCGGTGGAAAAACTGAATGCGGCGCGTTTAGCGGCAGACGTTATGGGTACACATACAGTCTTGTTGGCGCGCACCGACGCAGAAGCAGCTGATTTATTGACTTCCGATATCGATGATAACGACAAGCCATTCTTGACAGGCGAGCGTACCGTGGAAGGCTTCTATAAAACCAAGCCAGGTCTACAGCAATCTATCTCTCGCGGCTTGGCTTACGCAGAGTATGCCGACATGATTTGGTGTGAAACTGGTAAACCCGATTTGGCATTTGCAAAAGCGTTTGCTGATGCAATTCACGCTAAGTTCCCAGGCAAATTATTGGCATACAACTGCTCACCAAGCTTTAACTGGAAAAAGAACTTGGACGATGCAACGATTGCGAAATTCCAAAAAGAATTGGGTGCGATGGGTTACAAATTCCAATTCATTACATTGGCAGGTTTCCACGCATTGAACTACGGCATGTTCAACTTGGCACACGGCTACGCGCGTCGTCAGATGTCCGCTTTCGTCGAATTGCAAGAAGCTGAATTTGCGGCAGCGGAGAAGGGCTTTACCGCTGTGAAGCATCAGCGCGAAGTTGGTACAGGCTACTTCGACGCAGTGACGCAAGTGATCCAACAAGGTCAATCGTCAACTACGGCTTTGCATGGATCTACTGAGGATGAGCAATTTTTTGACGCTAAGAAGGTTGCCTAAGCTTGCTGAAGCTTGATTCAGCGTCAATTTGAAGTTGTGAAATTTTGAAACAAAGCGGCTGCATTGAAAAATGTGGCCGTTTTTTATTTTAAAGACAGAGAGTGGGCACGAAAAGAAGTGTGTTGGGTTAGTATTCGAGTATCAAATAATTTAACGATTCACTTGTAGAGATGGTGTTTTATGCTGTTGTCTAGAAATACTCGAGTAAAAATTTGTGGAGTAACAAGAGCTGAAGATTTACGTGCTGCCGTAGATGCAGGAGCGCATGCACTTGGTTTTGTATTTTACCCACCCAGTCCACGTTACTTAACTCCTGAAGCTGCTGCGCCGTTGATTGCATCGATGCCGCCATTCGTGACTTCAGTAGGATTGTTTGTTAATGCTAGCGTCGAAGAGATCGACGCGGTAATCGCGCAAGCCCCGATTCAATTATTGCAATTTCATGGTGACGAATCTGCAGAAGAGTGTCATCGTCTTGCTACCGCTGTGAACCGGCCTTTTATCCGTGCTTTTCGGGTAAAACATGACACAAGTGCGGCAGATTTGCTAGAATGCGAAGCTCAATACAAGGCGATTAGTCCCTTATTTCAAGGTTTGTTGCTCGATACTTTCGTAGATAGTTTCGGTGGTAGTGGAAAGGTTTTTGATTGGTCTCTCATCCCAAAAGAACTCGCGCCTCGGGTCGTTTTAAGTGGTGGCTTGAGCGTACAAAACGCGACTAACGCAGTCGTGCGAGTACGGCCGTTTGCGGTTGACATCAGCAGTGGTGTTGAATTGTCAAAAGGCATTAAGGATGTGGCAAAAATACGGTCGTTTGTGCAAGCAGTGCGCTTGGCCGATAGTATGCCAGACATTAAAAAATAGTTTTCCAAGGAATTCTCATGAAAGAATTATCTTCTCTCGACGCTCACAATAGTGGATTGTTTGGGCGTCAGTCAGTGGGCGCACAAGCGCCAACCGCGATTTATCATTCCGCAACTTATAATTTTCCTGATGCCAAAGGACACTTCGGCATGTACGGCGGTACTTTTGTTTCTGAAACTTTGACTCATGCATTAAATGAGTTGAAAGAAGCTTATGCCAAGTTTCAACACGACCCTGCATTTTTAGAAGAATTTCGTTACGAGCTCAAGCATTTCGTCGGACGTCCATCACCGATTTATCATGCCAAGCGTTGGTCTGAACTCATGGGTGGTGCACAGATTTATTTTAAACGCGAAGATTTGAATCATACCGGTGCACATAAAATCAACAACGTGATTGGTCAAGCATTGCTGGCGAAGCGTATGGGTAAACCGCGTGTCATTGCAGAAACTGGCGCGGGTCAACATGGTGTGGCGACCGCCACAATTTGCGCACGTTTTGGTTTGGAGTGTGTGGTGTACATGGGCTCAGAAGACGTCAAACGTCAGGCGCAAAATGTGTATCGCATGAAGCTTTTAGGCGCGACCGTTGTGCCAGTTGAATCTGGATCTAAAACATTGAAAGATGCGTTAAACGAAGCGATGCGTGACTGGGTCGCGAATGTCGATAATACCTTCTATATCATCGGTACCGTCGCTGGACCACATCCTTATCCAATGATGGTTCGTGATTTTCAATCGGTGATTGGCGAAGAATGTTTATGGCAGATGCCCGAAGTTGCAGGTCGTCAGCCTGATGTCGTCACTGCATGCGTTGGTGGTGGTTCGAATGCGATGGGAATTTTTTATCCTTACATCGATTTAAAAGAAGTACAGTTGATTGGTGTCGAGGCAGCAGGTGAGGGCTTAGAAACAGGGAAACATTCTGCATCTATAACGGCGGGTTCACCAGGTGTTTTGCACGGCAATCGTACTTATTTAATGCAAGATGCGAATGGGCAAGTGATTGAGACTCATTCGGTTTCTGCTGGTCTCGATTATCCAGGGGTTGGTCCAGAACATGCGTGGCTCAAAGACTCTGGTCGAGCGCAATATGCCACGATTACCGACGAGGAGGCGCTCAAAGCGTTTCATGATTGTTGTCGTATCGAAGGCATTATTCCGGCATTGGAATCTAGTCATGCATTAGCCTATGCTGCGAAGTTGGCGGCAACTTTGCCAAAAGATAAAATTGTCTTGGCAAACTTGTCAGGTCGCGGTGACAAAGACATGCATACCGTTGCAGAACGTGCTGGCTTGAAGTTTTACTGATCAAGTACGCAAGCTAATAAATACAGCGTGAATTTCTGCATTCAAAAAAGCCAATTACCGGATATGACGAATGAAATTTGTTGATGCCGGTACTGCGCTTCCCAATTAACTTCTACTTATTGAAGATGGATAGCAAATACTATGTCCCGAATTCAAACATGTTTGGCCGCATTGGCGGCAAAAAATAAAAAAGGCTTGATTCCATTTATCACCGCAGGCGATCCTGATCCCGAGTTAACTTTGCCGTTGATGCACGCCTTAGTTGAAGGTGGTGCCGATATTATTGAGTTAGGGGTGCCATTTTCTGACCCTATGGCGGATGGTCCGGTGATTCAAAGAGCATCCGAACGCGCTCTGCTGAAAGGTGTAGGATTGCGTGATGTGTTGGCAATCGTGAAGCAATTTCGCGAAACCAACCAAGTGACTCCGGTGGTATTGATGGGCTATGCCAATCCGATAGAGCGCATGGGACAAGAGCAATTTATTCAAGCCGCTGCAGATGTTGGGGTAGATGGCGTGTTGGTGGTTGATTATCCGCCAGAAGAGTGTGAATACTTTGCCGAGAATATGCACAAGAATGGCATGGATACAATTTTCTTATTGGCTCCTACGTCTACCGATGAGCGCATCGCACAAGTTGGAAAAATTGCGACTGGCTATGTGTATTATGTTTCGTTGAAAGGTGTTACAGGCTCCGGGGCTTTGGATTTGGATGCTGTAGCGGCGATGATTCCCCGCATCAAAAAGCACGTCAATGTGCCGGTTGGTGTCGGTTTTGGCATTCGTGATGGCGTCACGGCAAAGGCGATTTCGTCAGTGTCGGATGCGGTCGTGATTGGTTCGAGAATTATTCAAGAACTGGAAAATACTCCAAGAGAACAAGCTGTATCGGCAGTGCAGCAATTTATATCCGAGATCCGCCACGCTCTTGATAAATGAATCTGGTCGATATCGTTGATTTTGTATTATTTGCAAATTTTCAGTGAAGACTATGCAAATCTATGCAAATTTAAGCACCTGAGATCGAGTCAGATTTCGTTGTTGAATAGTTATCTGAGTCGCAATTGGCGCCGAAATAGAATAGAATACGCGCCAATTGCAGCATTCCACGAAGAATGCGCCCCCGTTTGATGTCATAAATCATCAAGCAGATATGAGGAGAGAACTATGAGTTGGTTAGAGAAATTACTTCCCCCACGTATTCAACGCTCTGAGACGGCAAACCGCCGTTCTATGCCAGAAGGTTTATGGGTTAAATGTCCATCTTGTGAAGCCGTTTTATATCGTTCTGATTTAGAAGCAAATGTGCATGTTTGTTCTAAATGTGATCACCATTTACGTATCAGTGCACGTGAGCGCCTTGACGCTTTGCTGGACACAGGTGGTCGCTACGAAATCGGTCAAGAAGTTGTTCCTGTTGATACTTTAAAGTTTAAAGACAGTAAAAAATATCCAGAGCGCTTGAAAGATGCGATGGATAGTACGAATGAAACTGATGCGCTCGTTGTCATGGGTGGCTCAATTATGTCGGTTCCTGCTGTCGTTGCCTGCTTTGAATTTGGATTCATGGGCGGCTCTATGGGATCTGTTGTTGGTGAACGATTTGTGCGTGGTGTACAAACTGCTCTAGAGCAAAAGGTGCCATTTATTTGTTTCACCGCGACTGGTGGCGCGCGTATGCAAGAAGGCTTGTTGTCTTTGATGCAGATGGCTAAAACGACGGCGATGTTGACTAAACTCTCCGAGAAAAAATTACCATTTATTTCTGTTTTAACTGATCCAACGATGGGTGGTGTTTCCGCTTCCTTCGCCTTCATGGGTGATGTTGTAATTGCAGAACCAAAAGCATTGATCGGATTTGCTGGCCCACGGGTGATTGAAAACACCGTGCGTGAAAAGCTCCCAGAAGGATTTCAGCGTGCAGAATTTTTGCTGCAAAAAGGTGCAGTTGATATGGTGGTTGATCGCCGTAAATTGCGGGAAGAGCTGGCACGTTTAATGGCGCTTTTACAAAATCAGCCTGTCGAAGCGGTCTCTTAAATTCAAACCCTTGTTATAGCCTGAAGAAATTTGCTTATTAGGCAAAATCTTCAGGCTTTTTTATTTTTCAGCATCTTAGAAATTTAAAGCAAAATTAATATGACCAGTTCCAGTATTGCAGCCTTACCTACCACTTTGCCTGCTTGGTTGTCAGTGTTAGAAACACGTCACTCGAAAGAGATTGATATGGGTTTGGACCGTGTATCACAAGTCAAACAGCAATTAGATATTCGCTTTGGCTGCCCGGTGATCATGGTTGCTGGAACGAACGGTAAAGGTTCGACGTGTGCAATGTTGGAGGCTATATTAATGCAGGCCGGCTATCGTGTCGGTTTGTACAGTAAGCCGCATTTTTTGGACTTTAATGAACGCGCTCGAATTAATGGCATTCCTGTTGCTGATGAGCTATTTGTACGCGTTTTTGAGCAAGTAGAGAATGCGCGTGGCAACACGTCTCTTACTTATTTCGAGTTCACAACCTTAGCGATTTGTAAGCTATTGGCGGAGGCTCCACTTGATGTTGTTATCTTAGAAGTCGGTTTGGGTGGACGTTTGGATGCAGTCAACGTGATCGACGCGGATGTCTCGATTGTGACTAGTGTCGACATTGATCATGTTGACTATCTTGGTGATACGCGAGAAAAAATTGGATTTGAAAAAGCGGGAATTTTTCGAGCCGGTAAAGTTGCGATTTGTAGTGATCCTCAACCGCCGCAAAGCTTGATTGAACATGCCAATAAAATCGGCGCGGATCTACGTTTATTTGGTCGTGATTTCAATTACAACGGTGACAAACAACAATGGAACTTTGGTGGTCGTGAGCAACGACGTAATTCACTAGCCTACCCAAGTCTGCGCGGAGCAAATCAATTGCTCAATGCTTCTGCTGTTTTAGCTGCATTAGAAGCCTTACGTCACCAGCTTCCCGTTGGTGCACAGGAGGTGAGAACTGGTTTAGTGATGGTGGATTTGCCCGGTCGATTCCAGGTGTTGCCGGGACGTCCAACGGTCGTGTTAGATGTTGCGCATAATCCGCACGCGGCGGCAACCTTGGCGCAAAATCTCGACAATATGGGCTTCCACGCCTACACCTACGCAGTGTTTGGTTCGATGTTGGATAAAGATATTGAAGGTGTGATTTCGCACATGCAAGGCAAAGTGGATCACTGGTGTGTCTGTGATCTGCCATTGCCACGTGCTGCGTCCTCGGATCATTTGGTCGATGCATTGAAAGCTACTGGCGTACAAGAAGATCAAGAACATAGTGTGCAAAAATTCAATAGTCCCGAAGATGCATATATGTTTGCAATCAGCAAAGCGGGGGAAAATGATAGAATAGTGGTCTTCGGTTCGTTTTTGACAGTAGCAGGTGTCATGCGAGCTAGAAGAAACGCTCAATCCTAAGCGACCTACCAAAGAAAATTATTTGCTATGAGCCTAGACTCGCTATTTAAGCAAAATAACAAGAAAAATAATGACGCTGAATTCACCGACGATGTGAGTGGTGAATATCGATCACGCGCCGAAGAAGATAGTTTAAACGCCTCTGAATCCTCAGGACGCACGCAAAGTAAGTCGGCAAGATCCAATAAACGTGCAGCGAATACCTCAAATACACGTAAAAATCATTCTGATGATCATGCTTTACCAGAAAAAAAACGCGCGCGTCGTCGTCTTATTGGTGCTGTAGCACTTGTTTTGGCTGCTGTGATTGGCCTGCCTATGGTGTTCGATTCAGAGCCAAAACAGATCGCGCCGCAAATCGCGATAGAGATTCCTTCCAAAGACGAGCTCGTACCCAAGTCTCCCGTAGTAAATTCTCCGACTATAGAGCCATCTAAAAATCTGAATCAAAGTATTGATCAATCAGAAGAGGTCATTCAAGCAGTTACAGCTCCTGTGCAAAGTGCTAAGCCAGACGCGACCTCAAGCGATACCCGTCAAGTTGTTGGTGTTGATTCGCAAGCTAAGACTATTGTCGCTGCAAATGGAAAGCAGGTTGATAAGAAAGTCGATGTGACGACTGCAACCAATGCAAACACAGCGACTGCAGCGAATAAAGTGGTCGCAACTCAATCACCGCCTTCTACCACCAAGCCTGCCTTGGAACATAACAAAAAGCCTGAAGTAAAAGTTGACTCCAAAAAAGAAAATCAAGACGATGCAGCGAAAGCGCTTGCTTTATTAGAAGGACGCGCTGTTCCTGAAGACTTGGCTAAAGCGGACGCAAAAAACGACAGCAAAGCAAACAAGCTTGATAACGCGGCTGGTTCTTTCGTCATTCAAGTTGCAGCTTTAAATTCCGCAGCAAAAATAAAAGAGTTACAAGCCAAGTTGAAAGCGGCGAATATTAATTCGTACACGCAAAAAGTGATTACGAAAAATGGTGAAGTTAGTCGCATCCGGGTCGGTCCTTTTGCTAATAAAGCCGAGGCCGAAAAAATGCGCGCGAAATTAGTGAAGATAGGTTTGAGTGGTTCTTTGATACCAAATTAATGAAGAAATTTCTGAGACCACGTAATACGCTTTTTATAGAAACTTGATGTTCGACTTTTTGATCGACTTTTTTTGCAGATAGATTCGTGACTTTATTTGATTACATCGTTTTATTTATCATTATTTGCTCCGTAGTAATAAGCACTTTACGCGGTTTGATTAAGGAAATTTTGTCTTTGATCAGTTGGATAGTCGCATTAGTGGTAGCAAATGCGTTTGGTGCGACGGTAGCAAACTGGTTACCAGATGTGATCCCTGGACAACTGAGTCGAATGATTGTGGCTTTTCTTGCCTTGTTCATTGGTGTGCGTTTATTGATGGCTTTATTGATGCGCGCAGTGGATGCCATGATTAAGGCAAGTGGATTAAGTTTAGCTGATCGTGGATTGGGTGGTTTGTTTGGTTTGGCACGTGGCTGCGTGATTGTGATGGCGATTGTCTTGGTTTGTGGCATGACCGCGATTCCACAACAAGCATTTTGGAAAGACGCATTGTTAAGCCCCGTTGCGGTTAGCGCTGTGCGAACTGTGATGCCATTCTTACCCGGCTCTGTGACTCAGCACGTGAGACTGTAAAGCTCAAGTTTTGTTTGTTTTATTTTTATTTCGTTTTTTTTAGGAGTCCACCATGTGTGGCATCGTTGGCGTAGTCTCAAAAAATCCTGTAAATCAATTGATCTATGATGCACTGTTGTTGTTGCAGCATCGTGGTCAAGATGCCGCTGGTATCGCTACTAGTCATGGCAGCAAATTTGCTATGCACAAGGCAAACGGCTTAGTGCGTGACGTTTTCCGTACACGCAATATGCGATCCTTGCCGGGCAATATCGGTATTGGTCAAGTGCGTTATCCAACTGCTGGTTCAACTAGCGAAGAAGAAGCGCAACCATTTTATGTCAATGCACCGTTCGGTATTGTGTTGGCGCACAACGGTAACTTGACGAATGCGAGCGAATTAAAGGTCGAGTTATTTAAAAATGATTACCGTCATTTGAATACCGACTCTGATTCAGAAGTATTACTGAACATTCTCGCGCATCAGATTCAAGAAGTGGTGAGTGGCTATTCTCTTGATCCGGTATCGCTGTTCCGTGCAGTATCGATGTTGCATCGTCGTGTGCGTGGTTCTTATGCGGTGGTCGCGCAGATTGCTGGTCATGGCATGTTGGCTTTCCGCGATCCATTTGGTATTCGACCATTATGTTTAGGCTCCGCGCAAACTGATAATGGCATTGAATATATGCTTGCAAGTGAATCGGTTGCTTTGGAAGGAACAGGATTTAAATTTGAACGCGATGTTGCGCCCGGTGAAGCAATCTTTATTGACTTGGACGGCAAGCTGTATAGCGAACAATGTGCCGAGAATCCAAGCTTAAATCCTTGTGCTTTCGAATTCGTTTATTTGGCACGTCCAGATTCGACTATTGATGGAACTTCGGTTTATCAAACCCGTTTGAATATGGGTAACTATTTGGCTGAGAAAATTCGTTCACAATTTTCTGCCGGTGACATCGACGTCGTCATGCCAATTCCAGATTCCTCTCGTCCATCTGCAATGGAGTTAGCTAAATCACTCAATTTAGATTATCGCGAAGGCTTTATTAAAAATCGTTATATTGGTCGTACCTTCATGATGCCAGGTCAGGCAATTCGTAAGAAGTCGGTACGTCAAAAGTTGAATGCGATCGCCTCTGAATTTAAGGGCAAGAATGTGCTGTTAGTCGATGACTCAATTGTGCGTGGTACGACCAGCCGTGAAATCGTTCAAATGGCGCGTGAGTCTGGCGCTCGTAAAGTCATTTTTGCATCAGCAGCACCTCCAGTGCAATTTCCTAATGTCTACGGTATCGATATGCCGACAAGAAGTGAATTGATTGCCTATGGTCGTTCACAAGAAGAAATTTGCCGCGAAATCACTGCAGATGCTTTGGTTTATCAAGACGTGGCAGATATGAAGCGCGCGATTGCAGATGCAAACCCTGCTTTGAAGAGCATAGAGGCTTCTTGCTTCGATGGTTTCTATATTACAGGCGATGTGACACCGGATTATTTAGACCGACTTGAGGCAGCACGTAATGGATCGAGATCTGATAAAGAAGATATGGTTCGTTCGCAATTGAATTTGAATTTGTCACATAGCACGGACTAAAGTTAAAAAAATTTGTGTTCGCAATCAATCGCCGTTAGTGAAAGCTAACGGCGATTTTTTTGCGCTGTTTGCTGACATTTGTCATATAAAAGTCGTGGCAAATGCTTCTATTTATGCAATTTCATTTGTCGCACAATGATCAGGAATTTAGATTGAACTGATAACGAATTTTTTGATTGGACCGACAATGGCAAACACCGTTCTTGAAGTAAAACAATTATGTAAAACATTTGCGCAGCGTACGGTAGTTGATCACGTTTCTTTTCAAGTTCATGCTGGGCAAACTATAGGCTTACTTGGGCCTAATGGTGCTGGAAAATCGACCACCGTGAATATGATTTGCGGACTCTTAAAGGCGGATCAGGGTGAAGTCTTGCTTGCAGGTGAATCGATGTTTGCCGCAAACAATAAAGCCAAATCGCTGTTGGGGCTTGTGCCACAAGATTTAGCTTTGATTGATGATATTTCTGCGCGCGAGAATTTAAAGTTATTTGGCGCTCTATATGGATTAAGTGGCGGTATTTTACAAGAGCGGTGTGACATCGTCCTCGATATGGTCGGTTTGACAGAGCGTGCAAAAGACAAGCCTGCTTCTTTTTCTGGTGGGATGAAACGACGTTTAAATATTGCAGCGGCATTAATACATGATCCACAACTATTGATACTCGATGAACCAACGGTTGGCATCGATCCACAAAGCCGCAACGCCATTTTTGAAACTTTGGAAATCCTGAAATCACAAGGGCGCGCTTTAATTTATACCAGCCACTATATGGAAGAAGTTGAGCGCCTCGCTGACCATATCGTGATCATGGATCATGGCAAAGTAATCGCCAACGAGACTCCAGCAGAATTGCTACGACGATTGCCAGCACAAGCCGCTCTCCATGTGTGTTTACGGCAGCCAATCTCACCGTTCATTCTTGAGCAATTGAAACAACAAATGGGCGTGACTGAGCTTGTTTTAACTGATGCTAACAAGACACTCGAGATTGCTTTACAGACCCAAGAGTCCGCCTTGCCCGTATTGAATTTTCTGCGGCAAGTGGCCGGTGAGATTGCGCATTTTTCGACGGCAAAAAGCAAGTTGGAAGACGTCTTTCTCAGTTTGACTGGACGTAGTCTACGAGACTAGTTGGTTTGATTCTTTGTTTTTACGAATCGTATTACATATTCATTTGATGAAAGCTGGTGATCTATGATGATTCCCTTATTTGCGCTAATTCGCAAAGATATTATTTTGTTTTTACATGACAAACGCGCATTGGTATTAACACTGTTGATGCCAATTTTGTTGGCTGCTTTCTTTGGTTACTTGACTGGTGGCAGCGGGAAAAAAGAAGCAGCAAAAATTGACATCGCTTTAGTGCAGCTCGATACGCATGTGATTAGTCAAAAAATTGTTGACGGGCTAAAAGCAGACACTAGCTTGCAAATACAAGAGCTCAAATTAGATGAGGCACAAAATTTGGTCAGAAAAGGCAAGTTGGCCGTGGTGATTGTATTGCATCATGGATTCGGTGAGGCTGCTGGAAGAGCATTTTTTAATGCAAAAGAAAAACCAGATTTGCCGCTGTACTATGATCCGTCGCAGACGACTGTTCTAACGATGATTAAAGGGATTCTAACGCAGCATGTGATGCAAAGCGTCAGTGCGGAAATGTTTTCAGGCAAGACCGGTACAGCGATGGTTCAACAAAGTATTGCCGAACTAGATGCTGCGTCAAATCAAAATAAAGATCAAGCGAGTCAAGGAGATCAAATCGAATTGAGGAATTTCTTGCAGGAGCTAAAAAAATTCCAGCAGCATCAACAAAAGACGAACGATGCAAGTGCGCAGAATTTAAGCGCCGATGGGTTAAGTGCTAGTGCCTCAAGCGAATCCGCCGAAAAGGCTTCAGGTCTAAGCATGCCTTTTAAAACAAGCGAGCGTGCGTTGACAGCGAAAACAGGTGAAGCAAGTAACTACAATGGATATGCTCATTCCTTTGCAGGTATGACTGTGCAATTTATATTGTTTCTTGCAATTGATGCGGGAATTGGGATTCTTTTAGCGCGTAAGCAAGGCTTATGGAATCGCCTATTGGCTGCACCAATCGGGATCAAGACCGTGATTATCGCTCGCGCTTTTTCTTGTGCATTGATCGCTTTTTTTATTAGTTGTGTATTGTGTCTGGTTGCTGTGTTGGTATTTCAAGTTGAGATTTTGGGAAGTGTGCTCGGCTTAGTCGGTATTGCTATCTGCTTTTCTCTGATGACCGCGACCTTCGGTCTGCTGATTGCAGCCTTCGGTAAGACACCAGAAGCAGCGCGTGGTATTTCGACCTTTGCGACTTTGATCTTGGTGATGTTGGGTGGAGCTTGGATGCCATCGTTTTTGTTTCCTCAATGGCTGCAGAATTTGACGGTATTTATTCCTACTCGTTGGGCAGTCGATGGATTTGATGCAATGACGTGGCGAGGCTTGGGAATTGACGCTGCGTTGTTACCGATGGGCGTCTTGCTTGGATTCGCATTGCTATTTGGGGGACTCGCGCTATGGCGGTTTGGTCGCGAACAATATGCAAGATAGCTGCACGAAGTCGATCATACGGCTTAACCCAAAGTTGAATTCGTATCGAAACGTAACAGAACAGGCTTACTTGTTTCAATCGCATACAAAACAGCTAGTTTAAAATAATTTATGTACAGGAATTAAAAATATAATGTCGAGACTTTTTCATCAATACTGTGTAGACAATGAATCATCTGCCATCTTCAAGAACGACTATCGCTTTGGCGATTGCTAGCCTGTGTACTTTCGGCCAAATTTCCATTGCTTTTGCACAGCAGGAACAAACCGAATCGGAAAAGTTAGAAGCCGCGAAGAAAAAATCAGAAGAAGCGACCGCACCTAAATCAGTAGTAGAGAGCCGTCGACGTGCTATGCAGAACAACACCGTCAACACGAAGCTAGAGAAAAATGATGGCAAGGAAACGCAGAACGTAAATCAATTACAAAAAGTAACAGTGAATGGAAACAAACAATCGGATCTTGATTTACGTCGCAATTCGATCGCGGGAAAAATTGTCGTCGGTCGCGAGGAATTAGATCGAGACGGCGACTTTACTGTTGGTGAAATCCTTAAACGTTTGCCCGGCGTAACTACCGGAGGTCGACCAGGTCGCGGAGGTGATGTGCGCATGCGTGGTATGGGTGGCGGCTATACACAAATTCTGGTTAATGGTGAACGTCCTCCGCGCGGTTTTTCGATGGAATCTTTATCGCCTGATCAAGTAGAACGAATCGAAGTGATGCGTGGACCTGTTGCCGAGTTTAGTACACAAGCGATTGCGGGCACTATTAATATTATTTTGCGAGAAGAATTTCATCCTAAAGACATTGATGTGAAATTGGCGCTGGGATTGGAGCAAGGTAGAGTCGCTCCAAATTTATCAGTGACCTATCCTGGTCAAATAGGCGATTTCAATTATGTATTTAGTGGCTCTGTATTTCGTAATGGTCAACGCGATTATTCAAATGCGTTGCGAGTAGAGCAGAGTGATGACGGCATAATCCAATTAGTACAAGATCAAATTGATCAGACCAAGCGGCAATCAACTGGCATTCACTTAACACCAAGGTTAAGTTATAAATTGGAGAATGGTGATAATCTGACGGTGCAGCCGTTCTTGATGAGTTCGCGCTCACAGTCGAATAGCCATTCGCAAATTTCCCAAACCCCTGAACTACTTGATCCGATTACGCTAAGGGCACCCGTGGCGTTGGCAAATTCCCAGAGTCATTCTGATTCCACTATGATGCGATTGAATGCGAATTATCAACATCGATTTGAGGATACTTCTAAACTGACATTGCGTGCTGGCGTCAGCAGTGGTCGTGCCGATAGCGACAGTTTGCGTACGCAGTTTGCAAAGAACGGAGAGCAACTCAATTTAATTAGCGATGTTAATAATACGCGCGACACGGGATTGAGCTTCGGCGGAAAATATACAACGCCCATCGGTGATAAACAGAACCTAGCTGCTGGTTGGGATATGGAGCGTAGTCAACGTGAGCAGAAGCGAGTTTCACTCGATAACGGTAAGCCGCAATTTACCGAGTCTGGCGACAATTTAGAGGCCTCAACTAGACGCTTAGCAGCTTACATACAAACCGAAATTGACTTGAGCACTCAGTGGTCAGGTTATGCTGGCATCCGTTGGGAAGGAATACAAACACATAGTAGTAAAGCCAACTATGTAGTCGACAATTCGACTAGCGTGATTAGTCCTATCGTGCATGCTGTTTATCGCATCCCTGACTTTGGTAAAGATCAAATTCGTATGAGTTTGACGAATAGCTATCGTGCACCGGCCTTGAATGATGTGATAGCGGTTCCCGCAATTTCTCCTTTGAATGGCCCAACTCGTCCTGATCGCAGTGGTAACCCAGACCTGAAACCTGAACTATCCCGTGGTATCGATATCGCTTACGAGCACTATTTAAAATCAGCGGGAATCATGAGCGTTAATTTGTTTGTGAAAGAAATTGATGATCTGATTCGACGTCGTACCGAGTTAGTTAAAACAGGCAATGATTATCGCTGGTTAAATTCACCAATTAATATTGGTCGCGCAATTGCTAAGGGAGTTGAGCTAGAAGCAAAATTTCAGCTGCAAGAATTCTTTCCTCAAGTCCCAGCGATCGATGTCAGAACAAACTACAGCCGATTTTGGTCTAGTGTTGACGACGTCAAAGGTCCCAATAATCGCCTAGATCAACAGCCAAGTCAGACTGCGAATTTCGGTTTGGATTATCGCGTAAGTGGATTGCCACTAACTCTGGGCGGAAACTGGAACTGGACACCTGCTTATGTGAATCAGATCAGTGACACCCAGTTATTGAGTATTGGTATCAAACGCCAAGTTGATGTGTATGCGCTTTGGAAATTCTCACCCAATTTTAAAATACGTTTGGCAGCCAATAACTTACAGGCAAACGATTATCTGAGTGGAAATAGTCTGACGATCAATAACGTTAATTATTTGCAGAACAATCGATCTCGCACTTTTACGGTATTTAATTTAAGGCTGGAGTTGAAGATTTGAAGATTCGTTTCAAAGTGAAAGTCTTTTCGACTTGTTATTCACGTTTAGCTTGCGTGGATTGTGTCGTCTAGGTCATCTGTTTTATGCGACACAATATGAATCAGACCGGATTGCGCAGCTTGTTGCGGATGCCGCATGACGCGATTGTAAAAGTCATCAGCTTGCATTGCCTCAGTGTGAACGATACCGATGCAAGCGTTACGACCTGATTTTTTTACCATATATAATCCTTGGTCAGCAAAATTCACGACTTGCGCCCACTTTACGAGATGAGGTTGATGCGGCATGAATGGGAAGCTCGCGTAACCGACTGAGCAGGTTCGAGAAATTTCGATTTCATCCAATAATTTAAAAGTCGTATCAGCAACAACTTGCCTTATGCGCTCGGCGACGATTGCAGCATCTTTGCGATTGCAAGTGCGAGCAACCACAAGAAACTCTTCGCCACCCCAACGCACTAAATAATCTGATTCGCGGAATACATTCTTTAAGCGGTCGCGCATTTGCATCAACACCATGTCGCCGCAGGCATGTCCATAGGTATCATTGACCGATTTAAAATGGTCTAGATCAACCATAAAAAACACCAGATCGCTATCAGCTGGATGATTTAAAAGTTCATTTGGACTACTGATTTGATCTTCATAAGCGCGAAGTGTACGCGCCACATCGCTTTCGATATTTTGTAATAAAAAACGTCGATTACGTAATCCAGTTAATGGGTCGGTAATGCTAACTTCTTCTAATTGATTTTGCGTTTCACGTAAGGCAGTTAATGTCGCTTGTAATTGTTTGTAAGCAGATGCATTATCTAAGGCAATTGCGCCATAGGCAGCGAGTGTTCGTAAAATAGAACGTTCACGTTCTCCATAAACATGGGCTCTGGTTGATTGGATAGACATGACGCCTAGAAGTCGATCACCGATCATGAGCGGTGTGTAAAGCAGACTTAATGTTGCCACAGTACCCGGAATAATAAAACGACCTGTAGCACCTGGTTCTCGCTCTAATATAATTTCTTGTCGTTCGCGTGCGCAACGTGCGAACGAGGATATGGGATGGTCTAAAGCAGTTTCAAAACTCGGAATAGGTACACCATTTTCAATTCCAAAAACGAATCGCAGTGTATTGCCATCTGGTTCGAGTAGCGATATGCCGAAACTCGTGGCATCAAGTAAGTCGTTGACATGTCGATGCAGTGCCTCAAATACGGATTCAACATTGAGATTTGCGGTCAATTCTCTGCCAATCAAACCTAAGGTCTCCAGTGTGTTACTGGCTTCTTGAAGGCTGGCAGCACGTTCAGCTTCACTTGCGGCAATCTTACGATGATATTCTGCATCGGCGCGATGACGCGTATTTTCATAACGCACTTGCATCGCGATCGCACGATTGTGTGCCTCATGTAAGCGATGATTTTCTTTTGCTTTGGCAGCGAGCTTTGAATAATGAAATGCTGATTCAAAATCAGAGATGCTTGCATAAGTGTCTGAGATGCTGTCCAGTAAATCTGCAGGAATGCAGATGCCTTTGATCGACTGACACAAGCTTAATGCTTCAAGTTGATAATGCAAGCTTAGATTGGCTGCAGGAACTTCCATCCGCAGAGCATTTCCATCAAAATCAGGATGTTTTCGTGCCAATTCGGCATATACCCGTAAGCACTTTATCTGCTCGTCGATATTTTGATGCTCACGTGCGATGTGTAAAGCATGACGAATTTTTTCATGTGCTTCGTTAGGTAAATTTAGTCGACAATATGCGATTGCTTGCCCACGCCAACAGTCTGACAAAAATATTGCTTCGTTATGCGCTTCTATCCGTTCGGCTGCTTGTTCAAAATACTGTAGCGCCTGGTTTGGCAATCCAGTATCTAATGAAAGATCGCCTAAATAAGCCAAGGTGTGTGCATAGGTGCGAGAACTAGAGATTTTGGCTTGCGACTCTAAAGACTCTATTAGCTTGTCTTTTGCTTCTTCGAAACGCCCAAGTAAGCGCAGCGCATTTCCGGTTTGTAGCAAGGCAATGGCTACTGAGCTTGGCCATTGATTATGGCGAGCAAATTTTAAAGCAATTTCATCCCATTCTAAGGCTGCATTCATATCACCTAGAGTGGCAAACGAGTCGCCAGCATTCGTCGCTGCCAAAATCGCTTGGCGAATCTGTCCAGTCTCAAGTGCTGCGCTATGCGCTTGTATATGTAAGCGACATGATTCACCCATTTCGCCGATTTTATTGGCGATGATAGCGCGCGCGCTAGCTAGCCATGCAAGCACTGCGGGATGATAATTATGCTCGGGTTGAAAATGGTTCAGTAGTTCGGTATTTGTATTTTGTGGATCTCTGATGGCGCTATTGTGCAATTGGCGCGCGAATGCGATTTGCACACGTAATGGATCGCCGGCCCGCTCATAATGTTCTTTTGCTGCTTGCAAACATCGGTCGCGCTGCAAAATATCGCCTAAGTCTCGATATATAGAACAAAATAAAAAATAGCTGTCGCCAAGTGCGGATTGATCGCCATTTTCTTCAAACAAGTGAAATGCTTGATTGGCTTCGCGTCTTGCTTGTTCTAAATCACCAAAAAGCCAGTGAATTTCTGCTCGTATCAAGGCTAGATGAGCTTTGATTGTACTGGATTCTTTTTCACTTAATGCGTGATCGTCCGACAGCAGTACAGCTTCATTTACCAGCAATAGTGCGCGTTGACAATCACGTTGCCGTAAATGCCAAGCGAGAGGGACTAAAACGTTCAAGCGAGCCAGTGTATCTTCAGACAAAAGCGCAGCTTCTAGTCTGGCGATCTCTGTGTCTGGTACGTACAAATCCATTTCTGCCTTAGGTGATTGTTCGATGTTTTAGTCGATGACGAAAATATAGCGTCGTCGAATTTAACATAAAGGCGCATCGCTTGAAATACGCCATTTTGCTCAATCTAACAGTGTTTTACGATTGCTCTAAATTCTGATTGAATTGTAGTGAACTAAAGATAACTGTTTAATTTATATTTTTATGAATAATATTAATCAGAACAGGGCAGACGTCACTTTCAGAACTTCATCAATGGTTGTTACGCCATCGATAATTTTGTGTGCTCCGGCAATCCGTAAAGGCTTCATATCATCTTGAATAGCCTGATTTCTGAGTGCGTGAATGTCAGAATCTTGTTGTATTAATTTACTGAAGGTCTGTGTCACGGTTAATAATTCATATAAACCGGTACGGCCTTTGTAACCTGTTTGACGGCACTCCAAACAGCCAACGGGACGGTACACCGTCTTAGGTTTTTCAATAGGCCAGTCCTCAACGGTGGCAGACCAGACAGGATCTGGGATTTCTCCATCACTGGTTTTGCAATGTGGGCACAAAGTTCTTACTAAGCGTTGCGCCAGAATGCCAATGATGGTTGCTTCGAGTAGATAATAGGGAACACCCAATTGAAGCAAACGCATAATGGCAGAAGGCGCATCGTTGGTGTGTAAGGTGGAAAGAACCAGGTGGCCAGTGAGCGCAGCTTGAATTGCCATTTCTGCCGTCGCTAAGTCACGAATCTCACCGACCATAATGATGTCAGGATCTTGACGCATCAATGCGCGAATCCCATCGGCAAAAGATAAATCAATATTGGATTGCACTTGCATTTGATTAAATGATGCCTCCACCATTTCAATCGGATCTTCTACCGTACACACGTTGACATCGGAAGTGGCTAGCGCCTTTAAGGTTGTGTATAGCGTAGTCGTCTTGCCTGATCCCGTTGGTCCTGTCACCAGAATAATCCCATGCGGTTTTTTTGTGAGTTCATCCCAACGAATCGCATCATTGGTAGGAAAGCCTAATTCAGGCAAAGTTTTTACCACGACTTCTGGATCGAAAATACGCATCACCAATTTTTCGCCAAACGCGGTTGGTAAGGTTGATAAACGTAATTCAACTTCTTGCCCGTCTGAGGTTCTCGTTTTTACTCGTCCATCTTGCGGCCGACGTTTTTCAATCACGTCCATACGACCAAGTAATTTGATCCTCGCGGTCATTGCGATCATGACGACAGCTGGAACTTGATACACTTGATGTAATACGCCATCAATACGAAACCGAATTGCTGCCATGTCGCGCTTCGGTTCCAAGTGAATATCCGAGGCTCTTTGTTCGAAAGCAAACTGCCATAGCCAATCAACGATATTGATGATGTGCTGATCATTTGCGTCAACTTGTTTATTGGATTTGCCAAGCTCGACTAGTTGTTCGAAATTATTTCTGAGTGCAACGTCATTCCCATTCGATTTGCGCGCATCCTTGATTGATTTCGCTAAGGAAAAAAATTGTGCTGTGTATTGAGCAACATCGAGTGGATTGGCTAGAACTAATTTAATTTCTTTCTTTGTCAGTCTCGAGATTTCGTCAAACCAAGCAGCATTGTTGTATGGATCGGTTGTCGCAATGATGACGCTGTCATTGGTCGCATCCACAGGCAAAATATGAAATCGTGTGGCGTAGGTGGACGACATCACATCAGAAACTTTTGTAAAGTCGATTTTGAGCGGATCAATGCGATAAAAGGGAATGCCAGCTTTGCGAGCAGCCCATTCAGTCAGCCAATCGAGCGTCAGTAATTGTTGCGGGCGTAGTGCTGAATACAATTTTGACTGAGCAATCGCGGTAAAAGGATGCATGCTCTCCGGACCGTTTTTGTGTATTCCTCGCGCGTGATTAAATGCGGCTTTGGCGTCTTCTTTTTTTACGATGCCATCTTCTATCAGCCACGTAAAAATTTGCTGCATACTTAAACTTTTAATTGGTCCGCTATTCATGTTGTTCGCTTCAATTTATTGGCTAATGGAGAGTGAAACTTGATTGATGTTAGTTTGATTTATTTTTGCGTTTTCGCCAATCCATCAACCCATTGTTTTGCTGGAAGTTTGCAAGATTCGTGAATTTGTTGTGCTCTTTGGTACAAAATTTCAAGATCTAATTTTAAACGAGGCTTGAACGCGACCGCGACCACATTGCCTTCGTGGACTTCTGGTAGGCATAAGACAGTACCAAATACATAGCGCAAGACTTTGATATTTTTAGCAAAGCTAGGATGGTCGCCGAATAAGTTCACAGTCAAGATACCATCCGCTTTTAAACAGTCAAAGCAAGCTTGATAAAATTCTGTGCTGTCGAGTACGGGACCGCGTGCTGTTGCGTCGTATAGATCGACCTGCAATGCATCAAACTGATTGTGATTGACTTCATCACAAACGAATTCGAATGCATCAAGTTCCTTGACTGATAAGCGTTCATCATTGGTAGGTAACTTAAACATGCTTTCGCAAATCATGATCACTGCTGGATTTAAATCGACCGCGGTTACCTTTGCATTCGGAAACTGTCGATAGCAAAATTTAGTGAGCGCGCCTGTTCCTAGTCCTAACTGTAATATGTGTTGTGGCTCATCCTTAAACAACATCCAACACATCATTTGTTGTGCGTACTCTAATTCAAGCCAATCTGGTTTGCGCAAACGCATTGCGCCTTGAACCCATTCAGTGCCAAAGTGAAGGTAACGCACTCCATCGTGTTCGGAAATAGTGACCGGAGCAAATTTAGGTTTACGTCTTTTTTCAGCTCCACTTGGGCCTGATCGATAATTTGATTCAGCTTCAATAGATTTTCGTTTGATCAGCATATTGGGGATATAAGGTGAAATTGATTATCATTCAGTTGATGATTGCACAAGTGCTAGTCTAAATAAAATTTAAAATTGCACTTAGCTTATATAAAGATTCATTGTAAGCCCTTCGCCAGTATAAATGCTATTGGTCTATCACTAAGTGATGTGAGCTTACTCATGTTTAAACCTTCTCGCTGGAAGGCCTAAAATGTCAACTAAATGTTAAATTTGACGTTATAGTGAAACAGGTCTAGGAAATTTCTGATGCTTATCGAATTTGTTAAAAGGAGTCTATCTTGAAAAAAATGATTACGATTGCGACGCTTATTGTTGCGACTATGACCTTAAGTGCATGTGTATCAACACGTACTTCGGGCAGTGTTTATCGCCCTTATCAAACTCAAAATGAAATGTCAGTACGTATGGGAGTTGTAGATTCCGTGCGTGAAGTGACGATAGATGGCGGGCGTAGCGGTGTGGGTACATTAACTGGTGCTGCGTTGGGTGGCTTAGCTGGTTCAAGCGTCGGCGGTGGCCGCGGATCGACAGCGACAGGCATAGTTGGTGCGGTTGTCGGTGGCATTATCGGTAATAATGTAGAAAGCAATGCAAACACGCGTAAGGGGCTAGAAATAACTGTTCGTTTAGATAACGGTGAGTTAAAGGCAATCACGCAAGATGCAGATGAAAGTTTTCGACCGGGCGATAGAGTACGCTTGCTTTCAGATCGTAGAACAACGCGTGTTACCCATTGATTGATGTGCATTGATGCGTGTTGACTTGTATTGCACGTATTGGTTTCTTTAGAATAAATTGCATAGATAAAGTCACCCTAGTGGTGACTTTATTCTTTTTATAAGCCCTGATTCCTTGACTCCAGAAGTTATAATCACGCTTTCGGATTTCTTCGTTGATGCTCTTGTTATGCTGCAATTTACGCTTTATTCTCGTTCCTACTGCCATCTTTGCGATGACATGCTAGTCCAGCTTAAAAGTGCCTTACAAGCTATCCCGCATTTAATTGAGGTGATCGATGTCGACGCAGATGAAAAACTAGTAGCGCAATTTGATGAATTAGTTCCTGTTTTGTTTGCTCGCAAAGATGAGCAAGAAGCGCGACAAATCTGTCATTATTTTTTAGATGAAGTGAAACTGAAGGCATACCTTAATGAACACTAAAAATACAGGTAGCCTTGAGAATTTGTCTTTGTTTGATTATGAGGATGAGTTAATTTGTGGCGTCGATGAGGCGGGACGAGGTCCACTTGCTGGGCCTGTTACCGCTGCGGCTGTGATACTTGATCCAGCTCATCCAATTGAAGGATTGAAAGACTCTAAAAAACTCAGTGAAGCCCAGCGCGATTTGTTGGCTGAGCAAATTAAGAAGTATGCTTTAGCATGGTCGATTGCGGAAAGCTCAGTGGAAGAAATCGATACATTGAATATTCTGCAAGCGACGATGTTAGCGATGCGTCGTGCAGTTGAAGGCTTAAAGATCACGCCAAACCTAGCTTTGATCGATGGTAATCGTTGCCCTGTGATGCCAGTCAGATCAGAGGCGATTGTGAAGGGAGACGATAAGGTCGCAGCCATATCTGCAGCCTCGATTTTGGCAAAAACAGCACGTGATCATTTACTGGCTGAGTTACATAGTGTTTATCCGCAATATGCCTTAGACCAACATAAGGGTTATCCCACTGCATTGCATTTAGCTAGACTCAAAAAGTTTGGCGTTTCGGCTATCCATAGAAAATCATATGCCCCAGTTAAAGCATTGTTGAAAGATATCTAAATGAAGCAAATTAGTTCTCGTGATAACCCACTGTATAAAGAGCTAAAACAGTTAGCTAGCTCAGCAAGTGCGCGTAAAAAAGCTGGTAGAACGATTTTAGATGGCGTTCACTTATGTCAGTCTTTTTTACAGTATGCAAGCGTTCCAGAATATTGTGTGATTTCCGATGCAAGTATAGATCTACCTGAAGTTGCCGATTTAATTCACGCTTGTCAGAGCAAGAACGTCAATTGCATCGTTTTGCCAGACAACATGTATCAACTCATGAGCCAGGTTGAAAACGGGATTGGCGTGATGTTTGTTATTAAGACTCCGCAGCATACTAGTCCTACAAATCTTACATCGAATGCCGTTGTGCTCGACAATTTGCAAGATCCAGGTAATCTTGGCTCAATTTTACGCAGTGCGGCTGGCGCGGGTATTGAACAAGTATTCTGTAGTATAGGAACAGCTAGCGCGTGGTCGCCCAAAGTATTGCGTGCTGGTATGGGGGCACATTTTGCTCTGCAAATTTATGAGTCTGTTGATTTGTATGCTTTGTTGCGTGAAGCCACCATTCCTGTGCTAGCGACCAGTTCACATACATCTACAACGATTTATCAGGTGAATTTAAATCGACCTGTAGCATGGTTGTTTGGACATGAGGGGCAGGGAGTCGATCCTGCTTTGATGGCATTGGCAACCGAGAAAGTCACAATTCCGCAGCGAGACGCGATTGAGTCATTAAACGTTGCAGCAAGTGCGGCGATTTGCTTTTTTGAGCAGGTTCGGCAACGAATTTCTTAGTTCAATTTATTCGCCACACTTGAGATTGTCAATCTGTATAAGGTTTTTGCAATTCGAAAGGTTTTAACGATCTCATTGATAATTAAAACCTTTACTTGTAGATGCGCAAAAGAGGACGCATTACAGTCGAGAATCCGGCTTTACTTCCTGCAAAATCGTAGTAGCAATTTCTTCGATTGACTTCGCCGTCGACGATAACCAACGAATTCCTTCTCGTTTCATCATAGCTTCCGCTTCATTCACTTCGTAACGACAATTTTCCAGAGATGCGTATTTGCTTCCTGGACGTCGTTCATTACGAATTTCCGACAAACGTTCTGGTGCAATGCTTAGACCGAAGATTTTTCCTTTAAATTCAGGCAAAGCAGAGGGGAGTTTTCCACGTTCAAAGTCATCAGGAATTAGAGGGTAGTTCGCAGCCTTAATCCCATATTGCATCGCTAAATATAGCGTAGTTGGCGTTTTGCCAGAGCGGGAAACACCGACCAAAATAACATCTGCCAATGACAAATTTTTGTTTGATTGGCCGTCGTCGTGGGCCAAAGAGAAATTAATTGCTTCGATTCGATTCTTGTATTCTTCTGTATCTGCGATGTTGTGACTCCGACCGACGGTATGTGTTGACTTAATTCCTAACTCTTCTTCTAAAGGTGCAACAAAAGTTTGGATTAAATCCATGTGTAAACCTTTAGACTTAAATATCACGTTCGCCAATTCAGGTTTCACCAAGGTAGAAAATACAATTGGTCTGTTTCCAGTTTGTTCAAATGCTTCATTAATGCGCCTTACTGCATCTTCTGCTTTTTCTATATCATCAATAAATGGCAGGCGAACTTGTTTAAATTTGAGATCGAATTGTGTAATTACAGAGTGGCCAAACGCCTCGGCGGTAATGCCTGTGCCATCAGAGACAAAAAAAACGGTGCGATTAGCAATCGGAAGTGCATTTGAAGAGTGGTCTGGCATAGGTATTCAATCTGAATTTGAAAAACGAAAGTGAGGATAAATTGTACTGTAAATGATCCAAGCCAAGCTGGCTGTATGGTGAAATTGACAGTTTGTGTGCGTAAAATATATCGAGCAAATAAATGCACAAATTTTCTCCATCAAATGTGCATTTTGCAGCGCACAAGGTAAAATGCATAGCAAAACTAGCGTTGTTGTTGGAAACAGAATAATAAGAAAGACCGATGATCAACCTATCCATGCAAGCCATTGCGCATCTCAATACCTAGCGCAATACCTTGCAAGGAAGCAGTGCGAAAGATTTCTTATCATCAAAAAAGAGGTTGTTATGTCTAACGCAGCAAATACCGAAGCGACTTATGTTGCTTCGTTTGAGAACTTACGGATGACTGATGTCGATTCCGTCGGTGGTAAAAATGCTTCACTTGGCGAAATGATTAGCCAGCTTGCTTCGGCAGGTGTACGTGTTCCGGGTGGTTTCGCCACGACGGCACAGGCTTTTCGAGATTTCTTATCTCACAGTGTTGATGGTGGTTTGCCATTAGCGCAACGTATTGCAGATCGTCTGGCATCTTTGGATATCGAAGATGTGAAAGAACTTGCAAAAGCCGGTGCTGAAATTCGTCAATGGATTATCGACACGCCATTCCAGCCACGTCTGCAAAAAGAAATAGAAGAGTTTTACAATAAACTGGTTGCTGATTGCACTGCCGAAATGTCATTCGCTGTGCGTTCCTCTGCTACCGCAGAAGATTTGCCAGATGCTTCATTCGCAGGTCAACAAGAGACTTTCTTGAACGTGGTTGGTATCGACAATGTGCTCGAAGCGATGAAACATGTATTCGCTTCTTTGTACAATGACCGCGCAATTTCTTATCGCGTACACAAAGGCTTCACACATGCAGAAGTGGCTTTGTCTGCTGGCGTACAACGCATGGTGCGTTCTGACCTAGGCGCAGCTGGTGTGATGTTCACGATTGATACTGAGTCTGGTTTTAAAGACGTCGTGTTCATTACTTCAAGCTATGGTCTCGGCGAAACCGTGGTGCAAGGGGCAGTCAACCCTGACGAATTTTATGTGCATAAGCCGATGCTCGAGCAAGGCAAATTGCCGGTGATTCGTCGCAATATTGGTTCCAAATTAATCAAGATGGAATTTACTGGCGAAGCAAAAGCAGGACGCTCAGTAAAAACGGTTGACGTGCCGATTGAATTGCGTAATCGTTATTCTTTGAACGATACAGAAGTAGTTGAACTGGCGAAGTATGCTGTCATCATCGAGAAGCACTATGGTCGTCCTATGGACATCGAGTGGGGTAAAGATGGTCGTGACGGCAAACTCTACATTTTGCAAGCACGTCCAGAGACAGTGAAGTCACAGCAAAAATCGACCGACGCACAACAACGTTTCAAACTCAAAGGTACTGGTGCGGTGTTGGTTTCAGGCCGTGCGATTGGCCAAAAAATTGGCGCGGGTCGTGTACGTGTGATTCACGATCCATCCGAAATGGAACGTGTACAACCAGGTGATGTGTTGGTGGCAGATATGACCGATCCTAACTGGGAACCTGTCATGAAACGCGCTTCGGCGATCGTGACAAATCGTGGCGGACGCACTTGTCACGCGGCGATTATTGCTCGCGAATTAGGCGTGCCAGCCGTGGTTGGTTGCGGTGATGCCACTGATTTGTTGAAAGATGGTACTTTGGTGACTGTATCTTGTGCAGAGGGCGACGAAGGCAAGATTTACGACGGTTTAATTGAAACCGAAGTGACAGAAGAAGTACGTGGCGAATTGCCGAAGTTACCTTTGAAAATTATGCTGAACGTGGGTAATCCACAGCTGGCATTTGATTTCCAATCCGTACCGAACGAAGGCGTTGGTTTGGCTCGCTTAGAATTTATTATCAACAACAACATCGGCGTGCACCCAAAAGCGATTTTGGAATATCCGAATATTGATCCTGATTTGAAAAAAGCAGTCGAATCCGTCGCACGTGGTCACGCATCGCCTAAAGCTTTTTATGTTGATAAATTGGCTGAAGGTGTCGCTACCATTGCCGCTGCTTTTTGGCCTAAAAAAGTCATCGTGCGTTTATCTGATTTCAAATCCAATGAATACAAAAAGCTGATTGGCGGTACACGCTACGAACCGGATGAAGAAAATCCAATGTTAGGCTTCCGTGGCGCTGCACGTTACTTAGCAAGCGATTTTGCAGAGTCTTTCGAGATGGAGTGCACGGCAATGAAACGCGTGCGTAACGACATGGGCTTAACCAATGTCGAGATCATGGTGCCGTTTGTTCGTACTTTGGGTCAGGCTGAAAAAGTCGTCACTTTGTTAGCTAAAAATGGTTTGAAACGTGGCGAAAATGGCTTACGTTTGATCATGATGTGTGAAGTCCCATCCAACGCAATTCTGGCAGATGAGTTCTTAGAATTCTTCGATGGTTTCTCCATTGGTTCCAACGATTTGACACAATTAACTTTAGGTCTGGATCGTGACTCCGGTATGGAACTGTTGGCAGCCGATTTTGATGAACGCGACCCTGCGGTAAAAGCCATGTTGTCACGTGCGATTTCTGCTTGCCGTAAAGCTGGTAAGTACGTCGGCATTTGTGGTCAGGGTCCTTCTGATCATCCAGATTTTGCAGAGTGGTTGATGGCTGAAGGAATCGAATCGATTTCTCTGAATCCAGATTCTGTGATTGATACTTGGAAGCAGTTGGCAACTGTCGCAAAGTAATAGATAACAAGATATAGTTAAAATTAAACGCGAAGATTCGAGAGGTTCTTCGCGTTTTTTTATGTTTATTTCATCATGTTGTCATAATAGTTATTAAGAATAGCCTCAAGCAAAATAAGAAATAAAACACATTCGAATTCGTTCAAAATGTCAGCAAAAAAAACCCTCAACATCATTCGGTGTGGAGGGTTTTTTTGTTTGTAAAATACCGATGACAATTTGTTAGTTATCGGGCAAACTGTTGTAATTCTTATTAAGGAGAATAATCAATGGAAGCTTGGACATGGTGGTTGGTGCTAGCTGGTGTGGTCGTCATTTGTGAGTTGTTTACTGGGACTTTTTATTTGTTGATGTTCGCAGTTGGTTTGTTTAGCGCATCAATTGTTTCTTTATTTACAGATTCTACGCAACTACAAATGTTGATTGCTGCTGTGGTGGGCAGTGCAGCGACCTTGGCGCTACATACTAGTAAATACGGTTGGAAACAACGTAGAGAAGTAGCGACTGATCCGAACGTGAATATCGATATTGGTCAGCAATTAAGAGTCGATGAGTGGCAAGAGCAAGGGAATGGAATTTCATTCGCAAGAGCAAAATATCGTGGTGCGATGTGGGATGTTGAGTTGCGTCATGCGCATGCGAGTGCCGGTTTGTTTGTGATTGAGGCGGTAGAGGGAAGTCGATTAATTGTGCGTCCAACGTAGATTTGTGTGCTCTGTATGACTTGGTTGAAGTAAAAAATGATGTTGGTTTAAATAAAAAAAGGAAAATGAGATGGAAAATTCAGGCTTTGTCGTATTAGTTTTATTTGTGCTCGCATTAGTCTTCATCATGAAGACAATTAAGGTGGTTCCACAACAAGATGCGTGGGTAGTTGAGCGCCTTGGTAAATATCATGCGACCTTAGCACCTGGTCTCAATATTGTCGTGCCGTTTGTTGATCGCGTTGCTTACAAGCACGTCTTGAAAGAGATTCCGCTCGATGTACCACCACAAGTTTGTATCACCAAAGATAATACGCAGCTACAGGTAGATGGCATCTTGTATTTTCAAATTACTGATGCGATGCGAGCTTCTTACGGTTCGTCAAATTACATCGCTGCAATCACACAGTTGGCACAAACCACGCTGCGTTCAGTGATCGGTAAGATGGAGCTCGATAAGACTTTTGAAGAGCGTGATCACATCAATACAACAATTGTGAATGCAATCGATGAATCTGCGGCGAATTGGGGTGTTAAGGTATTGCGTTATGAAATTAAGGATTTGACGCCACCCAAAGAGATTCTGCATGCTATGCAAGCGCAGATTACGGCTGAGCGTGAAAAACGTGCTTTGATCGCTGCTTCCGAAGGTCGTAAGCAAGAGCAAATTAATATCGCTACTGGTGAGCGTGAGGCATCGATTGCGAAGTCAGAAGGTGAAAAACAGGCATCGATTAATCGTGCCGAAGGACAGGCCGGCGCAATCCGTGCAATTGCAGAAGCGAGTGCTGACGCGATCCGTCAAACCGCTGCTGCGATTCGTGAACCTGGTGGTGAAGATGCGGTGAATTTGAAAGTGGCTGAGCAATATGTTGCAGCTTTCGCGAATTTGGCGAAAACCAATAATTCCATCATCGTTCCTGCCAATATGAGTGATATGAGTGGCTTGATCGCTAGTGCTATGCAAGTGGTGAAGGCACAGAAATAATTCATATTTTTTGAACGCAGATTTATAGATTGCCTTGCTATAGATTGCTTAATGGTGAATTGAATAGTGTAGATGATTTATTTGTGTCCGCTTCAGTCTGATTAGTCGATATTGCTATTCAAACTTGATGGTCCTATCGTCAGTCTGAGTGAGGAAATAACTGCAAAGCCCCAACATGTCTTTTCGTGTTGGGGCTTTGTGTTTTTGCAACATCTCCTTTAATTTATATTGTTATTTTAATTAAATATTTTTACACTTAAAGCCCATTCAATAACGCGAGAGAACTAAACATGTTTTTTCATCGCTTTCAATATGTTCTAAGTACATTAGGTCGTAAGCAGCATTTTGAAGCTGAATTACTTAAGGGCTGTAATTCAACCGTGCCGATGCGCCGCTTGCTGCTGTCAAGCATCCTAACAGTTGGGTTCCTCTCCGGAAAAGGGTTTGCCGCGTCAAGGCAAACTAGTGAGGCGAGTGAAGAATTGCCGCCATTGAAGAAAACATTCAATTCGACCTTAGCTTTAGTCCTGCCTAAGACAATTTCATTTGCAAAAGAAATAGAAGGGGAAATTGCTAGCTATTTGATCAGTGAGAAGCTTGACGGTGTCAGAGCCTACTGGGATGGCAAACAGTTATATTTTCGTAGTGGTCGCATAATTAATGCGCCTAAATGGTTTGTTGAAAAATTTCCAGACCATCCTATGGATGGTGAACTCTGGATGGGACGCGCGCAATTTGAAGCATTATCTGGTACGGTGCGGCGCCAAATTCCACAAGATGAAGAATGGCGGAAAATTCATTATTGTTTATTTGAGTTGCCACTTGCTACTGGGGACTTTCGGACCCGTGTCGTTTCTCTAGAAAAATTGGTTGATGTGGTTCGTATACCTTGGTTGAGTGTCATTCCTCAAGAACATTTATCGACAGTGGAGCAACTTGAGACAAAGTTGAAACAAATTGTTTTACGAAAAGGCGAAGGACTTGTTTTGCATAAAAGCGATGCCTTATTTCAAGCGGGACGGTCTGCTGAAGTTTTAAAACTTAAACCTCAGCACGATGCGGAAGCAAAGGTGATTGCGATTTTGCCTGGACGTGGGAAGTATCACGGCATGATGGGCGCGCTATTAGTCGAAACGAAGGACGGACAAAGATTCAAATTGGGTACTGGATTTGATGATGCCATCAGAAAAAATCCGCCGCCCGTAGGAAGCTTGCTTACCTATCGTTATCGGGATTTGACAGGAAATGGCTTGCCGAAATTTGCGAGTTTTGTTCGTGTGTTTCATCCGGAGTAGGTATTGGTCTGTATTTCTGTCAGTCGTAGAGCGGGCGACTCTTCGGCTCTCAACAAGGGCTTTATTCGACCATATATTTCTTTTTTAATGTGTCGATTAAGCCAGTAGTCTTTACCTTATCAAATGCCAACCGAATTTTTTTGATGGTGATGGGGTCACATTTTTTATTGATGGCAAAGTAGAGTTGAAATTCGTCATTTAAAACATACACCGCTTCCATCGCGTCTTTCGGATAGGGCAGTTGATTCAATTCATAGTTTGCACCAGCTCTAGTTGCAAGGATTAGGTCGACCCGTTTAAAGAAAAGTTTTTTTAGGTTCGACGCGGTTGTAGGCGCCTCGTCAATTTGCTTGCGTGGGAATAAACCTCGATCCATGACTAGCTTGAGACTGGAAGTATCACGTACGATACTGACCGTGTACTTCTTTAAATCCTCTTTGCTATTGATTTGAATATCTTTGCGTTCAGCCAGTTTGAATAGCCATAATTTTCGTGTCGCAACTGGGCCTATCCATTCGAAGTTTTCTTCGCGTTCTGGCGTTCGGGTGGTGGTATAGATAAGGCTATTCGCTTCTTCACTCGCCTGTTGAAAAGCACGATTCCAGCTCATTAACTTGTAACTGGCGTCGATCTCCGCTTCGCGCAAGACGGCTTGTAGCAGTTCGGTCGAATAGCCTGTTAGCTTGCCGTTTTTTTCATAACTATAAGGCGGCCAAGATTGCGTGTAGACGTGCAGCGTTTGGGCTTGTAGCAAGCTTGCGGCAACCACAAGTGATATTGCCAAACTAATTTGAGACAACCGCAAACGAAGTTCGCGCACTTTGCTCTCAATATCAGAAAATTGATGCCTTATGGTAATGCTGAATCAGATGATAAGCAAGAAAGCTGTCGATAACTTGTTATGTATAAAAAATTTCACTGATTTGAAGAGACTTCCGTACAACATACCGCGTGGCCGGACTTTGAAGAGACTCTGGCAGCAAGTGTCTTAGATGCACTAGCTAAGACACCGTAGCATCGCGATGTTTTTCTATCTAAAGTTTGATCGCGTCCGGCACTTGCGCTGAGGTCTCATTTGTTGGTTTTGCATGCCTTTTATTTATGTGCTGATGCAATTTGTTGTAGCAATGCTCAGCTACTAATTCGCTGCTTCTAAAAACTCCTGTTGCTCCAACCAGTCGGCTTCCAATTGATCTAGCTCTTTGACCACATAGGCTTGATCCAATAGGAGATTTTTTAGCTTCTCTTTGTTGGCGTCGTCGTAAATTGCACTATCTTCGAGTTGCTTGCTGTAGTCTTCTTTTTTGAGATTCAGTTTAGCCATTTGCTCTTCTAAGCGTTTAATGCGCGCTTCGATTGGTTTGCGTAATGCAGCAATACGCTGACGCTCTTCGGCATCACGGCGCTTGCGTTCTTTGTCATCGATAGGCGTGCTCGGTACTGGCTGGGCTTGCGGCAGAGCGCTTGCTTTTTCTTTTGATTTGCTTGGTAGTGTCGTAGGGGTGGCTGCTGCCGCGGCTTGTTCCAATTTGGTTTTATACAGCCAATCTTTGTAGTCGTCTAAGTCACCATCGAATGGTAAGAGCTTGCCGTCGGCAACAATAATAAATTGGTCGGTCGTGGCACGTAATAGATGACGATCATGTGAGACCACCACCAAGGTTCCTTCGAATTGAGCGAGCGCTTCGGTTAATGCTTCACGTGTTTCTAAATCTAAATGGTTAGTCGGTTCATCGAGTAATAACAGGTTAGGGCGCTGCCAAACGATCATCGCCAATGCTAAGCGTGCTTTTTCTCCGCCAGAAAATGGCGCGATTGGGCTGGTGACCATGGTTCCTGGGAAATTGAATCCACCCAAAAAGTTACGCAATTCTTGCTCGCGTACATCGGATGCAATATGTGCCAAATGCCACAATGGCGATTCGTCATGTCGCAACATTTCTACTTGATGCTGGGCGAAGTAGCCTATCGATAAACCTTTGCCCGTCGTAATCGAACCTTTGAGTGGCGCCAGTTCACCGACGATGGTTTTGATGAGTGTTGATTTACCCGCACCGTTGATTCCAAGTAGACCAATGCGCTGACCGATTTGCAGCGAAAATTTCACGTCGCCGACAATTTTCTTTTCGGTAAAACTGTGATCAGTTTGTGACTCCAGTCGATAACCACAATCGACATCGTCCATCACTAACATAGGATTCGGTGCGCTCAAAGGTTCGCGGAATTCAAATGAAAATTCAGCCGCTGCACGTAATGGTGCCAATTCTTCCATTTTTTCCAAAGCTTTGATACGACTTTGTGCTTGTTTCGCTTTTGATGCTTTTGCCGCAAAACGATCAATAAACGATTGCAGATGAGCGCGTTTGCGATTTTGTTTTTCAATTGAGCTCTGTGCCAGAATCAATTGCGCGGCGCGTTGGCGTTCAAACGCAGAATAGTTACCTGAATAGCGTTTTAATTTGCGCTCATCAATATGTACGACGACGTTGACAACACCATCTAAGAAATCTCTATCATGCGAGATGATGATCAAGGTTCCTTCGTAGCGTTTGAGCCAATCTTCTAGCCAGATAATTGCGTCCAAATCCAAATGGTTGGTTGGTTCATCGAGCAGCAGTAAATCAGATTTGCACATCAATGCTTGTGCTAGATTTAAACGCATGCGCCAACCACCGGAGAAACTCGCTACCGATTGTTCCATTTGTTCCAGCGTAAAACCTAAGCCCAGTAACAATTGTTCACCACGTGAGCGCACCGTGTAGGCGTCTGCATCAGCTAAGGCACCATATACCTCACCGATGGCGATGCCGTTATCATGTGATTCTGGTTGCGCTTCGAGTTCTGCTAATTGTGCTTCTAATTTTCTTAGTGTGACATCGCCGTCAATCGCGTAATCAATCGCGCTGCGTTCGAGTGGTGGGGTCTCTTGTGCGACATGTGCCAATTGCCATTTGGCGGGGAACTCGATGCTGCCTTGATCTGGGTGTAATTCGCCTCGTAGCATTGCAAACAGGCTGGATTTACCCGCGCCATTGGAGCCAATCAAGCCGATCTTGTCGCCGGGATTGAGTGTGACATCGACGCTGTCGAAAAGTGGCTTGGTGCCGCGGGCGAGGATGACCTGTTGAAGACGTATCATAAATAACTAACAAATAGAAAAGCGTAGCGAACTACAAAAATAAAAATGCTCAAAACGCTTTATCAAACGTTTTGAGCGATAAGGCGAAGCGCAAGAAAAGTGCTTAACTAGCTTCTTGCAATTGTTCTGCGGTGAGCAGGAAAACCATATCATCACCGGCGCTGGTCGATAGCCAAGTTAAACCATATTCAGCGAATGCTTCTTCGGCAAAAACACGTTCATTGCCAATCTCGACCATTAAAATACCATTTGGTTTGAGTCGTGATGCGGCGCCTGCCACGATTTTGCGCACTAGATCCATACCATCGTCGCCACCAGCTAAGGCGATTTGTGGCTCATGTAAATATTCTTTGGGCAGTTTGCTCATTGAATGTGAGTTCACATACGGCGGATTGGTAATGATCATGTCGTATAACTTGTCAGGGATATTGGTGTACAAGTCGGACTCAATCAAAGTAATGCGATCTTCTAATTCATAAGTGGCGATATTTTTAGCTGCGACCGCCAACGCATCTTTAGAAATATCCACCGTATCAACATGTGCATTTTCAAAAGCGTCCGCTAACATGATAGGCAGGCAACCAGATCCAGTGCACAGCTCGAGAATGTCGGTGACTTCTTCGGGATCTTGTACCCACGGTGTAAAGCGCTCAGGAATTAACTCTGCGATAAATGAGCGTGGCACAATCACGCGCTCATCAACATAGAAGTTATAAGTGCCTAACCAAGCTTCATTAGTAATATAGGAAGCGGGTATACGATCTGTTGCACGACGTTCAATGACAGCGATCGCCGCATCAATTTCGTGCGGTAAGAGACGTGCATCCAAGAACGGTTCAATTTTATCGAGCGGTAACTTTAACGTGTGCAGCAATAAATAAGCGGCTTCATCCAAAGCATTGGCACTGCCATGTCCGAAAAAAAGTTGTGCCGTGTTAAAGCGTGTTACCGCGTAGCGCAATAGGTCTCGCAGTGTTTGGAACGGGAGCGTATTTGCATTCGTCATAGCATTCTTAGCCTAGTAAAAGATTTTCCAGCGCGCGGCGGTAGATGTTTTTGAGTGGATCAATGTAGCGAACTTCAATATGCTCATCAATTTTATGGATACTGCCATTCGGTGGACCAAACTCAACCACCTGCGGGCAAATTTTGGCGATGAAGCGTCCATCTGAGGTGCCACCAGTGGTGGATAATTCTGTCGTAACGCCCGTTTCATCGTGAATCGCCTTCGCCAAGGCATCACTTAAATTGCCTTTGGGTGTTAAGAAGGGATGACCACCAATTGTCCATTTTAGATCGTACTTCAGTTTATGCTTATCGAGTATCGCATGCACGCGTTGTTGCAATCCCTCGGCCGTGCTTGCGGTTGAAAAACGGAAATTAAAATCGATCACGACTTCACCAGGTATCACATTTGATGCACCGGTTCCACCATGAATATTTGACACCTGCCATGAAGTGGGTAGGTAATATTCGTTGCCCTGATCCCATACTTCATTGACCAAATCATTGAGCGCCGGAGCGACTGTGTGAATTGGATTTTCTGCCAGTTGTGGGTAGGCGATATGGCCTTGAATGCCTTTCACTGTGAGCTTGCCAGACATCGTGCCGCGACGCCCGTTTTTAATGGTGTCACCAAGCACTTCACTGGAAGTTGGTTCGCCAACGATGCAATAATCGAGTTGTTCGCCACGTTCTTTGAGTTTATTACAGACGACAACCGTTCCATCGGTAGCAGGGCCTTCTTCATCGCTCGTAATCAAGAACCCAATCGAACCTTTGTGATCAGGGTGTGCTGCCACAAATTCTTCTGTGGCGATGACAAACGCAGCGATTGATGTTTTCATGTCGGCTGCACCACGTCCAAATAATTTGCCATCTCGATGTGTAGGCGCAAACGGCTGCGACTGCCATTGTGAGACTGGGCCGGTTGGAACAACGTCGGTGTGGCCTGCAAAGACAACTAGAGGTTGACTCGTGCCGCGACGTGCCCAAAGGTTCGTCACGTCGTTCGATTGTATGGTTTCACATACGAAGCCCAACGGTTCTAATAAGCTGATTAAGGTATTTTGGCAGCCCTTATCTTCTGGCGTGACGGAATCAAGAGCGATTAATTGTTCAGTCAATGCGAGCGTTTTACTCATGAAAACTTACTTTTCTAAAAAAATGGAAGAATAGAGTTGGTCGTTGAAACCAACACCCACATAGTCGAGCTGATCGTCGCTGATTTGCAATACTGGACGCTTGATCAAGGACGGATTTGCTAAGATTAAATTCATTGCGCCAGCTGGTGTTTCTGCCTCATTTTTTTGTGCATCGGATAGTGCGCGCCAGCTTGTTCCTTTACGATTGATCAGTGTTTCAAAGTTTATTTTCTTTAACCAAATATCGACCTGCGCAGCGCTCAATCCGTCTTTTTTGAAATTATGAAATTCAAACGGGATAGATTGTTGTTCTAGCCAAGTGCGCGCCTTCTTGACCGTATCGCAGTTTGGAATTCCAAATAAGGTGATGCTTGAAGATCGGTTCATATTACATATTTAAATTAAATTCAGTAAAGGTTGCTTCTGTGTGGCGCTCTAGCTCAGGCTCGGCTTCGGCCGCTGCTTTTTGTGCTAACGCGGCATCATTGTTGAGCAACCATAAAAGATTGTTCGCAGAATCCGCATTTGCGAGACCTTCTTCTTGGGTAATTAAGCCGTCCTTAATCAATTGCAGTAAGGCGCGTTCAAAAGTTTGTGAGCCCGGTGCCAAGCTCTTTTCAATCGCTTCTTTAATTTGGAAAATATTTCCTTGTTCGATCAATTCGGCGACATAGCGCGTGTTGAGCATGATTTCAACAGCTGGACAGCGACCACCGTCCACCGCCTTGATTAATCGCTGTGAAATTACTGCTTTAATTGCAGAAGCTAAGTCGAGTAATAGCGCGCTACGGTTCTCAATCGGGAAGAAGCTGATGATACGATTTAAAGCTTGGTAGCTATTATTCGCGTGTAATGTGGCGACCACTAAATGACCAGATTGGGCATAAGCGATCGCTGCCATCATTGTTTCCAAGTCACGAATTTCGCCAATCAAAATGACATCAGGTGCTTGACGTAAGGAGTTGCGTAATGCCGTCTTTAAACTATCTGCATCCGTACCAACCTCACGCTGATTCACGATGGATTTTTTACTTCTAAACAAATACTCGATTGGATCCTCGATAGTTAATATGTGACCAGTTTTGGTCTCATTCCGATAATCGAGCATAGAAGCAATCGAAGTCGACTTTCCTGAACCTGTAGCACCGACCACAAGAATTAATCCGCGCTTCTCCATGATTAATTCAGATAAAACTGGTGGTAGGTGCAGCGATGAAATGGCAGGGATGTTGCCCGGTACAAAACGGAATACCGCCGAAGTCGATCCACGTTGTCTAAACGCAGACAAGCGGAATCGACCAACGCCAGCCATGCCGATTCCCACATTGAGTTCGTTCTCTCGCTTGTATTGCGCTATTTGTTCGCCAGATAACACTTCACCAAGCAAAGCCAAAATATTATCTTCATCCATCTTCTGTTGATTGATGGGAAGCAGATTTCCATTGATTTTTAAATGTATCGGCGAGTTGATGGCGAAGAACATATCGGAAGCGTTCTTGTCCTTCATCAACTGAAACAATCGATCCATTGCCATGATAATTCCTCTACGAAAATAAAAAGGATGAAACCTGAAGTTTTAATACAATGACTTAGCGTTGGATAAGGTGCTTGAATTGACTAATTAAGCACCGCGCAATAATTCGTTGATGCTGGTTTTTGATCGCGTTTGTGCATCAACACGTTTTACGATCACAGCGCAATACAAACTATATTTGCCACAAGCAGATGGCAAGTTGCCAGAGACAACGACCGAGCCTGCTGGTACGCGGCCATAACTAACTTCGCCTGTCGCACGATCATAAATTTTGGTCGATTGACCGATATACACGCCCATCGAGATTACCGAATTCTCTTCGACGATCACTCCTTCCACTACTTCAGAGCGCGCACCGATAAAACAATTGTCTTCGATGATGGTTGGATTCGCTTGCATAGGTTCAAGCACGCCACCGATGCCTACGCCACCAGATAAATGCACATTTTTTCCGATTTGCGCGCAAGAACCAACAGTAGCCCAAGTATCGACCATAGCGCCTTCATCGACATAGGCACCAATGTTGACGTAGGAAGGCATTAACACAACATTTTTGCCGATAAAACTACCACGACGTGCGACTGCAGGTGGCACGACGCGGAAGCCGCCTTTTGCGAAATCTTCTGCCGTATAGTTTGCAAATTTGGTAGGAACCTTATCGAAAAATTGCATGTGATCGCCAGATGGCATGACGATGTTGTCTTCTAGGCGGAAAGACAATAACACGGCTTTCTTTACCCATTGATTGACTTGCCATGCTCCGTCCAATTTCTGTGCCACACGCAAACTGCCTGAGTCGAGTTGTTCGAGTACATACGCAACTGCTTCACGCAATTCTGTTGGTGCATTTTTTGGTGAGAAATTTGCACGGTCTTCCCAAGCTTGATCGATGATGTTTTGTAATTGCTGTGTCATGTGATTGTCGATTAAAAGTAAAAAATTGAAAGTGATTTTTGAGAACGATTTACGAGAGCTTGCGTGCTAATAAAGAACTGTTACTTAGATAGCTTCATTTGTTCGCACTGTTATGTGTTTCTATGTATTTGCTTAACTAGTTCATCAGTTGTTTCACGAAGCTGGCGATTCTTTGCGCAGCTTCCATGCATTCTTCAACTTCGGCCACTAATGCCATGCGTATCCTTTGGCTACCAGGGTTGATTCCATGTGCCTCTCGTGCCAGAAAACTACCTGGTAAGACTGTGATATTATAGTCTCGGTAAAGACCTTGGGCGAACTCTGTGTCAGAGATTTGAATGTATTTATCGACGCGAGCCCATAGGTAAAAGGCCGCATCAGGAAGTGCTACATCAAGCACCTCCTGTAGTACTGGGGTAACTTGAGAAAATTTCTTGATATACAGTGCACGGTTTTCTATGACGTGTTGCTCGTCATTCCATGCCGCAATCGATGCCGCTTGGATACTTGGAGACATTGCTCCACCGTGGTAGGTGCGATAAAGTAAAAACTGCTTAATAATTTTTGCATCGCCAGCCACAAAGCCTGAGCGCATTCCAGGTACATTTGAGCGCTTAGACAAACTTGAAAGTGTAATGAGTCGTGGATAGTCATTACGTCCCAGAGCACGGGCGGCAGCCAAGCTGCCAAGTGGTGCTGTGTCACCGAAATAAATTTCTGAATAGCATTCATCTGCTGCAATTACGAAATTGTAGCGATCAGATAAATCAAACAATTCTTTCCAATCTTCGAGAGTCAATACGGCGCCAGTTGGATTTCCTGGCGAGCAAACATAAAGCAACTGTGTGCGTTGCCAAATCGAATCAGGCACTTGGCTAAAATCAGGCGCAAAATTTTTCGCAGGATTGGCATTCGCAAAATATGGCTCAGCGCCCGCGAGGTAGGCTGCTCCTTCGTATATTTGATAGAAGGGATTCGGGCACATCACAATTGGCTTGCCTAAATTACCTAAGCCATTTTGCTGCGGATTAATTACGGCTAGCGCCAGTGAGAATAGCGCTTCACGAGAACCATTTACCGGCAAAATCTGTGTCATTGGATCGAGCGCTGGAATCGCGTAGCGCTTGACTAACCAATTGCTGATGGCTGCGCGTAAATTGTCGCTGCCGTTGGTGGATGGATAATTGGCGAGTCCGTTTAAATTAGCAACTAGTGCATCTTTGATTAGCTGGGGCGTTGCATGTTTAGGTTCACCGAGTCCTAAGCTAATCGGTTTATAGCTTGGATTGGGAGTAATGCCGTCAAATAGCTGTCTTAATTTTTCAAAAGGATATGCTTGTAGTTTTTCTAAATTGGGATTCACGGAGAAATTCACTTAAAAATTACGGATAAAAAATCTGAAAAGAAAACAGCTGGTCTGATGCAGAATTTGCACACAAAATCTAATGAAACAAGCCAACGCGGTTTCTGAAAAATCTGCTAGCTGCGTATTATAGCTGCGCTTGCACTTAATTCTATGCACGGATTCAAGAAGCTTCGCCATTTATGTCATAAAACTGTGGAGACTTAGGATTTTTAACATCGTTTGCTAATCAAAATCTGTAAAACTTGGCATCGTGAATGTTATGATGTGCGGTCTTACTTGTCCGAACTGCAAGGAGATAGGTAATGAGAAGATGTACTTTTATTGCGTTTGTGAAAAAATAAAAGATCTTTTGGTAGCGAATCTGAAGCCGATTGAGTTTGTGTATTTTGGTCTAAAAATCGATAAATAAAAATAACGTGCGCTTAACTTCTATTAAATTAGCAGGATTTAAATCCTTCGTTGAACCTACCCATTTTCAAGTTCCAGGCCAACTAGTTGGGGTGGTTGGTCCGAATGGTTGCGGCAAGTCGAATATTATCGATGCCGTGCGATGGGTCTTGGGTGAGTCTAAAGCATCAGAATTGCGTGGAGAATCCATGCAAGACGTCATTTTTAATGGCTCGACTCATCGTAAACCTGCTGGACGTTCCTCAGTCGAATTAGTCTTTGATAATAGCCTTGGAAAAGCCGCTGGTCAGTGGAGTCAATACGCCGAAATCGCCGTCAAGCGGACTTTGACGCGCGATGGTACTTCGACTTATTACATCAACGGTCAACCTGTTCGGCGTCGTGATATCCAGGATATTTTTCTTGGTACTGGACTAGGGCCACGCGCATACGCGATTATTGGTCAGGGCATGATTTCTCGCATTATTGAATCACGCCCAGAAGAATTACGTGTGTTTTTAGAAGAAGCTGCTGGTGTTTCGCGATACAAGGAACGTCGCCGTGAGACAGAAAATCGAATTCATGACACGCATGAGAATTTAGTGCGTGTCGAAGACATTCTGCGCGAATTGAATAACAATTTAGAAAAATTAGAAGCGCAGGCAGTTGTCGCCAATAAGTACCATGCTTTGCAAGCCGATCAAGAAGAAAAACAAAAACTCTTGTGGATGCTGCGCAAGCGAGAAGCCGCAACAGAACAGAAGAAATACTTTGCCGAGATCGAAAAATGCCAGCTTGATTTGGAAGAGCAAACGGCTAAATTGCGTCATGTCGAGTTAGAACTTGAGCAAATGCGACAAGCTCACTATGCGGTGGGCGATAAGATGCATCAGGCGCAAGGGAATTTGTATCAAACCAATGCAGAAATTGGTAGTTTAGAAGCGCAAATTAAGTTTGTGATTGAATCTCGTGCGCGCTTGCAATCGCAAATCAATTCTTTATCTGCGCAACGTGATCAATGGCAGCGCCAAGGTCAACAATTTCAAGACGATCTGGCCGATGCTGAGATGCATGTTGAAGAGTTGGCGATGCGCAGTGAACAGGCGCAAGAGTCTGTGGCGCAGCAGAATGAAAAAATTCCCGCGCTTGAGCAAAGTTGGCGCGACGCGCAGTTAAAAGCGACCGAATCGCGCGCCAAGATCATGCAAATGCAACAGCAGATCGAGTTAGAATCTGCACATCAGCGTAATGCGTCGAATATCTTGAATACCTTAGCAGTACGACGTGAGCGCTTAAATCAAGAGAAGCAAGGCTTGGTGGTTCCTGATTCTTCGCATTTGCAAAATCTCTCCATGCAGTTGGAAGAGAAAAAACAAATGTTGGAAGAAGCAACTTTTCAATTAGAAGAAGCGCAAGCTGGCTTGCCGCAATTAGAGGAAGAGCGTCGTTCTGCACAAGAGCAAGTTAATCAAGATACGGCGCATTCGGCGCAACTCGACGCAAAGTTGGGGGCGCTGAAATCCTTGCAAGAAAAAGTCGAAAGCCAAGGTAAAGTACAACCATGGCTGGCGAAGCACGAGCTAGAAAAATTGCCGAAACTATGGCAAAAAGTGCAGATAGAAAATGGCTGGCAGACCGCGCTTGAGTCGATTTTGCGTGAGCGCACCTCCGCTTTAGAAATGTCAAATTTAGAGTGGGCAAAGGCGTTTTTCAGTGACGCTCCTCCGGCAAAATTGGCGCTCTATTCACCACAAGTGCTTGCTCCTGTGACGATGGTTGAGGGATTAAAACCCTTGTTTAACTTACTGCAATTGAATGATGCTGGTGTGCGTAGTGTGATGCAAGATTGGCTGCACAATGTATTTGTCGCACCTGACGCGCCCACTGCATTCGCGGAGAGAACAAAGTTGCCTGCAGGTGGATGCTTCATCACCAAAGAAGGACATATTATTAGCGCCAATAGTGTGCGATTTTATGCGGCAGATTCTGAGCAAGATGGCGTACTGGCGCGTCAACAAGAGATAGAAAATATAAGCAAACAGGCACGCGCTCAACATTTGTTAGCGGACGAAGGCAAGACGCGTGCAGTTCGTGCGGAAGCAGCTTTGAGTCAGGCAACACATAGCTTGCAAGAATTGCGAGTTCGCGTAGCCGGATTGACGCAAGCGGTGCATGGTTTGCAGATTGAATACATGAAGTTGGCCGAAGTGCAGGAACGCTTTAATCAGCGCAGCACGCAAATTGCATCTGATTTAGCGGAGATTGCTGAGCAAGAACAAGAGCAACAGACTGCGCGCGCAGAGTCAGAAGCGAAATTTGAAGAACTTGATATCGCCCTTGCTGAAATGCAGGAAACGCATGAAGATGGACAGACTGCTTTCCTTGAAAAAGAACAGCATTTGAACGACGCGCGTATACGTCTACGTGATTTGGAATTGGCTGCGCAAGAAGCCAGTTTCTCGGAAAAAACGCATCGCGTCAAAATGGAAGAGTTGCGACGAAATATCGCAACCGCGTTAGAGCAATCTTCGCAATTGTTCGCCAATATGCAGCAAGGCCAGCTTGAGTTAGAAAGCATGGATGAACAAACTGCTCACGCAGGTTTGCAAACCTTGTTGGAAAAACGTAGTGATCAAGAACGCGTATTGGCGGATGCCCGCCATGAGCTTGATCAGTTGACGCAAAAATTGCGTCACGCAGAAGAGTCGAAGATGCAAGTTGAACGCAGTTTGCAACCGCAGCGTGATCGGATTGTTGAATTGCAGCTGAAAGAGCAAGCCGCGCGTTTGAATCAAGAACAATATGAAGAGCAACTAAGTAATTTCGAAGTTGATGAAGCTGCGCTCGAAGAAAAATTACATGATGATTTGAAACCGTCCTATTTACAGGGTGAGGTAACACGTCTGACCAATGCGATCGCCGCTTTGGGTGCGGTGAATTTGGCGGCACTTGATGAATTGGCGCAAGCAACTGAACGCAAAACCTTCTTAGACGCGCAATATGCAGATTTGACCGAAGCAATTACCACATTGCAGGATGCAATTCACAAAATTGATATCGAAACACGTGATTTATTACAAGATACTTTTAATCGTGTAAATCATCATTTTGCAGAGTTATTTCCAATTTTGTTTGGTGGTGGTCAAGCGAAATTGATTATGACTGGGGATGAAATTCTGGATTCTGGCGTGCAGGTGATGGCACAACCACCTGGTAAAAAGAATGCGACTATTCATTTGTTGTCGGGTGGTGAAAAAGCATTGACGGCAACGGCACTGGTGTTCTCGATGTTCCAGTTAAATCCTGCACCGTTTTGCTTACTCGATGAGGTTGATGCGCCGCTGGATGATTCAAATACAGAACGTTTCTGTAATATGGTGAAACGGATGTCTAGCAATACACAATTTTTATTTATCTCCCACAATAAGATTGCAATGGAAATGGCGCAACAATTAATTGGCGTGACCATGCAAGAGCAGGGGGTTTCTCGAATCGTTGCGGTTGATATGGAATCTGCCGCAAGTTTAGTTGGTGAGGGTTGAGCAGTATGTCAGAGTTAACAATGAGTTTGATTATCGCGGGTGTTGCGTTTGTTGTGATTGTTTATATTTACAGCAAATGGCAAGAGTACCGTGCTCGAAAAAGTGTAGATCGTGCATTTTCTGATGGGCACGATGATGTGCTGATGAATGCACATGATGATGTCGACCTTGTTCGTCAAGAACCACAATTCGATCACGACGAGCTTAGTGAACTTGATGCTGCAGATCCAGTCGACTTTGCTGGTGGTGAGCCGGGATCAGAAAACAACGTGGCAAAACAGGATTTTGATGCGACCATGTTCGGCAAAGAATTGTCGGTTGATGATCTCATTGATTGTGTCATTCCTTTGGAGTTTGATGCGCCAATTCGGGGTGAACGCTTACTCAAAGAAGTCAGTGACTTAAAATATGTCGGACGCAAGCCGGTGCATTTTATTGGTCTAACACACGATGGTGTGCGTGATGAAATTGCACATGGCAGCATATACACAGCGATGTTTGCGGGTATCCAAATGGTGAGTCGTAGCGGTCCTTTAAATGAATTGGAGTATTCTGAATTTGTCAGCAAGTTACGTGAAATTGCAGATCGTCTGAATGCACATTCCGACGTGCCTGATATGAATCGCGTGATGTCGAACGCACGTGAACTGCATCAGTTTGTGGCTGAACACGATGCCCAGCTTAGTGTTAACGTTTTGTCGAATGGTGCACCGTGGGACATCACAACTTTGCTCGGCGCTTTAGAAAAACAAGGATTTGACGTTCGCCCAGATGGGCGTCTGGTGATGCCTGATGGTGATGTCGGTAATTTGTTTACGCTTTCCACCAATGTCAGCGCCAGTGAGACAGTGACATCAAAATTGACTTTGCTATTGGATGTTCCTTGTGTTTCTCCCGACCTTGAGGGTTTTGGTGTCATGGCAAAATGCGCTCGTTCTCTTGCATCGAGACTTGGCGGCACCGTTGTCGATGACGGTAATAATCCTATTTCTGAGCAAGCCTTAGGTGAGATCGCAGAGCAAGTGCGCGAATTTTGTAATGCGATGGCGATAGCAGAAATTCCTGCTGGTTCTCGTCGCGCGAAACGCTTATTTAGTTAATCTGACCAGACGCTTCATCATGCAAAATGATTTATTTGGGGATAGGAACGCTGATTTAGGTGCTTCGAATGTAGAGTCGTTGTCAGATCAAGCAAGGCGTTTGCGTGAAGAGCTCACGCAACACGCCTATCTCTATTACACCTTAGATCAACCAAGTATTCCGGATGCCGAATACGACAAGCTGTTTCGGCAATTGCAAAACTTAGAACAAAATTATCCTGAACTAAAAACGGCGGATAGTCCTACGCTAAGGATTGGTGGTGCCGTTTTACCCGAGTTTTCACAAGTTCAACATACCGTTCCAATGCTGTCCTTGAATAATGGTTTTGAGGACGAGGATGTGCTTGCCTTTGATCGTCGCGTGCGTGAAGGATTGGGCCTTGATAAGCAGACCAATCAGCAGGAGATTGAGTACGCGATTGATCTAAAGTTTGATGGCTTGGCGATTAATCTTCGTTACGTTAATGGTGTTTTTACCCAAGCTGCTACGCGTGGTGACGGCTACACAGGCGAAGACGTCACTGAGAATATTCGCACTATTCGTAGCTTACCTTTGCGCTTGCGTTGCGATAATCCGCCCGCAATTCTCGATGTGCGTGGTGAAGTGTTGATGTTCAAGGCAGATTTCGACAAACTTAATCAACGTCAACGTGAACTTGGTACCAAAGAATTTGCCAATCCACGAAATGCGGCGGCGGGTAGCTTGCGACAATTGGATTCAAAAATCACTGCGCAACGTAGTTTGCGTTTTTTTGCTTATGGCATAGGAGCGTTGGAGGGAGCAGATTTGCCTACTTCGCATCGTGATTTGTTGGATTGGTATCAGCAAATGGGCATTCCAACTTGCGAAGAAAAAGCTTTGGTATCAGGCGCACAAGGTTTGCTCGATTTTTACCGCGCGATACAAGAAAAACGTGCCAAATTGCCCTACGAAATTGATGGCGTCGTGTACAAGGTCAATCGATTTGACCGGCAGGAGACACTGGGTTTTGTGTCGCGTGCACCGCGTTTTGCCATCGCCCATAAATTTCCTGCGGAAGAAGCATTGACAACTGTGTTGGATATCGAAGTGCAAGTTGGTCGTACTGGTGCGATCACACCAGTCGCTCGATTGGCTCCCGTTTTTGTTGGCGGTGTGACGGTCACCAATGCGACTTTGCACAACGAAGAAGAGGTTCAGCGCAAAGATGTAAGAGTCGGTGACACAGTCATCGTTCGACGTGCTGGAGATGTGATTCCTGAGGTCGTTGCCAGTGTTTTGGAAAAACGACCTGAAGGAACGCATCCATTTTTATTGCCGAAGCAATGTCCTATTTGCGGTTCGGATATTCTTAAACTTGAAGATGAAGCAATTGCGCGCTGCTCTGGTGGTTGGATTAAATGTGCCGCGCAACGTAAAGGTGGTCTGTTCCATTTTGCTTCGCGCAAAGCCTTAAATATTGAAGGCTTGGGTGAACAGCTAATTGAGCAATTAGTCGATAAAAATGTGGTGACCACCGCTGCTGATTTTTATAAATTGGGCTTAATGGCTTTGGCCGAACTAGATCGTATGGCAGAGAAGTCAGCGCAAAATGTATTAGATGCACTGGAGACTTCTAAATCGACGACCTTGCCACGATTCATTTATGCGCTTGGTATTCGGCATGTGGGTGAGTCGACCGCCAAAGATTTAGCGCTACATTTTGCAGAAATTGAAGCACTCATGGCGGCGACCGAAGAGCAACTTTTGCAAGTGAATGATGTTGGGCCAGTCGTCGCTAGATCAATTACACAGTACTTTTCCGATCCAATTAATGTTGAGTTAGTGCGGCAATTAATTGCTGCGGGAATCCATTGGCCGACCATTGAAAAAATCGATCTTAGTACCGCAATTTTTGCAGGTAAAACTTTAGTGTTAACTGGAACGCTACCAAATCTAAGCAGAGATCAAGCTGCAGCACTCATAGAAAAACATGGCGGCAAGGTGGCAGGCTCGGTTTCCAAGAAAACTAGTTATGTAGTTGCCGGTGAAGATGCTGGTAGTAAGTTAATAAAAGCACGTGAGTTAGGTATTACCGTCTTATCGGAAGAAGAGTTATTGACTCATTGTGGCACGCAATAAGATGATGACATATTCGGTAAGTCGAATAGCCGGTGTGTAAAAACAAGCGAAAGAGAAAATCGCGCAAGAAAATAGTACAAAAAATAGAATAATGGTGGTGAGGGTTTTATGAGAAAAATTAGAAAGGCAGTCTTTCCAGTCGCCGGTTTTGGTAGTCGATTTTTGCCAGCGACAAAGGCGCAGCCAAAAGAAATGCTATCAGTAGTGGATAAGCCCTTGATTCAGTATGCGGTAGAAGAAGCAGTTGAAGCTGGCATTACTGAAATGGTGTTTATTACTGGACGCAATAAACGGGCAATCGAAGATCACTTTGACACAGCGTATGAACTGGAGCATGAATTAGAAGCTGCGGGTAAAGATACTCTGTTGGATATTGTTCGTAGCGTAATCCCGAGCAACATCCATTGTATTTATATTCGGCAACCAGCAGCGCTCGGATTAGGTCATGCGGTCTTGTGCGCTCGTCCGGTAGTTGGTGAAGATCCTTTTGCTGTTTTATTGGCGGACGATTTAATGGATGTGCGTCCTGGCCAACGTGGTGTAACAGCACAGCTCGCCGCTTTATATGCACAAGAAGGTGGGAGTATCGTTGCGGTCCAAGAGGTAATGCGCGAGTTCACCAATCAATACGGTATTGTCAGTGGCGAAGCATATAAACCGAATCTTGAGCGGATGTTAGGCATTGTCGAAAAACCGAAACCAGAAGAAGCACCATCGACGTTAGCGGTCGCTGGTCGTTATGTGTTAACCGCGAATATTTTTAATTATTTGGAAAAATTAGGTAAGGGGTCGGGCGGTGAGATTCAATTAACAGACGGCATTGCAGCCATGTTGAAAGACGAGGCGGTTTTTGCGTATCGATGTGATGCAAAGCGCTATGATTGCGGCTCCAAGCTCGGCTACCTTAAAGCCAGTGTTGCACTGGGATTAAAACACCCTGATATGGGTGAAGATTTTGCTAAGTATCTGCAAGAGTTGAAACTCACCCCGTAAATTTCTTTCGTCAAAACAGGAGCTCAAAATCTATGATTTATCCAATTTTGAAGATGGGTGATCCACGTTTGCTGAAAGTCTCTGATCCGATTCAAGACTTTGATACGCCGGCTTTGCATCAATTGATCGCAGATATGTTTGAAACCATGCAGCATGCCAACGGAGCTGGTTTGGCAGCACCACAAATTGGCATCAATTTGCAATTGGTCATTTTTGGTTTTAAGAAAAACCCACGCTACCCAGATGCACCCAATGTCCCTGAGACGGTGTTGATCAATCCCATTTTAACGCCTTTATCCACCGACACTGACGAGGCATGGGAGGGCTGTTTATCTGTGCCAGGAATGCGTGGCTTGGTGCCGCGCTGGAGTCGTTTGCGTTATGAAGGATTCGATCAGTTTGGAAATAAAATTGATCGTGAGGTAGATGGCTTCCACGCAAGAGTCGTGCAGCATGAAACCGATCATCTAAACGGCGTTCTCTATCCTATGCGGATCAAAGATTTGACCAAGTTTGGATATACTGAAGTATTGTTTCCTGAGTTAGATCCGAGCGATGATGATTAATACTCGCAAATACATGCATGTAAGATTTTGATTTCTTTGCTAAACAAAAAGCCGTCTATTGACGGTTTTTTGTTTGATGTTGCTAATTAGGCTGACATCGCTTTCGAATTTGAGTTTCATACCTGAGTTGGAAATCATCGATGATTGCGAGACATCATCATTAATCGCTCAAATAAATGTAGGTCTTGCTCATTCTTTAAAAGTGCACCGTGAAGTGGTGGTGTCATGCTTGCGCCATCTTTCGCATTGAGCATTTCTGCGGGAATATCCTCTGCCAACAGCAGTTTCAGCCAGTCAATGAGTTCAGATGTTGATGGTTTTTTCTTCAGTCCATTTATTTCCCGTAGTCTATAAAAAGCTTCTAATGCATTGACGAGTAACTCCTCCTTCAAATGCGGAAAGTGCACATTGACAATCTCCTGCATGGTTTGTTTGTCTGGGAACTTAATGTAATGGAAGAAGCAGCGACGCAAAAAGGCATCGGGTAGTTCTTTTTCATTATTCGACGTGATAATCACAAGTGGACGATGTTTCGCTTTAATCATTTCACGCGTTTCATAAACATAAAACTCCATTCGATCTAATTCTCGCAATAGGTCGTTTGGAAACTCAATGTCCGCCTTATCAATTTCATCAATTAATAATACGACTGGTTGATCTGCATGAAACGCCTGCCACAAGACGCCTTTGACGATATAGTTATGAATATCCTTCACACGTTCGTCGCCAAGTTGCGAATCACGTAAGCGTGATACCGCATCATATTCATACAATCCCTGTTGGGCTTTTGTGGTTGATTTGATGTGCCACTGTAAAAGTGGCATACCAAGTGCGGCTGCTACTTCTTCTGCTAACATCGTTTTGCCGGTTCCTGGCTCGCCTTTGATTAACAACGGGCGTTGCAGCGTTAATGCGGCATTTACTGCGAGTTTTAAGTCATTTGTGGCGACATAGTTATCCGCGCCATTGAAACGTTTGTTAGTCATCATTATTAGTTTAAATTGGAAATATCAGAGTCAAAGAATGCTGCAAGTTAGGTGAGTATAAACAAAATAATTTTATTATTGGCTTGATTCGCTGTTCTAGTAGAAAGCTTCGAACAGTATTTATTGCAGAATTGAATTCTCATGCAGGCTAATAAAAATGACCTTTGCAGCGAAAATGTGTCTGAAATACACATGAAAATTGCGCAAAATTAATGGTTATCAGCTAAAATGCTGACTTCGATCAAATCGCTGTTTTGATTTTCCTGATTATTTTCTCTCAGCTAATATGAAAAAATTATTTGCTCTACTCGCTTTGGCGAGCGTCGCACAGGTTGCTGTGTCGGCTGAAGTCGTTGGTAACGCGAAAGCCGCAGAAAACAAAGTGGCGATGTGTATTGGTTGCCATGCAATCCCTGGTTATAAAGCGACTTTCCCAGAAGTTTACCAAGTTCCAATGATTGGTGGACAGTCCGCTAAATACATTGAAAATGCACTGAAAGCATATCGTAAAGGTGATCGTAAGCATCCATCTATGCGTGGTATCGCTGGAAGCTTGAGTGATCAAGATATTGCAGATTTGGCTGCCTACTACGCACAACAGAAATAAGTTGAGGATAATGATGAAAAAAATCGTTTTAGCAGTTTTGGCATCAACATTGTCTGTTGCGGCATTTGCTGGTGGAAATATCGAGGCTGGAAAAGTAGCCGCAGCAAAATTTAATTGTGCTTCATGCCACGGTGCCAACTACAGTGAACCAATTGACCCTAGTTACCCAAAATTAGCTGGTCAACATAAAGATTATTTGGTTCAAGCATTGAAATCTTACCAGCGCGGTGCTGTTGGTACTTCTGGCCGTAGCAATGCGATTATGGAAACGCAAGCAAAGGCTTTGAGTAACGCGGATATTGAAAATATTTCTGCGTATTTGGCTAGCTTAAAAGGTAGTTTGGTATTGAAAAAATAATCACCGTATCTTTTGGTGGAATTGGCTGACTAGAATTGGCTTGATTTAAACACCGTCATTCTTCAGCTATAAAAAACCTCACTTTTTAGTGAGGTTTTTTTACGACTAAACGAATGTTTGATAGATTATTTTACGCTCAACAACATCTCATTCAAACGTTTAACAAAAGCACTTGGGTCTTCAAGTGTTCCGCCTTCAGCCAAAGCTGCCTGATCAAATAAGATGTGCGACCAGTCGTTAAATTTGGCTTCTTCGTACTTCAAGCGTTGCACCAAAGGATGATCTGGATTGACTTCCAAGATAGGCTTAGATTCTGGCGCGGCTTGACCAGCGGCTTTCAACATTCTGACTAGGTTACCTGATAATTCATTTTCATCGGCAACTAAACAAGCAGGTGAATCTGTTAAGCGGAAAGTGATGCGAACGTCTTTGGCTTTATCTGCCAAGGCCGTCTTCATTTTTTCGACTAGATCTTTGAATTGAGTTTCGGTTTCTTCATGCTGCTTTTTCTCAGCTTCGTCTTCTAATTTACCCAAATCCAAATCACCTTTGGCGACAGACACCAAATCTTTGCCTTCGAATTCAGTCAAGAAAGACAACATCCATTCATCAACGCGATCTGTCAACAACAAGACTTCAACACCTTTTTTGCGGAAGATTTCTAGGTGTGGGCTGTTCTTAGCTGCTGCGTAGGTGTCGGCTGTGACGTAGTAGATCTTGTCTTGGCCTTCTTTAGCGCGCGCGATGTAGTCAGAAAGCGAAACGTTTTGGATGTCGCTATCATTGCGTGTAGAGGCAAAACGGAGTAGGGCGGCAATGCGATCTTTATTTGCTGCATCTTCACCAATACCTTCCTTCAAAACTTGACCAAACTCTTTCCAGAAGCTCGCAAATTTTTCTTTTTTGCTTTCAGCTTCATCGCCCTCAGCATTCGCCAAGTCTTCCAACATGCCCAACACACGTTTAGTTGAGCCTTCGCGAATCGCTTTGATGTCGCGAGATTCTTGCAAGATTTCACGTGATACGTTCAAAGGTAAATCGTTGGAATCAATAATGCCTTTGACGAAGCGCAAATAGACCGGCATCAATTGCTCGGCATCGTCCATGATGAAGACGCGTTTGACGTAGAGCTTAATGCCACCACGTTTATTGCGATCCCACATATCAAATGGTGCGCGGCTTGGAATGTACAGCAGTTGCGTGTACTCGCTGCGACCTTCGACGCGATTGTGGGTGTGCGTCAGCGGAGCGCTGTAATCGTGTGAAATGTGTTTGTAGAATTCAGTATATTGTTCAGGTGTGATGTCAGACTTGCTGCGCGCCCACAAAGCACTCGCTTGGTTGACTGTTTCAAGCTCATCTCTCAATACTTGTTCTTTCTTCTCATCATCCCATTCTTCTTTTTGCATCAAGATTGGCAAGGAGATATGATCTGAATAAGTGCGGATAATCGATTTCAATTTCCATGAAGACAGGAATTCATCTTCACCTTCACGCAAATGTAGGGTAATAGCCGTACCGCGATCTTCTTTGGTGATTTGTTCGACACTGAAATCGCCTGCGCCTGCAGATTCCCAGCGAACGCCTTCGCTAGCAACAGTGCCAGCACGACGGGATTCAACGGTCATCTTATCGGCAACGATAAAGCCAGAGTAGAAACCAACACCAAATTGACCAATCATGGCGGCATCTTTTTGTTGGTCGCCGGAGAGTTTTGCAAAGAATTCTTTGGTGCCAGATTTCGCAATCGTACCTAAATGATTAATCGCGTCGTCACGCGTCATACCTATGCCATTGTCGGCAATCGTGATGGTGCGCGCTGCTTTATCGAAGCTGACGTTGATTTTGAGTTCTGAATCATTCTCAAATAGACTGGCGTTGTTAATTGCCTCAAAGCGCAGTTTGTCTGCCGCATCCGAAGCATTGGAAATTAACTCTCTCAAAAAGATCTCTTTGTTTGAATACAAAGAATGGATCATCAATTGCAATAACTGCGAAACTTCAGCTTGAAATCCTAGGGTTTGTTTTTCTGACATGCTTTCCTCGATGTTGAAGTATAAATAGTTAATTTACTAAATAAATTTGGCGAAAATAACGCGAGTGAAGGGACAGGTAGGGTGTTTGCTGAAAATTTCAAGAGGAATTTCTCGTTTATTTCGCAATTGAGCTGAGTTTTGAGGTGATTAAGTCAATCTATTGCGTTGGGTTTGTGTTGGACATTAGGATAGATTTGTCCACTTGAGTTGAATATGACATGCGACTTTCTGTCATCATTTAGTAGTAAGTCTTTGAAATAATGACGAAAATATCTGCATTGTTTGTAATCGAGACGTAAGTTTTGCATTGCAACATGCTATAATCGCGGGTTATCCGAATTACCTCTAATTAAACACAATCATGACCGACAATATTCGCGCTATTCGCAACATCGCCATTATCGCTCACGTTGACCACGGCAAAACAACGCTGGTGGATCAATTGCTGCGTCAATCTGGCACTTTCCGTGATAATCAACAAGTTGATAATCGCGTTATGGACTCCAACGATATTGAGAAAGAGCGCGGTATTACGATTCTTTCCAAAAACTGTGCAGTTGAATACAAAGGCACTCATATCAACATCGTTGATACCCCGGGCCATGCTGACTTCGGCGGTGAAGTTGAACGTGTATTGTCCATGGTTGACAGTGTTTTGTTGCTAGTGGATGCGCAAGAAGGTCCAATGCCGCAAACCCGTTTCGTTACGCGTAAAGCTTTGGCATTAGGTTTGAAGCCTATCGTGGTTGTGAACAAGATTGACCGTGAAAATGCGGATCCGCAAAAAGCGGTGAATGCAACATTTGAGTTGTTCGACAAACTCGGCGCAACGGATGAACAATTAGATTTCCCTATCGTTTACGCTTCTGGTTTCAAAGGCTACGCTGGTCTCGAAGACACAGTGCGTGAAGGTAATATGGAACCGTTATTTGACGCGATTTTGAAATACGTTCCAGCACGTGAAGATGATCCAAATGGTCCATTGCAATTGCAGATCACGTCTTTGGAATACTCTTCTTACGTCGGTAAGATTGGTGTTGGCCGTATCTTGCGTGGCCGTATTCGTGGTGGTCAAGACGTCGTGTGGATGAATGGTCCAGAGGACAAACCAACCAAGGCGCGCGTCAATCAAGTGTTGACGTTCAAAGGGTTGGATCGTGTCCAAGTTGAAGAAGCCTATGCCGGCGACATCGTTTTGATCAACGGTATCGAAGAGTTGGCGATTGGTTCCACAGTGTGTGCGGTTGACACACCAGAAGGTTTGCCAATGTTGAAAATTGACGAACCAACGTTGACCATGAACTTCATGGTCAATACTTCGCCATTGGCTGGTCGTGAAGGTAAGTTCGTCACGACACGTCAAATTCGTGATCGCTTAGAGCGTGAATTGAAGTCCAACATGGCATTGCGCGTGGTGCAAGCTGAGGGCGACGATTCCACATACGAAGTTTCTGGTCGCGGTGAATTGCACTTGACGATTTTGATCGAAAATATGCGTCGTGAAGGTTTCGAGTTGGCAGTGTCTCGTCCACGCGTTGTTTTCAAAATGATTGATGGTGTACGTTATGAGCCATACGAAAACTTGACGGTCGACGTTGAAGAAGTCAACCAAGGTGGCGTGATGGAAGAGCTCGGCCGTCGTCGTGGCGACTTGCAAAACATGGAACCGGACGGTAAAGGTCGTGTTCGTTTGGAATACCATATTCCAGCACGTGGCTTGATTGGTTTCCAAGGCGAATTCATGACCTTGACGCGTGGTACTGGTTTGATGAGCCACGTCTTCGACGAATACGCTCCAGTAGACAATACCAAAGGTGAATTGGCTGGCCGTCGTAACGGTGTGTTGATTTCTCAAGAAGATGGTGCTGCTGTTGCTTACGCGATTTGGAAGTTGCAAGATCGCGGCCGTATGTTTGTCAGCCACAACGATCCAGTGTACGAAGGCATGATCATTGGTATTCACTCTCGCGACAATGACTTGGTTGTGAATCCAGTTAAAGGTAAGCAATTGACGAACGTGCGTGCGTCCGGTACAGACGAAGCGGTACGTTTGGTACCACCAATTCAGTTGAATTTGGAATACGCGGTTGAATTCATTGAAGATGATGAATTGGTCGAAGTCACACCGAAGAGCATTCGTTTGCGCAAGCGTTTCTTGAAAGAACACGAGCGTAAGAAGGCATCTCGCGAGGCGTAATATGCGTTTGAGGATAAGTTCCTCATTCATATTGTCGCTTGTCGTAAGTCAGTGAAAAATTTTATTCGATTTACGTAAAGTAATAAGAAGCCCGCTTGATTCTTTGTCAAGCGGGTTTCTGCTTTCTATTTTGGAGTATTTGCGTGCGCCAACCTAGCCACAAAACAGCTTTACTTTTGATGATCATTGCGCCGACGATGTGGAGCACTGCCGGTGTCTTGTCACGTCAACTAGAATCTGCACGTGGATTTGAAGTGAGTTTTTGGCGAAGTTTTTTTGCCGCGATTTTTGTGCTCGCCGTATTGGCTTGGCAACACAAGTCACAGCTAGCAAAAAAAATAATGAGCCTCGGTGCTTATGGACTAGCATCAGGTTTTATGTGGGCAGCGATGTTCACTTGTTTCATGTTGGCTTTAACCATGACGACCGTGGCGAATGCTTTGATCGTCGAAAGTTTTGCACCTTTGCTGACAGCGATTTTTGCGTGGATTTTTTTGGCTGAAAAAATTCCCAATCGCACGTGGTTAGCAATTTTGGTCGCATTCGTTGGCATGCTGTGGATGTTTGTAGATGGCTTTTCCAAACTCGACGGTCGTGGCTTGATTGGTGTGATGCTGGCTCTGTGTGTGCCTTTTGCCGTTGCGGCGAATGTGATCATTCTGAAGAAAGGCGGACAGCACGTCGACTTAATTCCGGCGGTGCTTGTCGGTGGTGTGATTTCTGCCTTATTGATGCTGCCGTTTGCTTGGCCATTTTCCGCATCGAATCATGACATCTTGATTTTAGCGACCTTGGGCGTATTTCAGTTGGGCTTGCCTTGTATGATCATGGTGCATGCAGCGAAAGGCTTGAGCGCGCCTGAAATTTCATTGTTGTCTCTGCTGGAAGTGGTGTTGGGGCCATTTTGGGTTTGGCTGGCGATTGGTGAGGAACCTGCTAAAGCAACGCTACTTGGTGGCAGTATCGTCCTTGGCGCTTTGATCTTTAATGAGGTTATGGCGTTCCGTGAGGATAAGTTGAAAAATCAAACTTCTTCACGTTAGTGCGTTTGAGTTTGTCTGATCTCAAAAATTTTTATTAATCTTTCGCGGCTTGCTTGATGTGGAAAGTCGCTGTTTTTAAATGGTGTTGCTATGTCGAATTCATCTAGTTTACTCAAATCGCCAGAACTTTTGTTGCCTGCCGGCTCTTTAGAGAAAATGCATGCCGCCTTTGATTTTGGTGCAGATGCGGTGTATGCAGGTCAACCGCGTTACAGTTTGCGTGCGCGAAACAATGAGTTCTCGACGCTGGATATTTTGCAGCAAGGCATCGAGGGTGCGCATGCACGTGGTAAGTCTTTCTTTGTGGCGAGCAATATTTTTCCACATAACTCCAAACTGAAAACCTATCTGAATGATATGGAACCAGTCATCGCCATGAAGCCTGATGCTTTGATTATGGCGGACCCAGGTTTGATCATGATGGTGCGTGAAAAATGGCCAGAAGTGAACGTGCATTTGTCCGTGCAAGCGAATGCGGTGAATTGGGCTGACGTCAAGTTCTGGCAAAAAATGGGTTTAACGCGCGTGATCTTATCGCGCGAATTATCTTTAGACGAGATTGAAGAAATCAAGCAACGTTGTCCAGAAATGGAATTGGAAGTATTCGTCCATGGCGCTTTGTGTATCGCTTACTCCGGTCGTTGTTTATTGTCTGGCTACTTCAACCATCGCGATCCAAACCAAGGTACTTGCACCAATTCATGCCGTTGGGATTACAAAGTTGAAAATGCGACGGAGAACGAGACTGGTGATTTGCAACGCATTCCAGTCGAGACAATTAAATTCGATTTCAACAAGGCCTTGGAAGAAGCGAATCAGTCATTTTCTGCGATGGGCGATATGCAGCGCCATCCACTTGCTGATCGTCCTTATTTGATCGAAGAGGCCGGGCGACCAGGTAGTTTTATGCCTATCTTAGAAGATGAGCATGGCACTTACATTATGAATTCTAAGGACTTACGTGCGATTGAACATATCGAGCGTTTAACTAAAATTGGCGTCGATTCTTTGAAAGTCGAAGGTCGTACTAAGTCGCTTTATTACGTGGTTCGCACCGCGCAAGCATACCGTCGCGCGATTGATGATGCAGTTGCTGGACGTCCGTTTAACGAACGTTTATTGGGTGAACTGGATGGCTTGGCAAACCGTGGTTATACCGATGGTTTCTATCAACGTCATCATACGCAAGATCATCAAAATTATATGGAAGGCGTATCAAAAGCGCACCGTAGCCAGTATGTGGGCAATGTGCTGGCAATTGAAGATGGCTGGGCTGAAGTTGAGGTGAAAAATCGCTTTGCGGTGGGCGATAAGATCGAGGTCATTCATCCAAGTGGCAATGAAATTATCGATTTAGCGCAAATGAGAAATAAGCACAATGAAGCAATTGATGTAATTGGTGGTGCAGGCCACAAAGTGCGCATTCCACTTGATGCAAAATATGACAAAGCTTTGTTAGCGCGCATGCTGTAATTGCTCGCGTCGATAGAGGTAGGCGAATAACTGAGTGGCAGATTTGGGTAAAGAGTTAAGTAAAACATTTCTGCCACAATGATGATGGGCTGCTGCTTGTGGAAGCAAGTTGCAGCCCATTTTTATTAGCAAATTTTGATAAGATAATTTCGATAGGTGCGATACGTATCGAATTGAACTTTAGTGTAAGTGCACAGAGCCTTCAGGCGGTGCATCCTCAGGCATTTCAGGGTGAACCAAATCGCCTTCCGCATCGGCGTAAAGTGGCGCTTGGCAGTCTTCACAAAATTCCAAACCAAAAATGTCTTCTAAGATCAGAACTTGGCTAATACCACTTTCTTTCAATAATCTTGGAATTTCTCCTTCACGTTCATCCATCGTGCTATTGGATGGTCCAACCAAGGCATGAATTTCATCTTCTTGCTGATACAGTGGCCAGATCACGCCATAAATAATTTCAGATGCTTTTTTCAAAGTGAAGCCAACTCGAATCTCATCGACTTGACCAGGATGTGTCTCTGGACCGAAGCGACCAACGATCGCGCTTAACTCGCTGGCCTCTACGTTCAGTGTTTGGCATAAATAGAATACCGTGGCGCGAATAGATATCGGGCGTACCAAAATATCCGCTTCTCTGCAGGCTGAGTAGTAGGCTTCTGGTAGCAAAAATTCAAAACCGCAACCCGGAAGCAAATGTGCAATATCTGCATGGGCTCTTTGTTTCCATAACAGTAAAGCGGCTTCTTTGGCTTTGCTGATGTCGAAAGGTGAGGGAGTCATTTGCCACTGAAACAGTGGCGCATTGCTTGGTGCGAGAATTACCCCAAGCAAGTAACGACTATCGGCCAAAAACGGAACGGTTTTTGGCAAATCTTTCGGTGCAATGATTGCTTTATTTTGTAAAAAATGCTGCGCAGTCTGGTGTAATAATTCGTTAACCGCACAATGATCTTGCGGTAATTGGTCGATTGAGAACAAGTTAGGCAAGATGCAAACTTGAACACCCTTGCATAGCAAAGATTCTCGCCAACTCGTGGTTAATGATTTGATCAAATTTGTAGGAATCGAGCCCGAAGCGATATCAAATCGACTCCACGCCAAGATTGGTGCTGCCACCAACAAGATATCATAGCTAGTATCGCCGTCTTTGATTTGTCCTGAAGTGGCGATCGACTCGATCGCTTCGATCAATACTTCATAAGCGTCCGCTTGATTGGTAAAGACGTGTTCAGCCGCAGCATCCAAAATAGATTGGTGTTTGGCCTCTAAAATTTTAGCAATAAGCGTATCGAGTAAGGATTGCCAATCATTATCCTCAAGCCGGCTACCCGCCTGCGAGATCGCTTGTGAGAGATTGGCGATACGTAGTGCATCGCCAGCTAGTTTTTGAATTTTCTTTTTCGGTGCGCGTCGCATAATTGTTTTTATTCCTCATCGAGTTTGTAGTGCTGGCGCAGATGTTTATGGCAAATCAATCGCAAAAAAACAGCATTAAATCACGCTATTTTTTTCGCATATTGTGTTTGGCCAAACAAGATATCTTTTGCCTTACTATCGGTTAAAGGCTTTCGATAATCTGCAAGTACGGTAAGCGCTTTTTTTACCGCAGGTCTATCATTAATCTGATCAAACCAACGTTTTGTATTAGGGTAATCTGCCCAGTCAATTCCCTGATTCGCTGCTGAGCGAGCCCACGGGAAACAAGCAATATCAGCAACTGTGTAGTTGTCGCCGGCAAGATAGGATTGTTGTGCCAACTGATTTTCTAGCACTTGATAAAGTCGTTTCGCTTCATTGGTATAACGATCATAAGCGTAATCAATTTTCTCCGGCGCATAAATCCGAAAATGGTGTGCCTGCCCCAACATCGGGCCAAAACCACCAACTTGAAACATCAGCCACTGCAAAGTTTGATATTTTTCTCGATCACTTTGTCCTAGGAATCGTCCAACTTTGCTAGCTAAATAAATCAAGATCGCACCGGATTCAAATAAGGCGATGGGCTTTCCATCCGGGCCATCTGCGTCGACGATGGCCGGGATTTTATTATTTGGCGAAATGCCCAGAAACGCAGGTTTAAATTGATCTCCGGCACCGATATCAATTGGAATCGCGCGATAGCTCAAACCGCATTCCTCAAGCATGATATGGACTTTATGGCCATTCGGCGTGGGCCAAGAATAAACATCAATCATTGCAAGATCCTCCTGTAGTTGCTCGTGCTTCATTAGCGCGAATTGGAAATTGACTATTCGCATTGATTATATCCTGAGTCTCGCGATTCAGAATTCAGGTTCTTTCAATCCTTTTGTTGACGCTGGTGTTAGTGCGCTCAGAAGTTTGAAGTGCGGCCAGCAGTAGATAAAGGCAGATTCGATCTATGTATTAAAACAACAAAACAAATTAAAAACCAAAAGAGTTAAATTTTATCTAGACAAATCGATCTACATTATTCTGAGTTCCCATGAAAAAAAATGACGTTAGCAACACAAAGAAATCTAGCCCACCGAAACCAACGGCTGCTGAAATGGAGCTAATGCGTTTGCTGTGGGTTCTCGGTCCAGCTACCGCCAAACAAGTGCACGAAGCAGCAATGAAAGAGCGACCAGAAATCGCTTATGCCTCGGTTTTACGCATGCTTCAAGTGATGCACAGTAAAGGACAATTGCGACGTGATGAAAGTCAAAAAGCGCATGTGTATGCCGCTGTCGAAGAACAAGATACTTTGCAGACCAATCTAGTGAAAGATTTAATTCAAAAAGCATTTTCTGGTTCTGCCAAAGCTTTGGTGTTGGCGGCATTGCGGTCGCACGTTAGCAAAGAAGAGCGTGAAGAAATTCAAAAGTTCTTGCATGGAGATGATAAATGAATTTCGACTTCCAAATCATCACGCATGCGCTTGGTTGGGCGCTGATTCATTTTCTCTGGCAAGGACTTGCGATTGCTCTAGCTACAGCATTTTTGCTACAAATCAGCAGGAATGCTCGTGCACAAACACGTTATTTGATTGCATGTTTCAGTCTAGTAGCATGTGTTCTTGTGCCGATTTGGGAAGTGCTAACAAGCTTACAACCGACAGTTGAGTTTATTGGTGCGCAAGTGATCCCTAGTAGTTTTGCTGAAGCTAAAACAGCGTTAAGTTGGGCTGAACAAGTGCAGATATGGTTTCAGCTGCACATTGATCTCATCGTCATCGTATGGGCGATAGTGGTTGCCATGCTTGGCTTGCGACTATTGCTCGGCGTCGTTTGGTTACGGTCGTATAGCAACGGAGAGCGAGGTGTCAGTGATCCTTATTGGCAGCAAAAAACCGATCAGCTAGCTGCGCATTTTCAGATCGCCAAGCCTGTGCTTGTGCGTATTGTCGAAGAACTAGATAGCCCGATCACGATAGGGTGGATACGCCCGATGATTTTGATTCCTGCGTCACTTATTACTGGCATGACGCCGAGCTACCTGGAAGCGCTGATCGCGCACGAATTAGCCCACATTTCGCGCTTCGATTATCTGGTCAACTTTATTCAAAATCTGATTGAAATGGTTTTGTTTTTCCACCCAGCTGTATGGTGGATTTCAAAGAGAATCCGTATTGAACGCGAGAACATTGCGGATGATTTAGCGGCAAGTATGCTCGGCGAACCGCGGCGTCTAGCACTTGCATTACAAGAATTGGAATATCTCCAATTCACAACCCCTCAACTCGCCCAAGCGGCACATGGAGGAAATCTTATGTTAAGAATTAAACGATTAGTGCGTCCAGAAGCACAAAGTATCAGTTGGAAAACCGCGGTTACTGTGATTGGGATTAGTGCAGCATGCCTTGGTTTGGCGGCGCACGCAAATGTAGCTCCGATCCAGACAGCTAAATCTAATCAAGTGGTTCCAGCTAAGGAATTTATGGGAAGGTTGAATTTCCTCAATGATGGTTGTACCCCAGAATACCCCAAAGAATCTCTAGCGACGAAGGAGGTTGGAGTAACTAGACTAAAAGTTTTCATGGCGACTGATGGTCGTGTTGAAAAAGTTGACGTGTTGAAGTCGAGTGGCTGGCCAAATCTCGATAATGCTGTGAAGGGGAAATTATTAGCTGGAAAGTGCAAAGGCACGATCGTTATGTTCAAAGGCGTTCCTCAAGCCACAGTGTCACTTGTCGATTATGTTTGGAAACTCGATTAATTCAATTTAAGCGGCACATAAGCCTTGAACCCAAGGCTTATGGTATCGATGAAAACCATTTGTGATTGGAATTATTCGTGAAGCTATTATTAAAGAGTATTTGTAGCCGACTGTGTATTGTGTTGACTAATTTTGCGCTGGCATCATCACTACCAAACTATCCTTTTATCCATGCCACTGGTGAAGCTAGTTTGAGCCTGCGGCCAGATATTAGTGAAATTGATTTTGAACTGACGGAACTTTCTGCTGATCCCGAATTAACTTTAAGCATGATAGAAAAAAGCTCTGCCGATGTGATGGGATTGCTTGCATCGTATGCGGTGGATGCCAATGATATTGAAGCCGCAGAAATTAAAAAATATGTGAGTCCTGTGGAATATTTGGAAACGCCAGAGACAGCAAAGAAATATCGTTTGATGCGTAATTTCCGTGTGATTGTTAGAGACATTCAAAAATGGAATAGCATCGTCACAAGTTTATTGGCGAAACCTTATTTGGGAAATTTTTCTATTAATTTTGGACGTAGCGACATGGATAGGATTCAAGCGGATTTAGTCATGATGGCGACGGCCAACGCCAAAGAAAATGCGAAACGATTGGCGCAAGGTTTATCAGTACGTTTAGGTGTTGCGAATGGAGATTCTCAATCTCCACTCAAAAGTATTTCCACATTATTGGGTTTAGATGGTGCCGTTAAGAGAGAGGAAATTTCAGTGCAAAATAAACCGATTACGAAAGATTTTGCTGTGCCGGCTTGGCTGAAATTTAAACAAAATGTGGAAGTCGTATTTCGAATCAAGCCTTGATTTATTTTCTTTATTGCTCTCCCTTGATAGGAATTTAAGCCGGATTATGTGATGCGCTCCGGCTTCTTTATTGAGAAGAAAAGAGGAGATCAAAACAAATTTAAAACCCCATCCAAGCCAACAAAATTCAAAGCGACATTTGCTTGCGCACGCACGACGGGCTTAGCTCTGAACGCGACGGACAATCCCGAGACGCCCATCATCTTCAAATCATTGGCACCATCTCCCATGACAATCGCTTGTCGGGTGCTGATGCCAAGCTCTTGGCAAACCTTTTCGACGGTTCGTTTTTTTTCTTCGGCATCAACGATGGTGCCAACCACTTTGCCGGTCAATTTGTCATCGACAATTTCCAGTACATTGGCATGGCTGTAATCGAGATTTAAACGGGATTTGATTCTGTCTGTAAAAAATGTGAATCCGCCCGATACCAACAAGGTTTTCAAGCCCGCTTGTTGCACTCGCTTAAGCATATTTTCAGCACCGAGCGAGAGTTGTAGGCGTTGATCATAAACTTTTTGCAGTGCAGACGCATCCAGCCCTTTTAGCAAACCAACGCGGCGAATCAAGCTTTCTTGAAACTCGATTTCACCCCGCATTGCCGCTTCTGTGATTTCGGCTACTTGTGGTTTGAGACCTTGCATATCGGCGATTTCGTCTATGCATTCTATGGTGATTAAAGTGGAGTCCATATCCATCGCCACCAATTTAAATTCATTGAGTTGGCGTGACGGACCATGATAGACGTCTAGTTGCGCGTTTAAGCAAAGTTCTTGTATCGATTGCAGTATCGAGGCATCGCACTGTACATTTTCTAAACGAACTGCGTTGCTTTTTAGTGGAATGATTTTTTCTGCCGCCGACATGGTCGCGATACTTTGCACCGTTGCCGTATGCTGCGATAAGACGGCATTTAAGCCTTGTATGATTAAGTTCATATTGATTATTTAGAGGGCGCGGAAGACGAATGTAATGATTTCATCGTGCTCTTAATCTGTGCAACGCGCGCTGCAAGATCAGGCATGTTGGCACTGATGCGTAATTTGTCTTGTCCGTTTAGTTTGATATGTTTGTGCTTTTGTACCAACTCGATGATACGCATCGCATCAATTGGCGGTTGTGGTTCAAATTGCAGAGTTGCGGCTTCGCTATGTGCATCGATTTTAATAATGCCAAGCGGCTTTGCGGCAACGCGTAGTCGGTGTGTTTCTAATAGCGATTTGACTGGCTCTGGTAATTTGCCGAAGCGATCAATCATCTCTTCTTGTAGGTCATCGATAGCATCAAGTTTGTTGCAATTTGCTAGACGTTTATAGATCGATAAACGCTCGTGTACATCACCGCAGAAATCACTGGGTAAGAGAGCTGGGATGTGTAAATTAATTTCGGTTGTGGTCGAAAGTGGTGCTGCCAAGTCGGGTTCTTTACCGTTCTTTAAACTACGTACAGCTTCGTTAAGCATGTCTGAATACATTTGGAAACCAATCTCATGCATTTCTCCAGATTGATGGTCACCCAATACTTCACCGGCACCGCGAATCTCTAGATCATGCATGGCGAGATAGAAGCCACTACCCAATTCTTCCATCTGTTGAATGGCTTCTAAACGACGGTTGGCTTGTTTGGTTAAGCCTTGCACATCATGGACCAGCAGATAAGCGTAGGCTTGATGGTGGGAGCGACCAACACGACCACGTAGTTGATGCAACTGTGCTAGGCCAAATTTATCGGCACGATGCATGATGATGGTATTGGCACTTGGTACGTCGATACCGGTTTCGATAATCGTTGTACATAACAAGATGTTGTAACGTTGCGCAACGAAATCTCGCATGACGCGCTCTAGGTCACGTTCATTCATTTGACCGTGCCCAACCCCAATTCGTGCTTCAGGTAACAAGGCTTCCAGCATCGCTTTACGATTTTCTATCGTTTCAACCTCGTTGTGCAAAAAGTAAACTTGCCCACCGCGTTTAAGTTCGCGTAAACAGGCTTCGCGTATGACAGAATCACCTTCACTACGCACAAAAGTTTTGATCGCCAAGCGTTTTTGCGGTGCGGTGGCAATGATAGAGAAATCGCGTAACCCCTCTAATGCCATGCCCAAGGTACGAGGGATTGGAGTAGCGGTCAGGGTCAGTACATCAACCTCGGCGCGTAAGGCTTTTAAGCTTTCTTTTTGGCGTACACCAAAGCGGTGTTCTTCGTCGATAATCACTAAGCCTAGTCTTGAGAACTTGACGTCATCGGACAATAATTTATGTGTACCGATCACGATATCAACCGTGCCATCACCCATGCCTTTAATTGCTTGCGTGATTTCTTTACCGCTTCTGAAACGAGACAATTCAGCAATCTTGACTGGCCAATTGGCGAAACGGTCGGTGAACGTTTGAGCATGCTGTTCAGCGAGTAGGGTAGTTGGCGCTAAGATAGCAACTTGTTTGCCCCCCATCACCGCAACAAACGCAGCGCGTAATGCGACTTCGGTTTTGCCAAAACCAACGTCACCACAGATCAAGCGATCCATTGGTTTGCCGGAAGTCATATCACTAATTACCGCATTAATTGCTGCGGCTTGATCAGGGGTTTCATCGAAGCCGAAACTTTCTGCAAAGGCGGCATAATCGTGCGCTGAATATTCAAATGCATGACCGTGACGTAAAGCTCGGCGCGCGTATAAATTGAGTAATTCTGCGGCGGTATCACGAATTTGTTGTGCGGCTTTGCGCTTGGCTTTTTCCCATTGACCCGAACCGAGTGTATGTAAAGGGGCGTCATCCGGAGAAGCACCTGAATAGCGAGAGATCACATGTAGCTGCGACACAGGTACATATAACTTGGTATCTTTGGCATATTCCAAGTGCAAGAATTCGGTCTCGCCTTCGCCCAAATCCATGCTGATTAAGCCCATGTAACGACCGATGCCGTGGTTACTATGGACAACTGGGTCACCGATTTTTAATTCAGATAAGTCGCGCACCATGTGCTCGACTTGTGTCACCGCTTCTTGTTTCTTGCGACCGATACGTTTGCCCGAACCAGCGTATAACTCAGCCTCAGTGATGAAGGCAATATCCTGTAATTGAAAGCCAGCATGGATAGGTGCAACACCCAGAACTAATTTCGCGCTACTTGTGAGAAAGTCGGTGTAATCCTCACAGATACTGATATCGAGTTGAAAGTCGCGGAAATATTGTTGCAGGGTCTCGCGCCGACCAGCTGTTTCTGCACAGATGAGTACGCGTTTATCTGTTTGCAACAAATAAGAGCGCAAATTCGTTAAAGGGTCATCGGCGCGACGATTGACTGCGAGATCGGGTAAGAAGCTAGAAACTTCCGATGCCGCTCCACCATTTTGTATGATCCAGCGTGACTCTGATTTAAGTGTGGCGAAGAAATCTTCGTCACGCAAAAAGATCGATTCTGGTGCCAGAACTGGGCGCTCTCTGTCTGATTTTAAAAACTGATAACGCGAGCGGGTATCTGTCCAAAAGCGTTGTATCGCTTCTTCAATATTGCCAATTAAAACGTAATGCGTTTGCTGGGGCAAATAGTCAAATAAGGTGGCGGTCGATTCAAAAAATAAAGGCAAGTAGTACTCGATACCGGCAGAGGCGATGCCATTACCGATGTCTTTATAAACCGTGGAACGAGACGGATCGCCTTCAAACTGTTCGCGCCATCTGTTTCTGAATGCGCTGCGACCTGCTTCATCTATAGGAAACTCGCGTCCAGGCAACAGCCGAACTTCTTTTACTGGATAGAGTGAGCGCTGCGTATCGGCATCAAAGGTACGGATACTTTCGATACTGTCACCGAACAAATCTAGTCGATATGGCAGCACCGAACCCATAGGGAATAAGTCAATTAAACCACCACGCACCGAATATTCGCCGGGTGACATGACTTGTGAAACATGGGTGTAACCAGCCAGCGTTAATTGTGATTTGAGTTTGCTTTCATTAAGTGTTTCCCCCACTTTAAAGAAAAAGGTATAAGCCGCCAAAAATGAGGGTGGCGCCATTCTGACTAATGCCGTGGTCGCTGGAACGATCAAGACATCACAGTTGCCGCTATTGATTTCATATAAGGTCGCCAGACGCTCCGACACTAGATCTTGATGCGGTGAAAATGCATCGTAAGGCAGTGTTTCCCAATCTGGTAGCAAGTGACAGCGTAGTTCGGCAGCAAACCAAGGTAATTCGCTAAGCAAGCGTTGCGCATCGGCAGGGCTGGCGACGAAGACGGTTAAAAACCGTTGTTCAGCCTTTAGTTTGACCGCTGCTTGTGCAATTGCGTAAGAATCGGCTGAGCCATGCGTCGCGGGCAATACGAATCGTTGACCAGCTTTGGGTAGCGCTTTGATGAAATCGAAAGACATTAGATGTAAAGCAAGGAGTTCTGCTAATTCCTGCAAAACAGCCTGGAAGAGGCTTGCAAAAAGCCTAGAAAAAGCCCAGACGCAGGAATTGGCGGTTAAAATGAGCGTCAATTATAAACGATGCACAAGCAGCGCTACTTGTATCCTGAAAATGACCCAACAATCTTCTGATTTAGCTGATTTGTCCCAGCATTTGCCAACAGAAAATTCGCGCTATATTGCCCTGATTCCAGCTGCTGGCATCGGTGCGCGCATGGCGAGCAATATTCCTAAGCAGTACCTCAATTTAGCGGGAAAAACTGTATTGCAGCGCACCGTAGATTGTTTTCTGGCGTGTGAAAAAATCGAGCATGTTTTTGTCGTGGTTGGTGCTGAAGATGGCTATATTGATGCTGCCTTGCTCCCAGATCCAAAATTAACAATCTTAAACTGTGGCGGCATTACGAGACGAGATACGGTGCAGAATGGCTTGGAAGTGATACGCCAATTTAGTCATTTCCAAGACCATGATCAAGTGTTGGTGCATGACGCTGCAAGACCTGGCCTGACACCGATGTTGGTGGATAAATTGATTGAGGCGGTTGGAATTGATGTAAATGGTGGCTTATTGGCCTTGCCAGTCGTAGATACCGTTAAGCGTTGTATCGCTGGTCAGGTCGAAACGATTGATAGACAACATCTCTGGCTGGCGCAGACGCCACAAATGTTCACACTAGGATTATTGTCGCGTGCACTAACCATGGCAATTGAAGTTACCGATGAAGCTAGCGCAATCGAGGCCATAGGATATCACCCCAAATTGGTCGAAGGGACGATGCGAAATCGAAAACTCACCTTGCCTGAAGATCTAGAATTATTGAACTTATTTTTCAAAGCATCATGAATTCAAATGTAGAACAAACAAACCCGATGCCACCACCATTTCGTATCGGTCAGGGCTATGATTGTCATGCCTTAGTAGCAGGACGTAAATTAATTATTGGTGGCGTTGATATTCCCCACAAAACGGGCTTATTGGGACATTCTGATGCCGATGTATTGCTGCATGCAATTACTGATGCATTACTCGGAGCAGCGGCACTTGGTGATATTGGAAAATTATTCCCTGACACTGATGCCAAGTTTGCTGGTGCGGATTCGCGTGTGCTGTTAAGAGAGGCAATTGCACGTGTGCACGCAAGTGGCTACTTATTGGGAAATCTCGATGCCACGATTATTGCGCAACAACCGAAAATGGCGCCACATATTCCCAGCATGATTGCGAATATTGCGGCTGATTTGCAAGTGTCGTTAGCGCAAGTTAATATCAAAGCCAAGACCAATGAAAAGCTTGGATATCTAGGAAGAGAAGAGGGTATTGCTGCTGAAGCTGTTGCGCTGTTATACAAAGCTACACGATTTTAATTGTGCCTATGCTGCCCTCAAGACAGTCAACTGATTGACACTTAGAGTGAACAAATTTGTGATTGTAAGAACTAAGGAGAAAATGATGAAACGCGATATGTTAAAAGGGTTGTTAAAGCAATTACAGGATGGCTTACATACCACAGAACAGGTTGATGCTGAGATGCGCACCTTGTTACAGCATCTGCATCAAGATATCGAAACGGTATTGGCGAAAGATGAGAATCCAGATGATCCGCTGTATGCCGCATTGAGTGATCGTTCGCGCGCGATTTATGCCGAATTTGCAAGCAAACATCCCAAGTTGGAACCTGCATTGCGTGAGCTTGGCAGTATGTTAGAAAAAATGGGTGTGTAGTTTCGCCATGCAATCAATTTATTTTGTCCGCCTTGCTTGAGTAGCTTAGCTTGCAAACGCGGCTAACGTAGCTAACGCATAAAAACAAAAAAAGACGCCTAGGCGTCTTTTTTGTTGTGTCATCTATCGAGGCATCAAAACATTTATGTTGAGCCTTGATAGTTGAATTATTTAATGACAGCTTGTTTGATCAATGATTGTTGATACGCCTGTACTTTTTCCTGTACCAAGCTTTCACCGATTTGCTGCTTTACTTCATCCAATGTTGGCAACTTTAATGGACGTACATCATCCAATTTGATGACATGGTAGCCAACTTCGGTTTTTACTGGTGTTTCAGTAAATTGACCTTTTTTCAAAGACGCTAAAGCAGTTGCAAATGCAGGAGGAACGTTGGCTTGGGAAACCCAATCCAAGTCACCACCTTTTGCTGCAGAACCTGTATCTTTTGATTGTTTTGCCAATTCTTCAAATTTAGCGCCACCTTTTAATTTAGAGATAATCGCTTTTGCGTCATCTTCTTTTTCTACCAAGATGTGGAATGGATGGTACTCATTGTCACCATTTTGTGCTTTCCATTTATCGTATGCAGCTTTGATGTCTGCTTCAGATACTGGATTTTTTTCGACGTGCGCACGCATCAAAGCTTGAATCAAAATTTGTTGGCGAGCCATTTCGATTTGGATTTTGACATCTTCATTTTTCGAGTAGCCAGCTTTTTCTGCGGCTTGCAACAATACTTCAGTACCAACCAAACGGTCTTTAATCATAGCGCGCAATTGTGGCGTGTCTTTTTGACCTTGTGCCAAAGCTTGCTTTACAAATGGTTCTGCTTTTGAAGCAGGGATTGCTTTTCCATTGACCGTTGCCAAGTTCTGCGCCATCGCAGGGAATGCGGTTACTAGAAGTACAACCAGCAAATGAGCGGGTTTAAAAGTCATTATCTGTTCCTAAAATACAAAGTAAGTAAAACAAAAAACGGTTAATAAAAATGTTTAATTGGGTGTTTCTGAAGGACTTAAAGCTTGGATAACAAGTGCATGTATTTCCGTATGCATTAAATCGCCAACGGCATCATACACTAGTCGGTGACGAGAAATGCGATTTAAACCGTCAAATTTTTCGCTAATAATTGTCACAGAGAAATGTCCAGCTCCACTCGCTGCGCCAGCATGCCCTTTATGCGCGGCTGAATCATCTGTTATCTCGCATAGAGTCGGTTGAAGAGCCGCTTCTAGAGATTGTTGTATACGTTCCACGCGTGTACTCATTTGGGTTCCTGTATATGTTTAGCAAGAAAAAAGCTTTGTAAAATCAAAAAGACGGGCAGTGCACCAATCGAATACAACTTGAAGCTGACCCAAGTACTTTGTGAAAAATGAAAAGCGACATAGATATTGAGTGCGCCCATAACGACAAAGTAAACCGCCCACACAAGATTTAATTTACGCCAAATCGCATCTGCCATGATGATTTGCCCGCCCATCGCCATTTTCAATAAATTTTTATTAAATAGGAAATCACTGATTAAGAAAGCTGCGCCATAGCACCAGTAAATAATGGTCGGTTTCCATTTAATGAACGCATCATTCTGGAAATAAATGGTGGCACCGCCGAACACGGTGATGATAAAGAAGGAGATCCACAGCATCGCATCAACTTTTTTCTTGGAAACAAGGAGATAGCCAATCTGAATCACTGAGGCGACAATCGCTAGTGCTGTTGCTAATAAGATAGGTGCTTGTTCTAGTCCGACACCATTGCCCGCGGTGAAGTGAGACAAAACTTGGTTGGCTAATTGTTGTGAGGATTCTGCATTTTTTTCACCCCATTTATAGGTGATGAAAAAAAGAATTACTGGAAAGACGTCAAACAGGAATTTCATCATAGCGTTAATTTTTTGCTTTAAATTTGAGTGAAGCGGAGTTTATACAATAACGTAAGCGGGTTGGTGGAGGTCCGTCAGGAAAAACGTGTCCTAAATGAGCGTCGCAGATGTTACACACAATTTCGGTGCGCGTCATGCCATGCGAATGATCCGCGATCTCTCTTACATGTTGTGGATTGAGCGCCTTGAAATAACTTGGCCAGCCACAACCCGAATCAAATTTGGCGTCGGATTCAAAAAGAGGCGTCTCACAACAGACACAAGTGTAGATGCCGTGCTCATGATGATCCCAAAATTTGCCTGTGAACGCACGTTCAGTCGCAGCGTGTCGGGTTACTTGATATTCAATTTCAGATAATTGTTGGCGCCATTCGGCATCTGTTTTTTTGATTTTATCCATGATTTTTAGATCAATAAGTTAACTTGAGGTCGATGTCTGTTCGTTTTCGATGTTTCAGATTTCTTTATCTCGATAGTATGCATCAAGACGAGCAACTAACAGATAATTGCGCCGTCCAATCGGGTGGCTGCTGCGCATAGGATTCAAACTCACTTTGTTCGGCATAAGGATTCTCAAGAATTTGGCGCAATCGATTGATCTCACTAAAGTCTTTTTGTTCTGCTTTTTCGATTGCTTGCTGTGCTAAATAGTTACGCAATATGAACTTCGGATTAACTAAATTCATCTGTACCGATCGTTCTGCATCGATCGAATTTTCTTGCTGCAAACGTTGGCGATATCTGATTAGCCATTGATCGAGTTCATCGCGATTGATGAATAAATCACGCAGGGCATTTTCTTGAGGGCTTGCTTGGGAGGTGATTTTACTAAGTATTCTGAATGCTAAAGTAAAATCGGTTTTGGTTGTGGCCATGACGTCTAGATAGCTATCAAATAAATCTTGATCACCAGGTAACTCGATACGAAGCCCAAATTTTGGACGTAGTTTCTTTAGGTAAGATGACTCATAGTGTTCTACATAGCAAGACAACGCATCTTGGGCTGCATCGACATCGCCAATGAGGGGCAACAGCGCTTGCGCTAAAGCATGACAGTTCCATTGGCCGATACGCGGCTGCATTTGATACGCGTAACGACCTTGCGAGTCACTGTGATTGCAGATGTGACTTGGATCAAAGCCATCCATAAAACCAAAGGGGCCGTAGTCTAGCGTTAGTCCTAAAATCGACATGTTGTCGGTATTCAGTACACCATGCATAAATCCTACACACTGCCACTGTGCGACTAATTCAGCGGTTCTTTTTACAACCTCTTTCAATAATTCTTGATATGGATTTGCCAGCTCTTTCAAATGTGGATAATAGTTGTCGATCACAAAATCGGCGAGTTGTTGTAATTGTTCTGGCTTATTATTGTAGTACCAGTGTTCAAACGATCCGAAGCGAATGAAGCTTGGCGCGGTGCGCGTAACAATAGCTGTTTTTTCTGGCATCTCTCGCATCGTATATTGATCCGATCCAATAATGCATAGCGCACGTGAACTTGGAATTCCTAAGCCAGCCATCGCTTCAGAGCACAAAAATTCTCTTACTGAAGACCTTAAAACCGCGCGCCCATCACCCATCCGAGAGTAGGGCGTCGTGCCAGCCCCTTTTAGTTGAATCTCGTGCAGGTCTGATTGTGTTTCGTGAGCGCGGCTTGCATTCAGATCTCCCAATAAGATCGCACGACCATCGCCTAGTTGACCTGCCCATACACCAAACTGATGTCCTGAATAAACAGTAGCCAGAGGTTTGCTGCTGTGATGGACGCGATTGCCGCTAAATACTTCGACAAAATCCCGAGTGTTTGTCACAGCTGGATCAATTTCAAATTGCTTCAATAAGGAAGGACTCACCGCGATTAGATACGGTGATTTGACTGGAGTCGGTTGTAAGTGCGTATAAAACTGCGAACCCAAGCGCGAGAAACGATTTTGAAAATTTAGATTGAGTTGAGTTTTTAATTCTGAAGTATTCATGAATTTTAAGACGGTGCCAAAAATTGGTTTGCGCTATTTTGACAGAGAAGCCAAGTTCATGTTGAAACGGCGGCAGATCGAATGATCAGCCGCCGTTGTTGATTTTACTGCTAGGATTTCGTATTAGCTGCTCAGTCGTTCTACCACTTTGCAGCCATCGAGCAAGAATGACAAACTTATCACCAAGACGAGTTCACCTTCAGCTGAGCGTGCCGTTCCGGATATGCCTGGTGTTGAAATGCAGGTTAGAGGTTTAATCACTAAATCGGAAGTGCCATCAACTGAATCCACAGAAATGATATAGGGATTCGGTGCCGCAATCACAATGCCGACACGTTCCGTGCTCTTTTCATAGCCCAATACTTGTCCAAGTGAACGGATAGGTAGAGGACGACCGAGATCGCGCAATACTGGTTGGCCACCAACACTTTCGAAGGTTTCTGGCAACTCGACTACGCGTTGCACGGTTGACATTGGCAGCGCAAGCGAGGCACCTGCGGTACGCACTAACATCGTTGGAACAATCGATAGCTCGATAGGCAAGCGAATGATAAAGGTCGTTCCTTTACCAAGCTGTGAGTTAATACGGATGGCTCCGCGATGTCTCTCGACAGCCGTCTTGACCACGTCCATACCGACACCACGGCCAGAAACACTAGAAGCAACTTCCTTGGTGGAGAATCCAGGTAAGAATACCAATTGAAACGCTTCATCATCGCTGCGCGCTTCGTGTGAATTAATTAAGCCTTTAGAGATGGCTTTCTCGCGCAAACGATTGGCATCCATGCCTTTGCCGTCATCGGTCACTTCGATCATGACGCTGCTAGCTTCTTGCCATGCTTTGAGTAAGATTTTGGCGCGAGCTGGTTTGGTTGTTTGCGCACGTTCTTCGCTTGATTCAATACCGTGATCAAGTGAATTACGTAACATGTGCACTAAAGGATCATACAAACTATCGACGACCACGCGATCAACTTCAGTTTCAGCACCAGAAATTTCCAAATCGACTTCTTTGCCGAGATCTTTGGCAAGTTCGCGAATTAAACGTGGGAACTTCTGGAATAATCGACCTACTGGCTGCATCCGTGTTGCTAAGGTCGCTCGTTGCAATTCGGTGGAGTAGCGAGAAGCTCGATTTAACGTCTCTGTGAGCGCGGTCATCAAAGGCGCAGCATCGCCATCAAATGAAAACTGCGATAATTTCTCTAATAATACAGCTGCTTGATTTGCTGCCTGCACCGATTCACCCGCAACTTCAAGCAAAACGTCGAGCTTAACTGCATCAATACGAATACTTTCTTCTTTAACGGGCGCGTTCTGCTTGATTTCATTGCTTGCCAGAGAAGACTTAACTGCTTCTTGCTCTTGCTTGATGACGGGATTAACCACCGCCGGCTCAGGCAAGGTGCCTGCTGGAGTGACGGCGCGGTAATAAGCCTCCCAAGGAACTTCGCCTTCCGCTACTTCAACTTGCGCGGCCGGCGCGGCAACCGCACTGCTTACCTTAGGTTCAGTCGTTTTGCTTGATGGTGCACTTGAAGTTGACTTGCCTTCAATTGCGTCATTCAGCAATTGCTCCAGTGCGGCGGGCATGGTTGATAGCTGATCAGGATCTGTACCATTGGAGAGCGCAGTTAATTGATCAGAAACGAAACCGCTTGCCTCCAAAGCTGCTTCGATCGCGATCGGCGTGACTGGCGACTTACCCGTGCGCAAAGCATCAAATAAATTTTCCGTTAAGTGGCAGGCTGACACCATTGCCGTCAGGTTCATAAAACCCGCGCCACCTTTGATTGTATGAAAAGATCTAAATACCGCGTTGAGCGTATTCATATCCTCTGGATTTCGTTGCAAAGAGAGCAAATGCTCCTCTACATTGACGGCCAGATCTAATGCCTCAACGACAAATTCTTTGAGCATGTCATCCATTTAGAAACCCAAACTATCAAGTAGGTTGTCTACATCGTCCTGCTCGAGTGCCGCATTTGGAACGGACGGGCCTTCCATCAATTCAATGGCTTTTTCTTTCAATTCAGTTGGTGCATTATCGAGCAAGATTTGTGCTAGTTCGCGTTCAACTGCTTGCGTAATGATTAATACTTTTTTAATCAATTGGCCAGTTAAATCTTGGAAGTCTTGCGCCATCATAATGTCGAGCAGGCGAGCTTTTTCTGCATCGGTTGATGCCACAACTTTATTCGCGAAGGATTTTGAATCAGAAGCCAATAATTTAAAGTCATCAACACTCATCTTGCCACTGAAAAGGGCAGCCCAACGCTCATCGATATCTTTGGCGTTTTTCGCTAAACCGTCTTGTTCAGGAATGCCAGCATCGGTTGCATTTAATACTTTGTTGGCCGCTTGTTCTGTCAGTGTGGCGACGTATTCTAAGCGTCCTTGCGCGTCAGCGATTTGTGAAGCGACATCGGAAAGTGAGCGATCGTACCCGAGTTCACGCATGGAATCATGCATCATACGAACTAGGTTGCCCAAGCGATCAAACATGGGTTTTCCAGCTTGCCCACCATCTAGATTGAGCGACAATTTATTATGAGACTGATCGTGTGCTGGCGCTTCTGGCTCTGGCGCAGGAGTAGCTGGGGCACTTGTATCTCTCTGACTGGACATCTCTTCAAATAATGCATCTAGATCATCTGCTGAATCTGTCATAATCTTTTTCTCTCCTAAATGCCAATCGTGGGGTGCAAAACACGCGTGAAAGTCTTGTGTTTTTGCTCATCGAAATTGCATCAAAATCAATCCCTAGGCATAGATGCTGCCTAATCAGAATCATTCGACAATATTTATCGATGGCAAGCTGACTTATGTGTTGTAAGGATAACCCCGAGCAACAAAATTTGTCATCACTTTATTGTGTATTTAATGAAATTAGTTACGAAACTTGCGCTTTTGCAACTAGCCTCGCAACAAATTTCTCAGGCGTTTCAATAATGAATAGATTCAAGTTCTGTATTTTTCGAGCAAGCTTTAATAAAGCCTTGTCCTTTGTAATCAAAACCTGCGCGCCTGCATCTCTGCAGGTTTCTAGGAATTTTTGGTCGTCTTTGTCGCTACATACAGGAAGCTTGATTTCCTTTGTTGGATTTTCTTCTACGCAAATCAATTCATCAAAACTTGATACAATTTGCGCGCGATTTTCCTCGTTGACTGGTAAGTGTTGGTAATGCAAAACCGCCAGCCACTCATCTCTGCAATCTTGACGAGTAATTGCTGTCAGCTTGTGGTTATTTAATTCGTCTAATATTTTTTGCCAACGTGGGTCTTTGAATACAAATAAGTCTAAACAGACGTTGGTATCCAACACGATTTTAAATGACATGATTTTTATCCTGTTTTGATTGTGCAAGCTTTGAGCTTGTGCGCAATGATTGCCCTGTACGATTTTTGAATTTGTTTTCAGAGTTTTGAGTATTGCTCAATAATGCTGACATTCTGAGATATTTGTACTTAATCTTCTAATTTTTGATTTATGTTGATACTGCTGTCCCCCGCAAAAAGTCTTGATTTTGATTCACCAAGCATCGTAAAGACGTCCAGCGAAATACAATTCCCAAATGAGGTAAATTACTTAGCAGATGTTGCCTCGCAATTATCTGCGTCCGATTTACAAACCTTGATGAAAATATCTCCAAGCTTAGCCAATTTAAATGTGGAGCGTTTTACAAATCTGGTTGATAGCGAAGCGCCAAAACTGACAAGACAAGCGGTATTTGCATTTGATGGCGACGTCTACTCTGGCTTGCAAGCACGAGCTTTGGCAAAGAAAGAAATTAATTATTTACAAAAGAATCTGCGGATTCTATCAGGCTTGTATGGTTTGCTAAGGCCTTTAGATCTCATTCAAGCTTATCGCTTGGAGATGGGAACTGCATTAAAAAACGTGGCGGGCAATAATTTATATGCTTATTGGTCAGAAAAATTAACTGCGCATTTAAATGCAGAGATTAAAACGCTAGGCGCAAAATTTCTAGTTAATTTGGCTTCAGAAGAATATGCAAAAGCGATTAAGCTTAAAGCCTTAAGCGTCCCAGTTATTCATCCAATTTTTCAAGATTATTCTAGCGGACGGTACAAGGTCATATCGTTTTTTGCAAAAAAAGCGCGTGGCAGCATGGTGAGATTTTGTGCTGTTAATCAAATTAAAAACGCCGCAAAGCTGAAAGATTTTGCTGAGCATGGTTACCAATTCGTAGAGGAAGAGTCTACTGCGTTGCAGTATGTTTTCCGTCGTAAAGAAGCGCTTTAAAAAAAACAGAGCCTCAAATAAATTTGAGGCTCTGTTATTAGGGGCATCTATTTTCTTCGAACCAAACTTAGCTAACTGAGTTTTAGCTCACTGAATTAGCTCCAAAACTTCCACCAAGCTTTTTTGCTGCCATAGGTTTCTAAAAGCGTACTTTTCGGGAAGTTGCTGGTGAATACTCTTTTCGCATCATCGCGCAATTCGACCATTCCCATTCCATCATAGGCTTTAATTAATACAACTAAAGCTTCTTCAACCGCTGGTGCATCTGGATATTCCTTGATCGCAGATTGTGCGCGGTTTGCTGCAGCGACGAATGCATTCCGACGCAAATAGTATTTTGCTACGTGTAAGTCATATTGCGCCAATGCATTTACCAAATACTTCATGCGTGCGATCGCATCTGGCGTATACTTACTATTTGGAAATCTGACTGCTAATTCTTTAAACGCATCAAATGAATCGCGCGTCGCTTTTGGATCACGTTCGGTTACATCTTGATTGGCGATAAAGCTAAAAAAGCCCATATCGTCATTAAAATTGATTAATCCACGTAGATAGTACATGTAATCAACGTTGGCGTGATTGGGGTGTAATTTAATGAAACGATCAACTGCCGCTAAAGCTTGTGCTTGATCGCCTTGTTTATAGTGTGCATAAGCGATTTCTAATTGTGCTTGCTGCGCGTAAGCACCAAAAGGGAAGCGGGATTCGAGTTTTTCGAATAATTGTACTGAGCGATCGTAAGATCCAGATGCTAATTCATCCTTTGCTTCAGCGTATAATTTCTCAGCGGTCCAATTCTTACTTTCCTCTACTTTGTCACCGAAAATACCGCAACCTGCTAGTGAAAAAGATAGAGCCAAACCTAACAATTTTATATATTTAATGTGCATAAACTTTGCATGTGCATGAGAATAATTTACGGATTATAGCCGATGGTAAATACTGTTATACCAAAAGACCAAATGATTTTAACCGATACTGAACTAGAACTTGATGAAATTGATCATGAAGAATCAATTAAGTCAGATCAAGGGAGTGATCCGATTAGTTTAATCTTGCCTGATAGTATTTGTGGTGATCGTTTAGATAAAGTTTTGTCAAAGTTGGTTCCACAATTTTCTCGTGGACGCCTACAACAATGGATTGAAGACGGACACGTACAAGTTGATGGCAAAACATCGAAGATCAAAACGACGATGCTCGGTGGCGAGTTAATCACAATTCAACCGCAGCTTGCAGCTGAAGATAATGCTTTTGTGCCGGAAGATATCCCGTTAACTATTGTTTATGAAGATGATGCAATACTGGTGATTAATAAGCCAGCAGGTTTGGTTGTGCATCCTGGGGCAGGGAACTGGTCTGGTACCTTGCTGAACGGATTATTGTTTCATCGACCAGCGCTAGCCAGTGTGCCGCGTGCCGGCATTGTGCATCGACTTGATAAGGACACCTCAGGTTTGATGGTGGTCGCCAAAACTATCATGGCGCAGACAGAATTGGTACGTCAGTTGCAAGCACGTACGGTAAAGCGTGAGTATGCTGCTTTAGTTTGGGGAACGCCAAACGCTTCGGGAACCATCGATGCGGCGATGGCGAGACACTCCAGAGATCGCTTGAAAATGGCGGTTTCTCAAAGTGTTTTAGCCAAGCCAGCCATAACGCATTTTCAAAGATTGGCGACTGGTATGCTGGAAAAGTTTCCGGTTTGCTTGGTTGCATGTCATTTAGAAACGGGACGTACGCATCAAATTCGCGTACATATGTCGTCTTCTGGCTTTCCTTTGGTTGGCGACACTTTGTATGGCAAGCAGCATCTAGCACGATTTTTCCCTCGCCAAGCACTACAAGCACGTAAATTAGGATTGGTTCATCCAGTAACCCATCAGACGATTGAGTGGGAAATACCTTTAGAGCCTGATTTCATTGAATTATTAAGCCGCGCAGGAATGTCTGAATCATGACTATGATTTTAGATGACGACACAGGCTTGATGCTAATTAAGCCTGATTGGCCCGATTGTCCAACAAATGTGCAGGCTTTTTCTAGTACGCGAGTTGGCGGCGTGAGTCTAGCGCCGTATGGTGATGCCAGTGGTGATGCCGGTCTTAATTTGGGTGATCATGTTGGCGACTTAGACGAATCAGTTCAATTAAATCGCGCGTGTATCGCCGAATATATGCCGCAGCCTGTCATATTCTTATCACAAATTCATGGCAACATGGCGGTCAATCTTGCTCAACGTTCGAATACAAATCCTGTGCAGGCTGATGCCAGTTATACCAATTTACCGAATCAGGCATGTGCAGTACTAACAGCGGATTGCTTACCCATTTTGCTTGCCTCTTTAGATGGGAAATATGTTGCGGCGATTCATGCCGGGTGGCGTGGCTTGGCCAATGGCGTCATTCAAAATACTTTGCAAGAGTTACGCGTGAAAACATATGCTGAATTTACTGTTTGGTTTGGCCCTGCAATTGGATCGAACGCGTTTGAGGTGGGTCAAGAGGTTTTTGATCAATTCGTTCAACAATCGAATGAGCATCGTGCTAGCTTTAAACAAGCAAAATCAAGCGGTAAATTTTTGGCTGATATTTATGGTTTAGCGCGTCATATCTTACACGGTTGTGGCGTTCAACGAATACATGGAGGCCAGTACTGTACTTATGAAGAAGAGACACTTTTTTACTCTTACCGACGCGATGGAATTACTGGTCGTATGGCAAGTTGGATTTGGCTTGAGTAGCGTATGCTATTGGTTGTTCTCATGCCGCTGCCGCTCTTCCAATGCGGCGCGCTCACGTTCTTTGATCTGACGTTTACGCGCAGGAGAGCTGAGAATATATAGCACCAAACCAAGAGGTATGACGCAATAAAAAATAAAAGTCATGATGCCAGCGATAAATGAGGATTCCGCTAAAGACATCAAGAGTACGACATAAATCCACGCGATTGCGATAAGATATAAGAAAGCCATAGTTGTTCTATTAGATGTTTCGTTTTAAATGTTCGGTTTTAAATGGTCGATCGATTGTCGAAAGCATCGACAATACTCTATAACGAGGAAAATTGCATAATGAGTGACACTTCTCAGTCGATGTACATGAATTGGATGCAGGAATTAATCAAGCATAGCCCTATGCAAGAGTGGATGAAAAATGCGGGAGCGGGAGTGCAAAATCCTTTTGCGCCAGACTCATCAATTCTCGCTAGTTTAAAAGAATACGGTGCTGAGATCGATCCTGCCGTGCTCACTCGATTGCAATCCGAGTACTTCATTGAACTCGGAAATCTCTGGAAAGATTTTATCGCTGCCAAGTTACCACAATTTGATGATCGACGTTTTTCTTCCAGCAATTGGCATGAGCAAACAAATCATGCTTATAACGTCGCGATTTACTTACTGAATGCGCGTTTCCTCAGTTTGCTAGCTGAATCAGTGCAAGCACCAGAAAAGAAGAAACAAAAGATTCGATTCGCTGTACAGCAAATGGTTGACGCGATGTCGCCCGCAAACTTCCTCGCCACCAACCCCGAAGCGCAAGCCAAGCTGATTGAAACGAAAGGCGAAAGTTTAATGTCGGGCATTGCGCTGATGCTGGAAGATTTGCAAAAGGGACGAATTTCATTGACTGATGAGTCTGCGTTCGAGGTCGGTAAAAATGTGGCGACGACAGAAGGCTCTGTAGTCTTTGAAAATCGCTTGTTCCAATTAATTCAATATAAGCCTTTGACCAAAACCGTGCATCAACGTCCCTTGTTAATGATGCCGCCATGTATTAACAAGTTCTACATTTTAGATCTGCAACCTGAGAATTCATTGGTGCGTTATGCCGTAGAACAAGGGCACACGGTGTTTTTGGTTTCTTGGGCCAACCCCGATCAAAGTATGTCAGACATTACTTGGGATGACTACATCGAACAAGGCGCAATCAAGGCGATTGAAGTCGCGCAAGAAATTAGTAAGCAAGATAAATTGAATGTGTTTGGTTTCTGCGTTGGCGGCACCATCGTTTCAACCGCGTTAGCAGTATTAGCAGATCGGGGTAATCATCCAGCGAGCAGTTTAACTTTGTTAACGACTTTGTTAGATTTCTCCAATACTGGTGTGCTTGATGTGTTTGTCGATGAGCTGCAGGTAAGCATGCGTGAACAGACACTAGGACACGGTGGCTTGATGCCAGGACGTGATTTGGCAAGTACGTTTTCTAGCTTGCGGCCGAACGATTTAGTCTGGAACTACGTTCAATCCAATTATTTGAAGGGACAAAAACCACCGGCATTTGATCTCTTGTATTGGAATTCTGATAGCACTAATTTGCCTGGGCCGATGTTTTGCTGGTACTTGCGCAACACTTATCTTGAAAATAGTCTCAAAATCCCGGGTAAATTAACAGTGGCAGGTAATAAAGTTGACTTGTCTAAGATTGATGCCCCGGTTTTTATTTATGGCTCTAAAGAAGATCATATTGTTCCTTGGCAGGCGGCTTTCGCCTCGATGAGCTTATTAAATCCGAAGAAGAAAACTCGAAATAGTTTTGTGTTAGGTGCATCGGGCCATATCGCTGGAGTTATCAATCCAGCGTCAAAAAATAAACGCAATTACTGGATTAATGATCAATCCGCAGTCGATGCGCAATCTTGGTTGGATGCAGCTACAGAGTGTCCCGGTAGCTGGTGGCCACAATGGGCAACATTTTTAAAAGAAAATGCAGGGAAAATGGTAAAAGCGCCCGCGAAACTAGGGGCGGTAGGGTATAGTGAGTTAGAGTCCGCACCAGGACGATATGTCAAAGTACGTGCAGATTAATTGATCTGGTAAATTTGTTTACCGATTCGTGTAGTAGTGCCTTTTATAAAAACTCTGGAGATTAAGTATGTCAAAGCGAATTGCTTATGTAACAGGTGGTATGGGTGGTATTGGGACTCCAATTTGTAAACGTTTATGTAAAGATGGTTATACAGTCGTTGCAGGATGTGGTCCAAACTCTCCACGTAAAGATAAATGGTTGGCCGACATGCGTGCTGAAGGCTTTGATGTGCATGCGTCTGAAGGTAATGTGTCAGATTGGGAATCAACGCGTGCAGCTTTTGAAAAAGTACGTGCTGAAATTGGTGAAATTGATGTGTTAGTAAATAACGCAGGCATTACCCGTGATGGCCAGTTCCGTAAGATGAGCAAGGCCGATTGGGATGCAGTTATCGACACTAATTTGAACTCCTTGTTCAATGTCACGAAACAAGTAATTGAAAGTATGGTTGACCGTGGTTGGGGGCGTATCATTAATATTTCTTCTGTGAATGGGCAGAAGGGACAATTTGGACAAACCAATTACTCCACAGCTAAAGCTGGTATCCATGGTTTTACGATGGCGTTGGCACAAGAAGTAGCGACCAAAGGTGTTACGGTTAATACAGTTTCACCGGGTTATGTTGGCACCGATATGGTTCGCGCAATTCGCCCAGACGTGTTGGAGAAAATTGTTGCGGGAATTCCTGTCAAACGACTAGCAGAGCCTGAAGAGATCGCGTCGATTGTTGCATGGATTGCATCGGATGAAGGTGGTTATGCTACCGGTTCTGACTTCTCAATTAACGGCGGTTTGCATATGGGATAAGCATTCGGCATTGGTCGAATGAACTATTTCTAAGAATTTTGCACTAAGTATAATGCTGCAAGTTGGCACATAGTTTCGCGTGAAATTCACCCAAGATGCTTATGATGAAGTGGGGATTCATAAGCATCTCAGTTTTATTCTTTAATGCAGTTTTTGAACGAGAATGCAATGAATAGTACAAAAAAAATAAGCAAACATTTGATTAAGAAATATCCAAATCGTCGCTTATACGATACCCAAACCAGCAGCTACATCACCTTGGTCGATGTAAAACAATTTGTGATGGAAAATGATGATTTTGCAGTGGTCGATGCAAAAACTGGTGAGGATTTGACGCGTAGTATTTTATTGCAAATCATCTTGGAAGCAGAGGCGGGCGGTGCGCCGATGTTTTCTAGTGTCGCTTTAGCGCAGATTATTCGTTATTACGGACATGCGATGCAAGGGATGATGGGTTCCTATTTAGAAAAAAATATCCAAGCGTTTATCGATATTCAAAATAAACTCACCGAAGGTGCTGCTGCTGGTGGATTGGATGGTAAACCATTCAGCCCTGAAATGTGGACGCAATTTATGAATGTGCAAGGGCCGATGATGCAAGGCATGATGGGCAACTACATTGATCAAAGTAAAAATCTTTTTGTACAAATGCAAGAGCAGATGCAAAATCAATCGAAAAATATGTTTGGATTTCCATTTGTTCCAGATGATAAGAAAAAGTAATGGATTCAAGCGCTTGCAGTTCATTTAGTGGTGCATGTGCTGTAGTAAGTGACTCAGAAAGGGTACAATAGCGAATTGCTTTGTATCCTTTTTTTATTATGTCTAACGAAACATTCTCTTCCGCACATCAAGCCACAGCACCAAAAGTTGGCTTTGTTTCCCTCGGGTGCCCGAAAGCCTTGGTCGACTCCGAACAAATTCTGACCCAATTGCGAGCAGAAGGCTATGAAACTGCGAAGTCGTATGATGGCGCGGACTTAGTCGTCGTCAATACTTGCGGTTTCATTGACGCTGCGGTTCAAGAGTCATTGGATGCGATCGCGGAAGCGCTCAATGAAAATGGTAAGGTCATTGTGACAGGATGTTTAGGCGCAAAGAAGGATGCGAATGGTAATGATTTAATCAAAAGTGTACATCCGAAGGTGTTGGCGGTTACCGGACCCCATGCTTTGACTGAAGTGATGACGGCAGTGCATGAACATTTGCCTAAACCGCATGAGCCGTTTATTGACTTAGTGCCTGCACAAGGCGTGAAGTTGACACCTAAACACTTTGCGTACTTGAAGATCTCTGAGGGATGTAATCATCGCTGTAGTTTCTGCATCATTCCATCAATGCGAGGTGATTTGGTTTCACGACCAATCGGCGAGGTGATGGTTGAAGCAGAAAATTTATTTAAAGCAGGTGTTAAAGAACTTCTCGTTATTTCTCAAGATACCAGTGCTTATGGTGTCGATGTGAAATTCCGCACTGGATTCTGGGATGGAAAACCAGTCAAGACGCATATGACGCAATTGGTTGAAGCTTTAGGCGAACTTGCTAAGCGTTATGACGCGTGGGTACGGCTTCATTATGTTTACCCTTATCCGCATGTCGATCAAATTATTCCGTTTATGAACAATGGACACGTACTTCCTTATCTCGACGTTCCCTTGCAACACGCACATCCTGACGTGCTTAAGCGTATGAAACGTCCAGCAAGCGGTGAGAAAAATATTGAACGGATCAAAGCTTGGCGTGAAATGTGTCCAGAGATAACGATACGTTCGACATTCATTGCTGGATTTCCGGGAGAAACTGAGGAAGAGTTTGAATACCTATTGGACTTCTTAAAAGAAGCAGAAATTGATCGTTTAGGCTGTTTTGCTTATTCTCCAGTGGAAGGCGCTACTGCAAACGAACTGGCAAATCAATTACCAGATGAAGTGCGTGAAGATCGTCGCCGTCGCGTCATGGAATTGCAAGAATCCATTTCGAAGAAACGTTTGCAAGCCAAGGTCGGTAAAACCATGCGTGTTTTGATTGATAGTTTGGATCGCAGCGGTGGCGTTGGTCGAAGTGCGGCTGACGCGCCTGAAATTGATGGTGTGGTTTATGTGAAGCCGCCATTTGAACCGCATCGCAAACTAAAAGTTGGCGAATTTGTTGAAGTGAAAATCACAGCAGCAGATGCGCATGATCTGTGGGGCGAAGCTATTTAAGTTAGAAATGAACAGAACAATAGGGGCGTAATCGCCCCTATTTTTTATCTGCGTTATATTTTTTGAGAACAGTATTATGACGAATAAAAAGCAAGGTCAAAACACAAGCATAGTGCATCCTGAATACCGGGCTCCGGAGGGCTTCGCATCTTTTCCTACGGCGATTCATCATGCGTCAACTGTGCTATTTAAAGATGTTGAGGCAATGCGTTCACGCAGTTGGTTGAACAAGTCGGCATACACTTATGGACTACATGGTACCCCAACCAGCTTTCAACTTGAAGGTGAAATCGCACATATCGAAGGCGGAAAACATTGTGTATTGGCGCCGAGTGGATTGTCAGCAATTAGTTTGGTGAGTCTGACATTTTTAAGTTCTGGCGATGATGTTCTCATTCCTGATAACGCCTATGGTCCGAACAAAGAATTTGGCATGTGGTTGAAAAATAGCTTTGGGATCAGCGTACGATTTTATGATCCTATGATCGGCAGCGCGATTGGTGAATTAATTTTGCCAAACACCCGATTGATTTGGGCAGAAACACCCGGCTCTGTTTCGATGGAAGTCGCGGATATTCCTGCGATTTGCAATGCTGCACATAGTCGAGGCGTGTTGGTGGCAGTTGATAATACTTGGTCTGCTGGTTTGGCGTTTAAACCGTTTGACCATGGCGTAGATATTTCGATGCAAGCTTTGACGAAATATCAAAGCGGCGGCTCAGACGTGTTAATGGGAGCAGTTATCACACGTGATTCTGAATTGAATAACCGTATATTGATGACACACATGCGTCTCGGTTTGGGTGTCGGCATGGATGACGTGTATTTGGTACTGCGCGGACTGCAAAGTATGAAATTGCGATTCGAAGCGCATGATATTGCAGCACGCAAGATTGCAGCATGGTTAAAGACACGTCCAGAAATCATCAAGGTTCTACATCCTGCTTGGGAAGATTGCCCTGGTCATGCGATTTGGAAACGTGATTTTACTGGCGCAGGAGGGCTGTTTTCCGTTTTGTTTGACGAGAAGTTTTCAGAAGCGCAAACCGATCAATTCGTAAACCAATTAAAGCTTTTTAAAATTGGTTTTAGCTGGGGTGGCTCACATAGCCTATGCGTACCCTACCGAATTGAAACGATGCGTGAAAATTGGCAAGACAAAGGAATTTTAGTGCGTTTCAATATTGGGCTAGAAGATGTCGATGATTTGATTGCGGATATCGAACAGTCATTGAACTTACTGTAAACATTTGAGAATAAAAGAGGCATATCTTGACAATTACTATTCGTAAAGCAGTCGCAACAGATGCAGCGAGCATACATGGATTTATCGTCGAGTTGGCGATTTACGAGGAAGCCGAGCACGAGGTCAAAGCGAAAATGGCGGACATTGAGAGCAGTATTTTTTCTGCAGAATCACCGGCGAAGGCCTTGATTTGCGAATCGAACGGTGTCCCGATTGGCTTTGCGGTGTATTTCTACAATTACTCTACATGGCAAGGAAAAAAAGGTTTATATCTCGAAGATTTATATATTTCACCGAAACATCGTGGCTTGGGAGCAGGAAAACTATTACTCCGTCATTTAGCGCAATTGGCGGTAGAGGAGGGTTGCGGACGTTTTGAATGGAGTGTGCTTGATTGGAATCAGCCTGCAATTGATTTTTACCAATCTGTCGGCGCAAAGCCACAATCTGAGTGGGTGAAGTATCGCTTAGCAGGGGATGATTTATTGAATTTTGCGAATGCCTGACCACCGTCGATAAGTAACAAATATCCAAAAATAATGAAGCCTGCGTTCTATACTGAACGCAGGCTTTTTTTACATAGGTCAAACTAAATACTGATTTGATTCAAACTAGATTTAATTTGATTATTTGCTTGCAGCAGATGCGCTTGCTTCCATTGTTGGCGCTGGCGCGGATGCTGGAGCCGAAGCAGTTGATGCTGCAGCATCTGCCGTTGGTGCTGGCACACTTGCTGCGGAAGCTGCTGCTGATGCAGAAGCCACGTGTTCAGACGCTGCACCTGTATGAGCACCAGCCTCACCTTGCATGTCCATTTTGTCGCCTGATGTAAAGATAAAATATAAAGCGATTGCTGCAAAAACTAAAAATCCTACTAGTGCCTTCCACATATTGCTCTCCTTGTTATTGGATAATACTGAAAATACTTTGCTTGGGACTTAGAAAAAAGGGAATGTGCCACTTGCTGTCACATTCCCTTTTATTTAACACACTCGCGCTACACGCACTTAATTAAGCAGCCAATAATTGACGCAACACGAATGGCAAGATACCGCCATGCTTATAGTAGTCAACTTCGATCGGTGTATCGATACGCAACAAGACTTTTACTTCTTGTTTGCTGCCATCGGCGCGGTTGATCACCAAAGTCACTTGTTGCTGTGGCTTGATGTCGTTTTCGATACCTTTCAAATCAAAAGATTCATTGCCAGTGATGCCCAATGAATCAACGCTGTCGCTGCCTAAGAATTGCAATGGCAAGACACCCATACCAACTAAGTTGGAGCGGTGGATACGTTCGAAAGATTTCGCAATAACTGCTTTTACGCCCAACAATTGCGTGCCTTTAGCTGCCCAGTCACGTGAAGAACCTGTACCATATTCTTCACCGCCGAAGATCATGGTTGGCGTGCCTTCAGCAACGTATTTCATCGCTGCATCGTAGATCGCCATTTGTTCGCCAGTTGGTTGGAACAATGTTTCGCCACCTTCAACGCGTGAGCCGTCTGGTTTCGCAGGAATCATCAAGTTCTTGATACGCACGTTGGCAAAGGTGCCGCGCATCATGATTTCGTGATTACCACGACGTGAGCCGTAGGAGTTGAAGTCTGCTTTCAACACACCGTTTTCTTTCAACCACTTACCAGCTGGGCTCGATTCTTTGATGGAACCAGCAGGGGAAATGTGATCGGTTGTGATGGAGTCACCAAACACGCCCAAAGCGCGCGCGCCAGTAATCCCAGTTGCCGCTGCCTTAGGCTCCATAGTGAAATCAGCGAAGAACGGAGGTTCAGCGATGTAAGTGGAGCTTGGCCAGTTGTAGACTTCGCCTTCTGCCACGCCTTTGATGTCTTCCCACAATTTACCTGGCGCACCTTTAACGTCCGCATAGTTCTCTTTGAATGTTTTGGAGTTCATCGCGAACTTCATCAACTTGTTGATCTCTGCGCTGGTGGGCCAGATATCGCCCAAGAAAATGTCTTTACCTTTGACGCGACCAACAGGCTCTGTCATCAAGTCTTTAGTAACGTTACCAGCGATTGCGTATGCGACAACCAATGGTGGCGATGCCAAGAAGTTAGAGCGAATGTTTGGATGAATACGTGCTTCAAAGTTACGGTTGCCAGATAAAACAGCGGCAGCGACGATATCGTTTGCAACGATGGCTTCGTTCATCGCAGGTGTCAAGTCACCAGCATTACCGATACAGGTTGTACAGCCGTAGGCAGTAACGCCGAAGCCGAGTTTTTCCAAGTATGGCAACAAACCAGCTGCCTCGAGGTATTTAGTGACCACGCGGGAGCCTGGCGCTAGAGATGTTTTGATATGCGCTGGCACTTTCAAGCCTGCTTCAACTGCTTTTTTCGCCAACAAACCAGCTGCCAACAAAACGCTAGGGTTAGAAGTATTGGTGCAAGAAGTAATTGCAGCGATCAAGACGTCGCCGTTCTTCACTTTAACGCCATCTGCATTGGTGTAAACCGCACCCAAATCTTCTGCTTTTTTGTTGAAACCATTTTCAGAAGTTGGTTTGCTGAACAAGTCTGCGAAAGTGGATTTTACATTGCCGATTTCGATACGATCTTGTGGGCGTTTCGGACCTGCCAAAGATGGTGCAACTGTCGACAAGTCGAGGCTCAACTCAGTGGTGTAGTCGATCTCACCTTTTTTCGGAATACCGAACATTTTCTGAGCTTTGAAATAGCCTTCGAATGCGTCGATTTCTGCTTTGGTACGACCTGTGCCTTTGAAGTAATCGATAGTTGCTTCATCGACTGGGAAGAAGCCCATCGTTGCGCCATATTCCGGTGCCATGTTGGCGATTGTTGCGCGGTCTGTCAATGACAATGAGCGCGTACCTTCACCGAAGAATTCGACAAATTTGCCAACCACTTTTGCCTTACGCAGCATTTCTGTGATGGTCAAAACTAAGTCTGTCGCCGTGCAGCCTTCGCGCAATGCGCCAGTCAAGTTCACACCGACTACGTCAGGTGTCAAGAAATAAACTGGTTGGCCGAGCATGCCAGCTTCTGCCTCGATACCACCAACGCCCCAACCAACTACACCGATACCATTGATCATGGTGGTGTGTGAATCTGTACCTACCAATGTATCTGGATAGTAAACATCGTTTTTCTTCGCATCATTTACTTTATGCACGCCGCGTGCCAAGTATTCCAAGTTAACTTGGTGTACGATACCAAAGCCTGGAGGAACCACGCCGAAAGTATCAAATGCTTGCATACCCCATTTCATGAACTGATAACGCTCGTTGTTACGAGAGAATTCCAATTTCATGTTCAGGTCGAGTGCTTTCTTTTCACGGAAATGATCAATTTGAACAGAGTGATCAACTACCAAATCCACTGGAACCAAAGGTTCGATATTTTTTGGATTTTTACCTTGTTTCGATGCGACATTACGCATTGCTGCCAAGTCAGCCAACAATGGAACGCCAGTAAAGTCTTGCAAAACTACGCGTGACACGACAAATGGAATTTCGTCGGTACGAGCTGCAGTAGCGCCCCAATTTGCCAATTGCTTGACGTGTTCTTCGGTCACTTTCTTGCCGTCGCAATTGCGCAAAACGGATTCTAGAACGATACGAATTGACACTGGTAAGCGTGAAATTTTCACACCGAGATTTTTTTCCAATGCAGGTAGGGAGAAAAACTTACCTTTCTTGGTATCGGTGATTTTAAAATCTTTCAGCGTTTTAAACGCGTCCTGATAGTTAGCTTGGCTCATGGCTGTTCCTTATTTTCGATGATGAACAATGAAGTGAGGTGATGCGGATATAAAAATAAAACGGAAAACTAAAAAATAATCTTTGATATAACTTGCAGATACTTATTTCACTACGGTGTCTGTTGTTTCTAAACTGGCGATCTTGGTACTTTTGCATTCGTTCGCTAGCTGATGCCCACGACGGGAATCGAGCAGCATGCCTTTAGAGGGGATATTGATCCACACTAAACCAATTTTTTCATTTTCAAAACGATGTGCACCGGTTGATGTTTCGACGCGCGTCAGTTTGTACAAACGATTTTTCCAACGCATCGCCAAACTTTTGTTGTCTTCTGGATGGGCATACATTACCAATGAATTACCGAGTTCGCACTTGTATTCGGTATCAGAACTTTGTTCGATGTTTGGTTCTGGTTCGCTTGCATCAATCTCAGCACTTTTGCTACTAGCCTTGGCGACTTTTACTGGTTTTGCTTTGACTGTCTTTTTTGCTGAGCTCGTACTGTTTGAAATATCATTTGCGGCTGCAGATGTCATGAGACCAGCTGCCAGCAAAGCTATCGTAGCTTTGAAAAATAATTGTAGAGAATGAGAGCTTGAATTTTTCATGATGTTTCTTCTTTGATTCGAGTGCTTTATGGAGTTCTTCGGGCTTGTTCGTGTTACCGACGTTTTAAACTAAGTATTGTGCACCTTCGGGTAGATTGACGCCACTGATACTTGCTTTTTTTAAGACAGTCCAATAATAGCGATAACTTGCTCTGTCATGTAGTCGACCATGAATTTCAATTGGACCCCATTGATTTTCCTGAGCAGTACTTAAAATATGGATCGCTTCTTTAATTTCTGTGCTACGTGGTGCCATCGCCTTGATGATCGGTTTTATTTGATTGGGATGGATACTCCACATTCTCGTATAAGCGAACTCTAGCGCTGCTCTTGTAGCATCACTTAATGTAATTGATGGATCTTTAAAGTCCGTGGAAACATTATGTGATGGAACCTTGCCATGTAAATGACAGGCTGCTGCGATTTCTAGTTTCGCTCTCGTTACCAAAGGGTGAGTAAATTGACCTGGTGAGCGCATAGCACTTGCAGGTATCGCGCCCCAATGGGATGAAACAAAATCCATAATTCCAAAAGACAGGCATTCAACTTGAGGAACTGCCGCGAGTTCGCCTACATTAGCGAGTCCTGCTTGGCTTTCAATCAGAATATGGATAGGGATAGAAGTGCGACCATGTTGTGTCGCAATTTCATTAATGAAGTGAATCGATGTGTTCACTTCCGAAACGTTATCTACTTTTGGTAAAACTAGGTAGGCTAACTTCTTGCACACATCGGCTTGACTCAACAAGACTTCAATATCTTGTCGAAAGCATGGATGCGCGAGGTGGTGGACACGAACGCCAATTCGATTAAATTGATTATCACTTGAAGCAATAATCTTCGACAGCATGCGTATGTGTTCTAGCTCGTTACCAACTGCGGCACCATCTTCACAATCAAACGTGATATCAAACACAGGACCTAGTTCGTTTTGTAGGCTCAACGATTTCAGCATCAACTTTTCAGAGCCTGCATAGTGATCGCATACTGGCAGAAAAATTGGCGCAGCCTGTTCTTGAAATAATGCCTGAGATGGATGCATCAGCGACTTGAATGATAAGAATTTGCGAATAAATCTGAATACTTTTTTATCAAATTTGCGTGAATAGTGTTATCCAATAATTCAATGCAAAAAACGATAATTTTAAAATCGTATAAAACAAGTGGGCCCAACTAACAAGTCAGGCCCAAAACAAATTAGCCTACCAAATGCTTCACGCCATCACGCTCTTCTTGCAATTCTTTGAGCGTCACGTTAATACGTTCACGTGAGAATTCATCGATTTCCAAGCCTTGAACAATCGTGTATTCGCCGTTTTCTGTTGTTACTGGGAAGCCAAACATCGTGCCTTCTGGAATGCCATAGGAACCATCGGATGGAATGCCCATAGTTGTCCATTTGCCGTTTGTACCGAGTACCCAGTCACGTACGTGATCAATCGCTGCATTCGCTGCAGACGCTGCAGACGACAAGCCGCGTGCTTCAATGATCGCTGCGCCACGTTTGCCAACTGTTGGCAAGAACACGTCTTTGTTCCATTCTTGATCGTTAATCATGTCTTTGACTGATTGACCAGCAATAGTCGCAAAACGATAATCGGCATACATAGTTGGAGAGTGATTACCCCAAACGCAGAGTTTTTCGATATCAGCAACCGCTTTGCCTGTTTTCGCAGCAACTTGTGACAATGCACGGTTATGATCCAAACGTAACATCGCTGTGAAGTTTTTCGCTGGCAAGTTTGGTGCCGATTTCATCGCGATGTAAGCGTTTGTGTTAGCTGGGTTTCCAACCACTAATACTTTCACATTACGTGATGCAACTGCATCCAATGCTTTACCTTGGACAGTGAAAATTTGCGCATTTGCTTCTAGCAAATCTTTGCGTTCCATGCCTGGTCCACGTGGACGTGCGCCAACCAACAAGGCAACGTCAGCATCTTTGAATGCGGTCATTGGATCGCTGTGCGCTGTCATGCCTGCCAATAATGGGAATGCACAATCATCGATTTCCATCATCACGCCTTTGAGCGCTTTTTGTGCTTTTTCATCAGGGATTTCTAATAATTGCAAAATGACTGGTTGATCTTTGCCCAGCATGTCGCCGTTAGCGATTCTGAATAGTAGGGAATAGCCGATTTGGCCAGCTGCGCCAGTTACAGCAACGCGCATTGGGGATTTAGACATGGTATTTCTCCGCAGTGGTGTAAAAATAATATTGTAATGCTTTAATCCAAGAATTAGATTGAAGCAAATCTTGGATTATCGAATTCATTCATGTTTGCAAACAATCGAAAGTAAATGAAAACAGCAGCTGAAATAATAACGCTGAATTCTTGATTATTGCGATTGAATTTACAATTATGCTGCCTAACACGCGTTGAATTTATCAAAAAATGTGATCAACATTGAGCTAGATCAGTCTAATCTACCGAAGTTTATTGCCACCCTATGATTGTGTCAATCGATATCTTATGTCTTATATAAGACATGTTAAGTTTTTTAGTTTTCTCTAGACTTGTTGGCAGTTTTTGTGGTGAAATTGCGGACTATGAATCCAACTGTGCCATCAACTATGCCGCCCAATGAATCGAAAAGTATGACAGCTTCCGATACGGATTCGTATGCTTCTGCGGCGCCGACTTTTAGCCCTTTGTATCAGCAAATCAAGGGCTTAATCACACAAAGTCTACAATCTGGTGAGTGGAAACCGGGTGAGTTAATTCCAAGTGAAATTGAATTGGCTGCGCGCTTTAAGGTTAGTCAGGGAACTGTGCGCAAAGCAATTGATGAGTTATCCGCTGAAAATCTCGTGGTTCGCAGACAAGGTAAGGGCACCTTTGTGGCAACCCATCACGAGGCTCGTTCTCAATTTCGCTTCTTAAGATTAGTGCCAGACAATGGCGAGAGATCTTATCCTGAAAATAAAATTATTGAAGTAAAACGATTGCGCGCACCAGCTGAAGTTGCGCGACTTTTAGAGATGAAGTCAGGTGAATCTGTCGTTTTTCTAAAGCGTGTACAATCTTTTTCTGGTGTGCCGACCATCTTGGAAGAGTTGTGGCTGCCGGGTTCCATCTTTAAAGGCTTAACGATGGAGCGATTGAATGAGTACAAAGGCCCGATGTATGCCTTGTTTGAGTCTGAGTTTGGTACACACATGATTCGAGCGCAAGAACAAATTCGTGCCGTGTGCGCTGAGGAGGAGGCGGCAGAGTTATTGAAAGTTGCGTTGGGTGTTCCGCTATTGAGTGTAGAGCGAATTTCTTTCACTTATGGTGATCGTGCGGTTGAATTGCGTCGCGGTTTGTATCTAACTAATGCGCATCACTATCGCAATGAATTGAGTTGAACCGTGTGTGTGAAGGCAATTGACCCAACTTATTTGCTTAATCCTTGATCAAATTTAAGAATAATTTTCAGAAAACCATCAAATCTGTTGGTGCAATGCATCAAAATAGGCGAAAATTATAAAGTTGTAGTGCTGAGTCATTTTGAGGGAGTTTATTTATGTCTGAAGTTGTTAAAAATAAGAAGCGTTACGGTGTAATGCGCTTAACTGATGCACTCGGTTATCGCTTGCCCTTGGCCGGCTTCGTATCCATTTTGCATCGTGCAAGTGGGCTATTGATGTTCCTTTTGTTGCCATTTGTTCTGTATTTACTGGAGCAAAGTCTGCAATCGGAAGTTTCATTTGCGATGATGCATATTTTTGCTTCCTCGATCATCGTTAAGTTAGTGCTGTTAGCTCTGGTTTGGGCTTATTTGCATCACTTTAGTGCTGGTGTTCGCCACTTATTCATGGATTTTCATGTCGGTGTTGATAAAGATTCCGGTCGTCGTTCAGCGGTCGCAGTTTTGTTGATTAGCTTGGGTTTGACTGCCTTGGTTGCATTGAAATTATTTGGAGTATTTTAAATGGCAAACAACAATATCGGACCTAAACGCCTAGTTGTTGGCGCTGGCTATGGCTTGCGCGATTGGATGGCGCAGCGTGTTACTGCCATTTTAATGGCGCTCTATACGTTGGTTATTTTGGCTTTGTTTTTGACGGGTACGCGCTTCACTTATGAAGCTTGGGTTGGTGTATTTTCGATGCAATGGTTTAAATTATTTACCTTTGCCGTAATTGTCGCTTTGTTATATCACGCTTGGGTTGGTGTGCGTGATATTTGGATGGATTATGTAACACATTCAGTCGTGTTGCGTTTGATTTTACAGGTCGCTACTATTGTGTGGCTGATCGCTTGTGCTGGTTATGCAGCGCAAATTTTGTGGAGAGTGTAACCGTGGCTGCGATTAAATCAGCAATTCCTTCCCGTCGCTTTGATGCAGTAATCGTTGGTGCTGGTGGCTCTGGCATGCGCGCATCTTTGCAGTTGGCAGAAGCTGGCCTGAATGTGGCTGTTCTGTCTAAAGTATTCCCAACCCGCTCACACACTGTTGCTGCACAAGGTGGTATCGGTGCATCACTAGGTAATATGTCAGAAGATAATTGGTTCTGGCATATGTTCGACACTGTCAAAGGCGGCGACTATCTCGGTGATCAAGATGCAATTGAATTCATGTGCCGCGAAGCTCCAAAAGTTGTGTACGAACTAGAACATTTTGGTATGCCATTCGATCGTAATGCTGACGGCACTATCTATCAGCGTCCATTCGGCGGCCATACCGCGAATTTTGGTGAAAAGCCAGTTCAACGTGCTTGTGCGGCGGCAGATCGTACTGGTCACGCGCTTTTGCATACTTTGTATCAACGTAATGTGCGTGCACGTACGCATTTCTTCGTTGAGTGGATGGCGATTGATTTAATTCGTGATGCAGATGGCGATGTATTGGGCGTTGTAGCGCTCGAAATGGAAACTGGCGAAGTCATGATGCTGGAAGCGAAGACGACAATTTTTGCAACTGGTGGTGCGGGTCGTATTTTTGCAGCATCAACCAACGCATTTATTAACACCGGTGACGGCATGGGTATGGCAGCGCGCGCTGGCTTGCCTTTGCAAGATATGGAATTCTGGCAATTCCATCCAACTGGTGTGTCCGGTGCGGGCGTATTGATTACTGAAGGTGTGCGTGGTGAAGGCGGCATCCTGATTAATAGTCAGGGTGAGCGCTTCATGGAACGTTATGCGCCAACGCTCAAAGATTTGGCACCACGTGACTTCGTTTCCCGTTCTATGGATCAGGAAATTAAAGAAGGGCGCGGTTGTGGTCCAAATAAAGATCACGTGTTGCTCGATTTGCGTCATATCGGCGCGGATACGATTCAAAAACGTCTGCCGTCGATTTTGGAAATTGGTCATAAATTTGCGAATGTGGATGCAACTAAGGAACCAATTCCTGTCGTTCCAACGATTCACTATCAAATGGGTGGCATTCCAACTAATATTCACGGTCAAGTCGTCACGACGAAGAATGGCGTGAATGAAGTGGTGAATGGCTTGTATGCAATCGGTGAATGCGCTTGCGTATCTGTTCACGGTGCGAACCGTTTGGGTACGAACTCCTTGCTCGATTTGATCGTTTTCGGTCGCGCAGCAGGTAACCACGTTGTGGCGAGCAATTTAAAAACGCGCAGCAACAAAGAATTGCCAAAGGACGCAGCTGATTTGGCATTGTCTCGTTTGTCTAAATTGGAAAACAGCACTGGCACAGAGCGCGTTCAAGATGTTGCTAATGCGATTCGTAGCACAATGCAACAATATTGTGGTGTGTTCCGTACCGATGACTTGTTGCAAACAGGTTTGGGCAAAATCATGGAATTGGATGAGCGTCGCAAGCACGTTTCATTTAAAGATAAGTCCAAAGTATTTAATACTGCACGTGTAGAAGCCTTGGAATTAGATAATTTGATCGAGACTGCGAAGGCAACGATCACTTCAGCAAATGCACGCAAAGAATCACGTGGGGCGCATGCGCATCGTGATTACGAAAAACGTGATGATGAAAACTGGATGAAGCACACTTTGTGGTATTCCGAGGGTAATCGCTTAGATTACAAACCAGTTGTAACTAAGCCGCTGACAGTGGAAACCTTCCAACCTAAAGCACGTACATTCTAAAGAGATCACTATGGCACGTACCTTAAAATTTAAAATCTATCGCTACGATCCGGACAAGGATGCGAAGCCTTACATGCAAGACTTGACAGTTGAATTGCAAGATACCGACAAAATGTTGCTAGATGCTTTGCAGCGCATTAAAGCAGACGTTGATGATTCTTTGGCGCTGCGTCGTTCATGCCGTGAAGGTGTGTGCGGCTCCGACGCGATGAATATCAATGGCAAAAATGGTTTGGCTTGCACCACGAATTTGAATGAGTTGACTGAGCCTATCGTTTTGCGTCCATTGCCTGGCTTGCCGGTGATTCGTGATTTGATCGTTGACATGACGCAATTCTTCAAACAATACAATTCGATCAAGCCATATCTGATCAACGATAGTATTCCGCCTGAAAAAGAGCGTTTGCAATCACCAACAGAACGTGAAGAATTGGATGGTTTGTACGAGTGTATCTTGTGCGCATGCTGCTCAACTTCTTGCCCATCTTTCTGGTGGAATCCTGATAAATTTGTCGGTCCAGCTGGTTTGTTGCAGGCTTACCGCTTTATCGCAGACTCTCGTGATCAAGCAACGGGTGAGCGTTTAGATAATTTGGAAGATCCATATCGTTTATTCCGTTGTCACACAATTATGAATTGTGTTGACGTTTGCCCTAAAGGTTTGAACCCAACAAAAGCCATCGGTAAGATTAAAGAGTTGATGGTTCGTCGCGCAGTGTAAATGACGCTAATTGCTCATTTCTGGTGGTTTAATTAGGTAGCTAGCCGAACATTAATGAGTCGTTTAGGGTCTCCTGAGTCAGAATCTTCGATGTACGTTGGAAGATTCTGACCAGTTTGAGAGATAGGAAAAATCATGTCAGGTGTGATGTCTGGTTTGCATCAAAGCGATCCAGTTAATCGAGCAAGATTACGATGGCGCGCGCGCCGCGGTTTGCTAGAAAATGATTTGATACTTACGCGCTTTTTAGATGCGCATGAAGAAACAATGTCAGATGAAGAGGTGGATGCATTTAGTCGCCTAATGGATATCTCTGACAATGCATTAATGGATTTGTTGATGGGAAAAAAAGAGCCGGAAGATCAGCTCGATTTGCCTCATGTGAAAGCGCTGTTGACGCGTTTGCGCGCAGCTTAAGATTGTATAAAGAACGTGTAATAAGGTAGTTTATTTCGCTCGTTTTTCTCTCATTTTTTCTCACTTTTTTATTAACGACTCACCTGCAACGAAGGAAGAGCCATGACTAACTCTGAAACAAAAGCAACGCTATCATTTTCTGATGGCTCCCCATCGATCGAGATGCCAATTTACAAAGGTTCGATCGGACCTGACGTAATCGACATTCGTAAATTGTACGGTGCCACAGGTAAATTTACTTATGACCCAGGCTTCATGTCGACCGCGGCATGTAATTCCTCCATCACCTACATCGATGGCGATAAAGGTGAGTTGTTGTATCGCGGTTACCCAATTGAACAATTGGCGCAAAATGGTGGCGACTTTTTGGAATCTTGCTATTTGTTGTTGAATGGCGAATTGCCAAATGCTGAACAAAAGCAAAAATTCGTTGATACCGTGACCAAGCACACCATGGTGCACGAACAGATGCAATTCTTCTTCCGCGGTTTCCGTCGCGATGCGCATCCTATGTCCGTATTGGTTGGTACAGTCGGCGCGTTGGCTTCGTTCTACCACGATTCTTTAGATATCAATGATGCACACCACCGCGAAGTATCCGCAATTCGCTTGATCGCGAAAATGCCAACTTTGGTCGCAATGGCCTACAAATACTCTATCGGTCAACCATTCGTATATCCACGCAATGATTTGTCGTATAGCGCGAATTTCATGTACATGATGTTCTCGAATCCATGTGAGCCATATAAAGTCAATGAAGTATTGGTTCGCGCTTTAGATCGTATTTTGATTTTGCACGCTGATCACGAGCAAAATGCATCGACATCAACGGTTCGTTTGGCGGGTTCTTCCGGTGCGAATCCATTTGCGTGTATCGCTGCTGGTATTGCATGCTTATGGGGCCCTGCACACGGTGGTGCAAACGAAGCGGCTTTGAGTATGTTGGAACAAATTGGCTCTGTTGACAATATTCCACGTTTCATCGAGCAAGTAAAAGACAAAAATTCTGGCGTGAAGTTGATGGGCTTTGGTCATCGTGTGTATAAAAACTACGATCCACGTGCGAAATTGATGCGCGAAACATGCTACGAAGTCTTGAACGAATTGGGCTTGCAAGACGATCCATTGTTTAAATTGGCAATGGCATTGGAAAAAATTGCGCTGGAAGATGAATATTTCGTATCACGCAAATTGTATCCAAACGTCGATTTCTACTCTGGCATCGTGCAACGTGCATTAGGTATTCCAACTGCATTGTTCACTGGTATTTTTGCCTTGGCGCGTACAGTAGGTTGGGTCGCGCAATGGAAGGAAATGATTTCTGATCCAGAACAAAAAATTGGCCGTCCACGTCAATTGTTTGTCGGCGCAGCAAAACGCGATGTGCCAGCAATCGATAAGCGTTAAGCAAAATTAGTAAGATTTAATAGTAAGTATTATTTAAGCGATTAAATATATTTTATAAAAGCGAGTAGAAATTACTCGCTTTTTTTATGACGAAATATGTTATTCTCGCGATTGATGTTGAAAGTCAATATTTCTCCTGTCCGTTTTAAGTGGTATTCCTTTGAATGCTGGATAAAAACTTACGTTGAAAATCGAATTTCGAATGAGTCCTTCCCCACAACTTGATGTGCAATCCGCTAACCGGTCAGGCCGTGTCGCGGAAGGTTAGATTAACCCGCTAATCTCGCGAAGCGCGAAGAAAGGTGAGCAATATGATGCAACAATATAACGCTAACTCGTATCTGTTCGGTGGCAATGCACCGTATGTCGAAGAACTGTATGAGGCGTATCTCAATAATCCTGGTTCCGTGCCAGATAATTGGCGTGCGTATTTCGACGCCATGCAACACGTTCCCGCAGTTGATGGTTCTGCTAAACCTGACGTCGCTCATGCGCCAGTCATCGCGTCTTTCGCTGAACGTGCTAAGCAAGGTCCAATCCGTACCGTAAGTGCAGCTGGTGATGCTGAAATGGGACGCAAACGCGTCGCCGCACAGCAATTAATCGCAGCTTATCGCTTCTTAGGTAGTCGCTGGGCCAATCTCGACCCATTGCAACGTCAAGAACGTCCGCCACTGCCAGAGTTAGAACCAAGTTTTTACGGTTTTACCGATGCAGATATGGACACACAGTTCAATATCAGCAATACCTATTTTGGAACAGAGACCGCATCTTTACGCGACCTGCTCAACTCATTACGTGACACTTACTGCCGCTCTATCGGCGCTGAGTTCATGTACATCAGCGATCCAGCCGAAAAGCGTTGGATGCAAGAAAAACTAGAATCAATTCGCTCCACACCGAATTTCACTGCAGAGAAGAAGAAACATATCCTCGAACGCTTAACCGCAGCTGAAGGCTTGGAGCGTTATTTACATACTCGTTATGTAGGTCAAAAGCGTTTCTCTCTCGAAGGTGGTGAGAGTTTTATCGCATCTATCGACGAAACCATTCAACGCGCGGGTGAGCGCGGTATTGAAGAAATCGTCATTGGTATGGCACATCGTGGTCGTTTGAATGTGTTGGTAAACACCCTCGGCAAAATGCCACAAGATTTGTTTGCTGAATTCGAAGGCAAACATGGTGATGATTTACCAGCGGGTGACGTGAAATATCACCAAGGCTTCTCCTCAGATATTTCTACACCAGGCGGCCCAGTTCATTTGTCTTTAGCGTTTAATCCATCGCACTTGGAAATTGTTAATCCAGTAGTAGAAGGTTCCGTGAAAGCACGTATGGATCGTCGTGGCGACAAAGATGGCTCACAAGTGTTGCCAATCTTGGTTCACGGTGATGCCGCTTTTGCTGGTCAAGGTGTAGTGATGGAAACGCTGAATTTAGCGCAAACACGTGGCTACGGCACCGGTGGTACTGTACATATCGTTATCAATAACCAAATTGGTTTCACGACTTCTGACCCGCGTGATGCGCGTTCTACTACATATTGCTCCGACGTTGTGAAGATGATTGAAGCACCAGTGTTGCACGTGAATGCCGACGATCCTGAAGCGGTTGTATTGGCAACTCAAATTGCGCTCGATTATCGCGTTGCGTTCAAAAAAGACGTAGTGGTCGATATCATTTGTTATCGCAAGCTTGGTCACAATGAGCAAGATACACCAGCATTAACACAGCCATTGATGTACAAGAAAATCGCTAAGCATCCTGGCACACGTAAGATGTATGCAGATAAATTGGCAGCACAAGGTACGATCAGCGCCAATACTGGCGATGATATGGCGAAGGCATTCCGTGATGCGATGGATGCTGGTAAGCACACGCATGACCCAGTGATTTCCAATTTTAAAAATAAATACGCTGTTGATTGGATTCCATTCTTAAATCGTAAGTGGACTGATGCAGCTGATACAGCGATTCCGACTACAGAATTAAAACGTCTGGCCGAGAAAATCACCGTTGTTCCTGAAGGCTTTAAACCGCACAGCTTGGTTGAAAAAGTATTGGCTGATCGTGCAGCAATGGGTCGTGGTGAAATGAATCTCGACTGGGGTATGGGTGAACATCTTGCATTTGCAAGCTTGGTCGCTGCAGGCTATCCAATTCGTATTACTGGTCAAGATGCTGGTCGCGGTACATTCGTTCATCGTCATGCGGTATTGCATGATCAAAACCGTGAACGTTGGGATGCTGGTACGTATATTCCATTGCAAAATGTTTCTGATAAACAGGCTCCGTTCACGGTAATTGATTCTGTGTTGTCTGAAGAGGCCGTATTGGGCTTCGAATATGGTTATTCCAGCGCGGAGCCAAATACATTGACGATCTGGGAAGCCCAATTCGGTGACTTCGCGAATGGCGCACAAGTCGTTATCGATCAATTCATTAGCTCTGGCGAAGTGAAGTGGGGTCGTGCTTGCGGTCTCGTGATGATGCTGCCACATGGCTATGAAGGTCAGGGTCCAGAACATTCTTCTGCTCGTCCAGAACGTTTCTTGCAATTGTGTGCAGACAATAATATGCAAGTCGTTCAACCAACGACAGCATCGCAAATTTTCCATTTGTTGCGTCGTCAAATGATCCGTCAATTCCGTAAGCCTTTGGTCATCATGACGCCGAAGTCTTTATTGCGGAATAAGGATGCAGGTTCTCCATTGTCAGAATTGGCAAAAGGTAGCTTCCATACCGTGATCGGTGAAGTGGACGAATCTATCGATGCGAAGAAAGTCAAGCGCGTGATCGCTTGTTCCGGCAAGGTTTACTATGATTTGGTCAACGCACGTAAAGAGCGCGCTCAAACTGATACAGCGATTATTCGTGTGGAACAACTCTACCCATTCCCACATAAGAGCTTTGTCGCGGAATTGAAAAAATTCCCGAACATGGTGGAATTGGTCTGGGCACAAGATGAGCCACAAAATCAAGGCCCATGGTTCCAAATTCAACACAATATCTTTGAAAGTTTGGATGAAGGTCAGAAGCTTGCTTACGCAGGTCGTCCTGCAAGTGCATCGCCAGCTGTCGGTTACTACGACAAGCACTATGCGCAACAAAAAGCATTGCTTGATGCAGCCTTTTCAAAACTCAAGGGCTATATCTTGACCAAATAATCCTAGGCGGCACTGCCAATAATAAAGAAAGCGCAGTGCCGAATTAGAAATAGACATCCTACACGGAGAATAAACATGGCAATTATCGAAGTAAAAGTTCCTCAGTTATCTGAATCTGTCGCTGAAGCGACCTTGCTCTCTTGGCATAAAAAAGTCGGTGAAGCAGTTAGCCGCGACGAAAATTTAGTTGACGTAGAAACGGATAAAGTGGTGTTGGAATTGCCAGCACCAGGCGCAGGCGTGATTACGCAAATTATCAAGGGTGATGGCAGCACAGTCGTTGCTGGTGAAGTAATTGCGATGCTGGATACGGAAGCAAGTGCTGGTGCATCGGTACCTGCGGCTGCAGCCCCAGTTGCAACCGCAGCGGCAGCAGCGCCAGTCGCTCCTGCTAGCGCAATTTCAGCTGCCGGTATTGCGATGCCTGCAGCTGCAAAAATTTTAGCGGAAAACAATTTGTCTGCTGGTGCGGTTGACGGCACTGGCAAAGATGGTCGCGTAACAAAAGGGGATGCATTGGCTGCGGTTGCCGGTAAAGCGGCACCAGCAGTTGCTCCTTTGGCAGCTCCAGTTGCGGCGAAACCAGCTTTGCAACAAGTTGCAGCGCCAGCGGTTGCTAATCTTGGTGATCGCCCAGAAGAGCGCGTGCCTATGAGCCGTTTGCGTGCGCGTATTGCAGAACGTTTGGTGCAATCACAATCCACTAACGCGATTTTGACGACATTTAATGAAGTCAATATGGCACCAGTCATGGACTTGCGTAACAAGTACAAAGACAAGTTTGAAAAAGAACACGGCGTGAAATTGGGCTTTATGTCCTTCTTCGTTAAAGCCGCAGTTGCCGCATTGAAGAAATATCCAATTTTGAACGCGTCTGTTGATGGCAATGACATCGTGTACCACGGTTACTTTGATATTGGTATCGCAGTGGGTTCCCCACGCGGTTTGGTGGTGCCAATTTTGCGTAACGCAGATCAAATGACGATCGCTGAAATTGAAAAGAAAATCGGCGAATTCGGTGCTAAAGCAAAAGACGGTAAATTGACTTTGGATGATTTGACTGGCGGTACTTTCTCTATCTCTAATGGCGGTACGTTCGGTTCTATGTTGTCGACACCGATCATCAACCCACCACAATCCGCGATTTTGGGCGTGCATGCGACGAAAGATCGTGCCGTGGTTGAAAACGGTCAAATCGTTGTTCGTCCTATGAACTACTTAGCAATGTCTTACGATCACCGTATCATTGACGGTCGTGAAGCGGTGCTTGGTTTGGTCGCCATGAAAGAAGCCTTGGAAGATCCAGCACGCTTGTTGTTAGACCTCTAATCTCTCGATAAAGAGCCAGCGCATTATGAATATTGCTGACGAAATTGATCGTCTGCACAAACTGCATCAGTCGGGAGCACTGACTGATGCCGAGTTTGCACAGGCCAAAGAAAAATTATTAGCTGGATTGAATGCAGGGAATGCGGAAACTTCAGCTAGCAATTCGAATGCGGAGAATCCATTCGCGCAATTAAACTATTTGCGTCGCTCAAAAACAGACCAATGGATAGGTGGTGTTTGCGGCGGCCTCGGCAAGTTCACCGGCATGCAGTCATGGATTTGGCGTTTGGTTTTTGTGATCTTTGTTGCCTGCTTTGGCTTCGGCATTATTTTCTATTTGCTGGCTTGGATCTTTATCCCAGAGGAAGACTAAGTTCGTACTACTGAGCACAGACATTTTGCTAAAAAATGACTGCGCTCATTCCCCATTATTTATTGAAAAGTAAACCTGACAAGGTAAGACTATGAGCAAACAATTTGATGTCGTCGTTATCGGCGGCGGTCCTGGTGGTTATATCGCTGCGATTCGCGCGGCACAATTAGGTTTTTCAACAGCTTGTATCGACGCTTGGACTAACGACAAAGGTGGTCCAGCGCCCGGTGGTACTTGTACTAATGTCGGCTGTATTCCGTCAAAAGCATTGTTGCAATCTTCCGAGCACTATGAACACGCTGGTCACGCTTTTGCGGATCACGGTATCAGTGTGAGTGGCTTAGAATTAGACGTTGAGAAAATGCTGAAACGCAAAGACACCATCGTGAAGCAAAACAATGACGGTATCGTTTATTTGTTCAAAAAGAACAAAGTTACTTTCTTCCACGGCCATGGCTCGTTTGTAAAAGCTGCTGATGGCGCTTATGAAATCAAAGTGGCGGGCAAGGCAGAAGAAACGATTACTGGCAAACATATTATCGTCGCAACAGGTTCGAATGCACGTTCATTGCCAGGTGCAGCGTTTGATGAAGAATTGATTTTGTCAAATGATGGCGCATTGAAAATCGCCGCAGTACCGAAAAAATTAGGCGTGATTGGCGCTGGCGTTATCGGTCTGGAAATGGGTAGCGTTTGGCGTCGTTGCGGTGCTGAAGTGACTGTACTCGAAGCATTGCCAACATTCTTGGGCGCGGTGGATGAGCAAATCGCGAAAGAAGCGCATAAATTGTTCGTCAAACAAGGATTGTCTATCAATCTTGGTGTCAAGATCGGTGAAATCGTTAAAGGTGCAAATGATGTCACAGTCAATTACACCGATGATAAAGGAACAGAGCACAAAGCCGTATTCGATAAATTGATCATATCGATTGGCCGTACGCCAAATACTAATGGATTGAATGCAGAGGCAGTTGGGTTGGCTTTGGATGAACGCGGTTTCATCGCTGTCGATGGTGATTGCAAAACGAATTTGGCGAATGTATGGGCAGTTGGTGACGTAGTTCGCGGACCTATGCTTGCACACAAAGCGGAAGAAGAGGGCGTTGCCGTTGCTGAGCGTATCGCTGGTCAACATGGTCACGTCAATTTCAATACGATTCCTTGGGTTATCTATACTTCACCAGAAATAGCATGGGTTGGTCGTACAGAACAGCAATTGAAAGCGGACGGCGTTGCTTACAAAGCAGGTACATTCCCGTTCATGGCAAATGGTCGTGCACGTGCATTAGGTGACACTTCTGGTATGGTGAAATTCTTGGCTGACGCAACGACAGATGAAATCTTGGGCGTTCATATTGTTGGTCCTATGGCCTCTGAATTGATTTCTGAAGCGGTTGTGGCGATGGAATTCCGTGCTTCTTCTGAAGATATCGCACGTATTTGCCATGCACACCCATCTTTGTCTGAAGCGACTAAAGAAGCCGCTTTAGCTGTTGATAAGCGCTCTTTGAACTTCTAATAATTTCTTCAATAATTTGTTTTAATTATTCGTTTCTAAGTGTTTTTCTAATTCCTTAGAAAAAGAGAGTTCAGACCCAGAGGCGCAGAGCACGTTGAGAAAGATAATTGATTTCTCTATGTGTTCTGCGCCTCTGCGGTTTATATAGTTTCATTTTTTGTGTAATGACATGAACGTTCACGAGTTTTACCAAGAAGCGATCGACAAACGCGGCTTTCAAATTGACGCGGCGCAAAAGCGTGCCGTCGACCGATTGCAACAAGCTTATGACGATTGGGTCACTTTCAAAGCAAAGCGCTCAAATCGATTGGTGCGTTTGATTAGTCGCCCTGAAGTTCCGCGTGGCGTTTATATGTGGGGTGGGGTTGGCCGGGGTAAATCCTTTTTAATGGATAGCTTTTACTCCGTGGTGCCGGTGGTGCGTAAAACGCGTTTGCATTTCCATGAATTTATGCGCGCCGTGCATCGTGAATTAGATGAGCTGAAAGGTGTCGCCGATCCACTCAATGAAGTCGCTGCACGTATCGCGAAAAAGTATCGATTAATTTGTTTTGACGAATTTCATGTGTCGGATGTGGCCGATGCGATGCTTTTATATAATTTGATGAAAGCGCTATTTGATAATGGCGTCTCATTTGTGATGACTTCGAATTATCAGCCCGATACGCTTTATCCAGATGGACTGCATCGTGATCGCATGCTGCCGACGATTGCCTTAATCAAAGAACGTATGGATGTTCTAAATGTTGATTCTGGTAATGATTATCGCAAACGTGCGCTGGAACAGGTCGAAGTGTATTTGACGCCCTTGGGTGCTAAGACCGACCGGCAATTACGTGAAGCATTTACACGTTTAGCAGAAACCAAAGAAGAAGATCAGCATGTGGATATCGAAGGGCGTCGTTTAAAGGCTTTGCGACGTGCCGGCACCACGATTTGGTTTGACTTTGCTACCTTGTGTGGCGGGCCACGATCACAGAATGATTATTTGGAGATCGCAAGTCGATTTCATACGGTGATTTTGTCGTCAATTCCACAAATGTCCGCCGGTATGTCTTCTGAAGCACGTCGTTTTACTTGGTTAATTGATGTATTTTATGATAATAAAGTCAAGTTAATCATGTCAGCAGAAGTTACACCAGAATTGCTGTATATGCAAGGAACTTTATCGAATGAGTTTCATCGTACAGTCTCTCGGATTATCGAGATGCAATCACAAGAGTATATGAACGCCGAGCAGCGCGAAATCGTAGCGATGCTAGATCATTCAAATAGCTAAGCTTTTTATGATAAAAAAATCTACGCTCGCCTTTATCCTAGGTTTGCTAATGACCGTAAATTCGCATGTCTATGCGAATGAGGCGAATGAGGCAAATAAATTAGCGATCGAGTCAGACATCGTCGCGCTGGAAAAAGAATTTTCTAGAGGCAGTATTTCCTCATCACAGTTAGCTGAAGCGGCTTTGAGCAAGCTTGATTTGGTGCAAGGTAAATTACAAACGCAGCTACAGGAACGTGAATCTGCTTGTTTGGATAATTTTTTTACCAATTCTTGTTTGCAAGAAGTTCGTCTAAAGCGCCGAGAACTACAAGAAATATTGCGGGCAATTAGTGTCGAAGCAAAATCCTTCTTACGCCGTGCTCGTGCAGATCGCGTAAAACCGGCAACGACGCTAGAGTTTTAACAAAATTTAGCTAAGCGACCAAGAAAGCGCTAGCTATATTTGTTGAAGGCGTTTTAAAGCCGCATTTAAGGTTTCTGTTTTCTTAGCAAAACAAAAACGCACCAGTTTGTTTTGTTTTTGTTCTTGATAAAAAGCGGATACCGGAATTGCCGCGACGCCAATTTCTGTAGTCAACCAGGTTGCGAACTCCAGTTCTGATCGATCTGATATAGCGGAATAGTCAACGCATTGGAAATAAGTCCCATCACACGGCAATAGCTTAAATTTAGAATTTGCTAAGGCATTGCGAAAAACATCGCGTTTCTCTTGATAAAAATCGGACAACTGCAAGTGATGACGATGATCGTGCATAAAATGCGCGATGCCTACTTGCATCGGTGTATTTACCGTAAATACATTGAACTGATGCACTTTTCGAAACTCAGCGGTTAGTGATTTAGGCGCTAACACGTAGCCAACTTTCCACCCTGTTACATGGTAAGTCTTACCAAAACTAGAAATAATAAAGCTACGCTGCGCCAGTTCAGCATGCGACGCCACTGAATGGTGTTGATTGCCATCAAATACCATGTGTTCATAGACTTCATCCGAAATTAGTAAGATTTTGGTATCACGCACTATGTTCGCCAAGCGTGCTAAATCTGCTGTACTGAAAGTCATTCCGGTTGGATTGTGCGGTGAGTTAATCAGAATGCATCGTGTTTTCAAACTGATTTTGGAAGCAAGTAAATCCCAGTCAACCGAAAACCGATTATCCTCAAACCGCATTCCAACTAACACTGGAATCCCACCTGCTAGCTGAATAGTGGGAATATAACTGTCATACGCAGGCTCAATCACAATCACTTCATCACCTGGATGTACACATGCCAATATGCTTGTCATGATCGCTTGTGTTGCGCCCGCTGTGATGGTAATTTCGGAATCGGCATCATAGTGTGCATGATAAAGCGCGCTGACTTTTGTCGCTATTGCTTGGCGTAACACCGGTGTGCCGGGCATCGGTGGATATTGGTTGTGACCAGCTAACATGGCTTGATGAACCGACTCAATTAATGTTGGATCGCAATCAAAATCGGGAAAACCTTGGCCCAAGTTGATCGCTTGATGTTGTTGTGCCAGCTGAGACATGCTTGAGAAAATCGTCGTTTTTACTGCTGGCAATTTAGATTCAATTAAACCGGAGGGTGTGATCTGCATAAATGAAAGGAAATAAGAATTGAGATAATAATCAAACAAACTCGACAACAAACGAACTAATAATCGAAGCAACAATTCTACTTGCTATTTAAGTATCGAGATATCGACGATTTAGATATTCTGAATATAAGCTCATACTGAATTGAGTAAGGTCTTAGGTGAACCAAACTAAATTCGCAAAAGCTGGAATTGCAGGCTTTTTCTCATTCTTCTTCACACTTTGTTTTCTTGTGATTGCTTGATAATTCAAGCTATATATATATCACTACTCAGAGATTTATCATCACTAAACGATGAGGTGTGCAATGAACGACTATCAAATGATACTCAACCGACTCTCTATGGGCTCAATGGCGTTAAACGCTGTGGATGAAGCACATAGTCCAGCCCTGGATATAGTCAATGATGAAAGTTTGGCTGCGCATGCACGCATCGACATCAAAGGAATTCGTGCCGCGATAGCTCGCGTGGAAGCACAAGCGAATGCAGACGCGAAACCGATCGAGCTTGAGTCCGCTTCGACAGCGTTAAGTTCAAGTCCAGTAAGTGCTGATGAGCAGACTAATATTCAATCTGAAGTCGATTCAGATTCTGAAGAACATAAATCCTTGAAAGAGGAAACAAAATTTCAAGCTGGCTTGCGCTATAAAAGTGAGCAAGCAGCGAAGAAAATAGTGATTGAACAAATCAAAATTGATACGCAACTTAATTTCAAAGCAAAAATAGATGCAGAACAATTAGCAGCTGAAGCAGAAAATGCCAAGCAATGGGCTGCTGAGCGTGCTGCCGCATCGTATGCCGCGAAGCAAGAAGCCATCGAACGTGCACGCGTTGATGCAAAAATCGCGGAGCAAGCCAGAGAACGTGAACGTCAAGAGCGTGAAGCTCGCCTCAACGCAGAGCGTTTAGCAAAAATTCGTAACGAGGCACAGCAAATTAGTCGTGAACGCGACCAAGCCGAAGCGATTGCTTTAGAAGTGTCACTAAGTCGCACACCTCTAGAAATTCGTGCTCGTGAAGAAGCAAGAGCGCGTGCCGAATTGGAACGTGAATACGAAGCTATCGCACAAGCAAGAGTTGAATCCGAAAAACGCGCGGCAGATGCAATTCAATTACGTCTACAAGCAGAAGAAGCATTGCTTGCGGCAGCAAATCGACGCGAACAAGCAGAGAAAATTGCAGCCGAAGCGGCACTTGCACGCAGCGAGGCGGAAGAAAAAATTCGTTATGCTACCGAGTCACGCATCGAAGCCGAGAAAGAATTGCAATCTAAAGCTTTAATGCGGGTCGAAACTGAACAGTATGCCGATGCTAATGCACGCGCTCGATTAGATGCGGAAGAGCAGGCAAATGAAGAAGCAAAACGTCGTCGGCAAGCGGAGTTAGAAGCAACGCAAATGGCGAAACAACGCCGTGAAGAGGAAGAGCGCGCGGAAAAATACGCGAAAGAGAAAGCGACTTTGGAACGCGAAGCCGTTCAATTAGCGCGTGAAAAAGCCGATGCTGAACAAAAAGCATTGGCAGCTATCGCATTGCAGGCAGAATATTTGAAGCAAGCAAATCAAGCAGCCAACTCAAAAGCTAAAAGTGTGATCGAATTGGCGAAGGCTGAAAAGATGCGCGCCGAAGCAGAACAACGCGCGGCGAAAGCGATACAGGCGAAGGTCTTAGTCGAGCAAAAGGTGAAAGCAGAAGCCGAAACGATTGCCAAAGTTGAAGAAACGCAAGCTGAAGTTTTGAGCATGCAGCATCAAGCGCAACAGGCGATTCGCATTGCGCAAGAAACTAAAGTCGTTGCTGAAAAAATTGCCTTAGAAAAGACTGTTGAAAACGTCAAGCTGGGCCAACAGTTGGCAATGATCGCTATTCAGAAAAATCAAGATTCACAAGCACTGCTAGAAACGCAACAAGCGCGTGTTGAAGCTGAAGGTAAGGCTTTGGAATTGATTCAAGAAAAGCTTGCACTGGAAAAACGTCGTGCTGAGTCTGCTGAAAAATTACTACAAGCATCCCAAGAAAAGCTCGCTAGTGAAAAAGATGCTGAGGCGGCTGCCGTAGCACGATTGCAAGCTGAGGAAGAAGCGATCGCTCTCGCTGCACAAAAAGAAGAGTTGGAGCGACAACAGCAGCAAGCATTAGAAGCGAGCACAGAGGCCGAGCGCCAAGCGATCGCTCAAGCACAAGTACAAGCGGAGTTGCAAAGAAAAGCGGCTGCTTTAGCGCTTTTGAAGGCCCGTCAAGTGGTCGAAATGACGAAGGCGGAACAACTCCGAATCGAGGCAGAACGCAACGCAGCTATTGCCAATCAAGAAAAATTAGAAGCAGAGCGCGAAGCTGCTGAACAAGTTTTAGCACGTGCAAAAGCAGATCGCGAACACGCACAAATGCTGTTTGCCCGTCAAGAAAAAGAAAAAGAATCAAAACTCGCGCGTCAACAATTGCTGCAAGCTGAACAATTGCGTTTGCAAAAAATGACAGAGCACGCGCAGTTACAAAAACAAACAGCCGACGTCGCTAAGTCGAAAGCCACTGAAGCGGTTGAATTAACAAAATTAATGCGTCAACGCGAGCAAGAAGAATTGCGTAAGCTTGCATTAATCGAAGAGAAAAAGGCAGTCGAACAACAGTTGATCGCCGAGATTAAAGCAAAGACAGATGCTGAACAAAATCAAATCCAGTTAAACCAAGAACGTTTGGCGTCTGAACAAAAAATCCGCTTGGCTTTGGAAGAAAAAGCCCAAGCCGAACAAGCATTGCTGTTGCAAAATCAAGAAAAAATTCAACTTGAGCAGCAAATCAAAGAAGCGACCGAGTTGCGTGCAAAGCGTGCTTGCGAATTGGCTGAGATCGAAAAAACGAAATTGCAAGCGCAGCAAACTGCTTTAAAAACATTAGAAGAAATTACCAGTCTAGAGCAGCAGCAAAAACAAGCAGCGTTGGAAGAAGCACAGTTGCAACAGCAGCGTGTAGAACAAGAACGCAAGGCAGCCGCAGCAGCGGAAGAAAAATTAGCGCTGGAAAGACAGAATGCCAAGTTGGCCGAAGAACGCGCTCAGGCTGAACGCAATGCGCAGCAATTAGCACAAGATAAATTGCGTCAAGAGCAGGAATTACACGCAAAAGCGCATGCTTACGCTGATCTGCAAGATCAAGCGCGTCAAGTCCTTATTCAAAAGAAACAACGTATAGCCGAGTTAGAAAAAACGGCACAGGCGCGTTACGCTGCCGACCAAGCTTTGTTAATGACAACCAACGAAAAATTGGCGATCGAACAAAGTACCTTAATCAGCTTGGAGCAGCAACAAAAAGCAGAACAGCAAGCTTTGAAAACAGCTGTCATCAATGAAGAGCTTGCCATTGTGGGGCAGGAGGAAGCGGGTAGGGCGCTTGAAAAAGAACTCGCTTTACATGACGCATTAGCTGCCAATGTCGAGGCACAAGCGATTTTTGCGCGCATTATGCAACAGCGTGTTGAAGAGGAATTGAAGCTACACCAAATGCACGAAGCGCGCATCGCACAAGAAAAGCAGGCATTAGAGGCTTTGGCGTTTTCGCAGTTAGCAGAAAAAAATGCTTTGGATGAAGCTAGTCGCTTACAAGCGAAAGAAGAAGAAAAACTAACACTGGCGACACAACGCCAAAAGCAAGATGAGCAAGCACGTATCGAGTTGGAAAAGCTCAATGCAGAAGAATTAAATTATCTCGCTTTGGCTGAAAAAGAGAGCATTGCAAGACAACAAGCAACGGCTTCCTTGGAAGAAAAGAATCAATCTTTAGCGCAAGCTTTGGCGATCGCAGAAGAACAAGCGCGCATCGAAATGCAATTGAACGCAGAAATCCAACAAAAAATTGCAGACGAACAGCGCGCAATGTTGGCCTTGAATGAGCGCTTGCGTTTGGAAACGATGTTAGCTGAAACCGAACGTCAACGAGCCGAAGAAGAAGCGTTGGCAGCGCAAATTATTCAAGAAAAGTTTGAAACTGAAAACGCATTGTTGCTCACTTCACGTGAACATGCGGAAGCACAAAAAACTGCCTTAAGTTTGATTGAGGCGCGTTTGGCGCAAGCACAAGAATTAAAACAGTTTGAAGAACAACGTGTTGCGCTTGAGTCTCAAGAAATGCAAGTGTTGGCGCAAAAAACAGTCGCAGAACAATGCCTTGCAGAGGAAACCCAAAAACGTGTCGAAGCAGAGCAAGCGTACTTGGCAGAGTGTGAACGTCGTATTTGCGCAGAACAAGAAGCCAGAATTGCGATGCAAAACCGTTTCGCTGCTGAAAATGAAGTCAAGGTGTTGGCGCAACAGCAAGCAGAAGCAGATGCAACTGCTGCAATGACTGCACAAGATAATGCAAATCAATTATTCAGTTTGCAGCAAGCACAGTTGAATCGTATCGAGCTAGAAGCCGAAGTTGCAGCTCAATTGGCGGCACAAGTAGCAGCAGAAGAAGAGTTAAACGCGCTGCATCAAGCGACTTTACGTGACATCGAATTGAAATTGGAAGCAGAAACCCTGCTCATTGAAGAATCAAAACGTCGTGCTGAATTAGAATCGCAAGCATTGATGCAAGCACAAGCACGTTTAGAAGCTGAGCGTCTTGCCGCTGATAGTGAACAAGCTAAGTTCGAAATGGAATTAGCTTTAACGATCGCTGCCAATGCAAAATCTGAGCAAGATGTAGTACAGACTGAGGCGATGTTGAAGAATCGCGATCAACAAACTTTATTGACGGAATTGGAACAAGATAACACTGAGGCAGAAAAACATATCGCCCGTTTGTTGGCAGAACAAATTATTGAAGCACAAACAATACGTCAAACCAATGCAGAGCGTTTGCAACGCGAGCAAGAGGCACAAAAGTTAACACAAGAACGTTTGCAACAAGAACAAACCGCCCTCGCTTTGGCTGAGCAAAAATGTGCAGAAGAACAAGCATTGATGGAGCAAAGCAAAGTCTTGGAAGCGCAATTGCAGCAAGAAGTGAGCTTACAAAAAGAAAATTCATTGGCTTTGCAACAGCAAATTGATAATGAAAAACGGGCAGCAGAAGACTTGACCAAACAGTTGTTGGATCGTTTAACTTTGGAACAAGGTAATCATCAGCAATGGTGTGATCGCGCCAAAGAGGTTTTGCAGGCATCACCAATTCCGGTGGAACTGAATGCATTTACGCCTGTGAACAAACGCCGTAGTTTGCGCTCGCCGGTGCTATTTAGTATCTTAATGAGTATTGGTATGGTTGGCGCTGCAAGCTGGGGAATGTTACAAGCGCAAACCAGTAATGCTGCGAATGTCAGCTTGCGTAAATTGGCAAAAGCAAGCGTTCCAACAGCAAACCTTAAAGTCAATCAGACACCAGTTAATGATAACTTGCGTATGAGCTATCAGTTAGCTGATCAGTCAGCAGTTCAGCTAGGAGATAAGTTGACAGCCAAAGATGTGACCAACTAATCCAAGTTATCCCAGTGATTCTAGTGATTGCTAAATCCTCTTAAACGATTTTTCACCAGCATAGAAGCTGGCTGCTTAGCAATCAAAAGAGGGGGCTTAAAGAAAAAACGAAAGGGTGGAAGCCAGAACTTTCCACCCTTTTTTTGTTTCGAGCAAAACACTTCAGCTTATTATTTTAAATAGGTCTCAGGCAAACTTAATTGCGCCCTTTCTGCTTCAAACAGCAAAGAAACAATCCACCATCTTGTACCATCATTCATTAGTTGCACGCTATTAATGCCACGTTGTGCAGTTTTACTTTTTTCGGTATTGGTTTCATAGGTTGTGAAGATATGAGCTAATTCACCCCAAACTTCGGTTTTACGGCTTAACTCTTTCTCGCGAAATCCCGTTTCAATCAAAATTGGTCCAGAGTTGGCAATATAATCACTGACCGTCATGATACGAAGAGCGAGATCTTTAGAGTCACGTTTAGGCCCAATCGCCATGATTCTTGCTTCCGGAATAAACAAAGACCGCATACGATTCCAATCACGCGGCTGACCAATGCCGCCAGAAATCACATCGTATAGAGCCGCGACAATGCCATCAATCGTTTGAACATCAGCAACACGTGCCACAGGTGAAGTTACGAGAACCGGTGAATTTTGTTGCAGCATGGCTGGTTTATCTGAGGCAAAGCTTGGGGCACCAAATAAAGTTGCACCAAGCAAGACTGAGCTAGCGATTATTTTTGAATACATTTTATTTTTACTCCTAATGTTGATGGGTACATTGAGATTGGACTTGATCAAATAGCGTACGAGTAGAACATTAACGTGATCACGCCGGTTCGACGTTTGTGATGAGATAAAGTTCATAGCTGCTTTTTGCGAATCTTTGTTTGGGTGGATTGATAGTTAGTGTTCTTGTTTGTCGTTGGTGTAGAGTTGGTTTTGTTTGGAGCAGCTTTAAATACTCACACAAAAGCACTAAACAGGATAATACAATATTCGCAATCTTGGTCGTTTAGGGTGGGTGTTGCGAACGTAACTCGTTGAATAATTTAGACTTCTGTGTTTTTTATATGCATCACATGTTGCTATTAAAAATTAACCATTCGTGTTGCGTATTCTTTATCTTAAAGGCAGCACTTAAAACCAACTTCGAATGTAAATTCCAGATAAGAGTTCTTCTCCTTCAGCGATAATTTTCAAGCCATTTGTCAGCATCTTGATTGTTAACGCAGAAACATGTCGCGTTCTTTTAATATATAAACGTGAAAATGTTATGATGGAAATGCAAACTCTAAACCTGCCCTTCGAAAAAAACAAAATGAGTCTCAATGCTTCCGAGGCGCGCTTAAGCGCGATGACCCGCAAGACATTCCTTTCAATGTGGAGTTATGAAAATCCGTTTTACAAACGAGGAAAGGAGCTCTGCGATGTGTTAGTCGTATGCGGTAACGACGTAATCATAATCTCGGATAAACTTAACGCCTTCGGCGATCATCCAGATGCTAAAGTGAATTGGAAGCGCTGGTACAAAAAAGCAATCGATGCGAGCATACGACAACTATGCGGGGCTCGAAATCAACTCAAAAGAGATCCAGGTAAAGTTTATATTAATGCTCAGGTATCTTCGCCATTACCTCTGCGTCTTCCTTCAATTGATCAAATGCGTATCCATCTTATTGCGGTAGCCAATGGATGCGAAGAACCATGTCTCAAGTTATTTGGGCGATCAAGCATAACGATCAATACCCAAATAAAAGATAGTTCAGAAATTTTCTCAGTCGGCACTCTTACTGACGATGGGGACTTTATTCATATCGTTGGAACTAAGGCACTCGATGCCATATTTCAATGTTTCGATACAACGAGAGACTTCATCGACTATCTTAATCGAAAAAAAGAGGCACTATTGCGTGAGCACTGGATAATAGATGGTGAAGAGAACCTTGTAGCCCTGTATATGATGAGCCAACGAGGAGACAGACCTTTCTCTATTCCATTGCATGCTATACCTATTGAAAAGGATATTCGCGTTGTTAAAGGTGATAAATGGTTAACATACTTGGGAGGGGCAGCTCACGCATATCGTCAGGAGTCAAATGCTAGAGAGATGTCGTATTTCATCGATCATCTTATCGAGGGTGTCGTCGAAGACTACACTTCTGAGAGAATGATAATCGGGCAAAATCAAAGCATTTCTTATCACGAACAGGCATTTCGGATGCTAGCTAGCGAATCTCGCGTAAGTCGTCAATTGTTAGTTCAAGCATTGATGGATATCTACCTAGAAAGTACAAATACATTTTGGTGTAACATCGCTGAGTCTATCGATGAACCTAGCCTCTATTATTTGTGGTTGTTATATCCGCCAGCACCTATGGAATGGCAAATTGAAAAACTTGAGGCACATCTGCTTAATGAACTAACAAAATACATGATTGTATGTCGATCAAAATTCCCTAATGCGAGACGAATATTTGGGATTTGCTTACCAAATAGGGACTGCAATCACACTTCGCAAATATATCGAGTTATTGATGGTGAAAAATGGACGGATGAGATGCAAGAGGCTGCGAACAAATACGAACAAGTTGAAAACATCTTAGCAGAAACACAGGAAATCACATTGATCGCAGCACGGTAACTTTGTTATAGACTCTGATTCTGTGATGAGTATCTCGATCTCAGGTATATGAATCGGTGACTTCCGTATTGATTCTATTAGGAGGATTCAATCTGGGGCTTCAAATATTACAAGTAGTCTTTCATCAAAGTAGAATGAATCAATCGTCACTTAATAAAGTGTGTCACAAAGCCTGTCTTCGATCATGCGGTCCCACAATGGGTTTAAAGTCTCAGAGATAACCACCATTTCAGGTTCCGGAAGCCGTTCTATGTTCCATATCAGCGCGAGTAATGAGCGAAGAGCCATATCCAAGAGTTTCGAGGAGTAAGAAGACTCTTGGCTACTCTCTATACGTTTTTCAAGCTCTTCACTCAAACTGCCATCGCCAAGCTGCAAATTGCCGCGAATATGGCGATCTGAATTCTCGTTAACCATATTTGCCAATCGCTTTAATAGCCTTAATACAGGTAAGACGTCGCTCGTATTAAGTGCCGCATCTCTTCTGTACACATGAAAGTGAGATTGAAGTTGTTCAGCATTCTTGGTCAATGATTCCAAAGTGGGGTTGCTATTAGACATTGATCTAGCTGGAAACCCCTGAAGTGAATAGATGTGTGGAGAAAGGTCAACACTCGGCGCCGGACGCATAACCAGTTTAGTGAAAAAATTCGCTCCGTCTTTGGCTTTTTGGACCTCTTCCCGAATGATCCATTCATGTACAGCAGGAAGAAATTCATTGAAGAGCCAATTATGTGCATATTCAGCATCCCAAGCGTGGCGGGGATGCATCGCCACGGGTTCATTCGAAATAGAGGTGATAGCTGACCAGCCAAGATCGACTTTTTCGTCGTAGGGAAGGGTGATTCCGCCCTGCTGATAGGCGTCTAAAATTAGATGATAACCTCTGTCAAGTGATTCTGTGTCAACATCGACAAATACTTTAAGTGAGCCAGTTGATCGTTCGAAAATATGCCATTTTGTGTTCCCCTGGCCTGAATCATGTTCCTGTGCGAACGAGAGAAATGCTCTCCAAAGTGGCCGACTTATCTTCGCAAGAGCAAATGTTTTTTTCTGTGTCTCTTGTATTGGGTCAAATCTAATAAAACGCCAATTTGCTTCTAACGACTTGGCCGCCTCCAGATAAGCTCTCCAAGCTCTTGAGAATACCCAATGCAAATGGCGAACTTCACTCTCGTCTAAAAAGAGGCGTATATCTGGGGCAACAAAAATATAGCGCCCGTTAAATCCAGGTAGCGGTTTTGCGTATGGCGCCTGTGAAAGATCTCTTGTGTGGCCAACCCATTGAAGCCATTTGATCATTGTCAAGCTTGGTATGGAAAACGTTATGCCGCTCAAGTCTACACGCGCAAACGATAAGATTGATGTAAATCTTGGGGAACGTTCGTTAGGAACAAATACATCAAGTCTTAATGTTTCATTTTCAAATATAAAATTGTTTTCGAATTGGCTTTCAAACTCGCAGCGGTATCGCTCAGGGTATTTATCAGGAACAAGTGTTGTAGAGCAAAACCGTGAAGAAATTTGTGCTCCGAAGAAGACTTCAACTAACTCAGGTTGGTTGCTAAGTAGAGTGTTTAACTTGTTTAAGCTCCAAAGCTCGGCGGTAACACCTTTGGAGTCCAATAAGAATACTTGTTCCGTCCACTCCTCAAGCAGCTTCGTATCTTTTTCGACAGCGAACGGTATGCAAAGAATGTAATGCTCAGTATCAACTACCTTTTTATCTTCGATAAATTTTCGCACCCATGACCGCAATTCCCCTTTTCTCAAATTTCTGACATTTTTACATTGCATTACGGTCTGTTTTTTCGATCCTACTTTCAATGCGATAATGTCGACCCCAAATTGTTCTTGTCCTTGTCTGCCATAGCCGAATACCTGCAGCATACGGCTGCTATAGGTTGCATCAAGTAAGCGTGCACTTAGTTTTTCGAAAGAGGGCCATGGAACCTGTTCGAATGGAAGCGAAGTAAGCTTTGGATCATACGCGAAGTAGTCAGAGCAATCGGGCGCCTCGAAAAACTTATTGAGGTCAAGTTCGCGTGGATTTTCTTGGTCGTCACTCATTCTAATTTCTATGAAATAGTCGTTTACCTGCAGACTTAAGGTTGTTTGGCTGACAAAGATCCAGTATCCCGTTTCAGTAGGTACTGAAATCATCTAACAAACTCTAACGATAGACTTGTTCTTTCCTTATATGAAACGAAAAATTAGCGGCATTTCTATAATATGATCATAAACCGGCATTTCAACGAGGTGCTTAATTGATTGTAGGTGCGTCGTCATCGCCGTTCTCATCAAATTTACCAGCAACATCGCTAATGTTGACTTTGTCTCGAACAGGGTAAAAGCCATACCTACCTTTGCCGATATTACCCGTAAAGGTGATAGGATCTAGCAATTTTGCCGTGTCTGTTTTAATGGGCTCGTTCTCAAGAACGATAATTTGGCCACGCCCGTTCCACGTAGACATCCAATCATAGAATAAGTCAATCACCGTCGTCGCTGGCACGTCAAGTTCCTCGTTAGACTCAGGGTCCGCATACGTCTTAAGCGGTGAATCTAGGAGAACCACACCAAGATGTGGATGGCCTTTTTCAAGGGCGTGCTCCATAAATGAAATCACCAATGCTGAAAGGTATAGGCCTCGTACACCTGCGCCGTAACTTAATCGTGAGCGGTCATCTATGCGCAGATCACAGGATTCATCGTCAAGTGAAATATTTTCAATCGCGCTAAAGCCCCATTTTTTGAGAAGATCCTTAGCACGATTTGCAACCTCGCGGCCAAATGAACCACTCTCGCGCGTTACAGTGATGCGCTTACGGACTGTGGCCTTCTTGAGCCTTTCAATTTCAAGACTAAGACGTTGTATCTCATCGAAGTTACTCAATTGAGACGAAAGTTCGGAATGTTGTTGCGCTAGACTTCTCGGGTCTGCCGTAAACTCTATTCGAACGTCTTGTAGGGCGGTTGCTTCACTTCTCTGGAGCCGACTGAGTTCAGTTTCGATTGTGTGGGTTCTAGTTTTGTACGTTTGGTAGCGTCCTCGTTCATGCTGAAGCGCTGCGACAAGCCCCGCATTTAATTTCCGAATCTTCTCGACCTCTGCTGCGATGGCTGTCCTGTAACGGCCTGGCGTTCCAGGTTGCAAATCATTTGGGTCGACTTGTTCTTCCAATGGAGTGCCACACAAAGGGCAATCAACGGATGGAAGTTCTTGGAAGAACGCGACACCTTCACTTGTTCCGCCAAGACGTGCAAGATCATTAGTGTACTTCTTCTGCAAAAGCTCGAATCTGCCAATCATCGATTGCGCATGATTTCGAATATTTTCGCTGATGCGTAGAGCGTCTATATTTTCCACAATTTGTATACGCAATGTCTTGAGAGTAGCTGCGCGGGCATCATACTGGTTTGTAATCGCAGTCAATGTGGCATTTACTCGGTCTAATGCCTCTGCCACATCTTCTCGTCTCAATTCTGCATTCATGACAGATCGGATGCGCGCTAAAGCGGCCTCTGCTGCTTGCAGTTCGCCTCGAGCACGTTCGGTGTCCGATTGAGATCTTCGCAATTGAATTCCAGAGTCATCGCTACCAGTTAGAAAAAGGTGAAAAGAAGCCTCACGTTTTGGAGCAGAGTGACCAGCCCCTACACTAGGCTGTTTGGCAGGGATGTCGGACTGAGACCAAAGGGACCAATGTCGAAGATCGTCTCCCGTTACTGGGCCTCTCTTGCTATGATTGCGAAGAATCTGCTTGCCATTCGCACCGGATAAGGTCACAAGTAATTTTCCAAGATCTTGATCCAGAGGTTCAAAAGTCCTCCCGTCATTATTACCTATTGGACGATAATAAACTGTAGCTCCTCCTCCAGATAATCCCCGACGAACCTCGTACTCATCTCCGTGGGCACTAAATCGTAATCGAAGTTCCTGGTAGCCGCTCGCTAACGGGAACCCTTCGGGAATATCATCGCCTCCTAACATGTACCACAGGCAGTGGTAAATGTAAGACTTCCCAGTCTCGCTTGGTCCCCGAATAAGTCGTTGTTTAGGGTGGAAATTAACCTCAGCAACGTCGCTGCTTGGGCCGTGAACCGAAAGTGAAGTTAGAACTATGCTCATATATCACTCCGTATATTTCGATCCACAAATTCAAGTTCAGCTCCCCAAAGGTGGCCGCTTTCGGCAAATCGGCTAGTCAAATCTGTCGAGTCGATTTGGCCGAATCGATCAGCTACCCAACTACAGCGCTGCTCCAGATCTCGTAAATAGTTTGAAGTTAACGCACTTGTCATTGTTCGTGCAACTTCTCCAGAATAGTAGGTTATACCATCGGTTCCAAGTGAAGCTGAGACTAGCCCGCGTGTACTCATAAGATATAGACCCTGCTCGATAAGCTCCCGTCGACTCATTAACTCTGCACCACGAAACGGGATCGGAGTATGCAAACTACTTGGGCCATTAAGATCACCAGAGTAAACTACAGCGTAGTCGAGCAATACCAGTTTTTGAATGTCTGCGCCGCGCGGGGTTAGTGCCTGTAGAAGGTAGACCATGCGGATGCCAAGTTCAAAAGGAGAATTAAATACCGGCAAGGCCGGTCGTTTTACCTGACCCACTTCAGCCTCTTCTGATTAGCTAAATGATGACAGGTCCCTGGAAGATCACCTGGCCTCAAATTTGGCGCCAACACGCTGTCATTCACAACAAGTTGTTCAGCTCCACTTGTACCCGCTTCGAGCCTGTCCAATCCGGTCTTGTGTCGTGGGCTTTTAATCTTCGGATCGATGCCTACAAGCACCATCTTCAGTAAATCATCAAAATGCTCTTCTCCGTGCGTGTCTCTGCTAAATATCTTGAGTCCCTCTGCACAATAGAAGTTCGTTCGTTGACTTTGAAAGTGATCGCCACATGAGCTCGACGCCATCAGCTCGTCTAGTGTTAAATTCCTGCCGGTGAACTCAGCGTACACTTTCTGCAACTCCTCAATATAGACTTGTTCATGGGTCTCCGGTTCAGCGGGAGTCAAAGGGTCATCACCACGCTCACCCTCAATGCCGAATAAATCAAAATGTGCCCTTTGGTCCTTTGAATGCCACTCCAATATGTCGCGTGTCTGGCATTCAATAATTTTCTCAAAATCGAATGTCATAATCAGTTTCTCGAGATCTGGGGTTAACTCTAAACTACGCCCCTTGAAACCAGTCTTACCTTCTTTCCAGTCCTGAAGCAGTCGTTGTTTGAATTCATGAGGTCTGGTCATAAGATTGTGTAGGTCGTTACCGACACCTCTTGGCGCACAAAGGTAATAGTAGCGAGGTTCTGGATATGTCTTCGCAGCGAGATGCAAAAAAAATTTAGCAAGTTCTTTAAAAACGTCGCTTGGAGTCAACGCATGATTATAGTGTTTGCCCTGGTATAGGTCCCACTGTCCTTCAATCAGATTGGGCTGTAGGCGCGCCTCGATATCTCGCCCACCATCTCCCGAGCCTCCTAACTGTTTGACGAAAGCATACTTCAACCCATCACCTACAGGCCGATTTAGGCAAGCAACTTCGACGAGTTTCTCCCACTGGTCGGAGTGAAATAATAAGACTTGGGAAGAAGGTGGAATGGCGCCGCGTTTGACCGCGAATTGATTCTTCCTCTTTTGTTTCGGACTCGGGTTTTCTTCTAAATCGCTAGGCGCCGCGCTGACAAAAATTTCTTGAATCGGATTTCTCATATTCGTATCTTTCCGCTTTTTGGGTAGCGCGAGCCATGCACTCAAATCACTTTGCGCGAAATTTAATAATCTCGAGATTTCGTGCATCTTCACATGTTTTAAATGCCCCTACATTTCCCCTGATTTTCAAAAAATGATGGAACATTTCTACTTATTTAACCATCGATTCTCGGATAATCGATGCCAGCAAATTCAGCTTTCAATCATTCAGGACACCAGCTTTTGTGTGAAGATGAGAATCGGTATAATGATTGAAGTGGCAAAAAAATATCTCCGCGATGGGATCTCACGTATATCAGTGTCGGCTATATCTTGACAAGAATTCTATAAGTTGACTGAGATCACGTCAATTTAAAATGCTTTATATTTTTGCATTTTGAGCACATGACAGAAAATAAAGAAACGTCAAAGGGCAATATGCACATATTCGACGAACTGAAGGCGGCGCTGAAGACCAACTTTCAGCGCGAACTTTTCGACGGGGCGTTAATGTCGCTACGTGCGGTGGGGAATCCGTTGAGGTTAAATAATTTTTCCACTGCTATTCGCGAACTAGTTCGAGATCTTTTCGACCATCTCGCGCCAAATGAACAAATAAAACAATGTTCATGGTATGTGCCCGATCCGACCTCTGCAACAGGTGTGACAAGAGGGCACCGCGTTTCCTACGTAATTCACGGTGGAATCTCTCCTGCATTTGCCCAAGATGACCTGCAAATAGATGTTACGAGCGAGCGTAAAAGACTCACTGAGGTCGTAAATACGCTAAGTAAATTTACTCACGTTACCATTAATACGTTTAACACACCGTCCGATGATGTCGATAAGTATGGGGCTGATGCTTGCACAGCTTTACTAGGTGTTTTGATCGCTGCTGACGAAGCACGTCAAACTCTGGTCGAAGCAATTCAAGAACAAGTGGAAGAAGACGTCGTTCAAGCTGTGATCAGTGAAACCGTAATGTCGGTAGATGAAATCGCTACCCATCACTGTATTGACGAGGTTGAGCTTGACCTAATCGAGGTCGTGAGTATCGATGCGAAAGAAATCCAGTTTATTGCTCATGGTAGCATCTGCGTGGAGTTGCAATGGGGTTCAAACAGCGATGTACGAAATGATATGGGAGCCATCATGAACGAAAATTTCCCGCTATCGATGAAGTTTTCTAGCTCGGTTGCATCCCCCTCCGAAGTGACTGCAGTAGAAAACTCGCTCTCAGTTGATACGTCTGATTGGTACGACGACTATTACGACGAAGAATAGTTATTTGCGTTACTGCAGTTCCCCTAGCTTTCGAGCAACAACAATTTGGAAGTTAAGAGTTGTCTACGACATTAAGGGATGTCCAGTAATCATACTAAATTGAGAAAGTAACGTGCGAAATGTTTTCATGTGCTTCTGCAGTATAACCGTAAACATACATCACTTTGTTTTCCAACTTAACAATCGCCTTAGCTGGTTAGTATAATCTGTCCGAAAAATAATCTAACAAAGACGAGGCCGCAGCATTGAACGAGAATCCCCCTATCACGATGCTATCAACACAAGAGCTAGAAGGTGCACTTGCCGGCCTTGAAACTCGGATTGTGACTGAACTTGCGCCCTACGAGCCTCAGTCGGCCATATGCCTGTGGTTGGATATAATGCGAGGCATCGAAGAAATCATTAACCTGCCTAACGTCGACTGGGACGATGATAATTTCGAACAGCAACTCTATGAATTCCCTTTGCTGCAACTCATGCACTATGGTCGGGAATTTCAGGCGATTCGCCGCCGATTGATTGCCAGATTCAGCGAGAAGTTCGCCAACCGATTTTGCAATATTCTGAGCTTGGGTTCAGCTATCGGAATATCCTTCGAGGCCCACCGGATGTTCGAGGCTGCAAGTGGATTCAAGAATGTAATGTCGATGATAGGCTATCTTCAGTCGAGAAGGCGTCACTTTGTCGGCTTACTGCACTTAATGCCGCATGCATGTCGAGGGACACGGCTGATCTCACACTCAAATGTATTCAATTGCTTTTTGCCAATCGTTGAGTGCACAGCTGTCCCGATGATGTCTGTGCAATACCTACTTATGGTAAGGTTGGCGCAGCAGCGTCTAGGATTGAACGAAGACGGCAAAACGGAATTGCCGATGCTGAATACGTTTTACTTAGAACCCGAGCGAGCCTCAATCGTAGAGATGATCGTTTCCAACGAAAGGGCGGGAGCGACACTTGAAAGGGAGCCTCTGCAAGCTGATCGACTGTTCTCCGCGGCGGAATTGCGCAATGATATTTTGGCTATTGAAGCTGTGTACGCTGAATTTGATCTCAATAAGACCGATTTCGCAGTCGCAGCCACGTTAGTGCGCCGTCTATCCACCGAGTTTATCAATCGTGATTATTGGGTCGAGATCACACCGAAGCAATTGAACTGCTTGGTCAGCGAAGTCGGTGCAACCGCAAACCTGCGATCTGCGCTTACCTGCGGTGCTGATAATTACATGCTGTGCCTTTCAAGCTATGCGCCTTTTGTACGAGACGGTGATCGATATTTGTCGACGGTCTCCCTTTTGAGTCGTTTTATATACAATTGGCGGGCACGAATCCTAAACAAGTCTAAGCGGTTCCAAATTCGCGCTGGGTTTATTTTCGAGGATCAGGTCAAGGATGCGCTGAAGGATCAGGGCTTTACTATCCAAGAAATCGTTCGCATCGACCGGCAGGAGTTTGATGTCGTCACGATACAAAATGGCGTCATTTGGAATGTACAGTGCAAGAATAACTTTATCGATCTCGATCGAGTTGATATGGATGCTACCAGTTTTGCACGCTACAACAAACACCTAGTGCGCTCATATGAACGCGCATTGACCAAGGAGTTCAACCGCGAACACCTGCTCCAATGCAAGCTTAACTTGGCTGACGTCCAACACATGGTTGTTTCGCGATTCCCAGTAATTACAGACAATCCTAGAATCGTTGTTTTCAGCCGAATAGGCGATTTTTCACGAAGAGCAAGTGAAATTCTTTCTAACTCATCATTAAAATTTCCGTAGACTCGCTCCAAAAATCGCCGTCGAGAAAAATTCTTCGAAAATAAGAATACCTGCTCAGACAGCCTTTCTTTGCGTCGTAAAGTACGAGTCTCCACAGGCGCATGTAAGCGATTCTGGCTCACCAAAATTTGGTGTGACATACATGGTCGCGTTGCACTTCTTGCATATGAAAAGTTTTTCGAGGTCGTGAAACGCGTTCACTACGTTCACGAAATCGTGTTTATCCAAGGTCGCCCATTCGTTGTAATGGACTAGCGCATTAAGTTGCCATTGCTCGGCTTGTGTTGCTTGTGCTGCGGCGTTGAAGATCTCTTCGCGCCGATTGAGCTCAGCAGTTTCCTCATGCTTCTGCCAAGATATTGCGGCAGCTTTTCCGGCCTTGATGACCTTTTTCATCTTCGCTATTGCATTGGGAAGGAGTGCCCCTAAAGTGAACTGCATATCTCCCTTGAACTCGACACTTGCTCGCAAAGATTGGCACACTTCTTTAGAGAAATATTCAAGATAGTTTCTAAGCAAAGCAGCGGCTGCTCGGATATCATTTTTTAACATTAAATCGTCAATCTCTTGCCACACGTCCTTGCCATGCCATTCTGTCGGACCTGAATCGACATTCCATGTTCTGAAATGGGCAAACTGCTTGTTTTCGATAAGGCCGGCAGATCTCATATGCTTTAACCACACTTCATCGTGAGTTGTAAGCACAAACTGAGTTTTTGGAAATTCCTGCTTTAACATCCGGCTCACTTCTCTCCGATGTCCGGAGTCGACCGACATTAGAACGTCGTCCAAAACTGCAAAAATAAAGGCGTCACCGGCCAAGTGATTCATTAGGGCGAGATATAGGCAAAGGCCCATACCATCTTGGTGACCTTCGCTGTGATATGCACCAGGTGGAAAAAATCCTCGCCCATAAAAGTCCACGTCAAAGCTGAGCTTACCCATGGACGGCTTCAACTGAGCCTTAAATTTGTCTTCGTCGCCATGATTTACTAGACGATAAAGACGGCTAAATGACTCCTCAACATCTTTATAGATTTTGTTCAGTGCCCGAGTGGTTGATTCCCCGTACGTTTCTAGTACCGTCTTTGCCACCTCAGCCATGCGCTCTGTTTTTTTTAATAGGAGTGCAGCGTCCCTGTAAGTCTCCAATCGTTCTTGACCAACACTTAGAAAATCTCGCGCAGCATCTTGTTGGTTGGGATCGGGTAACGCATTCACTGCGGCTTCTAACTGGGTGAGAACCGTGGAAACATTGGCCGGTGAGTTTGAAGCTCCTGTCAGTGCTGTTATCGTGGCTTCAAGCGGTAGTAAGCTAGTAAGCGACTTTACTTTAGCGTCGATATCAGTGATGAAAGTTAGAATGTCAGAGCAGTCAACTACTGGGACAAGTTGAGATCCATATTTTGCTGCAACGAGTAGCGCTCGTTTTATTTCGCCCATTTGTGTAATCACGGGCTGCAGAGCCTTTTCGGCTTCCTTGCGTTTCTCTGTCGCATCAGCATAGTGTTGGAGTTTTTCGGAGAGGTGCTTCCTAAAGTGCACTGGAGTCCACGGCGTATCGCACACAGGGCAAACTTGCTCATCGTAGCTGTCAAGGGAAGATTGAATAAGCTGCGCTTTTGATGCGTTGTTTAGAAATTTTTCGTCTGCTGTAAGCTGGGCTACGTGTATCGAAGCTTTAGAAATTGTTTGCAAGTATGCCGCGTCTGACAAGCGGCCTATGGCCGTTTTCGCAAATTCGAGATCGGTTTTTGCGACGAGCTTTGGGACCGTCGCCATATGCGTTGGCTTAGCTGCGGTTGACACTAGGCCGTCCTTGATAGAGGTATTAGCCTCTAAATCCAAGAGCGGTGGTAGTCCAAGGATTGCTCTTTTTTCATTGGCGGCCTCTAGGATCGTTCCTTTTGATAGCATCGTGATATTCAGTGCAGCCATAAGTCCTTTCGATGCTCGGTCTTTGGCAACAATCTGAGTGCTTAGGTCGCGTGCGCTTGCATTTGATATTTTTTGAAGGAGCGCTCGTGTGGATTCTACTTCGTCGAGCCGCAATAGCTCTTGAACTTCTTGCGATCGCTTACCTGGTTCGGCGAGCACATATCGGATTAACTCTCGGCGTGAGAGTTTGAATTCGGGGTGAAGCGCGACTTTATTAAGTATAGCTCTGATTTCAGGAGTGTCCGGCGAAATCTTGAGTGCCTTGATGGTCTTTACGTTGCGTACGATCGTGACGTCTTGTTTGATAGATGGAATGTGGACAGTAAGGGAAACGCGCGCCTCTTCAGGTTTGTTTCGAACATCAACATGAGGGCCATGCTCCTTGACGGACAGTCCGCCTGTTCCAGTACCAGATAGGCGTGAGATATTGCCAGTAAGCGCGAATTCGATTGCATCGACAATACCGCTTTTCCCTGTCCCGTTGGGACCGCAGATGGCGAAATTCTTGTCGTTCAGATCAAGCGTCAAATCACGAATGCCCCGAAACTCATGAATTGAGATTTGAGTAGCCTGAATCATAGAATGTCCTCCCCAAACATCGCCAATCGCAATGCCATCTCGGTCGGTTTGTTATCGGAGAGAAGTACAGCTTGTAGTTTTGGTGCGATTTCAACGTAGCCTTCCTTTTTGGATAAGTCGTCAAGGAATCCGCCGATGATGGTGTGAGCGATACTGCCATTTCCGCGAGCAGTTTGCTTCCGTTCGTTATCGCTTGCGTCGTGAGTTTCCGAATCCATAGGTCGCTTTCTTTGGAGATTTTAGCGAAAGAGCGGTGATATTGCATCACCACCAATATTTTGGACAGTTAGCCTAGTTGATGATTTTACACGCTCCAGCGGAAGAAGGGCACTCAGAATTGCCACCGTGACAATGGGGGGGTAACAATGAACTTCGTAGAGGACATTGAAATTTGGTGTCCAAAGCGCCCTGTAGTGTCGATGGACAAACGGATACATCCAGATAAACGTTTCGAAGTCCTTTGATTTCGAAGCGATTTTCGTTGCGCGGAACTCGTTTTCAAAGCGGGTCATTGATCGACCAATGCGTTCACCACCTGGAAACGATTCGATCAGAGCGGAGATGGGAACCGCACGAGTTACTCCCATTAATGAATTAGAAGCAAATCTTTCATCCTCGCTGCTGAGGTTTCAAAACAACGAGTTGAACGCCTGAATCGGCGCGATTTTACAAATAAAAAAGGTATGTAATCGACGCTAGATTTAATTCATTAAATCAATCAAATGTCAGCAGTTCTGACGGCTGCAGTCCAAGTGTTTCTGCGAGCTTGCAAATGTTAACCAATGCTATATTTCGCTGACCTCGCTCCACGCCGCCAAGATAACTACGAGCGAGTCCGCTCTCTAGTGAAAGTTGCTCTTGAGACCATCCACGTTTTTTTCGAAGTTCAATTAACCTCAACCCGAATTGTATTTTGGGATCATGTAGAGTTTTTTCATTCTTTGCCATACCCCGATTGTGAAGTTCGGAGTACTATCAGGCCACGCTCTATGAGTGACAATTGGCGCCTTATTTAAAAATTGATCGTGAAGTCTTAACGTTTAGTATTGCTTAGTTTAGGAGTGACAGTTATGAATACTAGTCGTATGCAAATCAGAAATTTACAAGAATGTATCTTAGAAACAGTGGCAAAGGAAAACCTTAAGGCGGACCTTGTTATCGTTGGGATAGGGGAATTTTTAATTCACTATAGTGTATCCAAACGTGGGACTGACTTTACAGCGGATTTCCTTGATTCCTTGACGCAAACTTTTCGCACCATTCAAGACACGGTTGAGCTTAAAAAATTATAGAGGCGTTTAGAATGCCCTTGATGTTTAAATGCTTTAAGATTTCCTGATTCTTTTATTGACTTGAGCTAGTGGTGCGACCGATGTTTCAGGCAATGCACCAAGTTTGTAAAGATTGTCGCGAGCAGCGGTATAAAATTCAAAAAAATTAGCCCATTTTGAAAAACCTCCTAACTCGCCAACAACCCGGATCATCGCAAGGTGTGAAGCCGTCAAGAGTTGAACAGATGTCTCAAGTTCTCTTATTCTAATTTCTTTTTCTGCCAGTGCCGAAGCTAAATCCTTGCTAGATCGTCTTGAAACACGTCCTCGCCAACGACGGTATTCCGCCTGGCGTTTTTGGTAGTCCGCAAGTAATTTACTACGTGAAACGCTTCGCGTTATTGACGATGCGGCCTTTAATGTTGGATGTAGGCGAGCAACGGCACGAGCGGAAATGTCTAGATCATCGGCGAGCAATTTTTCCAGTAGATTCCGCATATCTAAATCTTCAGCTAAATCAATTTTTTCATGCTTATTCATCCATTATCCCTCGTGCGTTCGATTGTGAAAGGTCCTCACCATTAGGGAATGGCCGTTGTCCAGGCGAAGTCGCCAAGAGCTTTTGGACGCCAGCGAGGCGATCATTGGCATGTTCTAGTTGATTTTTCCAGCCTATACTAGAAGAAGGGCGTCCGTTGATCGTCTCAACGACAGTCTTTAATTTACTTTCGAGTCGTAAAAGATTCTGGCGATTTTCTGGCAAATCTGTTGCAGAAAGATGTCGACAATTGGCAAAACATTCGAGATGCTTTGGACAAGGATCAACCGTAAATGAGTTTAGACAATGTCCGTACGGTGTCGCATGAAATCCGTCTGCCTCTACGCGCAGATATTCGTATGCTGCGGCATCGCCTTGATTCATTTGGATGTTCAAAAAAGCGTTAACAATCGGTCCGTTCGCTTTGCCAACTTTAATCAGCTTGGCTACTGTGGTCGTTTTTTCACCTAACGCAATTTCAAGTTCTTCAGGAAAGGAAATTTGGTCGAGTTCTTCAGCTAGGCTGCGATGATCATACTCGTAGCTTTGAGTCACGCTACGGCGGTTGAAGCGCTTGGAGATAATGGTGTCCGCAACTCCAAGACGAAATAACTCTGTATTTTGCAAATGGCGTAGCTTATGCGACTCTAGTGCTAATTTTCGATCTTCCTCGTCTGCACCATATTGGGAGAATAAGGAGGGGTTGGCAACGTGATCACCTAATGCAACCCCAATAAGTGTAGGATCGGGGCGGCTCACTGACATGTATCGCGTAATGTCACATAGGCCACCGTTGCGCTCTTCAGCAAGTGATCGCTTAGGGTGCAAAAAAAGTAACTCCCAAGGAGATACTAGTCCTGAGTCGGTTCGGAAAGGCTGGGTATCTGAGATCTTAGTAGGGGTCGTCGATCGAACATACGCCTCCAGTTCACCAATATTTAGATATGTCTCGGCCCATAACATTCTAGCTCTAGGCGCGATTTGGCGACCGTTTGAAGTACGAAATACGAGCGGCGTATCTCCATTTTGCATTTTTCGCTGCAGTCTATTGCCATAAACATAGACCGCTATATCTAATTTACTTTGTGATTCCAGGTACAGGTCAGCTTGAAAACGACTAAGCTTATCAAAAACGCTTGGATCAAACGATTCGCGATATTCGTTTAGGAAAAGTTCGCGATCAATGTCGAGCCAGAAGGGATTGCCGCTAAGGCGCGTATATAGTTCGGTGAAAGGCACGAGATCTGATTCTTTATACCATGGCAACAGCCGACCAGAAATACATTGGAGTTTCATTGTATCTCGTAGAGGAGCCGTTATTTGGACAATACGATCCAAAGTGGCTACCAGTGTTTCGCGAAACATTTCTGGTACTGACTGGATGTTCTGCCGCAATATTTGACTATCAGATTCCACTTCTTGCTGCTTTTCGGCAAAATGACGTAGCATCAGGGCTGTCGAAAATCCACCTGCCTCGCTCGCTGATCGGCCTCTGGCATCTAGGTATGTACGCTCGCGCTTCCAATCCAATGGGAGAAGAGCAGCTTCACCGACACGTAGACCAGTGAATATCATCACCTGAACTGCCGCGAAACGTAACTCGTCCATAAACGACTTTGGGCGCTCTGTCATTACAATCCGCACCAGTTCCCAAAAAGCTCTTTGTGATGGGAGGCGCTCCGCTTGCTTCCGCTCATCCAGTTTTGTTCGGAGCTCGTCTTTTGACATAGTGTGCCGTGATTTCACGTTTTTGACGGACAGTCGGCGGACCTGTAGCATTCCCGACATCTGACCAGCATCACATACATGGTAAGCATCCAAGACGACTTTGATCGCCCCCACTAACACGTCTCCTAGCTTGCCTGAAGCTTGAATTTCCGATGCAATACGAATGGCATATTGCAGGTCGTCTAGCGTCATTTCCCATGGTTCTTTGGGAACACAAGTCGCTAAAACACGCAACGGTCTGAGGATATTGTTAAAAACATGTCCAGTCGAATTTCGCTTGAAAAACAATTGTTCAGCAACGGCAGCTTTGATTAGATCGCACCAGGCTGGAGAGAGTGCTTTCCGATGTACTGATGCTTTACCCGCAATCTCACGCTCTTTGTTTATAAAGGCTAGCGCTCTGGAATCTTGGCCTAGGCCCCGCAAATAATGTACTGGCGGAGGGGTGTCACCAACACTTTTGGTGAGATTCCATCCTATGCCATCTACCGCATCCCCTAATTCTGTAAGTACGAAGTTCCAATCTAGCCCTTTGTCTCTTGCAAGTGATTTGCCGAGATCGATAAAGGAAGTGAAATGCGAGTTCATCTTTTATTTTCCTCCAGCTCCTCTATGATTGCTTGGATTTCAGCTATCGTTCGTTGAAGTTGCATATAGGCTGGGGATTTCATGTCACCGCGTGAGCTGCTTTCAAAAAATAAGACGATCTTTCGCATATCTGCAAGTACACTTTCATGTAGCCCTTTATCTGCAACAGGCATAAATTTACGACAACCGTAACACGACGTGATTGGGTTGTAAGGGCAAGCAGATTGACCGGATTGACAACCGCCAATTCCCGCGATTGGAATGCCATGCGGTACAGCACCAATCTGTTGGTCGGATTTTAACGTTGAAAGTTCTTCGTTAGAAATGAAACGATCATGCGCAAATTTTGCAACTCGTCTGTATATTTCAGAAGCACCAAGTGCTTTATTGACGCGCTCTGCATGGGATGCCGAAGTTGTGTAATAAACTAGTCCAGTATTTGTCTGGGCGTGCCCCATGAAATCGGCCAACTCTTCGTGGTTTGCGCCAGCGTCAACGAGTCTTTGCGCCGCTGTATGGCGCAAATCTGTGGCGGTTCCAAGGTCGTCCGATTTGATAATTCTACGAACTAGTCCAGATATTCTCGAACTTACTTCGTTAGATGATTTTACTTGGAAGAATTTTTCATTTTCAGCTTTTCCATCAGCAATCAATCGAGCATTAATATTGATGAAGATTGGAGCCCATTCACGCTTCACCCGTCTCGGTAGAGGTATTCGACTCTTATTTCCTCGTTGTTTGGCAGCGTGAAACGTCAAGTGAACTGTAGGTGTCGCAGAAATTTCGTCGTACCAGATTCGTACGTTGCGCATGCCTAAAATACCGATTTGCACTGGCCGCATTGCAAACTGATAAGCACAAAGTAGCATTCCAGCATCGATCAATTCCGCATTAGTTATACAATTACTAGCCTGTAAACTCTCAACCATGTTGTCAAGATGACGCACAATAAGAGCCTCTTCATCCGCGGATAGGAACACATCACCTGATCGAACTGCAGCGTACTTGTCAGAATGGGGCAAGGGGAGGGCCGTCTTCAAAAAGATTCGATAATCGTTAGACCATCCATTCCATCGATACTCGCACAGCAAGCTCAATATATGCTTTGCCAGTACGTATGCGCCTTGCGTAAGATTTCGAGCTCTCAATATGGTCCAGATCTTTCCGATTGTTGTAGGACTACTTTCTGCAATATTGAGTACATCGGTATCACAAAGTTGATGCAACTTTGAGAAGTAATTCACTATGGAAGATGGACTTAGTTCATTAATTAGCATGAATGCCAAGACGTGCTTAAATATGGTAGCAGCCTCCAATCTGCGTTCACTGAAATCGATATAACTTGTCGTGCCGTGGGCTATCAATGAAATTACTTTTTCACTATCAGGATTTCGAATCGATCTGATAGTGTCATCAAACTCATCGTAATATCTTAGAGCACTAGGGAGTGGCGGCAGTATGTGGCAAAGCTGTACCAGAGCGTCTTGATCTGAACTACACGAGCGTGCTTCGGTGTGATAGTCCATCGGAGTCATCCTTTCGAAATTGAACGCAATAATTCGACTCGGTCATCGAAGGCATCATTCCAAACACTCGCCAGCCGATCTTCAAAGACAGCTTTTGCATATCGCGAAGGCATCGTTGATTCTCTCGACCATCCAAAGAATGTACGCATTTTCTGTAGAGCCTCATCCATCGAGTCGCCTTGCATTAAGAGTCGACTAAGAATGGCTACGGCACAAGTGTGGCGAAGATCATGCGGTGTAATTGATGTCTTACCAGTACGAACTTCTAATTCCTGAATGATAGCCTTTGGAAGACGTGCGGATATTAACGCGAAAGCCTTTGTCAGCGCTTCTGTGGACAAAGGCGCATTACTAGGTGAGTTCAACAAATAGGAATGCGTGGGCCGGCCGCGGTGATTTTGTGCATACGCCTCGATTATTTGCGCTACTGATTCGCTAATTGGAATTTGTCGGACGGAGTTCCGCGTCTTGATTCCAGGTCTAGAATGGCGGTGATCGCTTGAAGAATCTTCGTAACGATTTCCTTGAATGTTGATCCAGTACTTAATTGCGCCCCGTTTTATATCGAAATCGCTTTTAACGGCATCTGCTGGAAGCAAAAGAATTTCGCCGCGTCGAAGGCCCTGGTGCAACATCAAAATGAAAGCAACATATACACGCCAGCGAGTACGAAGTCTTGGGAACGGATTGAGGTCTGAATCCGGAGCCAAAATCGAATACAAGGTTTGTACGATAGACGCCGGCAAGGAGCGGATGGTTTCTGGAGAATTTCGTTTCTTAATCCGGAATTGGCTGTATAGAACCGATAGTTGCCGTAGGCGTCCTTCAATATTTCGCATTCGATTGTTCCCATCGCCTTTAGCGAGCGATTGAACAATAAACGTTACGAACGCTAGGCCAGTTTGCCAGCGTAAATGGTTGCTGGCGTTTATCGTTGGTTGATTACGGATGGATATGAACCACGACTCAAGAATGCTTGCTAAGGTTCGATCATCTAACGCTCCAAGTGCGTCGTCCAAAGATCCTGGGCCTTGAGATATATCCGCAAAGTGATATAAATTTTCGATATAGCGTAATTTTTTTATGTGAGTCGAATCTGCTAATCTACCAGCACACATGGTCGACCAAACGGCAGACCAATATCTCGGCAAACCTGAAGCGTCGATTAAGATTGGGCCGGTTAGGCTTTGGGAAAAAGACGCATCATAGTTCTGAATAATCATTTTTTACGATAAAGAAAAGAAAGTAATGTAAAAACATATCATTTGCTTTTTGAGTTTTGTTATTTATTAGTCAAATTGAGTATTTATTAGTCAAATTGAGTTATGAGTAACCAAACTACGCAACACTTTAAAAACTACCGTCCTTTCGCATAATTTATATTATGTAAAATTGGTGCTAATAGAATGAAACAAGGGGCAAAGCGCCCCTTTTCGTTCGCTGAAGTAAAAGTACCCATTTGTATGAAGCGAATTTGCCAATTCCTGAATACTGTGAAGTAAAAGTGCCAATAACGCAAATCGTTCGCATAACTTTCACTCAAATATTTGAATAAGACTCGCAGAATTCACAATACGAAATATTTTCGAAATCTATGAGAATTAAACGAAATAGCTTCTTTCCCCATCGAGATCATTCGCATACCTTTCACCTCAAAATTTGCACAAGATGTCGAAATTCTTTTAATTCTGAATTTTGTTCACTCATTTCTGAACTAAGAACTCGATAAATCGCATGAAAAATCATGTATTAATTGAAAAAATCGTGAATTTCATTCAATCACTTCAACAAAATTCAATAAAATTACAAAGTGACGGCAGTAAAAAAATTGGGGGTAAAAATTCTCTTTTATGGGATGGGATTCACCAACCGCAATATGATATGTCGTTTCAGATTTATGAGCCTATCGAAAACTTCTCTCATGCTAGGAACTTGGTTGAGGTAATTCCTAGCATTAGCGGCTACCAACCTAATGGCTGTCAGCAAACTAGATAAACACAGCACCCATAGCAAGTGATTGACTAAACCTATCAAATGTGTTGCCTCGGTGCAGTGTTCGCACCTGCCAGAGATAGAAAGAACGCACGGGCCCACTCATTGAAATAGGTCCTTCACGGTAGCCGGTGCCTCGAGAAATAAGTGCCGTACCACAATTTCCACCGAACTCCATCGGACGCGCAACTCCCCAACCCGCATTCCAGTAACAAAAATCCGCGACAACCTGCTCGTGTACCTTGATCTCCAGTTGTCCATTACGAGGGATGATCTCAGCCTCGCCAGAGTCAGGCAGCGTTGGAAGGAAAAGTCGCGCCGGATACAGGTCATGCTGAAGATAGCCCAAGCGGTCCAAACCGAGTGGTGCTGCAAGCGGCCATGCCTTGCATTCACCTTCCATCAAACGGTCAAGTTGTGGGAGAGTCAAGAAGGTTGTCGCGCTCAGTGGCTCGGAAGTTGTGCTTCGAAGCATCAGCCCGTGGTTGCAAGCAATCTCCAGATGCCTAGCTAAGTCCGTGTCGGCGATCATGCTGCCTGCCACTTGCGACCATCGAACGATCGAAACTTCCACACACCTTTCCATTGACATCACGATTGGCGAGCTGAACGCAATCAGTTCATCACCGGGTCGTGTGGCTTGAATGCGGCCAATCAAGGTGCCCAAGGACGCTTCGATCGCCTCGTTATCGCCGTCGAAGTCTGCGTTCTCAGGAAACCAGGCCGGACGTCGAGGCTTGAGTAAAGCCAAGGTTGGATGGACGGGCAATGCCAAAATTGCTTCAGCGTCCGCTCGGTGGGGTGGCATGGCCCAGAACTCTGCGGCAACCGCTAACGTGCGAAGGTAGGCAGAGATAGCGCGAAGTGCCGTCCGAAAGGATAAATGTCCGACAAAGCCATCGCCCAAGGGCCGCAGAAAGTACCAGGGGTCTCCTTGGAACGGAGCGTCTGGATAAGCGGCTCGATTCCTCATCCACTCAAAGGCCATCTGCCGGACGAACGGCAACCGAGTATAGCGCTCGAGTTCGCCCATAGAAGTCCGGAAAATCCGGGGCAAATCTGAGCCCTGCACGCTGTCAAAATCTTGAGGAATCTCGAACTCCTCCGACACTTCCTCAAGTCCTTTGTCTCCGCCTTCTGCCAACAGACCTAGGCTTTCCAGCAGTAAGTCTGAAAGGATGGATGGCCTCCGGACACTCTCAACCAGTTGTGGAGTCGGCGAGTAGCCATGTGCTTGCGCCGCTATCCAAAAGATACACAAAACCTCGACCACTTCGGCCTCAAGCTTGCGCGTATTCAGCCATTTGAGCAACGCAGACTCGGTTTCGGCTCTCAAACCTGGCTCACCCAGCCGAGCTGCCAACTCCTGCATTGTCCACCACCTTGCAGACGTTGACGGCCAACCAAGTCGCGCTATGAGAATGCGAAGCTCGTCCATCAAACCTCCGACCCAGTAGCAGAGGCCAACTCTGCAGCCCAGCGAGGCCGCTCCAACGGCAGAGTGCGGGTGTCCTCAATGACGCAGTTGACCATCGCCTCCGCAAACTTCACGGCCTCCACTTTCCGCCCTTGTCGTGCATAAAAATAGACCATCAATTCCGTGGGCGCTACACGTGACGGCGTGGGGTCACCAAACATCGCGTAGGTCGTCGCTGCCACGAACTCGTCGCAACGACGCGGATAGTACTTGACAACCAAATCAAGCCTGCTGCAGGTCGTCTCTTCGTTCTCAGTGAACCCGCTCCAGGCACCGTTTCGGATGTGTGCCTGGACTAGATACTTCCATGACGCTTTCAAGCCACTTAGTTTACGCTTAGTATGAAAGGCAAGGTCAGACAGCACAAGGACGCCCTTGCGCCTGCCATCCTCTGACAGAAGCAAGCCGTCGAGTACTGCGAGCAATCTTCTACCCTGACCTGCCTGGTCCCAGTGTTGATACCATACACGAAGAAGCTTCGTCTGCTCGTCGTAGCTGGTAGATAGGCTGTCAAGCAGATCGCCAAGTTGTTCCGGTGCAAAGGTCGTGACATCGCCAGTGTAAGGTTTGCTCTCGCTATTGCTGCCGCGGGATTCTGGGTGTTGGAGCACGCCTAAGTCCCATCCCGCATGCTCTTGAAGAACACGAAGCCGCTCCGTAGCGCTTGAACTGCCATCTTGTACAAGTCGCTTAAGCACTTCCTGAATCTCTGGATGCAGGCCAGTTCGCATCAGCGCGTCCAGGGGCCAACCATCCTTGACGCCTTGCGCCACATATGCCCGCAGACTGTCTTCCGCTTGCGACCAGTCACCCGCGTGCGTGTGTTCCTCGTACTTGACCACCAAGGCCGATGGCTTCAACTTTGCGAGCAGCCGATCGGCGGCCGCCAGAACATGTCTAGTGCCCTTCCCGTCGGTGTAGTCCAGCACTTGGTGAATCTGTGGCGAGATCATGCAAAGCAGCCGACTAGCGTCTTCCGGTGCCACATCGATAAGATAGCGGATGGCGTCGACCGTGTTGTTTAGAGTTGGGTCCTTGCGATGCGCATAACCAGTCGTCAGCTCCCACGTCTGTTTGCACAGCTCGCGAGCGCTGTTGCTCGACCCATGGGCTAGCGCAATGGCACAGAGCTGGAGTGGCGTCTGAAGATGCACGCTGGTCTCCTGGCGGATCTCTGAATCAAGCAGGACACGCTGAGACTGGACGAACGTCGCTGCCGCTGCGTCGGTCATCCTCGTCAGCAATCTGATCGCGTACTGAGTGCGGAAGGACGCACTGTCAAACCAGGCACACTGTCCGGCCGCTTCCATCGTTTCCTCGGTCAAGGTCGCTTCGTCGAAGTGGTTCTGCAGGATGCTGCCAAGCCGGATGTCACAGGCAATACGATGCAGAGCGCTCCGGAAGTCCTCGGCTGCAGAGCTCTCGTCATAGCCTTGCCTGAAACGCTGGAACTCCACTGGCTTGAGCAGCTCAAACAGTTCATGGAAATCCACGAACTCCCTACGCCACCAATGGTGAGCAACCTGCGCCGCGACCGCAGAGAGTGCGTCGAGAAAATCGGTGATGTTCCTCCTGTCTTCGTATAGGGGGGCTCGTATGAACTCGAAGTCGGTTTGCCCTTCTGCAGCCATGCACAGGCTCAGCTGGACTCCACTGAAGAACCAGTGGTGCGCGAGTGCCGCCAGATCTTCCTTGCGTTCGTAGTAGTCACCCTTGAGCCACTCAATAGGGATAGGCTCGTTCAACGGCTTGAAGACCTGCGTATGTGCTGCCTCCATGGCAGCGACAAATGGCGTCCGGGCAAGCTGGCTAAAGTCATCGCGCTCGGCGATGCTCACTCCTGCGGTCGCCGCCGCGCGGACGCAGGCATCGCTGATAATGTTTTTGCTCTCGCCAGGTCCGAGCAAAGCAGCGACTGCCATCAAGTCATCCAGATTGCCTTCCTCAACCAGCATCTGGACTCGCGACATCCACACGACCGGCCCGTTATCGGAAACCAGCTTGGCAAGAGCAGTCGGGGTTGCACCAATGGCACCAAGCCGAGCAAATGCGCCGACCAAGAACTTGAACTCATCAGAACCGGTGTTCAACAAGTACCTGCTGGAGAAACGGCTCAGGCCTCTAAACCGACGAAGCGCCTCATCGCCGCACGCTTCGGCCAGAACCTCGTCGCCTCGAGCATCCAGGGCTAACCCGAGCGCGGCAACCCGTAAGATATCCGCCTCGTGCCGGGAGGCCACGGCCTCTCTCACGACGCCTTCATCTGAGGTCAGGGTCAACGTGAACGAGATCAGCTTGGCCATGTCTTCGTTCTGCATCTGAAATTGGCTGCCACCTACCATCCGCGCCTTGAGGTGCTCAAGCCTATAGGCGTCGGCAAACGCGTTGGTGTCCAGCGCTGCAACCAGCGCATCAGAAAGCAGCGTGTCGAAGAGCGACTCTGGATATCCCTCCTCCAGGCGGAGCATGATCCAGTCGCGAGTGAGGCCGGTGATGAGGTTCTTGGGGTCACCCAACCTTGCTTGGACCGTCCAGAGCCAGTTCACGCGCAGTGAGGTCGGCGCAGAGCTTTCCAACCAGCTAGCAACTGCAGGCATCAGTTCGTTGATGTGATCGGGGTAGTCTGCGGTTGCACGCACGAAAACTGCCAAGCTCTCATGGAAAACCTTCAGACCAGCCGCCGACGAGTGAAGTAGATGCTCCACTTTTGCGACATCCGGTTTCGCAGCGCCGACTTTCGCGGTGATCTCTCCGAATGCTGCTCTAGGCCAAAAAAGCGGAAGGGCACAGAGGAGCCTCAGCGTGTTCTTGAGACTTGGAGGCAGGCCTTCCCAAAGCGACGCATAGTAGAACTTTGCATCCTTGCTCAAGTCTCCCTTCAGTCGCTCGACATCCCACTTCGTCAGGTTGCCACCGGTATGCTCGAGCTCCCCAGTGACATAAATGACGTGCAGAGGATGACCGTTGGTTCGCGTGCAAATAGCGATTGCAGCCTCCTGCAGTTGCCTTTCCGCCTGATCCACACTTTCTAAGCCAGTGGTAAGCCTGCCCTCTTGAATTGCCTTGCGCAGGTAGGACAGGACTGCGTTCTCGGACATCGCCGGCAAAGTGCGCCACACGGCCTTGGGTGCAACGGCAAGCAGATCCGTCGGCAACTGGACGTCGTCGACAGGTTGAGTTCCTACAAGCAGCACCATGTTGTCCGGGCATGGTATCACCTGAGAGAACACGTCGTCCAGCGGTCGCTTGTCAGCAGAATTGATGCGCCAGACGTGGTCTAGGCCATCCAGCACAAGAACGAACGGTTTGCCCAGATCCTTGTAGTGAGAAGCGCACGCCTCAAGGAGCGAGCGCAGGTCTCCCGCTGGCGCCTGGACATCGAGATGAAACCGCTTCACCTGCGCTGCGATGGATTGTTCGACCGCGTAGCTGTTCACCCGGTCACGCCCACGCTCTGTCGTCGATAGGAAGTAGTGGTGCCGGACCGTGGGGATGTTCTGTTCAGCGAGCTTGTCGCACAGCGCACTCAGATATGTACTCTTCCCGCGGCCTGGCGGTCCCGTAAGCACGATCACTTTCCCAGCAGCGGCGACGGCGTCCCGAACGAACTCCCGGTGAAACGTCTCGTCAGGCACCTCGTAGCCTAGGGGGACAACGAAGTCCTCGGGCAAAGGCGCCGGCGGCGTCGACAACACGATGGCACGTACTTGCTCCATTGTGATCCAACCATCCGGGAGCGGGAAGTTCCTTCGCGTCGCCCAGTTCAACGCGACGTTCTTGAGGGTGGCAATGCCCTCAAGGGTGCCGTGCTTGCGAAGTCGCGCATCGACCTCTTGCTCCAGCGTATCGAACCCCTTATCGCTGTGGAGAATGTGCAGCTGACTGAAGAACGCCTTACAGTTTTGCTCGTCACCGAGTTCAGCGATGACCTCAGAACGCTTAGGCTCGGGGATATTTGCGAATGATATCTTGCCGCCGTCCAGGCAAGCTTCGATATCGGCATCAGGTCGGCGATTGGTCCTCAACGAGAGCACGCCGGTACGCGCCGGATCCAGCGCCTTGAAGGCATCGAACCACTTGCGTAGCATCGACCTCGATCGCTCCGTCTTGCCGGGCTTCTCGAGCATCCAGTCCCAGCAAAGCGGATGCGCCTCCGGGTTTGGCGTGAACTTGACCTGTTGAAGGTCGATCAGACTGTCAGCACGCTCGACGACGATGTCATCCAGTCCCATCGGTGCGACGACCTCGTCATCGCACTCAAACTTTACTCGGGTGTAGCGAGCCGGAGCGTCTAGCCAATCGCACAAAACCCTGAGGCCTTGCCGAGTCTGATAGATGTAGCCAGCAACGGTAATAGAAGTGTTCTTGATATCTTCAGACATGAATTGGTTCACCTAAAAACAATTATGATACCGGCCGTTGAACAAGTCGTACAAGTCACTAAGCAATGACCGGAGAGCGATGAAAACTGACCATGGATATTTGGCGAATAAAGTCGATAGCTGCTGAAAATCAGGCGTTGACAGCAAAAAATCTATAGGGCTGGAGAAGTGTCTTCAGTCTCGGCACTGCTAGACACGACCATTTGCTGCAATTTGCTTACTTCCCTTAAAAACCTATATAGCGTAGCAACCAGTCCCGCCGCATTCTCGAATGCTTGGGACTAGCCGTGTCGACCATATGTTATTGATTCTTCCGGAGCGCTTTCAACTGTTCCGTGCTGGGTTCCAGAAAATCAATTTTCTGGCCAAACTGCTTCAAGTCTCCGCCATCAACAATGAAAACAGTAGTGTGATGAAGTCGTCCACCAAATCCATTGCCCATACCCAAGTCCTGACCCGCGTATACGTTCTTTTCGCCAGCGAGAATCCACACTGGCTCGAGTCCGGCTTTGGCGACGTGCTCCAGAAAGTAGTCGCGAGAGACTATGCCTGCTCCGGGACCGCGTACGTGTAGGGAAGGATCTTGCCATCTGAGAACTCCTGCAGAGTCGACGAATTCCGGCTTTTTTCCGTTGCGAAGTTGTAGACCAAGAAGTTGCATGGCGGCTGCAGAAGGAAGTTGTAGCGAAAATGACTCATCAATCGAATTGTCCTTAGTGTTGCTTTCGGCTGTAAGCGACTCGACAATGCTAGTGTAAGGGATAGCTATACCACTGAAGGCATCCTTCGAGAGCCTGATACTCTTGGTGTCACGCCAACCATGCTCGCCCAAGAACGTGTTCAAATATGCGTCACCTGAAAACCTCGACGAGTCACCACGATGATTCTTCAGAAGATCATTGGCCATAGCTACACCGTTCCCCGTGCGAGTAAGCAAGCACGTGATATGAGACCAAGCGTCAGCATGATTACGTCTGTTTTGACCTGGTACCGTCCAATGGCGATGGCTATACACAACTAGCCACTTGCTACCATCAGTATTTACCACATCAATCTCTTCGGGACCATTACACAAATCACCTTCTACCCTAACCCAGGCAAGAAGCAGGTCAGTGTCGCCGGACGGCAGCCTCGGAAAGGTAGGAGTCCACCACGTGACTGGTGTCGAGGACCAGCCCGATTCTTGCGTGCGGCGCACAAGTAGTGATGGATCTATATCAGCCTTCATGTCTCGACCTCTGGGGCCGTACTCAAAAGTTTTCAGTTCCCCTTCGCGAGAATAGGAACAAATGGCGAGGTTGTCGGTCAACCGAGCCGTGGCTTCCGCAAGTGCGATGCGCTGATACTTCTTTCCTATGCGTTCGACTCGGTGATTACCAATACGCTCGCGAAAGATGTGCGAGCCTTCGTCAAACGCTTCGAAGAGTTCTTCTGACCATCCGATAGCGTGGGCTCGAGCACATATCCAGCGCCTCACAATCGCGTGATCGAACTCAGGCGGATTAATGCCGTCGTCGTTCATCCTAGTTGCCTCAAGTTGATGCTGCTCCGCAAAGCGGCTGTACTCCGCAAGCATCTCCGGCGAGAGCTGCTCCTTTAGCGCCGCGTTCGCATTCATTAGGTCTTCCCATAACCGTGCTGACTCTTCTTTACCCTTATCGCTGTACCAACTCCGCTCCAGCCGTTGGCGATAGTTCAAGCTCGCACGAAGCAGGTTTATGTATGCATTTAGTTGTACAGAAGTAGCCTTATCCTCGAAGCTCGCTTCCCAATGTTCGTAAAGTTGCTTCGTGGTTTGCCCAGTATGTGCCCGAGGCAAACTTGTGATGCCGTGCAGCCATGCGCGCAAAGTATAGTTTCCAAAATCCGCATCCTTTTCGGTCGACGAAAAAATAGAATCGCCGTATCCTTTCATGCAGTATTCCTTAAGGTCTTCATCGGTTACCAGTTCAAAAGGCCAAGGCGAAGTGAACTTGGCCTTGCAAGCTTCAATGTCGATTTCTGGAGGCAACTGACCTGCAGCTTTGGTATATAACAGCGTACCTAGTGCATAGTCGCGAGCTAACAAATTTAGAGGTGGTTTGCGGCCACCGGCGAAGTAGTTCATCCAAACGGCCGAAGCAACTGCCTTGCATCCACAGCGGTCTGTTCCCTGCATCATAGCCCCATAACACGCTGCAAGTAAGCGCTCGGAGATGTATGGGTCGTCGATTTGATCGAACTTATCAAGAAGAGCAGCAGCGGCACCAAGGTTTGAGGACAGTAGATTTACTAAGGCTTTCGTAGCACGATCTCGTACGGCTCGGTTACTTGTTGAAAGGAACCAAGTCAACGCAACAGCTGCGAGCCACAACCGCTGATTTTCCACTTCCCCTGCGTCCGCCTGCCAAGCCCACTCAATGAGGGTGTTCGCCGCACCGCCATCACTTAAATCATCTTCCGCGAGAAAGATAGACCACACAGCATCTCTCTGAGGCATGGGCCGTTGCCAGAGGTCATGGTGTAACCATTCGGCATTGAACTGATTTTCCGGCTCAGTACAAACTAGCAGCAGCAAGCCGTAAGAAGATTGACCATTAAGGTCGCAAAGCTTTGACACCCAATCGACCGTACGTTGCGTAAATGCTTTGGGAGCACGCCAGATAAGCGAATTTACGAAGGCGTCGGTAAGCAACTGGGAGTTGATTGCGTCCTTTGGCAGCATATCGAACAATTCGTACCCAAACTGCTCAGGAAACTGGACCGTAAACGCCTCAATTACACCAGCTAAACGCCAAGATACAAAGTGACCAAAGTAGTTGGACAGGGGCTCTCGTCGGATTGAGCCTTCAAGGTCGGCAGGGTCAATTTGTGCTATGAGGCGTTCGGCTCGTAGGTTATCCGATAGCCGCTCAAACGTGAACCTGATTAATTCAACATTCGTTCCTTCATACCGCTCTATTTCCTGCGTAAGCACCCCTTCGGACAGAAACGCCGATAGGAGGCTCTGATCCATTCGTCCCCCAGAATCGAGAAAACGCTCGAATAGTTCAGTCGCTGCATCGAATGACAGACTACCGAAGTCGCCATGCGTAGCGCAAGCATCAAGAAATTCATAGAGAGCTTTACGTGCAATCTTCTGCTGGGGTATAAGCTTCAACTCTCTTTCGACTTTCTTAACCACCGCTGAGAGATAAAAGTTGAAAATCGCCGTGATGCCCTCAAGACCCTTGGGAAGCTGCTTGAGATTTTCCGCATCAAGATATGCGCAGCATGTCCGCAGGAATAGAGGATTTTCGAACTCACGAGCCAAATTTGGCGAACTCGGTCGTGCGATACCGCGTATGTCCAGGTATGCCTTAGCAGCAGCCCCGGCATGACCTGCAAAGCCATGGTGAATGACATGCTCAAGTCCCTTCAGCGGGAGGTATTCCAAGTATGTGTCGCGTACCGTCAAGATCAAGGCCAAGCGAGGAAATTGCTGCATTTGCGCAATGAATCCTTGAAGACGAGTCTCCCACAGGTCGATTCCATACTTTTCGTTTAAGGCATCTATTGCGATTACTGATCGACATCCAGCAACCTCTGCAGCAGCATCCAAAGCTCCGAGGAAATCGCTCGTACTAACTAGTCCTAAGTCCAGTTGCTCACGAATCTGTTGCCAAGGTTCTGCATCAGCTAAGGTTCCGGTCAAAACCAAAATAAAAGGTCGCGCCTGTTCGAGCTGCTTCGCGCCGAAATCAGCTACTAAGTGCGACTTGCCGATACCAGCCTGTCCAGAAATAAGCAGTTCCCGCTTGTTCGTGAGACTCCAACGAGCGCTTGCTAGCTCGTGCCTAACTTGGTCTATCGATGAATACAGATCGAGAAGCTCTCTCCGAATACTGATACGATCCCTACTTTCGGCTTTGTCCTGAATCTCGCTCAGCGCATTCGATACGCTCAGAATGCCATCCGCCGACAATGCTAGCCAAATATCCATAGGAACATGAGCGTCCAGTGTGACTGATGAACTAGTGAGAGCATCTAGAAGCGGCTCGCAGAACTGTTTTATCTTGTCTGCTAAGGAAGTAAAATCGTGCCGTACCAAACTGCGTAAGGCTCCGTCGAGACGATAGGTAATTTCAGCTGCCCAGATGCTTGGCTCTTTCAGAAGTTCAGCATTGCGCGCAAGCGCTTGCAAAGTCTGTTGAATAGGTAAGTCCACATGACTTTCAGGACTGTATCGCTCACCAAGATTTCGACGTGGGACCTCGAACTTCTCACGGAACCACGCCGTACTGAAGCGAACGGTGTCAAACCAGTAGCGGGCTCGCCCCGAGTAAGCAGGAGTATCACGGCCCAGCCGTTCAGCGATACTTGAAGCGCTCCAAAGTTCGATTTCCAAAATACGGCCTTGCGCTAAGGCGGCCTTGACGCTCGTGTCACGCCAGCTCTCGTATCTTTGTACTTGACTCAGCTTCTTGCCCGAGCGGTTATCTTGGAGATCGATAGGCAGGCAGACAATGAACTTCTTAAGTTGCGGATGTGCGACCATCGCGCGCTGCAAAGATTCATCTAGATCCTGAACCTGAATTGACTCAAACTTATTTATGAAATATTTGGCCTGCCAACCAACCTCATGCCCTTCTCGATAAGTACGATAGCACTCTAATCCTTGGTCAGCCCCAGAGCCTTTTCGAATGAACCGTGAGGCTTCCGCTGGATCCTCTAGTGCAGCAAGCTGGCAACAGAGCTCTTCGAAGCCTCCCATCTGAGTACCTCGGTGTTCCCTAATTTGAGTAAAATCTATGCGCAACTTCAAATAACCTCCCGATTTAGAGTATTCATAGCGCGCTTAAATGAGTCATTGAGCAAAAGTATCATCAAGATAAAACTCCCGGCAAACATATATTTGGCTCACAAAATTTATATTGGAACAGATTGTGTGTTTGGAGCGAAATACATTAAGTTTAAGTGGAACCCTACACAACTGAAAGTAACGCATATTTCGCATCCACACAGAAAATAATCTTGTATTTGAGCAGACTATAAGATAAAGAATCAATTTCTGAAGGTCCATAAACCTCAACTGCCCATATCGCAGCAACGGTTAAGACTTCACCTTCTGGCAGCTGACTCGCTAAATTTTCTTCATCATCTCGTTCCCGATAATCTAGTAAACACGATTCATTTGGGTGCAAAAAAATAAGTCAGGCGATATTCGATATGACAAAACTCGGATTTCTCTCAAACTTCGAGCATACCAAGATATTTTCTGTGTGTTTTCGTTTGACAATTGGGTGCCTATAAAGTTACGGTTGAAACAAGTGAGGTATTGATATCATAAAAATTTCTTGACGCTCGATTGCGATACTGCTGAATAGCGGCGTCGTGTCGATTGTAGTCGATCATTAAAAAACGTCATTGGTAGCTCCGGCCCCAAAATAGCCTGTCAGGATTCCGGTAAACAGCCACTCAACCGCGTTTTACTTCATGAAGTAAAACGCGGTCGCAACGAATGGCCATCTTAAGCTGCCCAAGCATGACTGGTTTAATATGCAAACAGGTGGCTTCTTTGATGCAAATACACACCCTGCTCCTGCGTTCCCTGATTGATCGAAGGTTATTCACACCGTGTATCGACGACAAATGAATTAAGCGTTCAATTCTTGATTGTTCTGATGCGGATTCCAAATGACTTACTTATGACTCAATAGCTAAGCGCTACAATAGACAGAAAAAGGAATTTCGTAAGTATCGTTCAAATATCGCTCTGTAACAGCCAACAGTAGTAAGTGATCGCGCTCGGCCGCTGCGATCGATAGGCCAGGTTGCACTACAAATACATTCAACTTAACTTCCATTTGTCGGCTCATGTTACGAATTTCTGAGAGTTTGTGCTTGTCGCCTTTTTCAAAACGCGTTGATCTACCAGCGGCGATTCTTTTTCCATCTCGCACTAATAAGTGAGTAAAGAGATCAGTTCTTCTATTGGATGTCGCAAGCCAATTTGCGCTTCGCTGTGCTTGTCCGCACACAACATATAGATCGTCCAGTCTAGCTCCTGGTGCGCCGCCTGCGAATTTACAGTGGTAGAGATCGACTTCGAGAAATTTTCGATGATCTTCGTCGATTACACGAATTGCTACGACGTCGGCAGCCTCGCCCTTATCATCGTCATCGAAAATTACTTGGTAAGACTCGTCTCGTTGTAGTAGCTCTATTAATTTGTGTTGAACCGTTCCAGAGACCCGTTCGGCACGTTGAGATTCCTTAGTAATATTAACGCCACTCCAATCAATTGCAGTCATACGTTCGACCGGAAAAGGGCGCAACAAATTGTCGGGCAATTTTACATATGCACAGCCCTCTAACGAAGATCCATCCGCAAACCAGATCACTGGCGGATAGTCTGTGAAATAATCAGCGAGCGCTCTCTCCGTACGCCCAAAGCTAATGTTGAGATCGGGACCATGAATTTTGACGAACTCGAAGTCAAACCGACCTTCATCGCTCAATAAATCGAGCCGAAATTGTGCTTCTAATTCATCACTATGAACTTTTAAAATTAACTTCCCATTATTGTCACGTTCAATGAACTCTATATCGAAAAATGTGATTGATTGTTCGGACACTCCAGGTGTTAACAGTCTCATCGATGATTCTGTCCGGGAAAAAACATCGTGCGGCCAGTCCACAGCAACAACAACCTCGTCGGGTACCTCGCAGATATTTTCCGGCTTAAGTGTTCCTTCTAGGACAGTATCCGGGTCAATGGACTCATTAGAGATTTTCACCCCAATCGCTCTAGCCCAAAATGTGAAAGTATCCACACGCAATCTTAGATTTGACCAAACTCTCCCTTTTTTTGCAGCGCCAGCGGATGTTTTTCGTCCATTCTCATATCCTTGCCCTGCTAAGACTGCTTTGGTCGAACCTTGTCGCACGGCATGTCCGATTCTGGACTCTACGTCAGATCCCATACGCGCCGTGTAGCGAACTTGGCGTCCTAGGTGTTCACTAAGTCCGACATTATTGAGTACAAGTCTATTGATTCCATGGAAGCATCGGAACACGGTCGGAGTAGAAATTAACTCTACGCCATCGCCACAGAGTACACGTGCAATCCCACGATATACGCCATTGATTCCAGAACCATGTATGTAAAGAAGATTCCGTTCGCGGTCCCAGCAAGCGATAAGCAATTCCCAGCTTCGCTCGCGGATTGAAGATACATCGCTCCATTGCACATCGTGCTCAGAAGCCACTAAAATTACAAGCGTGTTTTCCTGTGGGTTAAGGCTGTGATAGAGATGTCTCGTATCCGTCAATCCAGGAAAACCATTCTTAATATTGTTCGGCGCCCAATCGGCGCAACGAGTTTTATAAACAACCATACTAGCTGCAGGGCGAAGATCTTTAAGGGGAACCTCGTCCAAGAATGCCCCGAACCCTTGAAAGAACTCTTGAGAGATAACTTCCTGATCAATCGCTGAAGTACTAATCAACGGAAGTAAGAGGTTCCAGTCAGGGTCTTGCGTGTATAGAGTTCGAAGTTCATCAGCTACATCAATTAAGGCCGTATTGACTATCACAACAGGATCACCTAAATCTGGACGTGACCGGGTGAAACGTCCAGCCAATTGGAGGGTAATGGCGAGACTCTTTCGAACATCATGAAACGCAGCAATTTTCAGTTCTGGCAGATCGAACCCTTCGCCCAGCATATCCACGCACACAACGATTCGAGCTGCGCCCGAAAATAATTTGGCTTTTGCCTCTTCTTTCTCGCTTGCACGAACACCTGAATGAATTGCTACTGATTCATAGCGACCAAGTGATCGGTACAATTCAAGTATTGCATCAGCGCGAGGCTTACTCGAAACACGAGCCATGACAATGTGCTTTCCCGTCACATCGGCATCTAACTCGTCCATTGCCGCCTCAGCGATTCTAAGATCGCCAATTATCGAATCGTATTCTTCAATTGGTCGAAATCGGATAGGCCTGAAGTACCCTTCCGCCTGCGCTTTTTTTAGCGGATAGACGAATATAAACTTTCCATCTATCTTCTTACCGTCTTGTCGAAAAGGCGTTGCAGTGAACTGGAGCACGAGCTTATTCTCGAAGTTGCCGCGAAAATCTGTCCAAGTGTTTGCTTCAGCATGATGAGCTTCATCGATAAATAAGTGACTGCAAAGGTCAGCCATTTTTTTCTGTACTTCTATGCTACATCTACCGGCGAGTGCACTTGTTGTGACTACCACATTGCATTCAGAAAAATATTGCTCAACTTCCGACACTGTTTGGGGACGGGACGTTAATGTTCCAACGACAGGACACCGCGCAGTGGCTTCCAATACAGAATTTCCCTCAAGCTTCAAAATCCCAAGGGACTCAAATTTGGCCGCGATTTGGGTTCTAAGAGCATCAGTAGGAACCAAAACTAAAACACACTCGCATTGGGCAGACAGTAACGTGGCAAGCATCGTTTCTGTCTTTCCTGTGCCGGTTGGCATAACGATGGTTGCAGTTTGGCGACTAGTCGTCCAATGCGCATGAATGGCATGTAATGCACCCATTTGAGGACGCCGTAACCCAACAAGTTGACGGTCTGGATCTTCCTCGACAAACCGAAAAGCACCTCGCCATGATTCACGTGCATTTGAAGCTAAACGTCCAGGGTTTCTAGATAGAGGTTGCAATCTCGGATGGTGCAACCAAGTGCCATTCGTCAGATCAAGAGGCTCATTCTCAGCTATCTTGTATTTTGCAACGACCACCAGATCCTCATGTGTGAACGATGCTGGACGAGGATTGTGCTGAAATATATAGGCAACGTGTTTGCCATCATCGCCAATTAACAAATGTCCACGGTCGTTCTCTCTACTGAATGGGACTATTTCGCAATGTGTCTGACTTTCGGAAAGAATAAGTTGTCTTATCATGCCTAAAGTGTCGAGATTGGCATTTAGGGCCCAGAGGGCGGGCAATTTAACTAGCATTTATTAGCATAAATAAATTATTCCAAAAAACAAAATTCGACGATGTTCAGCATATAAAGAATTCTTGATGCTGCATCCGCAAAGAACGGTTAATCTAAGACTAGGACATAAATAATTCTTTTTATTTTTGCTACCGTACACGCACCAAAAAAAGTGACCCTTTTTTTGAAATTAATGCAACTTGGATTTTCGAAGTTTTCAAGACAATATGTATGAGAGATACTTCAATCCATGCAATAAATTTGTTCCAAAAGCCTGTCTTATCGTAATTTAATGTTGCAAAATTTCTTCAGCAAAATGAAAGCTAAGCAATTATTGTGCCGTGAATAATTCAGTAATTGTTTCGTGATCTTTTCAAATCGATGGCAGATATATTTTTTTACGTGGAAATTTATTCAAACTTACATGCAAAAAGCGAGACGCAGCGTGAACTTAGGGTAAAGTTACTCCAGAAACTACCGGCCTCGGCAGATTTTTTTTATTAGCCAATTTTTATAACATTATCGCTATAATGTTGCTACGTGTGGCGGCACTCGCGGCATATCACCTGCTTATAATGCACTGGTTACTTGTGTCGCCTACTTTTTGTCCGCAAAGCGTCCCTGCAATTCAGTCAGGATCATTTGTTCGGTTTCTACCACTGCTAAAGATTTGCCCAGTTCCAATTGCTGCTCATGAAATCGAGCATTCTGTTGATTGTTTTGCTTGGAAACTTCCTACAATTGATTTCTTAGCTCAACTATTATTTGGCTGGCTGAACCGAAAATCACAATTGATAAACATCGTAAACAAATGACCATATGTTGGTGTATGGAGATCGAAGATGGCTAAAAAACTTTCTGAAATTCATCCAGGCAAAATCCTAAGCGAAGAATTTCTCAAGCATATGGGTATTACCAATGCGCGACTGGCGAGAGATCTGGACGTGAATACCAGCTGTATCGCCCAAATTGTAAATGGTCATCACCCGATCACGGCAGAAGTTGCAATGCGGCTGGCCGAGTTTTTTAATATGGAAGTTCGATTCTGGATGAACTTGCAGGCCGAATATCATGTGCGCCTAGCAGAAACGCCATCACTGTCATAAATCCAATAAAACAAGCCCAAGAAAAGTGCAAAGTTAGCCTCCATGCTGCCCCCCCTTTATTTGGGTGAAGTGGTTTAGGTGCTATCAACCTTATTCCACACTGCTTTTCAAGCTTAATTTGCCAAGACTTTCGCCGAGGCGTTCATCGAATCTTGCTAATATCAATTGCTGCGTTTCAACTGTAGCTGTTGATTTGACCAACTCCAATTGCAATAGTTGAACTCGTTCTAATAACGTACGGTTTTCTTCACTGGAATCCATGAGTTTTTGCTTCAAATTGAGTAAATTCTCATCTTTGGCTTTAGAACTTGATTCCAATAACGCAATGTTACTATTTGCCTTTCTGAGTGCCTCAATTTCCATGGCATGCTGCTGTTCAACGCGTTGAATCTCGTAAAGCAGCTTCTGCGCTTGGGAAAGTTCTGCTACCAATCGTGCACCGTCTTGATTGAGACCTGTAATTTCGTTTTGTTTCTGCACCAATCCCTGCTGCAGGTGGCGGATTTCAACCTGTAGCTGTTGGACTTGATGTTCGTGGCGACGAATATCTTGGTCGCGCTGTTCTTTTACTGACTCACGATAATGTTCTAGAGCCTCCCTTGCATGTGTGTGCTTCGTCTCCAAAGATTGCCGGTGCGCTTCGTTTTCGCTTAGGCGCTCTTTCAAATCAGCCACTTGTTGTTCAAGGGTGTGACGCAGAATTATTTCCCTTTGCAACGATTCGGAAGTCCTGCCGTGCGCTGCCACTTCGATTTGATTTCTAGCCTCAGAAGCGCTTAATTTGTCATTTAACTCCTCGTTGGCGATGGTTAGTGCTGCAATTGATGCATTGAGCTGCTGCGCCTTCTCGGCGCTTTTCGCCTTGACTTCTTCGATCCGCACATTTGCTTCTTCTTCCAACTGTACGGCGAGGCGCGCGATTAGATCCTGCAAAGCTTCGCTAATTGAGGTCTTACGATCGGTGACTCCACCATCTTCCGTCTCTAATTCTTTGAGGTATTTATGAATGGTCGATTTAGAACCGGTATTTCCCAGCTCGATGCGAATGGCATCGACGGAGGGATGTCGCCCCTGGGCAAGCAGTGATTCACGTGCTTTCTTCACTTCAGATTTGTACAAACCAGTTCGTGCCATATCGTCACTCCTTCAAATATCATAATACATTACGTAATACGTAATTACATACTACTTGAGTGGAATATTCAAGCTTAAAACTTCTTAAAATTAATAACGGATAATATAGAGTTATCCTGTGTGATATGTAAAAAATGGGGTAAATTACTGATTTCAGATGTAATCATCAAAAACATGAGCAAGATTGATCAATATATTCAAGCAGCCACCCGAGACAACACCCGTCAAAGCTACCAAGCTGCTGTGCGCCATTTTGAAATTGAATGGGGTGGTTTCTTGCCCGCTACGGCCGACAGTATCGCTAACTACTTGGTTGAGTACGCTGAGACACTCGCGATCAATACCTTACGTCAACGTTTAGCCGCCTTGGCACAGTGGCATATTTCGCAGGGTTTTCCAGATCCAACCAAATCACCCGTCGTACGAAAGGTTTTTCGTGGCATACAAGCACTTCATCCTGCCAAAGAAAAACAGGCCAAGCCTCTGCAACTAGACCAGCTTGAACAGGTGGACCGATGGTTGGCATCAGCCATTGAGAGCGCTCGTAATGAGGGCCGCCGTAGCGCCGAGCTACGATATGTTCGAGACAGAGCGCTTTTATTACTTGGATTTTGGCGCGGCTTCCGAGGCGATGAACTCACACGACTGCAAGTAGAAGATGTGACGGTATCACCAGGTGAAGGTATGATTTGCTATTTATCACAAACGAAAAGTGATAGAAGGTACCAAGGAACCAGTTTTAAAACACCAGCCTTATCAAGACTCTGCCCAGTCGACGCATTTATCGATTGGGTTCATACCGCACAATTAACTTCTGGTCCGGTGTTTCGTGCGATTGATCGATGGGGACACCTATCTGAGATCAGTTTGCACGAAGACAGTTTGATTCCTATTTTTCGTTCGGCTTTACACGCTGCCGGAATCGAAGCGGCTAATTTGTATAGCGGCCATTCGCTTCGACGCGGTTTCGCTACTTGGGCTACAGCGAATGGATGGGATCTAAAGACGCTAATGGAATATGTTGGCTGGAAAAATATTCAATCAGCGATGCGCTATGTCGACGTGGCTGATCAATTTTCTCAACAACGTATCGAGCACAGTTTAGGTAAGTCTGCGCCAATACACCAATTAAGTAAGCCTTGACTTCATTAGAACTCCACATGCCATTACCGACCATGTGGAGTAAACCTAAACGACAACTACGTTTCGATTTCTTTCGTGAAATAGGAAGGCACAAGCTTGTACAGCAATGGCAATACCAGTAAGGTCAACAAAGTTGAGGAAATAATCCCCCCGATGACGACTGTCGCTAGAGGTCGTTGTACCTCAGCGCCGGTGCCTGTAGCGATGGCCATTGGAATAAAACCTAGAGAAGCGACTAAAGCAGTCATCAGCACGGGACGCAGTCTTGTTACCGCACCTTCACTAATTGCGGCATCTACATCCATGCCCTTATCAATGAGTGAACGAATATAGGCGATCATCACCAGACCATTCAAGACGGCCACGCCAGACAAGGCAATAAAACCGATACCCGCTGAAATCGATAAAGGAATGTCTCGTAACCATAAGGCGACTATGCCTCCGGTTAATGCAAAGGGTACACCGGTGAAGACTAATAGGCCGTCTCGCATATTGCCAAACATCGCAAAGAGCAGCATAAAGACCAGCACCAATGCAGCTGGCACAACTACTTTCAGACGATTACTCGCTGACTGTAATTGTTCAAAAGTACCGCCCCAGGTGATCCAATAGCCTGTAGGCATATTAATTTCTTTCCGCATACTCTGCTGGGCTTCGGTCACGAATGACCCAATATCGCGTCCACGGACATTTGCGGTGACGACCACGCGGCGCTTTCCTTCTTCTCGACTGATTTGATTGGGGCTCGTTCCCATGCTGACCGCTGCCACATCGCTTAATCGCAAATAACCCGCTTTATCTGGGCTGATACCATCTTTGGGCAAGCGAATTGGCAGGCGTTTAATCGTATCCACATCATTGCGCAAATGGTCTGGCAGGCGAACCACAATATCAAAACGACGATCACCCTGAAACATCGTACTAACTGCCTGCCCACCAATGGCGTGACTGATGACACCTTGAACATCATTAACGTTGACGCCTAAACGAGCGATTTTATCCCGGTCTATTTGAATATTGAGCATCGGCAAGCCAGTTGTTTGCTCCACCTTGACATCGGTCGCACCATCAATCTTCGCCAACACTTGAGAGATTTTTTCAGCGGACTTATTCATGGTGTCCATGTCGTCACCAAATACCTTGACTGCTACATCACTACGGACGCCGGAAATCAATTCGTTGAAGCGCATTTGAATCGGCTGCGTAAATTCGTAGTTATTTCCCGGCACTTTGGCGACAGCATCTTGGATTGCCTCAATTAATCCGTCTTTACTTCGTTTTGGCTTAGGCCATTCATTTTCTGGCTTGAGCATGATGAATGTATCAGCCAAACTTGGCGGCATTGGATCGGTCGCAATCTCTGCTGTGCCGATTTTTGAAAATACCCGTTCAACTTCAGGGAACTTTTGAATAACACGTTCAAGATCCTGCTGCATCTGTACTGCCTGATTGAGGCCAGTACCCGGAATACGCATCGCATGCATCGTGATGTCACCTTCGTTCAGGCTAGGTACAAATTCACTTCCCATACGAGTTAGGAGTAAGCCACTCAAAATGATCGTAGTGCCTGCAATACTGAGCACTAAGGCCTTACTACGAAGTGTCCAATCCAATAATGACTGGTAACGCTTTTGAATACGACTAATCGCGCCGTTTTCTTTTTCAGCGATATTATCGCCAATAAATAGCGCGACGGCGGCCGGAATGAATGTCACTGAAAGTACCATCGCTGCAATCAATGCCGCAACTACAGTAAAAGCCATGGGGTGAAACATCTTGCCCTCGACGCCCGTCAGTGCAAATATAGGCAAGTACACCACCATGATGATTAACTGACCGAATAGCAATGGTCTACGTGATTCCTTTGCTGCTTCAAACACTTCGTTAAAGCGCTCATGCCGCGTTAATAGCCTGCCATGATGAAGCTGCGCATGTGCTAAACGCCGCACGCAATTTTCCACAATGACGACGGCACCATCAATGATAATCCCAAAATCTAATGCCCCAAGACTCATCAGATTTGCACTGACCTTGTTACCAACCATACCGGTGAACGTGAACAGCATTGCTAGTGGAATTACCATCGCCGTAATAATTGCAGCACGGATGTTCCCTAGGAATAGAAACAGAATTACGATCACCAGAACGGCACCTTCAAGCAGATTCTTCTTCACTGTACTAATCGCTTTATCCACTAATATGGTTCGATCATAAACAGTATTAACAATCACGCCTTTTGGCAATGTATGATTAATCTCTTCGATTTTTTTACTGACAGCAAGTGACACCTTCCGGCTATTCTCGCCCATTAGCATAAATACGGTACCCAGCACCACTTCACGACCATTTTCAGTAGCGGCTCCTGTGCGCAACTCCTTACCGATTTCCACATCAGCGACATCTTCAATGCGAATCGGTGTTTCGTGGATGGATTTCACGATGATCTGTTTAATATCTGCAATAGAGTTGAGTTGGCCAGGCGCACGCACCAAGTATTGTTCCCCGCGTCGCTCAATATAGCCAGCACCTATATTGGCATTATTTTTTTCGATTGCGGCAGCGACTTCCTGCCAAGTGACGTCGTAGGCAACGAGTTTTTCTGGTCTGGGAGCAACCAAGAATTCTTTGTTATACCCGCCGATCGTATTGATCTCGGTGACACCTGGGACATTACGTAATTGAGGCTTGACGATCCAATCCTGGATCTCTCGAAGCTCGGTCGAGGAATAAGGTTCGCCGGAGGCATTTAGCGCACCCGGTTTAGCTTCGACCGTCCACATCACAATCTCACCAAGTCCAGTTGAAATCGGCCCCATTGTAGGTTCAACACCTGCAGGCAATTTCGATTTCGCTTCTTGCAGTCGCTCATTGACCAACTGACGAGCAAAATAGATGTCGGTACCGTCCTTAAATACCACCGTCACCTGCGACAAACCATAACGGGAAAGCGAGCGCGTTTGCTGCAAAGAAGGCAGACCTGCCATTACAGTTTCTATCGGAAAGGTCACACGTTGCTCTGACTCTAAGGGTGAGTACCCTGGTAATACTGTATTAATTTGCACCTGAACATTGGTGATATCGGGTACCGCATCGATGGGTAGGCGTTGATAATTGACGATACCCAATGCGGCAAAACACAAGGTCACGGCCAGCACCATCCATCGGTGATCGATGGAAAAGCGAATAAGTTTCTCAAACATAATTTTTACTTTCTGAAATGAATGGAATAATTCATAAGAAGATCATTTGAATCGGAATCAGTCGTCATGACTTGCCGACGACTTACCCAATTCCGCCTTCATCAGAAAACTATTTTTTGAGACATAAGTTTCACCCGCCTGTAAGCCTTTCAGTAATTCGGTAAATTTACCATTGGTTCGCCCCAATTCCACAGGACGTACTTCAAACTGATCACCGACTTTGATAAATACACTTGAGGTTTCATTCACATTTTGAATCGCCTCGCTAGCGACAACAACCGGTGTGTTCACCGCGGCAGATTGCACAACCAGATTGACCGGTAGACCTGGGTACCACATACCTTTGGCATTGGACACCACCAGGCGTGCCATCGCACTTAGTGTCTGGTCACCGACCACTGAGCCGACATAGCTGACTTTCCCAGTGGTACTGGCCTCAAATGCTGTTGCGCTGATCGTTGCCTTTTGTCCGACTTTGATTTGCCCTAGCTCTTTTGCAGGAATCACCGCTTCCACCCACACCGTATCAAGATTGGTTACCGTAAAGATCGTGGCATCTTCCTTCAATACTTGCCCCATCGCGATATTTTTTTCTGTGATGGTGCCATTAATGGGAGACCGAATTTCTAGACGTGTGAGTGATCCGCCAGTTGTGCTTATGGGAGAATTCGCCCCCAATGCGGCTAATTTTTGCTCTGCACTTTGACGTGTGATCTCGGCTTCCTGTAAGGCGTTTTGTGCTGCTAAATAATCCTGTTCGGCAGAAATCTTCTCTTCCCATAATTTCTTTTCTCTCTCAAAATTTTTCTTCGCTAATGCAAACCGTTTTTGTGCCGCCAGCACTTCACTACGTTGATCCGCTAAAAGCTGACTGGAAATGACCGCTAGTACCTGTCCTTGTTTGACCTTATCTCCCGCATTCACCAATACATGCTCTACCAATCCCGTCAGGCGTGGCACGACATGCACCGTGTTATCGGCGTTCAGACGAATTTCACCTAACAGTGACATCGTGCTTTGCAACAGCATCGGTCCAGCAACTTGCGTCTCTATCCCGTTATTTTTGCGTTGCTGCTCACTCATTTGTACGCGACCTTCGATCTGTTCATAGTGAAAATCGTAGGTTTCTTGATTAAATACCGCCTTAATTTTGACATCAAAGGAATGCGGCTCCTCTAGTTCGTCCGCACTGGTCAAATAATCCTGCTCAGGCTTGAAGCGATACGTCTGCGCTTCCTGACCTAAGCGCTGTACCAAGATCGTGACATTGTTAGCACTTGGCGCCAATGGTTTCCCATTTTGGTAGGGATAGAGTCGAAAGACGGGCACAGAATCTACTTCAAAAATAGTGACCTCTAAGGCATAAGTGCCTTGCGTAAATAGGCGTCCGCCATGAGGGCCTTTCTGATCATTCGCTCGTTCTTCTCCCACTTTTTCTGCATGCTCTCCCGCATGGCTGGCTTTATCGTGATCTTCTGTTTTAGACGTCGGTTTATTTGAAAAAAGGATAGCAGTCGCTAAAACAACGCCGACCACAAGGACGATGCCGACCGCAATCGCCTGATTCCGGTATTTGAGTGGCGATGATTGTGTCAGTTGAGATAAAAATTTCATGATTATTCCTAAAATGAGTCAGTCGCTGGATAGAATTCAAACGCTTGATCATTCAGCAGTCTTTGAATATCCGCTGCGGCAAGATGGGCATCGCCACAACTACGTAAATATTGTGCTTTCGCAGCTAAGAGAGAACGCTGCGCATCGAGTACGTCTAAGAAACCGAATTTGCCAAATTCAAAGCCTTTTAGCGCAAGGTCAAAGGCATTTTGGGCATTGGGCAGCACGTCTGCTTTGCTTAGCTGTGCCTCGTCGATCGCAAAGCGCAGTCGCTGAATTGCCTGCATCAATTCATTGCGCACACGAATTTGCGTCGATTGCAGTTCATCTTTTGCTTTATCCAGACGACTGATGGTTTCCTGAACATTGCCCTGATTACGATCAAACAGGCTAATCGGTATAGAGACTCCGATCATAGGCTGCTGTCGCCCCGTCAATTGTTCCCGTTTGGCACCAAGACTTAAGGTGATATCTGGAATTTGTTTACTGCGCTCTACATCGGCCATTGCAGCTCGTTTTTCCACCTCTATTTTTGCTTTGATGATCTGTGGTGATTGCATCATCTGCTTTTCTACATCCAAGCTATCAGGCACCACAGGTAAAGTATCAAAACGTCCCACCAATTCAATGGATGAAGGCGCCTTATTGCCGATCATAGAGTGCAATCGTTGGCGTGCAATCACTAATTCACTCTCGGATTTCGCTAACTCAAGCTGCGCGCTGGACTGCGCCACCCGCGCCTTACTCTCTTCTAAGGGTGCCACTTTGCCCACGGTGACTTGTTTTTTGGCTGCACTGTAAGCACGCTGTGTTAGCTCCAATGAAGTGAGTGCCAATCGCTGACGTTCTTGTGCAATTAGCACCTCATTAAAACGCGTTGTGACGGTGACCCGAATCTCATTTACCATCATGGCGAACTCGATTTTTGCCATATTCAAACCGCTTTCGGCCACCGACAGGCGCGCACGTCGTTTCCCACCCAGTTCAATAGCTTGATTGAGTTGCCAGGTGGTACTACGATTTTCAGTTCGGGCGTCTTCCATCATCGCAACCAGTTCTGGATTACGTAGCAAGCCTGCTTGACGTAAGCTTGCCTCGGTCGCCGCTATCTCTCGTTTGGCAGCAGCGATATCCGGGTGGTATTGCTGGGCTAAACGTATCGCTTCTCGCAAACTCAAACGACTATTCACGTCGTTATTTGGATCTTGATTTGTCGGTTGTCTAGCTACGAGCATTTGCGTACTCGCTTGATCTTTTATGTTGGTAATAGTCTGTAATGTCTGCGCCACAAGGTATGCGGGTGATGACGTAAGTAATACAACCGCGAGCCACGACAACGTGGGCGGCAAAAGCAATTTTTGCATGGAACTCCCCTGAAATAATTCCTGAAACTATTCTTAAAATGAAGCGATAGGAAAAATCCGGTCGTGCGCTGTCAACCCTTGGATCTCAATACAAAAGAAAATAATGAAGAATGACAGTGAATTGGCGCCGGATTAAACGACGCGCATCCATTTGGGACGTTCTGGCTCTGCCAAAAACGGTATAGGAAGTTGAAGTTGTGTGAGCGATCGGGAATCTTGACGTCCTAGATCATCAAATGGACATACTTGTGCATCAGCAGTCATTGAAGCGCCGTGATGACATGTCGTACAATCTGGATGCGACACAGGTTTCTGATTGCCTGTCTTATTCTTTTGATCCTCTTGATCCGCAGTGTGATGTTGGTGAGGATGATGCCCAAAATGTTGCGTGGATTTATCTGTTTCATGCTGACAGAAAGCACTTGCCGCCGTCCAACTTAGTTGGAAGGTCAACGCAAGGACTAACAGGATGATCCATTTTTTATACATGACGCGAATTATATACCTGATCTGTTTCTCTATTGGATGACAAATTTGTTATCTATAATGCTGATTTCGCAGCAAGCTTGGATGCGGGAAGTTTGACTAAGCGTAAGCCATTAAAAATGACTAACAAGCTTGCCCCCATATCCGCAAAAACCGCCATCCAAAGACTTGCAGAACCAAAGACTGCAAGTACTAAGAAAACAACTTTTATCCCCAACGCTAAACTAATGTTCTGTTTCAGAATGCGGGAGGTACGTTGACTCAATTGAATAAATTGAGGGATCTTACGCAGATCATCATCCATTAATGCCACATCGGCCGTTTCCAATGCGGTATCCGTCCCAGCGGCACCCATCGCAAATCCAATATGGGCTTTGGCCAGTGCTGGGGCATCATTAATACCATCGCCCACCATCCCGACGTGACCATATTGTGTTATTTCTTGCTGAATAGCCGCTAATTTATCCTCTGGCAATAAGTCGCCACGCGCGTCGTCAATACCGACCAGCTTGGCAATCGCCTTAGCCGTGAGCGTATTGTCACCAGTCAGCATCACGGTACGCACGCCCATCGCATGTAGTTCGGCAATGGCTTGTCGGCTAGTTTCTCGAACTGTATCGGCTACGGCAACCATCAGAAGTGGCGCTGTTTCATTACAGAGAATGACCACAGTTTTTCCATCACCTTCAAAGGTGCGTAAAGTCGCTTCCAGGCTCGTGTTACAGATACCTAATTCTTCAACCAGTCGATGATTGCCTAAATAAAACCACTGATCATCCACGCGTGCTTTTACACCACGTCCCATCAAAGCTTCAAACTGAGATACTTCAGTGAGAGAAACAGTAGAAAATTGCGATTGCCAATACCGACTAATGGCACCAGAGACAGGATGATCTGAACGGTTCGCTAAACTTGCCGCAAGCCCTAAATGGGCGTTGGTATCCCCTTGAAGTGGCGTGATATCGGTGACACTAGGCTTCCCCAACGTAATGGTGCCGGTTTTATCCAGTGCAAGCACTTTCAAATTACGACCGTCTTCAAGATAAATTCCACCTTTGATCAAGATGCCCGCTTTAGCTGCTGCGGCCAGTCCACTCACTACTGTCACTGGTGTTGACACCACGAGTGCACAAGGGCAAGCAATCACGAGTAATACCAAGGCTTTGTAGACCCATACCGACCACAACAGTCCAAAAAAGACAGGCGGCACAATCATGACTGCCAACGCTAACAAGAAGACCACAGGTGTGTAAATTTTGGCGAATTGATCCACAAAACGTTGTGTAGGCGCACGGCTAGCTTGCGCTTCTTCAATGCGCACAATAATGCGTGCCAACATCGAATCTGATTTTGTGGAAGAGACACGATAGAGAAAGGAACCGCTTTGATTAATCGTCCCAGCAAATACCTGATCCCCAATATTTTTTGCAACTGGCATACTTTCTCCTGTAATCGGAGCCTGATCAATCGCAGATCCCCCCTCAGTCAATATGCCATCAAGCGGAACGCGTTCTCCGGGCGCGACCCGTAGAATCGCTCCAATTTGAATTTGGTCAGTTCCTACGGTGAGCCAAGTACCATCAGCCTGTTTCACCGTCGCTTGTTCAGGTGCCATCGCCATTAATCCCCGAATGGCATTGCGCGCACGGTCTAAGGATAAGGCTTCGATCATTTCTGACAGGCTAAACAAAGCCATCACCATTGCCGCCTCTGGCCATTGCCCGATGATCACAGCACCTGTAACAGCAATTGCCATCAGGGCGTTAATGTTTAAATTGAGATTGGCGAGCGCGATCCATCCTTTTTTATAGGTGCCAACGCCACTGATGAGAATGGCAAATAAGGATAGCGCAATCACAGCCCAACTTGATTCGTTGCCACTCACCCAGGCAATCACTTCTGCAGCAATCGCGCTGGCAACACCCAAACCAATCAGCCACCATGATTTACTGCTCGTAGGGGATGTGCTTGGGTGTTGTTGGGCTTGCGTCGCCGTATCGACCAGCTCGGCTTGCATACCGATTTCCTGTAAAGCTTGCTGAATCGGTTTTTCATCCGCTAGTCGATGTTCGACTGTGAGTTTTCGTTCTAGCAGATTAAATTTAAGCTGCGTAATGCCTTTAATAGAAGTCAGTTTCTGACGAATCAAAGTTTCTTCCGTGGGGCAATCCATGTTCTCAATTCTATATACCACCGATGATGCACCGACGGCGGAGGGTGACTCCGGTGACGTTGCAGTGATCGGCGGTGTATCCCCACAAGCACAGTCATGTTGATTACTGCTACGAATGGATGTTTCCTCAGTTGTGGATGACATAAAAGCTCCTTAGGGCGTATAGTGCCATTAGAAACCCTGTAGTAGGTATAGGGTCAAGCATTATTTTGCGATGAGGATGAATCGAATGGAATTAAAGATTGGTGAACTCGCAAAACGATCTGGTTGTCAGGTAGAAACCATTCGTTTTTATGAAAAGGAAGGCTTACTTCTTCCAGCCATACGCTCGCAAGGAAATTATCGTTTGTATGGTGACAGCCATGCTGAACGACTTTTATTTATCCGCCACTGTCGATCATTGGATATGACCTTGTATGAAATCCGTCAGCTTTTACTTTTTAAGGATGCGCCTCAGGAGACCTGCACGGAAGTGAATCAAATTTTAGATAAACATATTGACCATGTTACACATCGCATTCATGAATTGACTGAGTTGCAAAAACAACTCAGTCAATTACGTAGTCTTTGCGACAACCCTACTGCGGGTAAAGATTGCGGTATTTTGCATAATCTTGCGACCACCGAGGGATTGTCGAGTAAAAATTTAGGCAGTCATGGAGGCGGTTGTCATTGATTTTTTTGATCTTCGTTTTCCTTACTTAGTTACCTGCACTACGATATGGACTTTGTTTTTGATCTTACGAAAATTCATCACAAATTGGAATTGCGTCTTTATGAAAGCAATCTATTGGTGCTTTCTAGAGTTAAACAGAGTGTACTCGTGATTTTCATTATTAATCTTTCCTGCTGCGCGAAGTTACTATGCCACGTCGTCTCATTCTTTCTGCTACCGAACAGGGTAGCCTACTAGCCTTACCAGAGAGTCAAGATGATCTCATCCAACATTACACGTTAAATGACGCTGACATGGCACTGGTGCGTCAACGGCGTGGCGACCCTAATAGATTGGGCTTTGCTGTCCAGTTATGTCTGCTCAGGTTTCCCGGATATGCGTTAGGTAATGAATTCGATGTTCCTGAATTGATTATCCAATGGGTAGCGCGTCAAATACGTGTGGATGCTAGTGCATGGGCACATTATGGTGAGCGCGATACCACCCGACGCGAGCACTTATCAGAATTACGTGTTTATTTAGGGCTGCAACCGTTTGGACGAGCTGATTTACGTCTCCTGATTAATGGTTTGACGGATTTAGCAATGCAGACCGATAAAGGGGTAATACTGGCAAACCATGCTTTGTCAATTTTACGCAAATGCAATGTTATTTTGCCGCGTTTGAATGTGATTGATCGTGCGTGCTCGGAAGCCATATCGCGTGCGAATCGGCGCATCTATCGTACTTTGGTCGCGCCATTGGAACCACATCATTTACGGCGACTTGACGCACTTTTAGAAATTCGGCCTGGTAGCGGTATCACCTGGTTATCGTGGTTACGCCAATCACCACGAAAACCAAATTCACGCTACATGATGGAACACATCGAACGATTAAAAATGTTTCAGGCATTAGCTCTGCCTGATGGTATTGGCCGTCATATCCATCAAAATAGGCTCTTAAAAATGGCACGGGAAGGTGGTCAAATGGTACCACGCGACTTAGCCAATTTTGAGGAGGAGCGACGTTACGCCACGTTGCTGGCCTTAGTGATTGAAGGCACAGCCTCTGTCACGGATGAACTGGTTGATCTGCATGATCGCATCCTCGTCCGCCTATTTAGTGTGGCAAAAAACAAGCATCAGCAGCAATTCCAAAAACAGGGTAAAGCGATCAACGACAAGGTCAGACTTTACACGCAAATTGGACGTGCATTGGTGGAGGCAAAGCAAGCGGGTATGGATCCCTATGATGCGATTGAAGCTGTTTTGCCTTGGGATGACTTTACGAAAAGCGTAGCGGAAGCGGCGCAACTGGCGCAACCGGAATCATTCGATCACTTGCACCTCGTCGGTGAAAACTACAGCACACTTCGACGCTATACACCAGAGTTCTTAGATGTCCTAAAAATGCGCGCTGCACCTGCCGCGCAAAGTGTGATGGATGCCGTCGATGTATTGCGTGAAATGAATTTAAAAGGTGCTCGTAAAGTGCCTGATGACGCACCCATCGACTTCATTAAAGCGAGGTGGAAACCATTGGTTTTGACAGAGGATGGTATCGACCGTCGATTCTACGAATTGTGTGTGCTGTCGGAATTAAAAAATTCTTTGCGCTCGGGCGATATTTGGGTACAAGGCTCACGTCAATTCCGTGATTTCGATGAGTATTTGCTGCCAACCGCAAAGTTTGAAGAGATGAGGGTTGCGCGAACGCTTCCTGTTGCCATCAACACGCATTGTGACCAATACCTGGCAGAACGACTGGATTTTCTAGATCAGCAATTGGCCAAAGTAAATCGATTAGCCTTATCGGATGAACTACCAGACGCAATTATCACCGATTCAGGTCTCAAGATGACGCCACTTGATGCAGCGGTACCGGCGGCGGCTCAAGCCTTAATTGATCAAGGCGGCAATATGCTTCCGCGAATAAAGATCACTGAGTTGTTGATGGATGTCGATGATTGGACAGGATTTACCCGTCATTTTATACACCTAAAATCAGGAGAAATCCCCAAGGATCGCAACCTGTTACTTTCAGCGATTCTCGCTGACGCGATCAATTTGGGACTCACCAAAATGGCAGAGTCAAGCCCGGGTGCGACTTATGCCAAATTATCTTGGTTACAGGCATGGCATGTTCGTGACGAAACCTATGCACCTGCGCTGGCCGAGTTGGTCAATGCTCAATTTCGTCACGCATTTGCTGCAAATTGGGGCGACGGCACAACCTCATCATCGGATGGACAACGTTTCCGGGTAGGCGGCAAAGCCGAAAGCACTGGCCATATAAATCCTAAATATGGTGCAGAACCAGGACGGCTTTTCTACACGCATATTTCTGACCAATATGCACCATTTAGCACACGAGTTGTGAATGTCGGCGTTCGTGACTCAACATACGTTTTGGATGGTTTGCTCTATCATGAATCCGATTTACGCATTGAAGAACATTACACTGATACGGCAGGTTTCACCGATCATGTTTTTGCGCTGATGCATTTATTAGGATTCCGGTTTGCACCGCGAATTCGCGATTTAGGCGATACCAAACTTTATATTCCATCGAGAGAGCAGGACTATCCCGCTCTTAAAGCAATGATCGGTGGCACTTTGAATATTAAACATCTGCGTGCTCACTGGGATGAAATACTGCGCCTAGCGTCATCGATTAAACATGGTACTGTCACAGCTTCCTTGATGTTACGAAAGCTTGGTAGTTATCCTCGGCAAAATGGTTTAGCCATCGCTTTGCGCGAACTTGGCCGTATTGAACGAACTTTATTCATACTAGACTGGCTTCAAAATGTAGAATTGCGTCGTCGCGTTCATGCCGGCTTAAATAAAGGGGAGGCACGTAATGCACTGGCAAGAGCGGTATTTTTTAATCGTCTTGGGGAAATCCGGGATCGCAGCTTTGAACAGCAACGTTATCGTGCCAGTGGCTTGAATCTAGTCACCGCCGCGATTGTATTGTGGAATACGGTATATCTTGAACGAATCATTCAAGCAATGCGCGATGCCGGGCAGACAGTCGATGATTCATTATTGCAATATTTATCTCCACTAGGTTGGGAACATATTAACCTTACTGGTGACTATATTTGGCGCCAAAGTAAACGCCTGGATAATGGTGAGTTCCGGTCATTAAGAAAGAACGGAAATCCTTAGCGTACAATTTTTTCCGTTTCCTCAATTTGCCCCTACGTCAACGTTTAGCCGCCTTGGCACAGTGGCATATTTCGCAGGGTTTTCCCGATCCCACTAAATCACCAGTCGTTCGCAAGGTGTTTCGAGGCATACAAGCGCTCCACCCTGCCAGAGAGAAACAAGCGAAGCCATTACAACTTGATCAAGTTGAGCGTGTAGTTAAATGGTTGGATGATTCAATTGACGTGGCGTGCCGGTTAGGGGATCGTCAAAAGGAGCTCCGTTATGTTCGCGACAAGGCACTTTTATTAGTTGGATTCTGGCGCGGCTTTCGTGGCGACGAACTAACAAGATTGCGGATTGAGTATATTGAGATCGTTCGTGGCGAAGGGATGACCTGTTATCTTTCCCAGACCAAAGGTGATCGTCATTACAAGGGAACTAGCTTTAAGACGCCTGCCCTTTCTAGACTTTGTCCGGTAGAGGCATACTTAGAATGGATAAAAGTTTCTCAATTGACTTCAGGGCCAGTTTTTCGTGCGATTGATCGATGGGGTCATATTGATGGCCATGGATTAAATCAAGACAGTCTAGTGCCGATTTTTCGAAAGGTAATGCAGAAAGCCGGGATCGTAGATGTTGAGCTGTACAGTGGGCATTCGTTGCGCCGTGGATTCGCTAATTGGGCAAGTTCAAATCACTGGGATATTAAGACTTTGATGGAATATGTCGGGTGGAAGAACATACAGTCCGCCATCCGCTATATTGACTCTGCAGATTCATATTCCCAAAGACGTATAGAGTCAGGCCTAAAGAACGGCGACAAATAGTCGGAAAAATGTACTATTTTAATTCGACTTATTTAAACTGGATGGTTTCGCTGACAAAACTCATATTTAGTCATACTCACGCACCGATCATAATCCCAAAATCGCACCAAATAGTCTAGCAACCATCAATGAATCAAAGCCGAAATATCTAACACCAAGGCCAACATCGAATCCAATTTACTCAGTCGCCATTGGGGTCGACATTTGCTCAAATGCAGTTAGAGCATCCGCAGCATACATTAATGATGGTCCACCGCCCATATACACGGTCATACCAAGCATCTCTTCAAATTCAGCGCGACTGACACCTAGTTTAATTAAAGCCTGCACATGAAAACCGATGCAGCCATCACAATGGGCGGCAATGCCGAGTGCAAGTGCGATTAATTCCTTCGTCTTTTTATCCAAAGCGCCATCTTTGCTTGCTGCTTGTGCCAGCATCGAGAACGCCTTCATGACATCCGGCGTATCTGTCCGCAATATCGCTAATGATGCGGAAATTGATTTGGTAATATCGCGATAATTCTTATCCATAAATTGCTCCTTGATCGATGTTGATGGCGACATTATGTCTCAGCACTAATTGAATACAGGCAGTCTTCTTACTAGATATTGAGGCATCGCAAATTGCTTAACAATCCCATAGAAATCCCTTGCAATCTGCAGTTAATGAAGTAAGATAGTAATTGATTACTTACTTTATTCAAAGATATCCCCAAAGAAAGAATGTCGAATCGTGGAAATTCATGCAAAGCACCTCCCAGCTGATGAACGCAAAGCTGTTACTGTAGAAGCAGTCATTGCGCTCGCTGCGACCAAGAATCCGGGCGATATCACTACCGCCGCCATTGCTAAACACATGCAATTAACTCAGGGCGCTCTGTTTCGTCACTTCCCAACCAAAGATGCGATTTGGCAGGCAGTGATGGAATGGGTTAGCCAACATCTTCTCGGGCGAATTGATAAAGCATCTGCGGGAATTGAGTCACCACTGAATGCGATGTATGCCATGTTTACAAGCCATTTGGAATTTGTCGTTGAACATCCAGGTGTGCCGCGCATGCTATTTGGCGAGCTGCAAAAAGCGGAGATGACACCGGCAAAACATTTAGCGCAAACCTTAATTCAAGCATACGCAGAACGGCTGCGCGCAATCATAGAGCGTGGAAAATCCGTCGGTGAGATTTCCGCCGAGATCAATACTCAAGCTTGTGCCATTTTGTTCATCGGCACCATTCAAGGTTTGGTAATGCAATCGCTTTTATCTGGAAATATTCAAAAAATTCTACTGGATGCGCCAGAAGTTTTTTCTATTTACGAACGCGGCCTCAGGAGTACCCCATGAAACAAGTGATTCAACAGTATGGACGTAAGTTTGCACTTGCCATCGTCATGAGCCTTATGCTTGGATTGCTAGGCTATGTCTTTTTGCGTTCGGGTCCATTGGCTCCCATTAGCGTCACAACTGTCAATGTTGAAAAGCGTGCAATTCAGCCTTCCCTATTTGGCATTGGAGCCGTAGAAGCGCGTTACACCCATAAGATAGGTCCCACAGTTGCTGGCCGTGTGAAACGCGTTGAGGTGCAAACTGGTGACGTCGTGAAACAAGGGCAAATATTAGCTGAAATTGACCCTATCGATTTTGAGGAGAAAATAAGTGCGCTAGATGCGAGTGTCAAACGCGCAGGTGCGAATATTTTGAGTGCGGAAGCAAACACTCAAGAGTCGCAAGCACGTAAAAAATTTGCAGAGCTACAAGTGAAGCGCTACGAGCAACTTGTGCCATCGCGGGTTATTAGCGAAGAAGCGATGGAAGTGAAACGACAAGATTTTCGTATTGCACAGGCAAATGCTATTGCTGCACAAGCTAACCTCGATGCAATGCGTGATGAACAACAACGCACTCGCGCCGAACGGGATGGCATGGCGCGCCAAAGATCACATTTACGCTTATTGTCACCCGTGGATGGTATCGTGATGCGTCGTGAAATAGATCCAGCAACCACTGTAGTTGCTGGACAAGCTGTGCTAGAGATAGTGGAACCGAGCTCAATTTGGATCAATGCACGTTTTGATCAACAACGAGCTTTCGGTTTAACTTCATCACTACCAGTGCAAATCTCGTTACATACGCGAGCCTCTGCGTTGCCCGGCAAAATCGTCCGTATTGAGCCACATGCCGATTCTGTTACCGAAGAGCTGTTAGCGAAAATTTCATTTGATCATTTGCCGCAACCACTACCCTCGATCGGTGAATTAGTTGAAGTTACGGTCGCTATGCCATTACAAAAAATCATGCCGGTTGTGCCAAATGCCAGCCTGCAACGCTTACAAGGGGAACTTGGAGTATGGAAACTTAATCAGGAAAAATTGCAATTCGTCCCGGTCAAAATTGGTATTAGTGACCTCGCTGGCAACGTCCAAGTGCTAGAGGGATTGCAAGGAGGTGAGCGTATCGTCGTCCACAGTTTTAAAAAATTAAATACAGCCAGTCGAATTAAGGTCGTCGATCAACTTGCCGGAACATCCAAATGATTAGCCTGGCCGGTCGCGATATTTTACATAGCTGGGGTAAATTCGTTTTTACTGGGATCGGCCTTGGCCTATTGATCGGCGTAACTCTCACTATGGCAGGCCTTTATCGCGGCATGGTAGATGATGCAAAAACTCTGCTTGATAATAGCGGCGCTGATTTATGGATCGTGCAACAAGATACCCTCGGGCCATACGCAGAGGCATCGAGTATTTATGACGACACTTATCGCAGCCTACTTGGCATGCAAGGCGTAGCTGCAGCTAGCAATGTGACTTACCTTACGATGCAAGTACGTAGAACCCAAGCGCACAGTACAAGTATGGCGAATGAGGTTCGCGCGATGATTGTCGGCACCGTTACCAACGCACCTGCACAACCAGGGCAGCCAGCCTATCTAGTCGCTGGTAGACACATCACGCGTGATCACTATGAAGCTATCGCAGACATCTCTTCAGGCTTACAACTAGGAGAGAACATCAAAATTCGCCGCAATCAATATCAGGTAGTCGGACTGACCCGTCGCATGGTGTCGTCCGGCGGCGATCCGATGATTTTCATTCCGTTGCGTGATGCGCAAGAGGCACAATTTTTAAAAGACAACGTTGCGATTGTCCGGCAACGTGCACGCACCGCACAAAATCCGGCACTAAATCGACCTAATACGCCAACGCTATTGGCAGCAGTAATTCAGTCACAAAGTGTGAACAACTCCGTTAACGCTGTTTTAGTGCAAATAAGCCCTGGAACCGATCCCGAAAGTGTTGCAGAGCCAATCCGTCGATGGAAGCATTTAACAGTTTATACACGCGTACAAATGGAAGACATATTGATTGCAAAATTAATCGCCACTTCTGCCAAACAAATTGGTATGTTCTTGGTGATATTAGCGATCGTCAGTGCCGCGATTGTTGCCTTCATTATTTACACACTAACGATAGGGAAAATTCGTGAGATCGCAGTACTAAAATTAATTGGTACAAAAAACCGCACAATTGCCACCATGATTCTGCAGCAATCCTTAGCCTTAGGTGTCATCGGTTTTGCAGTAGGAAAAATATCAGCAACATTTTGGGCACCCATTTTCCCCAAATATGTATTGCTAGAAAATAGCGACGCCGTCAGTGGTTTTTTTGCAGTAATGGCGATTTGTATGTTGGCCAGCTTACTCGCGATACGCGTTGCTTTACAGGTAGACCCAGCGGAGGCCATTGGTGGATAAATCAAAAGGCAAAGGTATTCGAATCGAGAATCTAACCAAGACCTATGGTCAAGGAGATACTGCAGTCCATGCCTTAAAAAATGTCAATATGGTGGTAGCCCCCGGCGAAGTGGTTGGTCTGGTGGGGCCATCTGGCTCTGGTAAAAGTACCCTTTTAAAATGTCTCGGTGCCGTCATTGAGCCCACTTCAGGGCGCATGATTTTAGGCCAAGATGTGATCTATGAGAATGGATGGAATATTAAAGATTTACGAGCACTAAGGCGTGACAAGATTGGTTTTGTTTTTCAAGCACCGTATTTAATTCCGTTCTTAGATGTCACTGATAATGTAGCTCTATTACCAATGCTGGCAGGTGTTGCCAATGCCGAAGCTCGTCAACGTGCGGTCGCACTCTTAGAGGCGTTGGATGTAGGACATAGAGCCAAAGCAATGCCATCCCAATTATCTGGTGGCGAGCAACAAAGGGTTTCGATTGCACGTGGATTAATCAACCGGCCACCAGTCATCTTAGCCGATGAGCCAACAGCACCACTTGATAGTGAACGCGCATTAGCTGTCATCCGCATACTCAACCAAATGGCTAAACAGTTCGATACCGCCATCGTCGTTGTTACTCACGATGAAAAAATTATCCCCACGTTCAAGCGGATTTATCACATACGCGACGGCGTGACTTATGAAGAAGCTGGAGAAGGCAGAAACTTTGCTTAGGGTCTCGATGAATCGCAACATCGTTGTCTTTGACTCGTGAAAACTTCTTACAGAATTTATCGATGATGTGACCTTGCACAGTAAGGGGGCCATAGATGTGCCGACACACATCTATGGGGATAAAGTTCAAAACACAAATCTCGACTAGATATCAAAAACCAACTGATGAGGACAACTCTGCATAGAATGTATCGCTATACAGTTAGCATCAGTTCGCATTTTGAAAGTTGCCGATCAATAAATCAAATCAGAACTTCCATGTGCCACTAACATACATAGAACGTCCAACTCCCGGCACGGTCGTCCCATGAGGAACGCCCATTCCCATCGTTGCTCCCTGCCCCAGATAAGCACCACCCAAGGGTAAAGAATAAAAACGATTGGTTAAATTTTCCACACCAAAATCAATTCGTCCCTGCTGAAAATCATAACTTGCACGCAGATTTACCAATGCGTAACCAGAAGTATTTAACTCACGGCGAATTTCTGAAACATGAGATTTAGCATTGACCACCTGCCACTCTAAGGTATTTGTCCATCGATCAATTTGCTGCTGCAAGCTGAATTTTGCATTCAATGGCATGATGTTATAGAGACCGGTACGCGTTTGTGTGTTCTCTCCGCGCACATAATTGATAACGCCTTTCGCATGAATTTTTCCAAAATCACGGGATTGTGCGAGCGTTTTTTCGAACGACAAATCGATTCCGAATAACTCCGCCTGCTGGTTACTCAAACTTAAGTTAACAAAACCATCTTTGCGCGCAGCACAAATTTTTCCAATAGACGAACAAGCGACAGCATCAATGTAATCACGCACCCTTGTATAAAATGGCGCAAGCTTGAATTCAATTCCGCTGTCAACAAAATTCTGCCAATGAATTGTCGCACTCAAGGTTTGTGCAATCTCTGGTTTCAACTGCAAATTACCAACGTAGCCATTGCCATCGCCAAACCAATTGTTCATGTTCATCACCATGGTATTACTATTTGCCCATGTATAACGCTCGTATAAATTGGGTGAACGCGTCTTGTAAGCATAGCCGCCATCAACACTAAAATTACTATCTGGGGCAAAACGAAATACCGCGCTTACATCAACATTATGATCGTTGCGTTGACGATCACTATGATTGAAGATGCCAGGAATAGATGTGGTGGAAGTTGGATCACCATAGGCCATATTGTTATATCCAGCGACGGCACCGCTATCCATTCTGACGCGTTCACTGCGCACACCGAGCTGACTAAACCAAGCAGGACTCCACTGCGCTTCCCACTCAGCGAATATAGCAAGTCGATTGCGTTCGCCATCTTTAATATTGATAAAGGTATTCGGTGCCATCATCATGCCCGTACCTGATGCGTTCCACCAATCGTTCATGCGATATCGCTGTAATTCGGAGCCAAGAATCAATTTATCACGTTCAGACAACACCCAATCTACTTTGAGTACCGCGCCAGTATTATGTCCCGCTGTTTCCATCGGCATGCCAGGCGCATTACCATACCAATATTGCTTATCATCAGAAAAATTCATTCTATGTTGCGTGTGCTCATGATAAATCCGTGCATCAACATTGCCCCACTCAAGTTGCTGGCGATAATGCAGATTGATTTGCTCACTACGATTACGCGTCATATCCATGCGTTGATTTGGAAAGCCTTGTAAAGGAATATCTTGCAACCCTAGTTTCAATTCGAGTAATTGATTTGAGCCCCTTATCGCAAAGCCTAATGCATGATTTTCACTTTGGTAAGCGGATGAACCAACCTCTCGGCCAGATGTCACGCTTCCTAAGGCAGACAACCCATTCAATTTAAAAGACTTCGCTGCCAGATAATTATCGGCTTTTGCAACTGCACCTGAATAGTTCAAACTGAAGCTGGGTGTCGCATAATTAGCGTTTACATTGGCGCCGCGAGCATGACTATTACTTCGATAAAAAATACTCGTCTTTCCCTTCAAAAGACTTTCCTGATTTTTTCCTGCAAAGACCGGAGTTACTGAATTGACTTTGATGGTGCCACCGATACTGTCGCCGCCACTGCTGACAGGGGCAATACCATTCAGTACCTGTATACTTCCTACATTGCTTGGATCGATATAAGACAGTGGAGGATTCATATGATTTGCACAGCCCGAAATCAAGTTCATACCATCAACCTGAATACGCAAACGATCATCTGCTAAACCATGTAAGGATGGTAGGCTCGAAAGTCCACCAGCTTTATATAAACTCATGCCTGGAATATTTTCTAAGAGTGACGCTGTATCACTCAAAATGCTCGCTGACCCAGCTTTACTTTCTCCATCAACGTTAGGTGCAGCAATCTTCTCTCCACGAATAGTGATTTGACTAAGTTCTTGATTTTTCTTTGAAGCACTTTGCTGGACTTGGCCAAAAGAAAATTGGCTTGTGAATGTGGCGACAATAGCCAAAACAATTAATTTTTTTCGATAAAGTGTATTCATAATTAGTTCTTCAATAAATTTTTTCGTTAAGAACATTTATAGGAATGTTCCTGTGAACGATATGTGTAGGCAGTAGCGCAAGCTACGCAAAAAATTGGACTCGTCACGAGATAAAATGTTTGCCTTTTTTCAGGCAGAACAAATATCTCACTCCATTACTCTTATTGTTCTATTGAGGCGTAATGAGATATCCATTCATTACCCTGAGCTTCGTCATAGTAATGAACGGTTGTTGATCAATCATAGAAATGAACTTCCTTGAATAAGGGAAATCAATCAAGCTTTAATCGCCACTTAGCCAGCGAAATTAGAAGGTGGGCCACGTGCAAAAAATGCCGTCGTGATGTATGAATAAAAGCCAGTTGCAGAAATAGGCGGCAACAAATAAACATACAAATGTGACGGGCGATAAGTAATACCGTCATATGTCGCCAGTAAGATGCCCGACGGTAGACACAAAGAGCAATCAAGTAAGTGCCCTTGCATGGATGCGCTCGTTGATTCGTCAATACCCAAACCATCGATACCAGTTTCTTGCGCGACAAATTTATAGCCAGTGCTGGTACAAACCAGATTGAGAATCTTGGGATTAACAACTGGAGAAACGATTGCAACACCCAAAGTCAATCCGTAAAGCAGCAGCATTAGCTGTGCTAAACGTGAAAAAATCGAGCGTCGTTGTAATAGGGTTTTCATCGAAAATTACAAAATAAAAGGGACCTGAAATAAAACAATCAAATCCACATCCAGCCACTGATTGCACCGCTTGAATCACGGCATCTACAACACTCAAAGAAGACTCAATTGTACGGTCTTTATTTATTTAGAAGGATGATAAATATCATGAATCATCCTTGTGATCGTGTCGTTAATTTATTCGGAATGTGCCGATAAATTCATAACTGATACCGATCGAATGTACGAAGTCCCCTAAGACCGACTTCTCGTCTAAATAGAAAAGTTTAAACATAGCTTGCGGATAAAAATCTCTGCTCATCGAGCTTAGCTATTTCAATAAAAAGCTATAAGCGTATCTCGTTTACACTCTCCAATTTGACACATATCAATGAAAATAAGATTGGGATTCACAGCAGTTGACCCAACTACATTTAGTCACTATTCTTAAAAACACACTACATATTGTGTTTTAAGGAGTCTCAATGAGCATAAACTTCCCTTTATCCCATCGCAAAATAATCAAACGCGATGGCTGCATTGTCAGTTTTGATGCAAGCAAAATTGACTCTGCAATCAAGCGTGCTGGATTGGCAAGCAGTGAATTTGTGGCCGATCATGCACACAAAATTACGAGGCGAGTGTTAAGCCTAATTGAGAAATTTCCAGCACCTCAGCCACTTTCTGTTGAACAAATTCAAGATTTGGTTGAATCATGCTTGTTTGAAGCAAACTACCGAAAGACCTTACGCGCCTATATCGTTTATCGTGAACAGCATCAGAAACTAAGGGTCGATAACAAATCCCTAGTTGATGTTGAATTATCGATGAATGAATATCTAAACAGACAAGATTGGCGTATCAATGCAAACGCTAATCAAGGATATTCACTAGGTGGATTGATCCTCAATGTTTCGGGAAAAGTTATTGCTAATTACTGGCTCAATCATGTCTATCCACCTGAAGTAGGACAAGCCCACAGAAATGCCGATTTGCATATTCATGATCTTGATATGCTGGCAGGCTATTGTGCAGGTTGGTCTTTGCGCACTTTACTAAACGAAGGATTAAATGGGGTTCCAGGAAAAGTGGAATCTGATCCGCCCAAGCATTTTTCTAGCGCCATCGGGCAGATCGTCAATTTTCTCGGCACGCTACAAAATGAATGGGCTGGTGCGCAGGCATTCAGTTCATTTGATACCTACATGGCGCCTTATGTGCGCAAAGATAAGCTCGATTACAAGGACATCAAACAATATCTACAAGAGCTCATTTACAACTTAAATGTACCATCGCGCTGGGGCACCCAAACACCGTTCACCAATCTGACTTTCGATTGGATATGTCCAGAAGATTTACGTGATCAAGTACCGGTGATTGCTGGAGTTGAGATGGATTTCACTTATGGTGATTTACAGGCAGAAATGGATCTCATCAATCGCGCTTATATCGAAGTCATGATGGCAGGCGATGCAAAAGCGCGTGTCTTCACCTTCCCTATTCCTACCTATAACATCACCGAGGATTTTGATTGGCATAGTCCAAATGCAGAATTACTTTTTGAAATGACGGCACGTTATGGCTTACCTTATTTTCAGAATTTCATTAACTCTGAGTTGAAACCGAACATGATACGTTCGATGTGCTGTCGACTCCAGTTAGACCTGCGTGAACTACTAAAACGCGGTAACGGCTTATTTGGTTCAGCCGAACAAACGGGTTCTCTTGGTGTCGTCACCGTCAATTGTGCGAGGTTAGGTTATTTGTATCGTGGCGACGAACCTAGCTTATTGTCTGCACTCGATAAGTTGCTTGAGTTAGGAAAAACTAGCTTAGAGATCAAACGCAAAGTCATACAGCGCCACATGGATAATGGTCTATTCCCTTACACCAAACGCTACCTCGGCACATTGCGCAATCATTTCTCTACCTTAGGTGTTAATGGTATCAATGAAATGATACGTAACTTTACCGACGATCAACACGATATCAGCAGCGACACTGGGCATGCGATGGCCGTTCGCTTATTGGATCATGTACGTGGACGTATGTTGGCGTTTCAAGATGAAACCGGGCACATGTACAACCTAGAAGCAACACCAGCAGAAGGGACAACTTATCGTTTTGCAAAAGAAGACCGTAAACAATTTCCCGCCATTTTGCAAGCCGGCACCCAGGATATGCCCTACTACACCAACTCGTCGCAATTACCGGTAGGCTTTACAGATGACCCATTTACTGCACTCACTTTGCAAGATGATCTTCAACGTAAATACACAGGGGGAACCGTCTTGCATTTGTATATGAGTGAGGCGCTCAGCAGTGCCGACGCTTGCCGACATTTGGTACGAAAGGCACTCAGCCGATTCACCTTACCCTATATCACTATTTCACCGACATTTTCGATTTGCCCTAAGCATGGATATCTTCGTGGGCAGCATGAATTTTGTCCAAAATGCGATGAAGAATTAATCGCTCGTAAGCAACATCAGTTTGTTTAACTTAAATAGGAGTCTCTATGAACACTAGCAATGCCCCTCTTTCTCAAACACAAAATCCATCGATCATCTTAGATGATGCGGAACGTCAAGTCTGTGAAGTCTGGACCCGTGTCATGGGCTATCATCGACCAGTGAGTTCATTTAATACCGGAAAAAAAGGGGAGTTTTATGAACGCACTTATTTTGAAGAAAATACAGTAGAGAAAGCTTACTGAGATGCCAGCAGCGACAGCATTGCGCACACTTAAAGTTGGTGGGATAACGAAATTTAGCAGCACCGATTACCCAGGCAAATTGTCGTTAGTCGTGTTTGTGCAAGGCTGTCCATGGCGCTGCGGGTATTGTCATAATCCGCATTTACAAACCAGAACAGCCGATGCGCCGATTACTTGGGCGTCCGTTCTACATTTGTTAAGGCAACGCGTCGGCTTTATCGACGCCGTTGTATTTAGCGGTGGTGAGGCAACAATAGATCCAGCATTAAGTTCTGCAATTGACGAAGTGCGCCAACTAGGATTTGCAGTTGGCTTGCATACTGCTTGCATTTATCCCCGCCAACTACAAGCCATCTTGCCCAAACTAGATTGGGTAGGCTTTGATATCAAAGCCCCCTTTCATCGCTACCCCGTTGTGACGGGCAAAGCGGATAGTGGTCAGCATATTCAGGCATGCACACAGATGATACTGGCTAGTGGAGTCGATTACGAATGTCGTACCACGGTTCATCCTGCATTGTTGTCTTCTGAGGATATAGTGAATTTAGCTTACGATTTATCAGTAATGGGTGTTACCAACTATGCGATACAACTATTTCGATCACTAGGCTGCCTAGACACAAATTTACAAACAAATCTGCCAAACGATTATCCGGATGCGACAACGCTGCAAACTCTTCAAGATCTATTCCCCAAGTTCACATTGCGACAGAATCATTAAATCGCCGTGCAATGCGCACTAAGAAATGCACAACAAAGCGCATCTCAAAAAGTAGCTGGTTTGAAGCTTCAATTTACCTCAAAGTACAGATTTCAAAGTGCAACTCTTCAAACCATCTAAAAAGCTTTCATCCATTTGAAAGATAGATCTACTTCGCCTATTATCAATCAAACACTTGCCCACAAACAACCACCGATTTACACTAAGGCACCTAGGAAAAATTCACTAGTAAGTAACTAAGGATAGGAATTTATTATGGTGTACTTTCAATGGAATCCCACTTTAAGTGTAGGCAACACGCTCATCGATAGTGATCATCAAAACCTGATCAACATAGTCAATGAACTTTATACAGCTGCCGATCTAAAGCAGGATTGCGACATCTTGGAAGACATCCTACAGCGCCTATTCGATTACACCAGTGAGCATTTCGAGCGCGAAGAAGAAATGATGAAACTAACTGGTTATCCAGGCTTTGAAAACCATAAGAAGCAGCACAAGAAATTACTGGAGCGCGTAGTTCGTCTGCAAGCTTCTTTAGCTGAAAAAAGAGAATACGTCGCCAAAGAAACGGCTGAACTGCTAAAGTTTTGGCTTACTTCTCATATTTACATGGCCGATAAAGAATTGGCGATTGCGATTCAGAAGTCTGATGCAAGCCCTCAATAACACTCTTTCAGTATTTTCATCGGCTTCTTGATTTTTCCATGTTGCCTTCTAGTTGCGTTTTCCGCAGTCGGTCGCTTATAGAAAATTTCACGGATTGTACGATTACTATTCGAACAAGGCTGCAAACACGACTTCAAACGATTCATTGAGACGGCGCCAATGGTCGGCAATGATGTCATATTTACGTCCAGCATTCGCCAGTGTGAAATTGAATCCTAGCTGATCGCCAATGGCATGAGCACTTTGCGAGTCAAAAAGACGCAAACGCTATTGCATCATGCAGACATTTATCTGCACGACTCATGAATTGCACGCATTCCTAGAATTCGCTTTCACATTTCACATTAACCGCCGCAACTACCACAGCACCCACTGTGACTCTTGCCTGCAGCGGGATCGACATCGAAGCCAAGTTTGATTAAGGCAGCGCGCAACTGGATACTACTCGCAACATGTTCTTCGTAGCGTACCGTCGCGCGACCGCTGGCGAGCGTCACGCTGACTTCAATCACGCCTTCCATCCCACGCAATGTCTGGGTAATCATCTCGACACATGGCTGACCTTTCATGCCGTTTACTTTTATGATCTCGGTTTGCATATTATTCTCACTTCTTCCTTTAATTTGATAGGTAATGTTCATTCGCCATCCGAAGCAAGGCTTCCTAGCCTTACTGGCTTGATGACACTGAAGGCATAAGATTAGCATGAATTCGATTAAAGATGTATATTATATCCATGTATTAAAAAAGAGGGATAAATGATGACTTTATTATCAATTGAAGAACCAGAAACAAAGAGTGATTCTGCTATATGGCATAAACAACATCCAGTCTGGGGTTTGGGATTTCGGCCCTTTTATTTACTGGCTGCATGCTTTTCCGCATTGAGTCTGCCCTTATGGATCGCGCAATACTTAGGCTGGTTCAGCGCTTGGCCGCAGGTCACTGCTGCATGGCATATGCACGAGATGATTTTTGGAGTGGTTATCGCGGTCATCATTGGCTTTCTGTTTACCGCTGGACGTAACTGGACTGGTCTGCCAACGCCGACCAACTTGCATCTAGCAGGGCTTGCCTGTTGGTGGTTAATTGGCCGCGTGGCGATGTTGGCTGCGCCACCGAGTTTAGCCGCATTGGTCGATTTATCGTTTTTGCCTTTGGCCGCCTGGCCGATTTACCGTGTTCTGAAACAATCTGGTAACAAGCGCAATATGTTCCTGATTATGCTGCTAGCGCTGTTAACCGTAGCTAATGCCATTTTTCATGCTGCAGTGTTAAATCTCATTACGCTAAACCCAGCCTTGCCTATACATGCCGCGATCCTAATCGTCGTCGTCATTGAGTCAGTGATCGGCGCGCGCGTGATACCAATGTTTACGCAAAATGGTGTGCCAGGCGTGATACCTGTCGCCTATCCATGGCTTAACCGCAGCGCAATTACCGCAGTAGTCATCGCTAGTTTGGCCTCGATCTCACCCTTGCCTTCCGCGCTGACAGCATCGTTGTGCGCGGGTGCTGGCTGCACAGTACTGGCACGGTTCGCACTGTGGCAACCACATCGCACTTTAGGCACGCCACTTGTTTGGATTTTGCACTTGTCCTACGCCTGGATACCGTTGGGTTTTTTCATGCTCGCGCTTAGTGCAATAGGACTCATCCCAAGCAGCGCAGCGTGGCATGCGTTAACGGTCGGTTCTATGGCTGGATTGATACTAGGGATGATGACCCGTACCACGCTAGGACACACGGGGCGTCTACTGAAGACTGGCCACGCCGAGTTAGCCATGTATCTGCTGATTCAAACTGGCGCCGTTGCACGTGTAACGGCTTCACTTGGCGCGCCGGCACTGTATCAAGTAAGTTTGATTGTCGCCATGCTCTGTTGGAGCAGCGCGTTTCTGTTGTTTGTCATCGCATACGGTCCCTATTTGTTACGTGCTCGGGTTGACGGCAGAGAGGGATAGTTAAATGCAAATTCAAATTTCCTCATAAGAGTGAAAAAAAGCCACCGCTAACGCTTATCGACAATACGCGTTAGCGGTGGCCTTTAAGTGTCAATTTAAATCAGATTAATTTTGAATATTTCGCGCCGGTTTGCAAATCCAAGTATTTATCAAACACCATACCCACCGCCCGCACAAACATCCGCCCCTTTGCGGTAACTTGAATACTGTGCGCATCGACCTTGATCAATTCAGCCTCTTCGTATTTCTGCAATTGCGTCAGCTCATCCGCAAAATAGCTGCGAAAATCGATTCCATGCTGATGATTGATTGCGACAAAATCCACTGGTCCGCTACACATCAATTCCATAATAACTTGACGACGCAAGACATCATCATCAGTCAAAGAAAACCCTTTTTCTATCGGTAACTGGCCAGCATCTAGGTGTTCGTAATAGGCTTTGATCGTGCGCACTGACTGACTATATGAATGCCCTACCTTACCGATGGCAGACACTCCAAAACCGATCAGATCGCAATCGGCACGCGTAGTGTAACCCTGAAAATTTCTATGCAGACTTTTATCTAGACGCGCTTTATTCAGTTCATCATCTGGCTTTGAGAAATGATCCAGCCCTATGTAAATGTAGCCAGCAGCGAGCAACCTGCGCACGGACATTAGAAATATTTGCAGGCGTTCTTCAGCGCTAGGAAGATCGCTTTCAATGATTTGCCGTTGCGCCTTGAAGCGGCTCGGTAAGTGAGCATAGTTATAAAGTGCAATGCGGTCTGGTGAAAGCTCAATCACCTTATCCAAGGTACGGTTAAAGCTCGTCAGGGATTGCTTGGGCAAGCCATAAATCAGATCGACATTGATCGATTCAAATCCCGCCTTGCGACTTGCAATGACCGCCTTCTCGACCATTTCATATGGTTGGATACGGTTCACAGCTTGCTGTACCGCTGGGTCAAAATCTTGAACACCAAAACTAGTCCGATTAAAACCGAGTTCGGCGAGTAGCTCTAAAGTGTCATCGCTGACGGTACGCGGGTCAATCTCTATCCCGAGTTCCGCATCAGGCAAAAGCTCGAAATGGCTGCGTATCATCAACATCAATTCGCGCAGTTCGTCTGAACTCAAAAAAGTAGGCGTTCCGCCGCCAAAATGGAGCTGAGCGGTACGCCGGTCTGGTCCGATTCTGGCTGCCACCATCGCCATCTCTTTTGCCAGATAGTGTAAATACTCTGTCGTGCGGCTATGGTCTTTGGTGATGATTTTGTTACAGGCACAAAAATAGCACAGCGACTCACAAAATGGCACGTGGATGTAGATTGATAGCGGCGGATTCTTATCCGTATTTGAAGCACGCTGTTCCAGATAGACGATGTAGCTTTGTTCGGCAAACTCTGGATGAAAACGGTCTGCGGTTGGATACGAGGTGTAACGCGGACCAAGCTTGTCAAAGCGGCGAATCAAATCCTCGGAAATTTCTATTTCTGGCAAAGTATTCATAGACTTACTTATTTATTGGTTTCTCAATAGTGAAGCGACCTTCCCGAATAGAAACATTCTGATGTTCGGGTTAGTCGGCAATCACGCTATTTTAACTAGGGTATTTCGCTGATGATAATGATTCAAAATGCTTCTTGTGATACGTCACCTCACCGGCAATATCGACAGCTTTATTGGCCGCTATCCGGTTCGTGCTTATTTCGCTATGTTTGCTTTATTTTTGCATGCAAATGGATAGGGCTGGCTTTCGCTTTTAAGCCTGCACCTCCAACTTTTTTACTAACCAAGTCTTCCAAGGTCACACCGTCGAGCACCGCCAAATAGGCTGCAGTGGCCGAGCTTAACACCCCTTTCAAGGCGCAAGCTGAAGCATAGGCGCAGCAGGTATCGCTATGGTCGAAGCATTCCGCCATAAAGAAATCACTCTCGGAATTGCGCACCACCTCGCCAATATTAATTTGCTTCGGATCCTTACTTAATTTTAAGCCTCCATTGCGCCCGCGCACCGTGTCGACCATGCCCGATAAACCAAGTTGGTGCACCACTTTCATCAGGTGATTTTTTGATACAGAGTGTAAGTCAGCGATGTCTTGAATTGTCACTAGGTGATCTTGATTGATCGCCAAATGCATCAGGGTGCGTAGTGTGTAATCGGTATAGGCAGTGAGTCTCATGGCTTGAATATTCTTGGTAATGAAGTTATCACAAAGTTCCAAAGAAAAATTTATGCAGTACTTAGTATATATGTTTATGGAGCTAAAAAAGTAGTCTTTAGAAAATAAGATGTATTTTACTTGCATCTTATAAATGATGCATATAGAATCCATCTTTATCAATATCATTGTTTTTACCGCTTTCTCATTATTACAAAAAAGGAAACCACGCCATGCATGCAACGCGCAAACTCTGGACCTGGCTCGCTGTCATCTGTGTACTCTCATTCTCCGTTCTCGGCTGGGTAGGCACAGAAATTTATCTGACAGCGCCACCGATCCCCAAGCAAGTCATCAGTACTGATGGCAAGATTTTGTTTTCAGAAGGTCAGGTGCAACTTGGCCAGGAAGCCTGGCTCACAGCCGGTGGCCAGCAACTTGGTTCCGTATGGGGCCATGGCAGTTACGTCGCGCCGGATTGGTCCGCCGATTGGCTGCATCGTGAGGCATTGGCCTTGCGTGCTATCTGGGCACAGCAAGAATTTGGCAAGATTTTTGAGCAGCTGAACGTTCGGCAACAGGCTGAACTCGATGCCAAGTTGAAGAATGAAATGCGGGTCAATAGCTACGACGGCAAGAGTGGCAATATCACACTCTCCCCGGCACGTGCCCAAGCAGTGGCGCAAGTGGTCGAACATTATGTCGCTCTGTTTGGTGATGACCCAAAACTTGATAAGCTGCGTGAACAATATGCGATGACTAGTGGGAGGCTGCGAGATCCGCTTGATCTACAAGCCCTGCCTGCCTTTATCTTTTGGTCGGCATGGTCGGCAGCGACCGACAGGCCGGGTGAAACTGCCATTAGCTACACCAGCAATTGGCCGCATGAACCGCTGGTCGGCAATACTCCAACTGCTGGTGCCGGTATTTGGTCGATCGCTAGTATCATCCTCATGATTGCAGCAATTGCAGGAATGATTTTTCTCCATTCGATCAGCAAGGAAGCTCCTGATCCGACGCCTCCTAAAACCGATCCACTATTCGATCTAAAACCGACTCCTTCGATGAAGGCCACTAAGAAATATTTCTATGTCGTGATCGGCCTAATTTTGGCGCAAGTGGCGATGGGCGTGATTACTGCCCACTACGCAGTTGAGGGCCAGAGTTTTTTCGGCTTCCCACTCGCAAAAATCCTACCATTTACGGTTAGCCGCACAATACACACCCAGTTCGCGGTATTGTGGATCGCCACCGCATGGCTGGCGACAGGTTTGTATATTGCACCGGCGATTTCTGGACATGAACCAAAATATCAAAAACTCGGCGTCGACGTTTTGTTCTATGCCTTGTTATTTATCGTGGTCGGCTCTACCGCTTTTGGCTGGCTCGGCACCTTGCAACACTCAGGCAATGATTTTAGTTTTTGGATTGGCAATCAGGGCTTGGAATTCACTAGCATGGGGCGTGTCTGGCAAGTTTTATTATTCATTGGTTTGCTGTTTTGGGTAACCTTACTCGGCCGTGGTTTAATGCCCGCTTTGAAAACGCCATCTGAAAGCCGTGGCCTGATCGCCATGGTATTTCTGGCCGCACTCTGTATCGGAGGCTTCTATGCGACCTCTTTAACTTGGGGCCCGCGCACACATTATTCGATGATCGAATACTGGCGTTGGTGGTTGGTGCATTTGTGGGTAGAAGGTTTCTTTGAAGTGTTTGCTACCGCGGTGATAGCACTGCTGTTCACGCGCCTCGGCTTGATACGCGCCAGCACTGCGAATAGTGCCATCGTCTTAGAAACCATCGTGTTTCTGTTTGGCGGCATTTTGGGCACCTTGCATCATTTGTACTTCACGGGCACTCCTACTTTCGTGATTGCCATCGGTGCGATGTTCTCTGCATTGGAAGTAGTACCACTGGCACTGATCGGTGTCGAAGCCTACAAAAATTATCAACGCTCGAAAGCGGCAGCCTGGGTACAAGCCTACAAGTGGTCGATACTTTGCTTCATCGCTGTAGGCTTCTGGAATGTGGTCGGTGCTGGTCTTTTAGGCTTCGCTATCAATACCCCGATTGCCCTGTATTACATGCAAGGACTGAACATGACTGCCGCTCATGGACACGCCGCGCTGTTTGGTGTGTACGGCATGTTGGGCATCGGTTTGCTGTTGTTTTGCCTGCGTGGTCTGTCTGATCGTGCCGCATGGTCAGACAAGTTGTTGGCACCGATGTTTTGGTCAATGAATATTGGTTTGGCGATGATGGTCTTCATCTCTTTGGTTCCAGCCGGTATCTATCAGGCATGGGCCAGTATAACTCAGGGCATGTGGTTCGCGCGTTCACCGGAAGTCATACACTCGAACCTGATGGAAACTTTCGTCTGGATGCGCGTACCAGGTGACATCGTGTTCGCGATTGGCTGCGTATTTCTCGCCTTGTTCGCCTGGCGTTTATTGATGGGTGGCAAACGTGAGCAGTCGGCGTTGACACCAACTGCCCAGACCAAACGTGTTTAATAACACTATTTTCATACAACTCTAAAAATCAGTATTTCCACGAGTAGCACGATGGGCACGAAAAAAATCATGAAAAGCCTTTGCATCTTTTTTAATTTTTCCGTGTTTATCGTGGAGCATTTTTTAATAATTTCACATTACAAGGAGTATCACCATGACACACAACTGTTCTACAGCTATTGTTGCCGATGGCACTTATCCATTTGATGCACGTGGCGTCGCAAAACGCTTTCGCCATGCGGCTATCTTCGGTGCTCTGCAATCGCTCCAAGTGGGCGAGACTATGCGCTTTTGCAATGACCACGATCCTCTACCTTTATTGGCGCAGCTTGATCAACGATTTGGCAGCGGTATCAAGATGAGCTATGTTTCACGTGCACCTGGCGAAATCGTCATTGACTTCATGATAGTCAACTGATCACTAAGACATTTCTCAACGACGCTATGAATCAACACCAACATCAGATGCATCATTTTGATCTCTTAGTTTGGTGTTGATTCCACTCAAGGAAAACTGGTGGAAAACATGAAAATCTCTCAATTATTGTTGTTCGTAATGAGTTTTGTAGCGACTCCTAACATAAGCGTGGCAGCGCCGTTATTGGTGTTTGCCGATCAGCATAGCGGACACAAACACGATGCTGAAATCCATACGCAATTAACCCTAAACGATGGTAAAAAGTGGCGTACCGATGACGCCTTGCGCCACGCCATGACAAACATCCGTATCAGCGTAACAAATACATTAACAGCTATCCATAGTGATAATCTGAAATCCATGCAATACGATGTGCTCACTAAAAGCATAGAAAAGGAAATCGCCTTTATCGTGGCACACTGCAAACTTGATCCAAAAGCAGACGAGAACCTTCATATCATACTTGGCCGCTTCGCCATCGAAATGGATATCGTAAAAGCTAAGCGAGGAACTCAGGAAAAGGAATTAGGAGTGATCAACATGGCGGAAACTTTGAACACCTACGGCAAATATTTCGACCATCCCGGTTGGCGAGCGATAGAATTTAACTCTCATTAATCAAATCCAACTAGAGTAAGAAATCTTTAATCTGTGTTACTCAAGAGTACTACCGAAACCAGTAACGCGGCATCTGTTAATGCAAGCAAATCATGCTTCACGTTGCCGGCCAAATACAATAAATCGCCTTGCCGAAGAACCTTCCGCTCGCTTTCGACACCGACATCGACCTCACCTTTAAGGCAATGTATAGTAATTGGCCCGCTGACCTGATGTGGCGGGATTTTTTTCCCGGCAAGCAAAACCATACGTATGACTTCCAAGTGAGGTCCTTTAAACAAAGCACTAGTTTTAACTTCAGCAAGCGATGCCTCAATCGGCAATACTTTGGTCACCTGACCTGATGCAAGATGCGAAATGGCCATATTACTTCTCCAAAAATATAAAATCCCATTAGCGTATTGCCAGTTTCATAGTATCTGATCAAACGCTTGCAAGCAATGAATTGAAAACTGTTTATCCCAAAGCCACTTTCTTGACTGACACAATTTGACTATTTTTTATTTTTTTAAATTAGCCAGCGGCTCAATAAATTAGACGGCCGGTACGCCAAGTTTACCAATACCTGCATTCATTTCCATCACATAGTCTTTAAGTGATTTAGGAACGAAGAAATTGATGTTTCGCCATGCCGAGAACCTAAAATCACCTCCACTAGCAGCACAAAATAGCTCGTCGTCGGATATTAAAATGTAAAGCTCATGCCGACTATTGGAATTAATAAACCTGCGCTCGAACTTGCGGTAAATCGACGCCCACCAAACGTTAAGGTAAGAAAGGAATAGAGAATCCGTAAGGCCGTACCCGTCAGAGCAGGTAAGGTAATCAAGAAAAACAACTTTTCCTTGCTGAACTTAAATCTGACAATTTCTAGATTTGCAGCGACCACGCTCAATAACATTCAGACCAAGATTGCGAATTTTCTTGCGCCCATCTGGTTAAAACATGACTCACGATGTGGCTTCCGAAAATGTCACATTAAATTGATATCTGTAATACGAGATCGCCCCCGATGAAGAACCACTTGATCCGTCGTACTACCAATCGTGCAATCAACATAGGCTATCCAAACGACGAATAGAATTTTTCTCTTTGCTTTTCGCTGAATACAAATGGGCTTAGTCCCTAGCCAAAAGAACTCGCAATGGCGGACATCCTCCCGTAGTGATTGTGATCCTACCGAATGCGCTTCTTCGGGCAAGAAACTGTTGCTGGCTCATCCACTGGATAATTTTTTAATGTTTCTAGGCAATGAATATGAATACGCGATGCCCTGACCTGTATCAGTCCAAGCCCACTCAAATGATGCAAGGTGCGGGAAAATGTTTCTGGTGTGAGATTTAACAAAGAAGCGACGACGTTTTTCTTTAACTCAAGTCGAATGTGGGTACTATTTTGCGATACGGATACTTGGACTAAATAATCAACCACACGTTGCATGGCGTTGTGTAAAGCATGTCGTTCAACATTGCGAATGAACCCCAGCAAACGATAAGACAAGCCCGTCATCATCTGTCTAGCTATGACAGGCGAATGCTCAAGCAAGGTGAGCAGCGCGTTTTTTGGAAGGCGTAATAACAACGATGGTTCCAGCGCTTCAGCGTAAAAAGGATAAGGCTCATCAAGGAACATCATTGCTTCGCCAAAGGATTGACCTGGCCGTATTAACTCAACGATCTTGTCGCTACTAGCAGACGAGGGAATCGCCAGCTTGATGAGGCCAAAAACGAGGATATAGCAACCGTCGGCCAGATTGCCCTTCTGAAAAAGCATTAGCCCTTTTTCCAGGTCCACTTTCACCACACTCGTTTTCAAACTTTCCAACTCAAATGGCGAGATATGTTTAAACAAAGCCTGGTTAGCCAGCAAACCGTCAATATTTATCTTACCCATATTACCTCCCCCACTATAGGAATGAGACCTCTGCGCAACTGAAGCGAGCGGTCGAATTTTGTGTCGAAAAGCGCACCTATACTAGAGCACAGCGACGAGCTTGTAGCTTTGGCAGAATCAAAAATTCGGTCGCACAGTAAGTTGTGCTGATGTCTCAAAATAGTGGAAGTGTAAAAGCTAACAGCCCATGCGACTATCCGTCAAAGGGAGTAGTCGAGCAACGCAAAAGAACCAGAGATCAAACGACTATTGATGTGGAATAAACTTCAAGCTATTGAATAGTTTAAAAAGCCTCATTTATCCATGCCATGTTCGACGGCATAAACGGCAATCTGAACGCGACTGCTCAAGTTCAATTTTTTCAGAATGTTTTGCACGTGAATCTTTATAGTACTTTCCGCGACATCAAGATTTCGAGCAATTTCTTTGTTACTTTCGCCACGCGCCAAGCACACCATGGTTTCACGTTCGCGCGGTGTCAATTTTTCACGCTCAGGCGCCACCGTTACATTATTTCCAGACCGGAATTGCATCACTAACTTAGCAGTCATGGCGTCAGCGATCACAGGCACGCCTGCCGCTGCTCGCTTGATTGATTGGTTTAAATAATCCGCATCGATGTTTTTCAGCAAATAACCGCGTGCACCACTTTTTAGCGCCGCCGTTAAGTCTTCTGCTTCCTCAGAAACGGTTAACATTAGAACAGCAGTTTCTCGCAAATCTTCCACGATAAGTTGCATCGCTTCCAAGCCTGAGAGTCCCGGCATATTCAAATCCATCAGCACCACATCGGGCTTTAATTGTTTTGCCCGCTTGACACCTTCCAATCCATCCGAAGCCTCACCAACAATCTCAAATTCGGGATTGCGTTGCAAAATCAAACGTATGCCACTACGAAACAATGTGTGATCATCTACTAGTAAAATTTTAATTGACATTGTTCGCTTCTTTGTTAAATTTCACCCAGCTTTATTGAGTGACTGACGGAAGAATTTAACGTAAACCATACGTTTCAATTCGTGCTGCCATAGTCATTATGGGCAACCAGCCCTTCCTCACGTTTTAATTGTAAGGAGACAGCAGTGCGCCTATTAATTTTACTGAGAATATCAAATTTTGCCAATGAGCAGGAAACCTATTCGTACATTGTACGCAAGCCGACATGGCTATCGCCTTTTTCGTGCACCGTCATTGAAAGATCGCGATCATTATTGACTCGCACATGCACGTCACCGCTATATGAACAGTCAGGTATCGATCACCACAGCTTCCCGTGCCGTTTTCCACGGTGAACTGTTGTGTAAAATTGAGGACTTAGCCACCCGTTTGTGACATAAAGCGAATAATTTTGGTTGACTGCGTGTTAAATTCATGTCGTTCCGGCTTCAATTCTATCGCTGTACGAATCGCTGCCTCTAACTCATTGTCACTAATACCTGCCCGTAGTAAGGGGCGAAGTTCAAACTTTTCATCTTGTCCCAAACACATATATAAAGTCCCATCCACTGCCAAACGAACCCTATTACAACTTGCACAAAAATGTTGACTCATTGGCGTAATGAAACCTAAAGTAGATGCGCCGTCACGACTCATCCAATAACGTGCAGGGCCACCACCTAGTTCGCTCGCAACGGGAACGAGATCGAATTGATCCACTAACTGCTGCCGGATAGGGCCAATATCCATGTACGCAGAATTTTGCCCCGTGTGACCAATCGGCATTGCTTCAATTAACCGCAAAATGAAACCCTGCTCAAAGCAAAATTTCGCCATACGTAATATCTCGTGATCGTTAACGCCACGCATTACCACCATATTAAGTTTAATTGGCTTAAAACCTGCTTGCTTACCCGCTTGCAGACCCGCCATGATGCTAGCGTAACTATCGCTACCCGTTATTTTTAGCATACAGGCTTTGTCTAAGCTGTCGAGACTGACGTTGATACGATTGACCCCAGCTAAATACAAATCATCGGCGTATTTAAAAAGCTGCGTTGCGTTGGTCGACAACGAGATATCAGTCACCTGCGTATGGCGAGCAATTCCCTCTACCAAACGTGGCAAATCCCGACGCAATAGAGGCTCACCACCCGTGAGGCGAATTCTGCGGGTTCCCATACGCGCAAATGCAGCCACGACTCTTTCAATTTCATCAAAGCGGAGCCAGTTCTCCGGTTCCTCGAAACCACGAAAACCTTTCGGCATGCAATAACTACAACGCAAATCACATTTATCCGTGACCGAGACGCGTAAATAGTCGACACGACGACCAAAGCGGTCTATCAGTGGTGCAGTAACGGTGTCCTGTCTTTGAAGTGGCTGGATTTTCATACTTGAATTGTGGGCCGCAACAGGCTGAACCGCAATTCCTCTGCAAGCCAAGACTACCTAGTTCTTTTGGGGGAAGGAAACAAAAGTGTCAGTGGCGATCTTTTAATTTTTTGCAAAAATCACACGCTTCAATTCGTGACGATAACGAAACAAGGCGCGCAGAATCAGTGCGCCAATTAGCATTTGGGACGCTGCAAAAATGCATCCGGCTAGCGGAAGAATGATTGAGGGGGCCACAGGAACCATGAGTAAACCAAGGAAAGCGACGACCACTAGCCGTGCTTGTAGGAGTAAATGCTGTGGCAAAATCACTTCTTGCATCGTTGGAATACGTTGCGGCGTAGGAATCTGGCGCCGTAAATGTAAAAAAACAAGAAAGGGAATAATTTTTCCCAACATCGCATTGACCGGAAAAACCGCCCCGCCCACTAGCCCGAGTACACCTATCCACCAAGGTGAAGCATCGATAAAGAACGCTGGCAAGTAGTCGTGAGGAACCGCTAACATCAAATACAACATGGCACTTGAAAACCAACTTAACACGCAAGCGACCCAGAGCGTCCACGCAGGATCGAAACGCCGCTTTGCTTTCATCACATTTTTAAAGGCAAAGGCTGCTAAACACATCACAACCAAAGCGAGCAAGATTGTCCAATAAGGTATCCCATCTTGCGAATCAAAAAGCGTCATTAACATCAACAGTAGCCACAACACGACAGGAACTGATTGATGCCATCTGGCAGATGGTTTGGGACTCTGCCAAAACATAGGAACGACGGTCGAGGCAATACCAGAAACCAACGCAGCCACCCAGCCTAGACCTGCCCATGCCACATGTCGTGTTAGTACAGCAGTCAGATTGATTTCCCAAGCGCCAGCAAATCCACCGGCCAATGCCACACCCAATCCGAGCACCATAAGAAGAGGCAAGGCAATCCAACGCAAGGTCAACAAACTTGCATCGTGATGAGTCGGTAGAGCCATGCGCCATGCTGCTAAGGCGAGCGCGCAAACGACGGCACCGTATATGAGACTCGCCATCAACATCGCTAAGATAAACGCAATGCGATTTTCGTACAAAAAACCAAATGAAAGCGCTACCGATACACAAAAGGAAGCAAGCGCCACAAACGGGCTGATTTTTTTTGCGCCAGGCACAGCTTGCCCAGCGACCACGGGGAATAGTTGAAACAACGCGCCGATCATGATCGGCGCCAACATCCCCCAATGCCAGCACATGGGTAACCGCTAACACCAAAGGAGCGAAGCGACTCGGCACACCTTCAGCAGGACCAAATGCAAGAAGAAGCCCCGCGACAGCTCCTATCCATGGTGCGGGAAGTAAGCAACCAAAAATAGTCGCTGGCGACGGCGCCAGCTCGTAGCTGAGAATTTTATTAGCCACAACAATACATAGAGGCTACGTCACTGCTTTTGCGTTTGTACTATCATCTGTTCCTGCACATGAGCATGCACCACCGCAGCCGCCCATCCCCAACAGAGACGCTAAATTTGGAATGCTTCCACCGCACATAGGGTAGAGAATATTTTCCTCTTTCACATTGTGCTGTTGTATCAATACATTGAGAGTATCGATTGTCGCTAAAGCCGCAGCGATCTCTTTGCTATCAATTTGCGCCATGGCCTGATCACGCAGTTGGCGTATCTCTGCGTGTTCACCGCGCATCACCATCGTCGGTCCATTTGTCATGCCTGTGGCTTTTTCAAACGCCGGAAATAGGCGCTCCTCTTCAAGATGAAAGTGATGTTCTAACTGCTCATCAAACAGCCGAAAATTCCTACCGGCAGACGCCATATCAGCTTTATGCAAGGCGGCTTCTACGCGGTTCAATTGATCGTCGCATTCCACATGCTGCTTTACCAAATTCATCATTGCTTGAGACATCTTCATCACACTTTCTAATTTATTGCACCAAAGGCGTTTCTGCACCTTCTAATTCAATGCCACTGATCTTAGCTTGTCCGACCGTCAATTGAAGATACTGACGCATCGCATGATCGTGGCTAGCTCTTTGCATGGCATCGGCGATCTTGCTTTCTACCTGTTCGAAGGGCAGTAATTTGCCCGCCAGTTTGCGGCCTAACTGCACGATATGCAGGCCAAAACGTGTTTCAACTAAGCGTGGCACGATCTTGTGTTCTTCCGCATTGAAAATCACTTTTTCAAATTCGGGAACTGTGTCGCCGCGTGTCAGTTGACCTAGATTGCCACCTACTTCACTCGATGGGCAATTTGAATTCGCTTTTGCCATCGCGGTGAAATTGGCTGGATTATCGAGCAAGTCTTGCAACACGATTTCTGCGTGTTTGCGCAGATTATCTAAATCTAAGGCTGCGGTGACTTGAAATAAAATGTGATTTACTTCGACCAATTCACCGACCGTAAAGCGCTGTGGATGGGTCTGATAATGACGCAGACATTCTTCGGAACTCGGCTGCGGAACGACAACTTCACGTACCAACAAGGCTTCGATTTTATCCTCATCATTGCCAGTTAAGCCTAATTCATTCGCCTTATCGAGCAAGACCCGGCGCAAGACCAAAGCGGTCATTGCGCTCTTCATCGGATCAGCAGCACCTTGATGCTCTGGCAGTTCTTTTTCCATCTCAGCATCGCTGAGTTCGTAACCATTAACTATGACGGGCATGATTGCCTCCTGTTGAGATTCATTCGCCGCAGAGGTATAGAAATTGAGTGAATTTCTATACCTCTGCACTTCAAAGTTTTATCTAGGACGTACTAATTGCCATGCACGACTCAAGTAGCCGACTGATGCAAAGCCACTCCACACATGCACCAAGCGGGTGAACGGAAAGATCACGAACAAGCTCAAGCCCATAAATAAGTGCGCCTTGAACATGAATGGTGCAGTCACGATATAACTGGCAGCATCACCTTTAAAAGTCACGATGTGCTGTGCCCAAGTCATCAACAAGACCATCATGTGGCCATCTCTATGATGCAAGGATTCAAAAATCGTGGACAAACCTAAGCCCAAGGTAATGAAGATCCACAACAACAAGACTTTGTCGCCAGTTTTCGTCACGGCTGAGATACGTGCGTCGGTAAAACGACGGTGCATTAAAATCAACAAACCGACCATACACAGAGTACCAAAAACGCCACCCATAACGATCGCGATCATTTGCTTAAAGCCGTGTGAAATTCCCAAGCTATCCCACACAATCACCGGCGTCAGCAAACCGACCATGTGACCGAAGAACAAACCGAGTACGCCGATGTGGAATAAGATATTGCCGACACGCAGATTACCGGCGTGCAGCATTTGCGAGGAATCGCTCTTCCACGTGTATTGTTCGCGCTCAAAACGCGCCAAGCTACCGAACAAGAAAATCGCCAGAGCGATGTAGGGATAGATCCCGTATAAAAATTGATGTAAGTAGTCCATGATGTTTCCTTTAATTTACTTTGCATTCCAAAATTCACGCGTAGATGAAATTGACTTACTGTATCCCCTCCCCTTCAAGGGGAGGGTTAGGGTGGGGATGGGTTTGGGTTATTTAATTGGTGCACGATTTAACCGACTAAAACCCATCCCCATCCCAGCCTTCCCCTTGAAGGGGAAGGAGCAACACATACAAATTAGTCAACGCCTCGTCCACCATCGACAGTTATCCCCGCAATTCAGAACCAGCAGCATTAGGTTGACGTGGATAAAAATTAATTGCCTGCGCACCGCCAGATGCCCCACTCGATGAGCAAGACAGGCCTGGCTTCAACAGAGGTTCAACACCATCTGCACCCGGACCAAAGGTTTCCATCGCATCATCCATATCCCGAACTGGTGGCTCGCCTTGTTCTTGCGGTACCACATCCGTAAAAGAAGTCAGCAACAAAAACGCATTCGCATACGGACTGTCTTTGCGTTGCAAGCGAATGCCGATTGCAGCCAACACGTGAATCGCTTCACCGAGTAATTTCTCTGCGGTTTCTGCATCGACCAAGCTTAAAAATTCTAAGAATAGCGGTACATAATCCGGTAATTCGCTCGCTTCTGGCTCAAAACCATAACGGCGATATTCCGAAATCAAATCCACCATCGCCTGACCACGATCACGGCTTTCACCATGGATGTGTTCAAACAGATGCAAGGCAACGGAAGGTGTGCGATCGAAGGTGCCCACATAATTTTCTTGCACGCTGATCAAACTGTTTTCTTGCAAATAATTGAGCAAAGGCTGAACTGCTTCCAAGGTTTCTGGATCTGCAGCTAACTCAGTACGAATCTCTCGTAATGCCGCGATCAAATCTGCCTGCGGATAACTGAGTAGTGCGGATAAAATGCGATAAATTTGCATACGATTTCCTTTATTCTTTGTGGCTGTTTTTGTGATTTGAAGTCCCCTCCCCCCTATCAATTACATGGGGGGAGGGTTAGGGTGGGGATGGGTTTCTATCGTGCAATCAACGTTCTTTGTTACACTATCAAAACCCATCCCCATCCCAGCCTTCCCCTTGAAGGGGAAGGAGCGAGCTCCCTAAACTTATTCCGTCGTCGACAACTTTTTCCGCGACTTCGGCATATCCACAAAAATCACACTACCCTGCGGCTTCTTGCCAAACAGCGCACCATCCGAAGTGCCACCCGAGCAACCATTGCCAAAGGTAAACCCGCAACTACCTTTTTCGTTGAAGCTGTCTTCCACCATTTCTTTGTGTGAAGAAGGAATCACGAAACGGTCTTCGTAGTTCGCAATCGCCATGGTTTGATACATATCTTCAACTTGCGCTGCGGTCAAACCGACTTGTTTCAACACTTCGTGATCGAGTTCGCCATGCACGACTTCAGAACGTTTATAAGCGCGCATTGCCAACATTTTTTCTAAGGCTTCTAAGACTGGCTCTTCTTTACCAGCTGTCAGCAAGTTTGCTAAATAACGCACAGGAATACGCAAAGACTTCACATCAGGAATAATGCCGTTCATGCCCATGTGACCTGCTTCTGCCGCTTTTTGAATTGGTGACAGAGGTGGTACATACCAAACCATAGGCAGCGTGCGATATTCTGGATGCAGCGGGAACGCAATTTTCCATTCCATCGCCATTTTGTACACTGGCGATTTTTGTGCAGACTCAATCCAGCTTTCTGGAATGCCATGCTTACGTGCTTCAGCGATGACTTCTGGATCGTGCGGATCTAAGAAGCAATCTAACTGCGCTTGATACAGATCTTGCTCGTTTGGTGTCGATGCCGCTGCTTCGATTTTGTCGGCGTCATACAGCAACACGCCGAGATAACGGATACGGCCTACGCAAGTTTCGGAACAAACGGTTGGTTGACCTGCTTCGATACGTGGATAGCAGAAGGTGCATTTTTCTGCTTTGCCTGAGCTCCAGTTGTAGTAAATCTTTTTGTAAGGGCAACCAGAGATACACATACGCCAGCCGCGGCACTTGTCTTGATCGACTAAAACAATGCCGTCATCTTCACGCTTGTAGATCGAACCGGATGGGCAAGAAGCTACGCACGCTGGATTCAAGCAGTGTTCGCATAGGCGTGGCAAGTACATCATGAAAGTCGATTCGAAAGTGCTGTACATTTCTTTTTGCACGCCTTCGAATAACTGATCACGACTACGTGAGCTAAATTCGCCGCCTAAGTCATCTTCCCAGTTTGGACCCCAAACGATCTTGTCCATCTTCTTGCCAGTGATGACGGAAATAGGACGAGCCGTTGGTGGCGTCTGTGACAAGGGCGCGTTTTGCAGGCGCTCATAATCAAACGTAAATGGCTCGTAGTAATCGTCGATCGATGGCAAATTAGGATTCGCAAAAATATTCGCCAAGATGCGCAATTTGCCGCCTTGCTTTGGCTCTAATTTACCTGCCTCATTACGATGCCAGCCGCCCTTCCACTTGGCCTGATTTTCCCATTCTTTTGGGTAGCCGATACCCGGCTTGGTTTCGACGTTGTTGAACCAGGCATACTCAACACCATCACGACTGGTCCAGACGTTTTTACAGGTCACGGAACAGGTGTGACAACCGATACATTTATCCAGGTTCAACACCATGCCTACTTGTGCGCGAATTTTCATGACGCTGCTCCTTTTTCGTTCGCAAGTTGATTTGCAGCTTTAGCAGCGTATTTTTTATCGTGCGCAGCTTCGTCCAATTTTCCTTCTAACCAATCTACCTTCCTCATCTTACGCAACACCACAAATTCATCTCGGTTACTACCAACCGTTCCATAGTAATTAAAGCCATAAGATAGCTGGGCGTAGCCACCAATCATGTGGGTCGGCTTCAACACCGCACGGGTCACAGAGTTATGGATACCACCGCGCATACCTGAGAGTTCTGCACCTGGTGTATTCACGATCTTTTCTTGAGCGTGATACATCAAACACATGCCTTTTGGTACGCGCTGACTGACCACGACCCGCGCTGTCAAAGTACCGTTACTGTTAAACACTTCTACCCAATCGTTATCGACTAATCCTGCTTCTTTGGCTTCGATCTCAGAGACCCAAACGTGAGGGCCACCACGTGACAAGGTCAACATACGCAAGTTATCAGAGTAAGTCGAATGAATACCCCACTTTTGATGCGGTGTAATCCAATTCAACACGATCTCTTTTTCACCGTTAGATGATTTGTTCAACATCGGCGCAACGGTCTTGGTATCAATCGCTGGCTTGTACACACACAAACCTTCGCCAAAATCAAGCATCCAGCGGTGATCTTGGTAAAACTGCTGGCGACCGGTCAATGTGCGCCAAGGAATATATTCATGCACGTTGGTATAACCGGCGTTGTAGCTGACTTCTTCCGATTCCAAACCAGACCAGGTTGGTGCAGAAATAATCTTACGCGGTTGTGCCTGCACATCACGGAAACGGATCTTGTCATGCTCACGACCGACAGCTAGGTGTGTGTGATCGCGACCCGTGATTTTACCTAACGCTTCCCACGCTTTGACCGACACATGACCATTGGTTTCAGGTGCAAACGTCAATATCATCTCGCAGCCATCAATCGCGCTTTCCAGACGTGGACGTCCTTTGCTGACACCCTCTTCCGTTACTAACTTGGTGATGCCACCAATTTCCTTGACTTCGTGCTCGGTATTCCAGTTGATTCCTTTACCACCGTTGCCCAATTTGTCGAGCAAAGGTCCGATCGACGTGAACTTCTTAAAGATGTCTTTGTAGTTACGTTCCACCACGATCATATTTGGCGCTGTCTTACCAGGAATCAAATCGCATTCGCCTTTTTTCCAATCTTTAGGCTCAAATGCTTGGCCTAGTTCGCCCGGCGTATCGTGCATCAATGGTTGCAAGACGATGTCTTTGCGTGTACCCAGATACTCACCACCGATTTCAGTAAATTTCTTAGCGATACCTTTGTAGATTTCCCAGTCAGTTTTGCTTTCCCACAATGGCTGCACCGCTTCACTCAATGGGTGAATGAAAGGATGCATGTCGGAGGTATTCAAATCATCTTTCTCGTACCAAGTCGCGGTCGGCAGAACAATATCGCCGTACAGGCAAGTCGTGCTCATACGGAAATCCAATACCACCAGCAAATCGAGTTTGCCTTCAGCTGCCACCGGACGGAACTTCACTTCCGATGGTTTGACCGCATCATAAGGATCATCAAACAAGGCATTTTGCGTACCCAATAAATACTTCAAGAAGTACTCGTGACCTTTGCCTGAACTACCTAAGATATTCGAACGCCACACAAACATATTGCGCGGGAAATTCTTAGGATTATCTGGATCATCGCAACTCATGTTCAGCGTACCTGCTTTGAGACCTTTGGTCAGATACTCAACTGGCTCGACACCAGCCTTGGCCGCCGCATCGCAAATATCCAGAGGATTAGTCTCCAGCTGCGGTGCTGATGGCAACCAGCCCAGACGTTCAGACTTGGCGTTCATATCGATCATGCTCATGTGGCTAATCTTGGACTTATCTGCGGTCGGTGCCAGAATTTCATCCATCGCCAATTTCTCATGACGCCATTGGCTAGTGTGTGCATAGAAGAAGCTGGTACCATTCATCTGGCGTGCAGGACGTACCCAATCACTAGCAAATGCCAATGGTGCCCAGCCAAATTGTGGACGCAGTTTTTCTTGACCCACATAATGTGCCCAACCACCACCAGATTTGCCGACGCAACCGCACATCATCAGCATATTGATAATGCCGCGATAAATCATATCGTTGTGGTACCAGTGATTCAGCGCCGCACCAACGATCACCATGCTCTTACCTTCGGTGTCATGCGCATTCTGTGCGAACTCACGTGCTACCTGGATCACCAAATCACGTTTGACCGTCGTATGCTTCTCTTGCCATGCTGGTGTGTACGGCACGTCATCATCATAGGACGTAGCAACGGCACCACCTAAGCCTTGATCAACACCGTAGTTCGCCATTGACAAGTCGTAGACCGTGGCGACTAAGGCGACGCTACCGTCTGCCAGCGTGACACGTTTTGCAGGCAAATTACGCTGCAACATATCATTGGCATCAGCACCACCAAAGTAGCTAAAGCCGACACTGACGATCTCATCGTGTTTGCCGATCAAGCTTAATTGCGGGTCAATTTCGCGACCGGAACCGCCATCCTTGGCTTCCAAATTCCAACGACCAACTTTCGCACCGTCATCAAACTTGCCTTCACCCCAGCGATAGCCGATAGAGCCATTGGGTGAGACGATAGTGCCTGTTGTCTCATCAATCGCCAACGTCTTCCAATCGCCATTATTCGCTTCATCCAAGCCGCCTGGCATCTGTGACGCGCGCAGCATTTGATCCGGCACATAACAACCATTACGCTCAACCAAGCGCACCAACATTGGCATATCGGTATATTGCTTAACATAGCTACGGAAATAAGCTGATTTATTCTCTAAATGGAATTCCTTCAGGATCACGTGACCCATCGCCATCGCGAGTGCGGCATCCGTACCCTGCTTAGGCGCCATCCAGATATCACCAAATTTGACCATCTCGCCGAAATCGCTAGAGACAGCCACCGTTTTGGTTCCCTTGTAACGCACTTCCGTGTAGAAATGGGCATCTGGTGTCCGTGTTTGCGGCACGTTGGAACCCCAGACCATTAAATAAGTAGAGTTATACCAGTCCGCTGATTCAGGTACGTCAGTTTGTTCGCCCCAGACCTGCGGGCTAGACGGCGGCAAATCACAATACCAATCGTAGAAAGAAAGTGGCACGCCACCAATCAAAGACAAGTAACGCGAGCCCGCAGCGTACGACACCATCGACATCGCTGGAATCGGCGAGAAGCCCACCACGCGGTCAGGGCCAAATTTCTTGATGGTGAAGGCGTTCGATGCCGCAATGATTTCTTGCGCCGTATCCCAATCGGCACGCACAAAGCCACCCAAACCACGCACAGACTTATAGCGTGTCGCTTTTTCTGGATTTTGACTAATCGCTTCCCATGCTTGGATCGGTCCCATAGTCTTACGTGCCTCTTGCCACATTTCCATCAAGCGACCACGTATCATAGGATATTTGACGCGCTGCGCAGAGTACACATACCAGCTATACGAAGCACCACGCGGACAACCGCGTGGCTCATGATTTGGCAAATCAGGACGGGTACGTGGGTAATCAGTTTGCTGAGTTTCCCAAGTAATCAAACCATTCTTGACATACACCTTCCACGAGCAAGAACCGGTGCAGTTCACACCATGCGTAGAACGCACGATCTTGTCATGCTGCCAGCGGCTGCGATACGCATTCTCCCACTGTCTATCCTCATCCACCACCGCACCATGTCCGTCAGAATAGGTGGATTTCACCTTAGACATGAACTTCAATCTATCCAGAAAATGACTCATCTCAAGCTCCTTAATATGCGAGCGGTGAACCTGATGTTCACGCCACTTTGACATGATCAAATTTTAGTTACATATATGTATTACGCCCATTCTTCGGAGCGGTGCCTAAAAGCAGGCGTTGGCACTAGACTGAGATAGTTCTTTAGAACTAGGTCGATTTTCTCGAGCGTTTGAAGATTGACTTGACTTAAGCTTGTAGAAAATAGGTGAAGAAATATCGACAAGATGTTGAGTTCTTCATTCCCTCATCGATAATAAAAAAGGATCATTTTCATGAGCCTCCAGTTAACAAAAATCTCTATTTAATCGCAAAAAATAGTATTGGAAGTGCAAGCAATGAAGCCCTGCTCCCTTCCTCTATGCAGACCATTAACGTTGTCAAATTTGTTCATTTTCTAGTTCACTTAAACGATACACTTCAAGCAGGCCCTGATTGACCACTCGTGCTATGAGCGCTCGCTCCTCAGGCTGCGCATCGACATGAAATCGTTTACGTGCGCCCTCTTGATTTAAAATCAAATGTACCGTGGCCGTTATGCCAGCCTGCGCCAGGCAAGCTTTCACGCAGGCTAGTGCGCAGCCATCTAAAGCTAAAATGGGACGGCCAGATTGTGCAAGTTTTTGCAACGATGGCACACCACCGCCCACCCCGCTAATACAAGACATTTGCGCCCGCCCGGCTCTGTCCAATTCCAATGCACAGTCGTTAGCCAGTTGGGCGACACTGGAGCATCCTGAGCATGAATATACCAGTGGTAGTTGTTCTAACATATGATGATCCTCACCGACAAATGCTATACAAAGCTGCAAACTACTATACTGATCCCGTATTCAAACCCGAATTCAGTTTTTCTGCGAGCAGATTCAACCATGCTGGACGTTCACTCGCATCGATCCAATATTTCACCGCAATGCCTAGCTCTGTATCGCCTTCGATTTTTAAGCGACGGCGAAAGAATAAAGTGTCGGCGTCTTCCATGGCAGTTGCCAGTCTCAAAAAATCCATCGCACAGGCGCTCAGACTGACGTCGGTAGTTTGATGTTGGATGGCTTTAAAACGACCATGATCACAACGAAAGCAAAGGCATAGGCCGAGATCTTCGACGTAGATTCGAAAAGTTTTGTCGTATAAATTTTCTGGTGCGACGAGCCAGCTGCGTTGTCGCGCCAGCGCCAGCGCCAACATCAACATTAAAGGTGCGCTGGCAACAGGTGAAGGCAAGTGTCGGCCGATTTGGCCAAAGACACGGGGAAAACGAAAATCAGTGAGGTTCATCATAGAATAAATTTAGTTTGCATGAATTGGAATCGTTTGCCATTGCATGCCTGAACTACCGTTCCAATAGCCATTGCAGCGCTCTGATTGCGGCGGCAAAAATGCAGGTTCAATCACCGCTGCTTGTTCGCGGCGGCGTGCGGTATCAAAGGCGTGGACGATTTTTTCCATATGGTTGGACTGCACTTGCAGACGCAAGATATCGACTTGCAAGTTTTTGAGGGCAGGAATTTGTGCACTCAAATCCAAGCAATTCGCGCTTTGGGTTTGTATGCCGTTAATGGTCAGGAAATCGCTGTGCTCGCGGGTTTGTAATGCCAGTCCATCGGGATAATGTTCACAGCGAAACTCGCAACTGTCTTTGCGCAGGCGATGATGGCGGGCAGTGAAGCAGCGAGAAGAGAAGGCGAGCGCCATGCGTCCCCATACTTGCACTTCTGTTTCTAAACCAACTGGCCGTTGCGCCTGCAATACCGCCAAATCCGCACCACCTAATTCTATTGGCGGGGTAAAGCGCATCGCGCCCAATTCACGCAACCAATCCAAGGTGCCAGTGTGATATACATTTAAATGTGGTCCCGCGACAAAAGGCCGTCCTTGCATTGCACGTACGGCGCTAAAATCATTCGCTTCGATTAGAAAATCTTCCGCGACCGCCGCATCAATCAATTTATGCATGGCTCGTCGATCAGCTTCGTTATCAATCAAAGTTAAGCTTGAAAGCACCACTTGTTTACCCGCATCGCGACAAGCTTTCGCCAAACCAATCCAATCCGGCAAACGCATCACATGCCGACGCGAACAAACAACTTCGCCCAGATAAATAATATCCACAGGCCAGTTCATCGCCTCTACATAAAACTGCATCGTGGCTTCTTTAGACCAGTAATAAGACAGTGGTGCGAGGGATAGTTTCATAAGGTCTTTAAGTTTATATTTTCAAACAAACAGTAGAACGACGACTAGTGAATCTAATACGTCATAATCGCGCTCAGGAATTCGACTCTATGGATGCAGGGCTAGCCGCCAAGCACAGCATTTCGGCGGTATTGCGAGCATTGGCAACACCGTAATCTGCCCTAAATTGGATTTACAAACTACGCTCATTTCCAGGGGCGTTCGAATGCTCCTTGTGTCACCTGCGCTCCCTCAGCATGTTTCGCCAAGGTCGCGTTCCAATCCGGCCTTGCTGTATATCGCTCAGGATCACGTTCAGCTGAATCCAGCGCTGCGCGCAAAGTCCCAACCACTTGTGACACATAATTTGGACTACGTTGACGACCTTCAATCTTGATCGCTTTCACGCCCATTTTAAGCAACTGCGGCAGCAAGCCGATGGCATTCAAACTGGTCGGTTCTTCTAAAGCGTAATCGACTTGCCCCTCTACTTCAAAACGACCTTTGCACAGTGTCGGATAACCAGCCGCTTCGTTAGGTGCATAGCGGTCGATTAAGGTGCCGCTCAAACGCGCGGATAAAACCTTGTCTTTTTCTTCCCAGCTAACAGCATGACCAGGCGAGCATACGCCTTTATTATTCGGTGAATCACCCGTGACATAACTCGATAACAAGCAACGTCCTTCAGCCATCACACATAAGCTACCGAAGCCAAACACTTCAATTTCAACCTCGGTCTGACGAATGATTTTTTCAATTTCAGTCAGTGTTAATACGCGTGGCAAAACAGCGCGACGTATGCCAAATTGTTCGCGCATCAATTCGATTGCATCGACCGTGGTGGATGAACTTTGCACAGACAAATGCAAACGCACATCAGGATAACGATGACGTGCGTAAGCCATTAAACCAGGATCCGCCAAAATGATCGCGTCAGCACCTAGCAGTACCGCGGTATCGATGGCAGCGCGCCATTCGTGCGCCATTTGCGCTTGCGGGTAAGTATTGATCGCGAACAGAACTTGTTTGCCGCGGTGGTGGGCATATTCCACGCCAAGCCGAATGTCGGCATCGGTAAAATTGAGACCACCAAAATTACGTGCATTGGTGGCATTGCGTAAGCCTAGATAAACGGCATCAGCGCCTTTGTCGATGGCTGCTTTGAGTGCAACTAAGCTGCCGGCAGGCGCTACGAGATCGATTGTTTTCATGCGCAAGATGGTAGCGATACGCTGTAGGCGTGTCTTTGTCTTAGGTCAATGAAATCATGGATGCACCAAACAGTAACAAAGGTTGGCAGGTGCAACCTACTTCATGCACTATGAAGTTCTGTTACTAGATATCTAGTAATGCCGCAAAAACATAATTCAAAAATCTTGAACATCAAACTTAGCCAACCACAAGTGTGTCGTCAACGACTACCTAGATGAAATTCATTACTCCCACCGATCTGAAGATCGTCAACACCAAGCATTGAAAACCATCGCAATCATAAACAATGGTCTAAGTATCGAGCGGTTTATCAATCTGCATACGATACAAAGTAGCGATCAAATCCGTTTGTGTAATCACACCTTGCAACTCGCCACTCGAATTCAAAATCGGAACAGAATGCAGACCAAGATCGGTAAAAAGCGCCACCAGTTCAAGGATATCGGAATCGTCTACTTTAGCCTGGACTGAAGTGTTCATGATATGACCTGCAACTTCATATCTACTACCAGTCAAACGATGTGCATTTTCCAGCAATTGCCGCAAACGCAGGTCAAAATCATGGTAAACATCAAGACCCGCATTTTTTAAGAAATCAATGAGGCTTATTGTTCCAATCACTTTTCTTTGATCGTCAATGACTGGCAGTGTTTTGACTTTATGGGTTCGTAATAATTGCCAACACTCTTCGAGCCTCGTTTCAAACTTAACTGTGACGACATGGCGTGACATGATTTCACTACACCGAATCACTCCGTGTCGCCGACGTTGCACTTGTATCTCGGTATTCGTAATCAATGTTTGTAAATCAGTTCGACTAATATCGAGTAATTTTCCGTGCTTAGCCAAGATAACATCGAGATCAGCGCTGGTAACACCTAATCTAGCGCTTATTTGCGGATCGCCTGTTCGATGCAAATTCTCGCTTAATCTTGCCGATTGCGGATAATTCACCTTTCGCAAATGGTGGAAACCTACCGCAATGATGACCAAACAAGTCGACTGCAGCATAACGGATTCCAATACAAAATACCATTCAAGACGCTCTATTTGTGTCCATCCAAGCACTGCCAAAAGTGCAACCGCTCCGCCTGGTGGATGTAGGCTACGCGTAGCAAACATCGCCAAGATCGAAAGCCAAACAGCAAGCGAGGCCACCACTGGATGATGGCCTAAAAAAGCCGCGCACGCGACGCCAATACTAGCGGATATAAAATTGCCAAAACAAACCGACCAAGGTTGCGCTAAAGGGCTAGATGGTAGGGCAAATATGAGTATAGAAGTCGCTCCCATTGGCGCTACCAATAAAGGAATCGAACCAAATCGTCCCCAAATTAAATAGCTGGATAGAGTCGCGAATAACAAACTCAATAAAGCACCTGAAGCAACAACGAAACGTTCCTTATGCCCCAACGTGGTTGGTAGAGGAAGGAATCGTCCCAATACTGCTTTAACATCAGAAAGATAGAAGCTTTTACTCACTAGATAATCACCAAGATTTGGTATTAATACGTCAACTGGTAGTCAGCTTAATGTTCCACTGGTTCTGTCTTATCTCCAAGTGATTTCCTTGTGATAGATCAATAAAATCAAACGCAGAATAAGCCCAGAAGCGATTGTGATAATAATCATTGATGAAGCCAGCTACGCAACTGATAATAATTTCACTGGCGCTGGCATGTCTGAAGCCGCAATTTGCTTTCAAAATCGATGCGAAAGTCCTGGTTCTTAATGAATGCTTGCTTGCGCCACAGCCACTTTATGTCGTACTCCCTAGCGATATAGCGAACTTAGCTTACGATTTTTCAGAAATTGGGGCATGCCAATTACAGACTACTTTATTGTGATCGCAAGACTGTCTCGATACGAACTTACGAGCAAATCTGCCAAACGAAGATTTGGATGAGACAACGCCGCAAACCTTTCCCAAACCATTCTCCGATTTAATATTTCTACAGAATTATTAGAGCACATTGCAACGTATCTAAAGACTTAGATCTTACCGCTTGGCGAGCTGTAAATAGCTGGTGCAAAGAGTCGATGTACTGCAAGAGTGCAAAACGCAATGGTCGCCACATATCCCATTAAAAATACAGGAAATGGTAGAACACCGTAATCTAATGGCTTAGCCACGCCTAAAAAGCTTCCATACAGTAAACTGCCAGTCGAAATGCCAAACATCAAATTGCGACGTGCCACCGAAGCAGTTCGCATGGTTTTTTGAATCATGAATGATGTGACTCCCCATATCAAGACGAGACTAACCTTTGTCCATAATTTTGGATTGTTTAGATATTCAGAGAGACTGCTCTGATAGATGCCTGCAACGATCAAGAGCGCGCCTGAGATCCACAAATGTGTTTCACCCCACGAGAAAATCTTTCGCCAAAGTGGCTGACTGATTTCGTCACCTCGGATGACACGAGAGAAATGAAACACCGACATCATCGCTGCAACAGTCGCAATTACATGATAGAAAGCGGCAAAAGCAATAATACATTTAGTGACCATATTCAACTCATCAAAACCCAATGATTATCAAGTGCCATCGGCTTTGGCCATGCCAAAAATGCTGGTTTTGCATTAATGTGCCACCGAATCAGACCAACTGCAGTCGCGACTAAGACGCCACCTCCTGGCTGAGGCCCACTCCAATCAGTCAAGGCATATGCTTCATCCATCTCGACAATCGGCAACAATTTGTCGGGCTGCCCTGGATGCCACAGCTGCGCAATCCCAGCTTTGTTACTGGAAAGTGCAAATCCACCATTCCAAACTGAAGTGATGTCTCCTGCATAACCATGTCCATCATTCTCACGGCTAGGCGTACTTAATTTTTCTCCGTCGAAAACCGCCAATATCGGCGCGGTGGCGCGTTGAGTCCGCTGGTCATGCTCTGCTTGCATAGCGATGCCTAATCTAAGTTTGCCATCCATTGGCGAACGACTCCAAGCAATATGACGCATACTTAGACGCGGGTCATCCAATGCCCATCGTTCCATTTGATGCCCATTTTGACCATCTAGGCGGACCAGACTAGAATCCATACGATGCAAGTCGTACTTCTTATCTGACAGCGAGCGTCGCACCCCGCCATTGGCAATCAAGAGTCTGCCCGCCTCGTCAATCAGCGCTTGGTGTGGTTCAATACCACCACTTGCCCACTCATCAATTTTTTTGAGACTTTGAGGATCACGTACACCGATGCGTCCCTGATCATTTTTATAGTCGATCTCTGTTGTGTAAAGCAACTCTTTACCTGCAACGATATGGCCACTTAAGCGAACACTTTGAGATTCAGCTGTGACATCGATTTGTTGCACAATTTTGCCTTTGCCGTCGCATCTCATGAGCCACGTACCGGGACGTACACCATTGACTAGCAATCCACCACCGACTTCAGATACCAAACCGTGTGGGCGCGTAGGCAGAGCGACCTGATAACGAATTTCCAAAGTCTTGCGCTCCCAATTTGCAGCTAATACACCGGCATAATGTGTGTCGTCCAACTTAGGTCCGCGCCAAGAGGCCCCGATGAGGGTTATTTGCTCACTGTCCCCTTCGAACTCCCCCTTCTGAAACCTAGGGTTCATAGAAAATGATGTCTGTGGTACCAAGCCAAGTGCAGCAAGAGAATACAGGAAGTGGCGACGATTTAAAGAGGTACTCATAGTAGAAATAGCATGATCTATGATCGTTGAAAAATATAAATGTAAATCATTCTCATTTATATTTACAATGACTTGGATCAAAAGAAACACACTTCATCAACAGAGATGCCCAGTTGAAGCGACCAAGATCGCTAAGCTATTTCTTTAAATAGTCGCGCAAACAACTTTGATTGGCCGAATTCATTTGGGCACTAATCTGCCCAATTTGCCAGACATAACTTTAAAAAATCTAAGAAATGTAAAATTCCGCCAACACTAACCTCATCAGAAATGGAGAGATTCAAACGCACAAGTATATTTCTCAGCGCCATTATCGCCTCCCGCATCAAAGCGAAATAGAGATGCCTACCCTAATTTGAGAGTAAGTCCTTATCCTTTTTTCGATACATATTTCATGAATATAGAAATCAATTGATCTCAATCAAATGAGAATGATTCTCATTTATGATAGAATCCGCTTTGCATTAATTGCTTTAGACCTTTCAGATTTACTCTAAAGCTGAACCCAGCCAGCATTCGCCAGCCTTTGATGGAAAGCTATTCCGCAGATTCATTCGGCACTCAAGGTCTGCGCTTACTTTCCTCACTTCTTTCATTTCTTCATTAAAAAATAAGCTTACCAGCTTAGCTGGATAGCGTTTGTTTGCTTGGGAATCCTATGCGTAAAGTCATTTCATCAAATCGCCCTATCAGTCACCGTCATCAACTGGCATTAGCAATTGCAACGATATTTGCACAACAACTAGCAATGGCGCAAAGTCAAACGGCCCCACCAAAAAGTCAGGATTTAGGAACCACCGTGGTAACAGCCACACGAATCGAAACTCAAGCAGAGAACGTCTCGGGTACGGTCACCAGCATAGAGCGCAAAATGTTAGATCGTCGTTTTATTGGTAGCAGTGCTGATTTGTTTAAAGATGAGCCGGATATTGCGATGGCAAAAGACTTGCGCCGCTTTGGTGCGACACGCGTCAATATAAGGGGGATTGAGGACAACCGAGTTTTGCAGACAGTCGATGGGGTTCGCTTACCCGATTACTACAATGGTGGTGGCCCAACCAATTTCACCATGAGCGCAACGCCTGGCAGCATGCCAGACTTCCTAAAACAAGTGGAAGTTGTTCGCGGAGCAGCGTCAAGCTTGTATGGCTCGGATGCACTGGCTGGTGTCGTTGGCTATATCACACTAAAACCACAGGATCTTTTAGGCGCTGAACAAACTACAGCAACACGACTCAAGTTAAGCTACAACGGCAGCAATCAAGGGTGGACAAAAACTGCTTTGCTTGCAGCTCGCACTGGTAGTGTAGATTGGTTGTTTGGCGCTTCACACAATTCTGCGCAAGAAACAAAAAACAAAGGTGAAGATGCGTCCAAATCACCTACGCGTAGTAAACCAAATCCACAAGACAATACCGATTACGGTGTCCTGACAAAAGCAATTTGGCGTCCCGAACCTAGTCACAAATTAAGTTGGACTATTGAAGGACGAGAAAGCCAATCTGAAAATGACATCTTACGCTTAGCCGCCTCTATGCCTAAGCTCACCAGCATGCAAGGTGATGATCAGGTTCGACGAGTACGCAGCAGTCTTGAATGGGAACATCAACCCCAACAGGCTTGGTATGATCGATTCAGTGCGCGTCTCTTTTCCCAAAATGCGCAGACGCATAACCACAACATCGCGCTACGTCGAAATACTTCGGCAACTTGTTCGGCCGCTGCGGGAGCAGGAAACAATTGCTCGCTCGATCAAGACTTCTTTTTTGACCAATCAACACGCGGTCTGAACACGCTAGTCGAAAAAGCTTGGGAAACAGCGGGATTAACACACATCATAAGCGGTGGTTTGGATTGGAGTCGGGTTCAGGTTGAAGAGAAACGGGATGCGAAAATTCGCAACGAAACAACCGGAACAAATTTAAATAGTCTGGCTGGAGAAACCTATCCCTTGCGTGATTTCGCCAACGGCAGAACCACACAATCTGGCTTATTTATACAAGATGAAATCGACGGACTTGCAAATGGCGCCCTGCAATTAGCGATGGGGGTACGCTATGATCGTACCCAGCTTAGTCCAGAAATTGATGCGTTAGCGCAGCAAACACTAAGCTTATTGGGCAGAACACTGAGCGCGCCTACCCATAGTGCTGTATCTCCCAAAATTAGCGCACGCTGGCGCGTCGATCCGTCTTTACAAGCCTATGCACAACTGGCAAAAGGCTTCCGCGCGCCAAACTATTCAGAAGTGAATGGCGCGTTTCGTAATTCTAGTCAATTCTACTCAGTTGTCCCAAATGCCGATCTCAAACCAGAGACCAGCAATGGTCTTGAACTTGGATTACGAGGTAACTCAGATAACATGCGTTGGCACATCGCGATCTTCGACAACCGTTATCGCGATTTTATCGAGACAGTTCAATTGAGTTGCCCTAGCGATCCACGCTGTTATGCACCCAGCCCAGCGTGGCGAACCAATACCTCAATCAATCTCACCAAGGTACGCATCTATGGCGCAGAAACGCGTGGCAGTTGGACTTTAGCACCATCATGGCAAGCAGACTTTGCATTTGCTTACAGTCATGGTGAAAATCAGGATAATCAGCAAGCTCTCAACTCGATTGAACCCATGCGTGCTAGTGCTGGGCTAATGTATCAAACCACAGCTTGGGGTTTAGAAACTAGAATTCGTGGCGCAGCACGAAAAAAAGATGTGGACGACACACCGAGTCCTTATTTCAAGCCCGCAGCCTATGCAACCGTAGATCTGAGTACATGGTGGTCGCCGTCTAAACACTACCGCATTCAGGCAGGTATTAGCAATTTGCTGGATAAAAAATACTGGCTCTGGAGTGATATACGCCAAGCCGATGCACCGAATCCGCAAGGTGTGGCGTTTTATTCCCAGCCAGGACGTTCTTTTCACCTAAGTTTACAGGCTGATTTCTAATGTCATTCTTACGTACACTTGTCGTCGCTTTGACGCTATTCAGTGCGCTGGTTAGCTCTTCCGCTCTTGGTGCGGAAGAGCCTTCGAAATCGATCCTATTTATCGCAACATCGAATGTCCCTACGGGTAAATTCCGCCTATTAAATGAAATTGCAGCGCCACTAAGATTGAAGGTAGAAGTTCGTTATGTCGATAAATTACCCGCCGATACAGATGCTGGTTTATTTACTCCATACGCGGCTGTATTTATCGATTCTTATTTACAAGATTACGTTAAAGGACGTTTATCCAAAGCATTACCCGGATTGAAATTACCTTGGGTTTGGTTATATCAAGCACAAGCATCGTTCGGTCAATTTCCTGAGGAAACCGCCAAGCGACTTTTAACGCACTACTCTCAAGGTGGTCGAAAAAATTTTGAGGCATTCTTTAAAGTGCTTCAAGCTCACTTGCAACATCGTCATTTTGCTGGGATTCCCGCACCTATCATCTACCCTACGCAGGGAATTTATCATCCGCTAGCCAACGGAGAAATTTTCTCCAGCGTCGATAGTTTTAAAAACTGGCGAGTGCGACAAGGGCAATCAGTTTCAGCCCGAGGCTCGGTCGTTGCGATCTTGATTCACCAGCAATATTTATCGTCCGAGCAAACCTCTTGGTTTGACGATTTGGTGCAACGAATAGAAGCACGTGGCGCAATCGCCATGCCAGTCTATGCCGCCGCAACCGAGAGCGTCATCCCATTTCTGAGTAGGGATGGGAAAAGCCTAGTGGATTTAATCATTAACACCCAAATCATGCTAGCGCCAGAGCTCAGGAAAATTGACTTCGCCGGATTAGGTGTTCCCGTATTACAAGCGACTGCTTACCGTCGCGGTGATAGCAAGGAATGGCGTGCAGATCAGCAAGGCTTGGCCTTGGCTGATGTCCCTTTTTATTTGGCACAATCCGAATACACGGGTATCAGCGACATCATGATTATTGCAGCACATGATAAGAGTGCTGATCAAATCGTAGCAATTCCAGAACAAAGCCAAGCACTCGCAGACAAAGCACTGCGCATGCTAGCACTTCAGCAAAAGCCACATGCAGAGAAGCGCTTGGGGCTGATGTTCTGGAACTATCCACCTGGAGAAAAAAATCTGTCTGCGTCTTATCTAAATTTGCCAAGGAGTTTAGTGCAAACTTTGGAGGTCTTACGCAAGGATGGTTATCAAACAAGTGTGCACGATGAAACGACACTCACCAGTAACTTGCAGCGTCTGCTCGCCCCTTCTTATCGTGACGGCGAATTGCCTGGTCTCTTACGCGACGACCTAGCAGAATTATTTCCTGTTGCAAGCTATCGATCATGGCTACAGCAACAAACAAAAGAAGTTCAAGATGCCTTGAATCAGCGCTGGGGAGACCCAGAGCGTTCAGCGATGACGATACAAAAAGGAGGTCAAAGTTACTTTGTGGTGCCGCGCTTTAAACTCGGTAATCTGGTGATGCTGCCTCAAGCACCACGCGGGGAAAAATGGGAGGAAAAGGAAAAAGCTTTGTACCATCATCCCAAAGCACTTCCCTCACATTTCTATCTCGCCAGCTACCTATGGCTTCGCCAACAATTCAAAGCAGATGCCTTAATTCATTACGGCACCCACGGCTCACAAGAATGGTTGCCTGGTAAAGAAAGGGGCTTGTCCGTGTATGACTACCCATTGCTGGCGTTAGGCGATCTGCCTGTGATCTACCCCTACATTGTCGATAATATTGGCGAAGCTTTACAAGCTAAACGACGTGGGCGTGCGGTAACGATCACGCATCAGACACCTGCTTTTACGCCCGCAGGATTGCACGATTCTTTGATCGAAATTCATGATTTACTGCATGCATGGTTGGCACAAGATCTGGGTGCGGTCAAAGACAAAATTGCACAAGACTTGATAAAACGCGTTAAAGCGCAAAAAATCGATAAAGATTTAGCATGGAGCGACGACAAAATAGCGCATGACTTCCAAGGTTTTGTCACGCTGGTACATGATCATTTACACGAACTAGCGCAAACTGCGCAGCCATTGGGACTACACACATTCGGAGTTGCACCACAACATACGCATCGTATCGGTACCGTCCTATTGATGCTAGGTCGCGGTTACTGGGAAGCGGTTGGCCGCTGGGCAAAAGTGAAAGACGATGATTTAGATGAAGTGATGGTAGGCGACTATCGCCAACTTCAAAAAAATCTCGCCTACCGCATGATGGATGACTATATTTTAGAACAGAAGATGCCAGAAAATTTACCAATTGCGTTACAGGACAAGCTCAAATTGGCACATAGTTGGTATCAGTCTTTAGCTGCGCAACAAGAACAAACGAGCTTATTACATGCCTTAGATGGACGATACATACCAAGCTCGTATGGCGGTGATCCAATCAAAAATCCTGATGCCTTGCCTACCGGTCGCAACCTATATGGTTTTGATCCATCTCGGATACCAACACAGCAAGCATGGGCCGCAGGCAAGGAAGCGCTTGATAAATTGCTTCTCGCGCATCAGCAAAAACACGGTAGCTCACCGCGTAAATTGACTTTCTCACTGTGGTCAGTCGAAACCATGCGTCATCAAGGTATTTTGGAAGCACAAGCACTCTGGGCTTTAGGTGTAGAACCTGTATGGGATGCGGGTGGACGTGTAACGGGTGTACGCTTAATTCCGAGAGAGCAATTAGGACGTCCTCGCGTCGATGTGGTGCTCTCTGTGACTGGGCTCTATCGCGATCAATTCCCCAACACTATGCAGCAATTAGTCAAAGCGGTTCAGATCGCGGCACAAGCCAAGGAAACAGATAATGCGGTTGCTCAGAACAGCTTGAAAATGGCAGCAAAACTCCGAGAAGCTGGCATACCTGAAGACCAGATCAATAACGCTGCACAAACACGCATATTTTCGTCAGAATCTGGCCGCTACGGCACAGGACTAGACGACGCGACCTTGGCCAGCAATAGTTGGAAAAGTAAAGAAGACGGTGATAAAAAACTCGCTCAACTCTATTTAAGTCGTATGCAATTTGCTTACGGAGCAGACCAAAGTCAATGGGGCAATAAGCTCGATGCGGTAAATCTGTACGCTGAAGCTTTGCGGGGAACCGATGCTGCGGTGCTGTCGCGCAGTTCAAATCTCTACGGCATGCTGACGACCGACGATCCATTCCAATATCTTGGAGGAATCTCCTTAGCGGTGCGACATCTAGATGGAACGCCGCCAGAGTTATACATTTCAAATTTACGTGAGGCGGGTCAAAACGGATCAGGAAAAGTAGAGAGTGCAGCAGGGTTTCTCGCAAAAGAACTCGCAACACGAAATTTCCATCCAGGTTATATCAAAGGACTGATGGCTGAAGGATACGCTGGCACGCTACAAATTGTCGATTCAATGAATAATTTCTGGGGCTGGCAAGCAGTCGCACGTGAAGTCGTGCGTGATGATCAATGGCAAGAGTTTGTCGATGTGTATGTCAAAGACAAACATCAATTGGGCTTAAGAAAATGGTTTCAGGAAAATAATCCCCATGCCTTAGCGCAGACCATTGAACGGATGTTAGAAGCTGCACGCAAAGACTATTGGAAGGCAGATGCGGCAACAGTGAATGAACTAAAGCGCGAGTATTTAGCGCTGGCGAAGCAACATGACGTCACCACAGACAATGCTACGTTTTCGGAGTTTATTGGTCTTGGTCAACAAGCGCTGCCTTCTGTGCCAAATAAGCCGTCGGCTGCGTCAAAAACAAAGGTCAGCGCTAAGCCGAAGCAGTCCACTCAAGCGGCACCACAAGCGGCGACAAAGCCTACTTCGCAAGTCGCTCCCATCATCAAAGGTTTTCAACTGCAAAAACTGACACCATCGACGCCAGATACACCTGACAAACTTTGGCATCTGTCTGAATTATGGGGCGTAATCGCCATGTTATTGGCATTCATCTGCGGCATGTCTTTGCAAATGCGATCAAAGAAAAGCACGTACCAAAATTAGCCCCCTTACCCATTTTTATTTTTTTATTGAGAGGTTTTATGTTAGTGTCACTTGAACAAAGCATGTACCAACTGAGTCAGTTCTTCCTACTACCTACTTTATTATTGATCGCTTTATTATTTCTATTTTCTTGTTATGTGGCTGGACGATTTTTAATCGAATGCGTGCAAAGACGTCGTGGCGCTGCTCGGCCCCTATTTCTTTGGTGGGAAGCACATCGTACGGCGAGTGATGATGAACTCGACGTATTCGCCCACAAACAAATGGAGACCGAGCGTATCGTGACGCGCGTCGCACCGATGATGGGCTTGGTGGCGACGATGATCCCAATGGGACCCGCCTTAAAATCACTCTCCGATGGCAATTTTTCAGCAGTGTCCGAAAACCTGATGGTTGCCTTTTCTGCCGTGATTTTGGCCTTGATCGCAGCATCCATCACATTTTTTGTCGTCAATATCAGACGTCGTTGGTTGGCAGAAGAAATGCTAGAAATCGCTAACATTCGTCAGCAGGTGAAACAATGAAACTCCTGCACGAACCAGAAAGCGACGATCCAATTTTATCAGTCGTTAATTTGATCGATGTATTTTTAGTGCTGATCGCCGCCTTGCTCATCGTCGTCGCCAAAAATCCTATTCTCAATGCTTTTGCTAAAACAGACGTGACGGTCATTAGCAATGCAGGCAAATCCAATATGGAAATTTTGGTGAAGCAAGGACAAAAGATTGAACGCTACAAGAGCAATGGCCAAGCGGGACAAGGTGAAGGTGCAAAAGCCGGCACTGCCTATCGGCTCAAAGATGGCTCAATTATTTACGTGCCAGAAGATGACAATGCGAAGCAATCACCTTGATAGGCAACTGGCCTGCAGAGACCTCCGCACTAGCTGAGCGGCCAAAGTTTTGCAGAGGTCTCTTGCATGAATATTCGCAACACAACAATGCAAATAAGAATACTCCCTTACACATATTGGCTTATTAGCATTTTTATCGCGAATAATAATCATTACCACTTATAATTGGACCTGTGATGCTTGCGCCGCGTTCACGCAAGCACACTTCATGCCGATTTTTCGACAAACCTAAGATGATGAACAAAATGCCGAATCAAGCACATTCCCCAGAGCACTTCTATGCCGATGCGGCTGAACGTACATTACGTCAATTCATTTCTGCATTTTGGTTCTAAGGCGCTTTAGGTGGGTCCATCGAACCATGCATCGATGGCAAAACCTACGTTTATTTGCAAGCGGTAGATGAACAAGCGCAGCACTTCACTTACCGCATACAAGCTTACCCAGCAGATAGCTTTGGGCGGCACCGTTTGCAAGGTGCTGTCATCGAACTTAACAACGAATCAGCTGAGCCTACGCTCGCGAAGATTGCCAACAATTTATTAAGGTCAGTACCATCACCCCAGCGTTGACGCTACATCAATGAGTTAATTCACACCACGGCCAAGCAGGCTTGTTCATTGCAAGCTCAAATCGACATGGGGCCATCTGGCGGCGTGCTGGACTTGCTCTATGCGTGGCAAGAAGCCCAGTTAGGTGATGGGCATCCCTATCATCCTTGCCACCGTTCTCGCATCGGCTTTGATCTAACTGACCATCAGCGTTATGGGCCAGAATTCGCTCAAGGATTTACACTTGCTTGGCTGGCGCTGGATAAGAGACTGAGCGCGGTGCATGGCCTCACAGACGGTGACTATGTACACTTCTTGGAAACAGAAATCGGTGCAGAGAATCTAGCCTATTTACAGTCTGCTGTGACCAGTGCAGGTAAGTCGCCAGAGAATTATTTTTTATTACCGGTCTATCCCTGACATTGACAACACAGCTTACAAATTCAATATACGGGCTGTCTAGCGTTAAGTGATGGGGCAATGGTTTGGCGACTACAGCTTACCATTACGCTAGCCTGCTTCTCTGATTTAATTCATGTACTTAGGACTTAAGTAAGTGCCATTCGAGCCTGACCCCATACTGGCAATTGGCTTTAACTATTTATTAATTTGTCTTGCTTGTCGCAAGTGTCCTTCAAGAAGGCGATAAAACCAAAAAGATTCTTCATGTTGTTGTAAATGTAGGAAACGAGCCGGTGAAGCGCCCGTGACCCGTCTAACCAATCTACCCATGTGCGATTGATCAGAAAAACCAGAAGCAGCGGCGATGTCCGCCAGTGGAGGCGTGTTCTGGCTAGGCGCATCAACAATTTGTAGCATTACTTCCTCGACTTTAGTAAAACAATCAAGATCTTGTTGACTTTGCCCGGTGAGTTGTTTGATACGGCGCTGCCATTGACGTAGTCCAACGCCAGTGTCCGAAAAGCTGGCTCGTGTCAGTAATGAGCGTATCCATTCACCAAGCAGTGGGGTCGTGTGATGTTGTCTTTGCTGTTGCCAAAGTGGCAGTAGTAAAGTTTCCAAGGCGTGAAAAACGGAGTTACTTTTTTGATGAAAAAGCGCATTGGCCAAATCGAAAAACGCGGGGGGAGCAAGGGCTTCCAATGGCTCAATTCGATTGCAAATATCTCTTATCGGCAACTGAATGAGCTTCGCCAGTGCCTCAGGATAAAACGCGACGGACAAAGCATGCACAGGTCCGGGGGACCAACTGGCGCAGGGCTTGGTTTGCGGCCCTGCGACGACGATCTTCGGCAAGGCTGGCCCTAAGCTTGGCATACGTTCATGGTTTTCGATCACCATGTGCAATTGTCCCTGAAAGATCCAACTAATTTGTGGTAAAGGGCTGGCGGGATAATGATTGAAGCGATCCTGATCAGATAAGGTACGTCCAAGCGTGTTGCGTTCGACGCCCGAGAAAATGCAAGAAGCGAGGAGGGTTTGCGGTAGATGCAGATAGGCAGAGTCGTCGCACGATGTCGTCATCGTTCTATCCGAAATACTCTTCACACTGGCATCCTGTGTTTTATTTTGCATAGGAGCAGACATCATGGTGACAACAATTATTCAAGGGCGTATCTCGCATCGTATTCGGAGTATTTATCATTTATATGAAGTGAGTGCGAAAGTTTTGTGGCGACGATTGATAGGAAATCCATTGGAAAAAGAATGGCCTATCATGTTTGAAATTGGTACTTTGTTTTGGCGCCGCCAATTCAATTATGCCATGTCCTTACCCGATATTCGTGAGACAAGAGCATTTCTCGATAGTGTTTTCACCGTGCTCGACAACACTGACGATGTACGTATTGCACCAAGTGAACATGGTGAGCCGCCTGGCGATTGGTTTGAACCCAGCAATGCGCGTACCGATGTGACGATGCTCTATTTGCACGGTGGCGGCTATACGTTTTACATGGACGTGACTCGCCACTACATTGCACTACTCGCTAAAACCTTGGGTATTCGCATCTTTGCCCCGGATTATCGTCTAACGCCTGAACACCCACACCCAGCCCAGATGGACGATGCGGCCGCAGCCTATCGGTATCTACTGGCTGATGGATGTGAACCCCAATCCATTATCGTTGCAGGCGAATCAGCCGGTGGCCACTTGGTTCTTATGTTGCTCTGGCAGTTGATTGAACAAGGCTTACCGCAACCTGCTTTGGGAATGCCGATCAGCGCCTGGCCAGACACCACGGATCGCGGCAAAAGTTTATTCGAGAATGATTACTACGATATGGTGCAAGGGTATATGACGCAAGACTTCTCCCGTTGGTTAAAAGGGAATACCAACTATAGCGATGCGATGGTGTCGCCGATCACGAAAGACTATCGCCAAAGCGCACCGATTTATATGCAGGCGGGTGGCAAAGAAATCTTGGTGGATATGAACCGTGATTTCGCCAATTATGCCGCGCAGCAAGGCGCTCGAATCCGACTAGATGTTTGGCCACATATGACCCACGAATTTCATGCCTATGGACAGCATCACCCCGATAGCAAAGCGGCTCTGCAACAGATGGCGCTCGCAATTGATTGGGCGTTGGCGGGAGCGTCGGCCGGTGGTTTTTTGGCCTTAGATCTTACGGAGACGGACAGTTTATAGTAAGGATATGAGGTGGCGTCGCATTACTGATTGACGCCATGTAGTGGCTTAAATCTCAGTCAACGATACAAGCTTTTCAAAAGACAATAATTTATTCAAAAATGGGGTTAGTTCCGAATGGCACTTCCTTAGACCTAACAAAAACGTATAGCCGTCTATTGAAACGAAAAAGCTTAAGCTACGGGCTTCGCATATCAAAAATGTCAGTAGCCCACTGAAAAAAAATTATGCGATGCTCACCCGATTACGTCCGGAACGCTTAGACTTATAAAGCATTTCGTCTGCACACAAAATGAGCTCTTCACCGCTTTTACCATGATCAGGATAAATAGCAATACCTGCAGACAAAGTAATCTTTATTTCATTTCCACCGTAATTCAGTGAATTTTCTTCCAGTTGCCTTCGCCATATCTCTGCTCTTTCGAAAGCTTGAGAAGCTGACATGTTGGGAATAATTGCGATAAATTCCTCTCCACCGTAGCGACATATTAAATCACTCTCACGCGACGTTTGTCGCATGATATCAGCGAGTGCCTTAAGGACCAGATCCCCAGCACTATGCCCAAATTGATCATTAACATTTTTAAAATGATCTAAATCCAACATGATCACAGCAAGCGGTCTTTTCTCACGCTCGGAAAGTGTAATTTCCCGCACAATTGCCGCATCAAGGAATCGTCGATTGTATAATCCAGTCATTGCATCATGTAAGGCCAATTCCTGTAACTCAGTTTTTTCTTCAGTAGCCTCTAACAGTCGATTTTCCATCTCCTGATTTGCCTGAATCAGTTTTTCTTCGTGCAGCCTTCGTAGACTGATATCGCGAGCAACTCCTTGATATCCTTCGATCTCGCCATCCTCTCCGTAAATTGGCACTGAGGAAATTTCTACCCACATTTCACGACCATCCTTACAACGCATTGGCAACTCGAAGTTCATCGCCAATCCCTTGTTACCAGATTTTTCAAGCTGAAGCCGTTTGTCAATCTCTCGCTGAAAAATCTCTTGACCAAGTTCGGTAAATTGCTCACGAATGTCAATGCCAATTACTTCACTATTGAAATACCCCCGTACTCTTTCATCGGCAGCATTAGTGTATTTCACTTTAAAGAACGAATTGATTTGCCACACGATGTCAGCCATATTCTCAGCCAACATGCGAAAGTTTGCTTCACTTGAACGCAACAGTGCATTGTTCTTGCTTATTTCATTATGTTGGCGCAGGACAGTGATGTGTGAGCGAACTACAAATCCAGCCAAAAGCAATAAGATGCAATATCCAATGCTTAGTTCAATCGCTCGCTTCCTCCACTGTTTTAAAATTGCGAGCTTTTCAAACCCATAAACAATTGCAAAAGGAACGTCCTCAATCTTGTAAATACCAAATAGACGCTCAAGTCCATCGATGTCAATTGTGGTTGCGATGCCCGATTTCGCATACTTATCACTCAGCGAATTCATGTCCGCTTCAGTCATCATCTGTTTTTCGAAGTAGAAAGGCATAGCTGGCTTGCGAGCTAATAGCAGTTGGGAATTATCGACCAAAGAAACAGAGTCATAGGCGGCGATATCGAGTGAATCAAACCAGCGTTGCATTTGCTCAAGCTCAATGACTCCCAGAACGCCTCCCAGAAATTGCCCCTTGACATCACTAAAGTGCCTTGAAATTACGAGCGCTGCTCGACCAGATGCGGATTTATTACCCGGTACGTATACAACCATAGGGCCAGAACCTTTGAATTTTTTCCGAGCTTCACATAGTTCTGGTTTTGAGCGTGTACCGATATTCTGCCCGGACGCTGTCGCTATAAATTTACAATCTCGATCAAATAAAACCATACTAAAAAAGTTAGGAACAGTATCCCCCTTCTCCTTTAACAAAGTTGATAAGGTTTTATCTCGATTAAGAGCAGTGTCTACAAATACGCCGTCGATGATTTCTATTCTACTTGCTACATCTCGTAGTACATAATCGGATGCCAAAATTTGGGTACGCAAACTTTGTCCCAAAATTTGGCTACGTTGCGCTGCCCTATAGTTTGCCTGCTTCAAAACTTGATCATAGCCGTTTCTTAATTCAAAGACTAACCATATGCCCAAAAGTGTAAATATTGCAGCGAGTGAGGACAGTACTTTTAGTAACGGGATTCGGTTTTGCGGCAGTGTCACTTGAATGCCTTCCTTAGATGCTACTTTCGACTCATTGATCATTTAAATAGCGTAAGAATTGTTATGAGAAAAACCTAAAATCATAACTTAAAACGCTGTAACTTTCATAATGTGGGTAACATCAAGTGAGACTTTTTTCTTACTATTTTATTTTCTCTACGCTGAACAAGTCTTCAAACGTATGAGTGGCCTAAGAAAACCGTATTACTTTAAAAAATTAAGCCAATAATCTCAGATCTCTTTCATTCCTGAAATTGAAGAGTTTCGATTTTTTTGCGGTTGCATTACGGTTTATTTCATGGGTGTCTGAAACCACTTTAAATACAGATACTGTTTGCACCAATTCAGATGCCTGAAACTTTAAGGTACTGGCAGCAGCTGCCATTTCTTCGACTAATGCTGCATTTTGCTGAGTCGATTCATCCATCAGGGTGACCGCTTCACCAATTTGAGTAACACCTAAAGCTTGCTCATGACTTGACGCACTAATTTCACTCATGATGTCCTCTACTCGCTTAATTGAATTTACAATTTCAATCATAGTTACACCCGCTCGATCGACCAACTCAGTCCCATTGCGAACACAATTGACACTTGTATTGATAAGCGATTTGATTTCTTTTGCAGCCTCTGCGGACCTTCCCGCTAATGAACGAACCTCAGACGCTACAACTGCAAATCCTCGACCTTGCTCGCCAGCTCGAGCTGCTTCTACCGCAGCATTTAGTGCCAAGATATTTGTTTGGAATGCAATCCCATCAATGACACTAATGATGTCAGCTATCTTCACACTTGACTCACTAATTTCTCTCATCGTTTCAACAACGTTTGTCACCACCTCCCCTCCTTGTGAAGCGACCAGAGTAGCATTGCGAGCAAGTTGATTTGCTTGTTTTGCGTTATCAGCATTTTGTTTGACAGTAGACATTAATTCTTCCATTGATGCTGCTGTTTCTTCTAGTGCACTTGCTTGGCTCTCGGTGCGAGCAGATAGATCCATGTTTCCCTGTGCAATTTCAGCACTAGCGGCAGCAACACTTTCAGAGCCCAATCTGACATCAGAAACTACTTTTGATAAACTTAATTGCATGGCATGTAGATTCGCCATGACACTTGCCTTGTCGCCAGGCTTTAATGCAATCTGAATGCTAAGATTACCTTCTGCCACGGCCTTTACCATATTCGATGCTTCTTTGGGCTCTCCTCCAATGGCATTCATTAAGTTGCGAGTAATTAGGACGCCTGTAATCGTTGCTAGAAGTACCGCAATCATGCCCAAACCAAACATTAAAAATTTAGACCCAATATAAGTCTCTTCAGATTGCTCACCTTTTATCGCAATAGCTGCAAACTGAAATTGAATTAGGTTATTTGTTGCCTCCTTATAGATTGCAAGAATTGGCCTTAAATCATTTGCAAGAAAGGCTTTTGCTTCATCATCCTTCGCACTAACAATAAGTTTTAGTAGCGCTGTGGTTCCATTCGCATATTTTTTTCCAGCCTCATTCACCCGAAGCAATAGCTCCTTGCCTTCATTTGTAATTGTGACCTTCACTAATCTTTCTGTTGAGGTTTGTATAAGTTGACGTGCATTCTCAATGGTATCTAATTGCTTTTGCTGGTCCACTTTGTCATGATTCAGCATCATGTTACGAAGGGCAATCGCGATTACATCAACTTGCCTAAGTGTCTCTGTAGAAAGCTGAGTTGCTGGAACTTTGTCGTTAATAATATCTTTCACGTTATCGTTCACACTAGAAAGATTATGTAAGCCAATTGCAACGATTAACATCAATAAAAATCCGATTACACCAAACCCACCAAATAGTTTGGTAGATATTTTCAAGTCATTCATTTCATTTCTCTCAGAGTTAGACGCAAAAAAACATTCCCTAATGGAAATATTGCGCCTATATGTGTCGAGAAAAAAGGGCGAATTAACATTTATTAACAGTACAAGTCAGTTTGCTTGACTGTGGTCAATCTGCAGTCTACTCATGGAATTAACAAAGAATTTGTTCAGCTGGAGTAAAGTAGTCGCATCGTTGATGTTACATAAACAGATAAATCGCTTATTTGATGAGTCGCTCGCCATCTCCTAGATGAGCAGTAGATCCAATGTGAGGAAAGTGCCGGGCAACATTCGCGAGAATGCGGAAAATCAACTACCATAGAATAATGATGATTTTATTTCTCGATTTTGATGGCGTGCTTCATCCAGAACCTTGTTACGATCAAGACAAACTGTTTTGTTTCTTACCTAGGCTCGAAAAAGTACTTCTTTCATTTCCTCAAATTCACGTTGTAGTCAGTAGCACCTGGCGAGACACGCGAACACTAGATGAACTACGCAGCTTTTTCACATTAGAAATTCGCCAGCGAGTCATCGGTGTCACTCCACACTGGCGAGATCACGCCGACTTATTCGACGTGATTGGATATCAGCGTCAAACTGAAGTTGAGGCTTGGATTAGAAATTCCGGCCAACCATGGTTGCCCTGGGTTGCTATCGACGATAAACCATACTTATTTCGCCCATTCCTGCCAAATCTAATAAAGACTGGATCATCAACGGGATTCGATGCGGAAGCTGAAATAAGCTTACGTCAATTTTTAGTCGCGCCTCGATAGTAAAAGCGCTGTCGCGCTTTAAGCACCAATAGGCTCTTTTCTTGTTCAAGAAAATTACTGGCTTTTGGCTCAATTATTTTTCGAGATTTTTTTTTGCTCGGCGATTGATTGAATAATAATCTCGAGGCCCTCATGCGGATCAGCATTCATCGCTTGGCAATATTTCACGAACTCGACAAGCTCAATTTTCTTTCGGTCTTGCTCCATTTTTCCCACACTTGTGAAGTGCGCACCAATCATTGACGCAACCTCGCGTAGAGTCAATGAGGACAATGTGCGTCTCTCCTTCAACCAAGCGCGAAGCTTTACATAGTGAGGTGAGTAAGGGGAAGTTTTCATTGTAGCGATTCTAGATACACGATACAATGTAGCGAAATTCAATACAAAACCTCATTCAACATGAAGCAACGAAAATTCAAAAAAGAAGTCATTGATACATTCCGACTTCTCACTGGGAAGACTTTCACCATCGGGGATGCGCTCAACGTTTATCTATCTACGCCTACAAAAATTCACTCGGAATCGAAGTCCGCGCGACAATTTGTACATAGAAATATTTTGCGATTCGTATCGTCGGCAGACATTGTGCAAGTTAAGTCGGAAGGACGAGCTTACACATACAAGATCACGGAACAGTTCAGTGCACGAATCGCTGGGACTAATGCTCCAGAATTTCCTAAAAAAGAAGACTTGCCAATCCCAAATAACGCCCTCGGCAAAAATCTTACCGAAAGGCTTCACCAACAAAAGCTGATGTTACTGACGGCAATGGGGGAAGCCGAGGAATATGACGCGATCTACAAAGAACTTCCAGAAATTGGCGCACAGATTCAAGACCTCTATAACGAATCTCGAGATCGTTGCTCCAAGCTATTGGGTAAGGTCAAGGCTATTGAGAACTTAATCGCACTTAGCGGCAATTGAATCCATGAAACTAAGAACATGGCAGTCGGAGTGTATTGAAAGTGCATGGCATAAATATGCGACAAAAGAGAATCACTTTCTTTGCCTAGCTACGCCTGGTGCTGGCAAAACCGTTATGGCATCCAATCTGGCAAATAGGCTGTTCGAGGAGAATAAAATTGATCTGGTCTTATGCTTCTCGCCATCAGTCACGGTAGCGACCAATTTTGAATTATCGCTATCAACGATTACAAAATTTAGAATGGACGGACTCCTAGGTTCTAAAGGGAGATCGTTGACATATCAAGGTATGCTTCACCTCGACGAATCGTTTTGGTGCCTATTTGATACGAATCGGATATTCGTTATTTTTGACGAGATCCATCATTGTGCTGGGGATGGACCAGACAATACCAATGCCTGGGGACAAAAAATTATCGAGAACATACAGGGACGTGCTGGCTACACATTGGCGTTGACAGGCACCCCGTGGCGGTCAGATCAAGTTCCAATTGTTTTGGCCCGCTATTGTCGAGATAATCGAATCAAATGCGATTATGTTTACGGACTACCGCAAGCAGTCGCAGACAATGTCTGCCGCACGCCCCAAATTACCTTGGTTGACAACGACAACGTGATCGTCAAGCAGAATGGGGAGGACTTTAATTATTCGTCATTCGGGAAACTACTGAAAGATTCAAAGTGTACCTACCAGCAATTGATCGAGAACGAAGAGCTCATCGCCTACGTGGTAGGAAAGTCTTCTGCCAAGCTAAATGCAATTCGAAAACGAATTCCCAACGCTGGAGGACTGATTGTTGCTGCCACGGTTGAACATGCAAACAAGATCGTTAATATCCTTGAACAGAGATTCAACGAAAGAGCCTATATCGCAACATACAGAGCAGACGACCCACAAAAAATAATTCACGAGTTTAGGCATAATTCAGAAAAATGGATTGTGGCCGTTGGCATGATTAGCGAGGGAACAGATATCCCGAGATTACGAGTCTGTTGCCACCTCACTAGAGTAAAAACTGAGCTCCATTTTCGTCAAGTGCTTGGACGTATCCTTCGCAGTGACAGCGAAGTCAAAAGTGATGCGTTTCTCTACATGCCTGCAGAACCAGATTTAATTACGTACGCGACCAGAGTAGCCCAAGAAGTTCCAGAAGGTTTGACCGTCAAATTTGATTCTATGACTAGATCTTCAGGAGAAATAAATCAAAAGCTAATCGTCGACAGCAGCGATTCGCTTGCGCAGGAAATTACGTTGAGTATAAGACAGACAATCAATAAGGCACATCATATTTCGTCGGAGATTCTCGTAAATGAAGGACGCTCAACTCTCGCAGAAACTTATGAAGCCAGCGTTAATATTTTTGGTAAATTTAAGCAGGAATTAGTTGCAATGCGGCTCGGACTATACTTAAGATAGAAGATCAAAAAAAGCAGCACTAAAATCTAACGTCTCAATTTATGCCAAAACCAATTATCGCCCTCGACGCCGACGGTGTTTTACTAGATTATCATGTCGCATATCGCAATGCTTGGCTTAAAGCATTTAACCACCTTCCTGCACCAAAAGATTCAAACGCCTATTGGCCGGTTGATCGTTGGGATGTGCGTAAATTGGACGGCGACGAACTAGCACATTTCCGAGGCTTTTTTGACGAGGAGTTTTGGAGAACTATTCCCGCGGTTGATGGCGCCATACTCGCATGCAATCAAATGCATGCTGCAGGATTTGAATTGGTCTGTGTCAGTGCAATCGAGTCGAGGTTTGAAAACGCGCGGTTGGAAAATTTGAGAAATCTTGGCTTTCCGATTCATCGTGTTATTGCAACCAGTAGCTCACATGATGGTATAAGTCCGAAAGCAGCAGCGCTGAGTCTATTAAATCCCATTGCTTTTGTGGACGATTATCTGCCTTATCATCGTGGCGTTCCTGAAAGCATACATCGCGCATTAATCACCCGTGAAACGAACGGCACACCTAATATTGGCGCTGAGCTCGGAAACATCGATACATATCACCAAGATCTACTTGCATTTAGTAAGTGGTGGTTAGAGAATTTTCCTAAATTATCATCATGAGATTTACGGAAAAATCATTGAAAAAATGGGAAGTCTCAATAGTTGATGCAGGAGATGGAAGTGGTGATTGTTACGTCCAATTTCCGAGTGAACTGCTTAAGAAACTCGATTGGCATGAAGGTGATGTTATCAACATCGATATCGTAAATGATCAATTGCTCCTTACAAAATTAAATGGGTGATTTATTTTTTTGTGGGGATACTCACGGCAAATTTCATCATGTGATCGATGCTGTACAATCGCATCGACCTGAGGCAATTATTTTCTTAGGTGACTTACAAGTGAGGCAACCGCTAGAAATCGAACTTGAAGAAATTCTCGACCTCACTGAAGTCTGGTTCATTCATGGAAATCACGATACAGATTCCGATGCTGACTATGATCACTTATTTAGCTCAGAGCTAGCCGAACAAAATTTGCATGGTCGCGTAGTTGAAATTGGCGGCTATCGGATTGCGGGCTTAGGCGGCGTTTTCAGAGGTCAGGTATGGATGCCTCCCAACGATCCCAAGTTTGATTCACAAGAAGATTACGCACGCCAAGGCGGCAAGGGTAATTTGTGGCGAGGAGGAATCACCAGAAAGCATCGCAGTACCATTTTTCCGATCGACTATGCTTCATTAGCATGTCAAAAGGCAGACATTCTGGTGACGCATGAGGCGCCTAGTTGTCATCCCCACGGAATTGCCGCAATCGATCACTTAACGCGACTCATGAACGTTGAATGGAGTTTTCACGGACATCATCACGATAATTTGGAGTATGAGAATTCGTTGCAGTCTTTTGGTTTCAATGCATATGGTGTTGGATTGTGCGGTATCGCAAGATTTGACGGCTCGCGCATATTTCTCACTAATAATTAAATATGTTCATATTATCTACGCCAAAATTTCAAAGAATGTGTAGGAAAAATATTCGCGAGATGGTCACATTTGATGACGCTCTCCGCGCGACGTTCTATAGATAAAGCACTTTTATCTAACAATTTTTGATAGTTGTGAGAGATGTGTCATAAAATGATGTCGATCTGAACCCAAATTTCTTAATTCATCTTCAATTTCGTTTGGGGTATGCACCTGTTTATAGATCCGCACTGGACTTTTTAGAGTGTCACTACCAGCAATTGCCCAATAGGAAGTATAGCGCCCAGAATATGCATGTTTATCCCAGTCAACTCTATTGCGCTTACTGTTTTTTAATGCGATCTCGAAGAACTCCCAAAAACTCCCAAAGCAATGACTCCCCAAAAGGTTATCTGAGACCCATCGTTCTGCCTCAATTGTCCACCCAACTGGGCAAATTGGTGCTCCTGACGCCATCCATGCGACCAATCCCAATGGGTCTTTACGCATTGGTGAAAACAAATATTGGGGTGTACCGCAGAGCTCCCAGTGAATTCGCCATCTTATGAAAGCTTCAGCAATCGGACAAAAAGAACAAGTCGATTCTCCGTCCATATTCCACCACAAATGCTTTACTGCACGTGCAATGCACCGATGATGCTGGTGCACGACATGCCGCCACAAATAGCGCCGGACTCCATTATAGACATCGTAGCTCCCACGCAATTTTTGATCCCAACTCATCTTCACATGAGCAGAATTCTGTTTATCCATCTCTATCGCATGTGTTGCTTTACGACGGTATGTTTTTTTGGGTAACGGTTGACCACCACCATGTGGTCGCTTAACACTGAAGGACAGTGCGCCGAGCTCCAGACTTTGTTGTGACGTGTTGAGTTCCGTCTGCATTATGTCAACAACTTGCTTTACAAATCCAATATATTCAGATTCAAGTCGTCTCCAGTCAGCGTGAGCTACCGCAAATTCACCGATGCCTAGCTGTTTGCGTGCGCGATTAATTTCAAGTCGAATAGACACCATCTCATCTTCGAAAATTAAGAGACTCACTAAATTTTCAATCCAAGTTGTTTCTTCTGATTTAAGTGTAAGTACTTGTGGGCGTATTCGACGCAACTCTGGAGCTAAATCATTTTCACACCATGGGCAACAAAATGGATGATCGAAAATTTCTTGTGAAAGTTGGTAAGGAATTTGGCGTCGACATTTTGGACATTTGGCACGCAACAATAGGTTATGTATCGGGCACGCACTAATTAAGTCTAACTGAAAAACCGCAGAATGAAAGCCTCGGTGCGCACAACGGGGACACCACCGAAGGACATTGCAAGAATGGCGACCACGATTTGGGAGCTGGTCAATTAAAAAGGCTTGCTGAATGGCTTTTTGATCTAAACGGAGGTGCTTGGCAAATATTGTTAAGTCAAAAAACTCGCTAGAACGTAGGTCTATCTTCGGCGCATGTAAAATTGAAGTAACACTGCCGCGTTGGCGATTTACGAAGAGACTCGCTAGTTCTCTCGCACCCATGGAGTTTAAGCGAGCAAATTTTGCAAATAGCCCATATGCAGAATCGTAACCAGTTATCCAGTCATCTCTCCAGCACCAAGCAAGACTCACCGGTTGCAGATTCTCAATGACGATCCGTGCCTTACGCATTTGATCAAGCTTTCACTCTTCTAGCATTACCATGCGCAACTCCTCTTGTGCTGAAACAAAATTACATTCAGCAACTGCTGATCTCCATTTTGCAGGTGTTAGTACAAAATTGTAGTCATCGAATTCTGCGTTCTCTAGAAGTGCTATTTCCACGCTTCGAGTAAAATATTGCATCGGAATTTCGGGTGTGTGCTGAAACTGAGCGGATTGATGGGCCTCAATAAAAGCATCCCACAAGACTGACGCTTGATGGACTAACCTAAATCCTGTGCTATAAGCGGCCGGCAAAAAAAAGCGTGTATAGCTCCAATCTGATTTAACTGGAAAACAAGCCTCATCATAAGATTCTAAGCAGGTAGCTAAATCATCGGGGGTTTGGAGACCACGAAATTGCATTTCGTCGATCATGAATCGTGAAACAATCTGAGTTTGACGGCCGATTCGAAAGGCGCTCTTTTGGTTCAAAAGATCCGGCTGTCCTACCAAAAGTGTAATCATGCGAACACCGCGCCTCTCGAGTTCATCATGCACATCGCGAAGCCACTCGTACTCGATAATATCTAAACGTTGCGCTTCATCTGCAAAAATAATAAACCAATTGTACCCAGAACGATCAACTAGCTCCATAATCTTATCCGTAAGCTTCATCCGTTTCTTTGTGATGTTTCCTGTGAGAGCTCCGGGGTGGCCTGCCGCGGTAAGAAGTAAGGAAAAAAATGCATCCTCCGATTGATGTTTTTTCTTCTGACATCCAAAGCTAAGCACGACTGCTTTTGGAAAGTCTTCCTTTAGGACGCTCATTACATATCTAATACCATAAGTTTTACCAAATCGTGGATGCGCAAACATAATGCCGCCTGGTGTTCGCAGGCGAATCAGTTTTTTTACTCGTATATACATTTCCTCGATCGATGGTGTCGGCACTATATATTTTTGCTCGACAACAGGATGATTTTCAAACGGCACTGGTCTCGTGTAGGTTTCGGCCATTCTCTCTCTCCCTGTTAAAACGTAATGATTCGCTTGATTTTCAAAGAACGCGGTTGTGGAGGACTTGGATTTGGATTGTCGGAAACTAAATTTTTTGATAGGCCTTGAATAGAACCATTTTCCAATTTATCGTTTGGAATTACTGATTGAACTAGCAGAGGTCCCCGTTCAACCTTTGGCGCTAGTTGCTTACTTTCAGTTTTTGCTTTAGCTAAATCGGTTGCTGCTCGCTTATCCTTCTTCGCGACCGAGCGTTTGAATTTCTCCCATGCCTCTACTGGGTCATCACCGTCTTTATAGTTAAGTTTTCCTTGTCGCTTCAGACGAAAGATCTCCGTACGAACTCGCAACGAATGAGGGGTATAGCACCAAGGGGCGGCGGCCGTCAAAACGCCGAGCTCTGCACCATCCTCAAAAAAAGCTTTGACGGTACGAATATCGCGAACATCAAAATAAATTCGAACTTTTTGTCCAATCAAACCTGCGCTCGCGGAAAGGATATTGCTTGTATAGCGAACGTTGAGAAAGTTAATATGAGGCCTCACACCATTGGAAGCACTTCCATGAATTGATACGACGCGAGCTTCCTGTAGAAGGCAAAGATTTTGGCGAACGACTGTTGGCAAAGTTCGTAAGAATCGTTGGTTTCTCTTGAGCAGTTGCCCCATAGCTTCGAGGGGTGTGCGGCCATTTACGCCGTCGTGCGCATGCCCGTTGTAGTCACCGATAGTAACCTCTATCATATCTTCCAATTCATCCAGCTCGACTAATAGTCTAAGATCCCCATGTGGGTCACTCAACGCACGCTCAATTGAACTCGGATCATTACCCGTTGTGCCGGGCAGGCGATGAGCGAAATTTTTTGCAATTACTGCAAAAAAACGCTCAATAAATGGTCGTTCGTCAGGTTCCGCTGTTGGGCCATTGTCAGGCCAACAGCCTACAATTTGATTCAATCTGTGTAGAGTATCTGCCGCCAAATGGCACTTAGCTCCATCGAAACGTAACCAATCCCAACATGCATACTGTGTTTCTGGAAAAATTGCAGAAGGGAATCCCCCCTCTTTGCGAATTTCTAAGCCTGGAATTTTGTAGTTGCGTGGCCTAAATGGGGTCAAAGCAGCCTGAAAAGCGCTTGCAACATCGTCTTTGTTGTATTCTTTTGAGAGTGCGAGTTTGTACCCGATTACAGCGCGACTAGCGACGTCCAAAAGCACTAAAATCCAGATACGATTTAGCTCTACTAAATGTTCGAACCCTAACGGATCTGTCATCCTCATTGTTACGCGCAGATCAATTTTGTGACCATCGAATTCGACTATCTTGAAGGCGCTCGTTGCAGCTGGCGCTTGTTCCATATTTTCAGGAGCTGCTGGGCGAACCCTCTCTGCCCCTTTGCTTTTTGCTGATCTGTCAAACGTGCTGTTATCAAATCGAGTGAAATAATCTGAAAGTGACCGTAGACCCGCGAACTCTTGATTTAAAGGATATTCGCTCGCCTTAATACCGACTTCACGACATTTCTCGAGAAATCGTTTATGGATGCGACCCATTGACCTTCTTACTTCATTCGCACCAGTTATTGACTTATGGCGCTTCTTTGCCTCATTCTGCAAATGACTTTCTAATTGTGGATAACGATGCAACAACAAGCCAAAAGCACCGGAAAGCCCCACACCTCTTGAACTATGGGCCGGATTGATGGCATGGATGCGTTCATACTCCTTTAGCCTAGTATAAGGAATGGCAGCACGAAAACCAAAAATACGCCCATCAGGGTGCTTTGTTAGACATCGTTCGACCAATCGATACACTGTTTTCGGATCAATACCAGTTTTCCCTTGGATTGTTTTCATCGAAAGTAGAGGTTCACCGATAAACAATTCAATCGCTCTTTGACGAGAGCGAAACACAGTTGCATCTGAGTTTGAAAGCGCAGAAATGTCGACAATTGGCCACGTTGAGAAATCACTCAATTCCTGTGGAATTGAGGCTCGATCAAAACGCACTTTGTTAAAGGAAAACATCTTCATAACAATCCCACGACCGACGTTGGCCCTAGGGGAGAATCTTTTATATCAGGACAAGATGCCTTGCCAGAGTGCAGTAAAGAATACACAGCCACACGCACTAAAACTGGGTCTTCCAACGGAAATAAGTTACAGACTGCGATTATGGGACGAGGCTCTTCCAGTACTTCAAGCACAGAATTGAGCAGATGTGAATTTAGATAGCGGGAATTTGCCGATAAATCGCGTACGATATATCCCCAGTTTTCAAGATATATTTTGCTTATCGATGGATCCTTTTTCGACATTGTGCGGACATCAAAATTATTCTGTCGCGCCCATTCGAGGAAGATTGGAAAAGACTTTTCAAGGCTAAAGTTAGCTCCGGTATCACGATCAATTAGCCAAAGTTCATCTCTTTCAGCATAGCTGACCGAAAAATCGACTGTCAGTTTTGGCTTAGCATCATGGATGACAACAGGTCTTTCACAGTACGATAAAACTAAGGGGTTGGATTCAAGCAATAGCCATGTATCGATCTGATATGATCCAAATAGCGTCAACATTCTCCTAACCTTGGGGCCGAACACATCGTACCGATGGCTTTTATAAGGCCTCGCATTATCAATTGCTTTAACAAAACATGCTGCCTTCGCCATTGCCACTCCAGGTCGCTAAATAGACGCATCCTTAAACTAAATCACATCATTCGGGAATTGTCAAACTCTCTTCATCAGAATTTGAACCAAATTTGCCAAGAACGAGCTAGACTGTCTTTATAAATCAACTAGTTAGGCGATTTTCAGATTGGCGGATTTACTTCCTTGGACGACGCGCTACCCTAAAAGTTAGGACACTAAATACCTAAAACTTTAGACTAATTATCTTTTTGTAAATTTGACGATTAGTCCTGATCATTACGTAACGAAATCATCTATTTCAACGGGTCTAAACGATTACGTTAACTGGATAACCGGCATCGGAGTGAGTAAGCCAAAACACAAAGAAATCGACATCCCACCGTGCGTATGCATTTTACGCCAACTTATTCTTCATGGTTCAACCAGGTTGAACTCTGGTTTGCAAAGGTCGAATGGATGCAATTACCTGTGGCATTTTCACTTCGGCCCCGGCTCTTTGCACACTAAAAAATTCTTACACGTTCTCTGATGAACCTGCTGAACCGTTGGTTTATCTGTCTGGTATTTGCTTAAGTACGTGCTAATAGTCTTCCTAACGCTTTGCTTTCTTATAAGGAATGGCACGTATTGATGTATGTTGAGACATTTTCCTCTCAGGCATATCGAATACCGAGGACTTCTGATTCAGTTCATTAAGAGAATTCAAGGAGGTCTTCTGCACTTCACCTACATTAACCTTAAACACTCCGACTGAGTTCACTAATTCCTGCGCTTGATTATTCAGATTCGCAGCAGCAGCCATCTCTTCCACCAACGCAGCATTATGCTGAGTAGCGTCATCCATCTGCATGATAACTTCTCCCACCTGCATTACCCCAGCACTTTGCTCACTGCTGGCTGAACTGATTTCCACTACAATATCGGTAACTCGGCGAATGTGGGCGACAATTTCCTGCATAGTGGAACCAGCTTGGTCTGCCAAGGTTGTACCACGTTCTACACGATCTACACTAGCTAATATAAATGACTTGATTTCTTTAACCGCATCAGCGCTTCGCCCAGCCAAACTGCGTACCTCACTGGCGACTACAGCAAAGCCACGGCCCTGCTCACCCGCACGGGCCGCTTCAACAGCGGCATTCAAAGCCAAGATATTATGTAAATAATTTAGAGTAGAACCGTAGAACCTATAGAAAAAGCTATGCTGGATAAGACTTTCGAGATTCTGCTCAGATACTTTTCAGTGCATAGCTGCGTAGAGCCAGCCAGCCCAAATTAGAACTGATTGCATTGTCTAAATTCGTAAGCAGGTCTAGGCGTTGAACTGAATTTCCCATTTCATTCTAATGCAATGAAAAATCATTTCGCCCATCCAATCTCACGCAATAAAAAACCTAATGCATGCACCGCGAACGTCGCGTCATTATCATCCACAACCCTTAATGACATTTTATGTCGCTCGTTGTCTTTACCTCGCGGGTGAAGTTTATTAATAATCTCCAAAGTAGACCGTAACGCGAGCTTTTGATTATCGCCGAAGTGATCCTTTATTGATTTAATCCAAGCTCCGAGATCTTGTTCAACTGGTGCTTCTAAGTTCTTTTCGCCTTGCATCCACCGCGAAACAAATACAACTGCAGCATTTCTACACTGGTCAATAACCGAAGTCGGCAATTCTCGGTAAGCGGCATTCAAAGCTCTATCATAGGCAGATTGTATGCTTCCAAAACTTGATGGATTAATCCGACTAGTATCAAGTTCAGGGAGAACTCCGAGTGCTGATTCTGAACGTAAAGTAAGCAATATATCTGATTCAATTGTGCGCTCTACTTGAACTATTTTCCACACCGAGGCTGCATCGCCCTGCCCCAACATCATTCGCAACCCTTCACCACCTCTAAATCTTTGAAGAAGCTCAGTACATTCAATATAGACAGGCAAATCTTTTGAAACACGCCATGAATTATTTGCAGCTTTAATCAGATCTGAATGGGAAGCAGGATGTGCCTCAACTTGGACGGATTCACGACTCGCATTTCCGAAATTTTGATACAGCTTCCCACGCCGAATCCTCGCACTAAAATCAAAAGAAGTCTCAACGAATATTCAACCAAATGGATTACTAAAAAAAATTTTCGGAACTTTTTGAACGTCACTTGGAATTTCGATCAATGTCGCGTTACATACAGGTGGAGTTGGCCAGACGGTATGTGTAGGCCCCTCACGACCTTCGTATACCAAACCAGTATTTATATCTATCCCCAAGCGAGACATTTTTTTCCTTCGGTAAAGTTAAGCAGCAAATAGGAAATCCTGTATTATCGATTTTATAGGTCTATTATTCAATAACTGTTACGCAAAACATTGATCAATTTTTGCAAGTAGTATGACTATTGCAGCAATATGCAAGCATTTGCTGCGGGCCAAATATTCACCTTGTGCGGCACGTAATTCAATGTTTAAATAGTGGTTGCCTTAATAACAATTACCAAATCATCAGGATTAAGATAAAAAAGGGGGGAGATTTTTGGATGAAATAAATCAAGTCTTGCTACGACTCTATGAAATAGCTCAGTCAGCTTCCATCTCTGAGTTTCCAGAAAAAATTTTTCCGTTAATTAAAAATCAGGTGAAGTTTGATTCGGGCGGATTTTGCGATTTTAATCAACATCCGCAAGTAGGATTAAAACTGGTGTCGGCTGTCGCACACAATATTTCGGCAGAAGACAAGTTACGCGCCAGATTGGAATATTTGAATAGTGAGAGCGTCGCTAACCCAAATACCTTGGTAACAGACGATCCGGCCTTAGCTCTGGCATTTCGAGCAAAAGGCAGATCTGTTTCGCTTTCAGTTTTGGGGAACAAGATGCTTAAACCTAATGTGGTCGCTTATGGACAAAAAACCGAGAGTTTGCAAACCTTAGCGATGGTTGGAAATACGCTTGACCGGAAGTCCTTTCAGACAATATCACTTTTGCGAAGAAAGGAAAATTTTCAATATACTCGAACCGATGAAGCTATCGCCAACATCATTCTCCCACACGTATTTCAAGCTTTTTCAATTCATCGGCAAATACATGCAAGGAATACGGAAAATGCTGTTAATCCAGGTATAGCGATTTGCTCACTTTCAGGAAACATCAATTTTATTGACGAAACAGCGACTGACTTTTTACACAGCGAATTTCATGAATGGATTCCGCCGTTCCTGCCTTCTAAACTTTTGGATAAGTTGAGTACAACATCAGAAAAAATTTATATCGGCAGGCAATTCACTGTAACCGCCCAGTTAAAAGGCAATTTATTGTTTTTAAATTTTCGACGAACAACATCAATGGGGAAATTGTCTGCAACGGAACTTGTGATTGCAGAAATGCTGGCTCGAAATGAAACCTATAAAGCCATAGCCCAGCGACTAGGCAATCAACCAGCGACGGTCAGAAATCAGGCTCACAATATTTATGTGAAATTCGGAATCTCAGGCAAAGCAGAGTTAACTAGAATAATGACGAGCCTCTCACGATAACAAGACGTTAATGCAAGCATTTTAATCTCTGCTTCACCACATCTACTTACTACAAGCGAACGAACATTCTTTCGCATTCAATTTGCCCATAGAACATGTGTTCTATGGATTGCATATTTTTACACTTATACAATTCGCTCTTTGTCGGACAGTGACGGTAACGAACAGTGATCGTCAACCTTTGAATATCTCATTGCATTATTGCAATATGACTCATCTAATTAATATTAGATAACTTTATAAGCCAACTATTTAACGATGGCACTTTGCTGTCAAATCAAGCGAAAGGAAAGTATGCAGAGTTCTTTTAAGAAGATGTACTAGACGAATCAAAAGCCAGAAGTCTCGGTAGAGTTGGTGGTCAAAGGTAGAAGCACTGGAATTTGGTACTCGCGAAGACGGCAAATTCAAAACATTTTTCTTCCTCGACTCAGATCAGTTGAAGCGATCAAAGAGCTAACACCAGATCGCAATTCCGATTTTCAAAGATTAAATTAAACTCAAGGATAACAATATGAGATTCAGCTTCATGACAGCGACTCTATTTGCTGTCGCATTATCAGCATGCGGCGGTGGTAATTCAGGCAGCGGCAATAGTAATAATCAACCTACCGCCACCACTGCAAGCAATACTGAGATTATTACCAATCTCAAGTCCAGCAATATCGATTTTTTCTCGATCCTTACTTGGCTGCAAAAACCTCCTGGAACTTGGAGGTGGCTGTCAACACCAAGCCAGCATGTTCTTGTCTATATTCCAGCACCGACTAACGGGAATACAACAGAACAGGACTATGCAAATAAGGTGAACAATGCCATCGTACAAATCAACACGAAGTTGAGGAACGTCTTGGTTCTAGAACCAGTTTCAGTGAAGCCAGCTAATGTGAGTTTTATTCAGATCAGCTATGGCACATCTTATGTCCCGCCGGGAACTACCAATTATCAAGACTATTGCGCAAATGTTTCAGAAGGTCCCAGTATTGGAAATATGATCCTGCCCAACAGCGAATATGGAATCAAATCTAATCCTGTCTTCGTCAATCTTGGAAATGGTCACTGCGACGTGACACAGGACATTGTGACTCACGAGTTTGGGCATGCATTGGGGCTTGCTAATCACTTCAAAGGGTTTGGAATCGGTGATGCAATCTCACCCGCTTTTTGGGATGTGCTGGCTACCTTGTACGGCAATCCGCAATCAACGACTGCACAAAATCTTATAGTTCGCCGTACGACTAATTAAATATTGATTTGTATTGCACTAAAAAATACGCTAAATTTCAAAATGAAAAATAAGGGAGCCAAATGCTCCCTTATTTTTTTAATCGTGGAATGTGAACCTGCTCTCCACGATCTGCTCTACTAGCGTTTTAAACCGATCACCTCTTTGAACGCATGGTTCTCTAACGACAAGTCAGCAACCATCATTTTGAGCTTACGATTCTCTTCCTCTAGGTCTTTGAGGCGCTTACATCGGCTGCTTCCACACCACCATATTTGGACTCCTATTGGTTGTAGGTCGCTTCAAAAACGCTATGCTCACGGCAAACGTCTTTGACCAATCTCCCAACTGCCTTCAAAATCCCTATGATCTCTGTTTCTGTAAATCTGCTCTTACGCATTTCTAATCTCCTTTGACATACAAGTTTGCCTCAAGATCTCTAGTTATGCATGGCTTGGTTTTACGGGAGGGTTACAATGCCAAACGAAGTGTAAAATCAGATCCATACCGGAGGTGAAAACGCCTAAGTGAACAATATGACTGACACCTGCTTCTTTTGCCGCATCGACCAGTTTTTTACTCTGAAAAAGCATGTCTGAGGTATATCCAGTCAGTAGAAAAACTCTATCCACATTTGCTGAGGCAGTTGCAAACGATGAAGGACCATTCAAGTCAAGGATAACAGCCTCCCTCCCTTCTGCACGCCACAGGTCAACATCATCTTAGCGTAAACACTGAGACGGAGGATAATCTCATCACTATTCTTCTCAAACATGCAGCATTGAAAGAGAATTTGAATTAGTCTCAAGAATTACGTAATAAGTTTTAGGCTTATGATTTGTCCTAACGATTACGTTTACACGGCATTTAGTCCTAAATTTTACGTAAGCAAACATTTACGGAATTTACAGGACGATTAACGCAAAATTTTGGATGTATAAAGGGGGGATTTTGTTTGGAAGAGTCCGAAGTTTTACGTTTGCGCGCTATTACTCTTATCGAATTTCGATCAATTAAGCAGGAACCCCAATAATAACGCTCGATGCTTTGAAAACGCCGGTTGCTGCCCGTCCAACTGCTAGTCCTAAGCTTTCGACACTTTGATTGGTGATGGTTGCTGCCAACGAGCTGGCTTCACCCATCTCGATTACGATTTCTGTGTTGACTGCGCCAACTTGGATACGCGAAACTAGGCCAGTCAGTTGATTGCGTGCCGATAGTTTCACATCTTCACTAACATCACTTATCACAATGACCGATGAAGCGGCTACCAAGGCAAATACTTCTGTGCCAACACGTAAGCCTAATTCTTCTGTGCTTTCGTGTGTAATAAGCGCGATTAGTTTTTGATTGCCGCTGATTTGTAGTTCTATCTCATCATTGACTGCACCATATCGTAGGTGTGTAATCGTGCCGCGATATTGATTGCGGACGCTCGTTTTCATATTCATTTTCTTGATCAATAAAAAATCGTCAGCAATACCTTCTGCATGCTTGCCTAATTGTGAAATGAATTCGCGGTGTTCTTTGTCGATAATTTTGAAGTTATCAACCAGTTGTTGACCTCGTTTTGTGAGACGTGTGCCACCACCTCCTTTACCACCAGTTAGGCGTTCAACTAATGGTTCGCCAGCCAAATTATTCATGTTGTCAATTGCATCCCACGCGGCCTTGTAGCTCATCTTAATTGCTTTTGCTGCTTGCGTGATTGATCCACATTCTGCAATTTGCGCCAATAGTTCTATGCGACCTTTGCCTCCAAAATTTTCACCATCGACCGTCATCCAGACTGAGCCATTGATTTCGATATTTGTATTGGAATTGTTTTCCATATTGATTAAGGTAGGAATTTAACGACGATTGATTGCATGAGATGTGCTTGGCAATGAGTAGGTGCTAATAATCCTAGGGAGTATTACCATTTATTCGCCCTTCGTGCATAGACAAGATTTGTTCACCAAATACATGCGCATCTTCAGGGTCATGCGTAATCAACATCATCGGCACCTTTAATGAGCGCTGTAGCTCATCTAATTCTTTACGCATGACAACACGCAATGCAGGATCGAGCGCAGCAAACGGTTCGTCTAATAACAAGGCCGCAGGTTCAGAGATCAAGGCACGTGCTAAAGCAGTGCGTTGTTTTTGACCGCCGGAGAGCTCGTGCGGCAATTGATCTGCAACGGCATGTAATTGAAATGCGTCTAGCCAGTAAGATACTCTTGGATCTTGTGTTCGCTTTGAGGGATTGAACCACCCTTTCGCTAAGCCAAAAGCGATGTTTTGCCTAACATTTAAGTGTGGGAACAGCGCGTAATCTTGAAATAGGTAAGCAAGCTGTCTTTGCTGTGGAGATTTGTTGACGCCTTGATGTTTGTCGAAAAAAACTTGATTATCTAAAGCAATATATCCCTCGTCAGGAGTAATTAATCCAGCGATAGTTTTTAAAGTCAGACTCTTTCCTGAACCTGATTCACCTAGTATCACAATACGCTGACTGTCGGTATTCAAGCGAAAATCCAAATCAAAAACACGTTGATTCGAGCGCAGTCGTTTTTGAATATGAAAATTAAATCGCATCCTTTTGCCTTTAATTCTGATCACATTGATCTAATGCTGTACAACGAATCGCCTCAAGAATTTCTCAATTCGCTGTTGGGTTTATTTGGTGCGATGTTTAGTTGTGATTTCTGCTAGCCACGCGACCAGGAGCTAATTTATTTGCCACCATCAACACCACAATACATATCGCCGATGTCAGTACTACTAAACTATTCGCGATATCGTCGTTTCCAGCTTGGACTGCTTCATAAATCGCGATGGATAGGGTTTGGGTCTGCCCTGGAATGCTGCCAGCCACCATCAATGTCGCGCCAAATTCACCCAAGGCACGTGCGAATCCTAACAACACCCCTGCCAAAATTCCACGCCATGCTAGAGGTAATGTCACTCTAAAAAAAAGCGCAAACTCGGATACACCTAACACCCGTGCAGCTTGTTCAAGTTGTCCATCAACAGCCTCGAACGCGGCGCGTGCAGGTTTAAAGACTAAGGGAAAAGCCACAATTGATGCCGCCACAACAGCACCCTGCCAAGTAAAGATAAAACTAAAGCCAAAGTGGTCTTGTAACCAAGCCCCCAACCAACTTCGCCTTCCCATTAATACCAATAAATAATAGCCCAGCACAGTCGGTGGCATCACCATAGGCAAGGTCAATACGGTGTCTAGTAAATCTCTGCCGGAGAATCGGGTTCGTGCCAATAGATAGCCGACCGCCACGCCCAAAAACAAATTGAGTAATGTTGCGATGCCAGCGACCTTGAGCGATAGCAACACGGCGGTCCATTCAAAACTTATCATTGGCTAGTCTATATTGGGTGTTTGTTTAGTGCTTACTTGGGGTCAATTAGGTGTTTATCGAGAACTAAGGCTTTTGAAAACCATACTTGCTCAAGATTGCTTGGGTTTGTGTTGAGGCTAAGAAGCGAATGAAACGCATTGCTTCTTCCTTATTCTTGCTATCTTTGATGATTGCAATCGGATAGCTAATCGCTACATCCAACGGTACTTCGAACGCTACCGTCACTTTATCATTCATGATTGCTGCATCTGTTGCGTAGACAAATCCGGCATCGACTTCGCCACGTGCCACATAATCTAATGATTGGCGTACATTTTGTGTATTAATTGTCTTACTCTCCAGCGCTGGCCACAGCCTTGCGGAAGTTAAGGCGTGTACCGTGTAGCGACCAACTGGAACACTTGCAGGATTACCAATCGCGATGCGTTTTACCTGCGCTTGCGTTAAGTCTTGTAGGCGCTTGGGACTGAATTGACTGTCCTTCGGTAAGATTAGCACCAAGGTGTTTTTTACAAAGTTATGGCGATCCATATTTGCGACTAAACCTTGTTTTTCTGCCGCACCCATGGTTTCTTGGTCAGCTGAGGCAAAAACATCAACTGGCGCGCCTTTAGCGATTTGTTGTAACAGTGCTCCGGACGCGCCAAAGTTCAAAGCGACTTTGGCATTGGGATATTGTGCCTGATAATTTTGCGCAATTTCCTTGAAAGCATTTGTCAAGCTAGCCGCCGCTGAAACTGTGATGTCGCCAGCCTTTGCCGCAGATGTGAGTGCTATTAGCAACAGTAAGGCAGTCGCCAATATCAACCTCAAAGTATTGTTGTTCATCGTTAACTAAGTCAGCTAATTAAAGTCGTAATATACACTGAGATATAACGGTTTGCGAAATCCTCCGTTAAAGCGAACTGAGTTAGCTTGATTACACTCAAGACTGAGAAGAAAAACGAATCGACTCAGCAACCACAGTTAGATAATATTTTGAGCGATTTATACGGCAATCATTTATTCATGATTGTGTTATTGACATTTAAAATTGAATTGCATCATGAATCTTTTCTTTGAAAAGAACTACATCCGTGCATGAAATTAATTCTAGATGAGCTTCTAGTTAGCTAAAAGCCTTGATTACAAAACTGCCTTCATCTTGCAAACCGAGCTCTACAAAGTAGCAATACTTAAGTGGTAACAACATCACTCTCAATATTGCCATCGACAAGCTTAATGGTTCGATCACATTGTTCAGATAAGCGCGGATCGTGGGTGACCAAAAGTACCGCGCAGCCAGACTCTTGATTGAATTTACGAAACAATTGAAACACTTCCGCGGCAGATTTTGTGTCGAGGTTACCAGTCGGTTCATCTGCTAATAAAAGTGCCGGATTAGTGACCAGTGCGCGAGCGACAGCGACCCGTTGTTGCTGCCCACCTGACAGTTGATCTGGATTACGCTGTTCTAGTCCTTCTAAGCCTACTTGGCTTAGTAAATTTCGCGCACGCTTTATTTGTTCCTTGGTTGGTTTGCCGTTTGCCACCATCAACGGCATCAATACGTTTTCTAATGCGGTAAATGCTTGGATTAAATGATGAAACTGGAACACAAAACCGATGGTGCTACCACGCAGTGCTGTACGGCGCGCATCGTCCATCGATCGAGTCGGTTCACCCAGTAGGTACAATTCACCTGCAGTAGGTCGATCAAGCAAACCGATGATGTTGAGCAGCGAGCTCTTTCCCGAACCGGATGCGCCAACTAGTGAAGCGAAATCACGTCGCTGCAAAATCAAATCTAAGCCATGCAACACTTCGGCTTCGGTTGGCTTGCCGACGTTGTAACTTTTCCGCAGACCTTCAAGGCGTAATATCTGCTCATTGACGTCATGTTTAGACATGGCGAATTGCCTCCACTGGATCAAGCGCAGCCGCGCGTCGTGCAGGAATCGCTGCAGAGGAAATGCCAGTTAGTGTTGCAATTGCAGTTGCCGCAAAAGGTAGCCATGCATCGATGGGGATATAAAACAGCTTGGGACCAAAAGTATTGAATGCACCAACCAGCGCATAGCCGACCGCCACTCCGAGAATAGAGCCGCTCAAGCCAAACAAAGCACCTTGCACTAGAAACACCCGCAACATTTGTTGTCGTGTGCTACCCATCGCCCGCAAGATACCGATCTCACGCGTTCTTTGCACCACACTGACGGTCAAGACGCTGGCAATACCCAAGGCAACACTGAGTGCCACGAAAACGCTAATCATTTGTGTCGATAGACTTTGCGAGCGCAAGGCATTCATTAATTGGGTATTGGTTTCCATCCAGCTTTCAACTTTTAAGCCCGTGAGACGCGCAACTCGCTCAGCAATTTTTTGTGCTTCGAAAATATCATCGACCGTCACATCTATGACTGTTGCCGCACCAGGTAGATCAAGTAGAGACTGTGCTTGCTTCATATCTAAATACACATAACGGGCGTCAAGCTCACGCACACCCAACTCGAAAATTCCTGCGACATTTAAAATACTCTCGCGCCCTTGTCCGCCATCTAGTCGTAATTTATCGCCCACCCGCATTCCTAGATCGGTCGCCAATTGCTTGCCGATCACAGTGTCACCAGCACCGATACGAAATACTCCCGCAATCATGTCGTCTTTGACGGGGATAATGCGTAAGTAACGCGGCGCATCAATACCAACCAGCGCAACCGATTGTAAGGATTCACCACGCCGTGCAAATGCAGGTCCAGAAATAATCGGCGATACGGCAGTAACACTTGGCAGGGTGTCGAGCACATCACGCACTTGCTGCCAATTGTTAATTGAACGAAGGCGTTGTGCGCGTTTGCTTTCGATGGTCAGCTGTACGCTACTGGGATCGAGAGCGACGATACGATTGCGCTCTTCGGTTTGTTGCACCTTGATATGTGCTTGCGTGCCCAGGGTGCGCTGAATGATGTTTGATTGTAGTCCGGTAATGAGCGCAGTGAGGAAAACAATCACTGCAACACCGATAGCTATCCCAACCAAAATCAAGGTACTTTGCGCTTTGCCTTCACGCAAAAACTTGGTTGCAATTGTCCATTCAGTCCACATTGGCATCAGTCCAATTTGACGGGTAATTCTTTACGTGTTGCAGGATCGCTGGTCAAGCTGGTCGCGACCAATCTAACCCGATCGCCGTCTGTCAAATTAGCAGGAATTGCGGACAGAACCCAATCGCCGGCGCGCAAACCTGCGATAACTTCTGATTGAATAAGTCCACGTAGCCCAAGCTGAACTTGACGCCGTACAGCTCGACGATCTTCAACCACCCATGCCGTGGCGTTGTTTCCATTCGTCGCAAATAACACGTCGTTAGGAACAACGAGCGCACGATCGCGTCGACCGGTTTCTACATTGACCGAGATCGTCATTCCTTGACGTACGAATTCAGGAACTGGATCAACGGTTAAACGCACCTCAACCGTGCCGCGCTGCGGATCGATCCCTGGTGCGATAATACTGACTTTGGCAGGGAATGGGCGATTGGGAAAAGCATCTGCGATGCAGGTAGCTGCTTGACCAATTGCTAGCACCCCGAGATTTTTTTCATCTAGAGGCATAAGGACTTCGGTATCACCAGCACGTGCAATTTCAAATAGCACACGTCCCGGTTGTGCCAAATCTCCCGGCTCGGCATTGCGCGTTAATACAATACCAGCTACTTCGGCACGAATAGTGGTTTTTGCCAACTGTGCTTTCGCGCTGGCAATGCGTGCACGCACAGCGGTCTCACTGGCTTTGCCGACACCGACAGCATTATTCGTTAGTAAGGCTTGCTCCACTGCTGTGCGCGCAGCGGTCTCGATCTGTATCGCCTGCTCCATCGATTCGTTTGTGATCATTTTTTGTTGGAAAAGATCACGACGTCGATTTACCTCGCGACTGGCTTGCGCTAATCGTGACTGCGCTTCACGCAGACTTGCCTGTGCCTGTGGTCGAGTTGCTTGTTGTAATTGCGCTAGCGCAGCTTCAGCCTCTCGGACCGCAGCAGCTAAGTCATCTGCGCGCAATATTGCTAGCACATCGCCTGGCTTGACCATATCGCCTTCGCGCACACGTCGTTCTACAACAACACCCGTGATCGGGCTGCTGACTTGCGCGCGAGATACTGCTGCTACACGACCAGTGGCGACTACGGTTTGCACTAGTGCTTGTGCCTGAACTTGATAGCCAGACAAAGCTGGTCCTCGCATCTTCTGCACACCACTCCATGCGAGCATGGCTAAGACCAAGTAAACTGCGATAAGGAGAAAGCGATAGCGTTTCATAGTATGAATTAGGATGTACGTGAATACCTTTGACAATGATTTTAACCTGTTTTAATACCCCACTATTTAGGTGTTTTACTCAATGATCGAAGTCGAACGCATCTTATATTTCTCGACACAGATGATCTTACTTTATAAGTATGTTTAATAAATTAGCTAAGTAAGCAAGCTCTCACAAAATGAAAATTTTCGGTACAATGAGCTTTCCTTAATTACTGGGGGCAATCGAGCAAGCGACCTACCCTCTCACAATGGACATACTGATTATCTTAGGTCTGATTTTGGTCAATGGCTTGTTCGCCATGTCTGAAATTGCGGTAGTTTCTTCCAAGCGCATACGCTTACAAAAAATGTCAGAAAATGGCAGCCGAGGCGCGCAGGCGGCACTCGAACTTTCTGATAGTCCCAGTCGTTTTCTTTCGACAATACAGGTTGGCATCACTTTAATCGGCATTTTTAATGGTGCTTTTGGTGAAGCATCACTCGTCGCGCAACTCAGTCCAAAATTAGAAAATATACCGATGATTGGTGAATTCTCAAGGGAGATCGCCTTGGCACTGGTGGTAGTTGGTATCACATTCTCTTCCTTGATACTTGGCGAATTGCTGCCTAAGCGCATCGCGATGCAGTATCCCGAAACGGTGGCTTCTTTAATTGCCGCGCCTATGCAATGGTTGTCAGGCGTGATGGGGCCTTTTGTCAAAATCCTGACATTCACAACAGAAGCCTTATTACGTTTGATGGGCTTACATCAAACCAAAAACAATGCAGTTACCGAAGAAGAAATCGCCGGTATGCTGCAAGAAGGAACCGATGCTGGATTGTTTGAAAAGACCGAACACGATATTGTTTCTCGCGCTTTGCGCCTAGATGACCAACGTGTCGCTGCCTTAATGACGCCGCGTATGGATATCGACTTTATCGATATCGAAGAATCCTTAGAAACCAATTTGGCAAAAATCAAAACTAGCCCGTACAGTAGATTTCCTGTCTGCAAAGGAGATTTATCGAATGTGCTAGGGATTGTGCATGGCGGACATTTATTCGATCAAGCGATTGAGTCCAAATCTTTGCAGGCGGTTGATATTGCCACTGCTTTGAAACCGGCTTTATACATTCCTGAAACTCTCAGTGCGATGCAGTTGCTTGAAGCATTGAAGAAAAATCGCGCTGAATTAGCGTTGGTGGTCAACGAATACGGTGAAATCGAAGGCATCGTGACTTTGAGCGATGTACTCGGCGCACTGGTCGGCGATGTGGTCGCCGTCGATCGTGATGAAGAGTCTGATGCAATTCAACGCGAAGATGGCTCTTGGTTAATTGATGGTGGAATTTCCTTTGATCGTTTCCGAGAAATTTTGAATACCGATGTGAAGTTTCCAGAAGAGGCATCGGGTTCGTATCACACCTTAGCAGGTTTTGTGCTAACGCACTTTGGCTATATCCCAAGAGAGTCAGAACACTTTGAGTGGGAAGGCTTCCGCATTGAAGTGGTCGATATGGATAAAAACCGCATTGATCGTTTATTGATCTCTGAAACCTTACCGCCGACGCTGCTTTAACAACGCTAGCTTAAGCTAAGTTCTTCACTCGAACAGCGTCGTTCAGATTCGATTTAGAACAGATACTCGAAGCGCTAATTTAATTGCTTGTTTGTGCTGACCATCACAGAAACTACTTGTTGCGCAATTTATCATGTGCACACGTTGTTCACTACTTATCACAAACAAGGAATATGAAGATGTTAGCCGCAATCAAAGACTACAAGGAATGGCGCAGTTATAAAGTCCCAGTTGGACAAGCGCTGCGCTTAACTTTGAAAAGTTCATTAGCAATTCGTTCGAAATAATCGCTCAATTGCAATCATTAGGGAATCTTAATAGAAGACCCCTTTTCACTGCGATTGCTGCTTATTTGCCAGCAGCAAAATCGCCGCAAATTCTTATTGATTATATTGAATAGTCACTGACTCAATTGGATACTGTTCTGCAACGGTGTCCAATTCTGTGGATCAAGTATGCTGTAACTCTTGATGTGATCTTCGTATTTCACCGTAATCATTTGCGACGTGTGTGCATGAGGATTTGAGAAGTTGTGCACCTGTCCCATGCGACCAGGTAATAAGAGCACTAGTTTCTCGATTAACAATCCGATTAATCGTTGCCCTACACGTGCAATTAAAACCTTGGATTGAGAGTTCATCTCGGTCGGTTTTTGTACACTTAATAAACTTAGGTCCCACAAAGCGAGCGTTTTATCATTCCAAACAAAGGTGCCGATTTGAGCGGAATGCGATGCAGTGAGCACGTCGATTTGTTCTGGCACATTGATGATCGACTCTAAATTTTGAATATTCATTGCCCATGCGTGACCAGCTTGAATGACGACAAAAATTTCTTTGTTTCGACTCAACTCTTTTTGATCAAGATCTTCCGTTTCACTCAATGCAGTCATTGGGCAAGTAGCAATTAAATTTGCACTGCTAATGACTAGTGCTGTCGAATTATCCGACAGATGAACAACACCCAACAGTGCGTTATTGTTTGGCAGCCCCGCTTCATCTACTGTCTGCATTGCATTAAGTGAAAGCGCCTCGACTTTGATGATGTTATTTATCGGCAAAGCAACGCAACGGCCTTCGCACTTCAAAATTAGTAATAGGTTGGCGACATTCAAGTCGGCATCTTGGTGTTTCAATCCAATACTCGGTAGAGTAGCCAATACAGGCACATCGCGATTGCGCCATTTCACTAGACCTAACCAGTTTGCATCGGCACCTAAAATTTTTTGTATTGCTGGCATAGACATAACCGCTGCTACTTCATCGGTCGCAAACGCAAGAATTTGTCCACCAACTTTGAAACTGGCAAATAACGACTTTTGAGTGTTAGAGAGTAGATTCTTTTCTAGCTGGTCTTGTGATTGCGATTGCTCTTTCACTGCGTTGTAAGCTACCTCACTCGACCAAATTTGACTCAGTGCTATGAGTGCTGGAACATCTAGCACGCCAACCGTTTTCAATTCTTGATTCATATCAGTCGCATCGAAATCGGCATGAGATCGACGCTGCTGAATTTGTATACTGGAATGAAATAATTCGTCAGAATTTTCAATATGAATAAGACGTTGTATCCGGTTAGAAGGCGTTTTTTGCAATCCTTCAACACGGTCAATTGCAATGCCAATCGATTGTTCACCCTTCTTCAGTAAGAGTATTTGCGCTGGCATGTTTTGTAAATCACCTGGCCACGGCAACCAACGTCGCAGATCGATTAGTGGTATCGATTGCTCTCGATGCATAAATATGCCAACTACAGCCCCATCACGCCTAGGGACTTGTGAAATGTCGTCAGGCATCTCGCTGGCCTGCACGACAAATTCGAGAGGAAGGACAAATTGAAGGTCATTTAACTTACATAAAATGAAGTTTTGGATGACATCCGTCGATACAGCTGCCATCTTCATGGTTATAAATACTCCGTTGTTCGGTTCAATTCATTTAAGAGTTTTGAGACATTTCGAGTTGCTTCAGCTTGCTCCGTGGTCGCTGCATAAATTACCGAAATGGATTCAGAAGTACTCGTCACTGAATTAAGTATCTTCGCAAACGAACCACTAACTTGTTCGGTTAGGCGACCGCCCTCGTCAACACGCGTTACGGTTTGCGTGATGAGCTTAGCGATTTCTCGCGCCGCCATCGTCGACTTCTCCGCTAATTTTCTGACCTCGTCGGCGACGACAGAAAATCCCAAGCCTTGTTCACCAGCACGAGCCGCTTCAATCGCAGCATTAAACGCTAATAAATTGGTTTGATTTGCGATATTCGCGATGGTGTTAATAATCTCGTTGATATCGTTGGATGACTGCTGAATCGCCATGATCGCATCTTGTGATCGCTGCAAGACCGCACTGCCATCCATCGCATGTTGTTGCGTGCGCTCCGCTAACTCATTTGACTGCTCAGAACTCTTAGATATGCTGTCGATCGATGTCGTCAATTCATCCAAAATCTTAGTGATGAGATCGACCTTTTCACGAATTGTATTTTCGCGTTGTACTTGCTCACTGATATCCATCGCATACTTCACTACCTTGTAGGGTTTACCGTGTAAGTCGATGATCGGATTGTACGTCGCTTGTATCCAAACTTCGGCATCATGTTTTCCAAGGCGTTTAAATCTGCCGCTCTTAAATTGTCCATCACCTAAATCGGCCCAGAAATTTCTATATTCAGCGGATTTAATTAAAGTCTCGTCGCAGAACATCTTATGGTGCTGTCCTATGACTTCATCGCGGGTATAACCCATGGTGCGTAAGAAATTATTATTGACATCAAGTACATGGCCTCGCAAATCAAATTCAATCACTGCTTGGGAACGTGATATTGCGGCAATTTTTTCTTCGAACTCAGATTCTTGAATACGTTGAGCGGTAATATCTGTAGCAAATTTAATGACTTTGTAAGGTTTTCCGGAGGCATCTAGTACTGGATTGTAGGATGCTTGTATCCACACATCTTTACCGTGTACATCGACTCGATGATAAACGCCTGCACTATGTTCGCCACGTCCTAGCTTATCCCAAAAGATTTGATAATCGCGGCTACTTGATTCTTCCCTAGTACAAAATATTTTATGGTGTTGGCCAATGACTTGCTCAACTGAGTAACCAAAAATGCGCAGAAAATTCTCATTCGCATGTAATATTTGCCCCTGTAAGTCAAATTGAACAATGGCTTGGACTTGATTTAAAGCTTGAAGCAAATCTTCTTGAATGAATGAGTTGTGTGCAGTCATGATTGATCTCACATTTAAATTGCCACATGGAAATATTAAATTGAGTTTATCTTGCTTTAGTTTTGCCTAGCAATAGTTCGCAAAGTTAAAGAATGTTAAGTTTTCGAAGCTTTGTCTTTGAATGTCTTGATTTAAACAAATCAAACGTAGCAAATAGAAATCAAGATTTTGAGCCCAGTTACCTATAAAAGATTACCGCGCTAGCGCTGCCTATTTACACAATTTGATAGTGCAAGCACATAGACAATTTCGAATGTAAATTTATGTTAATTTCCGAAAATATTTGCTTTAACGATATTCAACTCGCCCATCAACGTATCGAGGCACATGTTAAAAGAACACCGGTTCAACGCTCATCTATCGCTAATCAATTAACTGGCGCGGAACTATTTTTTAAATGTGAAAATTTTCAAGATACCGGCGCCTTTAAATTTCGGGGTGCTTGTAATGCACTACTACAGTTTTCTCCGGAACAAAAGCAACGAGGGGTGGTGAGTTTTTCGTCTGGTAATCATGCGCAAGCAATTGCCAAAGCCGCACGTTTGTTTGGAATACGTGCAGTGATCGTGATGCCGCATGATGCTCCAGAAATAAAAGTCGCAGCGACACGCGGATATGGTGCCGAGATCGTGATGTATGACAGATACAAAGAAGATCGTGAAGAAATTGGTCGACGCTTGGCTCAAGATCAAGGCTTAACACTAATTCCGCCCTACGATCATCCGCATGTGATGGCAGGACAAGGTACCAGCGCCAAAGAATTGATTGAAGAAGTGGGTCAACTGGATTACTTGTTTGTTCCCTTGGGTGGTGGTGGCTTGCTTTCTGGCTGTGCACTCGCTGCAAAGTCATTGAGCCCACAATGCCAGGTAATTGGTGTTGAACCAGAAGCAGGTAATGACGGTCAACGCAGTTTTCAAAGAGGTAGTATCGTTCACATTGAAACGCCAAACACGATTGCTGATGGCGCGCAAACACAGCATCTTGGAAACTATACCTTCCCAATAATTCAGCAATATGTGGATGCAATTGAAACAGTCAGCGACGCGCAATTAATCGATACCATGAAATTCTTCGCCAATCGAACGAAAATGATGGTGGAGCCGACTGGTTGCCTAGGTGCCGCCTTGGCAATGAGTGGCAAATTTGATTTACGTGGACGCCGAGTCGGCATCATTATTTCCGGAGGTAATGTGGATTTACGGCGTTTTGCTCGATTTGTTTTGGATTCAGAACTTTAGTTAGCAGTACTTACTAAGTAATATTTAGTTGGCCATGGTTGAGCGTGTTTGGCGTACCAATACGCCAATTTGATTTTTGAAATAAACTTGCTACTCACTGCGATATTCACTAGTCTGAGTAAGCAATGAGTACGCAATAAATAAGCGATAAACAAGCAGTGAATAAGCATCAAAAAATAGATCCGTCGAAGTCACCTTTTTACGCGCATCAAATATGAGAAAAGGAATATAGAAATGCTAAAACTTAACGTCAACATGAAAGAAAGCGCGCTAGATCTCGCGCCAGATACTCCCGTATTGTGGGCAATTCGTGATGGACTCGGATTGAGTGGAACGAAGTTCGGTTGTGGTGTCGCCCAATGTGGTGCCTGTACGGTACATGTCGATGGTCAAGCGATACGTTCATGCATTACACCCGTATCTGCGGTCAGCGGTCGCAAGATTACGACGATCGAAGCGATGTCGAATGACAAAGTCGGTAGAGCTGTTCATGCAGCATGGGTAGCGCATGATGTGGCGCAATGCGGATACTGCCAGAGCGGGCAAATTATGAGTGCTACTGCTCTACTGAAGTCAAATAAAAAACCAAGTGATGCAGATATTGATGCGGCGATGTCGGGCAATATTTGTCGCTGCGGCACTTATCAGCGTATACGCAGCGCCATCAAGGCGGCGTCTGCCGCTCTAGCTTAATTGAATCGGCCCAGAAGATCGCAATTAAATTACCGCACATAAAGGAATTCACATGCATTTCGATTCGAAAAATAGTGATCTGAGTCAGATCCCAAAAGGCATTGCTAGTTTAATTGAACAACAGAATTCTTCATTTGGAAAATCAACCGAATTGTCGCGTCGTCAGTTTCTTAAGATGACAGTCGCTAGTGGTTTCGCCTTAGGCGTATTCCCTGCTCAGGCGCAAGACACGCCGCAAAACAACGCCAATGGCTCCAGTTTGAAAGCTTTTCAACAACCAAGCGCATTCGTGCAAATCACCCGCGATGGCAGTATCACAGTCACCATCAATCGACTGGAGTTCGGGCAAGGTGTGCACACTGCTTTGCCTATGATCTTGGCAGAAGAATTGGACGCGGATTGGAATAAGGTTCATGCAGTTCATGGTAGTGCCGCCCCAGCTTATGTCGATCCTGCGTTTGGTATGCATATGACTGGTGGATCTGGATCCATCAAAAATTCTTATACACAATATCGCGAGCTTGGTGCTCGTGTGCGTGCCATGCTAATCAACGCAGCCGCAGTACAGTGGAATGTGAGCCCAGAAACTTTGCGCACAGAGCGTAGCACGGTGATTCGTGCCGACGGAAAAACCTTTAGCTATGGTGAATTGGCTGAAGCAGCTATGAAGATCGCTGTTCCAGCAAAAGTCAGCTTAAAAGATCCCAAAAATTTCAAAATCATCGGCAAGCACGTCGGTCGTCTTGATGCGAAAGATAAATCAAGTGGTAAACAAGAATTTGGTATTGATGTACGTCTACCAGGCATGCTTACCGCGGTCATCGCACACCCTACCGTGTTCGGAGCGAGCGTTAAATCGTTTGATGACAGTGCGGCGAAACAAATTAAAGGTGTACGTGCGATTGTTAAAATTAAAGTTGATCGCGGTGGCGAAGGAGTTGCGGTGATCGCTGATGGGTATTGGCCAGCTAAACAAGCACGTGATCTTTTGAAAATTGATTGGGATGCTAGTCAAGTAGAAAAAGTTGACTCGACAGTGCAATTAAAAAAATATCGAGAATTGGCACAAACCACAGGCAATCTGCACTTTAAAGCGGATGTCAGTCAATTATCCAGTGCGCCGAAAAAAATCCAAGCCGAATATACCTTCCCTTATCTCGCGCATGCGCCAATGGAGCCACTCAATTGCACGGTGCAAATCAATCCAGATGGTAGCAAAGCAGAATTGTGGGTAGGCACGCAAATGCCAGGCTTAGAAGCGATGGCAGCGGCACAAGCATTGGGTGTATCTCCACAGAATCTACAAATACATGTGCAAATGGCTGGCGGTGGTTTTGGTCGTCGCGCGGTTCCAAGTTGTGATTATGTTGTGGAGTCCTGTCAAGTTGCCAAAGCCGCTCGTAGCGCGGGTATCCAAGCACCGATACGCACTATTTGGAGCCGCGAAGATGACATCAAAGGCGGCTATTATCGACCCATGCACGTGCATAAAGCGCAGATCGGTTTTGATGAGCAAGGCCAAGTGCAGGCGTGGGATCACGTGATTGTGGGGCAATCCATTGTTGCAGGGACACCATTTGAAGGATTCTTGATGAAAAATGGTGTCGATGGCACGGCGATTGAGGGAATGCGCGATCCTTATCCGATTCCCATGCGATTGTCGGTGCATCATCCCAAAGTCAATGTGCCGGTGCTTTGGTGGCGCAGCGTGGGCTCAACACACACTGCTTATGTGATGGAAACATTAATCGATGAAATCGCTAGAGCTGCCAAACAAGATCCCGTCGCTTATCGCTTAAAACAGTTTGGCGACAAACATCCACGCCATACTGCCGCATTGAAATTGGCGGTGGAAAAATCGGGCTACAACAAACGTCGCCTACCAAAGGGGCAGGCTTGGGGCGTGGCAGTGCATGAATCATTCCAAACTGTGGTTGCTTATGTCGTGACCGCATCGGTCAAAAATGGACAAGCAAAACTCCATACAGCAACTGCGGGCGTACATTGTAATTTGGCGGTCAATCCCAAGACGATCGAAGCGCAAATTCAAGGTGCAGCTTTAATGGGCTTGGGCATGTGTCTAGAAAATGCAGCGATCACTTTGAAAGACGGTGTCGTTGAACAAGACAACTTTGGACAATATGCGGTCGCACGGATCACTGATATGCCGCAAATGACGGTACACATCGTTCCTAGTGCTGATCCACCAACTGGTATCGGTGAACCTGGTTTGCCTCCACTCGCTCCAGCGTTTGCCAATGCGATTGCACAATTAACTGGCAAGGTGCCACGTAGCTTGCCGTTTAAGTTGGCGTAATATTGCTGACATTGCTGATATTGTGGTTTAGCACTTAAGAAACTCACTTCCATCAAAAAGCCCCTAAGACCAGTAGATCTTAGGGGCTTTTTGTTCTACAGCGCGATTGATTGAATCACGCTATTTCATGCAACTTCACGCAATGATACTTACTTTTCAAAATCACTCATGTTTCAATTTGCTGTGATGCGCTTTAAAGAAACGGATGAAAATTAAACAAAACAAAGCACCAGCACCCGCCATCATCAACAACAAAAAATACAAAACGGGCTTCTCAAGTGGTAACTCGCTATCCATATAGATTTGTCCTGGCTTGGTCACATATTTGCCATCGGTACTTAGCATGCCACCATTTTCAGCCAACTTCGGTCCAGTATCTTGTTTTGGCATAATGACTCTTGCACTGACAGCTTGTCCTGCGATGATAGGAAATTCACTTGATGCGGTTTTAAAACCACGCTTACTACAAGCTTCACTGGAAAATACCTTTTTCCCTTGCTGGTCAATGCAAATAAAGGCATCTGCATGCGCAAGATTGACTGAACAGATCGCAGTTAAAAAAATCAAGAACGATAAAATACGTGGCATAGAGGCGAGAATCAGCAGGAAGTTAACAGTAGATATTTGCGTAAATTGAATTCATCTTAATATAGATGCATAGTTACGAAAACATCTTCGAACACAAATAAATTCAATTGAGCGGCGATGTTATCAGAGCATCGACAGTTTAGCGAGTTTTAAACAAGAAGCGCTTTGCCATCTCAAGTGTAGATTTTTTTAACTCAAGGTTAACTGAAGATTAAATGAATTGAAAACCAAAGCAAATTTCATTATTCAGACTTATTTTCTTCTATTCTTTCGGAACGCGAGGAACTTATAGTATATTTTCAAATGTGCGAAAAAAATTCCCAATGGCAACAATTTATCGCTAACACTTTCGGACAAGCTTTGTTTTCTGTGTATGCAAATTTCCATCTATGACAAAACCGATAAAGGGCGCGAAGAAATCGCTACCCGCAAATGGCATTTACCTTCGCGTATGCGTTCTTTACTGGTGCTCATTGATGGCAAAAAAACAGATGCGGATATCGTACAAAAAATCGGTGGCTTAGGATTAAATTCACAAAGCCTGAAAGAACTGCTAGATGATGGGTTTATTCAACGCGTGTCGGTTGAATCTGATCAAGTTGATACCATACTCGACCAGCAATCCGATGATCTCGATTTGACCCAAAATCCAAGTTCTCCAGACTTACAAGTTAACACCTTAGGTTCTATCGATGCATTGGAAGAATCGCAAACTATTTTTGATGCTTCTGAAGACGAAAACCCCGCGTGGAATCAAGACCTAGACGCCCTGCTCGCCAAGTTGGATGAAGATAAAACAGAATCGCGCGTGCAAATGATGAAGCGCTATTTAGCGGAATCAATAAAAGAGCATTTAGGATTAAAAGGTTTTTTCCTACAGAGAAAATTACAGAAAGCACAGAATCTTTACGATATTCACACCTTCAGACAAGCCTACGTCTCGGCTGTTTTGCATTCTAAAGGCAAGGATTTAGCGATTGAATTACGCGATCAATTTGATGCCCGCATGTATATTCGGTTTTCCTTGGATGATCCTGAATTTCTAGAAGATTAAAGCACAATGAAGATAAAAAAAGACCAGAAAAATTTCTGGCCTTTTTTACTTTTGAGTCGCTAAAGACACGTCAAATCACTTACAACGACCAGCTTACTCAATGCCTTGGCTAGCCAAATATTCCTCGTAGCTACCACGGAAATCAATCACCTTGCCGTCCTTCACTTCTAGTACACGAGTCGCTAAAGATGAGACAAACTCACGATCATGTGACACAAAGATCAGGGTGCCAGCATACTTTTCGAGGGCGATGTTTAAAGATTCAATCGACTCCATGTCCATATGGTTGGTCGGTTCATCCATCAATAACACATTATGACGACCTAACATTAATTTGCCGTAAGTCATACGACCTTTTTCACCACCGGAAAGGACTTTTACCGACTTTTTGACATCGTCACCGCTAAATAACAACCGGCCCAAAATTGAACGCACGGCTTGGTCATCATCACCCTCTTGCGTGTACATGCCCATCCAATCCGTCAGATTTTTGTCCGAAGCAAAATTTTCTGCAGGATCTTGCGGCATATAGCCGACGTTTGCATTTTCAGCCCACTTTACTTCACCGCGGTCTGCGGTCAAACCGCAAATATCGGCGCCACCAATACAACGCAATAACGTGGTTTTACCTGCGCCATTGGCACCAATAATCGCGATTTTTTCACCTGCTTCAACCATGATGTCAAAGCTATCGAATAATTTATGATCGTATGCTTTGGATAAATGCTTTACTTCAACCGCTAAGCGATGCAATTTCTTTTCGCCATCAAAACGAATAAACGGATTTTGACGACTAGATGGTTTAACGTCTTCAATCTTGATTTTTTCGATTTGCTTAGCGCGTGATGTCGCTTGACGCGCTTTAGACTTGTTGGCTGAGAAACGACGTACGAAATCTTGCAACTCGAGCACTTTGTCTTTCGCTTTTGCGTTATTCGCTAATTGTTGCGCACGTGCTTGTGAAGATGCCAGCATGTATTCGTCATAATTACCAGGATAAATCTTCAAGGTACCGTAATCCATGTCCGCCATGTGAGTACAGACTTGATTCAAGAAGTGGCGATCATGCGAGATGATAATCATCGTCGAATTACGTTGATTCAACACATCTTCTAACCAACGAATTGTATTAATGTCCAAGTTATTGGTTGGTTCGTCCAGTAACAGAATGTCTGGATTTGAGAATAAAGCCTGTGCCAATAACACGCGCAATTTCCAGCCTGGTGCTACCGCATTCATTAAACCTTGATGCTGTTCAGTGGGAATGCCCACGCCTAACAGCAACTCACCTGCACGTGCTTCGGCAGTGTAACCATCGTATTCAGCAAACTTCGCTTCTAAGTCTGCTGCTTTCATGTAATCATCGTCAGTTGCTTCTGGGTTCGCATAAATCGCGTCGCGCTCTGCCATCGCTGCCCACATTTCTGTGTGTCCCATCATCACGACATCCAATACACGCATGTCTTCAAATGCAAATTGATCTTGACGCAATTTACCTAAACGCTCGTTTTGGTCGAGCATCACGGTACCGGATGAGGGATCAAGATCGCCACCAAGAATTTTCATGAAAGTGGATTTGCCACAGCCATTGGCGCCGATCAAGCCATAGCGATTACCTTCGCCAAACTTAACTGAGATGTTTTCAAACAGTGGCTTGGGGCCAAACTGCATGGTGATATTTGCGGTTGCTAACACGTTGAAACCTTTTGCATGGAATTAAATTAACCGCGCATTATATCATCGCACTCCAACGCTTCTGCGATTTTCGGCTTGGACATTGGAATACAGCAGTGGCTAATTCACAAAATCCAAGTCTGTCCTCGATGTCCTCTTTGGAATTGTTGCAAAAGTTGATCCACTTTTTCCCAACCCAAGGACTCAGCAAAGTACATTGGGCCACCACGATGAATTGGAAAACCGTAGCCTTTTAGATAGACTAAATCAATATCTGATGCGCGTGCTGCGATGCCGTCACGCAAAATTTTTCTTCCTTCATTAGCAAGCGCAAGTACCAGTCTTTGCACAATTTCTTCATCGCTAATCTGCCTTTGTGACACACCTAAATCTTGCGCGTGTGAACGTATCATTTGATTTACGATATCTGAGGAGTAAGCTGTTCTATCGTTGGCTTGATAGTCATACCAGCCTGCCTGTGTTTTTTGGCCAAAGCGTCCCATTTCACACAAGCGATCACCTAACTTGGAATAAATTGCATTAGGATTGGCAGCAATTCTTCGCTTACGTATCGCCCAACTAATATCATTGCCAGCCAAGTCGTTCATGCGAAATGGTCCCATCGCAAATCCAAATGCTTCAATCGCATGATCAACTTGTTGTGGTGTACATCCCTCTTCCAATAAAAACGCTGCTTGTTTGGTATATTGCTCCAACATCCGATTTCCAATAAAACCATCACAAACACCGGCGATGATCGCTGTCTTTTTAATCTTCTTCGCTAAGCTAAAGCAGGTAACTAAAACATCGGTCGCAGTATATTTGGTTCTCACGACTTCAAGCAGTTCCATGATGTTTGCGGGGCTAAAAAAATGTAGACCAATCACATCCTGTGGGCGCTTGGTCACCATGGCAATTTCATTCAAATCCAAAGTCGATGTATTACTCGCCAAAATAGCACCAGGCTTCATTGTCTGATCAAGTTGTTCGAAAACATTTTTCTTAACAGCCAAGTCTTCAAAGACTGCTTCGACTACCAAATCAACTTCAGTAATATCATCGTAACTATGCACGCCAACAATCAAATTGCATCGCTGCTCGCATTCATTCTGCGTTAGCTTTCCCTTATTTACTGCCGCTTGATATTGCTCTCTGATTCTAGCTAATCCACGAGTTAAGCTAGCCTCTTGTAAATCAAGCAAACGCACTGGAAGCCCTGCATTTGCGAAGTTCATCGCAATTCCTGTGCCCATCGTCCCTGCCCCAATAATTGCAACAGAGTTGATCGCGCGCAAAGGTGTAGACGCATCGATATCGGCTATCTTTCCTGCCGCGCGTTCAGCCATAAAAATATGCCGTAGCGCTCTCGATTCGGGGCTTTGCAATAGTTGTTGAAATAATTGGCGTTCGGTTTGAATACCTAAATCAAAATCCAGTTTTACACTCGCTTCCAAAGCGTCAACGCATGCAAACGGTGCAGGTAAATGTTTGGACTTTTTTTGAAGATTGGCTCGGGCAGTCGCAAATGTCTCTGGTGTAATCGTTTGATTCGCTATCAGATCACGTACACGCAGGATTGGTCGCACCGAGGCAACTTTATCTGCAAAGTCGATTGCGGTCTGTAGTAATTGTGTAGTGGTTGGTACAAATGCGTCGAACAACTTAGTCTCAACTAACTGATCCGAATAATAGCTGCGACCACTGCAAATCATATCCAGACAAGTTTTCATATCGACTAGTCGAGGCAAGCGTTGCGTGCCGCCAGCGCCCGGAAGCAGACCTAACTTAACTTCAGGCAAAGCAATTTGAATCGCGCTGGTGGCGACACGATAATGGCAAGCCAAAGCGAGCTCTAAACCGCCACCCATGCATACGCCATTCAAAGCGGCAATGATCGGTTTATTGCATACATCCATTTGCACTAGCAAACTGGGCAGTGATGGTTCTGCATAGGTTTTATCCGTGCCAAACTCTTTTATGTCAGCCCCGCCTGAAAATACTTTGCCTGTTCCAGTCAATACAATGGCGATTACATCCGAATTATTTTCTGCTGCACGCAAATGTTCCGAAATGGCAGTACGTGTCGCGTGCCCAAGTCCATTGACTGGCGGGTTATTGATGGTAATGATTGCGATGTGATCTTGAATGGCTAAGCTTGCAGTCATAATTGGTCTCTTGTATTGTCGTTTTTAGGAATCAGACTTCGGATGTGACTTGCATCGCCACGAATGCCGACACAAATTCAGTCACAAATCAGCTACAAATTGTAAACCACTAGCGTTGAGTGCAGTCGACGAAATGGAGATTAGGGTTTAGATTACGGTTTAGATTTCCAGCCATTCTTGGCGTAAGGATTGATTCTCGATCAACTCGCCCCAACGACCGTCAAAGACAATGTTTCCATTCCCTAAAATCAAGAAGCGATCTGCTATTTGCTTTGCTAACTCAAGTTTTTGCTCCACCAACAGAATCGCTACCCCACGTTGCTTTACGCTGACAAAAAAATCCAATAATTGCGCGATCACTTGTGGTGCTAAACCTTCGGTTGGTTCATCAACCAATAGTAAATCTGGATTTCCTAGTAGGCTCCGTGCCAGAGCAAGCATTTGCTGCTCGCCACCGGATAATACTTCGGCAGCTACAGCGCGTCGTTCGAATAAGATGGGAAACAAAGCGTAGGCATCATCTAGTCGCCACACCCAAGCTGATTCTGCACGTAGTGGTGGTTTTATCCCTAGCTTTAAGTTTTGCTCCACCGTTAGCCCTGCGAAAATCGCACGATCTTCTGGCACATAAGCAATGCCTAATTGCGCGATCTTAAAGCTGGGTAAGCCGATTAAAGACTGATCTCGATATTGAATTTGTCCTTCAGTGCGCACCATTCCCATAATCGCTTTTAAGCAGGTACTACGACCAGCGCCGTTGCGACCCAATAGTGCGACGATTTCCGACGACTTGATCTCTAAGTTGAGTCGATGTAGAACCTGACTTTGTGCATAGTAGGTAGATAGATTTTGAATCGTCAGCAAGTTCGTCATGTAGTCTCCCAAGCACCAAGATAAGCAGTTTGTACTTGGCGATTTGCGCGAATTGCTTGCGGTGTATCGCAGGCAATGATTTGTCCTTGCACCATTACCGCAATTCGGTCTGCCAAGTCAAAAACGACTTGCATATCATGTTCAATAATCAACAGACTTTTGTTGGTCGTGAGCTGACGGATCAGTTGCACTATGCGCGTGGCATCGGTACGACTCATACCAGCTGTGGGTTCATCTAACAGAATGCAATCAGCACCACCGGCGATGCAGATACCAATTTCTAACAAGCGTTGCTCAGCATACGATAGTTCACGCACAATCGTATCTTTACGCTCGCGCAAAGCCAGTAAATCGAGAAGCTGCTCGGCATTGCGGATGACTTGTTTCTCATTTTTTAAGCGACGCCAAAACATCAATGGCGAGCTAAATCGCTGAATCAGTGCGCAACATAAGTGGTCAAATACATTCAAGTTCGTAAATAAATGACTAGTCTGAAAGCTTCGATTAAGCCCCTGTCTAACAATTTGATACGCAGGCAAACGCGTAATGTCTTTGTCGCGCAGCATAATTCGACCGCTGGAACAAGTTTGTCGCCCTGAAATCACATTAAACAAACTCGATTTTCCCGCTCCATTTGGACCAATCAAAGCAAGACGCTCACCAGCCTTCAATTGGAGATCGACGCCGCGTAAAATAGCTGTTTGACCAAGCTGTAATTTGACCTCTTGTAATGTTAGCGCATGCATCGCAATACTCTCTTAGCCACGAGCTTTAGCAGCACGCCTAGTGCGAACATGCAGATGGGAATAATCCAGTGATTTACATCGAACGTATTATGCTTAAACCAATCTAAGAGCATCCCATTTTGATCAGCAGAACGAAGCTGATAAGTAAGTTCAATCAAGATGACAAGGCTGGCGCCAATCATTGCGTTTGCAAATAAATGTAAGCAAGATACCCTGATCACGTTAATTAAATTATTTCTTTGATAGAGCGCTTTCATCTGGTCTAAATAGGCAGAAATGTAGCCACTAATTCCTTTTGGCGCAAAGCTCACAACCAAGATAAACAATATCCCCAAATACAGTTGCCAAGCGGGTGTGAGTTCTGACAAAAACACCGTCATGCAGACAGCCAAAATAGCACCAAGCACAGGCCCAAGAAACAAACTAATTCCACCAATATAGGTGAATAATAAGATCGATCCAGATCGATACATGCTTAGACTATCAGTAGTGGCAATTTCAAAATGCAAAGCGGATAGCGCACCTGATATGCCTGCAAAAAAACTAGCAATGCAAATCATAAAGAATCGAATTAAACGCGGATTAACGCCCAAGAATGCGACACGTTCGTGATTATCACGCACAGCGCTTGCAAGCTTGCCCAGAGGACTTAGTGTGAGAAAGAACATCGCGCTCATCGACAATAAAGTCCACACGATAATCAAGTAAGTCACTTCAATTTGCGGTCCAAAACTCAGACCTAAGAAAGTATCACCGATGACGCGATTGGTACTGATCCCCGCTTCTCCACCAAAAATTTGTGGGAACATCGGCGCCATCACGAATATCAACTCGCCAATTCCCAAACTAATCATGGAAAACACGATGCCAGCTCTTTTGCTCGATATCCAGCCGCAGATCACGCCGACCAATAAGCCAGCTAGACCGCCAACCAAAGGAATGAGAATTACTGGAAATGCGGACTCACCCAAGCCAATTTTATTCATCACATGCACGCTGGCAAATGCGCCTAAACCAGCATACATTGCATGTCCAAAAGACAGCAATCCAGTTTGTCCAAGCAGGATATTGAAAGACAAGCCAAGTACCGCTGCGATGCAAACTTGCGTAATAAAATTCAGTGCTGCACTAGAAGAACAAATAAAGGGAATAAACAACAAGCTCACAGTAATCAGCAGCGCCCAATAAAATGTCGCAGGCAGAGAACCCGAATTGATACACTTAGATAAAAATTTAAGCATGAGAATTCAAGCCCGATTGTTGACCGAACAATCCTCGCGGACGTACAACCAACATCAACAATAAGATGACAAATGGCAGCATAGGCGCCATGTGCGAAATTGGGATAGAGAGCACACATTGATTGCTCGCTTGGTACTGAATTGGCATAAACAGCGCCAACAAATCTTGTAAGCTCAGCTCAGATGTAATGGCAAAGGTTTGAGAAATGGCAATCAACATCGATGCCCAAAAAGCGCCCTGCAGTGAGCCAATACCGCCCAGCACAATCACCACAAAAATAATACTGCCAACATGCGCCGCCATGCTCGGTTCGGTAACCAATAAGTTGCCGCCGACTACGCCCGCCAATCCAGCCAGTCCACAACCAAATCCAAACACCCACATAAAAATGCTAGGCACATTGTGACCTAATGCTTCGACCATGGTTGGTGCGGTCCATGCTGCTTGTATTACTAAGCCGACATTGGTACGGCGTATCAACAAATACAGTAAGCCCAGCACAAGTAAAGCGAGTAAGGCGATGAAGCCACGATAAACTGAAAATGGGCTGGAATAAATCAAAAACAAGCTGCCCTGTAATGCTTGTGGAATTTGATACGGCAACGCCAATTTACCCCAAATCAGTTGCACAATCTCAAGCATCACATAAGCTAAGCCGAAGGTGAATAACAGCTCAGCAAGCTGACCTCGCGCATGCAATCGACGCAAGGCAAATCGTTCAAGCAAGGCTCCAAGTAATCCTGTAATTACGGGAGCAAAAAATAAACCCCACCAAAATCCCCAAAGCCCAGTAAAGGTATAACCTAAATAAGCTCCCAGCATATAGAAACTAGCATGGGCAAAATTGAGAACGCCGAGCAAGCTAAAAATCAAGCTTAAGCCGGCCGTCAACATGAATAACAAAAATCCGTAACTAAGACCGTTGAGTAAGTTGATCAAAAAAAATTCCAAAACGGTATCCTCTGTTTGCACCTAGTTTTATTTTTTAACGGAATTAATCTAGTTGATAAACTGCATTTCTTTTACCACTTAGTCGTGCCCATAAATTAGCAATTAATTTGGTCGCTTCATCTGACAGGAAGTGGCTTGACTCGCGACATAGGGTTCAAAGATTTGAAGTGTCTTCCATCCTAGCCCCGTGTTTTCTTGATCGAATCGTTGTGATTTACCGTCGATTTTTACCCAGTTTGATACGTACAAAGGCAGTTGCAATTGATGATCTGCTTTACGCATGCTTGCAGGCATTCCAAAAAAATCAATTTGTAAATCTTCCAAAGCATAAGCGATCTTGACTGGATCGATCGTTTGCTTGGATTTGTCTTTGATTTGCTCCTCGACGATTCGAATTGCTTTCGCCAAACTGGCGATCATGGCGTAAGTTGATGTGGATGAAAAATCGTCCCTGTACTGCGCTTTATATCCCTGCGTCAAACTTGCACCAAGCTTGGATGGATTATTTGGATGCCAGTATCCAACCAATTTAACTTTATCGACACCAGCCTCACCGATAGCGGTTGGTACGCCAGTCGAACTGGCATAGTAAGTATAAAAATTGACGTTTAAATTCTGCTCTTTAGCGGATTTAATCAATAAAGCTAAATCAGTCCCCCAGTTGCCGGTAATGACCGAATCTGCCCCCGATGCTTTGATTTTGCTGATGTAAGGTGAAAAATCTTTGACAGTGGCAATGGGATGTAAATCATCACCGACAATTTGTATATCTGGACGCTTGCGTGCGAGATAGGATTTGGCTGCGCGCGCTACTTGATGTCCGTGAGAATAGTTTTGGCCCAACAGGTAGACTTTTTTTATCTGCTTATCTTTCGCTATAAAGCTGGTTAATGCTTCCATCTTCATATCAGAATTAGCATCAAAGCGAAAATGCCAAAAACTGCATTTGCTATTCGTCATATCTGGATCGATTGAACCATGATTAAGATAAATGATCTCTTGCCCAGGATGACGTTGATTGTGCTTATTAATCGCATCAATTAAAGCCAAACCAACCGCCGAGCCTGTGCCCTGCGTAATGAATCGGTAACCTTTGTCGGCAACCGTCTTGAGCAAGCTTAAACTTTCTTGTACGCCAGCTTTATTATCGAATCCATCGAACACGATTTGATGTGCGCCTGCCCACTTTTCAGCATTCGCACGCGCAGTAATAAACTTAAATGAATTGAAGGTATTTAAGCCCACCGGCCCAAACGGACCAGACATAGGATCGATCACGGCAATTTTTATGGTGTCGGCATGAGCGACGCTGGTGTTCAATAGGCTTGATAAGCACAATCCGACCAACATCAAACCGTAAGCAGTTTGAAAAATAGTTTTTAAAACTGATGTTTGCATGAGTTTTCCATATCAATAATCGACTAAGCCTGCGATTGGTTGATCTAGACATGCTTCGATGTCGACGCATCAAAAAACACAGCTAGCTTGCGAGTCGAGATTAATTGTCATTTGTCTTGTTGGTGATGCTTCAGCATCAGTCGATGAATGCATGCGCCGCAGCACATGCATTATCAAGTAGCGTCGTTCCAAAGCGGACGCGAAATAGCTTAGTTCAATTTGTTCAACGAGAACGTGATTTAGATAAATTTGCTGGACGTGCTGTACGCTTTCCTTGCCCAAGATCACGATTTGTAGAGCTAGCTGCCCTGGCCGTATTTGTTCTGGAATCAATGCGTTTAGGCCCACTCAAATTATTGCTATTGTTGGTTCTCAAACTACCCACTTGCGGGCGCCCTGTGCTCGTCGTTGTGGCATTTATGGATTTGCCAGCGCCTACAGTATTTCTGGCAGTACGCTCTGCCGAAGCGCGCACCGGTGGCTTGACACGCACCTGCTCGGTTTCACCTGATTCAATTTCAAACTTGGCACTAACATCCTTACCTAGTACACGTACCAAGTAAGGCATGACTTCGCGTAGTGTCGCTTCCAAAGTCCAAGGAGGATTAATAATAAACATCCCACTACTATGTAATCCGAATCCATCGGGTGTTGGTCCGCTGATACTTAGGGTAACGTTCAACCAACCATTTGCAGGAATACGCTTTAAGCGCTCTGGCAATTGCTTCGATTCGATGCGTGATAGAACTGGATACCAAACCGCATAAGTACCAGTTGGAAAACGGACTAGCGCATCTTCAAGGCATACTTTGACGCGTCGATAATCGTCTTTGACTTCATATGGTGGATCAATCAATACCAAACCACGGCGTGATGGTGGCGGCAATATCGCTTTTAAGCCTTCAAAACCATCACCTGCATTAATCATAATGCGCTTTCCACGGACCGTTTGACGCTCACCCTGCTCGGCTTTGTGCGCTTCTAGTTTGCGAAAATTTTCACTGAGAATCTTGATTTCGCTTGGATGTAACTCAAACAAGCGCAAACGATCTTGTGCACGCATCACTTCATTCGCACAGTAAGGTGAACCAGGGTAATAGCGCATCTTGCCACTTGGATTTAGTGTTTTCACCAGATCGAGATACGCTTGCAAGGCAGCTGGTGCATCATCTCTATCCCACAGGGGAGCGATTCCAGTTTCGTACTCTGCGTTCTTAGTTGCATAGCCAGTATCTAAAGAATATAAACCTGCTCCAGAATGGGTATCCACATAGGTGTAAGCGGTGTCTTTTTGGCCGAGATAATTGAGCAGTTCAATTAAAACAAAGTGTTTAAGAACGTCAGCATGATTGCCAGCGTGAAAACCATGGCGATAGCTCAGCATAGTGGAAATTCCTGAAAGATTGATGTTGCCCTGACCTGATCAAGGCAATCATATAGATGAAGATAAGCCGAGATTTTACTCTGTTTATGATATAAGCGCTTGATTTTACGATGTTTTTAGTGCATCAACCTAAGTTAAACTAAGTCGTTCACAAGTATTAATCAGTATAAGAATGGTTTCGACTTGCCGATACCCGCGCGAATCGCAGATAGTTAAGCCGCTACTTGTGCATGCCAAGACTTAAGCGACGCGCTTTCCAAAGATAATCAAATCGCGCTCTATCCCGTCCAAATTCGCAACTCGCGGCATATTTGCCCAAATTTCAAAATTAAACGAAGCAAACAAATTCATGCTGGGCACATTATGTCCAAAGATAAATCCGAGCAAAGTATGTACTTGAATTTGAGGTGCGAACTGAATTGCTTGTTCGAGCAAATAACGCCCTAAGCCTTGTCGACGAGTTGATTCATGCAAGTAAATCGATAACTCGGCGGTACCAGAATACGCTGGGCGTCCATAAAAATTGGAAAATGATAGCCAGCCGATGATTTGTCCATCTTCGCCTTCAACCACCCATAATGGACGCTTTTCTGGCGTGTGCTCGTGAAACCAATTTAGGCGTGACTCTACAGCGATTTCTTCAGTATCTGCGGTCACCATACGTGATGCAACGGTCGAATTGTAGATCGCCACGATTGCCGGTAAATCATCGAGGCGTGCGATTCTATGTGTGAAAGAAACTTGATTTTGCGTGGACATGGAAAATACTATCAAAAGAATGCGATCAAAATAAAAGCGCTGAACTCAAGGGTAAGTCAGCGCTATTTGTATTAAATATACAGGAGCAGAAACTAAAAGAAAGTAGTTAATTACAGTGTGTGTGTCGCTCGTGAAGAACGTATGGTTGCACCAAGCACTTCTTCTACACGGGTTTTGACACGAATCCCGCTTTCATCTTGTGGGAAGTGCACACCGATTCCTTGCGATTTATTGTTGCCAGCACCAGCCGGTGTAACCCACGCCACTTTGCCAGCAATCGGGTATTTGCTCGGATCATCTAACAAAGTCAGAATCACATAAATTTCTTCGCCCAATTTATACGATTTATTCGTAGGCACAAAAATCCCACCATTTTTTAAAAATGGCATATATGCAGAAAACAAAGCCGACTTTTCTTTGATCGCCAAAGAGAGTACCGACGGCCGCGATGGAGATGGCATGTTTAAGGGAACACTGGGGTCTTGTGGTAGCTCAGCCATAATTTTTCCTATTGATGTGCGCGACTGTTTGCCATCAAGAGCTCAATTCAGCGCACATACAAAATCTTCGTTAGATTTAGTTAAAAGCAGAAGAATATTCTAACAGCATATCCTCTAAAAATAGCTTCCCTGACAGAGGGTGACTCGCAATTGCTTGTCTTTCCTGCACATTTTTTATCAAATGCTGCAATTTATCCACGCTCACTCGATCTGAGAGCTTGGCAATATCGGTTTGGTACTTCGGATAATAGCGAATCTTTCCAGCTTGTTTGTATGAGAAAATATCATATAACCAGCGTTGTATCCATGAAACCGTGCGCGGCATATCCATTTTTTGCATTTTATCTGCGGTCTTTAAGCACACTTCCACATCAGGTTTGGCCAAACTGCGCAGCAGATCTTCAAGATCTTTAACATCGTCCGATTGCGACATCGCCAATGCCAATAAAGGCGCCCCACCTTGCTGAGCAAGCCAAGCTTCTGCGTCCCGAACAGATTGTGTTTCCAGCCAAGCTAAAGCTTGTGATTTGCTTGGCATCGCTAACGGCAATTTGTGACAACGCGACAAAATAGTTGGCAACAAACGATCAATTTTATGCGACACCAAAATAAATACCGTATTCGGATTAGGCTCTTCTAAAGACTTCAGTAAAGCATTTGCCGCTGGTACGTTTAGCGCTTCCGCCGGATACATCACAACCACCCTAGTGCCTTGCCGATGAGTAGAGATATTCATGAAATTGGCCAAAGCGCGAACTTGGTCAATGACGATTTCTTTAGATGGCGTCTTGCTTGATTTGGCAGATTTCTTTTCAGTTTCCTCGGCGCCCTCGCCTGCCTCTGACTCCGCAGCATCCTCTTCATCGAGTAAGCCCGGACGTACACGGCGATAATCAGGATGGCTATATTGATCGAACCAATTACACGACAAACACGCGCCACATGCATGACCATCATCACTAGGTGATTCACATAGCAGAGACTTGGCTAAATGCTCAGCAAAATTAGCTTTGCCGATACCCTCGGATCCATACAATAAAAATGCATGCGGCATTTTGCCGCGCATCGCCATAATCTGCTTCCAAGTATCTAGTTGCCAGTCGAATAAAGGACTATTCATTTTTATTTTTCTTATTTTTTCTAATTGCGAAAATCAACGATAGTATTTGCATTTGAATTTGCAACCAAGGCATCAACAATCTGTTTTAACTCTTGTTGTATTTCTTCAATACTACGCGTTGAATCAATCACTTTTATGCGCGCTGGAAATTCCGCAGCGCGACGCAAATATTCATTGCGTGTATCGTTAAAGAAATCACTTTTTTCCTGCTCAAATTTATCTAAGGTGCGTGTTGCATCTAGTCGAGCACGCGCAACCTCAAGTGGAACATCAAACAGTAAAGTAAGATCAGGTTGCAAATACGGATGAACCCACTGCTCTAGAGCATTCAATTTATCAATAGACAAATGACGTCCACCACCTTGATAGGCAAAACTCGCATCGGTAAAACGATCGGAAATCACCCAAGTACCCGCATCTAAAGCGGGTTGAATTACTTGCGCAATATGTTCACGACGCGACGCAAACATCAATAAAGCTTCGGTTTCTAAATGCATTGATTCTTTTAATAGCAGCGCGCGTAAAGCTTCACCAAGCGGCGTCCCACCAGGTTCACGGGTGGCGGCCACCTTCAAACCATGACTCTCTAGAATTTGTTGTACAAAACTGATGTGGGTAGATTTACCAGCTCCATCAATGCCCTCAAAGCTAATGAAACATCCCGTTTTAGACTTATTGTTCGTCATACTATTTCTCACTTGAATTTGGCATACAGCGTCATAGAACTAACGTTGATATTTGTTCACAGCGCGATTGTGGTCATTTAAATTTTCTGAAAACTGACTTGTGCCATTGCCGCGTGCGACAAAATAATAGGCATTGCTTGGTTCAGGATTTAAAGCAGCTCTAATCGCGTCAAGCCCCGGTAAGGCAATTGGCGTTGGCGGCAAACCAGCTCGAGTGTAGGTGTTGTAAGGCGTGTCTGTGGTTAAATCACGCTTGCGAATATTGCCTTGAAATCGGTCACCCATGCCATAAATCACAGTGGGATCTGTTTGCAGCAACATACCTGAGCGCAGACGATTCACAAAAACACTGGCAATCATTCCGCGCTCTGAGGCCTGTCCAGTTTCTTTTTCAATGATTGAAGCCATCACCAAGGCTTGATAAGCATCTTTGTACGGTAAATTTTGTGCGCGTTTACGCCATGCCTCGTCTAACCGCGTCAGCATGGCTTGATGTGCTTGTTGATAAACTTGGACGTCGCTACTATTTTTGACAAACAAATAGGTGTCTGGAAAAAATAGACCTTCCGGATGCGTATATTTACTGCCAATTTTTATAAGCAAGTCACGATCCGAAAGCCCCACTGTATCGTGCCGAATCGCGGGATGCGCATCAATCGCGCTGCGCATTTGTTTAAAACTCCAGCCTTCGATGATACTTAAACTGGTTAGGCTAAACTTGCCTTCAACAATTTTTTGTAAAAGTTGCTGCGGTGTTTCTTGTAATTGCAATTCAAAGGAGCCTGCCTTCAAACTGGCGGCTTTGCCCGTCACACGCGCGAGTATCTCAAATAAGTAAGGATGAATTGGCACCCCTGCATCAACCAATTGGCGTGACGCGCTGCGTATGCTACTTCCTGATTTAATCGTAAATTCAATTTGCTTGTCATGACGGATTGGCGCATCCATCCAATTTATGAACCACCAAACACTGGCAGCAGATGACACCAGCAGTATTAAAATACAAAATCCCAAGAGTTTTTTCAAAGAGGCCATGTGAACACTAATCTCGATTTGCTGCGATAATCATAAAAATCGCTGTCATTGTAAATGGAAGCATTCCGCATTGACATATAAACTGGAAAAAATGAGTACAACATGAGCACAACACTGCAATTTTTTGAATCCGCCAATCAATTCAATGTCGCCACACTCGATCGAATGCAAATTAGCAGGGGCTATATTTGCCAATTGCATGATCAAAGTTTAATCCTTGCAAATGGCGATGATGCTGCCAGTTTTTTGCACAACCAATTAAGTAATGACGTCGAACATTTGTCGCAGAGCGAAGCGCGTTATGCGGCCTACTGCACACCCAAAGGACGTATGTTAGCGAGCTTTTTCTATTGGAAGGACAGCGACAATATTTTGTTGCAATGCTCAGCAAGCCTACAGCCTGCGCTGCAAAAGCGATTGCAAATGTACGTGATGCGCTCTAAGGTGAAGCTAAATGATGTAAGTGAACAATTTGCGGTGATTGGTCTAGGTGGAGAAGCTGCAACGAGTTTTTTAACAACGCTATTTGGCAAACTGCCGACCAACTTGCATGAAAAAATCAGTCAGGAACAAGGAACGCTGATTCGCGTCCATGATGCGTTTGAATCAACACGTTATGAATGGATCGTTTCACATAAGCGATTTATCGAAATCGCGTCATCCATCCCAGACCAGCTCAAAGTAGTTGATAGCAGAATTTGGCGTTTGGGAAATATTTTGGCGGGGATACCGCAAGTGCTTGAACAAAGCAAAGAGAAATTCGTACCGCAAATGATTAATTTTGAGTTAATCGGTGGCGTTAATTTCAAAAAAGGATGTTACCCAGGACAAGAAATCGTCGCCCGTAGTCAGTATCTTGGCAAACTCAAGCGTCGTATGGCAATCGCGACTGTTAATGCAGAAACGGTTGATGTAGCAATGGAGATTTTTTCTGATAACGATACAAGTCAAGCTTGCGGCATGATTGTGAATGCAGAACGCGGCTTTCACAAAGAATTCGTCTGTTTGGTGGAGATAAAATTAGCCGATCAAGAACAAGATAAAGTACACTTGGGGCAGCAAGATGGACCTGTTTTAAAATTCCTGCCACTGCCGTATGCGTATCTCGACGTAACTGAATAGGTGAAATATGGATTGCTATATTTACTACAAGGCCCATGTGCAAAATGCCCGTCAGGTGCAAGTAAGTGCCCAGCGTTTACAGCATTATGTGGTGGAGAATTTGTGGGCAAGTAGTGATTTTGCAATGACACCACCTTTGCTTCAACGTCGTCCAGAGCCTACAGATGGCGTGCATACTTGGATGGAAGTGTATAAAGATATTCCAGCCCAATTCGAACAAGTTGCAAGCGATGCTGAAATTGCTTCGGGCATACTCGAATACATCATCGGTGATCGACGCATAGAGTATTTTATGAATGCGGACGAATAAGCGTTAATTTCGCGATTAAGTTGCACTAATAATTCACGCTACTAAGTTGCGCTAATAACTAAGAGGCTAAAGCAAAAAAGAGAGGTGAATTACCTCTCTTTTTTATGACGCCTATCATGACAGCCATCACAGTTAGCGCTGTCAATGATTGACGATCAATAATTTAGCTGAGTTCTTCTAATCGCAACTTGGTGACACTGCCAGTGACGGAAGCGAGAGCTTCAATTTGCGCAATGGCAGCATCGACGTTTTTCTCTTGCGTTTGATGCGTCAACATAATGATGTCGGTACGAGACTCACCTTCACCCGGCTCTTTCTGCAACATCGCATCAATCGAAATCGAGAAGCTCGCAAGAATCTTAGTGACATCCGCTAGCACACCTGGCTTATCTTCGACACGCATGCGCAAGTAGTAGCTGGTGAATACTTCCGAAATCGGCAGTACCGTTAAGTCGCTCAAGGCATTTGGCTGGAATGCCAAATATGGCACTCGATGTTCAGGATCAGCCGTTGCCAAGCGTGTGATGTCAACAACATCGGCGATTACCGAAGAAGCTGTCGGTTCTGAGCCAGCACCTTTGCCGTAATACAAAGTCGCACCCACCGCATCGCCTTGCACTAACACCGCATTCATTGCGCCCTCTACATTGGCAATTAAACGCTTCTCTGGGATCAAGGTTGGATGTACGCGCAATTCAATACCAGCTTCGCTGCGTTTGGTAATGCCTAATAATTTAATGCGATAACCCAACTGCTCTGCATATTCAATATCAGTCGCTTCTAGTTTGGTAATGCCTTCAATGTAGGCTTTATCAAACTGGGTCGGAATACCAAATGCGATTGATGCCATAATCGTCAACTTGTGCGCAGCATCTATGCCTTCGATATCAAAAGTAGGATCGGCTTCCGCATAGCCGAGTGCCTGCGCTTGCTTTAATACTGTCGCAAAGTCCAAGCCTTTGTCACGCATTTCGGACAAAATGAAATTCGTCGTGCCATTGATAATGCCAGCTATCCATTGAATACGATTTGCGGTTAACCCTTCACGCAAGGCTTTGATAATCGGAATGCCGCCCGCAACTGCTGCTTCAAATGCGACCATCACACCTTTATCTTGCGCTGCTTTGAACACCTCGTTGCCATGTTTAGCAATTAAAGCTTTATTCGCTGTGACCACATGTTTGCCGTTGGCGATCGCTTTCAATACCAAATCTTTAGCAATATCATTGCCACCGATTAGCTCAATCACAATGTCTATGTCGGGACGATTGACGACTAAATTGCCATCGGTAACGATTTCAACCTCGCCTTTCACAATGTCTTTTGCACGCTCTACATTACGCACCGCCACCATCGTAATTTCAATCGCACGACCCGCACGGCGCATAATCTCTTCTTGATTGCGCTTAAGAACATTGAAGGTGCCGGAGCCGACTGTGCCTAATCCTAATAGGCCTACTTTGATGGGTTTCATATTGAATTAAATATTAATTAAAAAAGATGGATTATAAATTATTCGACAGCCTGTTTCGCTGCAAATTCACCAGTGCCATGACGACGGCGGTAGCCTTCAAGAAAAGTTGCTATGCGCTTGATTGCATCGGTTAAATCGTCAGTATTAGGAAGGAAGACCACACGGAAGTGATCCGGTGCAATCCAATTAAATCCCGTGCCTTGCACCAATAAAACTCGCTGCTCAACTAATAATTCTTGGATAAATGCTTGATCATCTGTAATCGGATAAATCTCAGGATCGAGCTTTGGAAACATATACAGTGCTGCTTTTGGCTTGACACATGTAACTCCAGGTATTGCCGTTAACAATTTATGCGCGAGATCGCGCTGCTTTAAAAGTCGACCACCGGGACCGACTAAATCTTTGATGCTTTGATAGCCACCTAGCGCGGTTTGTATCGCGAATTGTCCTGGTGCATTCGAACATAAACGCATCGAGGCTAACATATTTAAGCCTTCAATATAATCTTTGGCGTGACGCTTCTCACCTGAAATCACCATCCATCCAGCACGATAGCCGCAAGAACGGTAGTTCTTCGACAGGCCATTGAGAGTCAAAAACAAAACATCATCGGCCAAAGAGGCGATTGATACATGCTCAGCTTCGTCATACAAAGTTTTATCGTAAATTTCGTCAGCGAATACGATTAATTGTTTTTCTCTGGCGATATCGACGATTTTTTGTAGTACATCGACTGGATATAAAGCACCGGTTGGATTATTCGGATTGATGACGACGATTGCTTTGGTATTCGGTGAGATTTTGCGTTTTATATCCTCGATATCAGGCATCCAATCTGCGCTTTCATCACACACGTAATGCACAGGTTTGCCGCCAGATAGACTGACTGCTGCCGTCCAAAGTGGGTAGTCCGGCGCAGGTACCAAAACTTCATCGCCTGGATTTAACAAGGCATTCATGCCCATCACAATCAGTTCTGACGCGCCATTACCGATATAAATATCATCCATCGTCACACCACGAATCTTCTTTTCTTGGGTGTAATGCATAATCGCTTTACGCGGTGCAAACATTCCTTTGGAATCGGTATAGCCCGCCGCACTCTGCATGTTCAAAATCATGTCCTGGACGATTTCGTCCGGCGGACCAAAATTAAACACGGCTAAATTACCAATATTTAATTTAATGATTTTCTGACCTTCTTCTTCCATCTGCTTGGCTTTTTCCAAGACTGGGCCGCGAATGTCATAACAAACGTCTGCGAGTTTTTGCGATTTTTGGATGGGGCGCACGAGACTACTTTCAAAAAGTGAATTAAAAAAATGCTGCACTGCCGAATGATCCATTCTGCCCAAAGCGCCCTATTTTATCAATGTGTTTTACCAAATTATTTTAGGAGATTTACCAGCAGATAGACTTTTACTCTTGGTTTTTACGGTTTAGGCACAATTTAATGGATTAAATGTGTTAAATCTCCGCAGGAAATCAGAGCGCACTTGTTTGCCTTAAATCGAATTTAGCTGATAAATTAAAAATCAAGCTAATCAAATTGCAACAGCCTAAATTGCAATACACAAACAATTTTCCATCAAGCCTATGCTAAAAAGTCTTTTACTCGCTTTACCGCAAACCGACGATACCAATCACGGTTCGTCGCCTATTAATCCCTTGCCAGCGTTAATGGCATTGTTTGATGGAATACGCCCAAGTTCTAAGGGAGATCAATCACAATTACCGAGCTTGCTACGTTTACTTCAACAAGAACCTGAATTAATTAGCCGACTGCGTTCAGCGCTTTTGCAGCTATTCCAGCAACGGCATGCCGTTTTGCTGTTGGCAACTTCTGGCATTTATCCTGCGACAAGTGTGCTTTCTGAAACCGTGCGTCGCGTCTCTCACAAACTCTTGCCGGAAGTCGATGATCCTTCACAACTGAAAGATGCGCTAAGAGAAATCCTAAAACCTAGCGATGTCGAATGGATAAACGCAAGCAATCCAAACGATTGGCAAGATTTAATTCGTCTTTTAGGGTTTGACGAAAATATCAACTTGCAGTCGCACCTTGGACTCACCAGCATGCTGGCAGACATCATTGAAGCCTTACGTGTGGTCGCGCATAGAATCGCTGCTGCTGGCTTGGAGCCAGAGATGTTACGTCTAGATCCGAGTTTAGAAAATCACGCATCCCCTTTTCTAGGTGTTTGTGAAGAGGCACTCAATGTAACGAAAGCGATCGAAGCGCAACTAAATCAGAAGCGCAGCTTTGAACAAAACAAAGACACAGACATTTCTCATCTTGAGGTCTTGATTACACAAGCACGTCAAACCATAGACCGCATCCGAAAACGCGCACAACAACAAGGCGCTAGTTTCTATTTAACTTTCCATTTAAGGCGTTTGCAGCAGCATCTTGATCGACTCACACGATTGGCTTACCTACTATCGAGCCTTGTACAAAATGATAAAAAAAGCAGCGTGCAACATATCGCCGCATTGTGGCAAGAATTAGCAATTGCCGAATGCTCGCAAAATAATGTGCGCCAATTTTGGAAACAAAACGCGGAATTAGTCGCCCTACGCGTTACCGAAAATGCTGGGCGTAGTGGTGAACATTACATCACCGAGACCAGACAGGACTATTTCGCTATGTTGAAAGCCGCTGCTGGCGGTGGTTGTGCTGTTGCACTTATCGCTGCGATCAAAATCAATATCGGTATGCGCGGCTTAGCTCCGTTAGCAGAAGTATTAGCAAACTGCATCAACTATGGTCTTGGATTCGTGCTTATTCACTTATTGCACTTCTCAGTCGCGACCAAACAACCGGCAATGACCGCAAATGCGATTGCCGCTGCGATTGGTGAAATTCAAGGTAATCCGCGTGAACGCAAACGCGACCTTGAACCGCTCGTTAGCTTGATCGCACGCACAATCAGAACACAACTCGCAGCCATCGTTGGCAATATCGGCTTAGCAATTCCTGTGGCGCTGATGATCGCGTTCTTGGTTCAGCATTTCAGCGGCGCTCATTACTTAACGCCCGCGAAAGCCAAGCATCTGTTGCAAGACATCGACATTTTGAGCGCTGGGACTTTATTATTCGCGGCAGTCGCAGGCATTTGCCTATTTTTGGCGGGGCTCATCGCGGGCTATTATGACAATTTGTGTAGCTACAGCAGAATCCCAGAGCGCTTAAATCAATTAAAGTGGGCACAAAAACTATTTGGTGCGGCACGTTGGCAGCGAGTCAGTGACTATATTCGTGACAATTTAGGTGTATTGGCTGGCAATTTCTTCCTTGGTTTCTTATTGGGTGGTGCCGCTGGTTTAGGTGCGCTGCTAGGACTGCCACTAGATGTACGTCATACGACCTTATCATCTGCGATGTGGGGCTATTCATTATTTGCGCTTGACTTCAACTTACCTTGGCAGTTGATATTAACTACTGCACTAGGTTTCTTGGGTATTGGTATCGTTAACTTGGGTGTGAGTTTTTATTTGGCATTATCGGTTGCACTTCGCGCTCGTGGAGTTGATTTCACTCAGCGACTAGAGCTACTGAAGGCTTTAGGTCGAAGATTTAGAAATAATCCTCGAGAATTTTTGCTAGCACCTAAAAATGTTAAATGAAGTCAAATCCTCGTTCGCTAACGAAGAGGATTTGATGCGCATATCAGCGACAATACTGTCGTTTCAAGCAAATACGGCCGCAGTTCTCAAAATGGTCGATTAAAAAATCAACAAGCACCACTTTGATACGCACACAGAAAAAGCTACAATGCGCCAGCTATTTCTTCTGGCTGCGCATGCGAGGTGCGCAAAAATTATAACTATATTAAAAATCATGAAGCTGCACTCAACCAATACGCAACAATACCAAACCGTCACCGCTTACGATGAGCAAGGTGTCGAATTTAATCTAGTTCGATACGAACATAGCTTAATTGTCTTACCTGAATCTCGACCTGTGGTTTGGGATGTCACTAATTTCGAAGCGCTAACAGCGACACACTTTGAACAAATCGCAGCCTTGCAGCCAGATGTGGTGATTTTAGGAACAGGCAAAAAACAGCGATTTATTCACCCCAAACTGATTAGCTCCCTCAGTGCTCAACATAAGGGGGTTGAATGCATGGACAATCAAGCAGCCTGTAGAACCTATAATATTTTAATGACCGAAGGTCGCAAAGTTGCGCTTGCGCTGATATTGGAGCAAGCATGAAACAGCATCTACATCCATCTTCACAGCAAGCAAATACACAATCTCCCTATGAGTCACCTCGCACCTTATGGGCGGTGGTGATAGGCTTTCTAATCGTATGGTTTTACATGCTTGGTGCACGAACCTTGGTGCCTACCGATGAAGGCAGATATGCCGAAATGGCGCGCGAAATGGTGGCAACTGGCGATTGGATCACACAACGCTTAAACGGCATCAAATACTTTGAAAAGCCACCGCTACAAAATTGGATGAACGCGCTCACTTTCAGTTTGTTTGGATTAGGTGACTGGCAAGCAAGACTATGGACAGGATTATGCGGTTTGATTGGTATCGCGATCTCTAGCTATACCGCATTCAAAATTTACGGTCGTCGTATTGCAATCAGTACGGCTGTCATTCTAGGCTCCAGTTTTTACTGGGCGGCGATGGGGCACGTCAATTCGCTCGACATGGGCTTGTCTGGAATGATGACACTGGCCTTGTGTGGCTTATTACTGTCGCAACGCGATGGTGCCAATGCAAAAGAACAACGTAATGGTATGTTGCTATGTTGGGCTGGGATGGCGCTAGCAACAATGTCGAAAGGCTTGATTGGTTTTGTTTTGCCTGGCGCAGTGTTGGTTTTATATACGATCTGGACGCGTGATTTTGGCCTGTGGTTACGCTTACACATGGGTAAAGGATTGCTGTTATTTTTCGCTATTACAGCACCATGGTTTATTTTGGTTTGGCAAGCGAACCCTGAGCATCCGCACTTCTTCTTTATTCATGAGCACTTCCAACGTTTTACCAGCACGATTCATAAGCGTGGTGGTGCTTGGTACTATTTCTTCCCTCTATTGTTGATTGGAATTCTGCCTTGGTTAGGCTTGTTATTGCAAAGTATGTTCGCCAGTTTGCGTAAAGAACAAAGCCAATTTCAAGCAAAGAAAATGTTGCTGACTTGGGCTGTATTCATTTTCTTTTTCTTTAGTATTTCTGGGTCAAAGCTCCCATCTTATATTTTGCCAATTTTTCCTGCGCTAGCAATTTTGATTGCCTGTCAGTTAGAGAGCATATCCACACTGAGTCTACGCATCAATGCATTAATCATGACGCTAATCGGTGCGGCATCCATCTTTATGACACCGAAAATCGCAGGCATGGCAAAACACGTCTATGAAGCACCGTTTTATGCCGCCATGATTCCTTGGGCATATGCTGCCGCTGGCTTGACTTTGATTGGTGGTTTGTTCGCTTTAATTTATGCGCAACGTAATAAAGACTGGTCAGTCTTAAGTTTAGCGATTACCGTGTTCTTGGCAGGGCAAGCACTGTTCTTGGGCCATGACACTTGGGGTAAATATAATGCCGGCGTGTATCATTTAACGGCAATTCAAGCTGAACTAAAAGCCGATACACCAATTTTTTCAGTTGGACGCTACGAGCAAGCTTTACCATTTTATTTACAGCGCACAACGATATTGGTTGAACATCCTGACGAAATGCAGTTTGGTGTCGGTATTCAGCCAGAACTTTGGATTCCGAAACAAACGGACTTTGTCCTCAAATGGCGTGATATGCATGCCAAGGGGCAAAACGCGGTTGCGTTTGTACGTCAAGAAATTTATGACGATTTACAAAAACAGAATTTGCCGATGCGCGTGATAGGGCATGATCCTAAACGCGTCATTATCGCTATTCCCCACTAATTTCTTATCTGCTGCTACGGCCGTTTTACCGTTTTTTAGAAAGTTTTTATGAGCGCAACAGCTACCTTTCTCCCCTTCACAAAGCCAAGTATTGATGAAGAAACTATTAGCGCGGTGAATGAGGTTTTACGTTCAGGTTGGCTTACCAGCGGCCCTAAAGTGAAAGAATTAGAGGCACAATTGTCTGCCTATTTTGGTGGACGACCGGTTCGCACATTTAATTCGGGCACATGCACAATGGAAATAGCGCTCCGCATCGCCGGAATTGGCGCGGGCGACGAAGTGATCACCACGCCTAACTCATGGGTCGCCACTGCCAATGTGATCATTGAAGTCGGCGCAACCCCGGTGTTTGTAGATATTGATCCCAAGACGCACAACATTGACCTGAACAAAGTAGAAGCGGCGATCACTGCACGTACCAAAGCAATTATTCCGGTACACATGTGTGGTTTGCCATGCGATATGGATCAGTTGTACGCACTCGCACAAAAACATCGTTTGCGCGTGGTAGAAGATGCTGCACAAGCTATCGGGTCAACTTGGAATGGACAACGCATTGGTGCTTTTGGTGATTTTGTGTCATTCAGTTTTCAAGTCAATAAAAACATCATGACTGCCGAAGGTGGTTGTCTGGTATTGAATAATGAAGCAGAAGCAAAGTTGGCGGAGAAGTATCGATTGCAAGGTGTGTCGCGCAGTGGTCTAGACGGCATCGATGTTGATGTACTCGGTGGAAAATACAATATGACCGATCTTTCTGCCGCAATTGGATTAGGACAATTAAAGCGCTTGCATGAATTTAATGCGCAAAGAAAAAAACTTGCGCTGCATTATTTCGATCAATTTGGTAAAGATTTTGAATCAAGTACGGGCGCGGAATTGCCTGTTGCCGATTTCACTAACTCAAATTGGCACATGTTTCATATCGTCTTGCCCGAGCGAATTCATCGCGCAGAGTTTATGCAAAAGATGCTCGATCTTGGGATCGGTTTGGGTTACCACTATCGTCCTATCCATTTATTTACATTGTATCGTGAGCGTGGTTTTACCGATGGCATGTTCCCAATTGCAGAAAGAATAGGCAAACAAATCGTTACCTTGCCCTTATTCCCAAACATGAACGAAAGCGATGTTGATCGCGTAGTCGCCGCAGTAAAATCTTGTCTTTGATATTTTAATTACAGAAGCTCACATGCATCCTGAACTTTCAGTCGTTATTCCCGTGTACAACGAGGAAGCTGGACTTGCCAAACTCTATGCCAGACTTTATCCCGCCTTAGATAAATTGGCAGAACGCGGTATTACTTACGAAATCGTGTTCGTCAATGACGGTAGTCGAGACCGCTCTGCTGAAATTTTGGCTGAGCAATTTCGCGCAAGGCCCGATGTCACCCGCGTCGTCTTATTTAATGGTAATTACGGTCAACACATGGCAATCTTGGCTGGATTTCAAGCAACTCGTGGCGATATCGTTGTTACGCTCGATGCAGACTTGCAAAATCCACCAGAAGAAATTGGTGCGCTGGTCGATAAAATGCGCGAAGGCTATGACTATGTCGGCTCAATTCGTCGAAAACGTCAGGATGCGGCATGGCGCACCTATCTCTCAAAAGCGATGAATCGCCTGCGTGAAAAAATCACGCGTATCAAAATTACTGATCAAGGCAATATGCTGCGCGCCTATGGTCGAAATGTAATCAATCTCATCAATCAGTGCAGCGAGGTCAATACTTTTGTACCCGCCCTCGCCTATACCTTTGCCCGCAAACCGACAGAAATTGTGGTCGAACATGAAGAACGTACTGCGGGTGAATCAAAGTATTCATTCTATAGTTTGATTCGTCTCAATTTCGATTTGATGACGGGCTTTTCCATCATGCCATTGCAGCTATTCTCCATGATGGGGATGATCTTATCTGGTTTGTCAGGTGGATTGGTGGTCTTGCTATTGATTCGTCGATTCTTTCTCGGTGCCGAGGCCGAAGGCTTATTCACTTTGTTTGCAATTGCCTTCTTCTTGATGGGCGTGATTTTATTTGGTATTGGTCTACTTGGTGAATACGTTGGTCGTATTTACCAGCAAGTACAAGGTCGTCCACGTTTCGTCGTTCAAACAATCTTGGAAGAAAAATCCAGAGAATAAATTAATCATGAGCACTACCGGATTTGCCCAAACAGCCGAACAGCCGACACCTTCCGCGGTGGTCTTTGCGTATCACACAGTTGGTGTACGCAGCATTAAAACCTTACTTGCGCGTGGTATCGATATTCGCTTGGTGGTTAGTCATGAAGATAGTGCAAACGAAACGATCTGGTTTGAATCGGTTGCTGCTTTATGTGAGGAACATGATATTCCTCGTATCACGCCAGAGAACCCAAATACTCCTGAAATCATCGCCCAAATCGCGGCTTTAAAGCCAGATTTTATTTTCAGCTTTTACTATCGAAACATGCTGTCGGCAGAAGTGTTAGAAATAGCTTCGCACGGTGCCTATAACTTGCATGGTTCATTGCTACCCAAGTACCGCGGTCGGGTTCCGGTCAATTGGGCAGTCTTGCACGGAGAGACTGAAACCGGTGCAACTTTGCATGAGATGACAGTCAAGCCAGATGCGGGGGCGATTATTGCGCAAACTAGCGTACCTATTTTGCCTGATGACACCGCGTTTGAGGTCTTTGGAAAACTGAGTGTCGCCGCTGAACAAACATTATGGAATGCCTTGCCTTCATTAATTGCTGGTACGGCTACAAAAATTCCCAACGATTTGAGTCAAGGGAGTTATTTCGGTGGTCGTAAGCCAGAAGATGGTCGCATCGATTGGAGTCAATCAGCGCAACAAGTTTATAACTTGCACAGAGCTGTTGCGCCACCGTATCCAGGCGCGTTCACAGAACATGATGGTAAAACATTTATTATTGAAAAAGCACGTATTTTTAAGCACACCACATTAAAACTGCCTGCAAATTTGCCGCTTGGCATATCTGTAGTGGATAATGTCACCTTTGGCGTTTGTGGTGATGGAAAAGCAATCGAGATTTTAGCTTTACAGCATCAAGGTTGCACGATGGATAATCAAGCATTAGCAAAGTTTTTCGGTCGTACTTAATGTTATTTTTGCACAAAAAGTATTGACAAAAAATCCGCGGCAATTTGCGATTGTTAGACAGTTGGTTTGCTTTTCATTAGCGATACAAACTGTAGCGACCTCACTATTCGAATTCCTACTATTTAATCTTTCAGAGAAATCATTATGAAAAAAGTCCTCATCCTCGGTGTAAATGGTTTTATTGGTCACCACTTATCCAAGCGCATCTTAGAAACAACCGATTGGGAAGTGTATGGCATGGATATGCAAACCGAGCGTTTGGGTGACTTGCTGAATCATCCACGTATGCATTTCTTTGAAGGCGACATCACGATCAATAAAGAATGGGTTGAATACCATATCAAAAAGTGTGATGTGATCTTGCCTTTGGTGGCGATTGCGACGCCATCGACTTATGTAAAGCAACCATTACGAGTATTTGAACTCGACTTCGAAGCCAACTTACCTATCGTTCGTTCTGCTGCAAAGTATGGCAAACACTTGGTATTTCCATCAACATCTGAAGTGTATGGCATGTGCCATGACCAAGAATTCGATCCAGAGAACTCAGAACTCATTTGCGGCCCGATCAACAAACCACGTTGGATTTATTCCTGCGCTAAACAATTGATGGATCGCGTGATCTGGGGCTATGGCATGGAAGGCCTGAACTTCACTTTGTTCCGCCCATTTAACTGGATTGGTGCAGGCTTAGATTCTATTCATACACCGAAAGAAGGTAGCTCACGCGTTGTGACGCAATTCTTTGGTCATATCGTACGTGGAGAAAATATCTCTTTGGTTGATGGTGGAGCACAAAAACGTGCGTTTACATACATCGACGACGGTATTGATGCCTTGGTTCGTATCATCGCAAACAAGGATGGCGTAGCTTCTGGTAAGATTTACAATATTGGCAATCCTTCCAATAACCACTCTATTCGTGAGCTGGCACATATGATGCTGGAGTTGGCTACAGAATATCCTGAATACGCTGAGTCTGCTAAAAAAGTACAGCTGACTGAAACGACTTCAGCAGCATACTACGGTGGCGGCTATCAAGATGTACAAAATCGTGTACCTAAGATTACGAACACTTGTGAAGAATTAGGCTGGAAACCAACAACCACCATGGCTGATGCAATGCGTCACATCTTTGATGCTTACCGTAGCCAGGTAGCTCAAGCGCGCGCGTTAATGGATTAATAGATCAATGGAGTAATAGCGTCAAATTTACTACTTACAAAGCGCGTACGATTAGATAACGCGCTTTGGTGAACGACCAATTCCAAATTACTTTCAAAAAAATTCAACAGTTTTATAGATGCCCACGATCGTATTAAAGATTGATGTGGACACTTACCGAGGCACCCGCGAAGGTGTGCCGAGTTTAGTGCGCATCCTCAAGCAACATCAAGCGAATGCCACATTCTTGTTTTCCTTAGGAAAGGATCACACAGGATGGGCATTGCGTCGTGCATTTCGGCCTGGTTTTTTCAAGAAGGTATCACGCACTTCAGTCTTAGAGCATTACGGTTTTAAAACGCTGACGTATGGTGTTTTTTTACCAGCACCAGATATCGGTAAAGAATGTGTAGAAGAAATGCGTGCAGCAAAAAGAGCTGGCTTCGAATGTGGCATCCACTGCTGGGATCACGTAGTTTGGCAAGACAATGTCCGTCGACGTGGCGAAGCATGGACTCAAAGACAAATGCAGGCTGCATATGATCGCTATATTGAAATTTTTGGTGCACCACCAAAAACTTTCGGTGCGGCTGGTTGGCAAATGAATCGACATGCGTTTGCACAATTAGACCAATTTGGCATTCGCTATACTTCTGACACCCGTGCATTATTGAACGAAGATGGATCACTAGAGAATCCAGCTGCAGGCCCCTATCGTTTAAGTGATGGTGATGAAGTATTTGAAGCAGTACAAATGCCAACGACACTACCAACCTTGGATGAACTGCTAGGTGTAGAAATACATGGTGCGGAAATTACTGAAGCGAATATTGCAGCGCATATTTTGTCTCTAACTACTGAGCAAAAAAATCATGTATTTACGATGCATGCGGAACTTGAAGGACAAAAGCTTGCCCCCATATTGATAGAATTGTTGAATGGTTGGAGTGAGCAAGGTTATCAGTTCATTTCGATGGGGCAATATTATGCTCAATTAAAGGAGCAAGAACTGCCAGTTCATCCAATTTCATGGCGAGAATTACCAGGGCGTTCAGGCGAGCTACTCGCTTTTGATGCTAAACCAATACGATAAAGCACTCCACCACACATTTTCAGGAGATACTCGTGTCAGATATTCATAGTACAGTTAGCGCCATAGGTTGCACAGTGCCACAATTTTCAGCAGCAATGACTGGCGCTTCTGAATTTCAGTTATCCGCTTACGCTGGCAAGAAAGTCATTCTGTATTTTTATCCGAAAGACAATACCCCAGGCTGTACTACAGAGAGTATCGCCTTCCGTGAAATACATCAGCAACTTCAAGAAAATAATGCGGTGATTTTTGGTATTAGCCGCGATAGCTTACGTTCGCATGAAGGCTTCAAAAGCAAGCTTGAATTGCCATTTGAATTAATTTCTGATCCAGATGAAACACTTTGCCTGATGTTTAATGTAATGAAAATGAAAAACATGTATGGTAAACAAGTGCGCGGCATAGAGCGCAGTACATTTGTGATTGACGAATCTGGTAAATTAGTGAAAGAATGGCGTGGAGTGAAGGTCGCCGATCATGCTCAAGCCGTATTAGATTTTGTGAGTAATCAAAGTTAATTGAAACCCCATCTTCATCCGATCAAAGCCGTTTCAGAAGACTGCAGTGTCTTCTCAAGCGGCTTTTGTTTTTTCTCAGCCCCTGCAAAAGCAAACCCGCAACTATTGCATTATTTATTTTTTTCTCGTTTTCCTTTTATTTCTCCAATTTTTATTAAGAGGTTCTAATGCCCCTGCCAAAAATGCCGACAAAACCAGCGGCCCTGCTTTCACCAAAAGATTATCCTAAAGCAGACAAAGGAAAATTAAACCAAATCGCGAGCGCTGAATCGAAATCCACACAAAGCAGCAAAGCTTCGATGACGTCTAAAGCTCTACCAAAAGTCAGCACAGCAAAGCAAAAAACAGAAAGTGTTACGGCAAAAACAAGCAGCAAATCTGCCGCAACTTCGATCGCCAAAACGAAAATCACCGAGGTCATTGCAAGCCAGAAATCCAAAGATAATCCGGCAAAGTCGCCAGTAAGTAAAGCGGCTGACAAAAAAGGGATTACTAAATTATTTGTGCTCGACACCAACGTCTTGATGCATGATCCGACATCCTTGTTCCGTTTTGAGGAGCATGATGTTTATTTGCCCATGATCACACTAGAAGAATTAGATGATCATAAAAAAGGCATGTCAGAAGTAGCACGAAACGCACGTCAGATTTCTCGATCATTGGATGCCTTAGTCGGCGGCATTGAAAGTGAAGATATCGAACAAGGCATTGCGCTTTCCAAACTTGGTAACAAAGACGCCAAAGGTCGACTATTCTTTCAAACCAAGCTCCAAGGCGGTGCTCTACCGCAAGGTTTGCCGCAGGGGAAAGCAGACAATCAGATTTTGGGCGTCGTGCGCGCACTAGAAGATCAATTTCCTGGTCGCCCAATTGTGCTGGTATCAAAAGACATCAACATGCGTATCAAAGCGCGTGCGATGGGTTTGCCTGCAGAAGATTATTTCAATGATCATGTGCTCGAAGATTCCGATCTCCTTTACAGCGGTATCGTGCAGCTACCGAATGATTTCTGGAGCAAGCATGGTAAAGGGATTGAGACTTGGCAAGAAAACAAAAATGGTCTGAGCACTACTTTTTATCGTATCACCGGCCCATTAATTCCCTCTTTGCTAGTCAATCAGTTTGTCTACTTAGAACCCAACAATGGCGAAGCTTCGTTCTATGGACAAGTACGCCAAATCAATGGCAAAACCGCAGTGCTGCAAACCCTACGTGATTATGGACATTCTAAGCACAGTGTTTGGGGTGTCACATCTCGCAATCGAGAGCAAAACTTTGCCTTGAATTTGCTGATGGACCCTGAATGTGATTTCGTTACCCTTCTGGGACAGGCTGGTACAGGTAAGACGCTATTGGCGCTTGCCGCCGGACTTGCGCAAGTACTTGAAACCAAAACCTACAATGAAATTATCGTCACACGTGTTACGGTGCCAGTTGGTGAAGATATCGGTTTCTTACCAGGAACGGAAGAAGAAAAAATGTCGCCATGGATGGGTGCTTTCGACGATAACTTAGAGGTTTTAAACAAGTCGGATAGCGACGCTGGCGATTGGGGACGTGCAGCGACGCAAGACTTAATTCGCTCAAAAATAAAAATTAAGTCACTCAATTTTATGCGCGGCAGGACTTTTGTGAATAAATTTTTAATCATCGACGAAGCGCAGAACCTAACGCCCAAGCAGGTGAAAACTTTAGTGACGCGTGCAGGCCCTGGAACCAAGATCATTTGTCTCGGTAATATCGCACAAATCGACACGCCCTACTTGACCGAAGGCTCTAGCGGCTTAACCTATGTGGTTGATCGCTTCAAAGGTTGGGCGCATAGCGGGCACGTAACTTTAGCAAGAGGTGAGCGTTCTCGCTTAGCTGATCATGCCAGCGAAATTCTATAATTGACGATAAACAACATAAAAGCGCGAATCGAACATGATTCGCGCTTTTTTTTTATGTAATTTGTTTGTTTGCGGAAATAATCTTTACAATCAGCAATAAAGACTTACCAGCACAGAGCTTGCTTAAAGATAAATACTAACCTAGTTGTAGTTTAAGTCAATCTACTTTTCTCACAATTCACCTGTTAGGCAAAAGTCCAGCCCAACAGATGCGTGACTAATGAGCTGAATGCAACATGAATAACATGAATTCTGAAGATCCGTTTCTGTTCATCGAAGACGATGGAAACGCGAATCAAAGTGAAAGCGTTGCCGATCAAAATGTATGGAACATTTTGATTATTGACGACGATCCAGACGTGCATTCTGCAACGATGTTTGCTCTGCATGACCTCAAAATTCTCTCCCGTAATCTGCATTTTCTACACGCATACACTACCGCTGAAGCAAGACAAATTTTGATCCATCAAGAAGACATCGCAGTGGTTTTGCTTGATGTCGTGATGGAAAAAGATAATACGGGTCTTCAATTAGTAACCTTTATTCGAGATACATTAAATCGACGAGATATTCGGATTATTCTACGCACAGGTCAGGCTGGTTATGCCCCTGAGATTGATGCGATCCGCGACTTTGATATCAATGATTACAAAAACAAAACCGAATTAACACAAGCGAAGCTGTTTACCGCGGTTACTTCAGCGATTCGGTCCTATCAACAAATTAGAATTATTTCGTCAAATAACGAAAGTTTAGAGTTGATTGTTGGCGCAGGTAGTTTATTGATGACAGTGAACACCTTGCCGTCATTCTCCAAACTCTTACTGGATTACATCATCGAGTTGTTACAGATCGATGTAGAGGGTTTTGTTTGCATCACAAATATTTCTACGTATGATCAAAATGTCGAATATGAGACTCAACTTGGTCCGCGCGTAATCGTTACCACTGAAAAATTTGAAAATTACGCAAATAAATTCTTAGCTTTAAATGGGCAAACCAACGAATTGCAGTTGGTGCAAAAGGCCCTATTCGAACAGAGACATTTATTTCACTCTCAGCAAACCGCGCTCTATCTCAGCAACTTAAATGGTTCCGCAATCGTGATTTATTTGGATCAGAGTCTTGAGGAAGCTCCATACGCAAGGCACATGATTGAACTATTTTGTAGCAATGCTTCGGTATGCTTGCAAAATGTGATGCTGAATTCAAAAATGCATAATCTGGCATTTCATGACCCATTAACAGGTCTGGCGAATCGACTGCAATTACTGCAAAATTTACAGCAAATCTTGCATTCGCAACAGCGAGCCGACAGTGTACTTGCCTTAATTGACATCAATCATTTTGCGGAGACAAATGATGCACTCGGACATCGATTTGGAGACGTATTACTCCACAGTGTAGGACAACGATTGCGTGAACACTTTGCTGACAATTGCAAAATTGCGAGAATCGGCAATGATATTTTCGCGTTGCTTGGACACGAAGAGATCGTCTCACCGAAGCTAGTTTTGAGCCTATTTAGTACGCCTTTTTCAGTCGAAAATCAATCTGTTCAATTATCGGTGAGCTTAGGATTGCTACGCTTGTGCGACTACGAATTGAGCGCACCAGACGCATTAAAAGACGCGAATATCGCACTGAAAAGAACCAAGTCAGATCTACGCTCAGATCACACCTACTTCACGCGTGAAATGGGAGTTGAAATACGAGAACGCGTACGCATGATGCATGCCCTACGTGCTGCCTTTGAAGCTGAGCGCTTGTATATCGTCTATCAACCACAAGTCGAAATCGGTAGCGGAAAACCATTCGGCGTAGAAGCCTTGCTGCGTTGGAAAAACGATGATGGTGAACTCATCCCACCAGATCAATTTATTCCTATCGCTGAGTATTCAGGTTTAATCGTCAATATCGGCGAATGGGTGTTGCGCACCGCATGTTTTGAATTAGTTCGCATTAGTGAATTGGGGTTTCAACAATTCCGTATGGCAGTGAACGTCTCACAAGCGCAGTTTATGCATCCGCTGTTCTTGCAAATGCTAAAGCGTGCGCTGACTGATAGTGGCATTTCGCCGCAGAATTTAGAATTGGAAATCACAGAGTCGATGGCAATGACCGACCCTGAACTGGTGATCGCCAATCTAGAAAAAATAAAAGAAATGGGTGTAAGAATTTCGATTGATGATTTTGGTACTGGTTTCTCTTCACTTAGCCAACTACAAAAACTCAAGGTCAATAAATTAAAAATCGACCGTGCGTTTATCAATGATATTTGTATCGGCACAGACGAGGGAAGTATCGCAAAAATGATCATCGAGCTCAGTCAAAGTTTGCAACTAGAAGTCATCGCTGAAGGTGTCGAGAATCAGTTACAAGCAGACACATTAAGAACCTTTGGTTGTCATCATGCGCAAGGCTTTCTATTCGCGAAACCGAAAAACAAAAATGATCTGTATTCTTGGCTAGAGCAACACATCTAAGCAGCACATCTAAACAGCAAACATGCATCAATTATCAGAACAAGTTAGCGCACACCTTACATGTCATTGTGTCTCAATTGCTACAACGGCTAGTCTTCTAATCCTTGAAAACATACTCGCAGCATGTTCTCCACGATCGCATTTGTATCCATCTTGCTAAATCGCTGCAAATATTCAACCGCTGGATCACAGCTTCGTGCATAGTAACTAAACAGAATCACATCGGGACTCAATTTATTATTTAAGTCACCATTTTTTTGCGCAGCAATGACCAGTTTTTCTAACTGAGAATTCAGTTTGATCACTCTTCCAACATATTTCAAATTGCGCATCAGCATCTCGCGCACCGCATTACTTGTGGACGGTAGAAATGGCAAACCACCATCAAGACGCACTCGAAGTGCCCATTCTAATAACGCTGACAATTTTTCCTTCGCCGTGTATTCCGCTGGAAATGATTCAAGCTGTGTGGTGGCGCCATCGAGTAAGCGAATCATTGCAGCACCGACCAAATCTTCTTTGGACTTAAAGTGTTTGTATAGGCTGGGTTTGGAAATACCAATCAAATTGGCAACGTCGTCCATCGTCATTAAATCAAAGCCTTTGCTTGCAAGCACTGTGGTAGTAGCGTCAAGAATCGCATCTTCACGTAGACGAAAAGCTTGATCTTTAAAATTTAGTTTGCTAAAGATACTCATAAGTATTAATATCTACCAATTGGTAGCGGTTTTTCCAAATCAGTATTAATCTTAACACCGAAGTATATGTCACACAATGCTTTCAGACGGGTCAATTTATAAAACCCGATTCGATAGGGAAATTGAAATACTTAATTGGACGCTCAAAGTGTTCAACTAAGGGTTCAACCAAGCGACTAAACAAGCGTCAAATAAGTTAGGAAATCGTGTAATGCATAAAAAACAAAAAATCGCGGTGATCGGTGCAGGCATCTCAGGCCTAGCAAGCGCCTATTTTTTACAGCGCCAACATGATGTAACTTTGTATGAAGCAAATGCCTATTTAGGTGGGCACACCAATACCGTCGAAATTGTTATTGACGGCAAAACCTTGGTCGTTGACACTGGATTTTTAGTTTTTAATGACAAGACTTACCCTAACTTAATTGCCTTGTTTGCAGAATTAGGCATCGACAGTTACGGCACCGATATGTCTTTTGGCGTATCACTAAACAATGGCGCACTAGAATGGGCTGGCACTAATCTCGATACCGTCTTCGCACAAAGAAAGAACATTTTCTCTCCATCGTTCTTGAGCATGATTAAAGATATTCTGCGATTTAATCGTGATGCTGAAAGTAATCTGCAACGAAGTACCGAATCAGGAATCAGCTTAGGGCAATTACTCGTCGATCAAAAATACAATGCCGCTTTTGCGAATCATTATTTGATACCGATGGCGGCAGCCATCTGGTCAAGTTCACCAAAGGACATCTTAGATTTTCCAGCGCGAACTTTTTTACGGTTTTGTATCAATCACGCCTTACTCCAAGTGAATGACCGTCCACAGTGGCGCACTGTACAAAATGGTGCGCGCAGCTACGTCAGAAAAATCGCCGAAACTTTACAAGATATTCGGCTCAATAGCCCTGTGAGCTCAGTAACACGTAGTGATCAAGGAGTTATGGTTACTAGCAATGGTAATTCCGAAAAATTTGATCAAGTCATTTTTGCGACGCATGCACCAGATACACTGCGTATGCTAGCTGACGCGAGCGCAGCCGAATTGGCATTATTATCAAAAGTACGTTATCAGCCAAATACCGCTTATTTGCATACAGACAGCACTTTGTTGCCACGATCCAAGAAGGTTTGGAGTGCATGGAATTACATAGGAACTAGTGCAGACGCCAGTTCAACTTCAGGTTCGCCCCAATCTGTTTGTGTTAGCTACTTACTCAATCAGTTGCAACGTCTCGAGACAGAAACGCCCGTGATTGTGACCTTAAATCCAACTCATCAACCGAGGCAAGAATCGATATTTGCGCAATTTGAATATGACCATCCCGTGTTTGATCAAAGCGCGATCGACAGCCAAACAAATTTATCTAGCATACAAGGTACCAACAAAACTTGGTTTGCCGGTGCGTGGACTGGCTATGGTTTTCACGAAGACGGATTGAAATCGGCATTACGTGTGGTGAAGCAATTTGATTTGAGTCCTGCTTGGGCTCGCATCGATTAATCGAGAATGAAACAACCGTTACGAAAACATAAAGAGAACGAAGATAAACAATGGCATCGACACTAGTCAACGCTTTAGTAATGCACCAACGACTACGACCAGTCAAGCATCGATTCGTCTATCCAGTTTTTATGCTGAAGCTGGATATCGATGCACTAAGTGACATGTCGAAAGACCTTCCAAACAGCGCAATATTTGGCATCAATTGCTGGCGTCCAATATCGATTCATACTGAAGATTACGGTCCACGTGATGGCTCTAGTTTGAAGGTCTGGATACAAAATATTCTGAACAGGCATCAGGTACCAGAGATAGAAAAAGTTGAATTACTGAGTTTTCCAAGAGTATTTGGTTATGCCTTTAACCCCATTAGCATTTGGTACTGCTATGACAAGCAATCACAACTTCGTGCTGTATTGGCAGAGGTGAATAACACTTTTGGTGAGCATCACTTTTATTTATTACAAGCTGTAGAACATGGTGTGATCGATACCAACACAGAATTGATGAGTACCAAAATGATGCATGTCTCTCCATTTTGCGAAGTAAAAGGACATTATCAATTTAAGTTTGCCGAAACCACGAATAAATTGAAAGTACATATCGATTATCACGATGACCAAGCTACATTGCTGCAAACCGCCATCATCGGGAAAACACAACAACTTACATCTGGCAATTTATTAAAGGCGCTCTGCAAGCAACCGCTACTTACATTTGGTGTGTTCTACCGCATTCATTGGCACGCACTAATCCTGTGGTTGAAGAAAGTCCCATTTCACCGTCAGGTCCATTTCACCAATCAACAAGTTTCGACTGGCACAACAATAAAACAGGAGCAGATTAAATGAGTTCAATTCAAACCACCTCAAGTGCAATGACGAACAATTCGAATGCGATGAAGACATCTGCGATGCCGGCGAGTGCCCAATTGTTTATTCGCATGCTCAATAAAATCAAGCATGGCAATCTCCATCTAGTTACACCGAGTGGCGATGTATTGAAATTCGGTGATCAACAACTTTCTCAGTCAGTTATTTTGACGATTCACGATTGGCAAGCTTGTCGGAAAATTCTGCAAGGCGGCGATATAGGATTCGCAGAATGCTATGAAGCAGGCTGGATTAGCACGAGCGATTTAACTGCTCTACTTCGCTTAGCAATTCAAAACGAGAATGCATTAGACAAGGCGATATTCGGCGGAAAATTAATGGGGCTATGGTACAAACTCAAACACTTATTACGCCCGAATACACGCAAAGGTAGTCGCAAAAACATCCATGCGCACTACGACATAGGCAATTCCTTTTATCAATTATGGTTGGACGCAAGTTGGACTTATTCTAGTGCGATTTTTTACGGTGATTACGACATCAGCTTGCAAGAAGCGCAGTACCGCAAATATCAGCGCATTATCGATGTGCTGGGTTTAAAAGCGGGAGATCGTGTTTTAGAAATTGGTTGCGGTTGGGGTGGATTTGCAGAACACGCTTCGACACGCGGGATTCATGTTCACGGCGTCACTATCTCGCCTTCACAATTAGAAATTGCAGAACAAAGAATCCAACAAGCGCAACGACAAGATTTAGTCAAATTGGAATTGTGTGATTATCGTGATTTGAACGGCAGCTATGACGCGATCGTTTCGATCGAAATGTTTGAAGCAGTTGGTGAAGAATATTGGCCAACTTATTTCAAAACGGCAAATCAACGTCTGAAGCCAGGTGGCAAGGCGCTTATACAAACTATTACGATTGACGAAGCGCGCTTTGAACGCTATCGCAGCGGCACGGATTTTATTCAACAGTATATTTTCCCTGGCGGCATGCTGCCAAGCCCACCTCGCTTTGTGCAACTCGCACAGCAGCATGGTTTGCAAACGCACGATCAATATGCATTTGGCAAAGATTATGCAGAAACTTTACGTCGCTGGAACCACGATTTTGAAAACAACATCGACGGTATTCATGGCATGGGTTTTGGCACCGCGTTCCAACGAATCTGGCAACTCTATTTCTCGTATTGCGAAGCGGGCTTTGATGAAGGTCGTACCGATGTTTATCAATTCTTATTACAGAAGAGTGCATGATGCGCAATTACTTGCCGATGCTTTTTTTAAGCTCAACACTACTTTGCTGCGCAGCAGGCGCACAGGCGCAAGTGTGGAAGCAACATTTGCCACAAGCAAAAATGCTTGGTGGTGGAGAATTTCGCTGGTGGGGATTTTCAATTTATACCGCAAGAATCTGGCAACAAACCCCAAATAAAGATGGCGGACTTGATCAAAACGCGAGTTTTGCTCTAGAGATTACGTATAACAAATCCATTAGTCGCGAGCGATTTGTCGATTCCAGCATCGATGAAATCAAACGTTTACATGGTGATAAATTTAATGCGGACAAATTAAAGTTATGGCGCCAATACATGGAAAAAGCCTTTATCGACGTAAAGTCTGGTGACCAGTTAATCGGTGTTTACTTACCTGGAACTGGCTGTCGCTTTTATAGCCAACAAACATTATTAGCAGAGATCCCTGATGAATCTTTTGCGAATGCTTTCTTCTCAATTTGGTTAGACCCACGTACCAAAGACAATAACTTGCGCCAAAAATTACTGGGCAATAATAAATCTTCCGCTGCGAGCACGGATCCCTCAATGTGAAATCCGATGCGAAAACTAAAGTGAAAACTTCTGCGCTGATTTTTTATGGATTGTTAGGACTGCCATTAGCCATGGCTGCCTTGCCCGTGTATGTGCAAATTCCGAACTATTACACTGCGCAGTTAGGTTTACCACTGGCGACTACGGGTTTGGTATTATTTTTCGCCCGCATGTTTGATACAGTACAAGATCCATTCATCGGACAACTGGTTGATAAATTTGGCTCCAGCAATCGTCGCTGGATCATTTTCTCAGCCGCTTTACTCTGCCTAACTTTCGCGGGGCTGTGGCTGCCGCCTGCATTCGCGCGTGATTCCTCTACTCTCTTATTGATCTGGTTAGGTGTCATGCTAAGCCTTGCCTACACTGCACACAGTATGCTCAATATCGCTTACTTGGCATGGGGTTCTAGCCTTGAGAATCCGAGCGCAACTAAAGATAGTCAGCAAGACACAGCATATCATCAATTGCTTGGTGCATCGGCTTGGCGCGAGGCATTTGGCATGATCGGCGTCATCCTTGCGAGTATCATCCCGAGTTGGATTATCCTTCAAGACAAGAGCGCCGCCACGACGCAATTAAGTCAATATGCAATCGGTTTTACCGTCTTAGTCATGATCGCCATTTGTGCCTTGTTGATAGGTGCAGCCAGACCGTTGCGCCGCAGTGTTCATGCAGTCATTGCATTAGGCAGCTTGCTCAAGAATGCCCAGTTCGTCGCACTATTGCGTATCTATTTCTTAAACTCTTTATCGGTTGCCATTCCCGCTAGTTTGATCCTGTTTTTTATCAATGACAGAATTCAAGCGCCTGAAAAAACTGCCCTCTTTTTATCATCGTACTTTACTGCTGGCGCTTGTGGTTTGCCCTTATGGGTCAAATTGGCGAAACGTATTGGTGCGCAACTTTCATGGCAATTAGGCATGTTGATTGCCGTACTAAGTTTTGTCGGTGCGAGCCTGCTTGGGGCTGGCGATGACTATGTTTTCTTGTTAGTTTGCATTGCTTCAGGATTGGCACTTGGTGCTGATTTAGCGCTGCCCCCAGTTTTACTCACAGTGGTAGTCAACGACAAACAAAATATGGGCGCCTATTTTGGTCTTTGGTCATTGATAGGAAAATTTACTTTGGCACTTGCTGGACTAAGTTTATCGCTTCTTGCTCTACTGAGCTATCAACCAAACCAAGTTAATCAAACAAACGGTTTGTTAGCATTAACTTTTACCTATGCGGTTCTCCCCTGCGCTTTCAAATTGATCGCGCTCTTTTTACTTCGTCATTTTTCTAAGAGCATTTCATCATGATCAAAAAAATTCTATTCGCCCTAGGCGCAGTGTCATTCACTTTTTTTCTCAGCGCCTGTGCGATCACCGATGTGAATCACTATAAAGACGTTAAACCACAACTCGACCTAGAAAAGTTCTTCCTCGGCACAACCGATGCATGGGGCATGTTCCAACAAAGGAATGGTGCAGTCGTCAAACGTTTTCATGTAGTCATCGACACCAAAAAAATTGGCGACGAGTTAGTTCTTGATGAGCGTTTCGTATATGACGATGGCAGCAAACAACAACGCATTTGGCGCTTACGTAAAAACGCCGATGGTCGCTGGGTCGGCAAGGCAGACGATGTGAAAGGCGACGCCCAAGGCGAGCTTGCTGGTAACGCCTTCAAATGGCAATACACTTTACTGTTACCAGTTGACGGTAGTGTATATGAAATGGCGATGGACGATTGGATGTATCTAATCGATGAAAACACCATGGTCAATCGCGCCAAAATGAGCAAGTTCGGTTTTGAAGTGGGTGAAGTCACTTTATTTTTCCGTCGGAGAGGATGATGCGACTCCCTTTCTTACAACCATTAAATAAGCCCATTCGGGATTGGCACGACCAAACTATTTGGATTATCGGTGCCTCTAGCGGAATCGGTGCTGCTCTGGCAAAGTCTTTGCTAAAGCTAGGTGCTCATGTAATCTTATCTGCACGTCGCCAGCACCATCTTGATTTGGTGGCAAATGATCATCCACATGCACATGTATTGGCGTTTGATGTTGCAGATCAAAATAGCTGGAGCGAAGCTCAATCACTGTTACGAAAAAAGTATTCCAAGATTGATTTAGTGATTTTTTGCGCAGCCAAGTATCAACCAGAACGTAGTTGGGAAGTAAATGCCAATGATGCCGCTGACACCCTTAAAATTAATCTAGCAAGTGTTTATCATGGATTGGGAACTGTTTTACCAAACATGCTTCAACAAGGCAAAGGCGGTATCGCGATTCTGGCCAGTGTAGCTGGTTATCTTGGTTTACCGAATGCCAGTGTGTATGGCCCGAGCAAGGCCGCACTGATTAATTTAACTGAATTGCTATACAGCGATTTGCACGAGAAAAATATCAACGTCTATTTGGTGAACCCAGGATTTGTCAGTACCGAGCTCACCAGTAAAAATGATTTCACCATGCCCGCCTTACAAACACCGGAACAAGCATCGCAAGCGATACTCGACGGCATCGCAAATGGCGACTTTGAAATCCATTTCCCTAAACGTTTCACGATGGGACTGAAACTAATGCAGATGCTGCCTTATCGTTTGCGCTTTGCTTTGATACGGCGCTTTGTGATCGCTTAGCTTGCAAGCTTAGATAACTCGTTTAGACCACGAATCGATACCTTTCTACGGACGCATAATGACGACTCCACAAGTACAAAACATCATGGCTTGGTATGCAAATTTGAGCCCGACTAGCTTGCAAGATATTGCCAAGTATTATGCTGATGAGGCGCGATTTAAAGACCCCTTCAACGAAGTCCAAGGGCTTAAAGCTATTCGAGCGATTTTTGAGCACATGTTCGCCACCACGCAGTATCCTAAGTTCACATTTGAAGAAGTAATCGAGCAAGAGTCCAAAGTCTTCCTCACCTGGCAATTTCACTTCGGCTTACGCGGCAAAAGCTATATCGTCAAAGGCGGCTCTATGCTGACTTTTGATGCGCAAGGCCTAATCATCGATCACCGCGATTATTGGGACGCTGCTGAAGAGTTATGGGAGAAATTACCGATCGTAGGCGGATTAGTTGGATGGTTGCGGCGGCGGTTTAAGGTCACGATCTAAGTCGCAATTACAATCACAAGTAGACCAACAGGATTCAGATGTCTACTATGTTAAGCGAGGACGTCATTAAATTTTACACGTCACATGAAGCTAAGGCTTGCAATAGCGAAGATCCAAGATTCTCGTCGTTCTTATTACATCGAACAATTTTGTCCAAAAGGTCTTTGCCACCATTTTTTGAATATTCGGATGAAGGTGTGAGCGCGATAATATATCCATCTTCTTGGATACCAACAGCCTTAGTACCTTTTGCGAGAGTTGCCCAAGTCCCTACTCCCACCGCTTCTAACATTGGTGCTTGAATTGCTTTCCACTGATCTTGAGAAGGGTGCGACAAATTGCAAACGGAATTTAGTAAAGCTGCATTAATTTTTGCACCTATCTCAGCATGTGAGTCAGCAAAATTGGCGACATATACAGGACCATTTGCGACCCAAAGTTTTGTAACCGTTTCAGCATAGCCTTGAACATAAATCTTGCCTTTACGAAGAAAGACTGTTGCTAGTTTCATCAATATTCACTTTTCAAAAAAAGGGGTATATCAGATTTTTTAAGAGGTAGACATAAAAAAAACAATTATTACTCTTGCGCGAAATGATTTACCCATAAATTTGCGTCGCCCCAACCGACAAGATAGTCGTGATGATTAAAACAAACGAGGTAATTAAATGCAATGTCGCACACATAAAATTCAAATGGTGGGCATTCTTGAAGAATCAACATTAAATCCTTACCGCTACCAAGTCTCCATACTGCCGATGCGCTTGTCGTCATCAACAAACAGCTTTCCCCCCCAACAAAGGAAGGTATTAATTTCCACCCATCGTGATTCAATACGCCATCTGGAGCGTCAAATTTATCCCATGGTGAATGTGAGCTAACGTCAACTCTTAATCGTTCGCACAAACAATCAACCACACCTTCTCGCTCATGTGACGATAACAGTTTAGCTGACACCCTAGTGGTGACTACAGCAGCCGCAATAACTTCATTGATCACTTCCAATCCCCACGCAACTCCTTCACCTGCTGCTGTAGACTTTCTGGTGAAATTTTCTCTGGATCTTGTGGCTCCCCCACCACTAACTCCAAACGAGAAAATGGTCCACGACGGAATGAGCGATGGAAAGGATTTCCCTTATCTCGTGACAACAAACTACCCCAGAGACCGCGTAAGGCCATAGGAATCACCGGCACAGGCGTGCGTTCAACGATTTTCATCACGCCTCCTTTAAACTCATTGATTTCACCATCGCGGGTGAGTTTGCCTTCAGGGAAAATGCACACCAAATCACCTTCATGCAATGCTTGCGCCACATCGATAAACGATTTTTCCATCAACCAAGGATTTTCCTTTGCGGGCGCAATCGGAATTGCTTTCGCAGTACGAAATACCCAAGACAGAAATGGAATCTTAAAAATATTATGATCCATCACAAAGCGTATCGGTCGTGGGCTATACGCCATGATGACAATTGCATCCATATAGCTGACATGATTGCAGACTAATACAGCCGCCCCCTCGTCTGGAATTTTATCAACATTGACACCCTTCACTCTGTGCACGGTATGAATCAAAATCCAAGCGACAAAACGCATTAAAAATTCTGGCACTACGCTGAAAATGTAGATCGCTACCAAGGCGTTCAAAATTGCGGTTGCCATAAAAATCTGTGGAATGGTAAATCCTTGCTTCAACATTAGCATCGCAGCTAAAGCAGCGACCACCATGAATAAGGCATTCATGATATTCATGCCGGCAATCGTGCGCGATAGATGTTTAGGATCACAACGTGTTTGAATCAAAGCGAACAAGGGGACGATATACAAGCCGCCGAAGATACCTATCATAAAAATATCGAACAAGATTTTGTAGCTACCGACTTGATCGATAAAACTCATCGCGGTCACCGCTGCAGTGTTGGTGTACATCAAACTCGACAGATACAAATCGAAGCCAAAGATCGACAAACCGATAGCACCAAATGGCACCAGACCAATTTCCACTTTATGTCCAGATAATCGCTCACACAACAATGAGCCGGCACCTATACCAAAAGAAAAAATCGTCAGTAACAAAACAAAAACACTATGGTCGCCGTGCAGATAATCTTTGGCATAGAGTGGAAATTGCGCGAGTAAAATTGCGCCGTAAAACCAAAACCAAGAGTTCGCCAATAAGGATAAGAAAACCGGACGATTCTTTCTGCTAAAGCTGATGTTACGCACTGTTTCGGTGGCTGGATTCCAGTTGATCTTTAGATTGGGGACGGGTGCGGGTGAAACAGGAATGCGTAAGCTAAACAACCAACCCAAGACCGCAATCAAAATACATCCACCAGCGACCGACTCAACGCCCCAGGGCTTATGCACGACCAACATGGCACCTAAAATTTCGCCTAAAAGAATACCGACAAAGGTACCCATTTCAATCACGCCATTGCCACCGACTAACTCATCCGAACGCAAATGTTGTGGCAAATAAGCGTACTTGACTGGGCCAAACAAAGTCGAATGAATACCCATGCCAGCGACAGCCGCCACCAAAATCCAAATGTTTTTGCTCATCCAACCATAGGCTGCAATTGCCATGATGGCGATCTCTAGCAATTTAACGTAACGCGCAACCTTTCCTTTTTCAAACTTGTCAGCTAATTGGCCGGATGTCGCTGAAAACAACACGAAAGGCAAAATGAATAATCCAGGAATAAGATTATTCAACAAGCCTACGTCCAACGTAGTCCAAGTCAAAGCATCGTAAGTCAAAACGGTCAGTAAAGCCGTTTTAAACACATTGTCATTAAATGCCCCAAAAAATTGCGTCCAAAAAAACGGCGCAAAGCGGCGCTCTTTCAATAGGGTGAACTGGCTGTGTTGGCTCATATTAGGATAGGCTCGCGATTGCGGCTATTAACAAAAAAGCCAATTCTAAAGTAATTAGCTTTGGAATTGGCTTATTTTTTCTTACTGCGTATTCGACAACAATTGATTACTGCTTCGAACAATACAGCTTCAAAAAATACTTAAAGCGTTTTATTCATGTGCACATGCTGAATGCCAGCCTCCATAAATAACTCGCCTTCGCGATGAAATCCCTCACGTTGATAAAAAAGTTCAGCCGAAATTTGTGCATTCAATTGCACCGCATACATCCCGCGTATCTTTGCTTGCGCCATCAATTGACGCAAAATCTCTGCACCCACACCGCAATTACGTGCTGTGTTCAACACCGCCATACGACCGATATGACCATCTGGTAGTAAACGTCCGGTGCCTATCGCTTTGCCTTGCGCATCGTAAGCAACTGCATGCAGGCATTGCGCGTCCATCACATCCCATTCGAGCTCTGCCGGAATTTTTTGTTCTTCAACGAAGACGGCGGTACGTACTGCTTGTGCATCAGCTTGCAACTCAGACCATTCGCCTAATTTAATTTGTATTTCGGGATTCATTTATATTCTCAATCTGATCGTTTTCTATTTCATCTATATCGAAATTATGGAATCAAACGCACTAATTGTTTTCCAAGATTTTTACCTTTCAACAAACCGATAAATGCCTCAGGTGCGGCGGCTAAATTTGGAGCGATACTTTCTCTGAACTTCAATTTACCTTGCGCAACCAGCATACCTAATTCCTTTAAGCCTTGCGGCCATAAATCTAGATGTTCAGAAATAATAAAACCACGTAACGTGACACGCATACTGAGCAACATTCGTGCATTGTGGATAGACATGTCGCCACCATCATAGCCTGCGATCATGCCACAAAAAGCTATCCGTGCAAACGGATTCACGCGCGCCAAACAAGCATCAAAACTCGCGCCGCCGACGTTTTCAAAAATCGCATCAATCCCATTTGGTGTTGCCGCTGCGAGCTGATCTTCTAGGTTTCCAGCTTTGTAGTCGACACATGCATCAAAGCCTAAGTCGTTAACCACGTAGGCACATTTTTCGGCTCCACCAGCGATACCGACCGCGCGACAACCACGTAATTTGGCTAATTGTCCAACCACGCTACCGACTGCACCACTGGCTGCCGAGACGACAATGGTTTCGCCTTCTTTTGCTTGCATAATTTGAGTCAGACCATACCAAGCGGTCATACCCGGCATACCTACGGCGCCTAGATAGGCGGATAAAGGAATGTGGGTCGTATCGAGTTTGCGTAACAAGCTTCCATCAGAGACGCCCATTTCCGCCCAACCCATCATGCCAATCACTTTGTCACCGATTTGAAATTGTGGATTTTTGCTGGCAACAATTTCACCTACCGTGCCACCTATCATGGTTTCATTTAAGGCTTGCGGTGCTGCATAGTTTTTTACATCATCCATGCGTACCCGCATATAAGGATCGAGAGAGAGAAAATGATTGCGGATTAACACTTGGCCTTCTGTAATTGTCGGAACTGGCACAGTCTCCAGACGAAAATTTTCTGGTGTGACCTCACCATTTGGGCGGGACGCCAAAACAATACGTTGATACTGCGCATTCATATTCAATTTTCCCTGTTAATTAGTTCTGTTTTTGTAGGGCGGGTGCAACCCGCGCCGCACATAAAATCGGTCTCACTTATACTACGTTCTGGCGGCGCGGGTTGCACCCGCCCTACGAGACGACAAATATTTTCAAGCTCAAGCGCTGCCGCCCATCTTCACTAATCCAGCTTTAGATTTCAGACTACGCAAATACTTATACGTCCCCATCGCTTTCGCCACCAATTTGTCACCGCTCCAAATTTCGCCATCACAAAAACACATGGTCGTCGATTGATGAAAAGCGACACTGCGCGCTTCAAGGCGTCCACCTACGACACCGCCTGGCTGTAAAAAAGTGGTTTTCATCTCGACCGTGACTACACCTTTTTGATCGTCATGCAAAGAGCGCCCTGCCATTGCCATCACCACATCAAGCAAGGTCATCAGTACACCACCATGCGTGATTTGCCAGCTATTCATGTGGTGATGATGTAGTTCTAAAAACAAATTGGCTTTACCCTCTTTCATCTCGCCTGAAACGATGCCGAGATAATCGAGGAAAGGATTTTCTATTTGCGAAATCACACTAGCATTTTGGGTGGGATTTTGGGGGAAATCAGACATCTTATTCATCACTAAAAATGGATCTTTGCAATTCACGTCTATAAAACTTCAAACAAACCAGCAGCGCCCTGCCCGCCACCTATACACATGGTAACGACAACATATTTGATGCCGCGACGTTTACCTTCTAACAAAGCGTGCCCAGTCAGACGTGCACCAGAAACACCATAAGGGTGACCAACGGCAATTGCACCACCATTCACATTCAATCTCTCCATAGGAATGCCTAGTTTGTCGGCGCAGTACAATACTTGCACAGCGAACGCTTCATTCAGTTCCCATAAGCCAATGTCATCGATGCTTAAGCCCGCACGTTTGAGCAATTTAGGAATCGCAAATACGGGACCGATACCCATTTCGTCTGGTTCACAACCCGCCACAGCAAAACCACGAAACACGCCTAATGGCTGCAAACCTTTACGTTCAGCGACTTGGGCATTCATGACGATAGTCATCGCCGCTCCGTCTGAAAATTGGCTGGCATTTCCTGCCGTAATAACACCGTCGGGTAATGCCGTTCTGATTTGAGAAACCGCTTCCAAAGTTGTCCCTGCGCGTATGCCTTCATCGGCAGCAATCGTCACTTCATGCAAGTGATGTTCGCCTGTTTCTTTATCCGTAACGCGCATGGTTGTCGTTACGGGAATAATTTCTGCATCAAATAAACCAGCAGCTAAGGCAGCGCTCGCGCGTTGTTGACTGCGGACACCATATTCATCCTGACGTTCACGTGAAATCTGATAACGCTTGGCGACTATCTCTGCGGTTTCGAGCATAGGCATATAAACTTGCGGAATATGCTGTTGTAACCATGGATCACTGAGCATGTGCTTATTCATCTCGTTTTGTACACAAGAGATAGACTCAACACCACCCGCAGCGATGATATCGACTTCACCTGACATCACGCGTTGCGCAGCCAGCGCGATGGATTGCAATCCTGACGAACAGTAACGATTGATTGTAATTCCGGGTACAGTGACCGGACATCCTGCACGTAGGGCGATTTGCCGTGCGATGTTGCGACCATTCGCACCTTCGGGAAATGCGCAACCGACCATCACATCTTCGATTTCGGCTGGCTCAAGATTGGCTCTTTGAATAACAGCAGCGAGCGTCGGCCCCGCCATACTCGCGCCGTGTGTCATGTTAAAGGCGCCCTTCCATGACTTTGCTAATCCGGTGCGAGCTGTCGAGACGATCACTGCGTCTGTCATTTTTGTCTCCGTATTCTTTTGAGTTAATTAGAATTCTGCGGTAAGTTTTACTTGCGTTCCGTTAACGCTCAGATGTGCGATTGAACCTTGCATCAAGCTCGCTTTATCATCGCAATGACCAAACGGTAGCCCAGTCACAATAGGTGTCGTGATGGTCGCGCGCAAAAACTTCAGCATCGCCGCGAAGTCGTAACCATTGTCTTGTGGTGCCAAGCGATAAGCAGAAAAATTTCCTAATACGATCGCCTTTTGTTTCGCCAAAATGCCTGCCATATGGAGTTGTAGCAGTATACGCTCGACACGATAAGGATGTTCAGCAATATCTTCAACAAACAGGATGCCACCTTCAATGTTTGGAAAATATTCGGTACCAAGCAGATGACAAATCATGGCCAAGTTACCGCCCCACAATCTTCCTTCAACCTTCAAGCTCGTGTCTTGATCCGATTCAAATTCGAGATAGGTTTTGCGCTCACGCAAAGCTGTCAGAAATTGGTCTTGGGTAAACGGACGCAATTCTTCGCGCGTGAAGTCATTGCACAGCATAGGGCCACATAAACTAGCCGTATCCGTCTTTGCCAACATCGCCAATTGCAAGGCGTTGAAGTCGCTGTAGCCAATCAACCATTTACCGCTACTGGCAATTTTTTGGAGATTAATATTTGGCAAAATTCTCGACAAGCCATAACTTCCGCGCAAGCCCATCACTATATCGACCTCAGGATTGTCTATCGCAGCATGTAATTGATTCAAACGTCCTTGATCTGTGGCACCAAATCGCTCGAAACGATCCGTATGTCGATAGTAGTTGATTACCCTAAATCCGGCATTTGTGAGAGCATCCAAACCAGCTTCAATATTCGTATCATCTAATGCCGCACCGCTCGGCGCTACGATGGCGATGCAAGGATGCACAGGAAGAATTTTTGGAAAAGAAATGGGCATCGCTAATACTCGTCTGTTCAGTAATCAGCGATCGATAACGGCTATCACTCGCCTAGGTTGTCTGATGGTATACGCGATTCTACCGCGGCACGACGGCGCTCAGCAAAGAAATCCTTGAGGAGTTGCACACATTCCTCTGCCAACACGCCAGAGATCACTTCTGCATGATGATTGAGCTTTTCTTCTTTAAATAAATCGACAATCGAACCACATGCGCCAGTTTTAAAATCATGTGCGCCAAAAACGATACGAGAAAAACGTGCATGCATTAATGCACCAGAACACATGACGCAGGGTTCTAAGGTGACATAGACTTCACAACCTGGAAGGCGATAATTACCGAGTATCTTGGCTGCATTGCGCATAGCAACAACTTCGGCGTGGGCAGTTGGATCGTGTGAGCCTATCGGTTGATTAAATCCACGAGCGATGATTTCGCCGTCTTTGACGACTATTGCGCCGACTGGTACTTCGCCTGCTTGCCAAGCCAACTTTGCTTGCGCGATGGCTTCGAGCATAAAAATTTCATCACTAATCATGGATTTTCTTTAGACTGAAATATTAGCCGCTGTGTCAAGCCATGTAATCATGTTGCGATCTGTCTCTTTTGCGTTGGGGCTTACTTATTTCTTTTTGAAAAGAAATGTCCTAGCAAGTAGGCAAATCCTGTAGTAAATGTAATCGTTCGAGAAATGTGTGGCCAATCTGCAATTTCTAGAAAATGTAAAATTAAGACCCCTAACATAAAGCCCGCAACTGTAAAGAGAATTACAACTTGATTCTTTGGGCTCATTCTTCTAGTTCTTATTTCAATAGATTCAATCGATTGCCTAGCCGTCAATCTCCGCCCAGCAATTAGGCGTTTCGTATAGCGTGATTTTAGTCAATGACAAATGACGACCATAACGATCGTGATACACGTCTTTTAGCATATCAAACGCAATCTTCGCCAGATTTTCAACCGTAGGGACGCGGTCAATCACGACGGTTTTGTGTCCAGGCATACTTTCTAAAAATTGACGTACGGCTGTATCTTTTTCATAGACGATAAATGCATGATCCCAGAGATCGACCAAGTGCTTATTGGCGAGTGCTTTGATATCACCAAAATCCATGATCATGCCGTTATCAGACTCACCGTCTTTTTCGACGACATCACCAGTCAAGGTAATCAACAAGGTATAGCGATGCCCATGCAAATTGCGGCATTGGCTATTGTGATCGGGAATCCGATGTCCGGTATCGAATTCAACTTTTCTGGTAATGGTTAACATGTATTGCCTGTGTACATAAGGTCAAACAAAACGTTATAGTCACGTCATGTCGACAGCTAATAAAAAATTATTTAAGGAATCTGCAGCAATTTATGCGTCTGCAAACTCAATTTCCATTTTGGATGCGCTTTGCAATAATCGATGGCTTTATTCAGATTATCCTGCAACAAAGGGCCATCCATCGCTTGCAAATAATGATGCGTAAAATCGAGCGCCTCGTACGCCTTCAAATCTTGTCCCAACTGCGGAATCACGACCTTTAGCTCATCGCCTTTGCGCACCACAAGTTGCGAACCCATTTTCGGGCTGACACAAATCCAATCCACGCCAGTCGGCACTTCTATCGTGCCGTTCGTTTCTATTGCAATTTCAAAGCCGACATCGTGCATCGCATCGATTAACGCTTCATCCAGTTGCAGTAATGGTTCTCCGCCAGTGAATACGACGAATTTACTGGCGGTATGCGCTTCAGGCCATAAAGAATTGATTCGAGCAGCAACAGCTTGTGGCGTCTTAAACTTACCGCCACCATCGCCATCCGTTCCAACGAAATCGGTATCGCAAAATTGACAAACCGCTGAGGTACGATCTTCTTCACGCCCAGTCCACAAATTGCAGCCAGCAAAACGACAAAAAACAGCGGGACGCCCAGCATGGGTGCCCTCGCCCTGTAAAGTGTAAAAAATTTCTTTAATGCTGTAGCTCAAAAGAAATTACTCCCACTCGATTGTTGCCGGCGGCTTACCTGAAATATCGTAGACAACACGATTAATTCCACGCACTTCATTGATAATGCGATTGGAAACTTTACCCAACAATTCATGTGGCAAATGTGCCCAATGCGCTGTCATAAAGTCTTGTGTTTGCACAGCACGCAAAGCCACCACATATTCATAAGTACGACCATCACCCATCACACCAACCGATTTGACTGGTAAGAACACAGCAAATGCTTGGCTAGTCGCGTCATACCAAGTTTGTGGTTTTTCTGCGTTCGGATCAACGTAAGTATTACGTAATTCTTCGATAAAAATCGCGTCAGCACGGCGCAATAAATCGGCGAAATCTTTTTTGACTTCACCCAAAATACGCACGCCCAAGCCAGGACCAGGGAAAGGATGACGATACACCATGCCGTGTGGCAAACCTAAAGCCACGCCGAGTTTACGCACTTCGTCTTTAAACAATTCACGCAGTGGCTCTAATAATTTCAAATTTAATGTATCTGGCAAACCACCAACATTATGATGACTCTTAATTGTATGCGAACCTTTTTTACCTTTGCCCGCGCTTTCAATCACGTCTGGATAAATCGTACCTTGCGCCAGCCATTTTGCATTCTTAAGTTTGCCAGATTCTGCTTGGAATACTTCGACAAATTCGCGACCGATAATTTTACGTTTGGCTTCTGGATCAGTGACGCCCGCCAAATGACCCATGAATTGTTCAGTCGCATCTACATGAATGACTTTCACACCCAAATTATGGGCAAACATTTCCATGACCATCTTGCCTTCATCGAGGCGTAATAGACCGTGATCGACAAAGACGCAAGTCAATTTATCGCCAATCGCACGATGGATTAATGCTGCCGCGACGCTACTATCTACACCACCGGACAAGCCGAGAATCACTTCATCGTCGCCAACTTGGGCGCGAATCGATGCGACTGCTTCAGAAATATAATCAGGCATATTCCAGTCAGATTTGCAGCCACAGATATCATGAACAAAGCGACCAATGATCGCTTCACCTTGAATCGTGTGCGTGACTTCTGGATGGAATTGCACTGCATAAAAACGACGATCTTCATCCGCCATTGCGGCGATTGGGCAATTGTCGGTCGATGCCATCAACTTAAAGCCGGCTGGCATTTCGTTGACTTTATCACCGTGGCTCATCCACACCTTGAGCATGCCGTGACCTTCTGGTGTCACAAAATCGTTGATACCTTCTAATAATTTGGTATGGCTACGCGCGCGAACTTCAGCGTAACCAAATTCACGCACCTTACCATTTTCAACTTTGCCACCGAGTTGTTCTGCCATAGTTTGCATGCCATAGCAAATTCCCAAAACAGGCACGCCAGCATCATATACAGCCAACGGTGCACGTGGGGTATCGCCTTCAGTCACACTGCTTGGACCGCCAGATAAAATAATCCCAGCTGCACCATAATTACGAATAAATTCATCACTGACATCGTAAGGATAAACTTCTGAAAAAACGCCAGCATCACGAACGCGGCGAGCGATCAATTGAGTAACTTGGGAACCAAAGTCGAGGATAAGGATTTTTGAATGCATGATTCTATTTATTGATTAAAGAAGAATATCAAGCTGGTCAGCTTCTGCTTGAACTATTAGGTTACTTTCTAAACGTCTGGCCGCGAGTAAGGCTTTTTCTGCGTGAGCAACCAGTGCTTCAGGCGCGACATTTGGGAATACGCTGGTTGACGCTATTCCCATGCTTATTTCAATCTCGATGTTTTGATCATTTAGCATTTCTGGACGTGAAATGACCGCCAGACGAATACGCTCAGCGACTGCCGCTGCCACCAAATTCGATGCTCCGGGTAAAACAATCAAAAAAGCATCCACTTCAAATCGCCCCAAAGCATCAAAAGGGCGAATGCAAGACCGCATACGACTAGCAACTTTCAGTAAAAACGTATCACTGACGGAGCTACCATGCTGTTCTTTTAAACTTTGATACTGATTGATACTAATATATATAAGCGATACTGGCTTTTCTGCTTTGAGACAGCGATCTAGCTCTAAACCAAGAGAACGGGTAATCGCCGCGCGATTCCACATCCCAAGCACAGGGTCAAGCAAAGCATCTCTTTTTAAATTGCGAATTTGTTTGATCAATTCACCATGCTGAACTCTTAAGGCTCCCATCACCAATTCACGCTCGACCATCACAGCAAGATCTGCGAGCAACAATCGGGATTCATCATCGAATTCGCGTTCGGTGTAATCAATCAAATAAATGCAACCAACACATTGATCATTCGCATCAAACACAGGATGCTGGGCACAAAACACAATGTGCGGCTCCCCTTTTACCGAGGGATGTTCGGCATATTCCTCTTCAAAATTCAAATTCGTAAAAACACGAATCTCTTCAGAAAAGCCTAAATGCTCACAAAAAGCCGCTTCAATCGTCACCATCGCCTGTTCGCTACGATTGAAGCGTTCGCGCAAATTGCCAAAGCTGACGATGCAATTAGCAACACCAAATAAACGAATTCCGAGACGTTCAAAACGAGCAATCTTCGCCTCGTATTTACTGGGATCTACTCGTGACAAGCCCGCATCATCGAGCATAAGTTCCATGCGACTAACACCTGTAGCTGATGTCACCATTGCTTGCTCCGCGTAAATGAACCTTGATCAAACATCTCGGAACGATATCGTGCTAGCGACAATTAATCAGCACGATAATTTGGCGCTTCTTTAGTGATTTGTACATCATGAACATGCGATTCACGCATACCAGCAGAAGTAATTTCAACAAACTCCGCTTTATCATGCAAATCTTGAATTGATGCACAGCCGCAGTAACCCATAGAGGAACGTACGCCGCCGACCATTTGGTACAAAATAGCCAGAACGCTACCTTTATACGGAACACGACCTTCAATACCCTCAGGCACCAATTTATCGGCGTTATTTGCAGAGTCTTGGAAGTAACGATCTGCAGAACCATCTGCCATTGCACCAAGACTACCCATGCCACGGTAGGATTTGTAGCTTCGACCTTGGAACAAAATCACTTCACCAGGCGCTTCTTCAGTGCCCGCGAACATACTGCCCATCATGACAGTTGAAGCACCTGCTGCTAAAGCTTTAGAAACGTCACCAGAAAAACGAATTCCGCCGTCAGCGATACATGGAACACCAGTTCCGCGTAAAGCTTCTGCCACATTTGCGATAGCAGTAATTTGAGGCACACCAACACCAGCAACAATACGCGTGGTGCAAATCGAGCCGGGACCGATACCAACTTTAACCGCATCTGCACCGTGTTCAACCAATGCCAAAGCCGCTGCCGCTGTGGCGATATTGCCGCCAATGACTTCAATATGTGGATAATTCGTTTTTACCCAACGTACGCGATCAAGTACACCTTTCGAGTGACCATGTGCCGTATCGACAACAATAACGTCGACTCCAGCTTTGGCTAACAAATCAATACGTTCGTCATTATCAGCACCGACACCAACGGCCGCGCCAACACGCAACTTGCCTAAACTATCTTTGGAAGCAAATGGATGCTCAGTTGATTTCTGAATATCCTTCACTGTGATTAAGCCGCGCAGTTCGAATGCACCATCAACGACCAAGACACGCTCTAAGCGATGCTTATTCATCAAACGTTTCGCTTCGCTCAAATCCGCACCTTCGGTCACATAGACCAATTTTTCACGCGGCGTCATTTTGGCGCGCACTTCAGCATCTAATTCTTGCTCAAATCGCAAATCACGATTTGTGATAATGCCTACGACTGTTTTACCTTCCACTACCGGAAAGCCACTAATGCCATGTTGTTGGCTCATCGCAATCACTTCACGAATTGTCGTCGTTGGTGCAACTGTGATTGGGTCTCTCAATACACCAGACTCGAAACGCTTGACTTTCGCCACTTCGCGCGCTTGTTCTTTTGGTGTGAGATTTTTGTGAATAATACCGATACCACCCTCTTGCGCCATCGCAATCGCGAGACGCGCTTCGGTAACTGTATCCATCGCCGCGGATACAAGTGGGATATTAAGCTTAATATTACGAGTCAAATTCGTCGCAAGAGACGTATCTTTTGGGAGAATATTGGAGTAAGCTGGGACGAGCAACACATCATCGAAAGTGAGTGCTTTTTGAAGAAGACGCATAGTATTTCCTATAGGCGCAAAAGTAAATTATACAGAAAACTTGCCGATCCGTCTCGTTCCGTGTAAAACTTGCTTTAAACTTTCAGGAAATTTAGTCTTTCAAATAGAAATCGAGTTAACTATGCAAAAGAAGTCTCCATTCCTCAGCGCAGGATTTATTTTATCGCTATTACTTTCTCAATCAGTAATGGCACAGTACATTTGGCTCAATGAAAAAGGTGTTAAACAGTACTCGGATACACCTCCACCCAAGTCGGTTCCACGTGACAAAATCATTAAAACACCATTCGGCACGGCAAGAGCAGCAAGCGCGGCACCAGTGGAAAATACGTCGACTACTTCCGCAAGCAATCCCAAATTGGAAAAGCCTGTGACCATTGCTAGCAAAAATGAGGACTTTAATAAGCGCAAGTTAGCAAAAGAAGAAGCAGAGAAAAAAATAGCAGATGAGAAGCAACAAAATGCAGACAAAGCGAAGAACTGCGAACGCGCCAAGTCCTATAAGCAAAGCTTAGACGAAGGCCTGCTCATCATGTCGAGAGACAAAAATGGTGAACGCATACCTTTGGATGAAGCACAACGCGCTCGTGAAATGGCTGATGTGAAAAAAGTATTGGCAGATTGTCGTTGATTAGTAATTCACTCGACACGCGAAAAACCAACTCATTACATTTTTCCTGATTTGTGCTCGCGCTTTGCGCGAAGGCGACGAGCACTCATAGGATCAGCAATCAGCGGGCGACACAACTCAAGTCGATCGCCTTCGAGAAGACAATAATCCGCGTTCTTTTTTTTGCCAAAAACAGCCCATACGCTGTGATTTTGGAGTAAAGACTGTACATCATTAAGTTGTGGAGCAGAAAGATATGCCATTACCTGCTGAGGCTTAGTACCAGATTCAACCAACAAGGGAATCAATACAGGACTAGCATTTGGCAATGCATAGCAAAGTTCAATTTTTATGCGCTGCATAAATTGCTTATCCATACACCGCCTCTGCTCGCTCACAAAAAGCGTCAACAAAACTATTGGTGATCTTACTAAACACAGGCCCGATTAAGTGCTCCAGCAGTTTGCTTGAAAATTCATAGCGCAGATCAAACTCGATCTTACAAGCGTCTTTTCTCAGTGCGGTAAAGGTCCAAGTTCCATGTAATTGCTTAAATGGGCCATCAACTAGATGCATTTCCATCGAATGCGGAGGTGAATTGACGTTTTGCGTGGTAAAACTTTGCTTGATTCCGTGGTAATTGATAGATAATGTCGCCTTCAAATTGGTGTCGGTGCGCTCTGCGACATCAACGCCACCGCACCATGGCAAAAACAAAGGGTAGTCTTCTACTTTCTCGACAAGTGCAAACATCTGTTCGGCACTATAGGCTACAAGGACATTTTTTTTGACAACTGCCATTATCTCAAGTCATTTGGTATGATCACAAATCGAATTTTAACTGAAACAAGGCTCTTCTCGGGAATTAAGCGAAAAACCAGCATCGAACGCCGCAGAAGTCACTACACAATAAATCGAATAAGTATGAGAGCAGTATGAGTATTGCAGATAATAAAAAAGCATTTCACGATTTTTTCATTGAAGAACAATATGAAGCTGGTATTGTCTTGCAAGGCTGGGAAGTCAAAGCGATTCGCGCTGGTCGCGTACAATTGAAAGAAGCCTACGTGATCATAAAAAATGGAGAAATTTTTCTGTTTGGTGCACACATAGGCGCACTCCCAACAGCATCAACCCACATCCATCCAGATTCTGTGCGAACCAGAAAATTGCTGTTGCACGCAGAAGAAATTAAAAAGTTAATCGGTAAAGTGGAACGTTCAGGCTACACCATGGTGCCAGTGAATATGCATTACTTGAATGGACGCGTCAAATGCCAGATCGGGTTAGCCAAAGGTAAAAAGCAACACGACAAGAGAGAAACCGAAAAAGAACGCGATTGGCAGCGAGAACAGCAAAAAATTATGAAGCAACACCGACGCTAATCTACCAAAGATACAAAAAGCAAAAAACAAATTAGGTGAATCGTTTCTCATCGCTTAACGATATGCATGACAATATTCGCCTTACTTTTTTTGTTGCCGACGTAAATAAATATCTTGCCGTGCTTCACGAATCTGCCTACGTAGCGCCATTCGCTCTTCGGGGCTTAAACGATTTAATTTAGCTGCTGGTCTGTCTTCATTATTCAAACGGTTTTTTTCAACCCCGCGTAAAACTGGTGAAGGATTTCTCTCAAAGCCAGAACCATTACGAAATTCTTCAATACGCTCGGCTCGACGATTAAATCTGAGTTCTTGCAGCTCACGAAATTGTTGGCGTCGCTTTTCAATCTTTTGGCGAGTTTCTGCATCTTGCTCTTGAGGCGCCAATGCAGAAGCATCTTCACCTATCCACAATGAAGAAATAATCATCAAACAAATGAATCGGCACTTAACAGACAACACAATAATCCTTAACTTTGTCAATTTATCGACATAAGCACGTCGACATAAACATGATCAAACATAGTCCATTTTATTCGGAAAAATATCGTGAACCAAGCGGTTTAAAGTCTAAGTCCATGAGAAGAAGATTGATAGGCCTTTTTTTGTAAGCGCTGTAACAGTTTGTAATCTTTCACAAAGATGATTTGCCGATTCATTGTTTAGCAGTAAGATAAGACTTTTCCATTTGCAAAGAAGTGAGCATTTGAATGAGCGAATCCAAAGCAAAAATTTTAGTGGTTGATGATGATTTACGCTTGCGCGATTTATTGCGACGCTATTTGAGCGAGCAAGGATTTCAAGTTGTGGTCGCTGAAAATGCACAAGCCATGAACAAATTATGGATGCGAGAACGTTACGATTTAATGGTCCTCGATTTGATGTTACCCGGTGAGGATGGCTTATCTATCTGCCGCCGCTTGCGAGGTGGTGGCGACAATACACCAATTATTATGCTCACCGCAAAAGGCGAAGAAGTCGATCGTATCATCGGCTTGGAAATGGGAGCGGATGATTATTTGCCCAAGCCATTCAACCCAAGAGAGCTAGTTGCTCGAATCAATGCGGTACTGCGCAGAAAAGCACCGGATGAAGCTCCTGGAGCGCCTTCTGAGCAAGGTCAGAGTTTCCAATTTGGTGAATTTGTATTGGATTTGTCGACGCGCAATCTCAAAAAGAACGGCGAAAATATTAGTCTAACTACAGGGGAATTTTCTGTACTGAAGGTATTCGCCCGCCACGCAAGACAACCTTTATCAAGAGAAAAGCTGATGGAACTTGCACGTGGTCGTGAATATGAGGTGTTTGATCGCAGTCTTGATGTGCAGATTTCTCGACTACGAAAATTAATTGAACAAGACCCAACCAATCCGCAATATATACAAACCGTGTGGGGATTAGGCTATGTTTTCATACCTGATGGTCAAAGTCAGTAAGCATCACAATCGAAGAATCTTCTTTCGTCGCTATCAACATTCAAAGAAATCATCGTAATGCGCAAATACCTGCAAGGATTAGCTTGGTTTCAAAACAGCTTGTTTTGGCGCACCTTTCTTTTGCTCGCATTATTGGTCACTGCCAGCCTATTGACTTGGTTTGTCAGCATCAAATTATTAGAACGCAAACCGCGCGCGCAGCAATTATCAAATCAAATTGTTTCGATAGTTACGATTACTAGTGCGGCACTTACGCATTCCGCCGAAGACAAACGACGAGAATTATTAATCGACCTAGCGCGCAATGAAGGAATACGGATTTACTTATTAGAAGATAGCGATCAAGTGCAGAAAATCGCAGAGACGCCACTACTCACTGAAGTACGCCGATTGGTTCAGCAAAAGCTTGGCAAACAAACGCAATTTGCCAATAGTGTGAATGGTGAGGATGGATTTTGGCTGAGCTTTCAAATCGATGAAGATCAATTTTGGTTGAGATTAGAAGCGGATCGCTTACAAACTGAAGTCGGCTTACAGTTTCTCGGATGGGCGATTTCCAGCTTAATTTTAGCACTCATCGGTGCGGTATTTATATCGAGACGAATCAACCAACCGCTCACCAATCTGATCATCGCGACCAGGCAATTATCACGAGGACGCCATCCAAAACCTTTGTCAGAAAATGGGCCTAAAGAAATCCGTGAGACCAATGCAAGCTTTAATCAAATGGTCGATGATCTAGCAAGAATTGAATCAGATAGAACCGTGATTCTTGCGGGGATCTCACACGATCTCAGAACACCGCTCACGCGACTACAACTCGAATTAGAAATGGCAAATTTAGAAGTCGATACGCGCGAAGCAATGCAAGCCGACCTCAGGCAAATGGATAGCATCATTCAACAATTTCTTGACTATGCAAAGCCCTTACATGAATCGACTTTTAGTAGCTTCAATTTAAGCGAACTTATCGATAAGATTTTTTCGGATTTGGCAAAATCGAGTGATATCGTTATCGAAGCCAACATCGAACCTAATCTTTATGTCACCGGTATCGAAATTGAGTTTCAACGACTGTTTGATAATCTGATTCAAAACGCCATGCGCTACGGAAGAGATGCTCAGACCCATCAACTCAGATTAGCAATTCTGTGCAAACGTCAAACGAATGCTGCGAGAAGCGCAAACTCAAACGAAATTTACGTGCAGCTTAGAGACTTCGGCAGTGGCATCGACGATGCACAAATTCCTCGCTTATTGCGACCTTTTACCCGCGGAGAAATCGCCCGTAGCCAAGCCAATGGTTCAGGTTTAGGATTGGCCATCGTTGAACGCATCGTAAAGCGACATGGTGGCAAAATGCATATTCGCAACCACGCACAAGGCGGTCTGGAAATTCAGTTAATGTTCCATTAAAACTGAATGAGCTTACTAGTATCAATTCTATATTCACAAATACAAATCAATCCAATGTGAACCGGAACAACAATAAAATATTGTGAGCGGATGATGCACTTTCGTCTTAGCATCTTTTTATTGTCGACATTCACTTTATCATTTAGTATCTTCTGATCAACAAAAACTTAGCTCATAAAAAAGGATGTGGTATGACGCAAGCAGCTCCATCTCTGCACATGATCAATTCAGAACATACCGAAGGCGATTCTGAATTAATGTATAAAGGTTTGGGTCATGTAGTCAGAGCCTTACACGACGCACTAACTTGGGTTGGCGCGGACGGCATATTGGCGGAAGCATCAACTGAGTTTCCATCAGCACGTGAGCGACTCAACCACATTGGGGCACTAACTGAAAAAGCAGCAAACAAGGTACTTTCTGCGGTTGAAGAAACATTGCCCTTGCAGCAAGCAACAATCAAAGATGCCGAGCTAATTTTGCAAGCGAAGGATAAACAAGCACTTGATAACTTTTCGAAAGAAGAATTAATTCATCTCAACCTACAAATGCTTAGCTTTATCCAACAGACACACGAAAATAGCCTTCGCACTGAGCAGTCGCTTTCAGACATCATGATGGCGCAAGACTTTCAAGATTTAACAGGCCAACTAATCAAAAAAGTAGTCGGATTATTGGAACGCACTGAAAAAGATTTATTAGGATTACTTTTGAGTGGAGCGCCAGAGGGAGCGGTATCTTTCAATAAAAAAGAAGACCTTCTAGCCGGCCCAGGTGCTGTCGGTGGTGTGCAACTTAGTCAAGACAATGTCGATGACCTTTTATCTGACTTAGGTTTCTAATTGGATACATTCAATTAATTTGTCTTCGAGATTAGGCATTCACAAATCACGAAAAAAAAAGCAGGCTTGTTACGCCTGCTCTTGATTCTTTCAATTTAATCTAAGTTCGTCTCAACACAATAGTCATTACAATTCGACCAAACTAGATCATCGCTAACAAAGCATGAACAAATTCTTATCTCGCTTTAGACAAAATTACTAACCATTTGCGAAATAATAAAATCTCTAGGTGCCCCGCTTGAACGCCTGTCGAACAATCAATGACAGGATTCACATGATAGTGGCGATTTCTAAAATCGTTACAGATAAAAATTTCACGGCGTCCAAAACGCATCAAAAATGTGCTTGGTGAAAATTGCACGGCGAAACGCGTGTCTAATGTTTGTTCTAAATTAGTCATTTGAAGAAATCTCCGTATTTGAATGTCGATATAGTCTAGGCTGACTTACTCACAATTCTTCGCACAAAGAATACTGTATGTGCGTTCAGTGGTTAGTAATGTAAAGCAAAAGTACTGTTCATGCAATCAGTATTTTATTGCTGTTGTTTTGATTTCAGCTTATATAGACAATATACAAATCATTCATCTACGACGCGCTTCAGACTTCAGTAATCGATCTAAGCACAAAGGTTTTTCGAAAATTACTCACTAAATTCAGCTTCGCTAACTTTCAACCAAGCCTTGTTCGGTAAGTCTAAGCACGCGATCACAGCGCTTCGCCAAATCAGCATCATGCGTCACGATCACAAATGCAGTTCCCAATGTTTTAGACAGTTCCAACATCAAAGCAAACACTTGATCTGCGATACCGCGATCTAAATTTCCTGTAGGTTCATCGGCTAATACGCAGGCAGGATTGGTGACCAAAGCACGTGCTAATGCAACACGTTGACGCTCACCGCCAGATAACTCTCCAGGCACGTGGGTAATGCGATGTGCTAAACCAACTTTACTCAACATGGTCTTAGCGATCGCTTGAGCATCAGCGCGTTTCATCCTTCGGATGAACAAAGGCATGGCGACATTATCTAATGCCGAAAACTCAGGTAGCAAATGATGAAATTGATAGACAAACCCTAACGACTGATTACGCAATTCACCGCGCGTTGATTCATTCATACCGGCAAAATCATTGCCAAGCAAATTCACTACGCCTTGCGTCGGCGTATCCAAACCTCCGAGCAAATGTAGCAAGGTTGATTTACCTGAACCAGATGCACCAACAATCGCGATACGCTCACCAGCATGAATCGCAAAATTAATGCCCTGCAAAACCTTGACGGCATGCTCACCCTGACCATAGATTTTTGCCAAATTCTTGCAAGACAAAACGGTTTGCAACTTATTCATAACGTAATGCCTCCGCAGGTTTTACGCGGGCAGCACGCCAGCTAGGATAAATAGTCGCCAAGAAAGCCAAGACGACGGCGATACCTCCAATAGTCCAAACATCCGACCAATGTAAATCCGAAGGTAAAGTACTAATCACATATATCTCTTTTGCTAAAAACTGTATGCCCAAAACTTTTTCGATGAATGGAACGATCACCTCAATATTCAATGCCACAATAATCCCTGACAAGACTCCAAGAGCAGTGCCAAATAAGCCTACTAATCCGCCCTGCACCATAAAGATTTTCATGATCGACATTGGAGATGCGCCTAAGGTACGCAAAATCGCAATATCCGCCTGTTTCTCTGTCACTGTCATCACCAAAGTTGAGACTAAATTAAACGCAGCAACAGCAATAATCAAAGTCAAGATAATGAACATCATGGTCTTCTCGGTTTTTACTGCTGCAAAGTAATTACTGTTTTGCTGCGACCAATCGCGCGTGATTAAACTGCCACCTAAATTTCGACTTAGTTCAAACGCGACCTGCGGAGCTTGCAACATATCTTTGATACGGAGGCGGACCCCAGTTGGTGCTTCTTGGCGGAAAAATTTTTGCGCATCAGCGAGATGAATAAACGCCATACCTGAATCAAACTCGTAATGACCGGCTTCAAAAACTGCGACAACGGTAAATCCTTTTAAGCGAGGAATCGTTCCAGCTGGGGTTAATTGTCCTTCAGGTGCAGCCAAGGTCACTTTATCGCCGATGCCAACATGCATCGCACGCGCTAAATCAACACCGAGAATAATGTTGAAAGCCCCCTCTTTTAAGTCAGCTAATTTACCTGCCTTTACCTTACTGGCAACTATCGATACTTTAGGTTCCTCTTCCGGCAAAATCCCACGGATCACGGCACCACGCATCACGCCATCGTTCACAATCATACTTTGTGCATCAACATAAGGCGCCGCGCCCAGCACCGAAGAATGTTGTTGCGCTTGCTTCGCAGTTGCTTGCCAATCAGGAATCACACCACTCGCATCAAACACTTCAATATGCGGTAACACCGATAGCATCCTATCTCGCACTTCTTTCTGAAAACCGTTCATCACCGACAAAACGATAATCAACGCAGCCACGCCCAATGCGATGCCAGCCATAGAAATAAGAGAAATAAAAGAAATAAAACTATTGCGACTGCTACGACGACCTGCACGGGTATAGCGCAAGCCAACTAGCCATTCAAAAGGAAGATTTTTCACGAAAGGAGCAATTCCAAAAAACAAAATGCAAACAAAAAGCAGACAAATTTTCAAGAGCCCGTAGTTTGCCATACAATGACGTTATGAGCTATTTAGAAATTATTTTGCCTTTTGGCATTCCCCCCGCGCCTTTGGCTAAAGAACTAGTCAAGCAAATGAAAACGCCTTCACTTGCTATGCTTTTAGGACATGCGCGACAAGATTCGAAACAAAACTTTGACGAATTTGCGCGATTATTACCGCATGAGTTTTGGCTCAGTCGACATTTCAATTCATCAAAATCCATTCTAAACAGCCCTGCACTTACGCATAGTCGTATGCATGCGTTTGATCTACAAACTTCTGAGGGATATTGGTTTACCTTGAGTCCAGTACATATCCATATCGCGCGCGATCATATGGTGATGACCGACCCGCGCCGTCTCGATATTTCCACCGAAGAATCACGCTCGCTATTTGAGGCAGCCAAAGAAATTTGTGAAGAATTAGGAAAAACGCTGGTGTACGGCGACGCCAAAACATGGTTCTTATGCGCCGATGAGTGGGCTACCTTGCAAACAGCGAGTTTGGATGCGGCCGCAGGCCACAATATGGAAGTTTGGATTGCAAAAGGTGAACACGAAGTCGCTTGGCGCAAACTCCAAAATGAAATACAAATGCTTTGGCATATTCACCCTGTCAATCAAAGTCGCGATGAACAGGGTCGAAACACGATCAATTCTGTTTGGCTACATAGCGGAAGCGACGAACTGCATCATTTAGATTGCGAATTGAATATTTCTAGCTTTGCTGAATTAATGCAGAAAAAAGATAGGAAAAACAGTGTGTACGTAGAAGACTTACTGGAGCCTGCACTCAATAGTGACTGGGGAACATGGCTAATTCACATGAATCAATTGGAGCACAATTGGTTTGCGCCCGCACTACAAGCGCTACAGAGCAAACAATTGAAAGCCGTGCGATTGGTATTAAGTGATGACCTATGCTTGGCTGAATTATCCTGCACGACACCACAAAGCTGGAAATTCTGGCGCAAACCTAGTTTAGATACCTTACTCAAACTAGCACAATCATCGCAATAATATTCGTCGACCTACACATCAGCACAGTCCACAAATTCAATATTGAAGCACACTTGATATGACACGCATCAGCACTCGCCCCTACGCTTTTCGTCAAGCAGAATTATTAAAGCAAAGTGGTTTGCATCCAGTATTAGCACGCCTATTTGCGGCGCGTGGCATTGTAAGTGCAGATGAATTACTCACCGACTTACCTGCGTTAATTCCACCAAATCGCTTATTAAATAATGAGAAAGCGGCGAACTTTTTAGCAGATGCCATTACCGCCAAAAAGAAACTCGTGATTGTGGCGGATTATGACTGTGATGGCGCGACGGCTTGTGCGGTCGGCTTGCGTGGCCTACGCATGTTGGGCGCAGAAGTAGATTACATCGTTCCCAATCGTTTCGAGTATGGTTACGGTTTAACACCAGAAATCGTTGAACTCACCGCTCGTGAGAAATCACCCGACATTATTGTTACAGTGGACAATGGCATCGCGAGTATCGATGGGGTCGCCGCCGCGAACGCAAGAGGCATACAAGTTCTCGTAACCGATCATCATTTACCCGCTGACACTTTGCCACAAGCGAGTGTGATTGTGAATCCGAACCAGCCATTTTGCGATTTTTCTAGCAAGAATTTGGCAGGGGTTGGTGTCATGTTTTACGTGCTGTTGGCATTGCGTGCTGAACTAAGAAAACGCGGCGCATTTGATCAGCAGAATCAGCCTAAATTAGACACTTTGTTGGATTTGGTTGCGCTTGGCACCGTTGCTGACGTAGTCAAGCTAGATCCAAACAATCGTATTTTGGTTGCGCAAGGCTTAAAGCGTATGCGTGCAGGACGCATGCACGCTGGAATCGCCGCATTGTTTCGCGTCGCTGGACGAGAGCCACGCTTGGCAAGTCCGTTTGATCTAGGCTTTGCAGTTGGTCCTCGCTTAAACGCTGCGGGTCGCTTGGCAGATATGGCACTTGGCATTGAATGTTTAACTACTGATGATGAAGTTCGCGCTTGGCAGATCGCTCAAGAACTCAACAGCATCAATGCTGACCGCAAAGATATTGAACGTGAAATGCAAGACGTCGCTCTGCTTCATTTAGATGATTTTCAAGCGCAAGACACTCACACGATTACTGTATTTGACGAATCGTGGCATCAGGGTGTCATTGGCATCGTTGCCTCAAGACTTAAAGATAAATTCTTTCGGCCGACCATCACTTTCGCCCCGGGCGATGAAGGCTTAATTAAAGGTTCGGGTCGCTCAATTCCAGGCTTTCATTTACGCGATGCGCTCGATTTAGTGTCCAAACATGCGCCCAGCTTGATTCAAAAATTTGGTGGACACGCGATGGCTGCTGGTTTGACGATTCGTGCCGACGATTTCGCAGCGTTTCAATCTGCCTTTGAAGCTGTTGGTAAATCCTGGTTACGCCAGGAACAATTAGAGCGCATTATTGAAACCGATGGAGTTTTAGAAGATGCGTATTACACCACTGATTTTATTGAGCTGCTTGATAGTCAAGTATGGGGCCAAGGCTTTGCTCCTCCTATTTTCTGTGATGAGTTCAAATTAGTTTCGCAACGCATTTTAAAAGAGCGTCACTTAAAAATGGTGCTAGAAAAAAATGGTGTTCGCTATGATGCGATTTGGTTTGGACATACAGAGAGTTTTGGCGAGCGTATTCGAGTGGCATTTCGACTTGATGCGAATGAATACAATGGTGTCACCAAAGTACAGTTATTAGTGGAACATGTGGAGCAAGCTTAGCCCTCATCCGCCAAATACAAATCAGCAGGATCCACTTCATAGTCAAGAATATCGGCGGGCTTGCAATCCAACACCAAACAAATCTTAGCCAGCGTATCAAACCGTATGCCACGTACTTTTTCGGTACGTAGCATCGACAACTGTGTTTCTGAGAGACCAATTTGCTCGGCCAATTGTTTTGCGCGCATTTTTCGGCGCGCTAACATGACATCTAAGTTAACTCGAATCGGCATCGTCACGCACTTTGCAATCTAGACAAAACTATCGACCTGAGCTTGCAAATTCTGCGCGCGCTGTGCAACGTATTTCAAAATCAATCCGACCATGCCGATAGTGACAGCTTCAACATCCCAATTCGTTTTTAAACCGCGCTCACCTTGATTAATCCACGCTTCGATCGTGGGTACAAATAAAATCGCTGCCATTGCGGCATACATTAAATTGGCGCCAATTAGTTGCAAACTTTTGAGTAAGCCTGCGTCAAAAGATTTGCTCTGTTCAAACCGCTTTAAAAAATCTGCAGCAGCCCACAATGCGCAAACATAGACGATCGGCACAAGTAATCCTGTCCAAAAATAAGGCAAACGCAGCGACAACATCAGCGTATTTTCTATATTGAAATTTCCGCCTAAGCTAAAGGCTGGCAATAACTGCATAGCGCGATCCGCGATTAAATTAAGAACCAAAACAAACGCGATCACCTTAATAAAAATACTGAATTTACTGGTCTTTAACGAAAGCTGTTGTTGATTTGAACTCATATACTGCCCCCTAATAGCAAAGCTTAAATATCATTAATACCTATATTAATTTAAGTAAAACCTAAAGTAAACGATTTTATTTCAATATCTCGCTTGAGTAATTTAATGTAAATGATAAGATTCTTCGCCAGCTAGTTTGATCCACATTTGGGATAAACGACGCTCTTATTTTGAATGGAAATTATCATGTACAAAATCATCGCCCTAATCGCCAGCTTGTTATTGCCGATATCCATCGCCAGTGCACAATCCAACATCAAGCTAAGCACGATTGATGGTGTAGAAAATGAAGACTTAATGAATGTCTTGCGTTTCCAAGGTATCAACTATCAAAAAGTGAAGTTTACAGGCACGCACTTATGGGGCAAAGATTTTAAGATTGTTATTCGCGATTTCGCGAACGGCAAGCTGATCAAAACTTATGAAATTTTTGATTCAAAAGAAGATGAATATTTCAAACTCAAAGAGCAAGAGTTTCACTTTAATGTGCTCGTACAAAAAACACCGAACGGCAAAGCCAAATTTGATTTTCGCTTCTTGGGATTCGGTGTTACGAAAGAAATCGCACTCGGCGCAGACCAGAAAGATTTCGCTCTGAAAAGCTTTCAAGCTGGCGCTAACGAAGTTGGTTTCCCAATCAATCAAAGCCAGAGTATTATTGCGTTCACCATGCCTTATCAATCAAAAGGCAAATCAACGCAATACCCCGACTTAATCAACGCCAATGTGCCACCAGAAAATCTAGGGCGTCAATTTAAGATTCCACGCTATTTTTTAGTCGATCTACGATTCGACTAATTCCAAACAACAGACACCAATAATAAAAGAAGCGCATCAAAATCTGATGCGCTTCTTTTATCACTCACAATTTATAAGCCAGCAGTTAGTTCGGCCGCTTCACTTTCAATCCTCGTTTTATTTCGCATTCCAAATTGCCATCATGTCTGGCGAACCCTGCGATCGAATTCCATTGTCGGATAACACCGCCTCCGTTTCAGCGAGCATCGCTTTGCGTGGCAGCACCATTGTTTCTCCATAGCGTTGATCATAATGAATTACGATCAAATCATCTTGCATGTCACGTAACAGCGCGACCAAGTGCTTTAAACTTTTCACTGGTATTCCATTAATCGAATACACCACTGAACCAAATCGATTGCTATAGCCAGTCACAAGCTTATGTGGAAAAAATGGCGAGCTAATCACGACTAACTCTTCACGATCTGTACTTGGCTTTTCACCTCGTAAGGTAATCAGCGGGCTTGCATTGTATGCATAACCATTAATCGCGGGCGCGTTATTACTCAAGAAACTCATGTACTCAACCGTAGCGCGTGAAAATACGATTGGCCCAAAAATAAAATAAGACGGATAACCACCTTGCAAATCGCCAATCAAGTGAGGACGACCAATATGCACCGGCGCTTGTACATTCATAGGTTGTCCGCCGCGAATGATTTTTAACGCCACCTTGCCGTTGTTTGCTGCTTGTTGAACTTTGTACTTAAACATGACCCGCACACTTGGCTTAATTCTGACCATGCATTGGTTATCAATTGCGGTATCACCGATGTGCGTAATCACGTCCCACTCTTTCAGAATTGATGTCGCAGATTGATCGTAAGGCTTATGGATGATACAACCCTCAACACTTTTATCTAGTTTCAAATACTCACGTACAGTAGGATTTTCTAGGGTCTGCGTGATATCGAGCAAGGATGGTTTTCCATCGTATTTTTTATCTGCGATATCTTTGAGGAAAATTTCTATCTCTTCATTAGGAATAATGTAGCCAATATTTTGTGCATGCATTAAACCTGAGAATGCCAAACCAATCATCTTATCGCCGGCGATAACAGGACCGCCGCTATTGCCTGGATTAATGGCCGCATCAATTTGAATACGCAATCCACCTGTGCTTCCATCGTAATCAACGAACTCAATACGAGAAACAATGCCCTTGGTGATCGACAATGAATTTCCACCTGTAGGGTAACCATACGCAAATACTGCATCGGTCACTTCAGGCAATTTATTGCTACGAGCAACGGCAGCGTGGCTATCAAAAAATTTCTCATCATCGAGCTTTAAAATCGCCAGATCCATTGCGCGCGATATCGCGACAACCGTGGCAGGAACTTTATCGCCTTCCTGTCCAGTTTGTATCTGCACTTGGCTGGCGTATTCGACGACATGTGCATTCGTCAAAATGCGCTTACCCTCAATCACCACACCAGATCCGGTTACATCTTGCGGCGATGCCTTGCCCCAAGGCTTAAACGGATCAGGACCACGTATGGTAGAAAATACCTTTACAACAGATTTTTCCAAATTGGTCGCGGTATTACTCTCTAAATTACTTACTTTCGCAACAGAGCTCTTGTTTTGCGCCGCATGCGCTATACCAATTGAGCCAACTAAACTACAAGCGATAAAACTAAGACCAAGCAAAAACTTTTTAAACATCGGAGTGTCTCTTTGCATAAGCTAATTATTGTTAAAAATCAGTACGAGGATTTGAACCAGTAAATCGAAGATTGTTCCCTAATTCTTTGAGATAGAGGAATTTACTTCGTTACAGAACTTTCTTGCTGAGGCTGACTTGAACAAGATTTGGCCTGCGCAACGCCTTTCAAATATGAACGTCGCACGATACCAGCCATACCAGCAGCAGCGACCTCGCGCGCGTGACTATCCGCACCAGTTAAACGTCGCACCCAAGAACGAAATGGTACAAATCCTTCCGTAAAACTCTTCAGTGCGTTGATTGTCGCGTTACCAAGTTCACGCTCGACAATATTACCGTCAGCATCAACTTTTGCAGCATCTAAATCGGGGCCTAACACAGAATTCAAGCGATCAATTTCGGTTTGATACCATGCGCATTCAGCACCGGGCACGATCAGGTAAGGTGCTTTTCTTGCATTGATCAAGACCTCAGGAATATCTGACTTTACAATATTTAAATCACTCAAAGGCGAGGTCATTGCAGCACCGACTTTTGAATCAAACCCAGCTTCAGCACTTGGTCTCTCAGATTTATTTTTTGCGGGTTCTGACTTGGTCGCGCAAGCAGACAAACCGATGGCAGCTAACAAGACGATAAACGATAATTTTTTTCTGTACACCAATTGATGTGAAGGCATTCTATTCCTCATTTTTAATACGGTTCTAACAATAAATTCGGGACATTTAGCTCGTCAAACCAATTTCTAAAGCAAATGAAAGTTGAAGCAAATTTTTTATTTCGCACCCAAATTATCACGATTTTAACCGCTATGGCACGAACCGACTTGCATCAAATGAAATATATTCACATCAAGCTCACACCCACTAACAATCATCTTCAAAAACAAGGGCTTACAACTTGCATCGTTTTGAACTAACGGGCGAAGAACGAAGGATTCAGGTAAAATCACGCCCATGAATCCTGCACCGAAAAATCTCTTCGCCTCACCGCGCTATCGCCCCGATGTGGGCGGCAAGCATGCTGCTCCTTTCCTTCCAATGTCACGCGCCGAAATGGATGCGCTTGGCTGGGATAGTTGCGACGTCATTCTAATTACTGGCGATGCCTATATTGACCATCCGAGTTTCGGCATGGCGCTGGTAGGCCGTCTACTTGAGCAACAAGGCTTCCGCGTCGGCATTATTAGTCAACCTGATTGGCATTCCGCGGAAGATTTTCGTACCTTAGGTCGCCCCAATCTGTATTTCGGCATTACAGCTGGAAATATGGATTCGATGGTAAATCGCTACACAGCAGATCGCAAAATTCGTTCAGAGGATGCCTACACTCCCGATGGTGATCCGAATAAACGTCCAGATCGCGCAGTTGTTGTCTACGCACAAAGAGCACGCGAGGCATTCCCTGAAGTAAATGTCGTGATTGGTAGTATTGAAGCCAGTTTGCGCCGGATCGCGCACTACGACTATTGGTCAGACAAAGTAAAGCGCTCGGTCTTGCCTGACTCCAAAGCAGATATGCTGTTATTCGGTAACGCAGAACGTGCGATTGTGGATTTAACCCATCGACTGGCAGCTGGTGAGCCAATCAAATCCATTCGTGACCTGCGTGGCACGGCCTTCATGACACCGTCTAACTGGCTGCCTAGCCCCGAATGGTCCGAGATTCAATCGATCAAAATTGATACGCCAGGCAAAATTGAAGCGCATACCAATCCTTATGAAATGATGCCGGAGAAGGATGCAAAGTGTGCGACCGGACAAGTATCTGGCGCAGGAGAAAGTACTTCTAACACCGCAGAAGCTGACGTCGTCAAACAGCAAGCAATTCGCATTATGAGTCGCGAAGAGCGCCAAGCGATGCTACGCAATAAGCATAACAACACCGTGATACGCTTGCCTTCATTCGAGGCTGTGAAAGATGATCCTGTTATGTATGCTCACGCATCGCGTGTGTTTCATCTTGAGGCGAATCCGGGCAATGCTAAAGCCTTGTCACAAGCGCACGGTGATCGTGACGTATGGATCAATCCACCACCGTTACCATTAGCGATGGACGAAATGGATGGCGTTTATGACCGCGCCTATGCACGAGCACCGCATCCAAGTTACGGTAAAGCGCGCATCCCAGCATGGGAGATGATACGCTTTTCAATCAATATCATGCGCGGATGTTTTGGTGGCTGTACTTTCTGTTCAATTACCGAACACGAAGGTCGCATTATTCAAAGTCGATCAGAGCCTTCTATCCTACGTGAGATCGAAGAAATTCGCGACAAAACCAAGGGCTTCACGGGAACGATTTCTGATCTTGGTGGCCCGACGGCGAATATGTATCGACTTGCATGCAAAGACAAAAAGATTGAAGAATCTTGCCGCCGCCTGTCTTGCGTTTATCCCGGCATTTGCAGTAACCTGAATACCGATCATAGCAAACTCATTTCGCTCTACCGCAAAGCACGTGCCATCCCCGGGGTGAAGAAAATTTTGATCAGTTCAGGCTTGCGCTACGATCTAGCGGTACGCTCTCCTGAATACGTGAAAGAACTGGTCACGCACCATGTCGGTGGCTTGCTCAAAATTGCACCTGAACATACAGAATCCAATACTTTGTCAAAAATGATGAAGCCGGGCATTGGTGCGTATGACGAGTTTAAGGCGATGTTCCATAAGTATTCAAAAGAAGCAGGCAAAGAACAATACTTGATCCCCTACTTCATCGCAGCCCATCCGGGCACAACCGATGAAGACATGGTGAATTTGGCCTTATGGTTGAAGAAAAATGATTTCAAACTAGATCAGGTACAAACCTTCATGCCAACGCCGATGGCCTTGGCAACCACGATGTACCACACACGTAAAAATCCGCTCAAAAAAATCACTGCAGATTCTGAAGTCGTTGAAACGGCACGCTCAGGCAAGATACGCAAATTTCATAAAGCGCTGTTGCGTTACCACGCACCAGAAAATTATGAGATCGTGAAAGAAGGCTTGCTACGCATGGGACGTGGCGATTTGATTGGTAGTAGTGAACGGCATTTAATACCGTCACGTGCACCTATTGTGGCAAACTTGGTCAATACCGGCGTGGTTCCTGTCAAACGCGGCGTTGCACCAAAATTAAATACATTTGGCAAAAACTCTGCAAATCGTTTGGCAGCTAAGGTTGCGCCAGCAAGCACTAAATCTGGCTTGTCATACAATCCAGCTAAACCTAAAAAAGCACCTGCCAAATCAGGTCGACGTTAATTTGTGTTATCACCCATGTTGTAAGCAATACGGCACAACATGGGTAATCAATCTTCATAAACAACAGCGCAGCAAATTTCTCAAGGTTGGCGCACAAACTCGCGCTACAATTTCTTGATGGAAAATTTTTCCTCTGATATTGCCTGAGTTTCTCTAGTCTCACTTGCCCTAAAAATAAGGAGAGTCGCCATGAAGCACATGAAAACCGTATTAATTTTGGAACATACCGAAGAGGTTTTTGATAAATTAACATGTGACGTCTGCGGAGCCGAATCACATTGGGATGAAAACTGGTCGAGTGCCGAACCAGAAAAAAAGATGACGACAATACAACTGGAAGAGGAAGAGTCGTTTCCTAATGGCGGTCAATCAACACAAACACAATTCCACATTTGTCCGACTTGCTTCAAAACCAAATTGAGCGCTTGGTTTGAAAGCCATCGTCAAGCAAAACCTACCGTTTCTAAATCTGTTTGGTAGATTTTTGTGAGTCACACAAAGTGTGGCTCATTCTTGCTTCCATTAATTAAATCAACGTTCGCTTTCGCAGCAATTGCCGAGTTTGATAAATTGCAATCCAAACATGCTCCAGGATAAAGAGCGGTGAGGAACGAATTGCATTAAATTGCATGTCATTAGCCTGCCAAATCGCAAGTTCAGACCACACTGGGGTATAATTTAGGGTTTATTTATCCGACTAGAAGAATCCCAAATGGAAGCCGAACGCGTCAATAGTATTGCCAACCTGCTCATCGACTTAACTAATCGTGAAGCCGAACTTCGGAGGTATCTTTGACTTCGATATCAAGTCAGAGAAACTCGAACAAGTTAACGGTGAATTAGAAGACCCCAAAGTCTGGGAAGATCCCAAGCGTGCGCAGGAACTTGGCAAGGAAAAGAAATCCTTAGAAGCCATCGTCCACACCTTAATCAAGATTGATGCCGATTTAAAAGATGCGAGTGAAATCTTTAGTTTGGCGCGTGAAGAAGGTGATGAAGACACCTTAGAAGCAATCGAAGCCGATGCAGCACATCTCAAAGAGTTAGTCGAAGGCATGGAGTTCCGTCGGATGTTTAATAACCCTATGGATCCAAACAACTGCTTTATCGATATTCAAGCGGGCGCGGGCGGTACCGAAGCACAAGATTGGGCATCCATGTTATTGCGTCAGTATTTACGTTATTGCGAACGCAAAGGCTTTAAGGTCGAAATTTTGGAACAATCTGACGGTGAGGTTGCAGGCATTAAGACCGCGACACTCAAAGTGGAAGGCGAATATGCGTATGGTTTCCTGCGCACGGAAACAGGCGTGCATCGCTTAGTCCGTAAGTCGCCATTTGATTCTGCCAATGGTCGCCACACCTCATTCTCCAGTTTGTTCGTGTATCCTGAAGTCGATGAGTCGTTTGAGATCGATATCAACCCTGCCGATGTACGCGTTGATACTTACCGCGCATCAGGTGCTGGTGGTCAGCACATCAATAAAACCGATTCCGCGGTACGTTTAACCCACGCACCATCAGGCATCGTGGTGCAATGTCAAAACGATCGTAGTCAACATCGTAACCGCGCTGAAGCATGGGAAATGTTGAAAGCGAAATTGTTTGAACTCGAATTGCGCAAACGCATGAGTGAGAAGCAAAACTTAGAAGACACCAAGACCGATGTCGGCTGGGGTCATCAAATTCGCTCCTACGTATTGGATCAATCTCGCATTAAAGATTTGCGTACCAACTACGAGATGGGTAATACCAAGGCGGTACTAGATGGCGATTTAGACGGATTCATCGCGGCGTCGCTCAAGCAAGGCGTATAAAATGTGTACACACAAATCCAATTCTAGGGCGCATCACGGCGTTGCCAATGCTCGCAATACCGACGTATTGCTGTGCTTGGCGCCTTGTGCTGCATCCCTATAATTGAATTTCTACACGCACATTTCCGATTACATTATTAAAGAATCAAAATTTCACTTTAGAGAACAATCATGTCCGACCAACAAAATCCAGCAGCAGAATTGCCACAAGACGAAAATTCGATCATCGCTGAGCGTCGTGCCAAGCTCGATGCGATTCGTGCGAAAGGCGTCGCCTTCCCTAACGATTTCCGTCCACAGCATAAGGCAGCAGATTTGCAGGCGCAGTATGGTGATGTGAGCCGTGAAGACTTAGAAGCGCAAAATGTGGAAGTCGTTGTTGCTGGTCGTATGATGCTCAAACGTGAAGCGGGCAAAAAAGCCGCCTTCGCCACTTTGCAAGATGCGTCTGGTTTGAAAGCCGATGGCCGCATTCAGTTGTACGTGACGACAGACAAAACAGGCGAAGCAGAAATGGAAGCCTTCCGTCATTATGATTTAGGCGACATTCTCGGCATCGAAGGTGTTTTGTTTAAGACCAAGACAGACGAGTTGACCGTCAAGGTAACGAAGTTGCGTTTACTGACTAAATCTTTGCGCCCTCTTCCAGACAAGTTCCACGGCTTGTCGAATCAAGAAACCAAATACCGTCAGCGTTATGTTGACTTGATCATGAGCGAAGAAACACGTCGCACATTTAAAGCGCGCACTGCGGCAATGAATTCCATCCGTAGCTTCATGAATAGCCATGATTTTATGGAAGTTGAAACGCCTATGTTGCATGTGATTCCAGGTGGCGCAGCGGCCAAACCGTTCATCACACATCACAATGCGCTAGACATGGAAATGTACTTGCGTATCGCACCAGAGCTGTACTTAAAACGTTTGGTTGTTGGCGGTTTTGATCGCGTATTTGAAGTCAATCGTAACTTCCGTAATGAAGGTGTATCTCCACGTCACAATCCAGAATTCACCATGATGGAATTCTACGCCGCGTATGTCGACTACAAATGGTTAATGGACTTCACCGAGTCCGTCATTCGCAAAGCAGCGATCGATGCACACGGCACTGCGGTATTGACTTACCAAGGTAAAGAATTAGATTTATCCAAACCTTTTCAACGTTTGACGATCGTCGGTGCGATCAATAAATATGCACCGCATTACACTACAGAACAATTGAACGATGCAGAGTTTATCAAAACTGAATTGTTGAAGTTTGGCGTCAAACCATTCGCGACAGCAGGCTTAGGCGCACTGCAATTAGCCTTGTTTGAAGAGACTGCCGAAGCACAATTGTGGGAACCGACTTACATCATCGACTACCCAGCGGAAGTTTCTCCATTAGCACGCGCATCGGATACAGTTGCTGGCATTACAGAACGTTTTGAGTTGTTCATGACAGGTCGTGAAATCGCCAATGGCTTCTCAGAATTGAATGATGCAGAAGACCAAGCAGCGCGCTTCATGGCACAAGTAGCCGCGAAAGACGCAGGCGATGAAGAAGCGATGTATTACGATGCGGATTATATCCGTGCGCTGGAATACGGCTTGCCACCGACCGGTGGTTGCGGTATCGGGATTGATCGTTTGATGATGTTGATTACGGATTCACCTAATATTCGTGATGTGATTTTGTTCCCGCATTTGCGTCGTGAGGAATAAGAGTTATTTGATTTTTGTTTGAGGTTTTGTGGAGGGAGGAAGCTTTAAGGTTTCCTCCCTTTTTTCTCCTGATTACCGCTTTTGTTAATCAGCGTCTGCTGGTCGGGTGTGGCCCGACAGCCAATTACCTTTTTTGCTTCGCCAAAAAAGGTAATCCAAAAAAGGCGACCGTAGACTCGCCCCGTTGGGGTGCTTACGCTGCGCTTCAGCATAATTTGTGCATCACAAAAAATGGGAAAGTGTTGAAACTCGCTTCGCTCAAACAACAACACTTTCTTATCCATTTTCTGTGAAGCACAAATTACATCGTCTCAAACGGGGTAAGGCGAAATCAAAAGCAAAGTCAAAAGCAACATCGAAACAAACAATATCAATTGCAATCGCGTTCAATCAGGCTAGAAAGATTGAGACATCATCCATGCGCAGGCAGGGATCCAGTGACGTTAGACTTTTACGCCACTGGATCCCCGCCTTTGCGGGAATGACGATACATGCAACTAGGCTTAGCTGAGAGATGCAACGTAATCTACCAGCTTGCATTTTTCTATTAGCAGCAGATAATCGCTGCTTTTGACTTTGCTTTTGACCTTCAACCACTTCTGACACTGCCAATTGTGCAAGACAGAAAATGGATAAAGAAAGCTTCGTTGTCTGAGCGCAGCGAGTTTCGAAGCTTTCCCATTTTTTGTCTTGCACAATTGGGAACCCGAAGGGCAGTGGCAGCGTGGTCGCCTTTCTTTGCTTACTTTCTTTGGCGAAGCAAAGAAAGTAAGTAGCTGTCGGTCTACCACCGACCGGTGAATGATGAGTTTTTGTGATAGTAAATATAGAAGATAAAATGCAGGGGCTCGCTCACAAATAAGAAGAGAGATTCACGCGTGGGCACAAAACGTGCCCACCGACATCAACAATCCACCACAATTACCCAATTTCCTGCGCCAACCCCAAACCACTCAAAAACGCATTCTCCACTCGCCCACCTCCCTCCAACCCAGCAGCAAACCAATCACCACACACCCCAATTTTCGCCTTCGCATCCCACAAAAATGATTCAGACAAAGGCGAATCGGCCTGCGCATAGCGCCAACGATGTGTGACTGCATGAATGGCTTGAATTGGTGACCCGGTCGCCTCATGAAAAGCCTTAGATAACTTTTCTTTCGCACGCTCATGATCATCTTCTAAATGCTCAATACTCCAAGCGGCAGTGGCGTGGCAGACCCAACGCTCGCCAGCGCGATGATCAGGCTTAGACGTATCGCGAGCAATCCATCCCAGGCGAGAATTCGCCACCCATGCACCATCGTAATCGAGATTTAAAGGATGTTGGAAACCCAGCATCAATACCCAGCAAGGCTGCAAATGCACGCCCGCGACTGTTTTACTAAAACTTGCATGGTCTTTCAATAACGCGGAGGCCTGTTCTGGTGGAGTCGCCATAATCACCGCATCGAATGGACCAGCTGATGCAGCAACTGGGATGTCCTCGGTTTTAACCGACAAGATCCACTGATCACCATGTGCCTCTAATGCAAGCACCTGCTGCTCTAGGCGCACATCTAATCCGTGTGCTAATTGTTTGCCGAGCGAACTCATGCCAGGCACAGGCACAAAACGTTGTGTACTTGTGCCGACAGCGCTTGTTTTTCCATGATCGAGATTCACTAACTTACTTTCCCAAGGCACTACCCATTCCAATTTACGCCAATCAGCGACTTCTTTTTTGAAACGATCTGAACTCGTGGTGAAATATTGCGCACCGTGATCAAAGCCACCGAGTTCGGTTTGTCGTGTACTCATACGTCCGCTGACGCCACGACTTTTTTCATACACAGTGACATGATGTCCTTGTGCCTGACATTGACGGGCTGCGGTTAATCCAGCTAAACCAGCACCGATGATGGCTACCTGCATATGCTTCTCCTTATTTTTATGGATTTTTCAAACTGATATTCACTCAAAAATTCACTCAACTCAGCCATGCTACTTAGTACTATTCCTAACTCAACCTAACTCAACATAGTCTTTCTCAAAATTTTCTGTATCAAATCATCCTCTCGTAAAATAAATAGGCAAAAAAAAACCCACAATTCGCATCGTGGGTTTCGCACTATTTATGACTGTTCTTTTTCATCCTCAACAGGCCAGTCGCGGATGTAGGCTTTCAACATTTTATTCTCAAAACTTTGTGCTTCTAATACGGCACGCGCAACGTCATAAAACGAAATCACGCCCATCAAGGTCTTTGCATCCATTACTGGCAGATAACGTGAATGTTTCTCCAACATCATACGACGTACTTCATTCACTTCGGTCTCAGGGGTTACCGTCATTGGGTGGTCATCCATATATTTGCGTACTGTACCGTCGCCAAGCGCACCACCATTTTTATGCACCGCACGTATTACTTCTCGGAAGGTCAACATCCCCACCAGATCACCGAACTCCATGACGATCAAAGAGCCGATGTCTTTTTCTTCCATAAAGCTCACCGCTTCTTTCATCGGAGTATCAGGCGTAATGGTAAAGAGAATATTTCCCTTCACTTGCAGAATTTCAGAAACTTTCATTTTATTCCTCCGATCTGATAAGGCATTACGTCTTACATACTGTCAAACACACATCATGAAGCAGCGCAGTCTTTGCTTTCTTTCATCTAATGTATCGCAAGCCCCCAGAAAAATCTAGTGATAATGAACAAGTATTTTTGATTTATTGCAAGATGTTACGGGATCTGTGGCTTGACGAAATTGAAAGCTAAGTCAAGTCTTTTCAAAAACATGCCAAGTGCGTAGGATGTCGGCATCCAATTAGGGAGAATACCAGTTTATGAGCGGTCCAAAATACCCAGGCTTTGACACCATGTCATTGCATGCCGGCGCTGTAGCCGATCCAGCCACAGGAGCACGAGCAACACCTATTTATTTCACCTCTTCATTTGAATTTAAAGACTCTGATCATGCGGCTTCTTTATTCAATATGGAACGAGCTGGCCATGTTTATAGCCGCATCACCAATCCGACCAATGCGGTCTTAGAAGAACGCATGGCTGCGCTAGAAGGCGGTGTCGCTGGCATTGCTGTCGCCAGTGGGCAAGCAGCGCTACATCTTGGATTATCGACAATTGCTGGTGCTGGCTCGCACATCGTTGCTTCACGCGCGCTATATGGTGGTTCGCATAATTTGTTGGCTTACACCATGAAACGTTTTGGGATAGAAACGACTTTTGTCGATCCACGCGATCTTGATGCTTGGCAGAATGCGATACGCCCGAATACCAAAGTTTTCTTCGGCGAGACTTTAGGCAATCCAGGTTTGGATGTGTTCAACATTCCCGCCATCGCAGAAATCGCACATGAAAACCACCTACCACTCATGCTCGATTCTACTTTCACCACGCCTTACCTATTACGCCCATTTGAACACGGCGCGGATTTGGTCTATCACTCGGCGACCAAATTTTTGTGCGGACATGGCACCGCAATTGGCGGCGTCTTAGTCGATGGCGGCACATTCGACTGGCAAGCAGCCTATGAAAAAACAGGTCGCTTCGCAGAGTTGTGTGAACCTTACGAGGGATTTCATGGCATGGTATTTAGCGAAGAATCGACGGTCGGCGCATTTTCATTAAGAGCCCGGCGTGAAGGTCTGCGTGACTTTGGTGCTTGCATGAGTCCACATAATGCCTTCGCAATTTTGCAAGGCATAGAAACGCTGGGATTGCGTATGGATAGACACGTTGCCAATACACGCAAGGTGGTTGAATTCTTATCTTCGCATGCTGCGATTGATAGCATCGCATTTCCAGAATTAGAATCCCATCCCGATTATGCACTCGCCAAAACCTTACTGCCGAAAGGTTGTGGTTCGGTCTTTAGTTTCAATATCAAAAGCGATCGTGCCGCGGGTCAGCGCTTTGTCGAATCTTTAAAAGTTTTCTCGCATCTAGCAAATGTGGGCGACGCGAAATCTTTGGTGATTCATCCAGCTTCCACCACACACTTCCGCGTACCCGCCGAGCAATTGGCTGCATCTGGCATCAGCGAAGGTACGATCCGTCTTTCTGTCGGATTAGAAAATGTCGATGATCTGATAGAAGATCTCGCACGTGGTTTAAAAATGGCACAGAAAGGCAAATAAGATGCATCTGACGATACTGAATAAAGAAGTGTATGCGTACACAGGTGGCAAAGCCTTCAATCCGAATTTACCAACCATCATCTTAGTACATGGTGCACAAAACGATCACTCGGTTTGGGCAATGCAATCGCGCTATTTAGCTCATCACGGTTTTAGTGTGCTGGCGATTGATCTGCCAGGTCATGGCCGCAGTGCAGGGCCAGCATTAAGCAGCGTGGAGAAGCTCGCACATTGGCTATTAGAATTGATAGAGCTCAGTGGCGTCCAACAAGCCTATGTGGCTGGTCACAGTATGGGTTCATTGATTGCTTTAGAAGCCGCAAGCATTGCACCCGAGCGCATACAAAAACTCGCCCTGCTCGGTACCGCATTTCCGATGAAGGTTTCGGACGCATTATTGTTTTCAGCACAGCATGATGAGCAATCAGCGATTGATATGGTGAATATTTTCTCTCATAGCAGTAGTACACATAAGCCGTCTTGCCCAGGTCCTGGGTTCTCAGTCATGAATGGCAGTATGCGCTTAATGCAACGAATCTCCTCGATCAATCCAGATCAAGTTTTTTTCAACGACTTTACTGCTTGCAATACGTATTTGAACGGTGAAGAAGCCGCGAAAAAAGTACAATGCCCGACGCTGTTTTTATTAGCGCGTCAGGACATGATGACTCCAGTCAAAGCCAGTACTTTGCTATCTAATGCAATCAGCAATAAACAAATTCACATCATTGAAAACTGTGGACATTCGATGATGAGTGAACAGGCTGATGCGGTGTTGGATGTTTTGTTTGGGTTTATGAAGAACTAGATTGAAACAGTCTCACTTCAATCTTAAATTATTTTTTGCTGTCGTTCCCGCGAAGGCGGGAACCCAGTGTCGTAATTCCGTTTAGGATAAAGTCGCTAGATTCCCGCCTTCGCGGGAATGACAAACAAGATGTCGGTCATCACTAAACTTTGATTGTTGATCCTTGAAAACCCGCCAGGCTATCCAATATCTTCGCAATTGTTTCTTGCACCATATTTTCTATCCTCGGATCAACACTGCCCGCATTCAACACCATCGAGTTATTTTTCAACTGCTGAATGGCGTCTAACTGCGACAAATGCAATGTCAATGCCTCGACATTCAAACGCAATCCCATATCGAGTTCGCTTAACTGGCGATGCAACTGGGTTTCCAACTCTTGCTCCAATCGCAAACGTGCTTGCGCCATTTGCCCATCATCTTCCAACCAAACACCTTGCTCACCTTTCGCCTGCACACTGGCTTGTAATCGCTGAGTCGCAATTTGTTCCTGTTGGATTTGTAACTGCGCGCTGATTTGCTCTTGCGCTGCGACCTCCATACTATTGAATCGTAGATCCACATCGGTGGTTGAAGTAAACTTCACCAAAATCGCCACCATTTCAATCGCGAAAAACCAAGTCAACCACCAAATCAGTTGAAAGCGGCGATTAGCATCATTCCGCACTAAATCTGCGACTGCTGCAAAATCGGCAGCGAAGCCTGATTGTGCTGCGAGTGTAATTTTTTTCTCTTGTGATTCGCTTAGTGAGATTTCTTTTTGCTTAGCTTCTGCGATGTGACTTTGCACTTGTTTTTGCTCGTTAAGCAGTACTTTCTTTTCTGCGTTTTTTTGCTGTTTCCAATCCAATAGTTTGGTCATTACTAGGCTATCAGCATTTTGACATGGCGCTTTTGCAGTATTTAGTTTTTGGTTTAAAGCATCGATTTTTGCATCTAATAAGGCATCAGGTGCAGCCGCATTTTTTTGCGACAATAAGGGACGCAATTGACGTTGTATAGCAAGATCAGTTTTCGCAAATGTTTGCCAACACTGTTTGGCACGTTGTCGATAAGCAGCCAAATCAGGTGGCTCGCTAGCAAGGGCTACATCGACTTGCTTGATCGCACCTTCCACCCTAGTTGCATCTTGACGCAAAGCCGGCAACCCAACCGCCAGTTGGGCTGACTGCACATTATCAATCAAACGAGTGCGCGCCATCTCGCCTACTTTGACATCAATCTCGGCACGATTACTTTCAACAAAAAATGGATACACCATGGTCGATGCCGATAACAAGGCTAACAAGCCGCGCCAGCTCAAGCCAAATAGCTTCTTCCACCACGCTGCATCCGCGCGAATACTAATCAGCATTTGCCTTTCTAAACACCATTGGAATACGGCCCAAATAATTCCAGCCGTAACCGCGCCCCAAGCAGAAATAGTACTCATGGTCGCAAGCATGTGTCCCATGCCATAACCAGAAAAGAGTGCGAAGAAGATGACTAAAGAGCCGATGCCATAATATTTATGACGACCTCGCATAAAACGATAAACGCCCTGCTGATCGCGCTCTTCTAACACATCAACGGGAACGGCCGCTGATAAGGCAAGAAAACTCAGGGCGGCACGTCGCCACTGCCCACGGTCAAATACAGGAGCAGAATTCACTGAAGCATGCATAGTGACCTCACATATTGCGGAATAAAACCATGAAGGGCTGACTAACGGTGAGCGTCTCAGGTCGCGTTTTCAACTTGACGATCCCTTTGCCCGTATCATCGCGCGCAATGGAAGAAATGGCTTTTAAATTAACGATGGTGGAGCGATGAATTTGCTTAAAAATATTCGCATCGAGTAATTCCAGCAATTCGCGTATAGGTTTGCGCAATAAGGATTCGCCTTCGGCAGTCATCACGACCGTGTATTTATTATCGGCTTTAAAGTAAGCCACATCGTCGACCATGATCAATTTGGTTTCTGCACCGGAGCTAGCGGTCAACCATACCAAAGGCTCGTTCTTTTGTGTGCCTTGAAATGCAGCTTGCAAACTCTTATTGCCACCAAGATTTAATTGTTGCAATAGGTTCGCTACCGCATTCAAATCTTTCATCGCACGAGTTTGTAGTCTTTGCACGGTGGCAGATAAACGATCGTACGTGACTGGTTTCAATAAATAATCAACCGCCCCTTTATCAAACGCATCAATCGCGTACTGGTCATACGCGGTAACAAATACAATCTGTGTATGTGGGCTAGTTACTTTCATGGCTTCCGCGATTTCTATACCCGTTAATCCAGGCATTCGAATATCTAAAAAGGCGACATCAGGTTGATTCTCAACAATAGCCTCCAACGCGCTAGCACCATCATCACACGCCGCGACTATTTCCAAATTGGGCCATGCTTTATTCAACTGTTCAAGCAAAGCCTCACGTAATAGACTTTCGTCTTCAGCAACGACACATTTAGGCATTTTATTCTCCTTGCAGAAAGCTAGTCGGCACTGTAATCGTTGCCGCTACACCGCTAGGGAAATTCGCTACGATGTGAAAATTAGCGTTATTGCCGTAAGCTAAACGCAGACGTTCTCGTACATTTCTTAAGCCAATACCTGTTCCCGCACCTTCTGCACTAAAACCACGCCCGTCATCGGCGATCGTCACTGCCACATTATTCTCATGCGCACGCGCTAAAATCCAAATCGTGCCTCCACCGGTCTTCGGTTCCAAACCATGCTTAATCGCATTTTCAACCAAGGTTTGCATCATCATAGTGGGAAACAAAACTGGCTTTAAATACTCTGGCACCTCAATTTGAAAATTAAGACGTGATCCCATACGTATTTTCATAATATCGAGGTAAGCCTTGGCACGTTCCAATTCTGCCCCAATCGTGGATGGCGCGTCTTCTGTCTTGGGTAATGAATGTCGCAAGTAAGTAATTAAATTTCCAAGCATCACATCCGCGCTGGCTGGATCTGAACGCGTTAATAATTGCGCACTGGCGAGCGTGTTGTACAGAAAATGGGGTTCCACTTGCGCGTGTAGCAAGTTCAGTTTGGCGACGGTTAATTCTTTCTCCGTCACAGTTTGTTGCGCACTCGCTTTTTCTTGTTTACGACTATCTGCAATGCGGCGAGAAATCGCACGTCCCAAGGCCTCGGCATTTTCTAAATTGGTACCATTATCAACTAAGAACCAATCTGTCCATGCAGCACGATCAGGCTCACAAATTAAGGTAACGCTACAGGTTTCCGAACCTGGTGAAACTGTCGCCAGAATTTGATTGTTACCGCTTTCCAGCCATTGAAATAGTTTTGTTTCGCTTAAAAAATCATTGTGATAAGGATGAATGCGTTTGATTTTTGCGCGCAATTGCAAACTATCTGCAGCACTTTCAACGCGCTCCGCACCAGGCAACTCTTTGATTGCCGCTTCAATTAATGCGAATGCCGCGTTCGCATCCAAAGGAATTTCTATTTGCCGACGCTGACGGTTAGACAGCGTTGCAGAATTAACGTCCATCGTAATTAAACGCACACGTCGTATATGCGAAAACGCGCCTATCATTGCAAAAAAACCTGCGCCTAGCGGCAAGATCTCAATACCATTCAAATGACCTACGCGAAAGATCACCTCAGTTAAGGTTACCAAAATGATAAGGACTGCCATTCCCCAACCAAAAGCGATACGGGCGATAAAGAAAAGACTGGTTAACATTGTATTCTCCGTAGATTAGATGCTGGCAAGCTTAAGCAAACATCCAATAAAGATCGCGTATTATCCGATGAAAGACAAAAAATAGAGATAAAACCCCGATTTAAAGACGTAAAAAAGTTCAACTACCACAAAGCTGCTAGATAGTTTGTCAGCCATCTAATACATAGATAAACTAAGCCACATCTTTTATCCAAGTCGACTGACTATCCTTTGCGCCATGAACTCCTCTCGCCGTTATTTTTTGCAGCAAGCCGCTATCGCCACAAGTGCAACGCTACTCGCATCCCCTTCATTCGCAACACAGAAAAAAGGGATGCGACTGATCTTACTCGGTACCGCGGGTGGTCCCACTCCAAAGAAAAATCGCGCAGCGCCAGCGCAAATGATACTGATCGATGACGAGGCATACATTATTGATTGCGGCAACGGCGTTGCACAGCAAATCGTCAAAGCTGGCGTGAAATTATCAGCAGTGCGCCATGTCTTTTTAACTCACCACCATTCCGACCACAATGCAGATTATGGAAATCTCCTGTTGTTAGCATGGGCAGCGGATTTGAATCATCGTATTGATACTTACGGACCAGCTCCGATCAAACGCATGACTCAGCAATTTTTAGCCTTAAATGATTTTGATATTCAAACTCGTATACAAGATGAGGGTCGCCGTCCACTCAAGTCGATGATAGTTCCTCACGAAATTTCACATCATTTCAAGCATGGTGGACTTGTTCTACAAAATGCGCAGATCAAAGTCACCGCGACGCAAGTCGTGCATCCACCAATTAGGTCGGCACTAGCTTATCGCTTTGAGCATGCAAGAAAATCTATCGTGATTTCTGGTGATACGACTTACTCAGAAAATCTTGTCCAGCTAGCGAAAGATGCTGACGTGCTAGTTCATGAAATCATGCACACACCCACCTTAGATCAATTGCTTGCGACAGAACCCAATGCGACAAGATTAAAAGAACATCTACTCGCGAGTCATAGCACGGCAGAACAAGTTGGACGGGTGGCAAGCGAGGCCAAGGTCAAGAAACTCGTACTATCGCATTTTGTACCTGGTGGCTATCCTTATCTTGAAGATAGCATTTGGCTGAACGCGGTACGGCCTTATTTTGACGGAGAAATTGTCGTCGGCAGTGATTTGATGGAAATCGCGGTGTAGAGAGTGACTCAGATTTTCGCTTGATTCGCCTTCGATATTTTCACTGCGCTCATACAAAAATATCTGCGTGACTAGTATGCTTTGCGATTAGCAAGCTTACTTATGCTCTTTTGCTTTTTCCTGCATCAAGTCTTGCAATAAGGCCGCGATATCGCGACGTTCCGATTCGACGGCAAAATCATAAGCAGTCCAACCCAACATATTTTTAAGCGAAATATCTGCGCCTTCAGCAATCAAAAACTTTACGACATTTATTTCACCACGACGCGCTGCAAGCATCAATGGCGTAGTTTTATTGGGCGTTTCTGCATCGATGTAGGCGAAACGGGCAATCAGCATTTCAACAATGTCGAGGCGCCCGACTACAGCGGCATAATGCAATGCTGTCCAACCAGCTTGATTCACTTGCGCACCCGCCTCGATTAAGCGTTGTACAGTTTCTTTTTGCTCTAGATAGGCGGCCAACATGATGGCAGTATCACCATTCTTAGAACGCTGATCGAGTTGAATTTTCGGATGCGTTATTAAGTAGTCAAACACTTTTTGCGATTGCTCTCGCACGCTGATCATCAACAAAGTTTCGCCGCGATCACGTTCTGCCAAATTCACATCGCCATCTTGCTCGGCAAATTGTTTAATCGTACGTAGGTCATCAAATCTTGCTGCCCGAATGATTTCATCTGTCTCAGAAAATGATGTTGAAGACGGAGTTGACGATATTGGAGATGATGATTGCGCCCAGATGGACGGAGAGAAAAGAAACAAAAAAAACAAAATAGTCAATCGACTATATTGACGAAGCTGGTTAGTTAGTTGAAATTGACGCATGAAATTTCACGCTCCTCAATGGGCTCGCGCAAATTGAAACAAATCAAAAAAGTTTTTCGTGGTTTGTTCTTGCACCTGCTTCAGCGGTAACTCTTTTAAATCCGCCAAAAACTCGCCCACATGCTTCACAAAGCCGGGTTCATTCATTTTGCCACGATGCGGTGCAGGTGCAAGATATGGTGAATCCGTTTCTATCAAAATTCGCTCAATCGGCAAGGCTTTCGCGACGGCTTGTAAATCTTTTGCACTCTTGAAAGTTAAGATTCCCGAGAAAGAAATATAAAAACCCATCTCCACCGCTGCTTGTGCCACCTCTAAAGATTCGGTGAAGCAGTGCATCACACCCGCCACACCGCCTTGATCAGTACCTGCGCCCTCTTCGCGCATAATGCGTATGGTATCTTCCGCCGCTGCACGCGTGTGAATAATCAAGGGTTTGCGACTCAAGCGTGAAGCGCGAATATGCTGGCGAAAACGCTCGCGCTGCCATTCTAAATCGCCTTTCAATCGAAAATAATCCAAGCCAGTTTCACCAATCGCAATGATCTTAGGATGCTGCGACAACTCAACTAAACGTTCAGCACTTGGATCTTCAGTATCTTCGTAATCAGGATGCACGCCAACCGACGCGTAGATATGTGAATACTGCTCAGCAAGCGCCAAAACTTGCGGAAAATCTGGCAAATCAACCGAAACACACAACGCATGGGTGACGCCATTGTCTTCCATACGTTGCAAGAGCTCAGGCATACGCGCTGCTAATTCTGGGAAATTAATATGGCAATGAGAATCGATATACATGGTGAAACTTTCCTACTGAATTTAATTGCAACTTAGGGCTACAGATTGTTAACGCGTATTGTCGAGCAATCCTCGTTGCAAGGAGCGCTATTTATTTACGCTAACTTAGCGAATTAATGCAGGAACTAAAGCCGAGATGCTTGGATAGTCCCCAACAGAAAATTTACAAAGAGAGAAACCGTCATTGGCGATTCCCAGCCTACTTTACTCTTAAAGCTCAGATACATTCTCTATCCATATAATTTCGTTAGGATGATGTTCTTCAATCGTCTCAAGTGCTCGATTTATTACATTTCGCGTCTCACCACCAAGATCATAATTGAAACGCGAGACATTGCGACCTTTTAAGTTTTCATAGTCAATTTCAGAAATGGCATCTGAACCACACCAAATTGCTGAAATGCTCGTGTCAATTACTTGCAATGCATTCTTTAGTCCGGTCGGTGTAATTGCGAGGAAAATCATATGAGCTTTAGCTAACGATTATGAATAAGATTAAGCACCGCTTGTGCAGAGATACCCGCCGTATCACGCAACAAATCCTGATGCATATCGGCAAAGCGCAGCTTTAATCGTTTTTGCAAAGCGACATCGTTGAGTTGCTGCCACAAAGCATCCGCCATATTTTGCGGTGTTGCTGCCGATTGCAAAAATTCTGGCACCAAGAAATCTTCAGCAATGATGTTCGGCAATCCTATCCAAGGTTGGTAGCCCATATGCTTTAACACATGCCAAGATGCCGCCATCATCTTATAGGCGATCACCATCGGTTTCTTAAACAAGGCGACTTCCAGTGAAGCCGTTCCCGATGCGACCAACACCACATCTGCAGCAGCAATCGCCGTGTGCGACTTGCCTTCCATTAGCAAAATCGGCACTTCATCCAATTGCGCGGCCAATACCAGTTCTGAATAATATGCACGTTGTTTCGCACCAACCATAGGCACCAAAAATTGCAAATGCGGTTCGCGTTGTAAAAGTAATTTTGCCGTCGCAATAAACGCTGTCGTATTGTATTTGATCTCCGACATACGACTACCCGGCAAAATCGTCACAACGCGTGCGTCAGCTTCGAGACCAAGTTCCTCACGCGCTGCTTCCACATCCGGCTCCATCGGTATCACTTGCGCCAAAGGATGCCCAACATAGGTCGCGGGAATGCCTGCCTTGCGATAGATCTCTTCTTCAAACGGAAAGATCACCAACATATGCGAAACCGCTTCTGCGATCTTTTTGATTCGGCCACCACGCCAAGCCCAAATTGATGGACTGATGTAATGCATAGTCGGAATCCCAGCGCGCTTAAGTTGAACTTCTAAATCCAAATTAAAATCTGGCGCATCAACACCGATAAACACCTCAGGCTTTTCGTCCAACAACTGCGCCATTAATTGTTTGCGTATCCCGGAAATTTCGCGATAGTGCATTAACACTTCGAACAAGCCGCGGACCGACAGCTTCTCCATAGGATAATCGCTTTGAAATCCGTACTCCGCCATGTGCTTACCACCGATTCCATGCATCAAAGAATCGGGTAATTGCGGACGCAGGCCCGACAATAAGCGGGCTGCCAGCATATCGCCAGAGGTTTCTCCGGCGACCATAGAAATAATAGGACGAGTCACAATAATGGGGCGGTGCTAATGAATCGACTTAACGCACGATACCGCGCGTTGAGGTGTCGAGAAATTGACGGAATGTAGAAATGTGTTCAGCGATTTCTGCCGTTTGTGCGGCAATTTCCTTGTCCAATTCGGCTTTCGCTTCGTCTAAAGTCAAACCCGATTTGTACAAGGTTTTATAAGCCTGGCGTATAGCAGAAATCTGTTCGCGACTAAAGCCGCGACGCTTCAAACCTTCGATATTAATTCCATGTGCAGCGGCGGGATTGCCATTCAAAATCACAAATGGCGGCACATCTTGCGTCAAACTCGTGCTCATACCGACCATCGCGTGCGCACCAATTTTGCAGAATTGATGGACGTTGGAGAATCCGCCCAAAATCACCCAATCACCAATATGTACATGGCCGGCCAAAGCCGCATTATTCGCGAAAATCGTGCGATTGCCGACGTGACAATCATGCGCAATGTGCACGTAGGCCATAATCCAGTTATCACTACCCACGCGTGTGACACCGCCATCTTGCACCGTACCCAGATTAAATGTGCAAAATTCACGCACCACATTGCGATCACCAATTTCTAACAATGTTGGCTCGCCCGCATATTTCTTATCTTGCGGCGCAGCGCCAATTGAAGAGAATTGGAAAAACTGATTGTCTTTGCCTATCGTCGTATGACCTTCAATCACCACATGCGGGCCAATCGTCGTACCGGCATCAATACGCACATTGGGACCGATAATTGAATAGGCACCAACTTCAACACTAGAATCAAGCTGCGCTTTGGGATCAACAATTGCGGTGGAGTGAATCGCCATTTTTATGCTCCTGTAGAAGCGCTAGTACCTGTTGCGGCTGCGGTTTTTAGTTCGTCATTGGTGGTGCGTAATGTGCACATTAATTCTGCCTCAACCGCCAATTGACCATCCACCGTTGCGACCGCTTTGTATTTCCAAATGCCACGCGCAACGCGTAAAATTTCCACGTCCATCTTCAATTGATCGCCAGGACCTACTGGGCGCTTAAAACGAACATTGTCGATACCCACGAAATACACAATCGTATTTTCATCTGGTTTTTGGCCCATGGTCAGGAAGGACAAAATCGCCGCCGTTTGCGCCATGGCTTCTACCATCAACACGCCAGGCATTACTGGCTTGTTGGGGAAGTGTCCATTAAAAAATTCTTCATTTGCCGTGACATTTTTGATCGCTGTAATTGATTTGCCGCTTTCCCAAGTCAACACGCGATCAACCAACAACATCGGATAACGATGTGGCAGGTATTGTTTAATCTGGTTGATGTCCAAGCTTTTATCGATGTTTTCCATACTATTCTTCTGAGTTAGAGGTATTTGAATGTTGAATCATGGTTGCAGAAGTCTGTGCTTTGACAGTCTTCTCTAATTGTTTGAGTTTGTCGCGCATGCTATCGAGATTGCGCACAATCACTGCGGTTTTCTCCCAATCGGCATTCTTCGCCAAAGGATAAAAACCCGTGTACTGACCGGGTTCTAAAATCGAGCGAGACACCATACTGCCTGATGAAATATGCACGTTATCGACGATGGTCAAATGCCCCAGAACCATCGCTGCACCACCAAAGGTGCAGTTTTTGCCGATCTTGGCACTACCTGCTACACCAACACAGCCTGCCATCGCGGTATTTTCACCAATATGGCAGTTGTGCCCAATTTGGATTTGATTGTCGAGCTTGACGCCATTTTCGATAATGGTATCGGTCAAGGCACCGCGATCTATGCTGGTATTAGCGCCAATCTCCACATCATCACCAATCACGACACGGCCAGTTTGTGGGATTTTGATCCATTTACCTTTTTCATTAGCAAAGCCAAAACCATCCGCACCAATCACCGCGCCAGAATGGATAATGCAACGTTGGCCGATCACGCAATCGTTATAAATACTGACATTTGCATTGATTTGGGTATGATCCCCAATCGACACACCGCGCCCTATCGACACACCGGGGGCGATCACCACATGCTCACCAATCACGGCATCGGCCTCAATCGACACATGCGCTGCAATGCTGGCACTGGCTGCCACTTCCGCTTGCGGGCTTACCCACGCTGACGGATGTACACCCTGAGTTGCCGCGATAGAATTGATATCGAAAAAGTGCTGCGCAGCTTTCGCAAAATACACATAAGGATTCGCCGTAATAATACGCGCGCCTTGGTAGGTATCGGCTAATTGCAGATGATCTTGTTCGGACAAAATCAAAGCGATCGCCTGTGTTTTTTCCGCTTGCGATCTGAATTTGGAATTAGAAAGGAAGGTGATATGACGATCGCTCGCATCACTTAATGGGGCAATGCCGACGACCTGAATATCAGGATTACCAATTAACTGACCACCGAAGCGATCGACTAACTCCCCTAGTCGAATGCTTTTATTTGTCATTTTTATTTGGAAAGTGCTTTCAGTACTTTATCTGTAATATCGATGCGTGGATTAACATAAGAAGCGTCTTGTACCACGATATCAATTTTTTCTGCCTCAGCAATTTGGCGCACGATTTTCAAAGCACGTTCGCCCAACGCAATCGCTTCTTCTTGACGACGCTGTGCCAAATCTTCATTGTAAATGCGTTGTTTGCGATTAAAGTCTTGATCCAGTTCAGTTAATTCACGCTGACGACGAAGACGCTCGACTTCGGACAAAGACGGAGCATCTTTTTCATACTTGCGATAAGCACTACGAAAACGCTCATTCACTTCATCTAGTTCTTTTTTGCGCTTAGAGAATTCTTGTTCAATACGTGAAGAAGCTATCTTTGCTGGAACAGACTCGTCTAACACACGCTGACCATTAAAAAAAGCGACCTTAAAGTCCTGCGCCTGTACGTGCGCAAAAGCTAGCAACGAAGCCGCGCCAAAAAAGAAATTGCGCATCAATTTGGACGGATTAGATATGTGACTCAAAATATTCTCCACATTACAAACTTCAAATTACCAACAAGCGAATCTCAAACGCAAATCAACTATAACATTTAGGAAATTAGAAACCAGTTCCCATTGTAAACTGGAAGCCTTGACGACGATCATCCGGTTTCGCATTTAAAGCCTTACCGAAACTCAATTTCAAAGGCCCCATTGGAGAAATCCAGCTAATCCCCATACCTACCGAGGTTTTCATATCCTGAGCGCGAATTTTTTGTCCTTCGTCGAACACATTACCGACGTCAAAGAAGGTGAACCAACGCAAGGACTTATCTGCACCAGGGAATGGAATTTGTAATTCTACATTACCAACTATACGTGTGGCACCACCAAGTGTGTCTCCACGCGGATCTTTGGTTCCTAAAGATCCAGGTTCAAACCCACGAACCGATCCAATACCACCAGCATAGAAGTTTTTAAACACAGGATAAGGTTTACCTGCCAAACCATGACCATAGTTGACCTCACCGTTCATCGCCAAAATGACTGAGCGATAAACCGGCTTGTAGTACTCGTGTTTATAAATTGCACGATAGTACTTAAACTCGCCATAAGCAGAAACTTCAAGATTAATTCGTTGATAACGGCCGATTGAAGGCGTCAATACATTATCACGACTATCACGCTGCCAAGCGACAGATAGAGGAATCGAATCATTGGTCGCACTACCGACACCCCACAGAGGATTAGTAGGATCTTTCACGATTTCTCGTCCACCGAAATCAGCAACATATTTCAAGTAGCGATATGGGCTGTCGGTATAAGTATCAATTTTTGAGCGCTCTAAACCTATACCGAAAAATACGGTATCTAATTCAGAAAATGGAATCCCGTAACGTAAATTACCACCAGAGGATTGAATACGGTAGTAACCGTATGCGCCGATCGGCGGCAAGGAAGTACGAATATAAGCATCGATACTACGGCTAATGCCGTCGTCAGTTACGTAAGGATCAACGTGCGTTAACGCAATCGTCCGATTGTATTTACTGGTGTTGATATCCAAGCCTATCGTGTCACCGCTACCGAACGCATTTACTTGCTGGATAGAACCTGTGATCGTCACTTTCTCAGCACTAGAATAACCAGCACCAATCATGATGTTACCGGTTGGTTTTTCAGTGACGCTCAAGTTGACATCAACCTGATCAATGCTAGTTGGCACTTCAGGTGTGTCAACCGTAACTTCTTTGAAAAAGCCCAAATATTCAACACGATCACGCGATACTTTAATCTTTTCGCCGTCGTACCAAGAGCCTTCAAACTGCCTAAACTCACGACGAATAACTTCATCACGAGTACGGGTATTACCAGCCAAATTGATGCGGCGTACATATACACGCTTGCCTGGATCAACGAAAATAGTAAATGCGACTTCCTTTTTCTCTTTGTCTACCAAAGGATTCGCAACGACATTCGCAAATGCATATCCAAAATTACCCATGCGATCAGTAATTCGTTTGGTACTTGCGGTTAATAGACCCGCATTGTAGGTCTCGTTTTTCTTCAGCAACATGAGTGAAGCTAGCTCATCTTCACGGCCAAAAGTTTCGCCTTCAATCTTAATATCGGTAACTTTATATTTATCACCTTCATCAATATTTAAGGTGATGTAAACTTGCTTTTTATCTGGAGTAATCGAGATCTGAGTGGAAGTGACTTGCATTTCCAAGTAACCACGATTTTGGTAAAACGAACGTATCGTTTCGACGTCACCTGACAACTTTTGTTTTGAATATTGATCCGCTTTAGAATACCAACTAAACCAGGTCGGAGTACTTAAGGCCAACATTTCTTTTAATTCGCCGTCAGAAAATGCCTTATTCCCAATGATATTAATTTGCGCAATCTTGGCAACATCACCCTCATCAACAGCAAACGTCACGTTAACGCGGTTACGCTCAATAGGGGTGATCGTCGTGGTAATTTGTGCGCCGTATAAACCACGTGAAAGATATTGTTTCTTTAACTCTTGCTCAGCGCGATCCACAGTTGCTTTATCAAAAATACGCGTTTCACCAACGCCGATATCTTTCAAGGCTTTAACTAATTGATCTTTTTCAAACTCTTTGGTGCCAGTAAAATCAACGGTAGAGATAGTTGGTCGCTCATCCAAAAGAACAACCAATACGCCGTCTTCCACTTCTATCTGCACATCTTTAAAGAAGCCAGTTGCGAACAAAGCTTTAATTGCTGCAATACTTTTTGCATCATTAAAAACTTCACCAACTCGTACAGGCAGATAACTGAAGACCGTTCCCGCTTCAGTTCTTTGCAGACCTTCAACGCGGATTTCTTTCACTGTAAATGGTTCAATTGCAAGGGCATGACCAGAACACAAAGCTAAGGCTGCTGCGGAGATGAGATGACGAGGAAATGCTGACAAAGTTAAATTCTCTAAAGGTAATTTCATTGGGGTTTTTCAGTCTCAATATTTCTACTTGATTGCAGCTTTTGCAACGCAGCGATGAATAAGCTACGTATTATGACATCTGTCGGACGATATCATTAAAAAAAGCAACAAGCATTAAACACAACAGCACAGTTAGCCCTCCTCGCTGCGCCATCTCTACATACTTCTCGGGAATTGCTCTCCCTGTTAAAACTTCCAGCGAATAATACAACAAATGGCCGCCATCCAACACAGGTATAGGGAGCAAATTCATTACGCCAAGACTGATACTGATCAAGGCGATAAATTGAAGATAGCTAATCCACCCTACCCTAGCAGTCTGACCAGCATAATCAGCAATCGTGATTGGCCCTGTAATATTGCGCCAAGAGACTTCACCCGTGAGCATTTTGCCTATCATTTTCAGCGTAAGCACGCTGGTATCCCAGGTACGCACCATACCGCGATAAGCCGACACAATGACTGGATAAGACAACTCGGTCATCTCAAGTTGCGCTCTAGGAGCAACTTGGATTTTTCCTACGATTTTTCCATTTTCTTCAACCGCCTCGGGTGTAACCACCACCTCAAATTCTTGTCCACCACCAAGCACTAACATCGTCAACGGCTTATTCGGCGATGCGTTGACCATATCTCTAAATGCCTGACTATCTAACACAGGCTGATCATTGATTTGCATAATTTGATCGCCTGGCTTAAGACCCGCTTTGCTAGCCGCACCACCTTGAATAACATCATTCAAAATCGCCGGTGGTCGGAAAAACTCTATACCCAACTTATGCAAAAAATCCGATTCGAAGTCGGCTGAATTCAATTGCGCCATCGGCAACTTCAATTCCATCACATCCGTACTGCTATGGCGATCTAGATTTTGACGCGCCACTTGTACTCTAGCTTCAGCTCCATCTAAGCCCAATTGCAAGAGTTTCCAGCGCATATCAGACCACGACTTCACAGGTTCTCCATTGATACTTTGAACTAGATCTCCATGACGCAAGCCTGATGTATAAGCCGTGGAAGTTTCGGAGGCAATTCTTAGCTTTGCCACGGGATCTGGCGTGCCATGTGTGTATAAAGCAGCGAACAAAAAAATCGCCAATATAAAATTAAAAATCGGCCCTGCAGCGACGATGGCAATTCGTTGCCAAACCGATTTGCGTGAGAAATCACCCGCCAATTCTTGCGGACTAGCTTGTGAAACATCGATTTCCCTTGAGTCATAAAACTTTACGTAGCCACCCAATGGGATAGCGGACAGAGTCCATTCAGTCTCGCTACTTCCAAACTTCTTGATCCACAAAGGCTTACCCATACCAACTGAGAATCGCAACACTCTCACGCCACACAAACGCGCAACCCAGAAATGCCCTAACTCATGGAAGATAATTAGAATTCCTAGCGCAAATATAAACGCGATTACCGTTTGCAGAAATTGTAAAGTCATATCAAGTTCCAATTGCCGCCACATGTGCAGAAGCAAATTGGCGTGTTTGCCTATCCACTTCGAGTATCGATGCCAAATCTGTCACACTTTGCGCAGAAATTTTCGCTAGGGATTCAGCGACAACAGCTTCAATCTGCATAAAACCTAATTGTCCTTGCAAGAATGCCTCCACTGCAACTTCATTGGATGCATTCAAGACGGTCGGTGCTGAGCCGCCAGCACGCAAAGCATCGTATGCGAGTTGCAAACATGGAAAACGTGCAAAATCAGGCTTAAAGAAGTTTAATTGCAAAAACTGACTAAGATCGAGCGCCTCTACGCCAGATGCGATGCGCTCAGGATAAGCCAGTCCATAAGCGATCGGCGTACGCATGTCTGGGTTCCCCAGTTGCGCTAGCAAAGATCCGTCGACATAATGCACCATAGAGTGAACTAAGCTTTGAGGATGAATTAACACTTCAATCTGATCTGCCGACGCGCCAAATAGCCAATGCGCTTCAATCACTTCCAGACCTTTGTTCATCATGGTAGCGGAATCAACCGAAATTTTACGCCCCATCACCCAGTTTGGATGAGCAACTGCTTCGGCCGCTGTCACTTGAGCAAGTGTTGCAATATCGCGTTTTAAGAATGGACCACCAGAGGCAGTTAATACGATTTTTGCGATGCCACTTACCTGCAAATCACGACGATAATTTTGCGGTAAACATTGAAAGATCGCATTGTGTTCACTATCGATAGGCAATAAGCACGCGCCGCTTTTTGCAACTGCATCAATAAATAGCTGGCCTGACATCACCAAAGCTTCTTTATTTGCCAACAAAATCCGTTTTCCTGCTTGTGCAGCCGCCATAGAAGCTGGCAAACCTGCCGCGCCAACAATCGCTGCCATGACGACATCGCACTCTGCAGCACTCGCAACTTCACATAACGCCTCAGCGCCAGATAACACTACTGTTGTGCTAGAAAATTGCGCCAGCAAGTCACGTAGTTGCTGTGCATATTGAGGATCAGAAACCACCGCAAACTGTGGCTGAAATTGACGACATTGTTGCGCCAATTTTTCTACCTGTCTGTGCGCGCTTAATGCATAAACTTGATAACGCTCGGGGTGACGAGCAAGCACATCGAGAGTCGAAACACCGATAGAACCAGTTGATCCTAAAATACAGATTCTTTGTTTTTGCATATGACTCAACAAATTCGACAAATTCGACAAATTGATTTAAAAAATCGGCGAGATAATTACAAATTCCAAAGCGCAACGAACATTGCAGCAAATGGTAATACTGGAATCAGCGCATCAATGCGATCAAGTACGCCGCCATGTCCAGGCAATAAACCGCTACTATCCTTCATACCGATACGGCGTTTTAATAGCGATTCAAATAAATCGCCAATCACACTAGCGACGGCAATTAAGATCATCAATACCACCATCACGACAAGACCTTGGTGATGATAAATTCTCGCAGGTAAAGTATCTGATAGTGAAGGCAAGTAAGCACAGCCAAACGCGAACAGTAAAACTAAAACTGCACCACCAATTGCGCCCTCCCAAGACTTACCTGGCGAAATAGTTGGCGCTAACTTTTTCTTTCCAATCGCTTTACCGACAAAATAAGCGCCGACATCAGCAATCCATACTAAAGCCAATACAGATAACAGCAACACAGCGGATTTACCAAACAAATAGCTCATCGCGACAAAACATCCGAAGATGGTCACTGCGTACACACCACTAATTAACCCACTCGCAAAACTATTGATATCTGGCAGGCCAAATTTCAAGCTAGGAATCAGACCGAACACCCAAAATAATACGCAAACAGTGAACAAAGTTTGCAAGGAAAAATTTGTTGTTTGCAAAGTAAGGTAAGCAAAAGCAAATGCCCACACCGCTGAAATGAGAATCGCACCTGGTTTATTAAACAAGCGTTGACTCTCCCACATTGCCGCTGCCAAGAAAATTGCTGCTGCCGCTGTGAACGCCAAACTTGAGCCAGAAAATACGATGGGAATCAAGATCGATAACAACACGATGGCGGTGAGAATTCTGGTTTTTAGCATAGCGTAGGTATGAAAGAATATGAGTCGTTGAAGTGTTAGTTGAATTTATTGTTTCAGGAATCGTAGACTGAATCGTTCAATTGCGCTATCAGGTATTAATACGTGACGCTTAGACTTGAACATCTGTCACTTGCGCACTTGTACGACCAAACCGCCGCTCGCGAGATTGATAAGAAGCGATCGCCTCATCTAATGACTGCGCGTTAAAGTCTGGCCAAAACGTCTCAGTAAAAAATAATTCTGTATAAGCTAATTGCCATAACAAAAAATTCGAGATACGCGTTTCCCCACCCGTGCGAATAAACAAATCGGGCTCCGGTGCGTAAGCCATCGATAACTGCGCCTCAAGCATCTCTTCTGTGATTTCACCAGCAAGCTGGCCATTTGCCACGACTTTATTCATCGCCTGCAAAATATCCCAGCGACCACCATAATTGGCGCAAACAGTGACTGTTAAACGGGTATTTGCTGCAGTTAGTTGCTCTGCTTGATGAATTGCTTCTTGCAAGGACAGATCAAATCGAGATAGATCACCAACGATTTTCAAACGAATATTATTGTCATGCATTTTTTTAACTTCTTTTTCTAAAGCAGTTACAAATAAACGCATTAATAATGAGACTTCATCCGCAGGTCTTCGCCAATTCTCTGAGCTAAAAGCAAATAAGGTCAAAAACTGAATATCGCGTTTGATACAGGCTTCGACAATGCCTCGCACCGCATCAACACCCTTCACATGACCTGCGACGCGCGGCAAAAATCGTTTAGTAGCCCAACGCCCATTGCCATCCATAATAATGGCAATGTGTTTTGGCATCAGCCCCGTACTAGGAACTGTTTTCGTTGAGCTTGAATGATTCATGAAACTCCGAATTGAATTAAAAAGATGAGAGATAGAAACAGATTTAAACTGTCAATACTTCTTTTTCTTTTTCAACTAATAGCTTATCAATTTCGGCGACAAATTTATCTGTCAATTTTTGAATATCATCTTGCGCACGACGCTCATCATCTTCAGAAATATCTTTTTCTTTCAACAATTTCTTCAAAGACTCATTGGCATCACGGCGGATATTGCGCACCGCAATTTTTGCATCTTCACCTTCTGTTTTAACCAATTTCACCATTTCCTTACGGCGCTCTTCGGTCAATGGCGGAGTTGGCACACGAATCATGTCGCCTTGTGACGCTGGATTCAAGCCTAAATCAGACTCACGAATCGCTTTCTCAATCACTGTCAACATTTTCTTTTCCCAAGGCTGCACGCCGATGGTGCGCGCATCAATTAAGGTAACGTTCGCTACTTGAGAAATATTGGTAGGAGAACCGTAGTAATCAACCATTACGTGATCCAAAATACCTGTATGCGCACGACCAGTGCGCACTTTGGCTAGATCAGACTTCAAGGTTTCTATCGATTTTTGCATGCGCTGATCGGCGCTACTTTTAACACTGGCAATTGTCATGATTTACTCCTGAACTAAATGAGAATGAGAGCTTACGCTCTCATTCCACAATAAAATTAATTTACTTTAATAAAATTAGGATCTCAACACGACCCAAAACCGCGCATTATACGTGGACTAAGGTACCTTCGTCTCCACCCATAATCAGATTTTTTAGAGCGCCCGGTTTAACAATAGAAAAGACCTTAATTGGTAGCTTTTGATCACGGCACAAAGCGAATGCTGTTGCGTCCATCACCTGCAAATGACGCGCAATCGCTTCGTCAAATGAAATGGTCGAATAACGTGTCGCGGTAGGATCTTTTTTCGGATCGGCAGTGTACACGCCATCCACTTTCGTTGCCTTCAACACCAACTCAGCGCCAATTTCAGAGCCGCGCAGCGCTGCCGCAGTATCAGTCGTAAAGAACGGATTACCAGTACCAGCAGCAAAAATTACTACCTTACCTTCTTCCAAATACTGCAAAGCTTTCGGGCGAACATAAGGCTCAACCACTTGCTCAATCGCGATCGCTGACATCACACGGGCCGTGATACCCACTTGACGCATCGCATCGCCCAAGGCGAGAGAATTCATTACCGTCGCTAACATACCCATATAATCTGCAGTAGCGCGATCCATTCCTTGTGCACCGGGTGCAACACCACGGAAAATATTACCGCCACCAATCACGATAGCAAGCTCAACACCCATACGGGAAACTTCAGCGACATCCGCCACCATACGTTCGATGGTAGAGCGATTGATACCATAAGCATCATCACCCATTAGGGCCTCGCCAGAGAGTTTTAAAAGCACACGCTTATAAGCTGGTTTAGTCACGGTCTAGGCTCCTTTAAGTTTAAAAGACATTATTGCAAAAATTCTGGACGGTCAACTCTGCATTAACTCATGCAAAGCACCTAGGTAAAACACTTGCGATAATCACTTACACATCTAGCACTTCTACAACACGAACAGTATTAAACTTCCCTTAAAAAAACGGGCCTTTCGGCCCGTTCTCTTTTAATGCTTGCTTACGCTTGTTTAGCAGCAGCAACTTGCGCCGCCACTTCTGCAGCGAAGTCATCTTGCTTCTTCTCAATACCTTCCCCAACTACAAACATCGTGAATGCCTTTACAGAAGCACCAACAGATTGCAACATTTGCTCAACTGTTTGCTTGTCGTTTTTCACGAAAGGTTGATTCAACAAAGACACTTCTTTCAAGAACTTTTGAACTGCGCCATCAACCATCTTAGTAACGATATCCGCTGGCTTGCCAGATTCAGCCGCTTTTTGAGAAGCAACAGAGCGCTCTTTTTCGATCAATTCAGCGGGAACTTGTTCAGTAGACAAAGACACTGGTTTCATCGCAGCGATGTGCATCGCAACGTCTTTACCAACTTGGTGATCAGCTGCGTCAAAATCAACAACCACACCAATACGTGTTCCATGCAAATATGTCGCTACTTTTGCTGTTGTTTCGAAACGTTCGAAACGACGGATAGACATGTTTTCGCCGATTTTACCGATCAATCCAGCACGTACTGTTTCTACAGTGCCGTCATCCAATGGCAATGCAGACAATGCTGCAACGTCAGCTGGATTTTTTTCAGCAACCAATTTTGCCAATTTATTTGCAAATGCGATGAAGTCATCGTTCTTAGTCACGAAGTCTGTTTCGCAGTTAACTTCCACCAAAGATGCTACGCCGCCTTCAACATAAGAAGCAACAACACCTTCTGCAGTCACACGAGAAGCTGCCTTAGAAGCCTTGCTACCCAATTTAACGCGCAAGATTTCTTCCGCACGTTCCATGTTACCTTCTGCTTCTGTCAATGCTTTTTTGCATTCCATCATTGGCGCATCAGTCTTTGCACGTAATTCGCCGACCATCGCTGCTGTAATTGCTGCCATGTTTCTCTCCTAATTCAATGCATCGTAACGATGCACAAGTTCAATATCAATTCGATTTAAAAAAAGGGGCAAACACGCGTTGCCCCCTTTTTAGCTTTTTAAACGCCGCGCTTTAAAAAAGCTTCGGCGCAAAAATTAAGCCTGCTCTACTTCAACAAACTCATCGCTTGGCTTAACAGCTTCAAGTACTTCATTCACTGCATTTGCACGGCCTTCCAAAATCGCATCTGCAACGCCACGAGCGTACAAAGCAATCGCTTTAGAAGAGTCATCATTACCTGGAATGATGTAAGTTACGCCTTCTGGTGAGTGGTTTGTATCCACAACACCAATAACTGGGATACCCAATTTAGCCGCTTCAGTGATCGCGCCTTTATGGTAACCAACGTCAACCACGAAAATAGCATCAGGAACGCCTGGCATATCTTTGATACCACCAATTGACTTTTGCAACTTAATCATTTCACGTTGGAACATCAACGCTTCTTTTTTAGACAACTTTTCAACAGAACCATCTTGCACAGATGCTTCCATATCTTTCAAACGCTTGATGGATGTTTTAACTGTTTTAAAGTTAGTCAACATACCACCCAACCAGCGTTGATCTACAAATGGCATACCAGCGCGGTTTGCTTCAGCAGCGATCAACTCGCGCGCTTGACGCTTAGTACCAACCATCAATACCGTGCCACGGTTAGCGGACAATTGGCGAATGAATTTCATTGCTTCTTGATACATCGCCAATGTTTTTTCCAAATTCATGATGTGGATTTTATTGCGATGACCAAAGATGTACGGTGCCATTTTTGGATTCCAAAAACGGGTCTGGTGACCGAAGTGAACACCAGCTTCTAACATTTCACGCATTGTTACAGACATAATAACTCCAGGGTTAGGTCTTGAATCGAGTCAGTGATTCCTCTCATTGAGAAACACCCTTTTCGACCAGATTCGATCTTTAAAAAACAAACATAATTTAAAACGCTTACTTCTGATTAGCATGTAATTTATTCAAGCTAGCCATCTATTCTAACCCGAAACACGTAAATTGATCAAGCATCAAACTTGCCCAATAGGCCCTTAAAGAGAAGAACTAGGTATTACTACACCGTCAATAACCGATGCATTTTGATTTACGAACGGCTCGCCAGAAATTTATCGACGCTAAATTTCGCATACATAGGCAATGTGCTCCTCGCGAGTCGACTATAATTACAGCCTCGACGATTTTCGACAAAATTTCGTCTATTACTTACATACTCATTCTGATTACCAAAAACGCATGTCAAACATTTCCATTAAATCCGCAGAAGATATCGCTGGCATGCGCATTGCCGGTCGTTTAGGCTCTGAGGTACTTGATTACATCACACCATTTGTGAAAGCTGGCGTAACGACTGGCGAACTTGATCGCCTATGCCACGAATACATGACGAATGTTCAAGGGACCATTCCCGCTCCATTGAACTACTGCCCGCCCGGCTACACGCCCTACCCAAAAGCCATCTGTACGTCGGTCAATGACGTTATTTGCCACGGCATTCCAGGGGACAAAGTTCTCAAAAATGGTGACGTCGTCAACCTCGACATTACTGTCATTAAAGACGGCTACCACGGTGACAATAGCCGCATGTTTTTTATCGGCGAACCTTCCATTCTTGCCAAGAGATTGAGTGACATTACTTACGAATGCATGTGGTTAGGAATACAGCAAGTTAAACCAGGAAATCACTTGGGTGACATCGGTCACGCGATTCAACAACATGCAGAAAAAGCTGGCTATAGCGTAGTACGAGAATTTTGTGGTCACGGCATCGGCAAAGTCTTCCACGAAGAGCCGCAAATTTTGCACTACGGTCGCCCTGGCACTTTAGATGAATTGAAGCCAGGCATGATCTTCACGATTGAACCGATGATTAACGCAGGTCGTCGCGAAATTCGCGAAATGAATGATGGCTGGACGATCAAAACAAAAGATCGCAGCTTGTCGGCACAGTGGGAACACATGATTTTGGTCACAGAAACAGGGTATGAAGTCCTAACCTTGTCGGCTGGCTCACCTCCGCCGCCAGCTTTTATTACTGCACAAACCACATCGCAATCCAAAGCCTAATGAAGACAGCCATCGCGAATGCCATGGCTTTCAAAGCAAAGCTTAAGGCCGAACAACAAGCGATTATTCAGTCCTTCAAAGACAAACCGAAGGCCGAAACGCTGCTCAAAGATTTATGTCGCTGTGTTGACGTCAATTTAAGTGAGATCTGGAAAAGCTTTAACTTCCCCAAAGAGCTCGCTCTAGTGGCGGTAGGCGGCTATGGTCGTGGAGAATTGTTTCCGCATTCCGATGTAGATGTCTTAATTCTTTTAGCAGACAATCCAAATCCAGCCCTCAAAGAAAAGCTCGAAAGTTTGGTCCAAGTATTTTGGGATATTGGTCTAGACATTGGCCACAGCATACGAACGATTGATGAGTGCATGACAGAAGCAGCCGCAGACATTACCGTCAAAACGGCTTTACTCGAAGCGCGTTTATTAGCAGGCAGTCGAAATAGCTTTCGCGAACTTAAAAATCGCTATGATGCGGCGATGCAACCCCAACAGTTTTTCCAAGCGAAACTGCTTGAACTACACCAACGTCACGTCAAGTACGAAGACACGCCATATAGCTTGGAACCAAATTGCAAAGAAAGTCCCGGTGGGCTACGCGATTTGCAAGTTATTCTGTGGGTCGCAAAAGCCGCAAAACTCGGCGACTCATGGGCAGAATTAGCCGCACGTGGCTTAATCACCGCAACTGAAGCACATCAACTCAAGCGCAATGAACGCGCATTTAAAGACATCCGTGTTCGCCTACATATTCAGGCCGGTCGTCGTGAAGATCGTTTGGTATTTGACTTGCAGAATGCCATTGCTGCGACCTTCGGCTTTGAGACCACCGAGTCTCGCCGTGCAAGTGAATATTTGATGCAGCGCTACTATTGGGCAGCCAAAGCAGTCACCCAACTAAACACGATACTCTTACAAAATATTGAGGCGGTGTTATTCCCGCTTCCTCATCAAGCGCACGCAATCAATGCGCGATTCAATGAAGTAAATGGACTCATCGACATTGCAGAAGAAAACGTGTTTGAACAAACACCTTCCGCGATGCTAGAAGTATTTTTATTGCTATCGCAGAACGCCAACCTTAAAGGTATGACCGCCAAAACCTTGCGCGCTCTTTGGCATTCGCGCAATTTAATCGATGCGGAATTCCGTCACGATATTTTTAATCGCGGCACCTTCCTACAAATACTGCAGTCGCCGCGCGGCATCACGCACGTTTTGCGTAGTATGAATCAAACCAGTATTTTGGGACGCTACCTGCCAAGTTTCCGGCGCATCGTCGGACAAATGCAGCATGATTTATTCCATGCTTATACTGTCGATCAGCATATCTTGATGGTGGTGCGTAATTTGCGTCGTTTCACCATGACTGAGCACGCGCATGAATATCCATTCTGCAGTCAGCTAATGGCTAATTTTAATCAGCCTTGGGTGCTCTATATCGCAGCTCTGTTTCATGATATTGCCAAAGGTCGCAATGGTGATCACTCAGTTTTAGGCATGGCTGACGCACGTAAATTTTGCTTTGATCATGGAATTTCCAAAGATAATACAGAGCTAGTCATTTTCTTAGTGCAGCAGCATTTAACGATGTCGCAAGTCGCACAAAAACAAGATTTATCGGATCCAGATGTGATTCAAGCATTTGCCAATTTAGTCAAAGATGAGCGTCATTTAACCGCCTTATACTTGCTCACTGTTTGTGATATTCGCGGCACCAGCCCCAAAGTATGGAATGCTTGGAAAGGCAAGTTACTAGAAGATTTATATAAAATCACCTTGCGCGTACTCGGCGGCGAAACACCATCAACTGATCGAGAACTAAAGAACCGTCAAGAAGAAGCACTCAAAGCGCTACGTTTAGTCGGCATAGAAAATAACGCGCACAGCAAATTGTGGGATGAACTCGATATCGTCTATTTTTTAAGACATGATGCCTCTGACATCGCATGGCAAACACGAGTTCTCCACGATAAAATTGATAGCACAACACCCATCGTCAAATGCCGCGTCGCTCCGATCGGAGAAGGCCTACAAGTGACCGTATACGTACATGATCAAGCCGACTTATTCGCAAGAATTTGCAACTACTTTGACAGTAAAAATTTCGCCATCCTTGATGCCAAGATTCATACCACGAAGAGTGGCTATGCACTCGATACTTTTTTAGTTACCGAGCCTGCATTTGCCAGCAATTATCGTGACATCATCAATTTAATTGAGCATGAATTGGCAGAAGTCTTGGCAAAACAAACGCCCTTAAGCACGCCAAATCAAGGAAGGCTATCGCGCTTATCACGTAATTTTCCATTAGTTCCAACCTTAGAATTGCGCCCAGATGATAAAGGACAGTATTTTTTATTATCGATATCTGCAAACGACAGAAATGGCTTGTTATATTCTGTCGCTGGCGTTTTGGCAAAGTACAAAATTAACTTACACACGGCCAAAATCATGACCTTGGGTGAACGTGTCGAAGACGTTTTTCTCGTCGATGGCGCTGCCTTACATAACCCTAAGAACCAAATCCAATTTGAATCTGAATTACTTGATGCTCTACGCATTTGACATTGACGCATTTGAGCCGACACATCGAATTAACACACAAAATTAAAAAAATCCTCTATGACAGAACAATTACGACTTTCTAAACGCATGTCCGAGTTAGGCCTATGCTCAAGACGCGAAGCGGATGAATGGATCGCCAAAGGCTGGGTGCGCGTAGACGGCAAAGTTATCTCGGAACTGGGCAGCAAAGTCTTTCCACATCAAAAAGTCACTGTTGAACGCCAAGCTGCTGCGGAACAATCGAAGCGTGTCACCATCCTTATCAACAAACCAGTCGGCTATGTGAGCGGCCAAGCCGAAGATGGTTATGAGCCTGCAATTGCGCTGATCAAAGCTGAAAATCGTTGGAGTGAATGCAAAGTCGAAAATACTTTTCACCCAACTCAGTTACGCAGTCTAGTGCCCGCCGGACGTCTCGATATTGATTCAGTAGGACTATTGGTACTAACCCAAGATGGACGCGTCGCAAAAAAATTGATCGGCGAAAACACCGATGTCGAAAAAGAATATTTAGTGCGCGTCGAATACACAAAACCAGGTAAATTACCAGAACGTGACTTACGCCTACTCAATCACGGGCTCAGTTTAGATGGAAAAAAACTGATTCCAGCAAAAGTACGTTGGCAAAACGAGGATCAACTGAACTTCATTCTCAAAGAAGGTAAGAAACGTCAAATTCGCCGCATGTGCGAAATGGTGGGATTAAAAGTGATTGGACTAAAACGCGTTCGAATCGGTAAAGTCAGACTAGGCAATTTACCAGAAGGTCAATGGCGATATTTGCGCGATGATGAACCGTTTTGATCGACAGATTTCGATTCTCGCCTTCAAAAATTTGCACATTTAATTTTTCAGTTGTAAAACCTCATTCAAGAGGATTTTCGAACTACGACTTTATCGAACTAATTAACTCACAGCTTTACTTGATCAAATTATGAAAAAAGGTCATTCGCCAATGAATGACCTTTTATTCTTTGTAACGCAACAAGAACTAAGGAATCGTCAAATTAGTTTTTCGATTGATCAACCATCTTGTTCTTGGCAATCCAAGGCATCATCGCACGCAATTTCGCGCCGACTTGTTCGATTTGGTGCTCAGAATTCAAACGACGACGCGAGATCAAAGTTGGTGCGCCTGCTTTGTTTTCCAAGATGAAGCTCTTTGCATATTCACCCGTTTGAATGTCTTTCAAACATTGACGCATCGCGTTCTTGGTATCTTCTGTTACAACGCGTGGACCAGTTACATATTCACCGTATTCCGCATTGTTCGAAATCGAATAGTTCATATTAGCGATACCGCCTTCGTAGATCAAATCAACAATCAACTTCAATTCGTGCAGGCATTCGAAGTAAGCCATCTCTGGAGCATAGCCAGCTTCAACCAAAGTTTCAAAACCAGCTTTGATCAACTCCACCGCACCGCCGCACAGAACCGCTTGTTCGCCGAACAAATCAGTTTCAGTTTCTTCGCGGAAGTTGGTTTCGATAATACCAGCGCGACCACCGCCATTTGCCATTGCATAGGACAAAGCGATATCACGTGCAGAGCCGGATTTATCTTGATACACAGCGACCAAATGTGGCACACCGCCACCTTGTGTATAAGTCGCACGCACTGTATGGCCTGGCGCTTTTGGCGCGATCATGATCACGTCCATATCGGCACGTGGCACAACTTGGCCGTAATGAACGTTAAAGCCGTGAGCGAAGGCTAAGACCGCGCCTTGTTTCGCGTGCGGCGCAACGTTTTCGTTGTACACCTGAGCGATATTTTCGTCTGGTAACAAGATCATGATAACGTCAGCTTCTTTTACCGCTTCATTGACTTCCGCGACTTTCAAACCAGCATTTTTTGCCTTATCCCAAGATGCTCCACCTTTACGCAAAGCGACTGTGATCTGGCAACCAGATTCACTCATATTCAATGCGTGCGCATGTCCTTGAGAACCGTAACCAATGATGGCTACTTTTTTGCCTTTGATCAAAGAGAGGTCACAATCTTTATCGTAAAAAACTTTCATGTTGATGTCCTATAAATTTAAATAATTCGAAATTGAAATTGCTTGAGTCGAAGTTCAAGCCTTAACCCAGACCGCAGAGACACCGAGTGCACGGAGGAGGAGTCAAGCGACTCCCTGTATCCTCTGCGCCTACGCGGTTTTACTTCTTCTGCTAAATCTGATTACACTTTAAGAATGCGTTCACCACGTCCAATACCTGATCCACCGGTACGGACTGTTTCTAGAATCGCGGTACGCTCAATCGAGTCGATGAAAGCATCTAGCTTTCCTTTATTACCAGTCAATTCTATGGTGTAGCTTTTTTCAGTGACGTCAATGATGCGACCGCGGAAAATATCCGCTGTACGTTTCATCTCTTCACGTTCTTTACCGACAGCACGCACTTTAATGAGCATTAACTCACGCTCAATGTGCGCGCCTTCGGTTAAGTCGACCACCTTGACCACTTCAATCAAGCGATTCAAATGTTTGGTGATTTGTTCAATCACATCATCTGAACCAGTGGTAACGATAGTCATACGTGACAGCGTTGCGTCTTCGGTTGGCGCAACCGTCAAAGTTTCGATGTTATAACCACGTGCGGAGAATAAGCCTACTACACGTGATAAGGCTCCCGCTTCGTTTTCGAGCAATACGGAAATAATGTGTCGCATTACAAATCCTCCGAACCAAGCAACATTTCAGTCAGACCTTTTCCGGCTTTCACCATAGGCCACACTTTTTCGTCTTGATCTGTAATGAAATTCATGAATACCAGCTTGTCTTTCATGGCGAAAGCTTCTTGCAATGCGCCGTCCACATCCGCTGGATTTTCAATCTTCATGCCAACGTGGCCGTAGGCTTCGACCAACTTGGTAAAGTCAGGCAAAGAATCCATATAAGACTCAGCATAGCGACCAGCATAATCAATTTGTTGCCATTGACGCACCATACCGAGCGCACGGTTATTCAACAAAATAATTTTTGGCGTCAGATGATATTGCTTACATGTAGCAAGCTCTTGGATACACATTTGTATCGACGCTTCGCCAGTAATACAAGCAACCGTTGCATCTGGATTTGCCATTTGTACGCCCATCGCATACGGCAAGCCAACACCCATCGTGCCTAAGCCACCAGAATTAATCCAACGTTTAGGTTGATTAAACTTGTAGTATTGCGCTGCCCACATTTGGTGTTGACCAACGTCTGAAGTGACAAAGGCATCGCCACGTGTCAACTCACATACCTTCTGGATCACAGATTGTGGTTTGATAATTTCTGACGAATCAGAGAATGCCAAACAATCTTGAGCGCGCCATTTATTGATCTGCTTCCACCAATCAGCTAGTGGTTTTGCATTCGGTTTAGCATCAGAAGCCGCCAGTTGCGACAACATTTCAACCAAGACATCTTTAACATTACCAACAATAGGAATATCGACTTTGACACGCTTAGAAATCGATGAAGGATCAATATCTACGTGAATAATTTTGCGTGGATGCGTTGCAAAGTGTTTGGGATTACCGATAACACGATCATCAAAACGTGCACCGATCGCGATTAGCACATCGCAGTGTTGCATCGCCATATTGGCTTCATAGGTACCGTGCATACCTGGCATGCCGACGAATTTCTCATCAGTTGCACGATAGCCACCCAATCCCATCAGTGTGTTGGTGACAGGGAAACCTAATTGATCGACTAATTTATTTAATTCTGGTGCGGCATTCGCTAAGATCACACCACCACCGGTGTAAATCATTGGACGTTCAGCTTGCAACAGCAATTGAACCGCTTTGCGAATTTGTCCTGCGTGACCTTTATCGACTGGGCGATAGGAACGCATTTCAATTTCTTTTGGATAATGGAAAGTGGTTTTGTGATTGCTAATATCTTTAGGGATATCAATCAAGACAGGGCCAGGGCGTCCGGTAGTCGCAATGAAGAAGGCTTTCTTCACAGTATCTGCCAGTTCACGCACATCTTTCACCAAGAAATTATGCTTCACGCATGGACGCGTAATGCCGACGGTATCGCATTCTTGGAAAGCATCTTCGCCAATTGCATGACTAGGAACTTGCCCAGAAATGACTACCATAGGAATTGAATCCATATAGGCAGTTGCCAAACCCGTCACTGCATTCGTCACACCTGGGCCAGAAGTTACCAAGGCGACGCCAACTTTATTCGACGAACGGGAGTACGCATCAGCGGCATGAATCGCTGCTTGCTCGTGACGGACTAAAATATGTTGGAATTTACGCTGATTAAAAATCGCGTCATAGATATAAAGAACAGCGCCACCCGGATAGCCGAATACGTGCTCTACACCCTCTTCTGCGAGACACTTAACGAGAATTTCTGCACCAGTGTATTCAGTGTTACGGTCTGAATTTTTTTCAGTGCCGCGATCCGATTGACGATCGGACGGTCGTTCTGAACTCATTTTATTTCCTTTCAAGGTCCATTGGAGATTGATCGGATGTTCTTTCCTGACGAAATTCAAATTTCAATAACGGTCTGCTGACTTTCCTTTTTGTGCGGTCACTCTCCCCTTCTACTATCCGTTGGACAATATTCCAGGCAAAGCTTAATGGCGACTCGTGCGGTCAGGGTAAGGCTAAGAAATTACAAATTTCTCACGCTTGTGGCATGGGTTAGAACAAACTGCTACTAACAATTTACTGATAGTGACTTGTTGACAAAGGCATTGTGAGCCCGATCAAACAAGTTTTGGTGCCCCGAGATCTTGAGGCGAGGCTCTACAGTACTGCGATGCAGCAAATTGGTCAAGACTATTTAACGACTTATTTCCAAATAAATCGGCAAATTTAGAACAAATGAATGGCAATTTCGATATCTAAACAAGAATTTCAGTGAAACATCGCGACATCGATACAGAATTTTGTTAGCATGTGCGCACTTTTAAAGTGAACAACAATTCACAATTTTTACAATCAATGTAAACCAATTTTCTTGGAATTTCGTTGATCAGTTTTAAATCGAGATTCACTTCTTTACTATTTTAGAAATTTTACGCTTTCCAAGCATCCTCCCTCTGAATGGCAACTAGCAAAGAATTATCCAATTTTCTCGAAGGCGTCGAGCGTCGGGCATATAAACATGCTGTATATATGGTACGAAATGACGAGTCAGCACTCGACATCGTGCAAGATGCCATGATTAAATTATCCGAAAAATATGGCGATAAGCCCGCTGAAGAATTACCTTTGTTATTCCAAAGAATTCTTCAAAATACAATTCTTGACTTTTTTCGTCGTGAAAAAGTACGCAATAATTGGGTAAGTCTGTTCTCAAATATCAGCACAAATAACCAAGACGATGATAATTTTGATTTACTAGAAATCCATGCGGCCGAAGAAGGTAGCGAAGCAGCAGAATCAACAGAAAAAAAGTTGGAAAGAGAACAAGTTTTAAATATTATCGACGATCAAATAAAAAAACTTCCCACGCGTCAACGAGAAGCCTTCTTGATGCGTTACTGGGAAGACATGGATGTCGCAGAGACAGCAATTGCTATGGGCTGCTCTGAAGGAAGTGTGAAAACACACTGTTCTAGAGCGACACACGCACTAGCCGCATCACTTAAAGCAATAGGGATACATTTATGACTTACGCAAAAGAAAAAGAGGAAATTGACTTCGCCTACAAAGTGCGTCGTGCAATGACGGAATCAAGCGAAAACTTGCCGGAAGCCACTCTCGATCGATTGGCAGCAGCTCGTCAATTAGCGTTGTCACGTCAAAAGCAAGCTGAACCAAGCCGAGCACTCGCTTTTGGCGGCATTTTGGCAGGCAATAGCGGGCAGTCCATATCGCAAAAAAGCTGGGTAAAGAAAATGTGGATAGCATTACCTCTCTTAGCTTTGATGATAGGCTTGTATGGAATTTACGAATACGAACAAGAACAACAAATTAACGATCTTGCGGAGATAGACGCAGCTGTTTTAGTTGACGAATTACCACCTGATGCTTATTTAGATGGCGGTTTTAATGCTTATTTAAACAAAGAAACACCACCAGTAAAAACAGAGGAATAAGAGTGCAAATTACGAGTCTTTTGCTCCAAACAAGTTTCCCTAGCTTAGTATTTTTATTGACTGTTGGTTTATCGGCCAATGCTGTCGCACTTACACCAATGCAAGCACCCGCTAGTGCTACAAGCGTCAGCTCTTCCGCAGTTCCGACCAAAACAAATCAAAGTATAGTCACAACAAAGACCAGTTGGAAACAACTGCGGCCCGATGAGCAAAGCGCATTGGCACCGCTAGCCAATGAATGGGATCAAATGGACGCCACGCGCCAGAAAAAATGGCTCGCCGTTGCGCACAAATATGCCAACATGAAACCTGAAGAACAACAAAGAGTTCAGGAACGGATTCGCACTTGGGTAAAATTAACACCTGAGCAAAGGATGTCTGTTAGAGAAAACTTTGCTAATACCGCCAAGAAATCGCCAGAACAAAAATCAGCGCAATGGCAACAGTATCAACAGCTGAGCGAAGAGGAAAAAGCGAAGCTAGCCCAACAAGCAAAATCCAAAAAAACCATTACAACAATACAACCCGAATCGAAAAAAACAAGTCCTGTGCTGGCACCAATAAAAAAGGTGCCTCCAGCAAAACCAGCTGATAGCACTGCATCGCAAGCGAATATCAAATAAAATAACGGTCAATACAGAGAACCATCGACTAAGTTAGTTATTCATGAATCATTCGCCTACAAGTAGAAATACCCAAACAGCACAAATCAACAGCACACCAAGTTTAAAACGCCGCCTAGTATGTATGATCATATACGAGGCAGCGTTGGTATTTGGTGTGATTTTTTTTGCCAGTTTTATCTTTGATGTAACAACACAAAGCAAGAGTGCTTTAAGCCTGAGACTTGCGAGAGAAGTATTTCTATTTTTTGTGATTGGTTCTTATTTTGTGTTTTTTTGGCGTCGTGGCGGTCAGACGCTCGCCATGCAAACTTGGCGTATCAAATTAGTCAACGATGACTTTTCTCGCATCCCATTGACCAAAGCAATCGTGCGATATTGCTTAGCTTGGCTGTGGTTCTTACCTGGACTTGTTGTTGCCTATCAACTTAACTTAAAAAATGCACAATTAGCGATTCCCGTCGTGATCGGCTTTTGCTGCTGGGCGGCGACCGCTCTATTCACTAAGGATGGACAGTTTTTGCATGACAAACTGGCAAAAACACGCTTGATTGAAATCCCAAAACCAGAAAAAAAACTTGAATCAGATCAAATTTGATTTTGCTTAATTGCTTTTCTACGCCAGTAAATTTGGGGTAATGCTTGATTCAATGATATTCTATTGCCAAATGATCGCTGCTTGCGATTAGACAAGATCAATAGGCATTCGACATGCAAAACAAAACACCAAGACGAACGCGAGACCGTATTTTAGATTTATCACTAAAGTTATTTAATGACTTTGGCGAACCTAATATCACAACTACAATTATTGCCGAGGAGATGAGTATATCTCCAGGTAATCTTTATTATCACTTCAGAAACAAAGAAGACATTGTAAATTCTTTATTCGTGCAATTTGAAGAAGAAATTAATAAAAAGCTGGCCTTTCCAGAAGGCCGAAAAGCCAATATTCAAGACATTTGGATCTATCTTCACCTCACCTTTGAATTAATTTGGCGCTATCGCTTTTTCTATCGCGACCTCAACGACTTACTGACACGCAATAGAAAGCTTGAGCTCACCTTTAAGCAAATTCTAAATCACAAAATCAAAGTCGCGACGGAACTCTGCTTGGGTTTGCGTGCCGATGGCGAATTTGAGGCAGACGATATTACCGTGGATGCATTAGCGACAAATATGGTCGTGGTCGCAACTTACTGGCTATCCTATGAATACGTTCGTAATCCGCGCAAGTATACGGAATTACAAACAATGTCAGAATCATTGGCGCGCGGCTGCTATCAAGTTATCGTGCAAATCAGCCCATATTTGCGGGGCAACACGAAAGAAGTTTTTGAAAAGCTGTCACAAGATTATTTACTCAAAATTAAGCGTGAAGCCTAATTCATATGAAATCAGTTTGCGTCTACTGTGGCTCAGCGAGTGGAAATTCGCCCGCATTTCAACAAGCAGCCCTATCTCTCGCTAAGCAACTTGTTGCGAAAAATTTAGAATTAGTCTATGGCGGTGGCGATGTCGGGCTAATGAAAGTCATCGCTGACGAAGTAATGCGACTTGGCGGTCATGTGACCGGCGTTATTCCACAAGCTTTATTGGACCGAGAAGTTGGCCATACTCAGCTGAATAAACTCCATGTTGTTGCCAACATGCACGAACGGAAAGCCATGATGGCGCAGCTTTCGGATGGATTTATCGCACTTCCCGGTGGAATAGGTACGCTAGAAGAATTATTTGAGATGTTCACTTGGCTGCAACTTGGTTTTCATCACAAGCCTTTAGGTTTGCTAAATGCTGATGGGTTTTATGACCACCTTCTACAATTTCTGGAGCATGCAGTTTTTTCTGGCTTTTTGAAACCTGAACACAACGCATTACTCATTAAAGAAACAGATCCTTCACTACTACTCAATCGCATGCAGCATTTTAAAGACGCAATCAACGCAAAATCAACGCTTGGCTAATCTGTTGGGTGGCTAATTCGTCAAACTCAATTACGATTCCAACATTTCCAATGAATATGTACTCTAATCAAGGGTAAATTTGCGATTACAAGGTAAAATACGAAAATTGCGCTGAATATACCAAAACAAAGCAATTTGAAGTGCGTCACTACCATTTTCTTTCGATTGAAATCCCATGAAATTCTCTAAACATTTTTCTCTTTATCAATCCGAAGCCACACAGTTTATCAATGGCTTAAAAGAAGCAAATCCACACTTAGAGCAAGGGCAGCGCGATGGTCGCGCCTTATTGTGGGACAAAGCTCCAGTTGATTTAGATAATCAACGACGCATCGCGGAAGCTCGCGTCAAACAGCAAGCTTATGTTTATCAAAACAAAAACTAAGCAAAATTGAAGCTGACAAATCACTTTTAATCGCTCAGCTTCAATTCCTCAGACGCATGTCTACACAAAGTCTACCAGCGACAGAACTCCCAATTATTGGCGCAAACGACAGCACACCAGATGTTGTTGATGGTTTGGCGTTTGCCAAATTGTATGGCGAACCACTGTTTAAACTGCCAAACGACTTATATATACCACCGGATGCACTAGAAATATTTTTAGAAGCATTTGAAGGTCCGTTAGATTTGCTGCTTTACTTGATACGCAAACAGAATTTCAACATTCTAGACATTCCGATGGCGCAGGTAACACAGCAATACCTGCAATACGTCGATCAAATCCGCAAACACAATCTCGAACTGGCTGCAGAATATCTATTGATGGCAGCCATGCTGATAGAGATTAAGTCTCGCATGTTAGTGCCAAGCAATAAGACGCAAGACGGCGAAGAAGCTGACGATCCTCGTGCTGCATTAGTACGCCGATTGCTCGAATATGAGCAAATGAAGTTAGCAGCGTACGATTTGAATGCACTCCCGCAACTTGGTCGCGACTTTCTGCACGCACAAGTCTACATTGAGCAAAACACCGTCTTACACTGGCCCGAAGTTCGCGTTTCAGATCTTCAACAAGCTTGGGCAGAAGTTCTCGGTCGAGCAAAACTAGTCGCGCATCACAAGATCAGCCGCGAAGAATTATCGGTTCGCGAGCACATGAGTAGTATTCTAAGGCGCTTACAATCAAGTAAATTCGTTGAATTTGCTGAGTTATTTGACCCTAGTCGTGGTGCACCTGTGGTGGTGGTTAATTTCGTCGCTTTACTCGAACTCGCTAAAGAAACACTGATTGAAATTACGCAAGCCGAGGCTTATGCCCCAATCTATGTAAGGCTTGCATACGCACCTGCGTAAGCCGCCCCCATGAAACAACCCAATTTTCCAAACTCCAAAAATGAAAATAATCTCCTCCATTGAAGAATTGCGCGATCAATTACGTGGTCAATTACGAACGGCGTTTGTTCCAACAATGGGCAATCTGCACGAAGGTCATTTATCGCTCATGCGTCTAGCGCGTCGCCACGGCGATCCAGTAGTGGCGTCCATTTTTGTTAATCGATTGCAGTTTGGTCCGAATGAAGATTTCGATAAATATCCAAGAACTTTTCAAGCGGATGTAGAGAAGCTAGAAAAAGAAGGCGTGTATGTCTTGTTCGCGCCAACCGAGAAAGATCTCTATCCTGAACCTCAAGAATATCGTGTTCAACCACCAAATGATTTGGGCGATATACTTGAAGGTGAATTTAGGCCAGGATTTTTTAATGGCGTCAGCACAGTCGTACTCAAGCTATTTTCTTGCGTACAGCCACGAGTTGCCGTTTTTGGCAAGAAAGACTATCAACAATTAATGATTATCCGCAACATGGCAAAACAATTTGCCTTACCGACGGAAATCATCGCTGCGGAGACTTGGAGAGCAGAAGATGGCTTAGCCCTCTCCTCTCGAAATGGCTATTTATCAGAAACTGAACGTGCAGAAGCCCCGATGCTTTATCAGATTCTGAACCAGGTGGCGAATGAAGTAAGAGGCGGTAATCTGAATTTATCTAACATCGAACAACAAGCGATGCAGGAACTCTCAAAACGCCAGTGGAAGCCCGACTACGTTGCGATTCGTAAGCGCGTTGATCTGCAAGCACCAAGCGCTGCAGATTTAGAAAATCAAGAAGCGCTGGTTGTCTTGAGTGCAGCGAAACTTGGTAACACACGCCTCATCGATAATTTGGAAATCTAACTCCACTCAACGCTAACGCTATGCATCAACTTCACTCCCTATTTTGGCATTTGCTCAGCTTGATTTCCTTGTCTAGCCTTGCCTACTTGACTTGCTTGCCAGCACAAGCGCAAATTACAGTAAAAGATGACGCTCAAAGAAAAGTTAGCATAGAGAAACCTGCTACACGCATTATTAGTCTTGCTCCACATGTGACGGAACTTGTATTTGCTGCGGGCGCTGGCCAGTATTTAGTCGGCGTTAGTGAATATAGTGACTATCCCGAACAAGCTAAACACATTCAATCCATAGGAAATATTTTCGCACTTGATTTAGAGAGGCTGCTCGCACTCAAACCAGATTTGGTGATTATTTGGGGAACTGGCAATGCAAAACAACTAGCAAATAAATTGCGAGACAATAAAATTACAGTGTATGAGAGTGAGCCACGTAATTACGAAGACATAGCCAACTCAATCGAAAAAATCGCACAATTAAGCAAGACTGAAAAAATTGGATTTGATAATGCGAAACAGTTTCGTGTTCGTCTAGAGCGTTTGCGCAACACCTATCAGCTAAAAAACAATGAAAAACCAATCACAGTTTTTCATCAAATGGTGAAGAGTCCGCTGATGACGACGAATCGAGAACACTTCATCTCAAAGATGATTGAATTGTGTGGAGGCAAGAATGTTTTTGCAGATTTAAAGGAAATCAGTGCAAGCATTAGTTTAGAAGCATTGCTTGCTGCTAATCCTGAGTTCATTTTTAGTAGCGGTCAAGACAATTCAAAACTACTTCAAGATTGGAAAAGTTTTCCCAATCTAACGGCTGTCAAAAAACAAAATTTATTCAGCATTCCTGGAGATTGGCTGCATCGCTCTGGTCCGCGCGTCCTTGATGCGACCGAACTGCTTTGCAAAAACATCAGTGAAGCAAAAAAGAAAATCTGAGATTTTTTCAATCTCAGATCATACATACTTAATGTATAGCCTCGGTATAAGCCTCATTATTCGACGATTATCCTAATCAGACTAAAGTCGCCCTAAACCAGTCGACTTTTATGATTAGTGCAATGGATAACTGCGATACTCGCCATCTTCGTCTTCGTCATCATGATGATGACCATGCGCACCGTGGACATGACCGTGCGCTATTTCTTCAGTCGTCGCCTCGCGTACTTCAGTCACATGCAAAGTAAATCGCAGCGCAATTCCTGCTAATGGATGATTGCCATCTAAAACAACTTTATCTTCAGCAATTTCAGTCACTGTAAAAATCAAACTTTCTCCGTCCTGGTCATCATCTGGCGTGCCCTCAAATTGCATCCCCACTTCAATCGGCGATGGTAAGCGACTACGGTCTTCGATCTTCACCAAGTCAGCGTCATATTCACCAAATGCGTCTTCTGGCTCAACTTGAATCGTCTCATTAAAGCCAACTGACTGACCATCCAAGGCTTCTTCAATCTTTGGCAAAGTGTTTTCGTAGCCACCGTGAAGGTATACCATTGGTTCTTGCCCCTGCTCAATCAGATTTCCAAGCGTATCAGACAAGCTGTACTCGACAGTTACCACAGTATTTTTGGCAATTTTCATACTATTTCCTTAAAATTTTCAGTTCTTTTGTAATACATCACGCATTATACCTTCCTCAAGTGACGTCGATGATTTATCCTGCCAGAACTTTTCACACCCGATTGACTTTGCAAAATGAAAAAAAACACGACCGCGCTCACTTTATTAGGTGGAATTACACCTGAAGAATTCTTCGCTACCTATTGGCAAAAAAAACCACTGCTCATTCGTCAAGCAATTCCTAACTTTAAAGCCCTTTTTAGCCCTGAAGAACTGTTTGAAATGGCGGGTCGCGACGACGTCGAATCGCGCCTGATTTGCTTTTTCAATCAACACTGGGAAATGAAAAATGGCCCAATCGAGAAGATCCCCGTTAGGGAGAAGAAGGACTGGACGCTGTTGATTCAAGGCGTCAATCTTCACCAAGCCAAAGCAGATGAATTACTCCGCCAGTTTAGATTTGCACCTGATGCAAGGCTGGATGATTTAATGATCAGTTACGCACGTGAAGGTGGTGGTGTTGGTCCACATTTTGATTCTTATGATGTTTTCTTGCTGCAAGCACATGGCCAGCGCCGCTGGCAGATCAGTGCACAAAAAGATCTAAGCTTGATCGAAGGAATGCCGCTGAAAATACTGCGCAATTTCAAACCAGAGCAGGAATACATATTAGAACCTGGCGACATGCTGTACTTACCACCACACTACGCCCATGATGGTGTAGCTCTTGGTGAATGTATGACGTATTCAATTGGTTTCAAATCACCTTCGTTTCAAGAACTAGGTGAAGGCTTTTTGCAGTTCATGGCAGACACGATTGATCTACCTGGCAGGTATGCCGACCCTGAACTCGAAGCGAGCAAAAATCCAGCGGAATTGGGCACAGCGATGATAGAAAAAATATGCGCCGAACTTGAGAAAATAAAGTTAGGCAAAGAAGACATGACTATCTTCTTGGGTGAATATTTGACTGAACCTAAAGCCAGTGTTTTTTTCGACTCACCTGAGAAACCATTCTCGCCACAAAAATTTACTACCGCGGCGCTCAAGCATGGTGTCAAGCTTGCGCTAAAAACACAAATGCTATATCAAGCAAAACATGTATTTATCAATGGCGAATCTTTTAGTGTCGGAAAGAGTGACAAACAAATCCTTAGCTTGTTAGCCAACCAGCGCTTCCTCAGTTCAGAAGAGATTGCAAAAGCTTCAGACGATGTGCTCGAAGCCTTTTGTATTTGGTATGAAGATGGCTGGTTACAGCTTTCCAAAAAGTAAAAATTTGTGACAAACAAGGTGTGGATTTGCTCGCTTTTGTACCTTTTTGATCGACTTACAACATGGAATGTCAGTATTCAAGTAAAAATGCATAAATAAGCTGACTTTTTTAGAAAAAAGCGCAATCAAGTATATTCGATTGACAGAAAATTCATTATAATTCGCGGTTAGGAAAGTTTCGAAGGACATGTAAAATCTACTTGATTTTTATGCCGACGACTTAACCTATTGAGCGATAATTACCGGTAATTATTCATCGCAAGTTTGTTGTTTTTTTAGATCTATTTTTTGAAAGTAAAAACATGAAAAAATCACTTTTGCTCGTTTCTATGTTGGCAGTAGCTTTGGTAGCATGCAACAAACCAGCTGAAACTCCAGCTTCTACTCCAGCTGTTGAAGCAGCTCCAGCATCTGCACCAGCATCTGCACCAGCAGCTGAAGCAGCTCCAGCATCTGCACCAGCAGCTGACGCAGCAGCATCTGCAGCGTCTCCAGCAGCTGAAGCAGCTCCAGCAGCAGCTTCTGCAGCAGCATCTAAGTAATTTATTACTTTTAGAAAAAAGCCGGTCTTTGACCGGCTTTTTTTAAGTCTATCGATTTGTAAATAACTGGTTTTAGCAATAACTCGTCAGATAGCTCGCAAGTACGAAATAATCGACATAAAAAAAGCGAATTTCAAAATCCGCTTTCTATTACTTATTTCAACTGTTCATTAAGAACTTTTAAAATCTTATTCGCCACTGGTGTCGCTGAAACCTTGCCATCTTCGCCGTGAACTGTAACGCGACTAACCTCACCTGCATCACGCACTAAGATTCGATATTTTTCACCATCTTTGGCGGCATCGCTAGAACCCCAAGAGAATAATTTTGCAAAGAAGCCTTCACTCGCACCTTTGGTTTTCGCATCAATATCTTGATCGATATAGCGCACAAAATAGATTCCTTTGGAGCGATCACGATCTTCAATCGTAAAGCCAATGCGATCAAGTGCTAAGCCAACTCGACGCCATGAGCGATCAAATCCTTCGTCAGTCTCTAAGTAACTTAAATCATTGAGACTCAGCAATTTAGAACGTGGCGCATCCGTACTAGCTGGCGCTTTATCCGTCGGCGCTGCGGCGGCTGCAACCACTGCTTTCGCCTTCACTTCATCCGCGCCTAAACGAAGCATTAAACGTGATAAGAACTCTGCTTCTAATCCAGCATCATTAGCACGAGAAGTCCAAGCAGTATTACTCTTATCGCTACCAGTCAAAACCTCTTGGGCGCCGCGATGACTGACGTAAATCTCGACTTCGCCATTTGGACTACGTTCAACACGGGTACGGAACTTGTCACGTTCACCAGTCGAATATAAACCATCGAATACCTTACCAATAGTTGAACGAATTAAATCTTGTGGAATTTTTCCACGATTTTCAGCCCAATCAGTTTCCATCACACCAGTGGCTTCATTCTCGACATTAATCAAGAAACCTTGCTCTTGCCAAAAATCTTTCAACTGCGGCCATAACAATTCCGGCGTTTGCTTCACAACCAAATAACGTTGTGTGCCGTTGCGTTCAATACGCATATCTTTCAATTGATTCGGAGCGACTACACCATTAGCTGTGGCAACCGCGCCGCCGGCACGTTTGGCTGCATAAGCCGATGCAGTTGCACTACCCTGGTCAGCATCAGGGATCGAAAAACGGCTATCGCGACGAATTTGTGTCAAATCCGGTGGAACTTCCAAAGAAGTCGTCTTTGCCTTACTCGCGCTCTTATAATCAATACGATTTGACTCAGCAATACTTCCAACAAAACTACAACCAGTAGAAATACTTGCAACTCCAATTACACCAGCCAATGCTAAAGCACGAACCATTTTTTTATTAGCAACAACGCTTTTTGCCATGTGAAAATCCCTACGAATTGTAATCAGTTAAATATGCATGAAAACACGATTGCTGGCGTAAAACTGGGCATTCCAGAACACAATAAACCATGCATTCGTCTGATGTTCTAATTAAAGCACACCAGCTTCACGTAAAGCGGAACGAACAATATCATGATATTGCGTAGAAAGGCTAACCAATGGCAAACGAATTCCCTTAGGAATCAATCCCATTTCAGCCAAGGCCCATTTGACAGGGACTGGATTTGGCTCCACAAATAATTTCGCATGTAGCGGAATTAAGCGATTATTTATCTCAACGGCCTTTGCAATCTCGCCATTCATTGCTGCCGCACATAATTCATGCATTGCACGTGGTGCGACGTTTGCAGTGACTGAGATATTCCCTTTACCACCGCAAAACATCAAGGTCATCGCGGTAGGATCATCACCGGAATACACCGCGAATGATTTCGGCAGCAAGCGCAACAACTCTAAATCACGTGCAATATTGCCGCTCGCCTCTTTGATACCAACGATGCCTGGCAATTGAGCTAAACGTACAAGCGTTTCATTGGACATATCAGCAACTGTACGACCTGGAACGTTATACAAAATAATCGGAATATCAACGGACTCAGAAATTTTCTTGAAGTGTTGATACATACCTTCTTGCGTCGGACGATTATAGTAAGGCACGACTTGCAAAGAAGCATCCGCACCAGCCTCTTTCGCAAATTTCGTCAAAGCAATCGCTTCTACTGTTGAATTTCCGCCGGAACCAGCAATAATCGGAACGCGTTTGTTGGTGTGTTCGACTGCGATACGAATCAACTCACAATGCTCTTCCACACTTACTGTCGGAGACTCGCCTGTTGTTCCTACTATAACAATGCCGTCAGTCCCTTCAGCAATATGCCAATCAATCAGCTTACGCAAGCTTGGAATATCGAGACTACCATCGTCATGCATTGGGGTCACAATCGCGACCAAACTTCCTTGTATCATTGTCATCTTAGCACGTGGAAAAAGTAAAGCCACTATTGTAGCGGATCGTTACCTGCTATGGGAGAGAATCGAAGATAGATTCAAGCACAATCAATGAACAAAATCGATTCGCAAATAAAAACTAGCTCAATCAAATGGCAAAGTATTAGAAATCAAAAAAAACTACGCGTCACTACAATCTTACTCACTCTTGGCTGCGTAATTTACGTACACAAATTCTTTGAACGATGGCTGGTGATGGCTGGTTGACAAAACCATGTTCAAAACCAAGACATTGCTGGCGTCCACTTTGCTGCTGAGTGAAGACAAAATGATTTAACAACTCCTTTTCAGCAAGCAGAAAATCGGGATTACGCGGGCGACCAAATTGTTCGTTGCCAACGGCAAAGGTTTCGTAAATTAGCAGACCATGATGCATAATAGATTCGAGTAATTTAGGCATTAAAGGACGATGCAAATAATTCGTCACCACGATAGCCGCAAATTGATGGTCTTCAAATGGCCAAACAAAATCTGCCGACTCCAAATCAAGTTCAAAGCAGCGAATACCCAAAGGCCTTAACGTATCCAGCAAATCAGCGCGTTGATCAACTGCCCAAACCTCGTAACCAGCTTCCTTCAAAAGACGTGAATGACGCCCACTACCACAGGCAAGATCCAGAACAGGTCCGGTTGCGCGCGGAATTTCCGTCATATATCGCAACACCCAATCAGATGGCTGGCTAGCAGGCGACATCACGACAATAACAAAACGAAAGGCGTTAAGAACAATTGCAACAGCCATTGGGCGGCCGACATGAGCGGGTACATCCAAACATGCAGCACCTTCAAAAAGACTAGCGCCAACACAATAAAAAATCCGTATTGTTCAATTTTTGCAAATTGATATGCCTGACGATTGGGCAAGAGACTCACCACAATTCGACCACCATCCAAAGGAGGAATTGGGAACAAGTTAAACGCAAACATCACTAAATTCGTCATTAATCCAGCTTGCGCCATGCGATAAAAAAACTCCTGCTCAACTTGCAAACTAACAAGGAGTAAGGCTAAAACCATCCAGAGAAATGCCATCACAAAATTAGCAGCAGGTCCTGCTAGTGCTACCCATGCCATATCGCGCTTGGGCTTACGCAAGGCTCCAAAGTTCACGGGAACTGGTTTGGCATAGCCGAAAATAAATTCACCGTTAGTGCTAAAGTAAAGCAACAAAGGAATAATGATGGTTCCGAATACATCAATATGCATCACAGGATTAAGACTCATCCTTCCCTGACTGTATGCTGTCAAATCACCAAAGTATTTTGCTGCAAACGCATGTGCAGCCTCGTGCAAGGTGATTGCCAAAATAACGGGTATTGCATAAACAGCGACGGTTTGAATCAAGGCATCCATAAATTCCTTTGTTATAGGCTTAGGCTATTAGCTTAAGCTTTCTGCTTGTGATATCAGTTTCAAAAATCGGCTTGAGATATCTGCTTAAATGTCGAATTAAGAATTATTAAGAATCATTAAGAATTAAGGCTGATTTGCACCGAGGTTTCTAAGCCTTATCACGACTTCGACACTACAATCCAAACAGCGCAACATCTCCACGGCCTAAACGAATTAATTCAGGCGCTTCGTGTGTCATATCGATCACGGTCGTTGGTGACAAACTACAAGCACCGCCGTCGATAACTAAATCAATTTGTTTTTCCAAACGTTCACGCACTAATTCCGCATCGGTTAATGGCTCTTCATCGTTTGGAAGAATTAAAGTTGTACCAAGCAATGGCTGCTGCAGCTCATCCAATAAAGCATGCGTAATTGCGTTCTCAGGAACGCGCAAACCAATGGTCTTGCGAGATGGATGACTCAGACGTCGAGGCACTTCTTTTGTCGCTTCTAAAATAAAAGTAAACGGTCCAGGGGTTGCCGCTTTTAACATACGGAACTGACGATTATCGACCTTGGCGTATTGCGCGATTTCTGACAAATCGCGGCACAATAGCGTCAAATGATGTTTATCATCAACGCCACGAATTCGACGTAAGCGCATGACTGCGTCTTTATCGTCAAGGTGACAAACCAAGGCATAGCAAGAATCGGTTGGTAAAGCAACGATGCCGCCTTGATGGATGATTTGCGCTGCTTGTTTAATCAGCCTAAGCTGCGGATTATCTGGATGTATTTGAAAAAATTGACTCATAAAACGACTTATAGAAATAGACAACGGAGGCTTAGCCTCCGTTGATCATCATTTGATTATTTTAGTTGTTGTAGTGCCGCTATACGTTGCGCCATCGGTGGATGTGTAGAAAATAACTCACCCCAACCCGGTTTATCACTAATACCCGAAGCTGCCATTGATTGCGGCAACTCGCCAGGAGCCATGCCACCCAATCTCGCCAAGGCATTAATCATTGGTTGACGGTCGCCCAACAATCTCGCAGCTCCTGCATCTGCACGGAATTCTCGTTGACGCGAGAACCAAGCAACGATCAAGGACGCACCGATTCCAAAGAGAATTTGGAATACAAATGAAGCGATATGAAAACCAATGCCGGGCGTATGATTTTCATCATTTTTAGACAAGAAACTATCCACGGCGTAAGCAGCGATTCTCGACAGGAACACCACAAAAGTATTCACCACACCTTGAATCAAAGTCATAGTAACCATATCACCATTAGCGATGTGCGCAACTTCATGGCCCAATACCGCTTCAACCTCTTCCTTGGTCATGCTTTCCAACAAACCAGTGGAAACTGCTACCAAAGCAGAATTTTTGAATGCGCCAGTAGCAAACGCGTTTGGTTCACCGTTATAAACGGCCACCTCAGGCATACCAATACCTGCACGCTCAGACAAGGTCTTCACTGTATTGACCAACCAAAATTCAGTCGATGATGATGGGTTATCGATTACTCGTGCGCCTGTAGACCATTTTGCCATCGGCTTACTGATCAATAACGAAAAAATTGCACCAGTAAAACCAACTACCAACGAGAACACAGCAAGACTGCCAAGATTTAAACCCTTTGCGGTCAAATAATTATTCACACCAAGCAAAGACAAAATCACCGTCATTACCAGCATGACTGCAATATTGGTTGCTAAAAACAACACGATACGTTTCATAATATTTCTCCAAATTCGAGACCAGCAATCATTTACTCGTGACCTAATATTGTTCTCTTGTCGCCATTTTCAAGAGGTATTTTACCTAGATTAAGAATTAATCACTTTGCCCACGTACGCCAAACGGGAATTAACTCTTTCGATAAATTGGGCAGTTGACCAAGATCGGGGGAATGTTCGTCGGGCGCGTGAAAATCCGATCCACGTGATGCCATAAATCCATAACGCGAAGCAATTTTAGTGTATTCGTCATATTGATCAACAGTATGACTTCCGGTCACAACTTCAATCGCCCCACCACCAAGCGCCTTAAACTCATTAAAAAAGGCATCAAATGCCAATGGGCTTAAATCATAACGCCCTGGGTGCGCGACAACTGCGACGCCGCCCGCGCCCTTTATCCAATTCACGGCTTCGGTCAGATTTGCCCAACGATGCGGCACATAGCCAGGTTTTCCCTCGATCAAATAAGACTTAAAGACGGCAGATACGTCTTCGCACACACCGATTTCAACCAAATAACGGGCGAAATGTGAACGTGAAATCAAATCAGGATTACCCACATACTTCAGCGCTCCCGCATAGCAATTTGAAATTCCAGCTTTCGCTAAGTCAGCAGCCATATCTTCGGCTCGACGCTGGCGTCCAGATCGAGTTTTAATTAATCCTGCCAATAAATCAGGATTATTTTCGTCAATATTTAAACCAACAATATGAATGGTCTTATTTGCCCAAGTAACTGAAATCTCCAAGCCAGTCACAAACTGCATTCCCAAGTCAGTGGCGGCTTCGCGCGCTGCAACAATTCCACCTACTTCATCATGATCGGTTAATGCCCAAACATCAACGCCCTGCGCATGCGCACGCTGCGCCACCTCGGCAGGTGACAAAACCCCGTCGGAAACGGTTGAATGACAATGCAAATCGACATTCAAACTGGCAAATGGATCGGTGTTTATTACTTGGATGCTCATGACAAACCAGAATCTAAATTAGAGAAACTGCATTGTACTCCTGCAGCGCGAGCTTTGCCGCCTTACAAATTCAAGACAGATAAGACGAACTAGAAATTTGTTTCAATGCATCTGCAACTGTCGGAAACAACAAACGTGCGCCCAATTCCAACTTAATCCGCTGATTTTTTAAGCGACGTGACTCAGACATGAATGAAAGTAGCATAGGAGATACTTGCTGCTCTAATTCCTTTCGAGCAAGCCGGGGTGCACGCGCTAGTTGAAAATGGTCTGCCACAAGATCGAAATAATCCGCCATTTTCAAATCACTATCATCAACTGCGTGATAGACACGATTTGGACGTGCTCGAAAAATTGCTAACTTAATCAATAGCGCGAGATCTTCAGCATGAATGTGGTTCGTATAAACATCATCAGCCTCATTTAAAGCCGGTGTCGCTTTACGTAAACGCTCAATTGGCAAGCGATCTGCTGCATAAATCCCCGGAACTCGCAAAATGGACAAGTTTGCCCCGCGCCGTTTTGCCCATGCGCGCAACATGGTCTCAGCCGATACGCGACGCTTTGCTCTTGCATTATTCGGATTTAATGTACGCGTCTCATCAAATTCTGCGCCAATGCAATCGCCATAGACCCCAGTCGTACTAATATAAACAAGGCGTGCCTTCTCAGGTAAAATAGTCAGCAAATTTTGTGTTCTGCCATCAATCGTCCCTTCGCCACGAGGCGGTGCCAGATGCACAATCACATCAGCAAGTCCAGCTAATCGTTTCAATGTATGAGCTTGATCTAAATCGGCAAAAACAGGGATTGCTCCTGCTGCACGCAACTGTGCAAAACGCACTGAACCGACAGCTTGGCTAGTCACAGCAAATATCCGAAAGTGCTCACGCAGATGTGGTAGCAGGCGCATGCCAACATCACCGCAGCCAATAATTAGGCATCGTTGTTTCGCAAATTTATTGCTTCGGCGTTCATTAGAAATACTTGGCTGCATGAGATTTATATTATTCGTTTTAATTTCAGGAATCGTATGACGTTTCAAATAACTATTTCACCAAGCGGTCGTCAATTTCAATGCGACGACGATGAAACCGTATTAACTGCCGCCTTACGAGCGGGGCTCATTTTGCCATACGGCTGTAAAAACGGGGCATGTGGATCATGCAAAGGTAAAGTCAGCGCTGGTCAAGTTGTCCACGGCAACCATCAACAAAAAGCCTTGAGCGATGAAGAAGAAGCACAAGGTGGCGCACTATTCTGCTGCGCCAAACCGCAAACTGACCTTACTATCGAAGCACGTGAAATGTTAGCGGATGACGACTACCCAATCAAAAAACTCCCAAGCCGCATCGCTAAATTAGAAAAGTTATCGGATGACGTGATGCTGATTGAATTGCAATTGCCCGCTGCAGAGAAATTCAATTATCGTGCGGGGCAATATATCGAATTTCTCTTAAAAGATGGCAAACGCCGTAGTTATAGTCTCGCCAATGCGCCGCATGTTGAAGGTCCACTAAGTCTGCACCTACGCCACATGCCAGGCGGCTACTTCACCGATCAAGTTTTTTCTACGCTCAAAGAACGCGACATCATGCGCTTTGAAGGTCCGCAAGGTAGTTTCTATCTGCGAGAGGATTCCGATAAGCCGATGATTTTGCTGGCATCCGGCACTGGGTTTGCACCGATCAAAGCCATCGTTGAGCAGTTAATTCATATCGACTCGAAGCGCGCTGTTCATTTGTACTGGGGAGGTCGTCGACCACAAGATCTGTATATGCACGCGCTATGTGAAGAATGGGCGAACACATTGGAAGGCTTCCAATACACGCCTGTCGTGTCTGATGCGAATGCCGAAGATGATTGGCAAGGTCGCACAGGATTCGTACATCAAGCAGTGTTGGATGACTATGCCAATTTATCGAGCTATCAAGTCTATGCCTGCGGCGCTCCTATCGTGATCGAGTCAGCAAAACGGGATTTTGTTGCGAAATCACATTTGCCTGCGGACGAGTTTTATGCGGACTCATTCACATCGGAAGCAGATTTAGCAAAAAACTAATTTATTTAAAACGATGAAATTATTTTTCATTTTTTTTGATTTATTTCAGGTTTGCATCGTACAAAACCGCAAAAAAACCGTTACACTACGCAAATGAAAAATTTTACCGACATGTCTTCTCCAAATATCGCTCGACGTCGCCGTTCGGACACCGAGCCTGGGAAGTCTTGCGCGTAAGAAAAGCAAGATCACGATAAAACCACAGGCTCAAACCCTGTGGTTTTTTTTTGCGTGCTTGTGGATGTGATGGTGGATCTGCTGACGTATGCTGAGACTGGTCGTTCTGCGGTAACATCTTTCGCTTATTCTGTTTTTGTATTTAATTTTATATTTAATTTCGGATTTTTAGTCTTTGCTTTCTTCTTTGAGGAGTTTTGAAATGGAATTTAGTCAGTACAACGTCAATGCCCTGATGTACATCACACCACGTCCTGAGTTGGTGTTTACGGAAGGCCGAGGCATGTGGCTGACTGACCATAATGGCAAACGCTACCTTGATTACTTGCAAGGCTGGGCGGTTAATTGCTTAGGGCACTCTCCTCAATGCATCACCGATGCGGTGGTCGCTCAAGCGGGAAAATTGCTCAATCCTTCACCTGCTTTTTATAACGAAAACATGGTCAAGTTGGCGGATCAACTAACCCAACATTCTTGTTTTGATCGCGTCTTCTTTGCCAATAGCGGTGCCGAAGCAAATGAAGGTGCGATTAAATTAGCGCGTAAATGGGGACAAAAAAATAAAAACGGCGCTTTTGAAATTATCACTTTCGATCACGGCTTCCATGGCCGTACTTTGGCTACCATGTCTGCTTCAGGCAAACCGGGTTGGGATACGATCTTTGCACCGCAAGTCACCGGCTTTCCCAAAGCCGATTTAAACGATATCGCCTCAGTTGAAAAACTCATCAACGACAAAACCGTGGCAGTCATGTTAGAGCCTGTGCAAGGCGAAGGCGGCGTGATTCCAGCGAGTCGCGAATTCATGCAAGCTCTGCGTGCGCTGACCAAGCAACATAATATTTTATTGGTCGTCGACGAAGTGCAAACAGGCATGGGACGTACAGGCGAATTATTTGGCTACCAACTCTCAGGTATAGAGCCAGACATCATGACCTTGGGTAAAGGCATAGGCGGCGGCGTGCCACTCGCAGCCTTATTAGCGAAAGAAGAAGTTTCCTGCTTCGTACCTGGCGACCAAGGTGGCACTTATAACGGAGCACCATTGATGACGGCGGTCGGTTTGGCTGTTATCAAGGCCTTGACCGCACCAGGCTTCTTAGATGAAGTGAAAGCAAAATCCGCGTATTTGAGCAAAGCACTTAATACGCTATCTGAGCAATTCGGCATGGAAGGCGAACGTGGTGAAGGCTTATTGCGCGCACTTAAACTCGGCAGCGATATCGGCCCACGTTTGGTCGAAGTCGCACGCGATCTGGAGCCGATTGGTTTACTCATCAATTCTCCACGCCCTAACCTACTCCGCTTCATGCCCGCGCTGAATGTCAGCTACGAAGAAATCGACACCATGATTTCTATGTTGAGCAAAGTCATCCAACAGGTGATAGACGAAAAAGCCGCAGCATCGACAGCATCTTAAATCGAACATATCCGAACAAATTAACATGGCTATCAAACATTATTTACAGGTCTCTGACCTGACGCTAGATGAATACGACTATCTGATGCAGAGAGCACGGATCATCAAAGATCGCTTTAAGAAATACGAACCCTACCACCCGCTTTTGGATAGAACACTGGTGATGGTATTTGAAAAAAATTCCACTCGGACGCGCTTGAGTTTTGAAGCGGGTATGCATCAGTTGGGTGGCGCGGCAATTTATTTGAATACACGCGATAGCCAATTGGGTCGTGGCGAGCCAGTCGAGGATGCAGGTCAAGTCATGTCTCGCATGTGCGACATCATCATGATCCGCACTTTTGAGCAAGAGATGATAGAAAAATTTGCCGCCAATTCACGCGTGCCTGTCATCAATGGTTTGACCAATCAACACCATCCTTGCCAAGTGTTCGCGGATGTGTTTACTTTTATCGAACATCGCGGTTCCATCGCAGGCAAAAAAGTCGCGTGGATCGGTGACGCGAATAATATGCTGTACTCATGGATGCAAGCGGCCAAGGTATTTGGATTCCATCTGCATATCTCGACACCAAAAGGCTATGACATTGATCCCGCCTGTGTGACGGTCGAAGCAGAACATTACACCGTTTTTGATAACCCATCTAATGCCTGCGTCGGTGTCGATGCCGTCAATACTGACGTGTGGACCAGCATGGGCTACGAGGCAGAAAATCAAGCGCGGCTTAAAGCATTCGACGGTTGGATCGTGGATGAAGCGAAGATGGCGCGTGCCAATCCTGATGCGATTTTTATGCATTGCTTGCCAGCGCATCGCGGTGAAGAAGTATCCGCAGGCGTTATCGATGGCTCGCAATCCGTGGTTTGGGACGAAGCTGAAAATCGCTTGCACGTACAAAAAGCCTTACTCGAATATTTAGTCATCGGCAAAGTCGATAACTAAGCAGTTTTCCAATTTGATCTCAACATTATTTCAGCAATATCTTCAACATTAGAAAGCACATCATGAGCGACGTCAAAAAAGTAGTGTTAGCGTATTCCGGTGGTTTGGATACTTCCGTTATTTTGAAATGGTTGCAAGACAACTACAAGTGTGAAATCGTCACGTTCACTGCCGACTTAGGTCAAGGCGAAGAACTCGAACCTGCACGTGCCAAAGCCTTAAAATTCGGCATCAAACCAGAGAATATTTTCATCGATGACGTACGCGAAGAATTCGTGCGCGATTTCGTCTTCCCTATGTTCCGCGCGAACACTGTGTATGAAGGCGAATATTTATTGGGCACTTCAATTGCGCGTCCACTCATCGCCAAACGCCTGATCGAAATCGCCAAGCAAACTGGTGCCGATACGATCTCTCACGGAGCAACTGGTAAAGGTAACGACCAAGTACGCTTTGAACTCGGCGCTTATGCATTGATGCCAAACGTCAAAGTCATCGCACCATGGCGTGAATGGGATTTATTGTCGCGTGAAAAATTGATGAAATATGCCGAAGATGCTGGCATAGAAATCGACCAAAAACACAAAAACGGCGGCGCGCCCTACTCCATGGATGCCAACCTCTTGCACATCAGTTTTGAAGGTCGCCATTTAGAGAACCCAAGTGCCGAAGCCGAAGAATCTATGTGGCGTTGGACTGTCAGCCCAGAAGCAGCACCAGACCAAGCAGAATACCTCGATATCGAATACGAAAAAGGTGATATCGTCGCACTGAATGGCGTACGCATGTCGCCAGCGACAGTGCTGACTGAACTCAATCGCTTAGGCGGCAAACACGGCATCGGTCGTTTAGATTTAGTTGAAAATCGTTTCGTTGGCATGAAATCACGCGGTTGCTATGAAACCCCAGGCGGCACCATCATGTTACGCGCACACCGCGCTATCGAATCCATCACTTTAGATCGCGAAGTTGCGCACTTGAAAGATGATTTGATGCCACGTTACGCGAGCTTGATTTACAACGGCTACTGGTGGTCTCCTGAACGTTTAGCATTACAAACACTAATCGATCACACACAACAAAATGTGAACGGCTGGGTACGCGTCAAACTGTACAAAGGCAATGTGATCACGGTGTCACGTGATTCCAAAACCGACTCCTTATTCGACATGAACATCGCGACCTTCGACGAAGACGGCGGTGCTTATAATCAAGCCGATGCAGGCGGTTTCATCAAGTTGAATGCATTGCGTATGCGGATTGCAGCAAACGCGAAACTGAAGCGCGGTTGATACAAAGACATAGTCGCGACTCAAGCTCCCTTCTCCCGCAAGCGGGAGAAGGACTGGGGATAAGGGCAGTTGAGAGGCGGCAAAGTAAAAAAGTGGGGCGGGTGCGACCCGCGCCGCCAAAACGTCAATGCACAGACCTAGGTTTGATCAGCGCGTATTTCATCCCCCCTACAAAATTGAATCGCCCTACCCCTACTAAATACTTTGCGACTACTGAACCACCCTCACCCTATCCCTCTCCCGCTTACGGGAGAGGGAACTAACATCAAAACCTAAACACCATGACCACACAATTCGACCAAGTCAGCGTCATCAAAAAAGCCAATCTTTATTTCGACGGCAAATGTGTTTCGCACACGGTACTTTTCCCTGACGGCAGTAAAAAAACCATAGGCGTAATTTTTCCTTCCAGCCTCACCTTCAACACGGGCGCGGCAGAAATCATGGAAATCAACGCCGGAGTTTGCCGCATTACATTAGCTGGTGAAAATACAAGCAATGAATATCACGCAGGACAATCTTTTTCGGTGCCAGCTAACTCAAGTTTTCAAATTGAGACGCTAGAAACCTTAGATTATGTTTGTCACTTTATAGATGCATAACGTATCGCTGGCGACGAAGATAAATGATTTTTGACCGAAGTCGTGACTGATTAAGCTGTGCAAGGACTGTAAAAATAGAGTAGCCAACCAAAATAACTTTTTTTATCATCAGAATGTCCACTTATTTAGTTCGGCTATTCCTACTTAACTAGTATTAGTTTTCAGCACTTACCTGATTTGTTGCTTCAAGCAAGTTTGCTAGATTCATTCTAGCAAATCCGCACCACTCAAAATCGGGCTATCAGATTTCACTTATTTTTTTATCTCGATGATAGCGATATCTATACAATTTTTATTGAACGCTTACACAAACACTGGCTCAACTTCGAGCGCAACCGCAAATTTTTTCATCACATCAGCTTGAATCTCTTCAGCTAAAGCTCTGATATCGGCACCTTTGGCGCCTCCTAAATTCACCAGTACCAGCGCTTGTTTCTCGTAAACGCCAACCGTCTCCAATCGACGCCCTTTCCAGCCACATTGTTCAATTAACCAACCCGCTGCTAATTTAAAATCTCCATTCGCTTGTGGGTAGCTAACGCAATGAGGATATCTTTGCAAAATTTGGTTTCTAAGTTCAGCCGACACAATAGGATTCTTAAAGAAGCTTCCAGCATTACCTATCACAGCAGGATCGGGTAATTTGCTCTGGCGTATAGCAATGATCGCTTGACTAACGTCGGTCGGCGTTGGCTCAGCAATTTCACGATCCTGTAAGAACTTTTCCACATCACCGTAAGCTAAACGTGGCTGCCATGCCTTTGCTAACGCGAAACTGACATCCACAATTACAAAACGATTCTGCTCACCACTCTTAAAAATACTATCGCGATAAGCAAAGGCACAATCTTGTTTTTGGAAAGTTCTTAAGGAACCTGTAACAAAATCAAAAGCAGTCAAGCTATGGAAGCAATCCTGCATTTCAACGCCGTATGCTCCGATATTTTGAATAGGTGAAGCACCGACGGTTCCAGGAATGAGTGAAAGATTCTCCAAACCACCATAAGCTTGCCCTAAGGTCCATTGTACGAATTCATGCCAACTTTCTCCCGCCCCTGCACGTACTATAAAGTGCTCAGCCGTCTCCATTAGCAAGACACGACCCTTGATTGCCATCTGTAACACGAGGTGAGGAAGCTGGTCGGATAAAATAATATTGCTACCACCGCCAAGCAATAGCCGTGGCAGACTTGCAAGTGCGACATCAGATTGCATGCGTTCCCATAGAGCGCGTAATTGATCGAGTTCGTCAATTCTTAAAAAATAACTTGCTCGCGCATCGATACCAAAGCTGTTTAAGCCTTGCAAGGAGATATCTTGTTGTAGTGTAATTTCAGATTTCATAAGGACATGATTATAGTCGGGAATAAGCCTTTCCCCTGCAGCTTCCTTATAAATTGCCTGTAAAGTTGGGCGTAGTTTTTGTTAAAATGTGGGCACCGTAAAAAATCTTATTTATTTCAGATTTTTAATTGCATTTGCATTACGACCTCATATCTCTCTACTAGGAATACACATGCCATCATTTGATACCGTTTCTGAAGCCAACATGGAAGAAGTTAAAAATGCGATCACACAAGTTAACAAGGTTGTTACAAATCGCTTTGACTTAAAAGGTACCAGCGCAAAAGTTGAGCTCAAGGACAAAGAACGCGAAATCACCATCTTTGGCGATACCGAATTTCACCTAGATCAAATCATGGTCGAGATGACGCAAACCATGGGAAAACGCAATGTTGACGTCCGCTTTTTAGATATTGGCAAAGTTGATAAAATCGGCGGTGACAAAGTAAAACAAGTCATCAAGGTAAAAAACGGCATCCAAACAGAAGATGCGAAGAAAATCGTCAAAGTCATTAAAGACAGCAAATTGAAAGTACAAGCTAGCATTCAAGGCGATGCAGTGCGTGTAACTGGGGCAAAGCGCGACGATTTGCAAGCAACGATGGCAATGCTACGCAAGGAAATCAAAGATCTTCCTTTGGAATTTAATAATTTCCGCGACTAAGTATCTGATTATCCGATCCGGCGAAATTTCGCTAAATTTCGCCGGAACAGTTAGCACGATCTATTTCGCTCGACGGCACTGTGACTCATTACTTGCATTTAGCGACCATCGTTCAAGCTTATTCATGAATTTGATGAATCTGTAAAACACGCAACAAAGTCCGTCCAAAATAAAAGACGACGCCATACGACCAGTTTGAGAAATAGCGAACCCAATTAGCGCACCAAGCGAGGCTTAAAAAATGTATCGACGACTTCTCAAGCTATTCACTTCAAAACCAGTTACTACTGAAGGCCAAAACATTTTGTTCAAGCGCGCTTTAGTCCATTCCACCTTATTTATCTCATCGACCATACTGTTTAGTAATTTAGCGCAGGCAAACGAAATTAGCTTGGTTGCTTTGAGCAACGGTAAGGCGATGTTAGTGATCGATGATAAACCACCCAAAATGTTTGCTGTCGGTAGCAACATCGTTTCAGGAATGAAGTTAATTTCTGTGAATGCGAATAGTGCCACCATTGAGTCAGAAGGAAAGCGGCAGACTTTATATCTCGGACATGCAGTACTTAAAAACGAATCCACAAAAAGTCCGAGTATTACTTTGCAAGCGGCAGAAAACGGCCACTTCTTTATCGACGGAAAAATTAATGGCGGCAGCAAGTTAAGAATGATGGTCGATACAGGTGCTAGCTTTATCTCGATGTCGGCCAGTGACGCTAGAAAATTAGGTATCGATTACAAAAAAGGAATTCCCTCACGTAGCAGTACGGCGAATGGCGTCGTCCAAACCTATATCGTACGCCTTGACTCTGTAAAAGTCGGTGACATCGAATTATTTCAAGTTGATGCGTCGGTACAAGAAAACGAGATCGGAATTGGTCTACTCGGCATGTCGTTTCTAAAACGACTGAGTATGGTACGAGAAGGCCAACAAATGATTTTAACGAAGAAATAAAATTGGCTTCTGATCTCACTGGTAGACCTTCCTGCTTTGTCGATTTTCATTAGCAGACAAAGCAGGAATTAAAAGCTACATACTCAAAGTCGAATGCAAAAACAAATTAATTAAGCCTTCTTTAAACGACGTTGTTTCACTGCATCGGCAAGCACCTGTAAACTCTGCTCACTATCTTTCCAATCGATACAACCGTCTGTGATCGATTGCCCATAGACTAACTCCTTACCAGCAACTAAATCTTGGCGACCTGCCACCAAATTGGATTCGATCATCACGCCAATAATTCGCTCATCACCTGCTGCGATTCGGTTTGCAATATCCGCGCAGACTGGAATTTGATTCAATGGATTTTTGGAGCTATTGGCATGCGAGGCATCAATCATGATACGCGGCACTAAACCATTCGCTGCAATGTCCTTAGCTGCGGCATCAACGCTTGCAGCATCATAATTTGGCGTTTTTCCACCACGTAAAATAATGTGGCAATCTTCATTGCCATTGGTTGAAACAATCGCAGAGTGACCACCTTTAGTGACCGATAAAAAGTGATGTGGCTGAGACGATGCTTTGATCGCATCGACTGCGATTTTGACATTTCCATCGGTTCCATTTTTAAAACCTACTGGGCATGACAAACCAGATGCCAATTCACGATGTACTTGTGACTCGGTGGTACGTGCACCAATTGCGCCCCAGCTAATCAAGTCAGCGATGTATTGCGGGCTAATCATATCCAAATATTCGGTCCCAGCAGGCAAACCAAGTTCATTGATATTCAAAAGCAATTCACGAGCAATACGTAAGCCATCGTTGATACGGAAACTGTTATCCATATACGGATCATTAATCAGCCCTTTCCAACCAACTGTGGTGCGTGGCTTTTCAAAGTAGACGCGCATCACAATTTCTAATTCGCCAGCAAATTTCACTCTTGCCTCGGCCAGCTTTTTTGCATACTCCATCGCCGCTTTAGTATCGTGAATCGAGCATGGACCAATCACCACCATCACGCGATCATCTTTGGCTTGCAAGATATTATGTAAGGCTGTACGCGCATTAGCTGTCACTTCAGAAGCTTTGTCAGAACAGGCAAATTCGCGGATCAAATGCGAAGGTGGAAGCAGCTCTTTCATTTCCCGAATACGTAAATCGTCTGTACGTTGCATGATGTTTTCCTGAGTTTCGATGAGATAAAAATGTGTTTAAAAATCGTTTGATTACGTTACCGCTCCGCTTTTGCACCAGTAATTGAGTCAATTATTAAGTCGACCACAACAGCTATTTCTTCGGGCAAAAAAAAACCGCCATGACTGGCGGTTTTTTGGGATCGGTTGGGTTCTATGTACGTCGATTTTGCTTCTACGTGAACTTACCGCTTCTCCACCGCCTTAGGGTTGGAATAGCTAAAGTAAAAGTGAAAGTAAAATCGTGCAAAATTCATGAAAACCTCGTGATCGAATGGATCGACTATAACAACATCAGCGCCCAATTGGCAAGCAATTTATCAGAATATGCGCGTAAATTTATAAAAGCCTTGAGCTAACACATGAGTTAGCACATAAGCTTATATCGAAAAGCTTATGTAGACGCTCATGTAGGCTTACAAAAAGCTCGCAATTTCACTCAATGGCTTCTTACGAATATTCGGCACCATACAATCATCCGCAGGGTGACCAACCACCAACAGAATATAAGGTTTCTCATTGTCTGGACGGCCGAGTAATTCATTGAGAAATCCCATCGGGCTCGGCGTATGCGTCAGCGTCGCTAATCCAGCGTGATGCAGTGCTGCGATCAAAAAGCCGGTCGCAATCGAAACCGATTCTGGCACGTAATAATTTTTGACAGCACTACCATCATCCATCAATGTACTTTTTTGTCCGAATATCGCGATCAGATAAGGTGCATCTTCGAGAAATGGTTTATTTGAATCTGTGCCTAGAGGTGCTAGTGCATCTTTCCATTCTTGTGGCGCACGACGATCATAAAATTCACGCTCTTCAATCTCAGCTTCAACACGAATGCGATGTTTGAGTTCTTTATCGCTAACCACCGCAAAATGCCAAGGTTGATGATTCGCACCGGATGGCGCAGTACCCGCAGCCAATAAGCATTGCTCGATCACTTTGCGAGATACGGGCTTTGAAGAAAATTCACGTATAGTTTTACGGCGTGCGAGTTCCTCGTAAAACTCGGCAGCACGCGTTTCCATTTCTGCCTCTGGATAAGCACGATAGGTACTCAATGGAATAAATTGAGGAGATCCTTGGTTAAAAGAAAGTTTAGACATGCTGTTCCTTTCATAAAAAAAAAGACACTGTAATCACAATGTCTTTTCTACTCAAGAAGCAAAATCACATTCAATACAAGTCTCAAAAAGTAAGGCTTTTTAACAATAATTCAACGGCAAAAAGATGTATAGACAATATGAACTTTTGCCGCGAATTTGCCAAGAGAAACAATGACTTAGCCTTTAGGGAAGACCCGAAACTATTACTAAGCAAAAAATCAGGCTGTACCACCAACCACCAACCCATCAATTCGCAAAGTTGGCTGCCCTACGCCTACCGGAACGCTTTGCCCCTCTTTGCCACAGACCCCAACGCCAGAATCTAAACGCATGTCATTACCGATCATTGAAACTCGATTCAGTACTTCTGGGCCATTACCAATTAGGGTTGCACCTTTCACTGGATACGTGACTTTCCCATTTTCAATCATGTACGCTTCACTGGCGGAGAAAACAAATTTGCCATTCGTAATATCTACTTGGCCGCCACCAAAATTCACCGCGTATAAGCCATTCTTAACCGATGCCAAAATTTCGGCTGGGTCGTTATCGCCAGCCAACATATAAGTATTTGTCATCCGTGGCATGGGCAAATGAGCGAAAGATTCACGGCGCGCATTACCGGTCACAGGCATCTTCATCAAACGCGCATTCATCGTATCTTGGATATAGCCTTTAAGAATGCCATCCTCAATCAGCGTTGTACATTGCGTTGGATTACCTTCGTCATCGATGTTGAGAGAGCCACGGCGATTTTGCAATGTTCCATCGTCGACAACCGTTACACCTTTTGCAGCAACGCGATCGCCAATGCGACCAGCGAATGTACTTGATCCTTTACGATTAAAGTCGCCTTCTAAACCATGTCCAATTGCTTCATGCAACAACACACCAGGCCAGCCAGAACCAAGCACCACCGTCATCGGCCCCGCCGGCGCAGGACGAGCGTCGAGATTCACCAATGCCGACTTCACCGCATCATCTGCATATTGTTCCAACATCGCATCAGTAAAATAACCAAAGCTATAGCGACCGCCGCCACCACTAGAACCAGTTTCACGACGCCCATTTTGTTCTGCAATCACGGTCAAGGACATACGAACCAGAGGACGCACATCGGCCGCAATCACGCCATCACTTCGCGCCACCAAAATCACATCATATTCACCCGCCAAACTCGCCATCACCTGCACGATACGTGGATCTTTTGCGCGCGCAATTTTCTCTATACGCTCAAGCAATGCGACTTTCTGCGTTGCATCTAACGACGCTAAGGGATCGTCTTGTAAAAATAAATTATGACCTTGCACGCCTTGCATAGACGAAGCCACTTGTATCTTGCCGGAACCAACACGCGCAATCGTTCGGGTTGCAGCAGCGGCTTCTAACAGAGCATGTTCGGAGATTTCATCTGAATACGAAAATGCGGTCTTGTCACCAGAAACAGCGCGAACACCGACACCTTGGTCAATTGAAAAACTACCTGTTTTAACGATGCCTTCTTCAAGACTCCAACCTTCATTTTTGGTGAATTGAAAATATAAATCAGCATAATCAATTTTATGCGTGAACATACTTTTCAATGCAGACGATAACTTCGCCTCATCAAGACCAAACGGTGTCAGCAGAATTTCGCGCGCGATCGCGAGGTGTTTTAAATTTGAATCAAATGGTGTCATGTTTTTCAATCTTTATTGGCTGCCATCATGGCAATGAACTTAGCTATTGTAGAGCATTTCATGCGGACACTTGTGTTAAGCGATGAGAACACAAAACGGCAATTAATCAAGCAACAATTAAATACGATGTTTAAGCATCTGAAAATCCACTAGCACCCGAAGCGTCTATGTTTTAAGGCGGGCAAGTTGCTACGAATTTTTAACATCGCATCCAGGTCCAAGTCAGCGATCACAAGTCCCTCGCCTTCGTCCAAACAAGTTATGACTTTGCCCCAAGGGTCGATCAACATACTATGTCCCCAGGTTCGTCGTCCGCTATCGTGAATCCCTCCTTGGGCCGATGCCAATACATAACATTGATTTTCAATGGCACGCGCGCGTAACAGAATTTCCCAATGTGCTTGCCCCGTTGTGTAGGTGAATGCTGCTGGCAACACAAGTAAGCTACACGGCCCCATGTTGCGAAATAACTCTGGAAAACGTAAGTCGTAGCAGACGCCTAAACCGATCTTACCGATAGCGCTTTCAAAACTAACGATATCATCGCCCTCTTTAATCGTATTCGATTCTTGATAGCTTTCTTCGCCATTCTGAAAACCAAATAAATGAATTTTGTCGTAACGTGCAATTTGCATTCCATTTGCATCATACACAAGACATGCATTGTAAATTTTCTGGCTATCTTCTGACTGTAGTGGAATCGTGCCACCAATGATGGTCATTTGTAACTCTCTCGCCATTTGCGCCAGGAAGCTTTGCAAACTGCCGCCACTTGACGGCTCTGCAAAATTTACTTTGTCGGTATCACGCAAGCCCATAATTGACCAATACTCAGGTAGCACAGCAAGCTCTGCTCCTTGCGATTTAGCTTGTCGCAACAAGCGCTCTGCGGTTTGAATATTTGTATCGGGTTTTGATACCGACACCATTTGAATTGCAGCGACTTTCATCGTCTATCCTTATTTCAATTCTGCTTTAGCTGCACCTGCTTTAGCTTGCTCTGACTTTATCTGATCTGCTTTTTGCTTATCTAAAATTTGCTGACGCTCTTTATTCTCGATTTTTGTAATGACAGGATTTGCCCAAGGCCCCGTGATTTGATACTCATAAGTGAATGCACGTTTTAAAGGATCTCTAAAAAATAATTGTGCTAAAAAAGTTCCCAAACCGATTACTGGATTGACCGCTAAACCATACACGACGGAAGCTGCACCTGCATTCAAATCAGGAATAACCGCCACATGCAAATCTTGCGATTCTTTTGCGATATCAGTACTTCCTTCCATCAATACCGCTGCATTCACACTGGTCATTTTTAAGTTGTCTGTTTTCGCAATTCCTTGTTGAATTTGCGCAGTGCCGACAATACTGTCGAAGGCAAATCCCTCTGAAAAAACATCGCGAAAATCTAGCGTAAATCGACGCGGCAAAGACTGCATACTTAACACGCCTAATAGTTTTGCCGCGCCCGGATCGACTTTTAAAAACTGCCCCGCCGCTAAAGCTAATTGCAATTGCCCACTTAAACTAGGAATATCAATATCAAACGGTAAGCCTATCCATTGCGCATTACCTTCCAATTTTCCTTTACCACCTCGCAGAACGCCGGCGAAATCAAATCGATCTAACAAACGCCCTGAGTTAACAATATCTAAGACATATTCCAATTGCGTCAAACTATCGGTTTGACGAGCTAACCACTTACCTTTGGCATTTAACTTAGCATCATCGTTACTCAAAACAAGTTTATCAATATTCCATTCACGCCCATTTGCAGCGATCGCATTATTCGCGATTAACTCTAAGTGGCCTAACTTCTTATCGAACAATTCAAAATTCTCTACTTGAATATCGAGGCTAGGAAGCTGCTTAGTGGTATTTTTGGCTTCCAGCAAATCTCCGACGTCATTGGCTGCCGAACGTGGAATCATCAATCGACTCAAACGCGCAGCCAATTGACCTGTCGACTGTTGATTGCCAAAGCCATTCCACGTAATAAAACCTGAAGCCTGTTTCGAATCAAGATTCGCCTGCCATACACCTGCTTGACGTGATGCGCCCAATACAATTTGATCAAGTTTTTTTCCAAATAAGAAAATTTCGTCCGTCAACAGAGAAAAACTTGCCGGCTCAACATATTGTGCAAATCCACTACTTGCATTTGTAGCTGCCAATGCATGCGTATTCGCGTTGTTAATGCTGGTCGTATGTGCTGGTTGCACAGTAGCTTCATGCTCACTCAGAAAACGTCGCCAATCGTCGACATTAAATGACTGCGTTTGAATGTAAAAATTTACACCCGAGTCAGGTAATTGAGCAGGCGAGTTGATAGCGACGCCTCCTCGCAACACCTGCCAAGCTGCGTTTCGATCTGTATTTTTCTTGCGTTGATATTGCGCATTTAAACGATTGCCGACATTGAGCTTAATTTGTTCACGTATTTCATTACTTTGTGTCGTTGCATCTGCGGTCACTTCTAAACGTAAGGGTGCGAGCTCATTAGAGATTTTGGTTAAGGGTGCAGGTAAATTCCAGGACAAGCCTTGTAAGTCTGACTCAATCAACAGATCTGCTTGACCACGCTTAACGTTGATCAGGGTGTTATACCGTGCTTCGCCATCCATACCTTTTAAGAATTTTGCAAACTCCATTTCTGCAAAGTGTTTACGTATCCCATCTGCATTCGCAAGACCATCAATTTTGATGCGGATAGTGCCATCTTTTTGGCTACCACCCGTCGCTTGGGCAAGTCCGCCTAGCAGGTTGCCCTTGATGTTATTTAAGCTTACACCTCGCTCATTAAATTCAATTCGCCCATTCAAGCCGGTAATGCGCGGCAAATTAGGCTGCAATAGCGTCTCCGCGCCGTTGAGCTGCAGCACACCATCGACTTTGGAATCATGTATCGTATTAAGTGGCAAAAACAGTTTTAAATTCAACTGTGAAACGCCATTCGCTACCGAATCATGCAAAAAATATCCTAGCCATTCATCCACTGGACTGGCCTTCACATAATTCAACATCGGCTGCAATTGACCAAACGCGATGCCATCAATTTCTAATAAAGGATTGTCTGCGCCTAAATCGGCGATAACCGCTTTCACCTTCTTTAAGGGCACCGAATTGGTGGTCGCTGTATCGGCGCGAATTTCCATACGACCATGTTCGAAAACAAAACTACCTTTGATGTTATCAATCACCGGCCAATACGGAGAAACGCCATCTTTGGCCAACTCGCCAGGTAAGAAATTTAACTTCGCATCTTGAAGTTTGCCTTTGACCAAAAACTCACCTTGTCGCTCCGGGAACTTAGCGTTGTGCTCAAACGGGAACTCAGCCAGAGCCCCTTTCAGGCGAAAAACGACGTCATTCGCTTTACCATCTAACAAAGCGGAACTTAGCCACTCACGCAAATGCTGATGCGTTTGTTCAGGAATAAAACGCGTAATTGTCTTAACATCGAATCCTTGCAAACGGCCAGATAACTCCACTTCACCCAAATCATCATCACGCATCGAAAGACGATGCGTACCACTCAAACTACCAATCGCACCATCTTGTTCAAAATCCATGTCTTGAATCTGTACTTGCAATTGATCATCTTGTTGGAATTGCCAGCGTGCGCGCATTTTCAACTTGGTGAACGGCATCACAGGATCAACAAAATACGTCGGCAATTGCAAGACCAAATCAGAAGAATCCAACGTAAAGCTGCCACCTTTTTCATTCGCATCAATCGAACCAGATAAGTTATCAAAGCCAGGAATCGCTGGCACAGCGGCTCTTGCTGGCAACTTATTGGTTTTGGGACGTGCCAACTGGGCTTTTAAAGCTTGCATCTGCAAATTACGGAAGTCACCTTTGATGCTGTAATTCGCAATTTCAGGAAAACTTCCCTGCCAACTCGCTGTGAAATTCTTGAGTACGCCTTTTGGTGCCACGTCGATCAGCAGCTTGCGTTGATCCAAGGGGATAGGCAAATGCTCGGCAAAATTGGCTAGGGATTCTAAGTCCAAGGACTCCGCATATAATTCGACCTTCTCCCCTTGGCCTTTTTCACCTGGAGTAAAGGTTTCTTTTAAGGTCGTAGATGGGAGAACCAAGCCATCTCGAGTCTGCATAGAGAAATTAACCAACGATAGACTATGCCCTGCTTGACCAGAAAACATCGGCAGGTATTTGTGGTTTCGTGGCAAATGTTCTGCAGCGATAATACGACCGCGTACCTGCGCCATATCAAGGACAGGAAGATCTTTTCTAAACTTCCCCAAGACATCTTGTAGTTGCACATCCGCAGTAAAATCAGCCAATCGTCCACGCTCCAATTTGAGCCAAGAACGAACACTTCCTAGACCTTTATTCAAATTAAACGGGAACGGGAAATACTGATGAATTAAAGGCAAATCCGCCTTTTTTAGATCAGAATAAAGCTCGCCCGACCACGAAGATAAATCCGATTTTTTACGTGCGAATACAGACTGTTGAAATTTACCTCGGACATCGACTGGCGCCGCCATAACAGCGGGTGGAACAGCGTGCAAAGCGAATTGATGTTGATGCCAATGATTATTCAACACAAAATTGACCGAACTTAAATGTAAGTCTGGTTGCATCCGCAACTGATCACGCCAACTGACTTGCCCCTGACGAATGCTAATTTGATGTTGTGCCAGTACCCAATCCAAGCCTGCTTCATCCTCTGACTTCGGATCGCTAGGTAAAATCGGAAAGCCTGCAACTTCAATCAAACCTGCTGGATTTCTTGTCACTTGCAATACGGGTTTGACTAACTCGACACTGGCAAATCGCACATCAAAAACAAACAAGGACCACCAAGAAATAGTCGTATTAATTTCTGGCAAGCTTAAGACTGGGTTTGCTTTCTGGTCGTAAATCACCACCTCACGCAGCGCGATTTTAGGATTAAATCCTTCCCAATACGCCTTTAACTGAGCGATCTTTATTTGCCGACCAATTTGTTGCGATGCGAGTTGTTCAATCTCTGGCTTGTAGTTTTCAACGTTTGGTAAAACTAGGTAACGCAAACATAAAAATAAAGCTGCAAAAATAAAATAACAAATCAGCACAAACCTCAAAGTCACTCGCCAACACTTGCGCATCCCGCGCCCACTAATCAAAGCCGCAAACACACACGCTGCTCGTGTTTGGTGCGCGAATTTACGCCAACCACAAAGAGATGGGTTTTCGACAGACTCGGGATGCTGCTGATTCAACGGCTTTTCCACTTTCAATGTGGACGGAGAGATGATGGCATATCGCCAATTGATAGGAAGACCTTAACGCGCTTCTGTACGATAAACACTGCAAACAACAAGCTAGTCCCCCGATGAAAACCTAATAAATATCAAAACAAATAATACGTAATTATAAATTTTTTTAAACGACGTCAAAATTTTGTTCAAAATATACCGCGACTAAGAGCAAATTCAAAGCAGATTTGCGTTTTTTCAAATAAGCTTACGGTGCTGTGCAGCAAAGTATAGTTTTGCATGCGTTTCTGTATGTATTCCTGAATATCCTGCTGTGGCTCGACATAAATGTCACTTTAAAATTTCTCGCCTCGATATCTTTCAAATCACTTTCATGAATATCCACTCAAAACCATACGTGTCCCACGATCACTCTCGTTTTGTAATACGTTGGCTTAATGCAAAGGACAAGCGACATCAAGAGCTTGAGAATATATCGCACTCCGCCTTGAGCAGGCATTCTTTTACAGAAATTTTACAAAACGAAATACAACAAGGCGCCTCAATGAATGCGGCGATGCGGCGATTACGCAATCTGGTTCTGGCAGGTTTAATTAAGCGCGATTTGAATGGTGCCGCGGACTTGAATGAAGTCATCAGTACGATTAGTGACTTTGCCGACTTTGTGATTCAAACGCATCTTCAACAATTGATGTCTGAAATGGTAGAAACACATGGAACACCACTTGGAGAAGAAAGTGGCGAAGCGCAAGAATTAATCGTGCTTGGTATGGGCAAACTCGGGGGGCATGAACTCAATGTGTCATCAGATATCGATCTTATTTTTTGTTATAGCGAAAATGGCGACACCGATGCGAAGAACGGGCAACGTAGCTTGTCCAATCACGAATTCTTTAGTCGATTAGGGAAAAAACTGATCGCTGCGATCTCAGAAATTACTGAGGATGGATTTTCATTCCGCGTCGATATGGCCTTGCGCCCGAACGGTAATTCTGGCCCCTTAGTTGCCAGTTTTGGCATGGTTGAAGATTATTTCTTGGTACAAGGACGAGAATGGGAACGCTACGCTTGGGTCAAAGCGCGGGCGATCACTGGCAAACCTGAGCACATCGCAGCATTAGAAAAAATCATATTCCCTTTCGTTTATCGGCGCTATCTCGACTACGGCGTGATTGATTCTTTGCGTAATATGCATCATCAAATTCGCGCGGAGGTAGTTCGTCAAGAAACCAGACACCCAGAGCGCGGCATTAATGTCAAACTAGGTCGAGGCGGCATACGTGAAGTCGAATTTTTAGCACAAGTATTTCAATTGATACGAGGAGGACGTGAAGCGGTGCTGCGAGACCGATCAACCCGCACCACGCTGAGAACCTTAGCAGATAAGGGAATTCTCGATGCAATTCTAGTTGAACGCCTAATGCAAGCGTATATTTTCCTGCGTGATGTCGAACATCGATTGCAATATCTGGACGATGCGCAGACACATATATTTCCAGCAAACCAAGACGATCAAAAGATCGTTGCGCAAATGATGGGATATGCCGATATCGAATCGCTCAATCAGGTTTTACTCCCTCATATGCAATTTGTCGCAGAACAATTCGATGCAATTTTCAAAGACAAATCCGAACAAGAAGATGAAGTAATTAACACAACCACCATGTCCGCCAGCGACGCTAATGAAACCATAACCGCCTATCTGCAAACACTTGAATTCGATGATTTAAATGATGTCACGCAACGTCTGACTGCCACTTGGCAATCAGCAAAAATGCAAGCCTTACCAGAAAGTAGTAAGGAAAAACTTGCCGCCTTGATTCATAGCGCTCTAAAAATAATTTCACAGCAAACTGAAGGGCAAGCTAACACCGTACATCGCTTGCTTGATTTTATGGAGCATATTGCTCGACGCACTGCTTACCTTTCCTTACTGAGCGAATTTCCACATGCATTCAGGCGCGTCATTAGGATGATGAGCGCGAGTGATTGGGCTGCCAAATTTCTCAGTCGACACCCAATTTTACTCGATGAATTATTAGACGAATCAGTGCTGCACCAAGCACCAGACTGGAATGCATTTAGCGCCGAAGTAGCAACGACCATGCATGAACAACAAGGCGATGTCGAGGCACAACTTGATAGCCTGCGTGAGTTACATCACGCTCTTCTTTTCCGACTATTGGCGCAAGATCTTGAAGGCAAAGTAAGCGTTGAGCATCTAGCCGATTCACTTTCCAAACTAGCTGACATCATTGTAGAAGCGGTAGTTCAGGCTGCGTGGAAAACCATCGCCAGCAGACATCGAGAAACACCGAAATTTGCAGTAATTGCATACGGAAAATTAGGTGGAAAAGAGCTCAGCTATGCTTCTGATCTTGATTTGATTTTCCTTTACGACGATGATGACCAAGATGCGCCTGCATCCTACGCAAAATTAGCGCAACGCTTTATCACTTGGATGACCACACACACTTCATCAGGAATCTTATTTGATATTGATATCGCATTGCGCCCAGATGGTGCCAGCGGATTGATGGTCTCCTCAGTTCAAGCTTTCGAGAAATATCAAGAAAAGTCCGCGTGGTTATGGGAACACCAAGCGCTCACCAGAGCACGTTTTTGTGCTGGCGATGAATCAATTGGTCAACAATTTGAACAAATACGAGAAAAGGTTTTACGATTACCAAGAGATGCCGCGGTATTAAAATTAGAAGTTGCCAATATGCGTAAGAAAATGCGCGACGCCAATCCAAATCGTAGCGAATTATTTGATCTAAAACATGATCACGGCGGCATGATCGATATCGAATTCATGGTGCAATATCTGGTTTTAAAGTATGCGCACGAACACCCAGAACTGACAGGCAACATAGGTAATATCGCACTACTCAATCTGTGCGGCAAGCTCGGACTAATCGACAGCAATCTCGCTACAGAAACTGCGAACAGCTACCGCCTGCTTCGAAAATATCAACACAATATACGCCTACAAGGAGAAGAGCGTGCACGGGTGCAACCAGAAAAAGTTCTAGGAGCGGTCAGATTCAGTGAGGCATTGTGGGACGCTTTATTCGAATAATTCATCAGACTAGATTGTTTCTTTCGGAAACAAAAAAGGCTTTGCAGAGCAAAGCCTTTTGATAAAACCAGTTAGCCAGTAATTCGCAAAAACTCAAGCCTGTGGTCGCATGCCTTGAATCAATTTTTTCACGCGGCTAGCATCCGCTAGTCGAGAATATTTACCTTTAGAATCCAAAAACACCATCACCACCGCACGGCCTTCAATAATTGCCTGCATCACTAAGCACCGTCCCGCTTCTGCGATATAGCCAGTTTTTTGTAAGCCAATATTCCAGTCAGATTTTTCTACTAAATGATTCGTCGTGCCGTATTCAAGCAAGCGTTTTCCTTTTGGATTTACCACATACTTTGTATCGGTTGAATACTCGCGAATAATTGGGTATTGATACGCAGCGTTGATTAGTTTCACTAGATCACGCGCACTCGCCACATTCTTACTTGATAAACCACTAGAATCAACATAATGCGTATCGAGCATACCTAACTGCTTTGCCTTCGCATTCATCGCTGTGACAAATGCAGATAATCCACCTGGATAGCTACGTCCCAAGGCCGAGGCTGCACGATTCTCTGAACTCATCAATGCGATATGCAATAAATCTGCACGAGATAACTTTGCACCAATTGCCAAACGTGACCCAGTTCCTTTTTCTCTATCAAGATCTTCTGTCGTGATCTCAATCACTTCATCTAAATCTTGTTTTGCCTCAACCACAATCAAACTCGTCATCAACTTGGTAATCGATGCGATCGGTAAAGAAACTTCTGCATTTTTCTCGAACAAAACCGCAGAGCTATCTTGATCTACAACGAATGCCGCATTTGAAGCCAGAGATAAAGCATCTTTCGACTGCTTTAGACCGACAGCGTCACCAGTGCTAGGACCATCATTGACGATCGCAGCAGTGCGAACTACTTTCTTTGATTTGATTGTTTTTTTAGATTTGCTAGCAAGCGCGACCTGCTTACTACGCTTTACATTTTTTTTGACTTTTGACGAACTTACTTGCGTCACACTCGACTTTTTTACGCTGCTTTTCTTTGCGCGTACCTGTGTATCTGCTGCAGCACTTACCTGTGAAACTGAAAATACTGAGGCGAGTAAAATCGTTGATAAAACAGATTTGTTTACCGAAAAACCAAACATTGATTTCACCATGGACTTCAAACGTAGTGCAACCATGTATTACTCCTTGAGGCAAAAAATTTCCTAACGGAACGAAGTGTAGCAAATTCTTGATAATTCGCAAGAGAATTAAAGACTTAGCTACACTTCCTCAATAGAAATCTTCAGTTTTGAATCAAAAATAAGGAAATAATATAAATTTTTTACATCAGCTTTAGAATTTACCCTGCAAAGACGCAGACGGCCAAATAAAAAACCAACCGCTTATTTCAACCACTATTTCAATTATTTCCTGATTCGTCTGATTTTCACAGTCGATCAAACTTAGTCAAGAAATTGAACAAACTCATCGACATGCGCGCGCTCTGTTTGCAGTGTGTTCTCTACTTTACTTAAATCTGCAAAGCCAAGAGACATTCCACATACCAACATTTCATCCGCGGACAACTTTAGTTCCGATGCAATAATCTTATGGTATTGAGTAAACGCGGCTTGCGGACAAGTGTCAAGCCCCCGTGCCTTCGCTGCCAACATGACATTTTGCAGAAACATTCCGTAATCCAGCCATGAGCCCTGCTCCATAATACGATCAATGGTGAAAATGAACCCAACTGGCGCATCGAAAAATTGATAATTCCTACCGTGCTGCGCATGCATCCCCGCTTTGTTTTCGCGACCTAGCCCAAGCGAGGCATATAAATCCCATCCAACTTTACGTCGACGATCAATGTAAGGACTGCGCCATTCGACCGGGTAATACTTATACTCTTCTGTATGTTGCTTGGCGACTTCTGGATCATTATGTGCGGACAGAATCTTTGCAGACAATTGTTTCAATCGATTGCCTGTTAACACATACACTTTCCAAGGTTGCGTATTGGTTCCAGACGGAGCGCGTGCTGCCACTTCGAGTATGGACCGAATATCTTCTTTCGCCACAGGCGTATCTAAAAATGCTCGAAGTGAGCGACGTGATCGAATGACTTGATCAACTGTTTCTTGAACAACATTTGAAATCATATTTATTTACTCCAAAAATTTCGGCTTAGATAAATTGAATAGTAAGCGATCACGCTACTTCAGATTATTCTGATGCGCTTGATCTTGCGTGCGCCAAGTTAGCGAAAAACTTCAACACCACGGCCAACTCACGGGTGCGAGCAAATGAAGGAAGGCTCTGCCAAATACGCTTGCCATAAGGTTTAGAAATCAATCTAGGATCACATATCATGAGTACCCCACGATCTGTTTCATCTCGGATCAAGCGGCCTGCACCTTGCTTCAGATTAATGATGGCTTCTGGAAGTTGATGATGCACGAAACCGTTTAAACCCTTCTTTTCCATCGCTTCAATACGCGCTGCCAATACCGGATCGTCTGGCGGCGCAAAAGGAAGTTTATCAATCACAACTAAAGATAAAGCCTCACCACGAACATCCACACCTTCCCAGAAACTCTGTGAACCAATGAGCACACCATTGCCAGCTGCGCGAAATCGATCTAACAATTCAGTACGGCCTGCGTCACCTTGTACAAACAAAGGAAAATCTAAGCCACGTTGCGTGAACTCATCTTTCAATCTTTCTGCACAATGTTTAACCGCCTTGTTTGTGGTACAGAGCAAAAAAGTTCGCCCCCCAGCGGCTTCAATTACAGGCAATGCGGCATCAACAACCGCATCTGTGTACTCTCTTGAGTTTGGTTGCGGCATTCCTTCAGGTACGTATAAAACGCCCTGCTCTTGGTAATTAAACGGACTAGGCCAAGTTCGTGCAGGTTCATCCCACAATCCCATTTGTGAAACGTAATGACTAAAATCATTCTTCACCGCCATAGTGGCAGAAGCGAAAATCCAAGTGCGCGGAACCCCTTCTCTTTGCTTGTTAAAAATCGGAGCAATCGATAATGGCGTACGATGTAATTGTAAGGAAACCGAATATGCTTCTACCCATAGCACGCACTCTGGTTTGCCTTTCGCCTCCTTAGAATCAGGCGCAAGTTCTCGCCAATTATCTAGCTGATCTTGTAAATCAATCGCCCGAACTCGACACTGCTCTATCGTCTCTGCTCGCTCGGCTTGCTTCTCTAAAACTTGAATCAAATCGCCCAAGCTATCTTTAAGCGTTTCTAAATTGGGGAAAAACTCGCTCGATGGCGCAATTTGTTGCAACGATAGTCGAATGGAATCTTGTGGAAACGATAAACGTAAATCGCGCGCGGCTCGCTCTACAGGGGCGACAATTTTTGCCCATTCCGCACCATCGCGTGCATACGACAGACCTTCCGCCAACGCATCACGACAAAGTTCCAAAATCTGCGAAGTTGAAATAGTGTCGCCAAAAAACAAAGTTGCGGTTTCAGGTAATTGATGTGCCTCATCAAAAATTACCGTATTTGCCGATGGTAATAATTCGGCTATCCCAGTATCTTTCAACGCTAAATCTGCAAAAAACAGATGATGATTGACGACGACCACATCGGCTTGCTGCGCTTCTTTTCGCGCCTTCATCACAAAACAGTCTTGATAATACTGGCACTCCGAGCCCATACAATTATCTTTTGTCGATGTCACCAAACTCCAGACGGATGCAGACTCAGGTACGCGTGCTAATTCTGCTTTATCGCCACTACTGGTTGTTTTAATGAACCGCGAAATATCACGCAGATAGCCAACATCTTCCCGCGTAGTTAATCGCCCATTTTGCAGTGTCCGCTCCAAATGAAAATGACATAGATAATTTGCACGCCCCTTCAATAAAGCGACAGAGACTGGCGCCCTTAAAACTTTTTTGATGGTTGGAATATCACGCAGATACAACTGATCTTGTAGATTTTTCGTACCTGTTGAGACGATCACTTTCCCGCCCCATAGCAAAGCTGGAATCAGATAAGCGAAAGTTTTGCCAGTGCCAGTGCCAGCCTCGGCCAATAGCGTTTTTTGACCAGCGATGGCTTGTGCGATTGCTTTCGCCATTTCGATTTGTGCCTGACGAGAACGGTATCCTTGAATCGATGCGCTTAATAATCCGCTATCGCCAAAAATTCGCTCTACTTCAGAGTCATGAATGCCAGAATCATTCAGTGTTAAGTTATGTTCAGTCAAAATTCAGTACATTCAAATACAACACGATGCATGCTCAGAGGACAATAAAGTTATTCTTGTTTTGCGATCTGGCATGCCAATTAAGAGCCATTAGGCTGGAATATCGGGCGACAATTGCATCTTCAGTAGCGCAATATAGTCTTTTAATTGCAGCTTCCTTTTTTTTAAGCGGCGCAATTGTAACTCATCGTGATTTGGGTCTTTCACAATTGCCTCAATCACCGAATCAAGATCTCGATGTTCAACTTCTAATTCACAAATACGCATGCGAATTTGATTTGTATGGTCCATAAGCATTAAGAACGAGTAAAATACAGCAAGTTTAATTAAAAAAATCCAGAACTTCCGACTAGTGTAATCTACCACGACGTATGAGCCAATATAAGATCGAAGCAGGCACCGCTCAACATATCGGTGATCGTAAAGAACAACAAGACCGCGTCGCACTTTTTGCTGCACCACATGCCCCTGGACACATGATGGCCGTCGTTGCTGACGGTATGGGTGGAAAAAGTGGCGGCGCCATCGCAGCAGAACAAGTTATACGCTCAGCAAAAATGCTGTTCGATGAATTTTTTCCAGGTAATGACATCCGTAAGATGCTAGAGGCGATCGTTCACGAAGCACATACAGTTATTAAGTTATCGGCTGTATCTTCAGAAAAAGAGCCACATAGTACATTTGTTGCCGTAGTCATTTCCCCCCAAAAAGCAGTATGGGCACATGTTGGCGACTCCAGAATGTATCGTTTTGATGGTCCTAATTTTGCAGAAAGGACAAGAGATCACTCTTACGTAGAGCGTTTAGTTGATGAGGGATCGATCACGGAAGAGGAAGCAAAGACGCACAAGATGTCAAACGTACTTGTGAATGTTCTCGGCTCAAAAAATGCAATACCTTACGTTTCTTTTGGAGAAAAAGACAACTTAACAGCGGGCGATTCATTCTTATTATGTTCAGATGGACTTTGGCATTATTTTGCCGACATCGAACTATCTGTCGCGGTTGGCGCGAGCACACCTCGTCAGGCCTCTGAGCTACTGATTAAAAAAGCCCGTGATCGTGCGAATTCTCAAGGAGATAACGTCTCATTCGCAATCGTCAAACTAGTCCCGCCACCTGTCGAACAAAAAACGTATGTCGCTGAGAAAATGACTAGAGCGATTTAAGATAAAAAAGCCTCGCAAATTTAATTTGACGAGGCTTTTTTCAAGGTTTGACAAGACTTCTTAGCAATGATGATCTGATAGCGGCAAGCATCAAAAGACAAATGCTAGTTCAAGCCTTGGTTTCAAAAACAATCAATTCAGATAGTTAAATAAGGACAGAGACGAAGTCTTGATAAATGATTGCTGCGCCGCTTGCAAAACAACTTGATTCTGATTTAACTCTGTAATTGCCTTCGCATAATCAAGATCTTGGAGTGCCGACAATTCCTGTTTGTAAATCACGCCCATGCTCTCACCTGCTTCATTTAAATTTTGAAGCTCTTTCAACGAGGTTCCCAAGTTAGTACGTGCCAACAAAACATTGGACAAAGATTTGTCAATATTTAAATTTGCTTGGCTCAAATTTGCGGTCAACTCCAATTTCTGAGGCACTGTTCCAGCAGGTGCACGCAAGGTATTAATCAAGTCTGTGATTGTTTCAAATACGTTCTGATTGCCTGGTTGAATTGAAAACTTATCATTCGGACCAGGTGCCCCCGGTGTGTTTGTCAAGGTAATGTCCATGCCATCGACAGTGACCGTTTGCGGACTGGTATATGCTGTAGCTGGCACCACGACTACGCCAGTCGTTTTATTGGTAATCGTAAAGTTGGCCGCAGTACCATCGAATTCAACCTCATAGTTATTACCAGTGAGATTGGCTGTGGTTGGAACATTAATCGCCGCCGTCGCTACTACCTGACCAACATTCGACGGATTTGGACGTACATTAAACTGTCCATTGGAAGTTCGAATGTTCCCAAATACCGCTGACCCGACTTCACTAATCGGGATTTGTCGGGATGTATCGACCTGCAAAAGGCGCGGTCCTTGATCACCATTGTATTGAGCACCACCTTGCGTCTTGGTATATGGAGCGATAGTGGAAGAGTAACCCGAAAAAAGATAGCCATCTGTTCCGTCAGTAGCATTTGCAAAACCAAGCAACTGATCTAGACTGCCTTGCAATTCGTTTGCAATATACCCACGCTCTTGATCCGTCAAAGTACCATTGCCAGCACTGACGATCAAAGTTTTAACATTATGCAAAACAGTGGTCACATTGCTTAAAGTATCTTCCGCAATGCTTAACGTATTGGTCGCATTTTTCCGATTTACCGCATATTGATCATTCACTGCATCAGTTTGCGTAATCACCAAAGCACGAGCAGAACCAATTGGATCGTCAGAAGGATTCAAAATGCGCCGACCTGCGGCAATTTGCTGCTGCGTTTTATTTAAGCTAACTTGCAAATCACTTATGCGCGCTCCGCCTGATTCATAAATTGTATTCGTACTGATACGCATAACGATTCCTTTTACCTTCCTAATGCCAACAATGCGTCAAATAATTGACTTGCGATTTGCATTAATTTCCCCGCTGCTTGATAAGCCTGCTGATAACGCAAAAGATTTGCCGCTTCTTCATCCAAATTGACGCCAGACTCAGATTGTTGCGCTTTCAAGGCTTGCGCTAACAAGTTAGTCTCCGCTTTAGTCGTAACCATCATTTCATTGGCTTTATTACCAACATTGCTAACAAACTGCCCGTACGCACCTTGGAAGCTTGTTGTACCAGATGCCATGGTATTTTTAGTTTGAAGCCCTGCCAATAAACCTGCATTGCGGTTATCGCCAGAACCTGAAGGATTACCTGTAATTTTAACTACATCGCCATTTGCATAAGCACCAGAAACATTAAAACTCAAGCCATTAAAACTAATCGTTGAACCTTCAATATAGGGAATCGGAGAGCCTGCCACGTACGAAGTCGTGGTATTTCCATTTTTCACGGTAACGTTGGCATTGGCTGGAAATCCAGTGAAATTATTGCCCGCTGAGTTATAAGTTAAGGTCGTCGGCGTTATCGGTAAAGAACTGGCAAGTGTAAAGGTATCGCCAGCACTTGGCGCAGCCGGATTATCTTTGATCACAAAGCTGACTCCACCATAGGTTACCGTCGCACCACTCGTGTATGGCACGTTTACAACCTGAGGCGGGGTTGCTGCTGGCGCCGCAACCGCTGCGACTTGATAGTTAGAAGTCACGCCGCCATTTGTAACAGAAACCAATGCACCAATAGGAAAGCCTGCAAGGCTATTTGGCGCAGTGGCGAACGACAGATTTAAAGGTGAAGCTAAAGTTGAACTTTTATATGAATCACCGACGGTTACGGAGCCGATCACGGCAGTGGCAGAATTACTCGTCGTAGCAACCGCAGACGTCACGACACCAGTACTGAATTTGCCACTACCCAAATTAGTACTCGGCAAACTTGTCGTAACTGGAGTAGCTGCCGCAATCTTTGAAATATCAGTGATCGCCAAACTAATGGACGAAGCCGCTAAAGCGGTTGGCCTAACCATGAATTCATCGTTCACGGTTGGGGCAACAACCGCAGGGGGAGATCCCACAGCAGCAAGATTGAAACTCAATCCATCGACCACTGCAGGCAATGTTTCCGAAGTCTGTACACTACCATCGGAAACACGCGTAATTTTGTAATAATTTGGCGCTGGACCAACGCCGGCCAAGTATTGCACACGATAATCGCTCGTGGTCAACGCACCAACGTCAGAATAAGAAACGGCCATATTCGCCGTACTCAGATTAAGTCCACTTGGCGTTGAAACTGGACCAGAAATCGAGAAGAAGTCCTTACCGACTTGACCATTCAAATCTTGCCCAAGCTTATGTTGATCATTAAATTCTGTAGCGATCGAAACAGCAACCCGACCAAGAGAATTACGCGCAGTGTCCAGAGTATTTGAGCGGAACGCAAACAAACCACCCAACTCGCCACCTGTGATATTTTTCTCATTGAGTTGAATTAAAGCCCCATTACTCTCATACGAAACTTGGAGTCGACTTGGATCAGTCAGTGAGTTTGTAGGTTGAAGCACGTTCACCGTAGCACCAAGCACTAACGGCTGCCCAGTTCCCATAAAAATATTATATTTTCCACCTTGATTTACAACGGAGACACTCACCAACTTACTTAATTCAGTAACAGCATTGTCACGCATGTCCAGCAAATCATTTGGTGCAGCACCACCTGAAACTGATTGTGCAGTCTCTATAGAATCATTCAAATCAGCAATTTGCTGGGCATAACCATTAATGCCCGTTACTGTTTGACCAATTCGATTACTTACATCGTCAGAAATTTGATCTAGTCGAGCCCCCATCCCCTTGATTCTAGATGCAAGCGATGCGCCATTAGATAGCACCGCTTGGCGTGCTGCAGCGCCAGCAGTACCGTTTGGGCTCGCCGCCAAATTCTGAATAGCACTAAAAAATTCTTGCATGGCTGGTGAAATTCCCGCAGCCGGATCAGCAACCAAGTTATTAATTTGCTGCACCTGATTTAAATAGGCTGCGGCATAATTCTGAGAAGACTGCGTCGCATTAACTTGTTGTCCAATGAATTCATTGTAAATACGTCTTACCTCACCGATAACGGTACCTTGACCGATAAAGCTACCGCCTACGTTTTGTGCCGCAGCTGCGCTTTGCAACATAATTTGTCGACTATAGCCAGGAGTATTGACATTGGCGATATTATGTCCAGCCGTAGCGATGCCCATCTGTGCAGCCGCCAATGCGCTTTGCCCAATTCCCAGAATATTGGTACCCATAATTCAACCTATTCACTCAAATGTAATTTAACGCGTTGGCGAAGAAAATCTTTTTCCCGCTTCCGACTCTTGTGGTAACGGGTCATAACAGAAAAACTTTAATATGTGGATAATTTAATCACGCCGAATCATCCAGAAAACGATTGTTGTATCACTTTCGTTAATTTTTGAGCATATTGAGGGTCTGTTGCATAGCCAGCCTTTTGTAAAGCATGTGCAAATTGCGAAGCATCTCCGCCATTTTGAATTACCGATTGATAACGTGGATTATCACGAATCAATTTCGCATAATCTTTAAATGCATCACTGTAATTATCATAAGCACGGAATTTCTCGACTTTTTGATAAGCAACGCCATTGATGTATTCCGTGGTCATTGCATCGACTGTTCTTCCCTTCCAGTTACCTGTCGCCTTTATTCCAAACACGTTATAACTTGTGGAGCCATCCAATGCTTTTATTTCGTGCTTACCCCAACCGGATTCTAAAGCCGCTTGACCCAACATGAATTTCGCAGGAATTCCAGTTCCTTGGCTAGCCGACTCGGCATGCGCGCCTAGTTTTCGCGTGAATTCCTGCACGTGACGAGCATTCGAATTCGATTCAATGCCTGTGGTTGACTGCATGATCTGTTCAGACTTTGTAGCGAAACTTTGCTGCTGGATGTATTGATTTACCCCACCCAGGCCACCTAAAGCCAACGGTGGTGAGGTCGGGCTATCGGCTTGTAACACTTGCGTCATTGCGTTATTTGATAATTGACGAACCATCGCATCGGCGAGCCCAATGCCACGACTCGCCATTTTCTGAGATAACTGTTGGTCAAGCATTGAAGTGTACATACGACTTTGTTCATTATCGAACATACCGTCTTGGCTTCCCGCTTCACGCATAGACTTGAGCATCATGCTAACAAACAAGGCTTCAAATTGTGTGGCAGCTGCTTTCAATGCCTCAGGCGAATTATCCTTAGACGCATGTCGCAGTGCATCTAGTCCCTTGCTATCAAATGCAAGCTTTTCAGATAAATCGGCACGACCAATCATTACTTCACCTTTTCTGCACTTCGGTTCTGTAGTTAAAGCTACGAACTAAACTCAGTTCTGTATTAAATAATTTCCAACTCAGCGCGCAAAGCACCTGAGGATTTCATCGCCTGCAAAATAGCCAAGAGATCTTGTGGCGTTGCGCCGATTGAGTTCAAGGCCTTCACAACATCAGCCAATGACGCACCAGCATTCAACATCAACAATTTTCCGCCCTCTTTGGTTATAGAAATATTCGAATTCGCTGTTCCTGCTGTCTGCCCGTTACTGAGCGGATTTGGTTGACTCACCGCATTATCAGTATTAATGACGACGCTTAAATTACCATGCGCGACTGCACAGGTTTCCAAGCTAACGGATTGATTCATCACGATAGAACCAGTACGTGCATTCAAAATCACCTTTGCTGCAGTCTGCGCAGGCGTAACTTCGATACTCTCCAAAGCGCCTAAGAAAGCGACGCGTTGATCATTCACCATCGGCGCCTTCACTTGTATCACACGACCATCCACTGCTGCGGCAGTCTCAGCGCCAAACTTGTTATTGATTGCTTCCACCACGCGGCTAGCGGTGGAGAAGTCTGCCGTGTTGAGTTCTAACTGGATTGTGTTTCCATGTCCGATCGGAGATGGCACCGCACGCTCTACCGTCGCACCACCTGAAATTTTGCCAACACTTAAATGATTCACCTGAGTTTGACTACCATTGGCAGAAGCACCAACGCCACCAACTAAAATATTACCTTGTGCCATAGCATAAATTTGATTATCCGCACCTTTTAACGGCGTCATTAAAAGAGTCCCGCCTTTTAAACTTTTCGCATTGCCCATCGACGAGACGGTGATATCTAGAGTTTGTCCAGGGCGAGCGAACGGTGGCAAAGAGGTAGTAACCATTACAGCGGCGACATTTTTTAATTGCAGACTGGTGCCAACCGGAATTGTCACGCCCATCTGCTGCATCATGCTAATAATGCTCTGCACAGTAAAAGGAGTTTGCGTGGTTTGATCACCACTCCCATCCAAACCAACGACCAAACCATACCCCATCAGTTGATTCTGACGAACACCTTGAATGCCGGCCAAATCTTTCAATCGTTCGGCTTTCGCTGGAAAATTGAACATCAAACCAAACGTCAAAACCAGTATGGTGCAAACCATCAAGCGACGTTGAAGTTTATGCAAATCTAACTTTTCAAACCTGTTCATAAGTGACTCTCAGATTAAAACGGCAAGACACTGAGGAAGAACCGAGTCAACAAGGAATTGACCTCGGCCAAATCAACGCGTGAAGTTGATCTATATTCAAAGCGCGCATCAGCGACTTGTGTCGACGAAACTTGATTTGCTGCTGTAATCGTTTGTGGATTCACCACACCAGAAAAACGCACAAACTCCGCGCCCTTATTAAACGCGATTTGTTTTTCGCCACTGACTAACAAATTACCATTCGGTAGAACCTCAATCACCGTAGCAGCGATCGTTCCAGTGAATGAATTGCTCGCAGTCTCCGCCCCTTTTTCATCAAACTTAGTCGAGGCACTGGTTGAAATTGAGGCTTTCGCAGTCGTCGTCGCGGGAATACCAAGAATCGTCGGCGCTGCAAATGCTGCGCTACCAGATTTACTGCCAGAAGCACCCGCTGCTTTGGTGGCCGAGGTATTTTCGCTAATGGCAATCGTCAACACGTCTCCAACCATACGTGCTTTCACGTCTTCAAACAGAGGTCTATAACTAGCCGCCTGAAAAATCGCACCATTTGCTTCTCTTTGATTTTTTGCGCTCTGCGAATGCACCACACCTGATTGATGCACGATCGCCGGAGGCGTTGTGCTGCACCCATAGATAGTTGACAGCAAAATTATCAGAGAAGACAGTTTCAGGGTTTTCATTTTGTACTTTCTTACTACACCATCAATCTAAATTCGTTGATCCAATTGAAAACGAATAGAAAGAAAAATTGATTCAAGACGCGATCACAACTGCGACAATCTCTGTAACATCTGATCAGATGTAGTGATTGCCTTACTATTGATTTCATATGCTCTTTGCGTCTGAATCATACTCACCAATTCTTCGGCAACATTCACATTCGACGTTTCAATAAACGATTGCACCAATAATCCAGCACCATTAGTGCCTGGAGCATTGGTTCCAGGATTGCCTGATGCTGCGGTTTCCACATAAAGATTTTCACCCAAACTCATTAATCCAGCCGGGTTAATAAAAGTTGCCAACTGTATTGATCCAACTTGTACTGGTGCGGTAGAGCCGGGCTGAGTCACTGATACTGTTCCGTCACGCCCGACTGTGATCGATTGTGCATTTGCTGGGATCGTAATTGCGGGTTGAATAACAAATCCGCTGGAGGTCACCATTTGCCCTTGATTGTCGACTTGAAACGAACCGTCACGCGTATAACCGGTAGTACCATCAGGCATCAAGACTTGAAAAAAGCCTTGTCCATTAATCGCCAAGTCTTTGCTGTTTCCCGTTTGTTGCAAATTACCTTGGGTAAAAATTCTTTCTGTAGCGACCGGCCGAACACCTACCCCTAATTGCAAACCCGAAGGCAATTGCGTTTGTTGCGAACTCTGCGCTCCAGGTTGACGGATTGTTTGATACAAAAGATCTTCAAATACCGCGCGTGAACGCTTAAACCCAGTGGTGCTCACGTTCGCTAAGTTATTCGTTATCACATCCATCTGAGTCTGTTGTGCATCCAGACCAGTTTTTGCAATCCACAATGAGCGTATCATTTGATTCTCCAGTTCATTTTCAATCTAATTGCCTTTACTTATACTTACACCGAATTCGCTCGTACAAAATTGCATGAATCCAGAATCACCAAGCGCGCTTCATTGTGCAGCATTTAATCTCAACTCAAAGCGAGGATCTGACTGGCTTTTGTGGCGTTACTCTCCGCATTCGTCAACAATTTCATTTGCATTTCAAATTGACGCGCGAGATTAATCATCGTCACCATCGATTCAACCACATTGACATTGCTGCCCTCTAACATGCCACCAGCGACAGCAACATTCGCATCGGCCACCGGTGGCACTCCATCTTTTGTTTTAAATAGACCATCAGCGTCACGTACTAAATTCGCCTCTGGCGGATTTACCAATTTCAATCGACCAATTACTTGCACAGCGTTCGGCTTAGTCCCCATAGGAACACTAGAAACCGTACCATCTTTTGCTATCGCAATCGTTACCTCTGGTGGAATCGTAATCGGCCCCGTATCACCCATCACAATGAGTCCGTTATGCGTTTGCAAAACTCCGTTTTCACTGATTTTCAAACTACCATGACGCGTCATCTTTTCGGTACCATCTTCTGCCTGCACCGTTAACCATCCTTTACCTTGAATAGCTACGTCTAATTCACGCCCGGTGTTTTGTAAACTGCCGCTAGAAAAATCGGTTCCAACGGTTGCATCGACAACAAATGCACGCGTCGGCAATCCCTCACTAATCACAGGCACTGCACGAAAAGAATCAATTTGCGCACGAAAACCTGTGGTCGTTGCGTTCGCCAGATTGTGCGATGTTGTCGCTTGCTGTTCGAGGATATGTTTCGCTCCTGTCATAGCGGTATAAATTAGTCGATCCATCGCAGTTCTCTCGCCCCATTCAAAGCATCAATTCAAAGCACTAAAAATCAAAAACTATTAACGTAAATTAACCAAAGTCTGCAAAACCTGATCCTGCGTCTTAATCGTTTGCGCATTTGCTTGGTAGACGCGCTGTGCAGTGATCATGTTAACCAGTTCCCCTGTTAAGTCGGTGTTCGAATCTTCTGTCGCATTCGAAGTCAACACCCCCATGCTGCCAGTGCCTGGTGGTCCAACGAGGGCAGCACCAGAGGTGGCAGTTTCTGTCCATTGGTTATCACCCAAGGATTGCAAACCATTTGCGTTAGTAAAGTTTGCCAGTGACACCTGTCCTAGAACAGCAGTTTTGCCGTTGGTATAGCTGCCGACGATGGTGCCATCTTTCGCAGTATTAAATTTAGAAAGCTTTCCTGACGTATAGCCATCTTGTTTAATTGAATTGACACTGAAAGCCGCTCCAAATTGTGTAGTACCAGTGAAATCAAACAACACAGTCGGCGTTGAAATTGGTGTTACAGCACCAGTACCTACTGGAATGGCAATCGCGATCGCATTAGGATCTGTAGCAGGAACTGCCAGCACAGATGTCGCAACTGTTAACTTACCCATATTATCAAATCCTATTTTGCCAATTGGCACTTGTGTCGCTGGCGCAGCGGGAGCAGCTGGCACACGCACGCCATCTACGGCTGCGTAAACATCCCACTCAGAAGTCGCAGGAGCAGTTAAAGGCGCGGTAGCTGGATCTCGACGAACGAAAAAAGTCTGCAGCACATGTGAGTTACCTAGGCTATCAAATACAGCAACAGAGGTAGCATTGTTGTAAGACAGTGGGTCAGTCAATGAAAATGCAATCGGTGTAATCACTGGTGGAGTGGCAACTGGCAACTGCGTCCCCGGTACTAATGCACGAGAGTCAAGATTCAACAGCGCTTTAACACTATCAGTTTCTTTTGGCGCGATATCCCTAGTATTAATATTCAAAGGAACAGCAGCACCTGTAGATAAAACACCATTAGAATCCGCCGCGTATCCGGTTAATTGTGCACCTTGTCCGTTCACGATGTAACCATCTTTATCAAGTGAGAATTGACCATTACGGCTGTAAGTAATCGCTCCATTTGTCGACATCCGAAAAAAGCCAGCCCCATTAATCGCGATATCCAAGGGATTATTGGTTGATGTGATATTTCCTTGAGTGAACAACTGCGCTACTGTTTGAACCTTCACACCAATCCCAGCACCACCTCCACTAGCACCGCTAAGTGAGTTTGCAAATACGTCGGCAAACTGTGCCTGAGCCATTTTAAAGCCGACTGTATTTGCATTCGAAATATTATTTCCGATAACATCGAGCGACTTAGATGCGGCATTTAATCCACTTAAACCTTGTTGAAAACTCATGACACTTCTCCTCTACTTTGGAAAGAAAGTTCAGACAATGGAATCCATCGCCTAAAACCACCCAAACAAAAAATTCCCGTATTAATTGATTTCACTAACACTAAATACCGAATACGGCGATAACCTAAAAAGATACATTCATAGAAAATAAATTCTCTACTTAAAAGATCTGGCGAACTTCAGACATTGCAACTTCACCTGTATTCAAAATACTTAACATCGTGCCCTGCGTACCAAACGAAACACTGGAAACCAAACCAAAACTTAAGGGCGTTACATCCAGTTTTTTCTCACCAGAACTAGCAATCACCTCAAAACTATAATTTCCATTTGCAGCAACCGTTCCAGCTTCGTTCTTACCATCCCAACTAACCGAATTAAAACCACTCGTCATGTTGGTGAAATCGAGAGTTTTTACTAAAGCACCGCCTTGATCTCGAATCTTGACTTGAATCTTGTCAGCGTTCTGAGGCAAATCAAATCCCAACACAGATTTCCCATCTTTCAATTCCACATTGTTACCTGGCACTACCACACCGTGACCAATCATGGACGCTGCTTGTAAGTTCTGGCTACTTCTAAAATTGCCACTCATCGCCGTCATGGTTTCATTCAACTTATCAATTCCAGTGACTGTCGATAGTTGTGCCAATTGACTGGTGATTTGCGCGTTATCCAAGGGGTTCAATGGATCTTGATTTTTCATTTGTGTCACAAGCAAAGTCATAAACTTATCTTGCGCTTCTTGCGTCGCACTTTTGGTAGCTCGCGCCCCGTTCATTGTCGTTAATAAAGCAGGATCAACAGCCTGCGTTTGTGTATTAATCGTGCTCATTTCTTTGACCTCTCTACGCGCTCAGCGTCATTGACCAATGCTCAAAGTCTTCAATAACATCGACTTGGCTGCATTCATGGTTTCAACATTCGTTTGATAAGAACGTGAGGCGGAAATCATATTGACCATTTCTTCAACGACGTTCACGTTGGGCATTGCTACATATCCCTTTGCATCCGCTAATGGGTGCTTCGGGTCGTACATCATTTTGGGGGGATTTGGATCTTCCACGACCTGCGTCACTTTTACCGCAGTTGCTGCAGCATTCGATGTGGGAATCGCGCTAAATACAACTTGCTTGGCTTTATAAGCTTGTCCATTTGAGCTGGTCACACTGTCCGCATTCGCGAGATTGCTCGATACCACATTCAATCGCTGCGCTTGCGCACTCATTGCCGAGCCAGATACATCAAAAATTTTAAATAGAGACATAATATTTATCCTTGTATCGCCGCCAAGAGACCCTTGATTTGCATATTAATCATGGTGAGACTCGCTTCATAACGAAGCGCATTTTCTGTAAATGCATTTCGCTCGACATCCATATCAACCGTATTTCCATCCACATTGCCTTGAACTTCAGGGCGAAACGCTGGCGGCAATCCTGCAACCGTACCAGCACGACTCATGTGCGCTTCAACGGTTTTACTCAAATCACTAGCGTTATTTGTCTTTAACAGAGCGACATTCATCGCAGCACCAAAATCCACATCACGCGCTTTATAATTTGGCGTATCTGCATTCGCGATATTGGATGCCAACAATTGCTGACGTTGGCCTCGCACGGACAACGCTAGCTGATGAAAGCGCATGTAATCGTCTAGCTTGTTCATAAATACTCCAGATTTAGATAACAACCGTGCCTGTTGATGCCATTTTATTTATGCCATTAAAACGCGTGACGGTTTTGCTTAATGTGCATATTAGTTGGAATAAATCTGTTTTGATCTGGCGATAAACCCCCAAAAAGCCCGCCTATTCTTCCAATCGAGTTCTTGCCATCGCCCTACAATGCTTAGGAAACAAATTCACTTTTGATACAAACAAAGTAATGAAGAGGAAATACAGATGCGCAGTTGTCACCAGTTACTTCGTTTAAGAAATTACATTGTGCTGATATTTGGACTATTTATTTCGACTAGTTCAATCGCGCAATCGATTGATACACATATTCAGTCGAGCGCAATTTCCAAGGAAGTTGAGAGTTTTTTAAGATCACAAACCAATCAACTTCCTACAGATACAGAAATCACCGTAAAGCCAATCGACGCCCGCCTAAAATTACAAAATTGTGAAGAACTCAAAGCTTTTCTTCCCTCGGGCACTAAGGCATGGGGGAAAATCACAGTTGGCGTTCGATGTGCTTCGCCGAAATCTTGGACTGTTTACGTTGCAGCACAAGTTCGCGTTTTCGGTGATTACTATGTGACAAAGAATCCAGTAAGCGCTGGTCAGAAAATCAATGAACAAGATATCATCACCATGCGCGGTGAAGTCAGCAGCCTAGCTCTTGGTACAGCTTTATCAATTGACAAGATAATTGGAAAAACCATGCAATCTGCTTTTCCTGCTGGGACAAGCTTTAGAAACGATATGTTTAAATCGATACCTGTTATCCAGCAGGGACAAAGTATCAAAATAATTAGTGAGGGTCCTGGCTTTCGTGTATCGAACGACGCTGTCGCCATTAATAGCGCCAATGAAGGGCAAGTAACGCGGGCAAAGACTGCTTCTGGCGTGATTGTCAGTGGAGTCGCCCGCGCAGGTGGTTTTATTGAAATTCAATAAAGACAAAAATAGGAAACAGCACAAGCAAATTCATAATTACTGAAATAAGATTAAAGTTTAAAATAAGCGAGCCGTTATACAGAGTGTAGATGTATGTCAATCCAACCTCAAAGGTAACATCGTGAAAATTAATGATTCGCTAAATGCAACCCAAGGACTACCAAGTAGTCCACCAGCGCCACGCGCGGACAAAGCTGGCGATAATGCAAAGGTCGCAACAACACCTTCCATTAACGTACAGATTTCTCCGATGTCTGTGCAATTGCAAACGATGCAACGCACACAAGCAAGTGGAGCTGTTTTTGAAGCTAAGAAAGTAGAAGAAATTAAATTAGCTATCGCTGAAGGCCGTTTCCAAGTTGATGCGGAAAAGGTCGCTGACGGACTACTTGAAACTGTCAAAGATTTACTTAACGCCAGAAGACAACCAACATGAATCAAACATTGAACAATACCGCCCAAATACAGCAAATCATCAACAATGAAATTGATGTGATGCAGTCCTTGGTGCAACTTCTAGAAGAAGAGCAACAGGTATTGATCAATAATGAATCTGAAAAATTAGAAACTATTACACCGAATAAGAATCAACTATTGAGTAAAGTAGTTGAACTCGAGAAGAGTCGTGGACAAGCGATGCTGCAGCTAGGACTTAGCAATGATGCTGATGGTATGCGTCAATTGTTTGCCACCAACTCAAGCAATGTAGCATTGGCAAACGCGTGGCAATCATTGCTGTCTTTATCAGGCACTGCGCAAGAGCAAAACAAAAATAACGGATTATTAATTAATCGCCAGCTTAGCAAAAATCAAGCTGCATTAAACATACTACAAAGCGGTAGCGCCCATCAGGCTGGCTCCATGTATGGAGCCGATGGTCAATCGAAGATCAAATCAAATACAGGTCGCGGCATCGTCGCGGGCTAATCAAACTACGCATCTCTGTGCAGAGGCTTCAATTTTTCGGCGCATTAAAATTCAATTTCAAGTACCTTAGCTTCGAAGTCATTCACTCGAACGACTCAAGTATTTGTTGGTGATGTAAACGTCTAAAACTCGAAGTGAAATTTTGTCGATTAACGCTGAACTTGTGTTACCGGGATATCGACAGGCGTCTCTGGCAGCACCGCTAAAATCGTAATTGCCACTCGCCTATTTCGCGCTCTGCCTTCCGCGGTCTCATTTGATCCGACAGGAAATTTAGGCCCCTGACCAACAGCGGTAATACGATTTTCGTCTACGCCATTTTCCATAAACAATCGAGCAACTGTGCTTGCTCGCATTGCAGACAACTCCCAATTCGATGGAAAAGTGGAATTTCTAATCGGTAAGTTATCGGTAAATCCTTCTACCTGAATTGAGTGGCTATCTAATTTGAGGACTTCTGCGATCGCCTTTAGTGCCTCTAACGAGTCAGTATTTAACTTCGCTTCGCCTTGTGCAAACAACAAACTCGCGTTAATTTCAATCGAAACACCACGACTTGTCTGCGTCACTCGAACTTTGCCCTCACGCACCAATGGCTCTAACACTCCCATAATGTCGCGAGCGACTTGCGTCATTTTTTCGCGCTCTTTTTTTAAAGGTTCCGCATTTCGTGGACGGATTAACGGCAAGGTATCGATAACAGCTGTTTGATGTTTTTTCAGATCGGGAATTTCACCCGCAGCAATCACCACATTAGAACCAAAAGCGCCGGTCAATGAGCTAGACAAAACCCGATACTTGCCTTCATTCAAAGAAGATATCGCATACATCACAACAAAGAACGCAAAAAGCAACGTCATAAAGTCAGCATAAGAAACTAACCATCGATCATGGTTATCCGCCTCTTCCTGATACTTTTTGCGCGCCATAATGTCTATTTCTCGATTGAATTGCAGCAGTCTTTTAAATCACTTTAACTTATGGTTGGATAACCGCTCTTCGACAATTCTTGGGCTATCGCCTTGTGCAATACTGTAAAAAATATCTGCCAGCATTTCTCTTCTAACCACTTCTTTACCAACAATTTCCTTGAGCTTGTTTGCAATTGGGAGGAAAAATAAGTTGGCCAGACCAACACCATAAATCGTCGCGACAAATGCGACCGCTATCCCGCTCCCTAACTTACTTGGGTCGGTTAAATTTTCCATCACATGAATCAAACCAAGCACTGCACCGAGAATACCAATTGTTGGCGCATAACCACCCGCGGCGTCCCAAATCTTGATAGCTTGCCGTTGCTCCATTTCATAAAAAGAAATATCGACATCTAATACATCTTTGATTCGTTCAGGGTCGATTCCATCGACAACTAGTTTCAAACCCTTCTCAATGAACGGGTCTTTGACAGAATCGATATACCGCTCCAAGCTCAGGAACCCCTCACGTCGTGCAACGACACTCCAGACCAAGGCATCTTGCACGTTTTTGCGACTTTTATCTTCAGGCAGTAAAACTATCCACTTCAATAGTTTGATGCCGCGAATAAAAGTGGACATACGACTTTGTAGCAAAACCGCACCGATGGTACTAACCACAACAATCACAAACGCGGCCGGTTGAACCAATGAAGACAGTTGGCCACCTTCCAGCAACTGCCCAGAGAGGATGCCCGTAACAACAAGAATAATACCAATTAAGCTAGCCCGGTCCACGCCCGCTCCCTTAATGATGCACGAAGCCGGCCAACTGCCTGGCTGTGTAATTGTGAAACGCGAGATTCAGAAACTCCCATCACCGCGCCGATCTCTTTCAAATTTAATTCTTGCTCGTAATACAGACCCATTAATAGCTTTTCGCGCTCTGGCAAGCTATTGATCGCATACACCACCGCATCACGAAAATCGCCATGTAATAGATCTTGTAACGGATCTCCTTGACGATCATCATTGCAAAAATGATCAAGGAAATGTTCTTTGGTATCTGCATCATGAAAATCTTCATAATACAAAAGTTGATGCCCACCACTTTCACCCAGCAACTCCTGGTAATCAACCAAGGTTAACTTAAGGTGTTTCGCAATTTCTGTTTCCATCGGAGGACGACCTAATTTTTGCTGCAATTCGTTCATGGCATTTTCTATCTTGCGCATATTTTGTCGAACGCCACGCGGTAGCCAATCACTGCTACGCAATTCATCTAACATGGCGCCACGAATTCTTTGAATCGCGTAAGTTTCAAATTGCGCGCCATGATTATCTTCATAGCGATTGACGGCATCAAGCAAGCCTATCATGCCAGCCTGCACCAAATCATCGACTTCAACACTGGGAGGCAATCTGGCTTTTAACTGATAAGCCAATCGCTTCACCAACGGCGCATGCTCGGTGAGGATTGAGTTCTTATCTGATTTACCACTTGCTGTGTACATAAATTAATTAATATTCTAACGGGACGCCCAGTTGTGACATTGCATCAAATCGAAACCCTTGACTCGCAGTTGAAACCAACTTTTCTGCCATACGTACAAATGCATTTGCCGCTTTCGACAATGGGAACGCATCAACGACTGCACGCCCTAATTCTGTCGCCCGCACCAAATGAATATCTGCGGGTACATGTCCTACAAAGTTTAATTCCACAGCCAAATAACGTCTAGCAGTCATTGAAAGATTTGAGAAAACCTTCTGCGCTTGTTCGATATCAACACCAGAAACAACCACTCCATAAGTGCGACGACCAAAACGATTATTTAAGCGCTTAATTAAGGCATAAGCATTCGTGATCGCTTTTGGATCTGCGGAAACTTGGATAATCAATTCGCTATCTTCAAACGAAGACAATAGAAAGGTATCATCCGCATTCAATTCACAATCGACCACGACCAAATCTGAACGACTGGCAGCTAGATCAAACACCTTAGACAATTCTCGATATCCCGACTTCGGCAAGCCCAAAGTGCTTGGCAGCGCATGTGCTACTTTGGTAATCGACAAGCCTGGTGAGACCTCCTTAATAACGGCATCCATTGTACGCTGTTGTCGAACGACCTCCAACAATGTCTGGTCAGATTTTAAGTTTAACCAGCTACTAAGACTCGAATTCGTCAGTTTCGCGTCCACCATCAAAATATTTTTACCCCTGCTTGCCAAAGTCGCCGACAAATTAATCAACATGCCATTTCTCTCGGAATCTGGTAAAGCTGAAAGAAATGTTAACACCCGAAGCTTGGGTATCTCCAACATGCGGCGCAAGCCTTCTGCTTGATCAAAGTTAAGCAAAATGCGCCTCCGATTTTCTCATAGTTGCAGAAGAATTCGAAGCCGCCATGCTGGTCATCAACAATGGTAATTCATCATTTTGAAATTGATAGGCTGATGTCTCGCGTTTTAGCTTGAATGCACGATCCACCAAATACTCCTTGTTAGCGATATGCAAATCCTCTGGCACACGTTGACCACTCGCTACATAGTACAAGTTGAGTTTTTGTCGAAGAGCGATATCCAAGGCACCGCCTATTGTTGCAGCCTCATCCAACTTGGTTAAGATGCATCCAGACAAACCTTCGCCTCGATATGCTCGCACCACTTCAGTTAAAGTTTCGCCAGTCGAGGTTGCATTTAAACACAAGAGACGTTTTACATTCGCACCAGAACCAGACAGCATGGCTACTTGTTGCGTTACCATTTTGTCGCGCTGACTAACGCCGACTGTATCAATCAAAACCGTATGTTTGTTTTTTAATTCCGCCAGTGCGATTTTCAGATCAGCCTCATCTTTCACAGAGTGAACCATGACGCCAAGAATCTTGCCATAAATTCGAAGTTGCTCGTAGCCGCCAATACGATAACCATCGGTCGTAATCAATGCCAGTTTCGATGGGCCGTGTCGCATCACGCAACGTGCAGCAAGTTTGGCGGTAGTCGTGGTTTTTCCAACTCCAGTTGGACCAACCAAAGCATAAACGCCACCCTGCTCTAGAATTTCATTCTCATTACTGATGGTTGACAAGTTTTTCACCATGATCGACTTTACCCAATCCAATCCTGCTTGTGCATTTCCGCAGTCAGGCATTTTTTCTATGATTTGTCGAGATAAACTAGCACTCAAGCCAGTTGCTAACATTTCACGCAAAACGTCGGATTTATACGGTGTCTTTTGCTGCGTATTCAGCCAAGACATTTCAGATATCTTGCCCTCTAACATATCGCGCATGGAACGAATTTCGCTCATCATCATGGCAACTTCCGCTTGGCTTGGCGTTACCGCAGCTTCGTCCTTCGCTGATTGAAATAACGATGGATTTGCTTGATTAACACTAGGATTTTCCGCTGATTTCGGATTTGGATTAAATTGCATTCGTGCTGCGGACTTTTGTAGTGTTTCCGTTTCACTAGCCAAACCGGTCAGTGCTTGATCATTCATCGCCAGAATTTCAACCTGACCATCTACATTACGATTCGACAAAATCACCGCGTCCTCGCCCAACATAGCGCGAACTTTGCGCAATGCCTCTCTTGAACTTGGTGCTATAAATTTCTTGACGTTCATAATTGTCCTCCTACCTGACTGGTCACTCTAATTGTCTTTGTTTCTGGAAGTTCTGCATGTGAAAGCACTTTTACTTGAGGCAAGGTACGTCTCAAGAATCGGGCTAACAATGCCCGCAACGGAGCTGGAACTAACAATACTGGGGTGAATCCTAATTGCTGTTGATGCTGTGCCGCAGCTTCAGTCTGCATCGCCAAGGTATCTGCCAAACCAGGCTCTAAACTCGCGCCATCAGCGCCATGCCCTTGTAGAGTTTGCATTAATAGTCGTTCCAGACGATTATCCAAAGTCATGACAGCCAACTCATTTCCAGTTGGGAAAATCTGCTGAACAATTGCGCGTCCCAAGACTACTCGTACTTGCGCAGTAAGCTCATTCACATCTTGTGTATGGTTACCATATTCGCTCAAAGTCTCAACAATTGAGCGCATGTCACGAATATGCACACCTTCAATCAACAAGTTCTGCAAAACTTTTTGAATCACAGAGAGAGGTAATAAACGTGGCGTTAAATCCTCAATCATCTTGGGTGATTCTTTCGCCAAGTGATCAAGCAATTGCTGAACTTCATGACGGCCCAAAAGTTCTGCAGCGTTGGACGTAATCAGATGATTTAAATGGGTCGCGATTACCGTACCAGCATCGACGACGGTGTAGCCCATTGCTTGTGCCTGCTCGCGCATCGACGCGTCAATCCAAACCGCAGGTAATCCAAAAGCAGGATCTGTTGTAGGAACGCCGGGTAAGGTGCCTGAGACCATTCCTGGATCAATTGCCAAGTACTGCCCCATATTCGCATCGCCAGTTCCAATTTCGACACCTTTTAAGGCAATGCGATATGAACTAGGTTTGAGCTCCAAATTGTCTCGAATGTGAACTGGGGGAGATAAGAATCCTATATCTTGTGCAAATTTCTTACGGATACCTTTAATTCTTCGCAATAGTTCACCACCCTGATTTTTATCCACCAAGGGAATCAAGCGATAGCCCACTTCCAGACCTAAAGTGTCAACTGGCAAAATATCTTGCCAAGTAGCCTCTTCCATTTCGGGTGTGGCTTGTACGGGGGCAGGTTGATCAATAACAGGGGCAGCTTCTGCACGTTTTTTCAATAAGTAACCAGCACCCGCCAAGCTTCCAGCCAGCAAAATAAACGCAACATGTGGCATGCCAGGAATAATCCCCATGCCACCAATAATCCCCGCTGTGATGTACATTACTTCTGGCTTGGAGAACAATTGATTAATGAATTGATTGCCAATGTCCTGTTCACTAGCCACGCGTGACACCACAATACCCGCTGCGGTAGAAATAATGAGTGAAGGAATTTGTGCGACCAAGCCATCACCAATCGCCAACAATGCATAGACCTTAGAAGCTTCAGAAAAACTCAGATCGTGCTGAACCATACCAACAATCAATCCGCCGACTAAGTTAATAATCGTGACTAAAATACCAGCTACAGCATCGCCCTTTACGTACTTACTTGCACCGTCCATCGCACCATAAAATTCAGCTTCTTGCGCGACCTCGGTACGACGACGACGTGCCTCATCTTCTGCAATTAAGCCAGCATTCAAATCAGCGTCAATCGCCATTTGCTTACCTGGCATCGCATCCAATGCAAAACGTGCTCCCACTTCAGCAATACGCCCCGCACCTTTGGTAACCACTGAGAAATTAATGATCGTGAGAATAATGAAAACAACGATACCAACTGCGTAGTTACCACCAATCAAAAAGTGTCCAAACGCTTCAATCACTTTACCTGCAGCGTCAGGGCCATTATGACCTTCCGTCAAGACGACCCGTGTCGATGCCACATTGAGCGATAAGCGTAACATCGTGCTTACCAACAAGACCGTTGGAAACACCATAAAATCCAATGGCTTAACGGTATATAAGCTGGTTAACAAAATGATGATTGCTAACGCGATATTGAAACTAAAGAAGATATCCAAAGCAAAAGCAGGCAACGGCAAAATCATCATCGCTAACATCATGACGATTAATATCGGCCCCGCTAGCGCTCTGGAACCCGCCCCGCTCATCCACGCTGGTAACTTTAAGGAATTCATACGACTACTCCACCTTCATTTGACAAGGGATCTAAACCTGTCGGTACTTGAATATTTTTGGGCTCAACTGGAGGAATGCCACCCGACTTACGATAGGTTCGTAATTGGAAGACATAAGCCAAAATCTCCGCCACAGCGGCATACAAAGATTCAGGAATTTCATCGCCAAGCTCTGTGTGTTTGTAAAGTGCACGTGCTAGTGGTGGCGCCTCTAAAATAGGAACGTTGTTTTCTTTCGCTAATTCACGAATTTTGGCAGCGAGCACATCCGCACCTTTGGCGATCACACGTGGCGCACCATTGCTACCATCGGCATATTTCAAGGCTACAGAGAAGTGAGTCGGGTTAGTCACTACCACATCGGCCGTCGGAATTTCCGCCATCATTCTTCTGCGTGCCATTTCTCGTTGCTGTTGACGAATCTTCGCCTTAATCTGAGGATTACCGTTTGCCTCTTTGGATTCTTGAATTACTTCTTGATGCGTCATTTTTAGTTTTTCGGCATAAGCCCACATTTGGTACGGCGCATCAATCACCGCGATCAACACTAAGCCGCCCACAATCGCCAAAAAACACACTCCGAGCATATGTCCAAGATGCGCACTGGCCTCATCCAAAGGTTCGTTAATCAAACCAAAAATGGCGTCCTTTTGTTGTGCAACGACGAGCCAAGCAATCGCGCCAACCAAGATCGTTTTCAATATCGCCTTTACCAGCTCCACTGCCGATCTAGACGACACCAAATTGCCCATTCCTGCAATCGGATTTAAGCGCGAAAATTTGGGCTCTAAGGATTTGAAACTGAACAGCCATCCGCCGATTAACAGCGGAGATCCAATTGCTGCGAGAAGTAACAAGCCAACAATCGGTAGAAATGCCAACATCACATCCACAACCGAATCAATAATCTGCATGGTCAAAAAATTGGCATCAAATGCGGCACTACGTTCGAAGGAGAGGCCGCGTGAAAAATTTTTCGCTAAATTATGAAATAGCGTTTCGCCATAAAAGTACAAGCCACCACCCGCCGCCAGCAAAACTGTGCAAGTAGAAAGCTCTCTCGAACGGGGAACATCGCCCTCCTCACGCGCCTTTTCAAGTCGCTGGGGCGAGGCCGGTTCGGTTCTTTCTAATCCACTATCTTCTGCCATGTTTTGTCCAATTAGATCGAAATCTAAAAAAATTACCTCAGGACAAATTATTCACGAATATGCAGGTAACAGATCGAATGAATAGAATGGGATAAACCCCTTATTTCACGAATCAAGGGGCTAAATTGGAATGGGAGGATAAAAATCAAAAAGCCCAAATAATCAAAAGTATTATTTGGGCTTTTGAGGTGTGTCGAAGATCGACAAAAAAATTATGCTGCGGCAGAAATATTCTTAGCCCATACCAAGGCGGATAAATGCGCTTTATTGACATCGACAGGCGCAATTTTTAATGTTTCGGCAATCGAAGACACCAACATGCTGTTGAGTTCACATGCTTCGGCCAGCGCGAGGAAAGGACCGTAAATTCCGCTTCGTGAAACCAAAGCATCAACAACAGGTTCGGGCAGTTGAATCGTCGATAAAACTTCTTCCATCGGAATCCCCAACAAGCGATCCAGTAACGAGAACATTCCAGCAACAAACAAATTCTCTGCGTCTGATTTGGACATAAATGGCTGCCCAAGAATTTCTGCAAAACGACCACGTACGATTGCAGTTTCTAGCAACACAGGTGAGTTGCCACTTGTGCTTGCTGTTGCCAATAATAGCGATAACCAACGATACAGCGGACTGTATCCCAAAATCGTGACAGCATGTTTTAAAGACTGCACTTCGGTACGCAGACCAAAACCAGCCGAGTTGATATACCTTAGCAATTTATATGCGAGTGCAGCATCACGCTTTACCACTGCCTCTAGTTGTTGGATATCCGCATTTTTACGAATCATCTCCATCAATTGAAGTATCGTAGTCTGCGTGGTGTTGAGACCTTTTTGCGCAACATTAGGTCTAGGCGTCAAATGTAGTTTACCAACAAAGCTCGATAACCCGAGCGCCGCGCAAGCATCAAAATCCTGCCAGTTACCCACATTACGCGCAACCATCTGCACATTCGACTGCTTAAGTGCTGCATACATCTTCGCTTGCGCAGCTAAGTTACTCGAATCGAGTTGAACTTCAAAGTGCGTGATTAAAGGAAAAAATGATCGCTCTAAAGCAGAAATATCCGCATTTTTTAGGCAAATACCAAAGCCAGCAGTGCGCAACTCCTTAATCGCAGCAATTGACGCTTCGTCAGCGAAGTATCGCTTTGAAAATATCAGGACCGTATTCTTTGGTGAAAGTTGACGTAATCCCTCAGCCTGTAGCAGGCCTGGTACAGCCTCTAAAAAAATGAGGCTATCATCGAGTAAAAATTTACCATCCTCATCGCCTAGTTCGTTGGCGACAAATGACATGAGTGCACTTAACTCTGTCGTGTCCAACTCCGCAGCCTTGGCATTCTGTTGCCATGACAATTGAAAACCAATCACCCGTTGAGAAGGATCAAGTAAGGGTTCTCTGACGATGAACTTTACATCACTCATAAATATTTAATTTTTATAATAATTAGAATTAAAAGCTACTCGAAAAATTGTCGCTTTGCTTAAATCGCTACTAAGAAATTAGCAATCAACCTAACCTACTCTCATAGCAGACTTCACACACTCGATGGCTGTAAAGCTGAACAAAAAATGCTACGCAAGAAACGCTTTTCAAAATCAGGCAGGCTTACCTAATTTTTCAAAAATTTTCGATAACTTCTCATCCAAAGTTGCTGCGGTAAATGGCTTAACCACGTAGCCATTAGCGCCAGCCTGCGCCGCTGCAATGATGTTTTCTTTTTTAGCTTCAGCTGTAACCATCAACACCGGTAATTTTGCCAATGCTGGATCAGCACGAATGTGTTGCAACATCGTGAGACCATCCATGTTTGGCATATTCCAGTCAGAAATGACGAAATCAAAATCACCACTCTTCAATTTCGCAAGGCCAAGCGCACCATCTTCGGCTTCGTCAACATTTGAATATCCGAGCTCTTTCAACAAATTACGTACGATGCGACGCATTGTCGAAAAATCGTCAACTACTAAAAACTTGAGGTTCTGATCAGCCATAACTTACTCCATAAATTCACAAAGGACCGAAGTGCTTATTATCGGTTATATAGACATCTTTTAGTACTTCATTTGCTGCGATTACTACATTTCTTACTTAAACACGCAATGCGCGGCTGCCATGTTGATCTAAATAATGCAAGACTTTATGCGGCAATTCATTTAACGGCGCAACTTCATTGACTGCACCAACTGCGATTGCCTCTCTTGGCATACCAAATACAACACAACTTGCCTCGTCTTGTGCAAAATTATAGGCACCAGAATTTTTCATTTCTAACATGCCTTCTGCACCATCTTTTCCCATTCCTGTAAGAATCACACCAACCGCATTTTTACCTGCGTATTTAGCGGCAGATTTAAATAACACATCCACCGAAGGTCTGTGTCGATTCACCGGTGGTCCATCATTTATCTCAGTCACGTAATTTGCGCCACTGCGTGCTAACAACAAATGTGAATGCCCAGGGGCGATATACGCATGTCCAGGCAAAATACGCTCCCCGCCTACTGCTTCCGATACAGATATCTTACACAATCCATCCAACCGTTTTGCGAAAGATTTGGTAAATCCCTCTGGCATGTGTTGCGTAATGAGAATTCCTGGACAATCTGACGGCATTTGACTTAAAAAATTCTTGATCGCCTCTGTTCCACCGGTTGAAGCACCCACAATAATTAATTTTTCACTACTTACCAAAGGATTTCTAACCGATGGCAATACAGACGGTGAATGACTACCTGCCGAGCTAGTTGGATTGGTACGTGCGCGAATTTTTGCCTTCGATGCTGCTCGAATTTTATCAGTGATCACATGAGCATACTCATGCATACCACTTTGAATCGATAACTTCGGTTTTGTGACAAAATCAACCGCACCTAGCTCTAGTGCTCGCATAGTGATTTCTGATCCACGTTCGGTCAAAGACGACACCATAATGACAGGCATTGGGCGTAATCGCATCAACTTTTCTAAAAAGTCGAGCCCATCCATTTTTGGCATTTCAACATCCAAAGTCAGAACATCAGGATTACATTGTTTGATCAACTCTCTGGCAACCAAAGGGTCAGGTGCGACACCAACGACCTCCATGTCACTTTCTTCACGAATAATCTCACTTAAGATACTTCGTATCAGAGCAGAATCATCAATGATCAAGACTTTAATTTTCATTCTGCCCTCACAAACTCAATTTCATAGTACACATACGACTAAACAACAGCGAGTGCATTTAAATTCAAAACAAATCGACATCGCCACCAACAGGCACGCTTTTTAGTCGGCTTGCATAGTCGAGCTCGCGCTTCTTCAATGTATCGTTGTGCTCTACCTTCAGTTTTTTAACTAACACCTTACCAGTTTTAGGGAAAAAATAGACTTTTCTAGGATAAATATCATTCAAATCTTCAGCAATTACTCGCATACGTTCCATACGCAAATAATCCAATACAAATTTTGCGTTTCGCTCGCCAACATTAATCGCGGTGAAACCACGTAACACGTTGCCACCACCAAACACCTTGGCTTCCATGTTCTCTCTACGTGCCCCAGCTTTGAGTAACTCGTTGATTAACACCTCCATCGCATAAGTGCCATAACGCATTGATGCAGACACGGGATTATCCGAATTCTCACCGCCATCTGGCAGCATGAAGTGATTCATCCCACCAACACCAGATACGCGATCACGTATGCAAGCCGAGACGCAAGAACCTAGCACGGTGACAATCAGCATATCTTTATTCGTAAAGTAAAACTCACCTGGAAGAATCTTTGCAGCGTCACAATCGAAGGTGCGATCATAATAAACGTTTGTCGCAAAGTGTTCTTCGCTAAACTGACTCATAAGTCACCCTTTTTTAAATCGTGAGAACTCAATTTCTTACGCTTGTCTTCTTGGCTCGCCAGCACATACACAGTCTTACCACGTAACTTGAAATCGTCAGATACATACAAGAAATTCTCTGAATGTCCAGCGAACAATAATCCGTCAGGTTTTAACAAGGGCACAAATTTTTTCAAAATATTTGCTTGCGTTGGCTTATCAAAATAAATCATCACGTTTCTGCAAAAAATTGCATCAAATTCGCCATTCAGAAACCATCTATCATCCAACAAATTCAAAGCTTCAAAATTAATCAAACCTCTGAGCTCTGGGCGGACCAAAACACTGCCCTCGTTTTTTCCTCGCCCCTTCAAGAAATACTTGTGCACAATGTCATTTGGCAATTTCTCAATTCGATCGATGTTATATACACCACGCGCTGCAACACTCAAAACATTAGTATCAATATCCGTGGCAATAATCTCGACGTTAGGTTTAAGCGTACCTAAGGCTTCACAAACACAAATCGCGATTGAGTATGGTTCTTCTCCAGTAGAACTTGCAGAACACCAGATTCGCAATGGCCCCGACTTCTTCTTAATATGCTCAGCCAAAATGGGGAAATGATGTTCTTCACGGAAAAATGAAGTCAAATTCGTAGTCAAGGCATTCGTAAAAGATTCCCATTCATTACTATTGGTTTCGCGCTCAAGCATATTCAAATACACTGAAAACGAGCTAATTCCAGTAGCACGTAGTCTTCTCGCAAGTCGGCTATAAACCATTTCTTGCTTACTATCTGACAAAGAAATTCCGGCACGTTGATAAATTAAGCCACGTACACGATCAAAATCATGATGGGTAAAATCAAACTCTTTTTCACCGTCAGAACGCTCTGCTGGCTTTGCCATTCTTTATTCCTAACGTATATCAATACTGATCATCAAATACCGAGCCAATCCTTCTTAATCGGTGTTATCCATTAACCCCATTTCCGGACTTGACATCAATTTTTCAATATCTACCAAAATCAGCATTCGCTCTTCGAGCGTACCCAATCCAATTAGGAAATCGCTATTAAATGTGGTGTTCATTTCTGGCGCTGGTCGAACTTGCTCAGGCAATAAAGTCATCACGTCAGAAACGCTATCCACCACCATGCCAACCACACGTACTCCAATATTCAGAATAATCACCACGGTTAATTGGTCGTAGGTTGGCTCACCCAAATTAAACTTAATCCGCATGTCAACAATCGGAACGATAATGCCACGCAGATTAATAACGCCTTTCAAAAAATCGGGCGCGTTAGCGATACGTGTGACTGCTTCATAGCCACGAATTTCTTGCACCTTTAAAATATCAATCCCATACTCTTCATTGCCCAGTGTAAAGGCCAAAAATTCATGTGTAGTGAGGTCATCTTTTTCGGACTGCGATTTTTTTGATAAGTCATCAGAATTTTGTATCATGATTGATTCCTTTTAATCTTATTAAACTAAAGCCTAACGTACAGAACGCAATATCGCAGCAACATCAAGAATGAAAGAAACACCACCATCACCTAAAATCGTCGCACCAGATATACCCGGGATCTTTCTGTAGTTTGATTCAATGTTTTTCACCACCACTTGCTGCTGACCGACTAAATCATCAACAAATAAAGCTGCTTTTCGGCCATCAACTTCTACAATTACTGTGATACCGTTGGCTGGATCTCTATGCTTAGGTTCGATATTAAATGTCTCAAACAAGGGAATTAAAGGCAAATATTCTTGCCGGACTTTAATCACGCGCCCCTTGCCGTTAATTTCTTTGATATCTTCTGACTGCGGCTGTAAAGATTCCACCACGAAACCTAAAGGCAGGATATAAATTTCTTCGCCAACCTTGATTGACATTCCGTCCAAAATCGCCAAAGTCAAGGGGAGTGAAATAGTAATCGTGGTGCCAAAACCGCGCGCAGAACGTATATCAACGACACCGCCCATTTGCGTAATATTTCGCTTCACCACATCCATTCCGACACCACGGCCTGAAACATCTGTAACAACTTCAGCGGTTGAAAAACCAGGCGCAAATATGAGTTGCCAGACTTCAGGATCTGACATGGAATCTGAAACATTTAATCCACTTTGCTTGGCTTTTGCTAGAATTTTTTCACGATGTAAACCGCCACCATCGTCGCAAACCTCGATGACGATATTGCCGCCTTGATGTACGGCAGAAAGAGATAGCTTACCCACTTCGCCTTTGCCATTCTCAACACGAGTAGTAGGCATCTCAATTCCATGATCAATACTATTTCTGACTAAATGCGTGAGTGGATCGACAATTCGCTCAATCAAACCTTTATCCAATTCGGTTGATGCACCATAAGTAACAAACTCAACTTTCTTACCCAACTTATGAGCTAGATCTCTCACCATTCTAGGAAAGCGTGAGAACACATAATCCATTGGCATCATACGAATCGACATCACGGCTTCTTGCAAGTCTCGCGTATTGCGAGTTAAGTGCGCGACACTACTCAATAAACGCTCATTTGATACTGGATCAAGGTCTTGAGTCCGCTGAGTTAACATCGCTTGAGTAATAACCAGCTCACCAATCAAATTAATGATTTGGTCAACCTTTTCAATACCAACACGAATGGTAGTCGACTCATGTCCAGCAGCATTCTTTTCAGCTTCTTTTTTTACGGAGTTTTTACTTGAATTGTTATTGGAATCATGAACTGGTGCGGATTCTGACTTAGCTTGCTCAACGATCGGCTTGTCCTCGGGAGGGAACATAGACTCAATTGGCTCAAAAAATCCATAGCCCAATTCATCTTCAGTCAGCTCTTTTGCCTTACTTGCTTCCAGCATTTTTTCTTCCGAAATCAGCATATTGTCGGCATCAACAATAAAGGAGCAAACCGCCAAAATGTCATCAATCGTGCCATTGGTTTGTAGCACGATAGAATCTTGACCTTCCCCGTTTTTCTCTGATGAAGCCGAACCAAGAAGCGCAAGTTCCGAAGTTAATAATGTAAGATCGGCATCCTTAACACCCTTAAAACTGACACGAAAACAATGAAGATATTTTTCTTCAGGCTGAGTCGCCTGCGCAATTGGCGCTAACGCGGGTGCTGGACTTGCTTTAGGTTTGAAATCTTCTTGCACAAATGACTGCAATAACATTCGTACGTCGCCAACAGCATCAAGGTCAACTGCTGAGCCCAAACGATGTCCATCCAACTGCATTTTCAGAACATCTTTCGCTGCCAAGAACGCGTCTACGTGTTCTGCCGTTAGAGACATTTCTCCTTTACGAATCTTATCAAGCAATGATTCGAGAATATGCGTAACCTCCGACATATCTGTCAGGCCAAAAGTAGAGGCACCACCTTTAATAGAATGTGCAGCACGAAAAATTGCGTTCAAGTCTTCGGGATCAGGCGATGAAACATCAACCCCCAATAATAACTTCTCTTTTTCTGCGAGAAGTTCTTCAGCCTCATCAAAAAAAACTTGGAAGAACTGACTCATGTCAATCGTCATTATTTCACCCCGTTTATCTCACAGATATGTCGTAACACGATTAATCTGATCGATACATTCACATGAAAACATATTCATCATGCATCAACCAAGATTAATTAAAACGCACTATCCGATTACTTTTTTCACAACTTCCGTCAATTTTTGTGGATCAAATGGTTTCACAAGCCAACCATTTGCACCAGCAGCGCGCCCTTTTGCTTTCATTTCATCACTTGACTCGGTAGTTAACATGAGAATTGGAACACGTTGATAAGTTGATAGCGCACGTAAAGATTTAATCAAAGTCAAACCATCCATGCGTGGCATGTTCTGATCGGTCAACACCAAGTCAACCACCTGCCCTTTGGCTTTTTCTAATCCATCTTGACCATCTACAGCTTCAATGACTTGATATCCAGCTGCCTTCAAACTAAATGCAACCATTTGGCGCAGAGATCCAGAATCGTCCACGGCTAAAATTGTCTTGGCCATCATTACTCCATTCAGAAAATTGAGAAAATTATTACCTCAATCAAAAACTAAAATAACTCTATATCACCACTATTTAAATGCTGTTGATTCACCGTCTTGCGCAGCAAGCTTTTCAATTCCACACTCTGCTGTTCTAATTTTTCCGTAATTTCATGCAACACAACCGCGATTTCATCCATACCACCATCAGCAGGAATTACATTTCCAACCATATCTAAGGTCGAGAGAAGTTCCCGCAATCCCGCACTTCGTTGGACAGTTCTTGAGATTAATTGATTAGTGAGATCCTGAAATTGCAAGCTTGTAACGGCACGTCTGATGTGGAGTCCGATATCTGATTGTATCTGCGCAAGCTTTTCAACATTCTCTTGCGGAACAAGCCCTGTATTCACCAGACCCAAAATTTGTTCTTCTTGCGAAGTAATTGAGGCATGCAAATCTAGGAAATTCTCACCAAGCTTTTCAATCGCTTCTGCCAATAGCAAAGTCGTCTGAACCAAATCAGTTTCGACTTCTAAAAGATGGGCCACTCCATGATCTGATACACCAGATAAAAGTTGCTTAACTTGAGAACCCAAATTTTTTTTCTTTGTCATGTTCAGCATCCCATTCTGCAACTCACAATTGCAATTTTGCTGCATTAATTCGGTCAACTTATTTTTTTACTTCAAGCGTTTGCTCTGTTGATTTGGCCAGATCGACTTCTCCACCGTCTTGCGACGCAGACAACTCTGCTTTCTTATTCATCACAATAATACTGATACGACGATTAATTGGATTGAGCGGGTCTTCTTTGTCGAATAACACTGAAGAAGAAAGGCCAACAATTCTCAATACTTTCGTTTCGTCCATTCCGCCATAAATTAACTCCCGTCGTGACGCATTGGCTCGATCTGCAGACAATTCCCAGTTGCTATACCCTAGTTCTCCGCTTCCATATGGAGCTGCATCGGTATGCCCAGACAAACTAATTCTATTCGGCACATCATTCAGTGCTAGACCAATCTCATGCAGAATCACTTTTGTATATGGCTGCAGATCTGCCTTGGCAGATGCAAACATTGGTCGATTTTTTTCATCGACGATTTGAATACGTAGGCCTTCCGTGGTGATATCCAATAACAACTGCTTCTTAAACTGCTTTAGTGTCGGATTAGATTCAATCGCTGCTTCAATCTTTTCTTTTAAACCTTTTAAACGCTCAGCATCTGCTCTTGCAAGAGCTGCTTCCGCCGCCTGCAAATTATAAGTTTTCTTAACTGCTTCGATTTCACCTTTTTTCGTCTGACCGTCACGAATAGAGAGATCTTTCCCGCCACCTTTAATCACGCTAGAACTATCACCACTTCCCTCGCCACCAGCCATCGCCACTTTTAATGGTGTTTGAAAATATTCGGCAATGCCTTGCAAATTTCCTTTTGCTGTTGACCCCAGTAGCCACATCAACAAAAAGAAAGCCATCATCGCCGTAACGAAATCAGCGTAGGCGATTTTCCAAGCGCCGCCGTGATGTCCACCAGCGACTTTCTTAATTCGCTTTACAACGATGGGACGTAATTCTTCGTTTGCCATAATTTTTCGTCAGTAGCTTACTTGGACTTAGACTGTTTAATGTGCTCTTCCAATTCAGAGAAAGTCGGACGCTCTGTTGAATACAAAACTTTCCTTCCAAACTCAACCGATAGCGCAGGCGCATAGCCATTCAAACTAGCCAGCAAAGTCACTTTCACACATTGAAAAGTTTTGGATGATTCATCTAGCTTTTGCTCTAACAAACTAGAAAGAGGTCCAACAAAACCATACGCTAAGAGAATACCCAAGAAAGTACCCACCAAAGCCTTTGCAATCAAAATACCCAATTCTGCGGGAGGAATACCGACCGATTCCATCGTATGAACCACCCCCATCACCGCAGCAACGATACCAAACGCTGGCAAACCATCACCAAGCTTTGCCATAAAGTGTGCGGGAACTGCACCTTCATGGTGATGCGTTTCCAACTCGTTGTCCATCAAGTTTTCAATCTGAAACGCGTCCATATTGCCTGAGACCATCAGGCGCAAATAGTCGCTCAAAAACTCCATTAAATGGTGATCAGAAACAACCAGTGGGTATTTGCTAAATAGAGGGCTTTCTTCAGGCTTTTCAATGTCGCCTTCAATCGACATCAAGCCTTCTTTACGTATTTTGGTAAGAACGTCAAACAGCATCGTCATCAATTCCATGTACATCGCTTTGTTATACTTAGACCCCTGAAATACAGTAGGCAAGGCTTTCAACGAAGCCTTAATTGTTTTCGAGTTATTGCCGACCAGCGAAGCACCAACTGCAGCCCCACCGATCATCAAAAGTTCAATAGGCTGAAACAATACGGCCATATGTCCACCGGCCAAAACAAAGCCACCAAACACGGATCCGCAAACCACGATATAACCCACAATGACTAACACGAGTTAGACTCCTTCATTCGTTTGAACTCGATTAACTGCTCATTCGAGCAACAACTTAAGAATACCAGCGATCTCATAACATTAGGCAACATTTTCCCGAATATTGCCCAAAAAATATATTTTTGTTGTTTCGTTATACACGCCAGCCATATAAATATACTCCGCCCAAGTTAATTTTCATAACAATATCGGGAGTGACGTCAGGAACGATGAATTCATAGCTCAAAAAAAGTGAACCCGGCCTCATTTCAGTCTTCACTTTGTGCCAAACACTAGGCATCGCAGCCGGAGATAAATAGCAGAAAACCACATCAAATTCCGCGAGATTGAGTTGATAAAAATTACCCAACTTAAACTTCACTCGTGAGCGATTAAAAAGTCCTCGTAAATAACTAATCAACCAAGGCAAAGGAGCAATTTCAACGCCAAGAAACTGTCCATCAGGTCGACGCTCAGACAACTTAATAAGAAGCCCTCCCATCCCGCTACCAATATCAACAAATCGCGGTGAATTCATGGTCGAAATCTGCTCCAATAGCGGAGCCAATAATTCTGACCTAGATGGATAATAGGGAACTTGAGATCGATAAGTCGACCAAAATATGGCCGAAAGGAGGATCAATATGAGCAAATAAAAATGCGGGGAAATTTCTTGTTGAAACAAGAAATAGGCAGATAGAGGAAATAGAAATTGAATGGGTGCCCACCACCAATCAAATCTCAACAGCAGAGAAAAACTTGCAGCAACAACGGCATGCAAAAATAAAAAAAAGAGTAATGAAAAACCGATTTGAAACTTAAATCGAATCAAACCCAATACAAGAAAAGTAATGACCAAAGAACCCAATTGTATTAACAAGGACTGTATTCCAATTGAGAACTTCAACTTACTCACCTCATATCATTTTCACCTTTAAAATCATATCACCATTAAGCCATACACCAAAACAACTACTTAATTCAAAACACGCTCTGCATCTAATGCGCGCTGTTTTTTTGTTTTCCCAGCACGTGATGGCATGTGACAAAGTCCACAAGCGTAGTGATCATGTAAATCTAAAGAGTGCCCAACAAATTGACCACCGCACTGCTTACATTTCACAAATGAGAGCATGTTTCCCTCGAAGAAGCGTACCAAAGTCCAAGCTCTAGTTAATGACAATACCGGCTCTTCGCCTTCTGGCGTTGGCATCTGTTCTTGATACAATTTATATGCTTTTACCACAGCGTGAATACCATCAATATCAGCATGATCACGCAGATATTTAAAGATATTCATAAACAATGAAGAATGAATATTTGGCTGCCAAGTAACAAACCAATCAGTCGAGAACGGCAGCATGCCTTTTGGTGGAGACACACCTTTAAGCTCTTTGTATATTTTCAGCAAACGCTCTCTTGAAAGTGATGTTTCAGATTCTAGCAATTGCAATCGTGCACCTAAATTGACCAAGTCCACTGCCAATTGAATCTCATTTGCTTCATTAACGATACTTTTCGTAGCCATTTCGCACCTCGACAATTTTCAAATTCAAGAAAAAACTAAGCGATTTCTTCGACTTTTTGACCAGCCATTAATATAGCTGCGTGTGAATGCGCGAGACTGCGTTCTTTATTGTAATTTGTTAACATGCAAAGAATTGAACTGTCTTCAAAGCGGAAGCGAGCAAGCATCATATTCGAACCGGCCAATTTCAATATCTGGGAGTTATTCATACCCTCGATCAAATCAGCAATTTCCTTACTGATGCCAAGTCGAAATATTGCTGTTGCTTTATCTGCACGGATCATTTGCTGCGCCAACATTAAGTAACTCAAGTTAGCGTCACGGATCTCAGCCATCATGTCATTTGGTGTCATTTTAGTACTCCCACTTATTTGCCCTAGCGAAATGTGTTGCCAGTGAGACAGATTGTGGTACTTACCGAAAAATGGGTGTATCAGCAAAAGTATGAAATTGAATGTGGAAAAAAAAGAAAAATCCAATAGGAATTCATCCTACATTGGATTATTTTAGATAACTTTCCTAAATTTTTAGGAAGTTTTAAATTGAAAGCTGAGTTTAAATAAAAACTGAAAATTCAAATTAAACTCAAATAAAACAAAGAGTTACAAGAAAAAACAAATAACAAGGATCTTTGTTCTAAACCATTAACGGCACAACTTTAGAAAACTTTAGGGTGAATTCAAAATATTTTTTAAATTTTTTTCCTACAGATTTCAAGCAGATTAACGGCAAAAAAAATCGCCACTTTAGGGTGGCGATAAAAAATATTTCAAATACTTGTGTTGGTTTTACGTCGAAAAATGCAAAAAAATAAATTTTCGTCTCTCAATTTAATCGACATTTTATTTAAACCAAACTTTACTCTCGAATTCTTGTAGTTATTTTTTATTTTCAGCCGCTGCCTCATTTTGCCAAATACAGTTGCCTTGGCTTGCCTTGGCTAAATCGTTCAACAAATCGACGTGAGAATTAAGTTCATTGGCATCAGCATAAAATACCTTAACAGCATAATCTTGCTCGCTTAACTCCACAGTTTCAACAACGACAACTTCGTTCTCTTCTTCTACCTCGATACTAAAACTGTTCTGCCCTCGCGACATCGCAAGAAAAACATCTGCGAGCAATTCTGCGTCAAGTAAAGCGCCATGTAACTTTCGGTGCGAGTTCGAAATCTCATAGCGATCACAAAGCGCATCGAGCGAGTTGCGTTTGCCGGGATGTAACTCCTTGGCCTGCACTAGGGTGTCAACTACGCCATCTACATAGTCTTCTAGCTTCGACAAGCCTAAACGCTCGAACTCAGAATTTAAGAAACTCATATCAAATGGTGCATTATGAATAACTAATTCAGCACCTTGTACAAATGCAATGAACTCATCGACGATTTGTGCAAATTTGGGTTTATCGCTCAGAAACTCCGTGCTTAATCCATGAACAGCCAAAGCGCCTTCCTCAGAATCTCGCTCTGGATTGATGTAGTAATGAAAGTTATTCCCGGTAAGTTTCCTATTGACCAACTCGACGCAGCCAATTTCAATAATGCGATTACCTAAACGGGGATTCAAACCCGTTGTTTCCGTATCAAGAACAATCTGTCTAGTCATTTCAGTTAATTTTCTTTTTTAATAATACTATGTTCACGTATCTGGCTGCCAAATCAATTGAAGTCGAATGCCGCTCCTGATCGGCTCATCAGTTTCTATAAACCTTGCATCCAAACCAAGCAAACCAACAAAAAATAGCTGCTCATTGATATAAATGTACGGCAAATTTTCGCGCTGCCAAAATGGTATTTTCGCGGTTTGAAAATGGCTTTTTAGGTCGCGAGATGGTCGATTTTTCGCTAATCTCAATCGAGCGCCCTTTTGCCTTTGACGTATGATCATTTGAGTTTGTTTCAAGAATTCCGAATTTACCCCTGTTTTAGACTCCTTAAAAATCAAGGTGCCCTTTAAACTGGGAAAATATTTTTCAGTCTCCCCGCACCACGTGTACTGAAGGTCTTCCTCTTGAGCACTAAGAGTCCGATGATCTATCAAATGAATTTTGCGATCGTAGCGACAAATCGAATAGTGAGCATGTCGAATCTCCACACGAGCATCGTCACGTGCATGCCAAAGTTGTGCTTGAATTTCCGCGATCTTCGCGGTTGATGGCAATTGAACTAAATTCATCACCAGCCAATGCCGAAATAAATTATTGACTCGATCAGCGCTTAACTGCGCCATCTTCACTAAGTCAAGCACATTATTGTCGCCACAATTTTTTAAATCATTGCTCGCGATCTCATCAAGTAAATTTTGCGCTTCACGTATATGTTGCGAAGTGCGCAATAGTCGCTCAGAGAATTTCGGAAATAATTCCTCAATGACGGGCATCAACTGATGGCGAACAATATTTCGAGTAAAAAGCGTACTTAAGTTCGACTCATCCTCAATGTTGATGAGCTGACTATTTGCAGCATAATCGACTATAGTTTGTTTAGCCTCACGCAATAATGGACGGGCCACAACAAGCTGAGTTGAGCCAAGTAATTTTGGTGCAAAATTATACTCATCCATACCAGCCAAGCCACGCAAACCAGTGCCGCGAAACAATTGCATCAGCATGGTTTCTGCTTGATCGTCAAGATGATGTGCTAACAATAACAAGTTCACCTTATCCAAGTCACACATCTCACTCAAAGCTCGATAGCGCAAATTACGCGCCACCACCTCGATGCCCTGCCCTTGATTTTCGACTCTGATATTTCTGCTGCGAAATGGGATTTCTAGACGAGCACAAATTTGAGCACAATGCTGTTCCCATTGTGTCGCATTCGGACTCAGTCCATGATTAACGTGATAAGAGTAGAGGGGAATTTGAAATTGTTTAGCGTAAATGGACGCTAAATGCAGCAATACAGTTGAATCAAGACCTCCGCTGTAAGCAACCGCCAAAGCGGGCTGCTTACCACCAAGGTCTTGAGCTTGAATGATATTTGAAAGCTTCGCAAAAAAATTTTGTTCTAAATCCTTTGCACTTTGACAGTGCGCGATGCTCATTCAGCGACTCGGGTTTCCTTAAATTTACCGTAAGCCATCAGCTTCTCATGGCGATTCGCAAGTAATTCTTTTGTTTTCATGCCTTGGAACTGACGCAATGTATCTGCCAAAGCACGTTTGACCAAAGCGCACATTTGTTTTGGATCGCGATGGGCACCACCCAAGGGCTCATTAATAATCTTATCAATCAGACCCATTGCTTTGAGTCGATTTGCAGTTAAGCCTAGCGCCTCTGCCGCATCAGATGCTCGCTCGGAAGTTTTCCATAGAATTGACGCACAACCCTCTGGTGAAATAACAGAATAAGTTGCGTATTGCAGCATCAATACGGCATCACCAACAGCTAATGCCAATGCGCCACCTGAACCGCCTTCACCGATAATCGTCGCGATTAAAGGAACTTTTAATTCAGCCATCACATAGAGATTATGACCAATCGCTTCTGATTGTCCGCGCTCTTCAGCATCGATACCAGGCCAAGCACCAGTCGTGTCAACAAAGGTGAAAACAGGAATATCAAATTTTTCTGCCAACTTCATCAAGCGCATCGCTTTACGATAGCCCTCTGGCTTTGGCATACCAAAATTACGCATTGCACGCTCTTTAGTATCTCGGCCTTTTTGATGACCGATCACCATACAAGCTTGACCATTAAAACGTGCTAAGCCACCAACAATCGCGAGATCGTCGGCGAATGAACGATCGCCATGCAATTCATGGAAATCAGTAAATATTTGGGAAATGTAATCGAGTGTGTAAGGGCGCTGCGGATGACGTGAAATTTGAGATACTTGCCATGGTGTTAATTTAGCATAGATATCTTTTGTCAACATTTGACTCTTTTGTGAGAGACGATCAATCTCTTCTGAAATATCTACTGCAGAGTCGTCTTGTACAAAACGTAATTCTTCGATTTTTGTTTCGAGTTCAGCAATTGATTGCTCAAATCCTAGAAATGTCGTTTTAGTCATCGTGCCTCCTTAAAATTCCACACGAGTTAAAGAAATAAGCTTGAAAGACTTCGTGCGAGATAACGCGGAAGTCTACCCAAGTTAAGCTATTTTTTCATCTAAGCTGCGCCACATATACCAAGTTGCGACGGTACGCCATGGCTCCCAATTCGCTGCTACTTCACGCAAATCGATACGCGATACGGGCTCGCCTGAAAAATAATTTTTACTAATACCGTTTATCAAACCTGCATCGTCCAAAGGCAAAATATTAGGACGCAATAAATTAAAAATCAAAAACATCTCAGCTGTCCAACGGCTGATTCCTCGAATCTGAACCAGTTCTGCAATGACCGCTTCGTCCGTCATGTCGACCCAATTATCAACATGTACTTTACCATCTTTAAAATGACCAGCAAGATCGAGAATATAGTCAGTTTTACGCTTCGACAATCCTGATGCTAATAATTTTTCTTTTCCTGCCGCAAGCACTTCCACAGGCGTCGATTTTGGGCAAACAGTTAAGTATTTTTCCCACAAGAGATTTGCCGACACACCTGAAATCTGTTGCGCAATGATCGATCTTGTCAAGGTCGTGAATGGATCATCTCGCCCTAATAAATATAAATCACCGAATTGAGGAATCAATTTACGTAAAATTCTATCTCGCTTCATTAATTCATTTTTTGCCTCTTCCCAGTAGTGCGGAACATGCAAATCACCATTACTACGGACACGACTATTTTTATTCATTTATTGATCTTCCGTAATACACATCAACACACAGTAGCCGAAAACCAAGATCAATTTTGATCACCTAGAACGAGTAACTGCATAGATAAGAACTTAAGCGAACCGCGAATTTTACCTTATAAAGACGCAAATTGAACTAATTTTTCAGTCCAAGCTAGCACTAAGGGAAAACAAAAACAAGGAAACGTATATTTTAAAAAATACTCAATAATAATTCTGAACGCGTTTTTTTGCCCATATTCGAGTTCAATTTTGTAAAAATTCTCAGATCAAACCTTTCACGATTTTTATTGCCGCGCAACACAATTAGCTTCCCCAGTTTAAATTGCAAATCTACTTGCACTCCTTGTCTAATGCTAAAGGCACACAATTAAAGCTTGAATACAATCGCAGTACCGTCAAATCCGTATCAATCTTGAGAAGATTCTTACTTTTTCATTCGAATCTAACAAACTCAACCACGCGATACCAAGTTTATTTGTTAAGATTGCGGCTGACCAATTTAGCAAATAAGAAATCGAATCCGTTCGACAACTAAAGACTAATTAATAGAAAAGACATTAAGTTAAATTATGCGATATTCCCTAAAAACTGCAGTTGCAGCGATTGCCCTTACTGTTGGATTATCACCAATTGCGTACGCTGACGATGCTAGCGATGCGAGCAAACTATACAAAGCTGGTCAACTCAACGAAGCAATTAAAAAAATTGACTCTGTCTTGGCGCAACGCCCTAAAGATGCGCAGATGCGTTTTTTAAAAGGCATCATCCTCACAGAACAAAACAAACAGGCTGAAGCGATCACAATTTTTACTAAATTGACGGATGACTACCCTGAACTTCCTGAGCCGTATAACAATTTAGCCGTCTTGTACGCATCCAATGGCCAATTTCTCAAAGCAAGTGCTGCGCTAGAAATGGCGATTCGCACGAATCCAACTTACGGTACCGCCCACGAAAATTTGGGCGACGTGTACGCCAAGTTAGCTAGTCAATCATACGACAAAGCCTTGCAACTAGATTCAGGCAACTCCACTGCAAAATTAAAACTCAATTTAGTCAAAAACTTAATTGGTAACACCACTGGTGGTGTCAATCCAAAAACAAGTGCAGCAAATCCTGCTCCTATTGCGACAATCCCAAACACACCAACGATCGCCGCGCCACCGCCTAACCGTGCTGCCGAACCCAAAGCAACACCAGCACCTGTGGCACAGAGTAAGCCAGCCGCCGTGACTAGCGAAAAAGACGTCGTGCTTGATATTGTTGAAGCATGGGCAAAAGCTTGGAGCAGTCAAAATGTCAGCAAATATTTAGGCTATTACGCTAAAGATTTCCAAACGCCAAATAAACAGTCACGTAGTGCATGGGCCGAGGATCGCCGCTCTAGAATTGAAGGAAAAGGAAAAATCGGTGTACGTATCGACGACCCGAACGTTAGCATCGATGGAAATTCTGCCACCGTTAAATTCAAACAATATTACACCTCTGATCGCCTCTCTTCGACGAGTCGCAAAACATTGGTATTGACTAAGCAAGATGGCAAATGGCTCATTAAGCAGGAGCGTTCGGGTAGCTGATGTTTCTCTTAAATTGTAGCAAAGCTTCGACAAGCAAAATTGTCGGAGCTTTATCATTATTCGCCCCTCTCGCAGTAACTTTATGTTTTGGTTCTGTTGGTCTTGCATCTGCCAATAACAATCCCAACAAAGTTCAATTCGTCGCACCTCAAAATCCTGGCCCCAACGCCGATTTGATGTTGATTGAGGTGTATAAATTATTGGCAAGCAATGAACTCGACAAAGCGCAAGTAAAAGTCGATGAGTTGCTTCTCGCCTACCCTAATTTTCACTTAGCGTATTTAATTCGTGGCGATTTAATCTCCGTGCGAACACGCCCGGTGACACGCTTTGGCGCAGCACATAATCCGCCAAATGACAAATTAAAAGATTTACATGAAGAAGCATTAGCACGTATTCGCGCCATCACTGAACGCCCAAGCAAAGATTTGGTTCCGAGTGTTCTACTTCACATGAGTGAAGAACAACGCTACTCATTGGTGATGGATGCAAAACGCGCGCGCATTTATCTGTATGAAAATATCGCCGGCGTTCCAACTTTGATCAGTGACTATTATGTCAGTCAGGGCAAGCTTGGAATGGACAAGTTTAAAGAAGGCGATCAACGAACGCCTATCGGTGTCTATTACATTACGAATCGTTTGCCTGGCGCAAAACTTCCTGATTTCTACGGACCTGGCGCACTACCGCTCAACTACCCAAATGAATGGGATAAGTTGAAAGGACGTGGCGGATCTGGTATTTGGCTACATGGTGTTCCATCGACCAACTACAGTCGTGCCCCACTTGCATCGGACGGCTGTATCGTATTATCCAACCCAGATTTTTTAAAACTTGCGGCGATCGTAGACATTACTAAAACGCCCGTGATTATTAGCGAACGTCTTGATTTTATTCCTCGTGCGAATTGGATGACTGAGAAACAAAACGCGCGCAAACTAATCGATAGTTGGATTCAAAATATCACATCTAGTAATCCGAATTCAGCTTTCTCTCTATATAGTAAAAATTTCAAAAACTTGAGCAATGAATCGGCTGCAACATGGATTTCGAAACAAGCGGCATTTACCAATCGTCCTGCAGGTAGTGTTAAATTACGTGACGTCTCGCAATTTAAATATCCTGGTCGAGAAGAAGTTTTAGTCAGCAACTTTATTGTCGACGTTCAAACCAATAAAGGCGTGTCCTCAAACAAGCGACGCCAATATTGGATGAAGGAAGGAAATAACTGGCGCATCATTTACGAGGACAACAATCCCGTTGCTGGGCCGCGTTTAGAATCGGAATTAGTCCGTGATCTTGCGCAAAGCGCACCTAAAGACCCAGCTAAAGACGCTGTACCAGTAAAACCTGCGGAAGTAAGACCATCATCGCCAGCCATTGAGAAAGTTATCGCAAACAACAGCGCAAAGAACAGCACAAATAAGCCAGTAACACCCAAGTCAAACGGTGCGCAAACTGAAGTGATTGACACTGTTAATCGTTGGCTCAATGCTTGGAGTTCGAAGAACACTAAAAACTATCTTGCGCATTATGCGAAAGACTTTCAAACACCGAATGGTGAAACGAGAAAATCGTGGATGGAAGAACGTCGTTCAAGAATCGAAGGAAAGTCAAAAATCACGGTTAAAATTGATTCGCCCAGCGTGAAAATTGATGGCAATACCGCAGTAGTGAAGTTCAGACAGAACTATCAGTCTGGTGCTTTAGTCGCAACTAGCAGAAAAACACTGACGCTGATCAAGCAAGATGGTAAGTGGTTAATTAAACAGGAAAGAACCGGCAGTTAGGCAAGGATTCTTGCCGACAACAGGCTTAAGAAATATTACTCAAGGAGTTTATTATGCTCAAAAATAGTCGTCGTTATTTCTTACAATTCGGTGTGGCCAGTCTCATTGGTCTGATTGCACCTCTCTCTAGCGCCCAAGAGTTACCAAAAGTAAATATCAAGACCTCGATGGGAGATATCGTTCTTGAGCTATATCCAGAAAAAGCACCAAAGACCGTCGAAAATTTTTTGCGTTATGTAAAGAAAGGTCATTACAACAAAACTATTTTTCATCGTGTGATTGATAACTTCATGATTCAAGGTGGCGGCTTGACTGCTACCATGCAAGAAAAGCCAACCGACAAACCTGTTCCTTCTGAAGCCAAACAAGCTTTTGAAAAAGAATTGAAAAACGATATCGGCACAATCGCAATGGCAAGAACGATGGATCCGAATTCGGCACGAGCACAGTTTTATATCAATGTGAATAACAATGATTTTCTGAATTACCAAGCTTTGCCCGAAGGCGATCCAGTTCAAATCATGAAAAACGGCGAACCAATTACCTTACCTCGTTCGCGCGCACAAGTGCTTGCTGCAGGCTATACACCTTTTGGTAAAGTCATTGAAGGCTGGGATGTTGTAGAAAAAATCAAATCAACACCAACTTCTGAAGTTAGCATTCATCAAAATGTACCAGTAAAACCGATTATGATTATCTCCATTAAATTAATGAAGTAGTCATCAACTAAACAAATACTTAAACAATCACATGAACAACATTGCATACTGAATCGCCTTACCGTAGCTTAGTGAGGCTCATCAGGACTAAGTATATAAAGCCGGATGAGAATAACGAAGTAAACATAACGAAAGCACGTGATTTAAAACGCGTTATTTAAAATACCTTATTTAAAATACGTCCGTTAGCAAATTCAGTCGCAATCATTTATCTAAAAAAAGGATTACTATGGCCGTTCTGCTCACCACTAACCTAGGCAACATTAAAATCGAATTAAATGCTGAAAAAGCGCCTAAGACAGTCGCCAACTTTTTAGCTTACGTTGAATCAGGACATTATGTTGGTACGATTTTCCATCGTGTAATCAGTGGCTTTATGATCCAAGGTGGTGGCTTTGAAGTAGGCATGAAACAAAAACCGACCAAGGGTAATGTTGAGAACGAAGCCAATAATGGATTAAAAAATGTGCGCTATGCATTAGCAATGGCGAGAACGAGTGATCCGCATTCAGCCTCGGCGCAATTTTTTATCAACACAAGCAATAACGATTTTCTTGATTATCCTGGACAAGATGGTTGGGGTTACTGCGTATTTGGCGAAGTCACAGAAGGAAAAGATGTAGTCGATAAAATTTCCTCTTCAAAAACCACTCGTTCGAGTTTCTATAACGATGTACCGGTTGAGAACATCATTATAGAAAAAGCTGAAGTCGTTTAAAGCAACGACCTCAAACCAATCAGCCCATCAGAAGTTCAACAAACGATGAATAGCCAAGCACATCAACAACAATCATCGGTCGAAGCGCAACCCAAATCGGTTGCGCTTTTTGTTTCCGATGTTCATTTAAGTGAAGCGCTTCCTCGAACCACAGATCAATTCCTTGATTTTCTACACCATCATGCGATTCACACCGAGCGGCTCTATTTGCTAGGTGATTTGTTTGAATATTGGGCTGGTGACGATGATATCGATCACCCCTACCACCACCAAATTATTCAAGCACTTCGTGAAATCGCTGAGCGTGGTGTACAGATTTTTTGGATTGCAGGGAATCGTGATTTTTTAGTTGGAAAATCTTTCGCAGAACGCACCAAGACACAATTACTGGAAGACCCAAGCACACTACTTCTAGCAAACCGCAAACTGATTCTTTCTCATGGCGATCATCTTTGCACCGATGATGTGAATTACATGGCTTTTCGTTCACTCGTTCGGCAAGAGAACTGGCAACAACAATTTCTGACAAAACCGCTTGCGGAACGCAAGGCCATCATTGAGAGCATGCGGCAAGCAAGCAGCTCTGCTCAACAAGACAAAAGCATGGAAATCATGGATGTGAATGCATCGGCAGTAGCAGCGCTCCATCAACAATTTCCAAACAGTGTTTTAATTCACGGACACACTCACCGTCACGCCATCCATGATGAAGCACAGGGCTTACGTTATGTCTTGCCTGACTGGGATTGTGACAACAGAACGCAGCACCGTGGTGGTTGGTTGAAGTTGACGCAGGATGGGGCATTGAATTTCGTTTATTTGTAAGAGGGAGCCCTGCCGACTAATTTGGCGCTTTGCTTTCGCTTGATCGACTCGATAAATTGTGCAAACATGTTTTGTGCAGCTAGCATCTTTATCTGCTCCTGTTTCTCATTGATCACATCTCAAGCACAAGCGTTAGACCAACATGATAAATTCGCCGACAACCGAGCATCTTTGGATGCCATTCACAGCCAATAGACAGTTTAAATCTAAACCAAGATTGCTCAGTTCAGCGAAAGGCATGTACTACCAAAGTGCCGATGGGCGTGAAATTCTTGATGGCACTGCTGGACTGTGGTGCGTCAACGCTGGTCATAATCATCCAAAAATCATCGAAGCAATTCAAAAGCAAGCGGCCACCTTAGACTTCGCGCCAACATTTCAAATGGCACATCCGCTTGCATTTCAAGCAGCTAGTAAATTAGCGGAGATGTCGCCAGCAGGACTTGATCGCGTATTCTTTTGCAATGATGGTTCAGAAGGCGTAGATACCGCATTAAAAATTGCCCTTGCCTATCATAGAGTGCGTGGCGATGCTGGCCGATTTCGTCTAATTGGACGTGAGCGGGCTTATCATGGGGTTGGCTTTGGTGGTATCGCGGTTGGTGGAATTGCTGGCAATCGCAAACAATTTGGCGCTGCACTTGCAGGGGTGGATCATCTACCTCATCCACTCAACATTTCAAAAAACGCGTTTAGCAAAGGCTTGCCTGAGCATGGCGTAGAACTCGCTGACGTTTTAGAATCGCGCTTACTCGCCTTGCACGATCCAACTACGGTCGCAGCAGTTATCGTTGAACCAATACAAGGATCAACCGGCGTCATCATACCGCCAAAATCTTACTTACAAAAACTACGAGACATCTGCACCAAGTATGGAATTCTTTTGATTTTTGATGAAGTGATTACCGGATTTGGACGTTTAGGAAGCGCGTTTGCTGCCAATTATTTTGGCGTCATTCCAGACATGATCGTGTGCGCAAAAGGATTAACGAACGCCGCGGTTCCTATGGGCGCGGTGATCGTAAATACGGGTATTTACGATACATTCATGGAGAACTCACCAAAAGATGCAATCGAACTCTTTCACGGCTATACCTATAGCGCGCATCCTCTGGCCTGTGCCGCTGCAATTGCAGCTTTAGATGTCTATCAAGAAGAACAGCTATTTGAACGGGCGGCACAAATATCGACTTACTTCGAAGCAGCGGCACATCAACTAAGAGATTTACCAACAGTAAAAGATATTCGAAATCTTGGCTTGGTTTGCGGTATTGAGTTACTACCGCAAGAAGGAAAATCCACCACGCGAGCCTATGATATTTTTGAAAAATGCTTCTGGGAGAAAAATGTTTTAATTCGCACCACCGGCGATATTATCGCCCTATCGCCGCCATTGATTATTAACAAAGATCAGATCGATACTTTATTCTCGAAATTACGTGATGCGATAGTTGAGCAAGCTAAGGGCTAGCATCTAATGAAAGAAGAGCCTTAAGTCAAATCGAATTACCAACGCGAATACGGATGCTTAAACAAGTTCGCGTTGGCATAACGATGATCGTGACTGATTTCTTCACCAACCCAGTCAGGTTTTATGAAAGCCTGTGATTCCGATTGCAGCTCAAGTTCTGCCACAACCAATCCGGCATTCTCCCCAACGAACTCATCGACTTCCCAAACCAAGCCATCCAAGTCAATTCGATATCGATTTTTTTCGATAATTGGTTGTTCGCACAAGGTACTTAATAATTCCTCTGCATCAATCAAAGGAATCGGATACTCCCATTCACCACGAGAGATTCCAGAGGACTTACCTTTTAAAGTGAGCATCGCGGATTGCCCTTCTATACGCACACGCACCACCCGCCCGGGAGTCGAGCTGATATACGCCTGACGCATAAATACAGGTTGCGCAAGTTGTTGCCAACGATCAGATACAACTAAAAACTTACGCTCAATTTCAATGCCCACTTTACAGCTTCCTTCAGTAAAAGTTACGACTGAACTCAGTTTTTCAATGCAGTCAAAATAGGCTGCAACATCGCCTCACCTAATTTCATACTACGGGCGCCATCCCAACCAACTTCCAGATCTGGCATATTGGCATTGTCTTTAAATGGCAGTTCCAAGGTCAACGAGACACATTTAAAAGTATGTCCAACGTACTTCGATGCCAACTTCAGCAAATCTTCGTTGTACTTACTTGCCTCATAGCCGAACTGAGTTTGGAAATCCGGACTTGCTGCACAGAAGCTCTGAACAAACGCGTCTTGTTCTTGCTTTTGCTTCTCACTAAAACCTTCCAACATCTCACTGCCAGCGACAAACACATAAGGCAAGCCTTCATCACCATGTATATCTAAGAACAAATCACAGCCTACTTCTTCGATTTTTTTCTTCACATAGTAAACTTCAGGACTTGTCTCAATTGATGGCGTCATCCATTCACGATTTAAATTGGCGCCTGCAGCATTCGTACGCAAATTGCCGCGAACCGAGCCGTCTGGATTCATATTCGGAACAATATACAAAACTGCCTTATCCAAAATCGCACGGGCAATTGGATTCGCCAAGTCTAACAGTGCATTAAGCGTACCTTCTACCAACCACTCGGCCATTGTTTCGCCTGGATGTTGACGAGCAATGATCCACACTTTCTTTTCCGCAGATGGATTACCAACCACAACGACATTTAAGTCACGACCATCAACGGTGTTTCCTAAATCTTCCACACGCACTTGTTCAGACTGTGCAACACTTCCCAACAAGGCGAGGTGACGCTCCCAGCTGTACGGTTCAAAATACGCATAATAAACACTATCAGTTTCTGGCGTATGTTTGATCGTCATTACCTTGCCATCAAACTCAGTCTCAACTCGGAACCAATTCTCACGGTCGTAACTAGCAACAGCGCGATAATTTTCCCAACCATCAGGATAGGTAGCGGCACCCGCATTTAAGATACGAATACAAGCATCTTGATCACGCGCACCTTGTAATCGGAAGTAGAACCACTGCATAAATTCCGCGTTGGAATCTTGACGCAGATTCAATTGAATATTTTCTACATCAAGCGTGCTAACAACTTCAATCGCACCCGCATCAAAGTTCTGGCTAATCTTTATCGACATAATCATCTCTTAGTAAGTAAGTGTTCCGATAAACACAAAGAAGGAATTTGCGCATCTGTCATACGCATAGCATTATTGTGACTGCTTTTCACCGACTCTGACAATCATTAAAGTCAATTAAGAATGACTATTTTTGTAGGGAACGATAATCTATGGCAATTTAGTAATTTGATCAGATGTCTTACAAAATGTTCAGCGGCAAAATATGCAAGTTCGACACTTTTTTGATGACGAAACATTCGCAAATGTCCTATAATGCAAGCCTTCGAGTCGGGGCGTAGCGCAGCCTGGTAGCGTACATGCATGGGGTGCATGGGGTCGCAAGTTCGAATCTTGCCGTCCCGACCAATCTTCAAAATCTTCCCTGCTAAGTTTGAATTCAATCTTGAATTCAAACCTTCCATTTCAAAACCAAGTTCAGCACCCAGTTCAACATTTATTCAAGCAAAGTCTACCGATTTATTACGTCAATTTACGGCTTATAAAATTCAATAAAAATCGATGTGCATACAACAAGCTGTCACACACATCGTTAGTTCAATTTTTTCAAATTGAGCACATCGTTGATTTATCAAAAAACCTGCGCACTCAGTACACAGGGAGCGCGCTTCAATTGCTATGGAGTGGCTTTCTTTACTGGCTTAAGAATGTGACAGTTCTCTTGCAAAAATCGAAGGGCGCCGCTGTAGTTCGTATCCCAGTCATCAACCAGATAGGTTTGCGCTTCGTCAGCAAATTCTTGCCAATCAGCGAGTAAGCCCTCTTGTTTTTCGTGTGGAGCGGTTTGCTTGATCCATGCATTTGCCTTCTGAACATCCAAACCTTGTTCTCGCACTTTCTTTACAATCTGCTTCGCCGTTTTCTCTGGCAAACTTGTCTTCGCAGGCACATCTGTTGCGACGCAAAGCAATAAGGTAAGCAAAGAATCGATATCGGTTTTCCCTTTAGTGAGCTTCGACCATTCTTTAGAAACCAAGGCATCGTAATCCGATGTATCTTCCATCTCGTGAGCACAAATGAAATAGCGCTCTTTCAGCTCAAACACAAGGCGATCGAGCGAATGCTTTAGATCCAATATCAATACCAAATCACGCTTGAGAATTTCATCTAATACTTGCAAACACAGGGGATGAAACTTGCTTGGAATATCCACATCCAGAAGCAGCGACTTCGCTTGTTCTACATCGAATAATGCAGATTTCTTCGCTTTCGTTTTACTTTTTGCTTGAGCGCGTATCGCCTCAATAATTTGAGCGAATTCAACTTGATTTTCAATCGGTGCATCGCCATCACCAATTAAAAGTTTCAAAATACCAGATCGAATAACGCCGCTGGCTTCCGCATCGTCTTCTTGCAATTCGGCTTGCGTTAAATCCATTGAGCGCGCGAACCACAATGCAGCTTCAATCTCCAATGCATTTTGCTGACGGTGAGCAAGCAAGTTTCTATATTCGCTAGGCTTATCTTTTAAAGACCACACTTCTAAAAACTCTTCTACTGGCGATTTCTGCTCTCGCCCTAACAATGCATACTCAGGCATCGCATGTAAGGTCTTGAGCAAACCAGAACCGCCGCGTGACAAAGTCAAGAAGGTATTATCGCGAATTAATTTGGCTGCAATGTCCAAATCACCTTTTGAGGTTTCAAGCAAATAAAGACTAGCAAGATTGACGATACGCTTACGTGCGGTCTCAAGCTCGGGACGCAAATATTTACTACCAAAGGCATCAGCGATCTGCACCAAGCCTTTTGGTGCCTCTGCATCAATCGCCTCAATTTTTGCGCGACTGATGATAGCAAATCGCAAACCATGACGTAGCGCCGTCTCAAAAAAAGGACGGTCATCGTATATTGCAATAGCTTGTTGAGTTTCAGACATAATCAAATTAGCTTATTCCCTAGCTTACAAAGCAGACTCTTCGTCGTCATCATCGCCATCGTCATTATTCTTTTTAGGTGCATCAACTTCCTCGTCATCACTTTCTTCTGCGACCGGAGATTCAGCGAATTCATCGTTTTGCAAATTGCGTAGATACACTTGATAACGCGCACGCAATTTCATCAAAACTTCACGGAAAATCTCAGGTAATTCATAGCGCAGCAGATAGGTGACTTCCATCCAATCATGATCTTCAACACTTGCTCTATCCACGGCAGAAGCACGTGTCTCAGTATCGCGCGTCAAACTCAACAAATCATCATCAATCGCTTGGGTTTTACTTTCATCGCCATATTCATACAAATCAAATGTCGCATAGCGATAGAAATGTTCCACCATCTGCGTGCGATCTTGCAGATAATCCGCTAATGCATCGTAGCCGCCCTCCACCTCTGCAATTTCGTATAAAAATTCGGCGGCATCAGCACCATCACGAAAAATCACCGAATTAATCATGCCTCGCAATTGTTCATGCGTCAGATCAGCATAGCGCTTCTCTAGCACCACTGCTTGCGCAAACTGTTCAGGTGTCACCAATAGATTCACCAATGACTCTTTTGACGCATCGTATTCGCGAATAATCGCAAGCAAATCTTTTGCAGGAAATTCATCCAAAGCAGCAACCAATGCTTGATCACCTTCGGTTTCCGCCAAGTTTGCCAATGCATGTTCTGCGCCTGCAATATCACCTAGCTGGATCAAATTTTGCGCTTCAATTAAAGCTGGGACACTCATTTTTATTCCTTTTTTTTCACTCAATGTTTGATCAAGACAAGATATCAATAGCACAGCTACGTTTAATCTTTGCGATCAAATCCTTGCTCTGCTAACCAATCCATACCAGCCTCTTCCAGATCTACATCGTCACCGTCATCACCATCATCGCGACCATGACGACCATAGTGACCATCGAGATCACCTTGCTCATACATGTCAGCTTCTTCTTGTGATTCATCATCGCTAGCATCGTCTTCATTACTTGTTGCCATCGCTCGCGTATGGTGGCTGCGGCTTAAATATTCCAGGCAGGCAGCCGTCACCAAGAAAGTATCGCCCCCCTCTTCCGCCAGCACCATTTGCGCCATCTTCTCTGCCCACGGCTCTAGCTTCACCGCAGCAGCCAAACTCTTCCAAGTTGGCAGCTTACTGGCTTCTTTGGATGCAAGCGCTTCAAAACTTAAGGGATTCATGAAAAGAAATGCCTCATGAAAAGCAGGCGCCAACATTTCGGGATTGCTCGTCATCATTGGTAGCAAGAAGCGTAATTGCTCACGCTTCTCTTTTAATCGATGGCGCATCACATCTTTACCTTCAGAATCAGAACGTAAATCATCTAACTCTGCTTTGTATGCCAACATTAATTCTTGAAAATAGCGTGAAAATTTCACTGCATCACTCCTGACAAATAATTCTTCCAAATTTCGGTCGCTGTTTCTAATGGCGACTCTAGTAAATTACGCCGACGATTTTCATCATAAGATGCGCGCGCGGATTCATCAGAAAGCACGTCATACGCTTCTTTAACCGCATGAAACTTTACTGGAGCCAATTCCGAACTATTACGGTCGGGGTGAAACTCCGCGGCTTTAACTCGGTAAGCTTTTTTGATGTCGGCTAAACTCGCGTTGGTGGCGACACCGAGAATAAAATAATAGTCTTTCATGTCTAATTGCCTCACGATGAAAGTCATTGAATTAATATGTGGTGGGTTTGTTTGAAAAAACAATCCAACACCGAGAGTTAGCTAAGGAGAGACAACACACCAAAGCATAATCTCAATCATTTACCAGCTCACATACTCGCTCGACTCGCGGCTTGCATCAATTAGCCGCAACATTTTCAAATCAGCTGATTGAAAGCCAATCAAAGCGAGCGCAATCTAGCCAAGCCAATTAATCATCATGATGATGACCGTGCTCACCATGCACATGACCGTGGGCAATTTCTTCTTCGGTTGCAGGACGAACCGCTAAAATTTCTGCTTCGAAACGCAATTTCATTCCTGCTAATGGGTGATTACCATCAACTGTGACCAAGCCAGCATCAATCGCCGTGACACGAAATTGCGCAGCCTCTCCCGTTTCTGGATCACGCGTCTCAAACATCATGCCAACCTCTAAATCAGGTGGGAATAAACCAACATCTTCTTCATGAATTAAACTTGGGTCAATTTGTCCAAACGCATCATCTGCCTCCATAGAAACAGAAATAGTCTTACCTACAGTTTGCCCTTCAAGAGCAGCTTCAACCGCAGGCAAAATATTGTCGTAACCACCGTGCAAATACACGATAGGATCATGATTTTTATCGATCAAATTGCCTTGCTCGTCGAACATGGTGTAGTTCAAGGTGACTACAGAATCTTGAGAAATTTGCATATAAATAAGAGTTGAATTAAGTAAAGGGACACAATTTAACTGTCACCAAAACGTGCATTGTAACAGAGCGCAGCAACGTACTAAGCTGCAATAATCACGCAATGAAACTGATCTGCGTTAAAGAAAAGCATAGAAAACCCTAATAATCATGGGTTTTTCAAAGACGACAAGCCCAAAAAAGAGCACCTAGGGTAGAATTGCGCCTGTAGAAATTTGTGGTGTGGCTTTGGCAATAAATACCAGCGGAATTAGAAATCGAATTCTATTTAAGAACCTCGATCGAAATTCCGTCGATTAAGCTAGATTGAAACGTGCATAAAATTTCATTTAACTAGGTCGATACAAACAAAAACATACGCAAATAGAGAATGCGCAAATCAACGATAAAAACTAACTGCGCTGCGACATAATTTCAATATCAAGTTGTCCAAGGAAAATAATGAAACGTGTAGATGATTTTCGCCTGCGCCTAGGCAAACATGAACTTGTCCCGATTATGATTGGTGGCATGGGCGTGGATATTTCAACAGCAGAATTAGCATTAGTAGCGGCACGTTTAAATGGCATCGGCCATATTTCTGACGCCTTGGTTCACGATGTTTCTGATCGTCGCTTTGATACCAGTTTCATTAAGGACAAGACGAAACTGTACAAATACAACATCAACAACTCCGATAAAACGGATATCAAATTTGATTTAGATCTGTTAGCAGAAGCAACTAGATTACATGTTGGTCGCACAATGGAAGCCAAGCAAGGCGATGGTATGATTTTCGTCAACTGCATGGAAAAATTAACGATGAACGGTCCGCGCGACACTTTGCGCGTGCGCTTAGCGTCTGCACTAGATGCTGGGATTGATGGCATCACCTTGAGCGCTGGTTTGCATTTAGGTTCTTTTGGCTTGATCGAAGATCACCCTCGCTTCCGCGACGCAAAACTGGGGATCATCGTGTCTTCGGTGCGAGCACTACAATTGTTCTTACGTAAAAATGCAAAACTCAATCGCTTGCCAGATTACGTGATTGTCGAAGGACCTTTAGCGGGTGGTCACTTAGGCTTTGGATTGGATTGGGCGAAATATGATTTGCACACCATCGTTGCCGAAGTTTTACAGTATTTAAAAGATGAAAACCTCGCGATTCCCGTGATTGCTGCGGGTGGTATCTTTACTGGAAGTGATGCCGTTTCCTTCCTCGAAGCTGGTGCAGGTGGCGTTCAGGTTGCAACTCGCTTCACCGTGACTAAAGAGTGCGGATTGCCCGATGATGTCAAGCAAGAATACTTCAAGGCGCAAGAAGAGCAAATCATCGTTAACACGATTTCACCAACTGGTTATCCAATGCGCATGTTGAGCAACACGCCTGCCATTGGCTCGAACATTCGTCCGGGTTGCGAAGCCTATGGTTATCTGTTGGATGGCAATGGCAGTTGCTCCTACATCGATGCTTACAATCGTGAGGTAGAAGCAAATCCAGACAATAAAGATTTCAAAGTGATGGATAAAACGTGTTTATGCACACACATGCGTAACTTCAAGTGCTGGACCTGCGGACAAACAACTTATCGCTTGAAAGACACAACACGCCAATTGCCAGATGGAAGTTTTGAATTGCTGTCAGCAGAACATGTATTCCGTGATTATCAATTCAGCGTGAATAACGAAATCGCATTACCGAGCTAAGTTTGGATGAAGTTTTGTTTTATTTTGCTCTATCTGGTCAAATAATCGGATAGAAAACCAATAAATTGCTACCCAATAAAAAAACCCATCACTCAGATGGGTTTTTTATTTTCTACCTTAGGTGCTTCTCGTTATGCTTGCGGTTAGGCCTTAGGCAGTAAGCGTTCGATGCCGCCCATGTATGGACGCAAGGCTTCTGGCACGATCACACTGCCATCCTCTTGCTGATAATTCTCCAATACAGCAACCAAAGTCCGTCCCACTGCCAACGCAGATCCATTTAAAGTATGCACGAACTCTGTTTTGCCTTGCGCATTACGGAAGCGTGCTTGCATACGACGCGCTTGGAATGCGCCCATATTCGAAATAGATGAAATCTCACGATAGGTATTCTGTGCAGGCAACCAAACTTCTAAATCATAAGTTTTGGTCGCGCCAAATCCCATGTCGCCGGTACACAAACTCATCACACGATATGGTAAGCCTAATTTTTTCAGAATCATTTCTGCATGCCCAACCATTTCTTCCAATGCTTCAAAAGATTTTTCAGGGTGGGCAACTTGTACCAATTCCACTTTATCAAACTGATGCTGGCGGATCATGCCACGTGTGTCGCGACCATAGCTTCCTGCCTCTGAACGGAAGCACGGTGTATGCGCAGTCATTTTGATAGGCAAGCTCTCTAAAGGCAAAATCTCATCGCGAACGGTATTGGTTAAGGTGACTTCCGCGGTCGGGATCAAGTACAGCGATTCGCCTTCGCCATCTTGACCACCTTTTTTCACGGCGAATAAATCTTCTTCGAATTTCGGCAATTGCCCAGTGCCGCGCATAGAATCCGCATTCACCATGTAAGGGGTGTAATGCTCGGTGTAAGCGTTCTCCAAAGTTTGCGTATCGAGCATAAATTGCGCTAAGGCGCGGTGCAAGCGTGCAATGCCACCTTTCAATACCGCAAAGCGAGAGCCTGTTAATTTGACCGCTACATCAAACTCCAGCCCCAACGTTGCACCAACATCGACATGGTCTTTTACCACAAAAGAAAAGCTAGGCGGCGTTCCAACACTACGCACCACCACATTTCCTGTTTCATCAACACCAACTGGCACCGATTCGTCTGGCAAATTTGGAATCGTCAACATGAAATTGCTTAATGCAGTTTGCACTTCCGCCAAGCGAATTTCCGAGGACTTCAACTCATCTGCAATTGCCGCTACTTCTGCCATTACCGCGGAAGCATCCTCGCCTTTGCCTTTCAACATACCTACTTGCTTGGATAAGGAATTGCGCTTGCCTTGCAATTCTTCAGTACGCATTTGAATTTGCTTGCGCTCATTTTCCCAAGTATTAAAAGTCTGCACATCTAATACAAATTTACGCGTCGCTAAACGCGCAGCGACAGCGTCGATGTCTTTACGAAGTAGTTGGATATCAATCATGATCTAAAAATGAAAGTGGTAAATTGTGAGTCGAAAAATCAGTCGGCTTATCCGCACATTAAAAATCATTTGATTTTTAGCGCAAGAGAAAGTCAAACATTAAGCTTAGTCTCACTGCTAAGCAAAATCATTTTAAATTCTTGGGCTGCAAATCAGACTCACCGCAATAAAGCAGCTATTGTAACAAGGCTCATGCTTTTCCTCTATGATTTCATGCAGAATCACCAAGGCCATCAGCTAATTTACAAGTAAGACACTTTACATTGTACGTATTGCGAACACGATACTGCATCCAACATCATGGAAAACTTGATTATTGTTTTTTCCATTGCATTAGGTGAAACTAAGTAAATTTAGGTAAAACTCCTAGAACAAAAGTACGGTAATACTTGTCAAGAACAGGTAAGCCGTGGATAATCCCGACCTCGCATAAAAATACGCAAAAAAATCAATTTAATTCTCTCGCCCGCAATTGCGGGTTTTTTATTTAATTGATTCAGTGTGTTTGACGAGCTTAACGATTTAGTTCTACTGCTCGATTCGAACACTGTATTTGCTAAGTTTCCTACTTTTGCTTTTGTTGTTGCCATCCAAACTTGATTGGCATTTGTTGTCGCACTTGATTTGTTACATGAAAAACAGCTTAACACCATCCGAATCGCACATTAGCACTACGACTGTCGCTCCAGCTTCTAAGACACTCAAATTAGGCAAACCGCTCTCCATCACAAAAACAAAGACGCCAGTAGTTCAAGCGGAGACGCGCACATTTGCCTTGCCAGTCTTGACCGAATCGCCTGAGCTTGAATCCGGCGAGATCATCAAAACGCAAGTTCAATCAGTTACTGTCGTAACGAAACGACGCTCACGCTTGGCAGTGGTCAATGCGGTGGAAACATCTTCATCCGACTCTTCCGATTCCAGCACAAATGAGACGACCATGCTTGTGAGCGAATCGAAAGCGAAAGCGCAAGAGCAAGAGCAAGCAACATCCGACAATACCGCTGAGAGCGCAAATCATGTCGCGACTGACGACGTTACTGCTACTGCTACAACTGAAGTAGCGAACGATATGAATGATGAGTACAGCAATTTACTGTCTAGTGCAGCCAACTTAAGTACTGGCCCAGCGCCAGTTATCAAAGTAAAGAAAAAGAAAATCATTGCGAAGTTGACTAGTGCAGACACTGATGCGCAAGCATCGGAAACGCCAGCTCCAGACTCTGAAGCCAAAGAAGCGAATGCACTCGCGGCGCCATCAATCACGCCGCAACTTCAAGCATCTACACAAGTAGAGAAGACAGCAGCCAAAGTGCGTATCGCAAAAGCACCAATTATTAGCGATACACCGTCAACAGCTACAGCAGAAATTGACACTTCGGCATACGCATTTCCTACGGTAAAAGAAGCAGCGCGTCGTGGACGCAAACCATCTTCACCGCAAGTGTATAACGAAGAAATCCATGCGTTTAACGCATTGGAATCGGCTGAATTAAAGCGCGCTGCGCGAGTAAAATCAGGCAAGGCAACCGCCAGCAGTGCAAGCAAAGAGCAGCTGGAAGAATACCGCCAACGCCTAACCAAGTTAATTCAACTTGGTAAAGATCGTAGCTATCTAACCCATGCTGAAATTAATGATCATCTGCCAGAAAACGTTGATGATCCTGAGATGATACAAAGCATTATCAGCACCTTAAATGATGTTGGCATTGCGGTGTACGATCAAGCGCCAGACGCAACCATGTTACTGCTATCTGACAATGTCGCCAGCTCAGTTAGCGATGACGATGCCGAGGCCACTGCAGCGGTCGCATTATCGACCGTAGATTCAGATTTTGGTCGCACCACAGATCCTGTGCGCATGTACATGCGTGAAATGGGTAGCGCAGAATTACTGACTCGCAGCGGTGAAATCGAGATTGCTAAGCGCATCGAATCCGGTTTAAAAGACATGCTGCAAGCTATTTCTGCATGCCCTTCCGTGATCCAAGAAGTTTTAGTCACCGCAGAAAAAGTCAAATCCGATGATGTGATCATTGACGATATTATCGATGGCTTTCATGTGCCAGACAGCTTAGATATTCCTGCTCCAGTCATCTTAGCGAATACAGACGACGATGAAGAGGAAGAAGACGATGAAGAAGGCGGTGCGGCAGAAACAAGCAATACCCTAAGTGCGGAACAGTTAGCGCAAATGAAGGCGACTGCCCTAGAAAAATTTGCGGCGATCAAGACCAGCTTTGACGATATGTTTGCGCAGATTGAAAAGAATGCTTATCAATCACCAGCATATCAACATGCGCAAGAAAACGTTGCAAAAGAAATGGAAAGCATCCGTTTTAGCGTAAAGACAACTGAAAAATGGTGCGACATTTTGCGCAAGCAAATGACAGAACTACGTCAAACCGAAAAGCGCATGCTTGAATTGTTGGTAGATCGCTGTGGTATGCCACGCGCCTACTTCGTCACGCATTTCATCAAAAATGCGACGAATCGAGATTGGCTAGAACAAGAGATGGAATCACGCGAAGCGTATGGCGCCGTTCTGAAGCGGCACATTCATGCAGCGCGAGAACTGCAGGGACGCTTAATCGTGCTGGAAGAGTCGGCGAAAATACCACTTAGTGATTTACGCGCGATTCATAAGAAAATGATTTCTGCGGAGAAGCGTACCCGTGACGCCAAAGCAGCGATGACCGAGGCCAATTTGCGCTTGGTAATTTCAATCGCCAAGAAATACATCAATCGCGGCATGCAATTTTTGGATCTTATTCAAGAAGGTAATATCGGCCTACTCAAAGCAGTCGATAAGTTTGAGTATCGCCGCGGCTACAAATTTTCAACCTACGCAACTTGGTGGATACGCCAAGCGATCTCGCGCGCGATTGCAGATCAAGCGCGGACCATTCGCGTACCGGTTCATATGATTGAAACCATTAACAAGTTGAATCGCATTAAACGCCAATGCTTACAACAAAATGGTACAGAGCCAGATCCAGCATTGATTGCAGAGAAAATGGATTTACCAGAGATCAAAGTACGTGAGATCTTGAAAATCGCCAAAGAACCAGTGTCGCTAGACGTGCCAATTGGCGACGATGGTGATTCACAACTGGGCGACTTTATTGAAGACAATATCACGCTGTCACCAATGCAAGCGGCGATGCAGGCTTCGGTACAAGGCAAGCTCAAAGAGATCCTCGATGCCTTGAGCCCACGTGAAGCAAAAGTCTTGCGTATGCGCTTTGGTTTAGAGATGGCAAGTGATCATACTTTGGAAGAAGTTGGTAATCAGTTTGACGTTACACGTGAACGGATTCGTCAAATCGAAGCGAAAGCGATGAAAAAACTGCGCCACCCTTCTCGCTTAGAACAATTGAAGAGCTTGCTAGAAAACAGCTAATTGCGTTAGCTGTATTAGCATAGTCAGTCATTCGACTTGCATGTAAGACGCATTTCTTCACTAATTTCTTTGCCAAGCTATTTATAAACAAAACGCCCCGCCATAAAAAATGTGCGGGGCGTTTTTTATTCAAATCGAACTTAGCTTCAATATATTTTGATTTAATTTTTTAGCTTTTAAAACTTACAATTTTTAAAATTTAAATTGAAAAACTAACTCAAAAAATCTAAGGTGAACTTTACTTGCTCCAAACGTTGTTGCAAGCTACCTTCGACCAAAACAAATGGGATGCCACGTGCATCCAAGGTATCGACTAAATCTTCGTGTATTCGCTGACGTACTTCAGGTGATTCGCGCTGCAGTCCATCAGCAATCCAAGGAAAATCTGGCGCCGTGACCAAGGTCAATGCGTAGTTATGCATTTGCTCCAAACGCTGCAATTCTGCATCGACCTGTTTAAAATAAAAGCGGCTATACAAGGCAGTCATCAAAGGTGTCGTGTCACAAAACAACCAATGATGCGCTTTATCTAGCAAATGCTGTTCCTGCTGCAACTGAACTTGCGCAATATGTAATTGATCAGACTCTTGCGGGACACGCCCATTTTTCTCAACAAATTCGCGTAAATATTCAGGTACCCAAACGGTTTGATAATGATGCGCCAAAGCATCTGCCAATTGCGATTTACCAGAAGATTCTGCGCCAAGAATTGCGATTTTTTGCACTAATGGTGTGTTCGTTTTTTCAGTCATATCCTGCTTTTCATGTGCTTACCACTCGTTTTTCAGTTAGCTGATTTGTTCCTGCTTGCATACCGCGCGCCAAGCACGCGCACCAGCAATAGCGAGAATCACAAAAATCGCATAAAGCAAAGCAGTAAGCATCAATCCTTTATACAAATACAGCCCGACATACATTACATCGACCACAATCCAAACATACCAATTTTCAAGTTTTTTTCTTGAGAGTAGTAATTGCCCGAGCAAGCTCCCCGCTGTTAAGAAACCATCTGCAATTGCTACGTCAGTGTCGGTCGCTAGTTTCAATAACAAATATAAGACGACGAAAATTACAATCCAGGCAAACATTGCCAACACGCGTTGTGAAGTCTGCATTCGTGTAACAGCTAAGCTCTCTTGGTTTTCACCATGTCGCAACCATTGATACCAACCCCACACCGAAACCAAAATAAACACAACTTGCAAACCGCTATCGCCATATAACTTTGCGTCAAAAAACACCAAGCCATACAAAGCAGAAGACAGAATTGAGAACAGCCAAGCCCAATGTATTTGCTTGATATTCAGCACAACCGTGATGATTGCCAATACAAACGAACAGAGTTCTAGCGGTGTTGTGATCCAACCCCAGACGAGTGGCAGACTTTGATTCATGAAAGACTTTGTGAAATGGGCGTGTGATGAGAATGGGTGCCGCAGCATACCAAATTTTTGCAGAGAAAACACTTGATCAATCTAAAATCATTATCGAAGCTTTAACAATGTTTGACGATCCGCCAACTTAAAATCCTATACAATTCGCAACTTCAAATTTTTGTATTGCATAGGCTGCTTATACAAGCATGCACACCCAAAGATAAACTTAACTAATCGTAAAGGAAGACAGATGAAAAAAATCGCTTTAGCTATCGCTTTAATCGGCAGTGCTTGTGCTATCCCAGCAGTAGCACAAACGGTAGAAGCCAATCCATCTTGGTATGTAGCACCAAGTCTTAACTACACCAACACAGACAATGGTTTTGGTTTAACTAAAGATGGTCAAGGTTTAGGACTGCGCTTCGGCAAAATGATCAATCCAAGCTGGGATCTTCAGTTAGGTGGTATTGCGGCACGCACCAAGCAAGCTGGCACCAAATACACACAAAACTTGTTGAGTGTTGATGCACTGTATTTGCAGTCTCGCGAAGCAGTTCGCCCATTCTTGTTGTTTAGTGTTGGTGGACAGCATGACAAATTGTCGAATGCATTGAAAACCAAATCCAAGAGTTCCCCATTCATCGGCGCAGGCATTGGCTTACAAGCTGCGCTGACCGAGCAATTGACATTCCAAGCAGATGTTCGTCGCAACATGGCTTACGTAAGCGGCAATGAGTACAATTTTAATCGCGCGTACACAACCTATGCTTCTGTTGGTTTGAACTATTTCTTTGATAAGGTAGCAAAACCAGCTCCTGTGGTTGCACCAGCACCTGCTCCAGCTCCAGTGGCAGAACCTGCACCAGCACCGGTTGCACCGCCACCGCCAGCACCAAAATTTGAAAAATACACTTTATCATCAACCGAATTATTCGCTTTTGATAGTGCCGTATTAGCGCCAACACAAGCAAAACTAGATGAAATCGTAACTGCTTTAAAAGCATCTCCATCTGTGTCAAACGTGGTGATCAGCGGCTTTACTGATCGCTTAGGTTCAGATAAATACAATCAAAAATTGTCTGAAAAACGCGCTACCGCAGTACGTGACTATTTGGTGAATGCAGGTGTTTCTGCAAATCGCTTGAATGCAGTTGGTAAGGGTGAAGCAAACCCAGTAGTAACTTGTAATAACAAAAAACGTGCTGATTTGATCAAATGCTTAGAACCAAATCGTCGCGTTGAAATCGAACAAATGACATTTGAACGTCGCGTAAATTAAGCATGGGATTAGCGAATTTGATTCGCTAGTTCTTGCAAGCTTGGTCGACATTGATCAAGTACAAAGCGAAAATAAAAATGGCGCTCAATTATCATTATTGCGCGCCATTTTTTATTAATCGAAGAAATTCTATCGATGTATTTAATGATTCAGTTTTAAAGAGATCTTACTGAGCAGCCTTACCCTTTACCCCAGCGCAATAATCTTTGCTTTCTGTTGCCGAGGTAAACCAATAGAGATCGGCTTTACCTGCCTTCTTGATATAAGCATCAAGATCGATAGAATCTGCTTGCACTTCAATCATTTGAATAATGAGTACATCTGCTTGCGGATTTTTCTTACGTAGATGCCAAGGCGCGCCGGTTTCCGCACGAACATGTTCACCACCTGCGATTAACATCGCAGCGTCGGTTTGCAGCATCGCAGTGGCCATGCTGGCATCTTTTGCTAGTTGAATGTGTAACATAGGTGTCAAAGTTTCGCGGCTTTGCATGCCACAATGCGAAGAAAAAATTTGATCGAGTAAATAGTCTCTCAAAAAATCTGGTGGATTAAGCGCAGTAGCGAACCGCTCCACACCGACAAAATTTTTCTCACCATTTTTGTACACCGCGCTAATAAACGCTCTATCGATATTACCAAAAGCCAATGCTGATCGCTTCGATGCTTCATGAAAGTTTGGTCCATAAATTCGCCAATCCCAACTGCCCTTCTCTGGCCAATTCAAGATTTGCTTCATTTGATCTAGACTAGTCTCCACTTGCAACTGGCGAATCGCAGCTTCATGGCTATTATCCAGCATTTCAAATACCACTCGCCCCTGATTATTTCTATTCGCATCGGCAAATCGCTCTTGAATAAAACGTCGTTCTAATTGATGGTGCGCAGGATTATCATGTTTTTCACCGACAAAAACATAACGATGCTTGCGTAGTAAATCAAATGCCGATTGTTCATCAAGGAACTGCGCTCGAGAATTCATCACCTTACCGATCAAGTTCAAGCCAGTGCGCTGCACTTCTTGCGCAGGCTCTGAGATTTGCGCATCAACAAACGTTGACGTCGTCAAGCACATAAAAAGACTACTGAACAAAATAATTTTTAGTTTGCGCATAATCAAGTGTTCCGAAGAGGAAAAAAAAATTGACTATATATCGAGCATAGCCTGACCGCAAGCAAAGACGAAGCGGAATTGTCTGATGTGGCATGAATTTTGATACTACTGAAGTGGGAATTTGAGGTGGTGAACTACCCGGAAAAACCGGGTAGTACCGACCTAGCCACCGTCACACATATCGGTTGTGTGTACAGCAGTTAACTTATCATACTAAAGATTTATGACCAAGTTATGACTTTGGAATGCTAGGATGAACTCCAATACGAGTGAGCATTCATCATCAGACGATACATTGTAGTACCTGAAGTGGTGCATTTAAATGCTATTCCGAAATAAGATTTTCATCTTCCGAAAAAAGCAAAAAAGGGTTATAGATAGAAATCTATAACCCTTTGTTTTACTACGTGTTCTATGGGGTGGACGATGGGGCTCGAACCCACGACAACAGGAATCACAATCCTGGACTCTACCAACTGAGCTACGACCACCACTGAATCATTTAATAGCATCGCTATCAAGTGAGCCTCGCATTATACGAGAAATTACCAATTCAGGCAAATACTTTCCGTTTTATAGGACTAGTAATATTCCTAACAAAGGACAAAAAAAGCCCGCTCAAATTCAGCGGGCTAACATCCTATCGAGATTAGGATTACAACAAACTCAACAAACATGATGACTATAATGATTTTGTACTGAGTCGAATTCATTTATTACAAATTCTTACGACTTTCATGAATACGATACATAAAGCTTTTTTCAAGAAAGTATGCCTTAGCTAAGAATCAATTTCATGCTTGGGCGCTAACTTGATAACTTGTTCAGGACGACTAGGCTCCCAATCTGACCAATTCTCACCAAACAATTCGACAGGATGCGCCGTGCGATCCGCGCCATTTCCACATGCCATCGAATTCGCTGGGCAATACAGATCGCATCCCCAACAAATTCGCTCTGGATTCTTGGGATGAATTGGAAATTTTTTCATTTGATTTACTTAACTTGTTTATTTGAAACAAGATGCATCGATGAGCCCTACTCCAAAATTGATATCGACAGCAGACAAAATCTCAGGCTAACGCCAAAACTCACTTGAATCAGATTCCAACATCTTAGTTTTTTATATCACAGCGTGATATAAAATAGCATTCCAGCCCCTTCAAATATTGTTTTAGCACAAGAAAAATTAGGGCTAATCGGTCACAAACAACATCATCATAAAAGTTCATTCATGGAAAAGCGAAGCGCGAAGATGCAGAAAAAACTAAACAAACACGACTTCGAGCAACTAGCCGACTTTCGTTACCAGCTAAGAATTTTTCTGAGATTTAGTGAGGAGATAACACAGCAGCATGGAATTACGGTGCTGCAGTATTTATTGTTATTACAAATAAAAGGCTATCCAGGACGAGACTGGGCCAGCATTAGCGAACTCGCTGAGCGACTTCAATCTCATCATCACGGGGTGGTTACGCTGGTGACTCGATGTGAAAAAGCAGGCTTACTTACACGTCGAGTCAGCCGAATCGACAAACGCCGAGTTGAAATCCACCTCTCAAAAAAGGGAGACCAGTTAGTCAATCAAATTGCCGAACTTCATCAAGATCAAGTTGGTCACTTGAAGCAGGTGCTCGGACGCGTGTTTGAAGCGGATAGCGCGCGAGACTAATATGAATTTTTCTATGTTATTTATGCGCATCAGGCACATGTTCACGTCTATTGTTCCCGCTTCAATTCAAATTAATTTGATCGAGCGAATACGTGCAAGTGGTGGCGCTCTACTAGGAATATTAATAACCGGATTGATTAGCCATCAAACATTAGGAGGCGGCAGTGAGCTGCCTTTTTTGATTGCTCCGATGGGTGCGTCTGCGGTACTTCTTTTTGCACTTCCATCTAGCCCACTCGCTCAGCCTTGGTCTATTCTACTAGGTAACACCATTTCAGCCGCAGTCGGCGTTGGTTGCGCCAGTCTATTAGGAAATACTCCATTTGCGGCGGCCATCGCAGTTGCATTAGCGACGGCAGCGATGTTTGCGAGCAACAGTCTGCATCCTCCTGGTGGAGCCATCGCTTTATCAGCCGTCTTAGGCGGGCCTAGTATTCAAGCACAAGGTTTTCTTTACATCATTTCGCCTGTGGCTTTGAATTCGGTGGTGTTACTCATCATGGCTTTAATTTTCAACAATCTAACAAAACATCGCTATCCTCATATTCATACCGAAGCGAAAAATCTTCACAAGACAAACGATCTAGCACCGGGTGAGCGCTTAGGATTTAAATCAGAAGACTTAGATTTCGCTATCAACCAATTTAATGAAGTGCTAGATATCAATCGCGATAATCTAGAAAAGTTATTTCGGCAGGCTGAAATGCACAGTTATCAACGTCGCTTTCAAGCTATCACCTGCGCTGACATTATGTCTCGCGACATCGTGAGAATCACGTATGAGACACCATTGGAAGAAGCATGGCAACTTTTACGCAAGCATAAAATTAAAGCCCTGCCGGTGGTCGATGATACCCAAAAGGTGATTGGGATTCTGACGCTGATCGATTTTATGAAGCACGCAAATCTCGATGTGTATCAAGATTATGAAATCAAGCTAAGGCAATTAATTCAAAGCACAACAGAACTAAGGTCGGGTCGCCCACAAGTTGTTGGGCAGATTATGACTACTTCTGTATTAACTGCCGGTATCGGTACCCACATTGCGTTTTTGGTACCTATGCTGTCAGATGCTGGCATGCATCACATTCCAATTATCGACGAACAAGCAAAACTAGTCGGCATCGTCACGCAATCTGACTTAATTGCCGGACTATTCCGAGAGCGCTTGAATGATGCTAGCTAACTAAGCAAATACAGAATTAAATCAATTATGAAATATCAGCACTGCCGAGTGTGGGTGAATTTACAGGCATTGCACCTGTAAATTTTTCACCAATATTGGAAGTAGAACGACCAAATTGCTAAGTAAATTAGACCAACAAATCCGGATTAGCGTCCTTCACTTTAAGCAAAGCTTCCATCAACAATTGCGGATTTCCATCGGCAAGTTTTTTGGAATCGGACAAGGTTTGGCGAAACGCACGCGCACCGATCAAACCAAATGTCAGACCTAACATGTGTCGCGTAATACTATTTAACTTCAGACCTTTTCCGCCATCACCATGTTTGCTTAGCTGTTCAGAAATATAAGGTATCATGGCTAACACAACTTGTTCGCGTGAACGCGATGGAGCTTGATCGCCGTAGTATCGTTGATCAAAGCTACTCATGACATAGGGGTTATGATAAGCCTCACGTCCCAACATCACGCCATCTACATGTAATAAGTGTGTATCAATCTCTTCTACCGTCTTAATACCGCCATTGATAATGATTTCAAGATTCGGAAAATCTTTTTTTAATTGATAAGCGTAGTCATATTTCAGTGGAGGCACTTCGCGATTTTCTTTTGGTGAGAGACCTTTAAGAATCGCGTTTCGTGCATGCACGATAAACGTTTTACAACCCGCATCGGCGACTTGCCCAACAAAATCACGAACAAAATCATACGAGTCAACTTGATCGATGCCAATTCGGTGCTTCACGGTGACATCGATATCCACCACGTCACGCATCGCTTTGACACAATCAGCAACCAACTGCGGCTCGGCCATCAAACATGCGCCAAATGCGCCTTTTTGTACGCGCTCAGAAGGGCAGCCACAATTTAGATTAATTTCATCGTAACCCCACTCCTGTCCACGCCTCGCAGCACTTGCCAAATCCGCTGGTTCGCTACCACCTAACTGTAACGCGACAGGATGCTCTTCCTCGTTGAAATCTAAATGACGACCTAGATCACCATATAAAATTGCACCAGTCGTTACCATCTCGGTATACAACCAAGTATGACGAGAAATATAGCGATGAAACAGACGGCAATGGCGATCAGACCAATCCATCATGGGGGCTACAGAGATACGACGAGAGGGAATAATGGGAGAATTCACAATGGCAAGGCAGCAGAAAATCAAACAAACGCTATTGTACCGCGGCTACCAACCGACTGCCTGGCTATCGGACAATCAACACACCAAAACATAGTAAGTTAATAATTGGATCTTACTACACAAAGCCTAATCATGCAGAGTCACGATCAGGCATCCATTTCTAATTTACTGTCGATACCGACATGTTCATTTTTTCAAAAAACTACAATGAAAAATCTTCCAGCAAGCTAATCGACTAATTGCGAAATCTCTTCCGCATCAATACGTTTTTCATTGAGCGATTTCTCACAAACAATTCCAGCAACTTGGATCGCAGCGCGTAGATTTTCGATTTGCTCTTGCTGTGAACACACATGCTCAGTCAGTTGGCGGAACGCCTTAGAAATTGGATCGTCACCATTCGCACTAAGGCCGTAGGCACTAAAGCTCAATGACGATTTCTCTGCATCTTTATCTTTGTTTGACTGAACAATGTGGGCAGGATTACCAACCGCAGTCGCGCCCGCAGGAACAGGCTTAATCACAACGGAGTTTGAGCCGATCTTGGCTCCCGCACCAACCGTAAATCCGCCCAATACCTTAGCACCCGCACCTACAATCACGCCTTGTTCCAAGGTCGGATGACGTTTAGCGCCCTTGGTCAAAGAAGTACCACCAAGAGTCACTCCCTGATAAATCGTACAATCATCACCAATTACGGCAGTCTCACCGATCACTACACCAAAGCCATGGTCAATAAAGACGCGTTTTCCTATGGTTGCGCCTGGATGAATCTCGATGCCGGTAAAAATACGTGCTAAGTGGGCGATAAACCGCCCTAGCCATTTCATGCCATGCGTCCAACACCATTGTGCCCAACTATGCATCACAATCGCCTGCAGGCCTGGATAACAAGTAATTACCTCCCAGGTATTACGAGCTGCAGGATCACGTTGAATAATGCTGGCGATATCTTCGCGTAGTTGCTTAAACATGGTACTAAATCAAATGAGGTGAGTCTGTGCAGAAGCGCACATGCGGAAAAACAAACAGCAGTGTAATGTTTTTTTAAAAATGACGCTGGACATCACATATTTCTTGATATTAGGCACAACAAAACATGTGATGCAGAGGGAAAATGCTACTTATTTTGCTGCTTATTTTGCTGCTTGTACTGCTATACGTTGACGTCGTGCCTCGTATAAACAAACGCCTGACGCCACTGACACATTTAAACTTTCTACTGAACCCAACATAGGAATTTGTACCAGCATATCGCAGTTTTCTCTGGTTAAACGACGCATACCCTCGCCTTCATTGCCCATCACAATTGCGATACCACCTTTAAAATCGACGTCGTAAATCGTTTTTTCAACATCATCTGAGGTTCCAATAATCCAAATATCGCGCTCTTTCAAATCACGAATGGTTCGCGCTAAATTGGTCACAGTAATGTATGGCACCGTTTCCGCTGCGCCACTTGCCACTTTTTCTGCGGTGGCATTTAAACCGACAGCACGATCTTTTGGCGCAATCACTGCATGCGCACCAACACCATCAGCAACACGCAAGCATGCACCCAAATTATGCGGATCAGTAATACCATCTAAAATCAACAACAAAGGTGGACCTTCAATCGCATCCAATAATTCATCCAAATTACGGGCAAGCGATAATTCACCTGCTTTTGCAACAACACCTTGATGCCGACGAGTACCAACGATATTTGATAAGCGTTGATCATCTGCTTGAATAATTCGAATTCCTGCAGATCTGGCAGCATGAATCAATTCTTGCATACGGCGATCTGAACGATCGCTATCAACATAAATTTCTTCAACTGAAGACGCTTCATGACGAATACGGGAAGTCACGGCATGGAAGCCAAAAATCATTTTACTTTTCATTATTTCATTCTCTTACTGGTTTAATTCTCAATCACACTAAAAATCACATTTGAAATACTTCACCACTTGCACCGATGTATTCTTCGCTACACAAGTTTGTGGAATTAAAATACCAATGTGCTTTCATTCAATATGCGTGCACTACTACATGTCAGTTGTAACAGACAGCATCAGCGCTTTTTACGCGTGCTTTGCACCGATTTGGATTTACGCTCGTTACGTACCGCTGCTGCGCTCGCTTTTTTACGTTTTGTTTTATTCGACGATACATCTACATACGTAGCAAGCTCTTTTTGCGTTTTAGCTGTTGCCGTACTGGCGGTTCTACTAGTCGCAGCACGCTTTGTTTGGCGTGTCGTAGCAACTTCTTCTAATTCACGTGTTTTTGGATATCGATTCGGTATCGCACTTGTCGCCAAAGACAAATCAATTTTTCTTGCATCAATATCTACGCGGCTAACGACTACTTTTATTTTATCGGTTAATTGATAACGTTTTCCACTACGTTCACCACGCAATTCATGTCGTGCTTCGTCAAACTGGAAATAGTCCGCGCCAAGTTCGGTAATGTGAATTAAACCTTCAACGAACATTTCATCAAGCTGCACAAACAATCCAAATTGAGTCACACCAGAAATCGTGCCAGTAAATTCTTCACCCAATTTACTCTTCATGTAATAGCACTTGAGCCAGGCTTCCACATCGCGCGAAGCTTCATCGGCGCGCCGCTCATTCGCAGAGCAATGAGTTCCCAACATATCCCAAATCGTTTGTTCTTTTTGCTGACGTTCTTTTCCTGCCGCACGATCCGCGGCCATTTGCTTGCGGGCTGCATTTGAAATTGTGGTGTTTAAAATACTCGTATCGATACCTTTAGGCTCGTATTTTTTGCCTTGCAAAATCGCCTTAATCGCTCGATGAGTCAGCAAATCGGGATACCGGCGAATTGGGCTAGTAAAGTGCGCATACGCGTCATACGACAATCCAAAGTGACCAATATTATCTGGGCTATATACAGCTTGCTGCATAGAACGCAGCAACATCGTCTGCAATAACTGCGAGTCTGGTCGACTCTTAATTTTTTCCATCAATTGCGCATAGTCCGATGCGGAAGGCGAATCGCCGCCAGTCAAATTCAAGCCAACTTGACGCAAGAAATTGCGCACCTGTGTCAATTTTTCTTTTGTAGGACCCGCATGAATACGATACACACCAAAATGATCATATTCTTGTAACAAGCTCGCGGCACAAACATTGGCAGCCAACATACACTCTTCGATCAAGCGATGCGCATCATTGCGTGTGCGTGGCAAAATTTTCTCAATCTTGCCAGCCGCATTGGCGACGATATAAGTTTCGGTAGTTTCAAAATCAATTGCGCCACGACGATGACGTGCTTTCAATAAAACTTGAAACACTTCATAAAGATGCAGTAAATGTGGCACTAAAGTGAGTCGCTTGTTGGCCTCAGGTCCTTTGGTGTTTCCTAAAATTGCGGCGACTTCTGTATAAGTAAAACGCGCAGCGGAGTGAATGACCGCTGGATAAAATTGATACGCCGTAACCTCACCATCAAGTGAAACCACCATATCGCAAACCAAGGTCAATCGATCGACATTGGGATTTAAAGAACACAGGCCGTTTGATAATTTTTCCGGCAACATGGGAATCACGCGACGCGGAAAATACACAGAAGTACTACGCGATAACGCATCCTGATCAATTGCGTCATTCGGCTTGACGTAATGACTGACATCGGCAATTGCCACCAACAAACGATATCCTTTTTCTCGGCCAATTTTGCAAGGTTCACAATACACCGCATCATCAAAGTCGCGGGCATCTTCGCCATCAATCGTCACCAATGCGATATCACGCAGATCAACTCGCTCTTCAAGATCTTTGGCACCAACATCAAACGGCAATTTACTTGCTGCTTTTTGTGCAGCATCAGAAAATTCGTGTGGCACACCAAATTTTCGCACCGCGATTTCGATCTCAATTCCAGGATCATCAATCTCACCAAGAATCTCAACGATTTTTCCAAGTGCCTGAGAGTATTTAGTTGGCTGCTCAACCAATTCGACACTAACTACTTGTCCTGCCTTAGCTTTACCGGGCGCACCAGCTAACAAAATATCTTGATTGATGCGATTGTCTTCTGGCGCAATTAACCAAACACCGTTTTCCTGAATCAAGCGACCAATAATATGGGTATTAGCACGCTCAAGAATTTCCGAAACACTTCCCTCTAAACGACCCTTGCGATCGGTGCCGACAACCCGTGCGCTAACACGGTCACCGTTTAAAATACGCGCCATCTCACGTTCGGGCAAAAATAGATCTGGACTTCCATCATCCGGCGTCAAGAAACCATACCCATCACGATGACTACTTACCCTTCCGACGATCAGATTTTCTTGTGACAACGCAGTGAAATTACCAGCCTTATCTTGAGCAATTTGTCCCTCACGCTCCATTGCTTTGAGCCTTTTCGCCATGCCTTCGATCTCCTCAGGTTTTACGCCTAATTTTTTTGCAATCGATGTTATCTTCAAACTTGTTTTTGAAGCGCGCAAGATGCCAAGAATATCTTCTCGACTTGGGATGGAATAAAGATGTTTATTCAAAACGTTGAGATCTCTTTGTAATTGATTAAGGCTACAACACTATACAACCGTCAGTAGATAAACATAGTTTATCGGGTAAATTTAAAAATACCTAGCCTTTGCAAAAAGCTCGCTACAGATCTACTGCTTATCTGCAATTGATACGCAGATTATCTTTGCTATCGATAAAAAAGCGGGCGGATAACATGCTTTCTGTTAGCGGGCACTACTTTTAATACATTGACTTTGTGAGGCATTACTTTATAATCTTGGTCTCCGTTGCCCACGTGGCGGAATTGGTAGACGCGCATGGTTCAGGTCCATGTGCCTTCGGGTGTGGGGGTTCGAGTCCCTCCGTGGGCACCAGCATTATTTGCTCGATTACTTTAAAAAAGCCGTTGATTCTTCAACGGCTTTTTTATTTCTAATCGAAGAAAATACAATCGCTGAAAACTATCACGAAAACACCGCACTAAACATCAATCCATCAAAAATCGCACTAGCAACAGGGGTACGTTCGATGAACAAAAAAGACGGATTTAATAATTAAAATCCGTCTTTGTTCTACGATCAAACTCGCTCAGACTACATACCCAAATGTTTATTCTTGTGCAGCAAGTTCCTGAATTGACAAGGTATCGTAGATCTCAAATGGCTGATGTATCCACGGTGAACCTTCTAAGTACTGCAGGTAAAAATCAGGAACCACGACAGAAACTGACTTCACCCAGATCACCGCACTTTTCATCTCAGTGATCTCTGGGTGATGACGTCTCAGCCATGGCTGCACTTCGCGAAATGTAACGCCCGAATCCACCAAATCATCTACCAGCAAGACACGACCGGAAAGGCTTTTCTCGACACTCGCAATACTACCGCCAATCTGAATTTGCCCCTGTTCTTGTCCAGCGCTACCGCGATAAGAACTGACTGAAAGTACACTCAATGGCAGTTTAAATAGACGAGAAAATACATCGCCTATTCTGAGACCGCCACGCGCCAAGCACAAGATATGATCAAATTGCAGACCAGATTCGTGAACCTTCAATGCCAAAAGTTCAATTGCGCGATGGTATTCATCCCACGAGACCCACAAATCATTTTGTTCTGGATTCTTCAAATTCGACATCGGCTCTATCTTTATAGAAATGGATGACGAAGAACGATGGTTTCTTCGCGGTCTGGGCCAGTTGAAACCATATCAATTGGTACACCAACTAATTCTTCAATACGCTTGATATAGTTACGTGCATTCACTGGCAAGGCCTCCATTGATTGCGCTCCAACAGTGGATTCAGACCAACCCGGCATTTCTTCATAAACAGCAACACATCGAGCCGCCTCCTCCGCACCGACAGGGAAAATATCAACGGATTTACCATCGATAGTATAACCAGTGCACAACTTCAATGATTCTAAGCCATCAAGCACATCGAGCTTAGTCAAGCACATACCAGATACACCATTGATTTGAACAGAGCGCTTCAACAGCGCAGCATCAAACCAACCACAGCGACGTGCGCGTCCAGTGACCGTGCCAAACTCATGACCGACACTCGCCAAATGCTTACCAACGCCTTGATCAGTCGGCAATTCAGATGGGAAAGGACCAGAACCAACTCGCGTAGTGTAAGCCTTAGTAATTCCCAAGATGTAGTGCAACATACCAGGGCCCACGCCAGAACCAGCAGACGCATTCCCCGCCACGCAGTTACTTGAAGTAACGAAAGGATATGTGCCATGATCGATGTCAAGCAAACTACCTTGCGCACCTTCAAACAATAAACTTGCTCCGTTTTTGTACGCCGCATGTAAAGCACTAGAAACATCGGTCACCATAGGACGAATGCGAGCAACATCACGCATCGCATCATCATAAGTTTTTTGAAAATCAACCGCTTCTGCTTTTAAATAATTCACCAAGACGTAATTGTGATATTCCAGATTCTCTTTGAGCTTTTCGGCAAAGCGTTCTGGATTCAGCAAATCGGCTACGCGAATAGCACGACGCGCAACTTTATCTTCGTAAGCTGGACCAATGCCTTTTCCCGTTGTTCCGATCTTAGCTGCACCACGTGCCGCTTCGCGCGCTGCATCCAATGCAGTGTGGTAAGGCAGGATGACTGGGCAAGCCTCAGAAATTTTTAAACGCGAGCAAACCTCAACGCCATTCGCTTCTAACTTATCGATTTCACGCAATAGATCTGGAACGGACAGAACGACACCATTACCGATATAACATGCAGTGCCCGCACGCATAATTCCAGATGGAATCAATTGCAAAGCTGTCTTTTGACCGCCGATTACGAGAGTGTGGCCGGCATTATGACCGCCTTGAAAACGCACCACACCCTGCGCATGATCCGTCAACCAATCGACGATTTTACCTTTGCCTTCATCGCCCCACTGGGTTCCAATGACAACTACATTTTTTGCTGGTTTATTTTGTGACATCGCTCATCAACCTACAGTTTTTAAAATCCATTGACTACCATCGAATTCGACCATGCGTGTGCATTCAAATTCGTCCTGTTCATTCTCGTGGCCGGGGAGATTTTGAATCACCACCTCACCCGCTTGACGTAATTCATTGATCTTCATCCGCAACGCGGGATCTTGATTCCATGGCGCCAAAATTGCGTTCTTACGCTCTGCCGATGGCATCAAACGCGCCAACTCGCGTAAATCTAAAGAAAATCCTGTTGCTGGACGCGCACGACCAAATGCCTCGCCCACATGATCATACCGACCACCACGCGCCACAGCATTTGGCAAGCCTGGTACAAAAGCATTAAACATCACACCACTATGGTAGTGATACCCGCGCAAATCAGCCAAATCAACCGTCACTTTTGCATTGCCAGCCAATTCAACCAAATAGGCCAACTCGTTCAATGCTATCGCAATCCCATCCAGTTTGGGCAAAATTTCACGCGCTTTTTGAATAATCGATTTGTCACCATATAAATTTGGCAAATCCAACAAAGCTTGACGAACGACTGGTTGGAAGTCTTTTGTCAACTCTTTCAAAGCAGGCAAATCTTTCGCCTCTAGCAAGGCGAACAATTGCGATTCATGTCGCTTCGCCGCTTCGTCGCTATTCAGTAATGCTCGCAAAACACCCACATGACATAAATCTAAACGCACTTCGGAAATATTCGCTAGCGCCAAAGATGCCAACATCAATTCTTGAATTTCAGCATCTGCTTCTAAACCAGCGTGACCATAGATTTCACCGCCAATTTGCAGTGGCTCACGCGTCGCATGCAATCCCGATGGTCGCGTATGTAACACACTACCGGCATAACACAGACGCGTTACCGATTTGCGATTTAATAGATGCGCATCAATACGCGCTACCTGGGTCGTCATATCAGCGCGTACCCCCATGGTACGACCAGATATTTGATCAACCAACTTAAAGGTACGCAAATCCATATCTTGACCAGCACCTGTCAATAAAGACTCGATGTATTCAAGCATAGGAGGCATGACTAATTCATAGCCATAGCAACGGAAATTATCTAATAAAACACGACGCAATTCTTCGATCTTGCGTGCTTCGGAAGGCAATACGTCGGCTATATTTTCAGGGAGTAGCCAATTTGGCATAAGGAACAATCTTCAGTAATGACAATACTGCAAACATTAATAGATCGGGCAAAAACTAGAAAGACTGCAATTCAAAATGAAATGCAGTCTATCTAACGACACCCACTTTTAGGCTAAATTATTTTTTAGGCGCGGCTCCAGCACTGCCAGCACCAGGCGCTTTGAAATACTTAAAGAATTCAGAGTTTTGATCAACAACCATCATGTCACTCTTACTCTTGAAGCTAGCGCGATAGGCTTCCAAACTACGATAAAACTTATAAAACTCTGCATTCTGACTGAAAGCCTGCGAGTAAATTTTTGCAGCTTCTGCATCGCCAGCACCACTAATCGTCTGCGCTTCTTTGTATGCTTCAGCCAAAATCACAATCCGTTGACGATCTGCATCAGCACGAATCTTTTCAGAATCAGCAAAACCTGTAGAACGCAATTCATTTGCTACGCGGCTACGTTCTGCCTTCATACGTTCATACACAGAATTATTGATTTGCTCAACATAGTCAACACGTTGCAGACGTACATCAACAATCTCAACACCAATTTGCTTCGCTTCGTCGGTTACTTTTTTACGAATAGCTTGCATGACTTTGTCGCGCTCACCAGAAATTACATCGCGCACAGAGCGCTTGGTGATTTCTTCATTTAAAGCAGCTTTAACGATTTGCGACAAACGATCGCGGGCACGCCCTTCTTCACCACCAAAACTAACGAAGTACAATTTTGGCTCAGTGATATGCCACTTCACATAGGTATCGACCAAAATGTTTTTCTTTTCAGCAGTAATAAAGCGATCTGCTTCTGGTGATTCGATCGTCAAAATACGCTTATCCAAAAACATCACATTTTGAAACGGAGGCGGCAATTTAAAATGCAAACCAGGTTCACTAATCACGGCCTTCACTTCACCAAGTGCAAAGACAATCGCGTGTGACCTTTGGTCAACCACAAAAATGGTCGAATAAAACACCACGCCTGCAATGGCGAGAGCGATTAAAGATGAAATAAACTTATTCATTAACGAGACTCCCTGTCGCGAGAATCGCGAGTTCTACCATCTTTCGTTCCTCTTACTTCTACTGTTGTCATTGTATCGGACGGTGACGTTACTGGAGCCACAGGTGCGCTAGTTCGATTACCGCTATCACCTTGTGAATTCAATTTATCCAAGGGCAAATAAATCATATTGTTCGAATTCTTTGCATCCATCATCAACTTGGTCGTACTGGAGAAGATTTGCTGCATCGTCTCTAAGTACATACGATCACGCGTGACTGCTGGCGCTTTTTGATATTCAACCAAAACCTGCTTAAAGCGAGAAACATTACCTTCCGCATTCGCTACCACTTTAGAACGATAACCTTCGGCATCTTGCAACATACGAGAAGCTTCGCCGCGTGCTTTTGGAATGACGTCATTCGCATAAGCTTGGCCTTCATTTTTCTGACGTTCTTTATCTTGCCCCGCTTTTACTGCATCATCAAACGCTGCCTGCACTTGCTCAGGTGGTTGTACCGCTTGCATGGTGACATTCGTAATCTGTGCGCCGGACTCATAACGATCCAATACTTGCTGCATCAAGACATTAACATCTAACGCGACTTTCTCACGACCTTCGTAAAGGACAAAGTCCATCTTGCTACGGCCAACGATTTCACGAATCGCAGTCTCTGCAACCTGACGAATCATCTCTTCTTGATCACGATTGCTATACAGCCATTTCGCCGCATCTTTCAGTTTGTATTGAACAGCAAATTGAATATCGATGATGTTTTCGTCATCGGTTAACATCAAAGCTTCTTTTGGCTGTTTGTTTTTTACATTGTTGCGATAACCAACTTCGACCGTACGAACCTGCTGCACATTGACGATTTCATGCGCTTGTATCGGTGCAGGCCAACGCCAGTTAAAACCCGGATTTGCCTGATAGCTATACTTTCCAAATGTTGTGATAACACCAGTCTGACCTTCTTGTACGATAAAAAAACCACTAATCATCCAGAAGAAAGCCAATACCGCGACAATCACGCCAAAACCAATCTTCGCGAATAGAGAATCATTCGGTGAACCACCATTACCACCATCAGTGCCGCCATTCTTGCCGAACATACGGGCGATCGATTGATTAAAATCTCGCCATAGCTGATCTAAATCTGGTGGCCCGTCTTCTGGTTTTCTACCATCTGGCTTATCTCCTTTTGAACCGCGCCCCCATTGCGGGTCGTTCAAAGAGAGTAATGGCCTTAAGCGATTAAAAAAAGGAATTCGCATTCGTTGATTACCCGATAAATTGTTGAATTTAATTACTAAATGGACTTTTGCAAAACTTACTTTAGAATCACTCATTTTTTGTCAGTGTAGATACGTTTCAACGATCAACACCTGAGCGACATCAATTTATTTAAGTCCTGTTTTTAAAATAGAACAAAAGAAACACAAACCGAAACCTAATCATCCGTATTGATTACATCCGCAACTTGTTCGGAACTGTCTACATCTTTCTGCATCAGCTCAACGATCGCATTACGCAACAAATCAATACCTAAACCATTTTTTGCACTAACGAAAACTCTGCTAATTTTACCATATTCATCCCGCTCGATTGCAGGAGGCAAATCAGCCTGATCTATCTTATTCCAAACCAATAATTGTGGAATATGATCAGCACCAATTTCCTTCAAAACATGATTCACTTGATCAATTTGATCATTGCGAACAGCACTACCACCATCAACCACATGCAATAACAAATCTGCATGTATCGTCTCTTCTAGCGTCGCTCTAAAGGAAGCAACTAATTGATGTGGCAAATCCCGAATAAAACCAACAGTATCAGAAACAACAATATTTCCAACACCTTCTAAGTACAGACGACGCGAAGTGGTATCCAAAGTAGCAAACAATTGATTTGCGGCATACGTTCCCGCCTTGGTCAAAGTATTAAACAAGGTTGATTTACCAGCATTGGTATAACCGACCAAAGATACTGTAAACGTACTACTCCGGCCTCTCGACCGACGCTGAGTCTCTCTTTGCTTATGCAATTTTTCCATCTTTGCCTTAAGCATTTTTACACGCTCACCAAGCAAACGACGATCCGTCTCCAGCTGCGTTTCACCTGGGCCACGCAAGCCAATACCACCTTTTTGTCGTTCCAGATGCGTCCACCCACGAACCAAGCGCGTGGCTAGATGCTGCAACTGCGCCAACTCGACTTGTACCTTACCTTCATGGCTTTTAGCGCGCTGCGCAAAAATATCAAGAATTAAGCTGGTACGATCCACCACCCGAATCTTCAGGTGACGCTCCAGATTTCTCTGCTGCGCTGGTGATAGTGCGTGATTGAATATGACCAGATCTAAACCAAGGTCAGTGACCGCATGCGCAATCTCATCAGCTTTTCCTGATCCGACAAATAAGGCGGCGTCAGGACTAGATCGCTTACATGCAATGCTTGTGATAGTCTCAGCCCCTGCAGAGAGAGCGAGCTGAGAAAGCTCATCTAAACTCGCAGCAAAGTCACCTTTGCCGAAGTCCACGCCAACTAGAGCGGCGCGCATATGAACCTAAAAGAAATTCGAATACCTGAAAAATTCAAGAATAATTACTCAGCTTCAGATTCGGAATTAATGCTCACTGCACGCGCAGGAACAACAGTAGAAATTGCGTGCTTGTACACCATTTGCGTAACTGTATTACGCAACAACACGACATACTGATCAAATGACTCAACATGACCTTGTAGCTTAATGCCATTGACCAGATAAATAGATACAGGAATGTGTTCTTTTCTTAACGCATTCAAAAATGGGTCTTGTAACAGTTGCCCTTTATTGCTCATAACAGCTCCATTGTGTTGTTGTGATTAGGAGTTGGGGACACCTTCGATTATTTCAAGTGTCCAAAAGATAATTAAGATACCACGAGAAATTTATTTTTAAAATACTTCAAAGAAATTTAACGAAGTAAAGTTTGGGTGAATAGCCTTTTTACTTCGAATCTTTGGTAAACGGATTTTTACCCGAGCGCATTTCTATACGCAAAGGTGTACCAGTTAAATTAAATGTTTCTCTAAAATGTTTTTCAAGATAACGTTTATAGACATCACCAATCGCCTCCAACGCATTACCGTGAATAACAATGATCGGTGGATTTTGTCCACCTTGATGTGCATAACGCATTTTCGGACGAATCGATCCTTTACGCTTAGGCTGTTGATGTTCAACAGCCTCAATCAATGCACGGGTCAATTTTGGCGTGGACAGATTCGCCATCGCCGCTTCATAGGCAGAATCAATCGACTTCATCAGCGGGCCGATACCAGTCGACTTTAACGCTGAGATGAAATGAAATTTAGCAAATGTTAAGAAATTCAACTTACGCTCAATATCCATTTTAATTTCATCGCGTCGATCACTTTGCAATCCATCCCACTTATTGACACCAACGACTAGCGCGCGTCCAGACTCAAGAATAAATCCAGCAATATGCGCATCTTGCTCAGAAATGTCTTGTTGAGCATCCAGCAATAATAGAACGACGTTCGCTTCGGATACTGACTGCAAAGTTTTCACCACGGAGAATTTTTCAATCGCCTCAAACACCTTACCACGGCGACGAATACCTGCAGTATCGATTAAGGTGTATTGCTGACCATCACGTTCAAATGGAATTTCAATTGAGTCACGCGTCGTTCCAGGCATATCAAACGCGATTACCCGCTCTTCACCCAACAGAGTGTTCACTAAAGTTGATTTACCGACGTTCGGGCGACCGACAATCGCAATCTTTATCCCTTTGGCTGCATCAAGATTTTCTTCTGGCTCATCTGGACGTGAGGCGTGTGCAATATTCAGCGCTTCCTCAACCAAATCAGTAACACCATCACCATGCGCGGAGGAAATCACATAAGGATCGCCTAAACCAAGTTCGTAGAAGTCAGCGGCAACGCTGGTATAACGCATTCCTTCTGCCTTATTCACCACCAACATAACTGAGCGGCCAGATTTGCGCAAAAAATCAGTAATGGTTTTATCGTGCGGCGTGAGTCCTTGTCGACCGTCTACCAAAAAAATAATGACATCCGCTTCGGCGACGGCTTGCTTGGTTTGCTTCGCCATCTCATGCATGATGCCTTCTTTTGCGACTGGCTCAAAACCACCCGTGTCAATTACCAAAAACGGGCGTTCGCCAACCCGTCCTTCTCCATAATGACGATCACGCGTTAAGCCTGGCAAATCAGCAACCAAGGCGTCGCGAGTCCGCGTCAAACGATTGAACAAAGTGGATTTACCGACATTCGGCCGGCCGATTAAAGCAATTACTGGTTTCATTAATTTATTCCGTCGCGAATGCGACAACAGCACCTGATTTTGTTTGCACAATCAGGTTATTACCGGCTATCACCGGCGCAGACATAATCTTACTTCCATCCGTTGGCATACGTGCCAAGAAGGAACCATCTTCTCTTGATAAAAAATGCAGGAATCCCAATCGATCGCCAATCACAACAGCGCGACCAAACGACGTTGGCGTAGCTAAACCGCGATTTGTCAACTTATCATTCTTCCATACTGTGGCACCACCATTGATGTCGTAGCCATAGACACCTCCGGCATTGTCAGCAGCAAAAGCAAAACGCTCGTCAGCTGCGACACCAACCTCGCTAGAAATACTCTTAGCCCATTTGACAGTACCATTCGCTGCATCAAAGCACGCTACACGACCTTGATAACTAGCAGCACAAACTGTATTGCCTACCAAGGCTGGTGCACCAGACATATCAACGATACGCTCTAACTCTGTTGCACCTTTTGGTTCGGCAGCTGTCGCCTCCCAGCGCAAGCCACCATTTTGCAATGCCAATGCGATCAATTTGCCACCAGGTGTAGAAACCATGCCAATTTGATCTTTGATTGTAATACCGGTCGCCATACGCAAAGTCAATACAGGCAATGGGCGCTCAACCGCCCATTTTAATGCGCCAGTATCTGCGTCAAACGCTGTAATTCGATTATCGATACTATGAACCAATACCAAAGAATCTGTTACCGCTGGAATCGACAAAATTTCGCTACTAGCTTGTGCCTTCCAACGCAATTTACCTTGCGTGTCATAAGTGAACAAAGCACCTTTTTGCGCAGCTACTGCGACTGTTTTTGCATTCGCACCGACACCTGCAGTTAGAGGCAAATCAGCTTTAATCTTCCAGGCAAGCTGCCCATTCGCGGCATTAACTTTGGCAATCGTGCCATCTGCACTTGCAGCATACAACTCAGCACCGACTACAGCAGGACTAAAAAAATATTCTCCAGAACTTCCTACACTAAGCGTCCAAGCATTTTTTACCGACATGCTAGGCGTAAAAATTTGCAAAGGTGCAGGCGCTGTCTTTGTGTCTTCTTTTGCAAATGGATTAAGCCAAGATAAACTAGAACAAGCGCTTAACAAAGTAACGCTAAACAAGGATACGGCGAGGCTGCGAGGAAGCATAGTCAATTTCATATTATTTCTTGTCTGAAGTTACAGCAACTTTCATTTCGGGCGCACCACCTAATGCATCAAGCTTAATTTGCACAAGTTGTTTACCAACATGCTTTTCACCCATTTTATCCAATGCGCTCTTATATGTTTCACGCGCTTCTTTGAGCTTATTTTGCGCAACAAAAACATCTGCTTTTCTGTCTAGTACATCAGCTTCAAATTCGGCAGGAAATTCGCCTGACAAAGTCTTTAAAGCCTCATCAAGATTTTTCTCATCGAGAAAAATCGCGGCCAAACGCAGTTTCGCTAATGCTTGAAATTCTTTGGTATGTCCATGCTCAACAACCCAAGACAATTGAGTTTTTGCTGTCTTCAAATCATTTGCGTCAAACGCGGTTTTAGCTGCAGTCAACGCGGCCATCGTTGCGTATGAGGTACCAGCAAATTTAGTCACCAAGTTTGCACTAGCGCCCTGCACTTTTGCATTATCTTTCGATGCCGCTGCGCGTTGCACTTCTTCATAAATTGTTGATGCCTGACTTGCTTGGCCCAGTTGATAATTCTTCCAAGCCGTCCAAGCCGCGAAACTAGATAAGGCAGCGATTAATAACCAAGTAATTAAATTACCATATTGTTTCCACCAAGCTTTGAGGGTGTCTATCTGTTCTTGCTCTTCGAGATCGTATGCCATTTTTTTATTAATGATGAAGGTGAATATGATTAGGATTATCGCACTGAGATTCGTCGTGATCAGCACCAACGATCTGATCAACTAAATAATCTACAGCGGTATCAAAAGGAACACTAGTTTGATTATTTGCAAAGTCTTCTGAACGCATTGACTTCACAGTTACAGTTTCAGCAGCAGCCTCGTCTTCGCCAATAATCACAGCAAATGCAGCGCCACTGGCATCTGCCTTTTTCATTTGCGATTTAAAACTACCGATTCCAGTAGCAGATGCGCAATGTAACACAACATCTAAGCCTGCATCACGCAAACGCTCACCTAAAACAAAAGATTGCATTTGCGCTTGCTCGCCTTGGTGCACTAAATACACATCACATGATTGAGCGACTTCCGCATCGCCGTTGAGTTTCATCAGCTCCAGCAAGCGCTCAACGCCCATCGCAAAACCACATGCTGGCGTATGTTTACCGCCAAACATCGTGAACAAGGTATCGTAGCGACCACCAGCACAAACAGTGCCTTGCGCACCTAATTCGTCGGTAACCCATTCAAACACTGTACGATTATAGTAATCCATACCACGCACTAATCGCGGATTGATGGTAAATGGAATGCTATTGTGACGTAATATCTTTTGCACACCTTCAAAATGTGCTTTTGATTCTTCGCCTAAGAAATCCAACAACTTCGGTGCATTATTTACCAAGTCCTGCATGCTTGGATTTTTTGTATCGAGAATACGCAAAGGATTTGAATACAAACGACGCTGAGCCTCTGCATCCAACTGATCTTTGTGCTGTTCAAAGTAGGCAATCAATTCTGCACGATGTTGATTACGTTCCGCCGCATCACCAATCGAGTTCAATTCCAAGCGTACATTTGTGAGCCCCAAATCGTCCCACAAGCGCTGACACATCACGATCAATTCGGCATCAATATCCGGACCGGCAAAGCCTAAAGCTTCTGCACCGACTTGATGAAATTGACGATAACGTCCACGTTGCGGCTTTTCATGGCGGAACATTGGTCCGTTGTACCAAACACGCTTTGGCCCATCGTAAGTGATGTTATGTTCAAGTGCCGCACGCACAATACCAGCCGTGTTTTCAGGGCGCAGCGTTAACTTGTCGCCATTCATCGAATCTTCAAAAGAATACATTTCTTTTTCAACGATATCGGTCACGGCTCCCAAGCCACGCGCAAATAACGGCGTCGACTCAACGATTGGTGTCCTCATTTGCTGAAAACCGTAACTCTTTAATACAGATTGCACCGTATTTTCAAACAATTCCCATAGTGCAGCTTGCTCAGGAAGAATGTCATTCATTCCCTTAATACCACTGATCTTTTCTATTTTCTTATCTTCGGACATGCCGTCATTTCCAATTTACTTTTAATTAAACTATGTCTGTGCTTATAACAATTTATAACAATTTTAAAATCTTAAACTTGTGGTGAGTAACGTGTCTGCACATAATCCAAAACAATTTTTTGGAAATCTTGCGCGATGTTTTCACCACGCAAAGTCATCGCTTTAACACCATCGATAAAGACTGGCGCGGCTGGTGACTCACCTGTTCCAGGCAAACTAATACCAATATGCGCATGCTTGGATTCGCCTGGGCCATTCACAATACAGCCCATCACTGCGACATTCATACCTTCAACACCTGGGTACTGCGTTTTCCATACCGGCATTTGTTCACGCAAAAACGACTGAATATCATCTGCGAGCTCTTGAAACACAGTCGAAGTTGTTCTACCACATCCAGGGCAGGCAATCACCATCGGCATAAACTTACGTAAGCCCATGGTTTGCAAAATCTCCTGCGCAACAAACACCTCTTTACAGCGATCACCACCAGGCTCAGGCGTTAATGAAATACGAATCGTATCGCCAATTCCTTCTTGCAGCAAAACCGATAGTGCTGCGGTTGAGGCAACAATGCCTTTACTTCCCATTCCTGCCTCGGTCAATCCCAAGTGCAATGGATAATCACAATGCTTACTAATTTCACGATACACAGAGATCAAATCCTGCACACCAGATACTTTACAAGACAAAATAATCTGGTCACCTGGCAAGCCCAACTGCTCGGCTCGTTGCGCACTCTCAATCGCCGATGTTATCAAAGCCTGATACATGACAGTTTGTGCACTTAGCGGCACAGCGCGCTGAGAATTCTCATCCATGATGCGCGCCAATAAGGCTTGATCCAAACTGCCCCAGTTCACGCCAATTCGCACAGGCTTCTGATACAGACATGCCATTTCGATCATCTGTGCAAATTGCGTGTCACGCTTTGCACCTTGGCCAACATTGCCGGGATTAATTCGATACTTCGACAAGGCCTTCGCACAATCAGGAAAGTCTTTCAAAAGAGTATGCCCGTTGTAATGAAAATCACCAACCAAGGGCACATCAATACCCATACGATCAAGTTGCTCGCGAATTGCTGGCACGGCTTGCGCTGCCTCAGGATTATTGACAGTGATCCGCACCAACTCAGAACCAGCGCGCGCCAATTCTTTGATTTGAATTGCGGTAGCGATCGCATCAGCCGTATCGGTATTCGTCATAGATTGAATAACAACCGGAGCATCGCCACCAACAACAACAACCTTATCTCGATATCGAATTTGAACAGCCCGAGATTGACGTCGTAAAGCTGCACCACAGGCAATTTCTTTTAAATCGACTAGCATATTTACTTCACAACCAGATTAGCGACGTTATTGCCACGCTCAGACGTCACAGTCATTGGCGAACCACGCAAGATAGCATCAACTCCCGCAGCATTACCAAGCTTGACATATAGCACTTGCTTCACGCTAAATGCTTCCTCAGTTCCGGCTTTTGCCAAGTGAGAACTCAAAATAGTACCTGCTTCAGTTTTTACCTGTACCCAAGAATCTTGCCGAAACTTTAGAACAAATGATTCACTTGCCGCAGGTACTGTTATTGGATCTGCTGATGAAGCTGCTGGCTTACTAGAATCCATAGTCTCAAGTATTGCTGGACTAGCCACAGAAGCAGCACCTGCCGTATCAACCGTGCTAGCAGTTACCGCATTGACCTCAACAGATGTAACCGACGCTGCGACAGAATTCGAAACCGTACCGAGCACTTGACTAGCTTGAGCTACAGCTGGCTCATCCAGCGCTGGAGAAGAATCCAAAGCTTGCGTCACAGCGACATTCTCTTTTTGTTCAAAAGCACTACGAATGTTTTTACCGAACTCGGTAGATTGCAAAATCAAGAAAACCCCAATGATGACAATCAAAACGACAACACCAATAATATATCGACGATTATTATCATGACTGCCATGCAAGGACAAACGTGACTCCACAAACGGGGTCGACAAAGCCGGACGCATCGCTGTTTCCAATTGCGTCGATTCTGCCTCGCGCGGCAATGCGGCGACCAGATGATCTGCTTCAATCCTTAACAACTTTGCGTATGCTCGAACAAATCCACGAACGATAACCATTTTAGGAAGTGCAGCGAAGTTATCCGACTCCAATGCGGTGACTTGCGCTTGCGAAAGCTTCAATTGTTCAGCGACGAAGGGAATTGTCCAATTTTTACTTTGTCGACTAGCCGCTAACTGTGCGCCCACCGAATTCAAAGTCGTTGTGCTATCTACCGCGATACTCGGCTTGCTTGAATCCATCACTTCAGTCTCTAATACATCACTCATTAAAAGCACCTTTTTGAAACAGAGCAAATTCTCTTGAATTTGGATGTCGACGTCGCAACTGAGTTCCCAAATTATTTACAGAAGTCTGATCACCTAATTTATGATCAATCTTTATCGCAATCCATAATACATCTGCCGCAAAAATCTCATCTTTCAAAACGCGCTGAATGAATGGTCGCGCTTTATCGAACTGTGACTTATCGTAATAAACCTTAGCCAAATTAGCATTCGCAGTAGGATTCATCGGATCGAGCTGATATGCCATCAAGAAGTATTTTTCTGCGCTATTCAAATCTTTCATACGCAGACTACAAACTCCAGCACTCATCATCGCCTTCAACGGTGTTGGATAACTACGATCACCTAGAATCCTGTCGTACAAAGGTAATGCTTGCTTTTCCCGTCCATTTTGGCATAAGAACCACGCATAGTTGTTGCGAATTTCTGAGTTACTTGGATCCAACTTCAATGCATGCAGAAAATTTTCTTCAGCACGTTGAGGATCATTCATTTCCATCTGAATCAATGCGCGCAAGCTATAGGCATTGGCGAACTGCGGCGAAATAGAGATAACATTTCGAATCTCTTCTAAAGCCAACTTAAATTGGCCTTCCTTAAAGTAGTCGACCGCCAATTGCATACGAATCGACACCCGTCGCTGCAGATCAGGATTCTCTGCAACAGTCTTCTCATCATCGAGAGAATTTGAAAATTTTGAGCTTGAACAAGCCGACAATGACATCGCGCAAAAAGTAATTACCAGAACACAAGTCGACTTTAAAAATCTCATTATTTTATCTCCGTAATTTTCCCAAAATTTGGACCAAATTTCTTCTGATACTCTGACATTTGCTGCATACGTTCTTGCACTCGCGTTCTATCTTGCACCTCACCGGCCAACTGACCACATGCCGCATCAATATCATCACCGCGCGTTTTACGCACAGTCGTGACAATACCAGCGTCCATCAAAATTTGTGCGAATAATTTAATGCGCACATTGGGCGAACGTTTCAAACCAGATTCAGGGAAAGGATTGAACGGAATTAAATTAAATTTACATGGAACGGTTTTGACTAACGCAACCAATTCTCGCGCATGTTGATCGGTATCATTCACACCGTCCAACATACAGTATTCGAAAGTAATAAAATCACGCGGAGCAAATTCAAGATAGCGGCGACACGCATCCATCAACTCATGCAATGGATACTTCTTATTCAATGGCACCAAACCATCACGCAATAGATCATTTGATGCATGCAAGGACACGGCTAAAGCAACTGGACACTCTTTAGCGAGCTTATCGATCATTGGCACCACACCACTAGTCGACAAGGTCACTCGGCGACGCGACAAACCATATGCATTATCGTCAAGCATTAACTTTAAGGCGGTCACAGTGGGCTCAAAATTTAAGAGCGGCTCCCCCATTCCCATCATCACCACATTGGTGATTTGACGTTCACCTTTTGGACCAGGCTCTATGCCTTTAGTCCGACGCAACTCGAACTCAGCCGTCCATAGCTGGCCGATAATTTCACCCACGCTCAAGTTGCGATTAAATCCTTGTTTTCCTGTAGAACAGAAACGGCAATTTACCGCGCAGCCAGCCTGTGTAGAAATACACAAAGTGCCGCGATTTTCTTCTGGAATAAAAACAGTCTCAACGGCATTACCGTTTCCGACATCGACTAACCACTTACGCGTGCCATCTGCCGATGTATGATCGCTGATTACCGCAGGTGCAGAAATATGCGCGCGACCAGCTAATTTTTCTCGCAAAGATTTGGCGAGGTCGGTCATTTCATCAAAATTACTTGCGCCAAATTGATGAATCCAACGCTGCAATTGTTTTGCGCGAAATGGCTTCTCACCCAACTCACCGCAATATGCTACGAGCTGTGCAGGATCAAAATCCAATAAGTTGGTGAGTACCGTCATTTAAATCTTCTCAATTAATTTTCTACCACTGATTTCGCTCAATTATTTTTCCATAACTAAGCACAATCACAACTGGGGCATTCGCCCCAGTCAAAACATCAATTTACTTCAACAAACCTAACACAGATTAACGTGAGTACACGTTCAATGCTGGGAAGAAGTAAGCGATTTCAACAGCTGCTGTTTCTGGCGCGTCGGAGCCGTGTACTGCGTTTGCATCGATAGATTCTGCGAAATCAGCGCGGATTGTGCCTTTTTCTGCTTTCTTAGGATCTGTTGCGCCCATCAAGTCACGGTTTTTCAAAATCGCGCCTTCACCTTCCAATACTTGCACAAATACTGGACCAGAGATCATGAAGTCGACCAAATCTTTGAAAAATGGGCGAGCTGCGTGAACAGCGTAGAAACCTTCTGCTTCAGCGCGGGACAATTGTGTCAAACGAGCTGCAACAACTTTCAAGCCAGCGCCTTCAAAGCGACTTACGATTTGACCGATAACATTTTTTGCAACTGCATCAGGTTTAATGATTGATAATGTACGTTCAATAGCCATCTAAAAACTCCAATAAAAAGAAAGGGTTAAGACAAAATTTCAAGAATTCATCTAACCTTCGATTTTAGCACGAAACCACTTCACCTAGGAAACATGTCTATTTTCTATTTACATGAAACTTTTGCTGCATAAGAAGCAAATTTGATTGCTCTGACAATGCAGCACACCAAATTAAACATAAAAACTATTAATTAAGCTAGAAATCTAATTCACTTTGTAATCTCCAAACATTTCTAGAATATGACAAGCATGGTGTAGACAAGCAGCAACTGTTAGACTTCGCTTCTTTCAGAATTAAGAAAAAAGAGCAACGACATGACCCAAACTTTAAAACGCTTTTCCGACCTACCGCTAAGCCCTGCTTTGATCAACAATCTAAGCAGCCTGGCCTACGTTGAAATGACAGAAATTCAAGCGAACAGTATTCCGGTCATGCTAGAACAACGTGACTTAATTGCTCAAGCGAAAACTGGGAGCGGTAAAACTGCTGCCTTTGGCATCGGCATCTTAAGCAAACTCAATCCCAGCTATTTTGCAACCCAGGCCTTGGTAGTTTGCCCAACCAGAGAGTTGGCAGATCAAGTGTCGAATGAATTACGCCGATTAGCACGCGCCACCCCAAATGTAAAAATTCTTACTTTATGTGGAGGCACACCGATGCGTCCACAAATCGCCTCACTTGAACACGGCGCGCACATTGTCGTTGGCACACCAGGACGCTTACTAGATCACATTGGCCGCAATAGCATCAACTTGGCAACAGTTCAAACACTGGTACTCGATGAAGCCGACCGTATGGTGGATATGGGCTTCTTCGAAGATATTGTTGGCATTGTGGCAGCTTGCTCTCCGCGCCGCCAAACCTTATTGTTTTCAGCGACTTACCCAAGCGATATGCGTCACGCGACCGCCAGCTTTTTACGAGATCCCGTCGAAATGAAAGTCGAAAGCCAACACGCTAGTCAACAAATCGAACAATTATTCTTTGAAGTGACGCCAGAAAACAGAAATGCGGCGGTCAGCCAATTACTTTTTCACTACCAACCAACTTCGACCATCGCATTTTGTAACACCAAAATTCACTGTGATGAACTGGCAGAAGAACTACAACACCAAGGTATTACTGCGCTAGCTCTGCATGGCGACATGGAACAACGTGATCGAGATGAAATCTTAGTCTTATTTGCCAATCAAAGTTGCTCCGTACTAGTTGCCACCGACGTTGCTGCACGCGGCATCGATATCCAATCTTTAGGCGCAGTAATTAATGTTGATGTATCGAAAGATACAGAAGTTCATATTCACCGCATTGGCCGCACTGGTCGCGCTGGTGAACGTGGCTTAGCATTGACGCTCGCAGCGCCAAACGAAAAAAAATGGGTAAAGCTGATCGAAGAATATCAAGGACAAGATGCGATTTGGAAGTCACTGACAGATTTGAGTCTCAATAGAACTGAGCTGATCGCACCAAAAATTAGCATCTGCATCGCAGGAGGCAAAAAAGATAAATTACGCCCAGGTGATATTCTAGGTGCGCTGACTGGCGACGTCGGCATTAGCAAGGATCAAGTTGGAAAAATCAATGTATTTGAATTTATGTCTTACGTGGCTGTAGATCGGGCGATCGCTGATCAAGTTTTAAGTAAGCTAGGACGCTGCACGATCAAAGGCAGGCAATTTAAAATTCGCGAAATTACCTGATCGTCAGCGCAAACATTAACGCGATCATTGGCGCAACCATTAACGCGAATATTAACAAGCACCTAACCCTCGACTCAAAAAATATAGATCACTTTTTATGATAAGAATTTTAATCGCAGACGACCACACTATCATGCGTGAGGGACTGAAACGCATACTCGATGGCATCGAAGATATTCAAGTAATCGGAGAGGCGATTGATGGCCATGACACCATTACTAAAGTTCGCTCAGAAAAGTTTGATGTGCTGCTATTAGATCTTTCTATGCCAGGTCGTAGCGGTGTTGACTTAATTCACCAAATCAAAGAAGAGTTTCCCAAATTACCGATTTTGATTCTCACGATGCATGAAGAAGAACAATACGCGGTCCGCGCGATTCGAGCAGGCGCCAATGGCTATCTCACCAAAGAAAGTGCAGGAACACAGCTAGTGACAGCACTAAGAAAAGTCGCCTCTGGTCGCCCTTACATCAGCATGGAAGTCGCCGAACAATTAGCGATGTCAGCCATGCCGTCAGCGAATAATGACCTTACTCACAGTGCCTTATCTGATCGAGAATTTGAAGTTTTCTGTCACTTAGCCAAAGGCAAATCCATCACCGAGATTGGTGAAATTTTGCACTTGAGTGTAAAGACCGTGAGTACACACAAAACCAGAATTATGCAAAAGATGGAACTGCAATCCATATCCGAACTCGTTCAATATGCAATGACACATCATTTACTGTAATCACTCACGATCATTTGTCGACATGTAGAGATGTATCAGATAAAGGCTGCTCTTACATAAGCGGCCTTTTGTCTATCTATTGCCCACCAAATCAAATTTAGTTCGCATTAATTGATTCTTTTAGTTATTAGCAAACAAACTTACATCAAGCGCGCCCCTCCCCTAATTCGATCAACAAAATAAATCACAGTTGATAGCATGCCAGCCGTAACTCTTCCCCATCCAGGCCTAAGCAATTACAGCATTCAACGCCACCCCCACTAGGAATATTCCTACAAATCGCTGGAAAACTCCCACACTTTAAATCAGCGAACACTGATTTAAATCAAACGCATGTTTGCCCATAATGCTCCCATGCCGATAACGCTAGTCAACTAGCAAACTACAAAACACCCGCGCTATGAACTTGTTTATTGTCGAAGATTCACTTCTGATTCAAAACCGTTTGGTACGGTTTATCGAAGAATTGCAAGATGTCAGCATCGTTGGCATTTCGCCCGACATTGGCAGTGCTTACGACAAAATCTTACAAGCACATGCAGATGCCATGATTCTTGATATACAACTCAGTGACGGTAACGGTTTAGTCCTACTAAAAAAAATAAAACTGACACATCCGGAAATTCGCGTTGTTGTATTAACCAATCATTCAAGCGAGGCGAATCGCATGCAAGCGTTGCGCGCCGGCGCTGATAGCTTTCTCGATAAATCAACTGATTTCGAGCAAATTCCCAGCATCTTACATCGCTGGCAAGCAACTGGTTCCGCGCATTAAAGCTAGCTGACAAGTCATCATTCAGAATTTAAAAATCCACTTTATAGAGAGTAAATCATGTCTAACTTTTCTACAATTTCACAAGCAAGCCGTTTTACTGATGTATCTAACTTGTCAGATAATGCATGGCGTCAGCACGGTAGCCTTTGGTCGAATTTGCGCCAAGTTTGTGAATTACTTTCAATCCCAGCGCCAGTCACCGTTGATGATGAAGACACGCTGTTTCAACACGTTCGTTTTAAGGCAGGTCAACGCATTCATCGCATCGGCCAAGCATTCGACACTTTGTATATCGTGAATTCAGGTTTTTTGAAAACCGTGCATATTGATGAGTATGGCAATGAACAAGTCTTGAGCTTTCCAATGAAAGGCGATTTGCTGGGTATTGATGGAATTCACAAACAACATTACGCTTCAGAGGCAATTGCACTAAGTGACTGCGATATCATTCTTTTGCCCTACAAAGCATTTACTTCACTGGGTCGCACTCACGTCGAACTAGAACAAGCGATGTTTAGTGTCATGAGTAGAGAAATCGTTCGCGAACAAATGATGATCAGCATGCTGAGCGCACTGAGCGCAGAAGCAAAAGTGGCACGTTTCCTTACCAATTTAGGTGAACGATTCAATCAAATGGGCTACTCTGGCCGCAGCTTTAACTTGCGCATGACGCGTCAAGAAATTGGTAGCTACTTAGGTTTAACATTAGAAACTGTTAGTCGCACATTGTCCGCTCTAAATGAGTTGGGCATGATCTCAGTAGAACAGCGCGAAATTAATTTACTTGATCCTGTGGCACTTAAAACCTTACGCCGTCTCCCACCAGCAAAAGCGCGAATCAAAGTCGCAGAAAAAGTCAGCGCACTCGTCAACAAAAATTTGCTTCCACAATGGAATGGTGAACTAGCAGCGGCGATGAATTAAGCTAAGGCATCAAATTTCTAGCTTAAATCTAGGTTAAAATAAAGGCGTCTGTACTAGTCTAAGTCAACTAGTGCAAACGCCTTAAATGCATTCAGTATCTAAAAAAATCCATTAAAAAAAACCGCTACACAAACTCTTCATGTGAGGTATGCCATGTCATATAAAACCATCTTGGTACATGTAGATGAATCAAAAAATGCGCTCAAACGCACACAATTAGCCCATCAAATCGCAGCAAAATTCGATGCCCATGTGACCGGCGTAGCACTCACAGGAATCTCACGTTATATCTTCGAAAGCACCGATCTTGGTGTTGGCGATCCAAATATGATGCTGCATCTGACTGGTTTACGCGAACGCGCAGAGCGCGCAATAACCGCATTCAAGCAAGCAAGTCTCGACCTGGGTGCATCAACTAGCGAATGTCTCATCGCCAATGATGAAGCGAATGGTGGCTTGGGATTACGTGCGCGCTACGCTGATTTAATTGTGATCGGACAAACGAACCGAAACGAACCATCTCCGTCAGTGTTGTCGGATTTTCCTGAGTTTATGATTGTCAATTCTGGCCGTCCTGTTCTCATTACGCCTTATAGCACTGAAATCAATACAGTTGCTGAGCGTTGTTTAATCGCTTGGGATGGCAGTCGTGAAGCGGCACGCGCTTTAACAGATGCTCTGCCCTTACTCAAAACCAGTAAGGTAGTACAGGTTTTAATCATTAACCCAGAGAAGCAAAGCGAAGCACACGGTGAAGAGCCTGGCGCCGACATTGCGTTGTTCTTGGCTCGACATGGCGTCAACGTCGAAATTTCTACAAGATTTAGCAGCCAAGATACTGGCTCCAGTATTCTCGCCGCCTGCAAAGAATGGAGTGCGGACTTGTTAGTGATGGGTGGTTACGGTCATTCTCGTTTCCGCGAGATGATTATGGGTGGGACAACCAGAACTATTCTAGAAAAGATGACGATTCCTGTTTTGATGTCGCATTAATCTTTGCTCAGTCATGACTGAGAATAACTGCCTGACAACAAATATAATGCGCTGTCAGGCAGTTGCATTTTTATCTCGCCAAGTGTGCCAGATACGCTATGCAAACTGGAAAAGCCGTATTATCCAGACACCTAGCAATGACTAATTGCGCTAAGTTTTGCAAACGCAGATTGTCCTGATGCAGGATGCAGACATCATCGAAAATGCGCTGAATCAAAGACCGAATTTGCCAATGTATTTCAACAATCGTCAACTATCACCCAACAATAAGTACGCCGCTTTTCCACTCTCGCTCAAATCATGACAAACGCTACCAGCATCGAACTCAAACGCATTACTTGGATTAGTATTGTCTTATTTCTTTTATCCTGCTATCTCTGGTCGCAACGAGAGTTTTTCTCACAATTTAAAACTCCAAGTGCATTGACCATCCACACCGGTCTCGAAACAGCAACCATCATTATTTTTACCTCGGTCTTCATGGTCTGCTGGAATGCGTTTGGCAATCTACGCAAGCGCAGTAGTTTAATACTGGCTGTAACTTTCTTAAGCGCGTCGATTTTTGGTTTCTTTCATGCGATTTCATTTCAAGGTATGCCTGGCTTTCCCGCAGCAATCGACATGCATAAATCATTGAGTTTTTGGCTGCTCTCGCGCTATTTAATCAGCCTTACTTTATTAGGTTTGGTTCTGCAAACTCGTGATATCGATATTTCAGAATCCATCTCGAAGATTAGTGTGTATTTAGGCTTGGTGCTCACCATCATCGCCACGTTTATTATTTTCACTTACCCTGAAATATTTCCAACGACCTACCAAAAAGGCTCGGGGCAAACATCGTTTAAAATTCATTGCGAGATGGTCTTGGTTGCGCTCAACTCACTTACCGCTGGTTTATTTTATCGACAAATAGTTCACTCAGATCGCATTGATAGTGAGGGGCATCTCAAAATAAAACGGAGTATGTTGTTCTTTGCCGCTGCGATGATGGCGATCTCAGAGACCTATTTTTCTTTGTACAGTTATCCTGACGAAATTTTCGTGGTAATCGGGCATGCATTCCAAGTCATCGCTGCGCTGGCTATTTATCGCGGCATGGTCAGCATCAATATTCACGCCCCTTACTCTAGTTTGATTCAAACCACTAAAGATTTACAGCAAACGGCGGACGAATTGCTAATTCACAAGCAAAGATTGACCGGTGTGATTGAAACTGCCATGGACGGCATACTGACAATCAACGATCAACACAAAATCATATTAGTGAATCCTGCCGCGGCACAAATCTTTGGATACACGGTCGAGGCTTTAATTGGCACCTCAATCGATATAGTTATCCCTATGCGTCACAGAAACGTGCATAGCGCACACGTTCATCAATTTGGTGAGCGTGGCACCACACGTCGCAAAATGGGTGGAAATTTTGATGATTATTACGTTACTGGATTACATGCAGACGGAACAGAATTTCCTATCGAAGCATCTATCTCTAGTTTAGTTGAAAATGAAAAACGTTTTTACACCGTGATTTTTCGCAACATTAGTGAACGCAAAGCCGCGAAAGAAAAGATGGCGCAATATCATTCCGAGTTAACCCAGCTTTCTTCCGCACTGCAAAGTATTCGTGAAGAAGAACGTAAACACATAGCACGTGAATTGCATGACGATTTGGGACAATTACTTGCAGCCCTTCGCATGGATTTATCCTTACTTCAACGTGACCAAAACATGACCGATAAGTCACGTCTAACGGTATCGAGTATGGATCAATTATTGCTGACATCAATTACGACTTTACGTCGTATTGCAACCGATCTACGGCCAAGAGCACTTGATGAAGGCGGTCTATTTTTTGCACTGCAGACCTTGCAGAAAGAATTCTCTCAGCGTCACGGCGTTCATTGCGATTTAATCGCAAACGAAGAACAACTCATACTCGATGATGAACGGAGTACAGCAATTTATAGGATTATCCAAGAATCCTTAACCAACGTTGCTCGACACGCAAAAGCAAATCACGTCGATATTCAATTCGAACGAACAGATGATGCTCTCCAATTTGTGATTCAAGATGATGGTCGCGGCATCGAAGAAGGCGCAATGAACAAAACACGATCATTTGGTCTGGTGGGTATGCGTGAACGCATTAAAGCAATGCAAGGCAATTTCAAAGTACATAGTGAAGTCGGAAAAGGAACTCGAATAGAAATTCATATCCCCTTGGATACGCCAATTTATAATCCTGCAAAAACATCAGCCCATTTGGAGCAAAATTAATAACGCGGGGATGACGGTTTATTTATTCAAGGGCTAAATCATGCTGAACTGAACAAAGCTCAACCAAACCAATTTAACTTAATTTAGCTAATTGAAGCCTAAGGAACAAAGTTAAAATCTATTGGCAACAAATTAGAAATACGATTATCCTGACAGAATACATAAACAGAATTTACAGGAGTTCTCGCCATGGCAATCTCAGCGCTCAACACTGGCTTATCTGGCATGAAGGCATATCAAGGCGCCTTGGATAGCAGCGCCAATAATGTTGCCAATGCACTCACGAAAGCTTACCAGCCACAGGTAGCGAGCTTTCAAGAAGCACCGACTAGCGGCGTGCGAGTCAATATCAGTAAAGAAAGCCAAGAGTTAGCTGCACAAGAGAATCTAGATCGTCCTAGTGGTACTGATCTAGCAACCGAGATTACCAATAGTTTGCAATACAAGGCCGGATTTGAACTATCGGCCAAAGTGGTAAAAGCGGCTGATGAAGTGCTTTCAAGCTTGCTTGATATTCGTAAGTAACTTGAATGTTGCAGCCTCTCAGACAGGCGTAATGCACAAAAATTCAGGCATATTCTTCATATCAAAATAAAGAAGACCGAATAGACCAAAACCTATCAAAATTGCGGCAAATAAATATTGCACGGCAAGCATCAAACCATGCTGTTTCAATGTCTTTGACATTGCTTGTGCAATCAAAAGGTGCGGCAAAGCAGCCAGGCCAAATAACAACATCAATATCGCGCCAGACCAGGCCGCACCAGACAATAAAGCGAACGGTGCAATTGCGTACGACAATCCACAAGGCAGACTTCCCCATGCCATTCCAAGAAACAAAGGATGTGCACTTGCCTTTTGCAAATTAGGCATAACACGTGCATAAACGCCTTGAATTTTTTCATTCAGAATATTAGGAATGAGTAAGTGTAGGCGTACACCTAGCAAACGAAGACCTAATATGACTAAGGCAATATTACCAACAACGAAGAAAATACTGGTTACAGGAAAATCAAGCTTCCAACGTAAACTAGCCGCGCCTATGCCGCCAAAAACAGCGCCGATCAACGCATAGGTCGCTAATCGTCCGGTGTGCAATTGAATTTGGTAGCTAAGCGTAGAAAGGTTTGCTGAATTCGACTGAACAAGAATATCGCCTGCAGGAGCAATTGGGATCACACGGCGAGGCGTAGAAACAGACGAACTGTCAACGACATTCAAGATGGGAGTTGAAGCACTAGATGTAGTCGATGCTGCAGATCGAAAGCTAGGAAGCCTGCTCAAAATGCTCGCGATGCCGCCACACATTCCAACACAGTGAAAGCCGCCAATTAGACCAGCTGAAATCGCTGCCAAGATGAGCGGCAAGGTGAGCATAACTTTGAGAAACTAGATTAATTTAGAATACTTCGCACCGCTTTGACGTGACAAATAATGATCGAAAATCATACTAAAAGCACGCACGAACATACGCCCTTTTGATGTCACACTCACGCTCGCGTCATTCAGATCAAGCAAGCCCTCGTCAGCATAAAAGCGCGCACGTTCTAATTCGTCGTGAAAATATTCAGCAAAAGAAATCTGATATTTTGCTTCGATATCAGCGATATTTAAGGTCGTACAACACATCAAATCCATGATAATTTCGCGACGCAATAAATCATCGTGACTCAGATGAAAGCCCTTCTCTACTGGCAAATGCCCAGCATCAAGCGCGGCATAGTATTCATCCAAGGTACGTAAATTTTGTACGTAAGATGCGCCGATCTTGCCGATAGAAGACAAGCCCAATGCAACCAAATCACAGTCTGCACGCGTGGTATAGCCTTGGAAATTGCGATGTAAAGATTTATCTTTGACCGCCAAAGCCAAACTATCATCCGGTTTTGCAAAATGATCTAAGCCTATGTAGACATATCCCTCTGCGAGTAAACGACGCAAAGACATTAAAAAGATTTGCAAACGTTGTTCAGCAGATGGCAAATCTGCTTCGTTAATGCGACGCTGCGGTTTGAAACGTGTCGGTAAATGGGCGTAATTGTACAGAGCAATGCGCGCAGGAGATAAGGCGATGACTTGATCTAAGGTACGCCCAAAGCTTTCCAAACTTTGCTTTGGCAGTCCATAAATCAAATCAAAATTAATCGACTGAAATCCAACCGCGCGACTTTGATTAATACTTTGCTCTACCATCGAATAAGGTTGAATCCGATGTACCGCTACTTGTACTTGTTCGTCAAAGTCTTGTACACCCAAGCTGGTACGATTAAATCCAAGCTCCGCTAATAATTGTAACGTCTGCGTTGTTACTGTGCGCGGATCGATTTCGATCGAAATTTCAGCATCCTCCGCGAAATCAAAATGCTCGCGCAGCATTGCCATCAAACCGCGCATTTCTTCGTCACTCAAAAATGTTGGCGTGCCGCCACCAAGATGAAGCTGTGAAACCACTTCGCGTTCGGTTAAGTATTGCTTCACCAACTTAAGCTCTTGCGCGAGGTAATTTAAATAAATGGCAGACTTACTTCTATCCTTAGTAATCACCTTATTGCAAGCGCAGTAGTAGCAAAGTGAGGCACAAAAAGGAATGTGAATATACAAAGATAACGGTGGCTTATTATTTGACTGATTTCTTTGCTGGAGATACTGAATATACGAAGCTTCAGTGAAATCAGTATGAAAACGATCTGCTGTCGGATACGAGGTGTATCGCGGCCCCAAAGAATCGAAACGTCGAATCAAGTCTTCAGAAATTTCTAAGTGATCATTGACCTTGGGCAAATTAGCATTTGAACTTGCGGATAGTGTTGAGATTGACATTGTATTCTATGAAGCTTTTTGTAAAAGTAAGGCGGTCAACCAACTAGAGAAAGTACCAAGAACCCAGAAAATCAGAAAGCCGATAGTGTACGCGCCGAGCATATGCACTTGCAGGCGCTCATCTAACACAATCAACTCCATAGGATCGACCAAACTAAAAAACACGCCAGTTGCGACGCAAGCCATTAAAAAAGCAGGCCATAAAACGACCATCAAAGTCGATTTGAATGAGGTCTTCTCATGTTGTGCATTGCTCGATTCCAAACTCAACTCCTCTACCAAATACAAATTATTTATTCGAGAAACAGCCGACGACGATTTCACAACAATATAACATTTAAGGCATCGGTGACAACCGCAAATTTCTTTGTAGTGGCTCAACCCAGTCACCGGTTAAACGCCATTCATTTGTTTCCAACTTCACGTGCAGTACTTGTAACACGCCAGAATTAACAGCTGTCTCAAATTTCTTATCTTGCGCAAAATCAGCCTCAAATTTATCTGCAGAAACACGCTTAAGCGGAAGGCGACGAATGACTTCCTCTACTGATCCAGCAGCTGCACCAGAACTCGCCAAACTAACCTGCACCAGGTCAGGTAAAGCTTGCTTGGAATTCAATTGCATTACGATCTTCTTACTAGCCAAATCAAATTGTAAATTCGCCGCCAACGCTAACTCGCGCGCTTTCGCATCACGCTGCAAATTGGTATTAATCATCAAACCTTGTCGATAGTAGTCTTTTGCAACGACTTGATCTGCACCGCGGAAAGCAATAAAGCCCGTAACTACGCTGGCAAACACTACTAACAAAGGACCACCAACTACCAATAATAGCCAAGGTTCTTTATACCAAACATCTTTTTTTATTGGTTGCGTTAATATGCCTGAATTCATCTTCTTTCCTTACGTCCTAAATCACATCAGAAAATTGACTCAACATTATCTAGGAACTAAAAATACTGCTTTTTCAACCACTGAAATATTCTCTTGCTCGGTATCAGCAATAACAAATCGAATTCGATTTGAGCCAGTCGGCACCACACCAGCTGGCACACTCACGCGAACAGGGAAAGCTTGACTAGTAGCCGACTTAATCGCAACGCGATCTTCGCCAACGATAGTTGCGCCTGGAATGCCCTTCACACTGATACGGAAAGTTCTTGCTGATTCTTGTGTATTCATAATTTGCAGACGATAGACATTTTCGATAGCGCCAACTTCCGTAATTTTTGGCATTGCTCGATCTCGCAAGATATCCACTTTCAACGGTACGCGATAGGCGAGTGATACTGAGGCAACTAAAATAATTAAACCAAGTATCGCACCATAGATCAATGTGCGCAAACGGAATACTCGCTTCCACATCGCCTCTTTTGTCATTTTTTCGACTAGAGCGTGTTCCGTGGTGTAGCGAATCAAACCACGCTCGTAGCCCATTTTATCCATGACTTGGTCGCAACCATCAATACATGCACCGCAGGCAATACACTCGTACTGCAAACCATGACGGATATCTATACCGGTCGGGCAGACCTGTACACAAATTCCACAATCCACACATGAGCCTAAACCTTGCTCTTTGAAATCAACTTTCTTATTTCGTGATCCACGTGGTTCGCCACGATCGGTATCATAGGTAACAATGAGTGTATCTTTATCAAACATCGCACTTTGGAATCGCGCATACGGGCACATGTATTTACACACCTGCTCACGCATGAATCCAGCGTTACCATAGGTAGCAAATGCATAGAACAAGAACCAGAAGGTCTCCCATGGTCCCAAATTGAAGCTAACAACTTCTGCTGCCAATGTTTGAATTGGTGTGAAATAACCAACAAAAGTAAAACCAGTCCATAGCGCAATTAATAACCAAATCGTATGCTTAGTCGATTTGAGTCGGAATTTTTTGAATGACATTGGCGCTTGATCTAGCTTCATCCGCGCACTACGATCCCCTTCAATTTTTGCTTCCACCCACATGAAAATCTCGGTGTACACAGTTTGAGGACAGGCATAACCGCAGAACAAGCGACCCGCTATCGCCGTAAATAGAAATAGCGAAAGTGCTGAAATGACCAGCAGAACGGCGAGATAAATAAAATCTTGCGGCCATAATACAAGGCCAAAAATATAGAATTTACGATTGACCAAATCGAACAGGACCGCTTGTCTATCATTCCAAGTAAGCCAAGCCGATCCATAAAACAAAATCTGGGTAAAAAATACCAACACCCAACGCCATGATTGAAACCACCCTTTTTGAGAACGCGCATAGATCTTCTTTCGCTCTTCAAACAAAGCCAGTTCTGCTTCGTCACTAGGCACTGGGATAATGGGTATTTTTTTCATTTTTAGTACGAATTCAATTTTGCTGTCTGACAGCGGCCAAACAGATCTTACAGGCTTAATGCCTTAAGGTGTGCGAATCCAAATTGCAGACACGCACACCACTTTACATCGATTTACTTCTTACAAACGTAATACAGTATTAAGTACTGTACTAATTACGGTACTAATTACTGCCTTACTTACTTGCAGAACTAGCATCCGTACTGACGGTTTGTGCTGCATCACTAATTTGCTTCAATGCACTCGCTTCTGCATCCGTCACCGCGCCTGTATTTGATAAGCCCCATACGTATGCAGTCAACAAATGGATTTTAGCATCTGTCAAAATTGCTTTATGCGCTGGCATTTGATTCGCACGACCTTTATTGATGGTTTCCATGATGTTTTCAATACCACCACCATATAACCAAACCTTATCGGTCAAGTTAGGTGCACCCAAAGCTTGATTGCCTTTGCCATCAGCGCCGTGACAAGCAGCACAAACACCAAACTTTGATTTACCAATTGCTGCTTTAATTGGATCATGGGCAGCACCTGACAAACTCATGACATAGTTGGCGACATTTTTTACGTCATCATCAGAACCGATCGCAGCACCCATAGGAGGCATTTGACCATGACGACCTTCCATCAAAGTAGTTTTAATCACTTCAGGCGTGCCACCATATAACCAATCGCTATCAGTCAAATTTGGATAGCCCTTGCCACCTTGCGCGTCTGAACCATGACATTGTGCGCAACTGTTCAAAAACAAACGCTGACCAATTTCAATTGCTTGCGGATCTTTGGCGACCAACTTTACATCGGTATTGAGATACTTATTAAATAAGGGACCGTATTGCTTCTCACCATCCTTCATTTCTTTCGCATAAGCACCTTCTTGACTCCAGCCAAATGTGCCCTGATAAGAGCCCATACCTGGATACACAATCAAATACCCAACACTGTAAATAATCGTCAAGTAAAACAACCACATCCACCATTTAGGCAATGGATTATTTTGCTCCATCAATGACTCATCCCAAACATGCCCAGTAGTTTCTGCTGGCAGCGGCTTGCCGTCTGCACCAATCTTCACTTTGACTTTGGATTGAGACCACAACAACAATCCACACGCCAGAATACTGATGCCTGTTAATACCGCAATCGCGGTACTCCACCATTCGCTAAAAAAATCTGCCATGGCTATTTTCCATTCTCATTATCAAGTGGCAATTTTGCCAATTCTTCAAAACGGGCTTTGTTCTTAGAACTAAATGCCCAGTACAGGATGCCAATAAAAGCAATCAGACTAACCACTGTCATCACGCTACTTAAAATTGTAAAGTTCATCTTCAATTCTCCTGAAAGATTTCCGACACCCTAGTTCTTGTTTTTGATTGCAGTACCCAATACCTGCAAATACGCAATCAAGGCTTCCATTTCTGTTTTACCAGAGACTTCCTCAGCAGCTTTTGCAATTTGCTCATCGGTATATGGCACGCCCAAAGTCTTCATCGCACGCATTCTTGGTGCCATTCCTGCACCATCAACCGTTGCCTTCAACAGCCAAGGATAAGCCGGCATGTTGGACTCTGGCACTACGGAACGTGGATCAGTTAAGTGATCTTTATGCCATGTGTCACTGTAACGTCCACCGACACGTGCCAAATCTGGGCCTGTACGCTTACTACCCCATTGGAATGGGTGATCATAAACAGACTCACCTGCAACAGAATAGTGACCATAGCGTTCAGTTTCAGCACGGAACGGACGGATCATTTGTGAGTGACAGCCGTAGCAGCCCTCACGCAGATACACATCACGCCCAGCCAATTCTAAAGCGCTGTAAGGCTTCATGCCCTGCACTGCTTGTGTCGTCGTTTTCTGAAAAAACAGTGGCACGATTTCAACCAAACCACCAACACTGATCGTCAAGATGACCAGCACTAACATAAGACCGATATTGCGCTCGATCAAATCATGAGTAAATTTACGCATTGAGATTCTCCTGATGATTACTCGAGATTAGGCGTGAGCCGAATGTGCTGGCAATGCAGGAATCGCATTGTTCACAGGTTTTGCGAGCATCATCGTTTTTGCAACGTTGTATACCATCAACAGCATACCGCTCAGATACAAGACGCCACCAGCTAGACGAATCACATAGTATGGATAAGTCGCTTTCACAGACTCAACAAATGAGTAAGTCAAAGTACCGTCTTCATTCACTGCGCGCCACATTAAACCTTGCATAACACCTGCAATCCACATCGCCGCGATATACAAAACGATACCAATCGTCGCAATCCAGAAGTGCATTTCAATCAAACGCTTGCTATACATTTCTGTTTGACCAAACAGACGTGGAACAAGGTAATACAAACTACCGATAGAGATAAAGCCGACCCAACCCAAGGCACCGGAATGGACGTGACCAACAGTCCAATCAGTGTAATGTGAAAGTGCATTGACCGTCTTGATCGCCATCATTGGACCTTCGAAAGTAGACATACCGTAGAAGGACAAAGAAACAATTAAGAAACGCAAGATAGGATCTGAACGCAACTTACTCCAAGCACCAGACAAAGTCATGATACCGTTGACCATACCGCCCCATGATGGTGCCAGCAAAATCAAGGAGAACAGCATACCAATCGACTGCGCCCAATCAGGCAAAGCGGTGTAATGCAAATGATGCGGACCCGCCCACATATATGTAAAAATCAATGCCCAGAAGTGAACGATGGACAAACGATAAGAGTAAACCGGACGACCAATTTGTTTTGGAACAAAGTAGTACATCATGCCCAAGAAACCAGCTGTCAAAAAGAAACCAACCGCGTTATGGCCGTACCACCATTGCACCATGGCGTCTTGCACACCAGAATAAGCGGAATAAGATTTCATGAACGACACTGGCATCGCTGCACTATTGACGATATGCAGAACCGCTACCGCAACAATGAAGGCACCGAAAAACCAGTTCGCGACATAGATATGCTCTACTTTACGCTTAACGATCGTACCAAAGAAGACGATCGCGTAAGATACCCAAACTACCGCGATCAAAATATCGATAGGCCATTCCAATTCGGCATACTCTTTACCTTGAGTAAAACCCAGTGGCAGACTAACTGCAGCGGCAACAATCACCAATTGCCAGCCCCAGAACACGAACTCGATCAGTGGTCCACCGAATAAACGCGCATTCGTAGTACGTTGAACAACGTAAAACGAGGTCGCAAATAAGGCGCAGCCACCAAAGGCAAAAATCACCGCATTGGTATGCAATGGACGCAATCGCCCATAGCTCAACCAAGAAATACCGGATAAAAATTCTGGCCAGGCAAGTTGAGTTGCAATCAATACGCCAACCAGCATACCGACTACGCCCCAAACTACTGCCATGACAGAAAATTGGCGAACAACTCTATAGTTGTAGGTGTTTTCATTGTTTATTGTCATGATCTCACTCGGTTAAAAAAATACAGTTGCAGGATAACAATCGTTCCTCAGAGCTACATTGATACAAATCAAATATAACCTGTATTGCAAAGCAACTTTTCATTGTTTTGAATATTTGCCGAAGATAACTACCAAAACACCACAAATTCTTCGCAAATTTCCACTTCCGAGATCAATTTAATACACCACTGCAAGGATCAATCAAATGACAATATCTTGTGATATTGCAACCAAAAGTAGATGAAGAGAATTATTCGATTAAACATAAAAAAAGCAGCCCTAAGGCTGCTTTTTTTCAAACCAATCAACGAGAAATCAAGGTGCACTAGTAGTCGATTTCGCGTTCAATGCCGTCTTGTTAATTTCAACTTTTGCTTTCTTCTTTAAAGCTTCCACAAAGCTGTAAATGTCTTGTTGTGCCGCTGCATTCTCTAGCTGTTGCGCTTCACTTGCACGACGAGCAGGATCTGGCGTGCCGGCAGCTACTTTGGCAATACGATACACACTATAGCCAACACCAGGCACATCGACACCAACAAATGTTGGCAATTTTGTGACGTCGGCTTTCATGATCGCCAATAAGGCATCATTGCTTAAATCAGCCTTCTTCAAGCGAGACACTATCTTCACTTCAGAGAAATCATTGGTACTATCTACCGATTTCAATGCAGCTAATTTTGCCTCACCGTTTTTCTTCGCCAATGCCAAAGCCTCAACTTCCAACACTTTGGCCTGAATCAGTGTTTTAACTTCGTCGAATGGGCGCTTTGAGGCTGGCTTGTATTCAACAACGCGGCCAGATACAAGCGTATTTGGTGCGATTTCAATCGCCTCAATATTGTTCTTTTTCTTTAACGCGTCATCAGAAAAAATCGCGCTCAAGAATTTCGGATTATTCGCTACCATGGTTGCTGGCATTCCTGGAATAGGCTGACGATTTAAGTTTGAAACCTTCTCGATTTTCAACTTCAATTTGTCAGCGACCGCTTGCAAACTATCCGCTTGCTCATATACGGTATTTGTAAAAGTCTCAGCTGCCTCAGCATAGGCTTTCGTTGCTTTCTGCTTCTTAATATCGCTAATCAACTGCGCCTTTACTTCATCCAAAGGCTTCACAGCGGCTGGCTTAATCGCCGTCAATTGAATGATATGAATACCGAAATCAGTTTGCACCAATCCACTAATTTCACCCTCTTTCAGTTTGAATGCGGTTTCATCAAACGCTTTAACCATCGCACCGCGCGCGAAGAAATCTAGATCACCACCACGCTCAGCAGAGCCCGGATCTTGTGAGTTTTCTTTCGCTAACTTTGCAAATTGTGACGGATCTTTACGCACCTGTGCCAACAAAGCTTCTGCCTTCGCTTTCACATTTTTTGCTTCGTCCGCAGAAGCATCTTTTTTCAAATTAAGCAAAATGTGACTCGCACGACGCAATTCATCGGTTGAGTAATTTTTCATGTTTTGATCGTAGTGTGCTTTGACCTCAGCATCAGCAACCACAATCTGCTCTGCTAACACATCGTTGCTGAGCACGACATATTCAGCATTGACCAACTCCGGAATTTCAAATTGTTTTGCGTTCTTGTCGTAATAAGCACGCAACATCTCATCAGTAATCTTGATTGAAGCAGCGAAATCTTTCGCATTAAAGTTAAGCGCTTGAACTTCGCGCTCTTGCTCAGAGATTAGCGCAATGCGATTCGCAATTGTTTTAGAACTAATTGCCGTATTTTGAACCGCACCAATTAACTGCTGCATAGTCATATCTTGACGCAAGCTTGCCTCGTACATCACAGGTGTCATGCCTTGCATCGCTAACAAACTTTTATAGCGTTCTCCGTCAAAAGAGTTATCCTCTTTTTTTAATCCTGGCGTTTCCAAAATAGTTTGTTGCAATACTTGATCAGATACGGTCAATTTACTCTTTACCGCTTCTGCAGTCAGTGCTTTTCGAGCGATCAAATCATCCAACACATTTTGGCGCGCTTCTGGCGTGTTCAACATCTGAGCATCGAACTCAGGCCCATACGCTTGTTTCAAACGATCGAGTTGATTACTCAAAGCCTGATCAAATTCTTGTTGACTAATAGCTTGACCAGCGACCGTCGCGACATTGGTTCTCACATCGCGTTGCGTGAAACTTTCAATACCAAAGAAGGCAAATGAAGGGAAAATAATCACCAACAGCACGCCTTGCATGATGCGTTTATGGGTACGGATATACTCAAACATGATTGACCAATCAATTCGAAAATTTACGACAAAAAATAAATATAAAAAAAGGCGAACAGATGTTCGCCTTTTAGATGTTGGCGGAGCGGACGGGGCTCGAACCCGCGACCCCCGGCGTGACAGGCCGGTATTCTAACCAACTGAACTACCACTCCAAATTCTTGCTGTTTTATGTCTGGTGGGCGCTGAGAGGCTCGAACTCCCGACCTAAGCCTTGTAAGGGCTCCGCTCTACCAACTGAGCTAAGCGCCCGACATTAAAACAATTTGTGACCTGCCGAGGCAAATCACGAAGAACATTAGTTTACCGCATCTTTCAAAGCTTTGCCAGGCTTAAATTTAGGAACCTTAGCAGATTTGATTTTGATCGCTTCACCAGTACGTGGGTTACGACCTGTACGCGCAGCACGCTTGCCTACAGAAAAAGTACCAAAGCCAACCAAGGTCACGGTGCCGTTTTTCTTCAATGTTGTTTTAACTGCAGCAATCATTGCGTCCAATGCACGAGCAGATGCTGCTTTAGACAAATCAGCAGATTTAGCGATATGGTCGATCAATTCAGTTTTATTCACTTACGGTCCCCTCACAAAAAATTAAGACTACGATGATATTTCGACTTTTTAATTCAACCCGCAATCAGCATGCGGGTTAGCGGAAATTTTGCATCCGGTATTAGATCAATTCGATCCGCATTGTGTCAAGCAGTTTGCTAGCTTTTTTGAATTCCATTTAAAAAAAACAGAAAAAACCTGCAAACAGTGATCAGCAAACATTAGAAAAGCGCTTGAAATAAAAGTTCAACATGATCTTAGCATCCAATTCATACACAAAAAAACGAAGCCACACCGACTCTTTATACGAACATAAAATTAATCAAAGTCACTGAATATCTAACTCAGTCATCCGAGGCATGCACATGGACAACAAAAAATCGCATATAGTTAAGCCCTTTTTCGTTTTAATTTTCGTTTTAATTTATACGGTTTATTCTCATGATGAAATTTGATGTCGCCATTGTTGGAAGTGGTTTAGCAGGATTATCGGTTGCCTTACATCTAGCGAAGACCCATAAAGTCGCCATCATTTCTAAACGCACACTGCTCGATGGCGCAAGCAATTGGGCGCAAGGCGGGATCGCAGCGGTACTAGATTCGCACGACAGTCATGAGCAACATATTTCCGATACGATTATTGCAGGTGGAGGCTTATGCGATGAAGCAGCGACCAGAGCAATTATCGAACAAGGTCGGGCAGCGATCGACTGGCTGATTGAGCAAGGCGTGCCTTTCACTAAAGACCAACATGCAGAACTCGGTTTTCACCTGACACGCGAAGGCGGCCACAGCCAAAGAAGAATTATTCACGCAGCTGACGCAACTGGACACGCGGTGCAAGTCACGCTTGAGCAGCTTGTTAGAAACCACCCGAACATCAGTTTATTTGAACATCATTATGCAATTGATGTCATCACTTCAAGCAAGATCGGCGATACATCTGCGACTCCACGTTGCCTTGGTTTATATGTGCAAGATGTAAAAACTGGCGCTGTCCACACTTTCGCTGCACAACATACTGTGATGGCAACGGGTGGCGCGGGTAAAGTTTATTTATATACGACCAATCCAGACACTGCCACTGGTGACGGCATTGCAATGGCATGGCGCGCCGGCTGTCGCGTCTCCAATATGGAGTTCATGCAATTTCATCCTACCTGTTTGTATCACCCTTATGCAAAATCCTTTTTGGTGACAGAAGCTGTGCGTGGTGAAGGTGGCATTTTGAAATTGCCACCCGAGGCTGGTGCTGCTGCTGGCACAAGATTTATGTTAGCGCACGATGAACGCGCAGAGCTTGCACCAAGGGATGTAGTTGCACGAGCGATCGATTTTGAAATGAAAAAACGCGGGCTCGATTATGTTGAGCTCGACATCAGTCATCAGCCATCAGAATTTTTAAGAGAACATTTCCCAACGATCTATGCACGCTGCTTAGAACTAGGCATCGATATTACCAAGCAAGCGATCCCTGTCGTACCAGCAGTTCACTTTACCTGCGGCGGCGTCGTGACCGACACCTTGGGACGCACCGACATTCCTGCCCTTTATGCTGTTGGTGAGACCGCTTACACTGGCTTACATGGAGCGAATCGCTTAGCGAGCAATTCGCTGTTAGAGTGTTTAGTCGTTGGCAAAGCCGCGGCGCAACACATCAGTGAGCAAGAATATTTTGATATTCCAGACTTACCTGCCTGGGACGAAAGTCGCGTATCCGATGCAGATGAAGAGGTGGTCATCGCCAATAACTGGGATGAATTACGTCGTTTCATGTGGAATTATGTCGGGATCGTGCGCACCACCAAGCGTCTCGAGAGAGCAAAACACCGCATCAAGCTGCTCAAAGAGGAAATCGACGAGTACTACGCGAATTTCCGTATTTCGAATAATTTGTTAGAACTTCGCAATCTAGTAGAAGTTGCCTCACTAATCGTCAATAGCGCTTTATCACGTCGCGAAAGTCGCGGTTTACACTTTAGTAGAGACTACCCAAATACACTTCCTAAGGCATTGCCAACCGTACTTTCACCAAAACAAAAATTAAAAGCGCCAAAGAAATAATTAGCAGGTAAGCACAGCACTGAAATCTGACTTATTTAAAACGGCGTAAATCAATGCACACAAAGATTTACGCCGTTATTTGCGCTGTTCTTGGCTCAAAAATACATCAGTCACTGAATCAATCCACCAGCCCATCGACATCGCGGATTTTATTCAAGGCCTCATCAATGCGATCGACCGCAATGATTTGTAAGCCTTCGATCTTTTGTTTCGGAGCGTTTGATTTCGGGATCATCGCAATCGAAAAACCCAATTTCGCAGCCTCGCGCAATCGCTCTTGCCCACGTGGTGCGGGACGAATTTCACCTGCTAAACCAACCTCACCAAACACCACTAATCCTCGCGGTAATGGCTTATTTCGCATAGAGGAATTAATCGCCAACAATACCGCTAAATCTGCTGCCGGCTCGGTAATTTTGACGCCGCCAACCGCATTAATAAACACATCTTGATCAAACGCGGCGACACCAGCGTGACGGTGCAATACCGCCAGCAGCATCGCCAAACGATTTTGCTCTAGGCCAACCGATAATCGCTTAGCATTGGGAGCATGCGAGGTATCAACCAGCGCTTGAATCTCAACAAGCAGCGGACGCGTGCCCTCTTGTGTGACCATGACACAAGAACCTGGAACTTGAGCATCATGCTGCGATAAAAATAAAGCAGACGGATTCGAAACACCTTTTAATCCACGCTCGGTCATTGCAAATACGCCCAATTCATTCACCGCGCCAAAACGATTCTTTATCGCGCGAACTAGGCGAAAACTCGAATGCGTATCACCCTCAAAATACAACACTGTATCAACGATATGCTCCAACACCCGAGGTCCAGCCAATGCCCCCTCCTTCGTCACATGTCCCACCAAAATCATGGTGACGTTCATGGTCTTTGCGAGCCTAGTTAGTTGTGCTGCACATTCTCGCACTTGCGCCACAGAACCTGGCGCAGAGCTTAAGGCATCCGAATACATGGTTTGAATTGAATCGATTACCACCACTTGCGGCTTATGTTCAGCAAGTGTGTTGAGCACCTTTTCCAGTTGAATCTCAGCCTGCAAAGATAGTTTTTTTGCATCCACAGCAAGTCGCTTTGCACGCAAGGCAATTTGAGCCCCAGACTCTTCACCGCTCACATAAAGCACTTTCTTGATCTTGCTTAAATTCGATAAGGCTTGCAGTAGCAAAGTCGACTTACCAATACCGGGGTCACCACCAATCAGTACCACGCCGCCTGGCACCAAGCCACCGCCCAAGACTCGGTCAAATTCTTCAATATCGGTACCAAAGCGAGGAATGTCTTGCGCTTCGATATCAGCCAAATTCAACACTGGAGAAGCCTGCGCAAGACCTTGATATTTATTCGAGTAACGATTGCCGCCATCCTCGACCAAAGTTTCGACTAAGGTATTCCACTGCTGGCACGAAGGACACTGCCCAGCCCATTTACTTTGCACACCTCCACATTCTGTACAGGTGTAATTTGTTTTTTGTTTAGCCATTTGAATTGCAGATTTTTCGATACGAAATGTTGATCAATGGTGGGATAAGAAAATACTGATATTTTACTCAGTATTGCTGGTTTATTACATCGATTGATTGTCGCTTTTCAATAAATCCTGCCTTGTTTCATGGTATAAAGCATGCCTGCTAGACAAAGCAAATTAAAAAAGCAAAGGTCAACAGAACGAATGAAACGCGGTTTTTATACTATTATGGCGGCGCAGTTTTTCTCGTCGCTTGCAGATAACGCTCTGCTGATCGCAGCGATTGCATTACTAGTGACGATGGAGGCTCCAGCATGGATGACTCCTCTGCTGAAATGGAGTTTTGCACTGTCTTACGTACTCTTAGCCGCTTTCGTTGGTGCATTTGCTGACTCCCGGCCTAAGGGTAAAGTGATGTTTTTTACCAACTTAATTAAAATTATTGGCTGTGGCTTAATGTTCTTTAATGTCCACCCAGTGATTGCTTATGGCGTCGTAGGCTTTGGCGCTGCAGCTTATTCCCCTGCCAAGTACGGCATCCTAACTGAACTGCTGCCAGCCGAAAAATTAGTTGCGGCAAATGGTTGGATTGAGGGCCTAACAATTAGCTCAATCATTCTTGGGGTCGTGTTAGGCGGTAAGTTAGTTGACCCACAAATTTCCGCCAAATTATTAAGCTTTGATTTCCCTATTATTGATGTAGGAATTACCACAACCAACCAATCAGCGCTATGCGCTATCACGATTTGCTACGTGATCGCAGCGATTTTCAATCGCTACATTCCCGATACTGGCGCCAGATATCAACAACAAAAATCCAATCCAATTTGCCTGCTAAAAGACTTCGCTCACTGCTCAATCAAGCTATGGCGCGATAAGCTCGGGCAAATTTCACTCGCCGTCACTACGCTGTTTTGGGGCGCAGGAGCGACGTTGCAGTATTTAGTATTGAAATGGGCAGAAGTAAATCTGCATATGCCGCTAAACAAAGGCAGTGAATTACAAGGTGTATTTGCGGTCGGTATCGCAATTGGTGCGCTATTTGCAGCACGCATTGTGCCACTAAAAAAGTCGCTATCTGTTATGCCACTAGGCGTATTGATGGGCTTGGTAGTTACCACCATGATTTTCGTCAAAAACGTGTGGCTTGCCTATCCATTGCTCATTTTTATCGGCGGCTTAGCGGGCTTTTTTGTAGTGCCAATGAATGCGTTACTTCAACATCGTGGTCACGTATTAATGAGTGCGGGTCATTCAATCGCTGTGCAAAACTTTAATGAGAACTTATCCATTCTCGTTTTACTCTCCATTTACGCGATTATGGTGTCTTTAGATTTATCGACCAATGTCGTGATCGTCATCTTCGGTTTATTTGTTGCATCCACCATGTATGCGGTGATGCTAAAACATAAGGCGAATCAAAAAATATTTGATTCAATTGCTTTAATCGGCGAAGAAAAACACTAGGCAAAAACGACTTATCGCTGAATTTGGCCTGCTTTGTCAGGCCAATCATTCGGCACCACCATGCCGCGACAAAATTCCTGCATTAACTCACCATTCTTTTTCATGATTGCCACCAATACTGGTGTTGAATCGGTATGGAAATAACGTTGTAAAGTATCGAGTATCATACTTTTATCCATCACCTCATCAGCTGAAACTTGTGCGGGCGCCAACCATTGCAAGCGTTCTAATTTCAAAGCATAGGGAATCGCAAGTTGCTCAAACTCAGCTAAAGTCCACCAAAACCCTAAACAGTGATTTGCAGCCACACCAGAAACGACGCGTTTAGGTTCTGAACTGCGATAAAACAGCCAACCTTTTACCAAAGCCCGCGCCGCAATAATTCGAGATTGAACTAGTTTTCTGGCAGCCTCATGCTGCGACAAAGTTAGCTGCCGTTGCAAGATTTTTTGCATCTTCGCTCCCAAACTATCATTCAAATTGGGACCTAAATAATCGTACACGCTTGGCGCACTTGGACTTGCTTGAAGAAGAGAGTTCGCTGACGACGCTTGTCGCAAATGAGAAGACTTAGACAGTTGCTGCTGAAATAAATAAAACTTTGTCGCTAATTCTAGGTGTATCAATCCACCTTGTGCAAACAATAGGTAGTCGAATTCACCTATGGTTTCAGCTTTCTCGTTATGAACTTGTAAACCATGCGCATACAAAAGTCCTTCATGATTAAAATAATAGGTCAGCAAATTTTCTGCGTAATGTCCAAGCCGTAAGAATCGATGGATTTTCAAGGCCTCGTGCAGAGGACTTGGATGCGCGTCAAGATGAAATAACCAATTGCGCAATTGATTGTAATCAGGTACATCAAGCGAGCCTAATTGTCGCCACCAGATCGCAGAATCTTTATCCAATAAATCAGGAGAGGTAATCAACCAAGCTAGGGCACGCACGTGTTGATCGTTTAACTGCGACCATTCTCTATGAAATTGTTCTTGAAAAGTATTCATCGCTCGCCCCTACTCTAGAAAGTGACACTTCAATAAAAATGCACCAAGCTATACGCACTGCCAAGCATTTAAAGAATTTTACGGAGTCTACAGAGATCTACCCATACTTCCGACTTTAACTTCGGATTCAATAATATTGCCTCAGAACTATAAGTAACAATAACAGGAATATCTTGATAACTGTGTTGCATCTTGCGCAAACCAGCAAATTCAGGAGCATCATCAAGCGCCAGTAAAGCTGAAGCAGCAGTCTCACCAAATAGCAACAATGCGCGCGCTTGCGTTAGGCGAATCTCTTGCTCTAAAAAGTGCTTGCATGATGCGATATCCGACGATGATATTTGCGATCTTGAGGATTCCCCTTGCGGAGCTCTTGCCTTCAACACTGAAGTTCTACGAACGCGGATATTGCGTTGATCGCTTAGCGCTCTGGCGATATTATGGAACAATTTCTCAGAGAGATTAATTTCTGCTGGCGCAGCGTATTCCGCAACCAACAGTACATCGAACGCTTCAACCCCAACGTCCCGACCAGCAGGAAGCTGCGTTGTTTTTCCTAGCAGTCCGCACTGCGAACATGCTTCACACTGTCGAATGCCGTCTTGCAGCATTTCCCAAGAATCAGGTTTTTCATGACGAATTTCTTCAGCAATTGTAGACCCGCCATCAGCTATCTGAACACCCGCATTAATTGCTGTGTGCGTGACCGTTTCAACGATCACTTCGGTGCTCGTGTCTGCGCCTAAGAATCGCTCCTGCCAAATCTCGCCGATACCTAAATTTTGTAGATAGTAGTTGCGAAGATCATTCATCATGATTCATTCTGAATAGAGTTATTATTTGTCGGAACCGCAATACGCATCACGATTGCATCCTCTCTTAATCCATCTTGTGCAGGGTAATATCCCTTACGACGCCCGATTTCCTCAAATCCAAATCGCTGATACACCGAGATCGCTCGATGATTACTCACACGAACTTCGAGCATGATGGAAACAAACTGCTTCTCGCTCGCAATCTGCAACATTTTCTTCAACAAAATATGGGCGTACCCTAATTTTTGTTTTTTCGCGTGAACAGCAAAGGTCAGCAAATGAAATTCGTCGACCACTGGCATTAAAAAGAAATAGGCGACCAACTCCCCCTGATCATCACGAATCCCGTATGCCTCGTGCGCATTTTGCAAAGTATCGACAAAATTCCCATAAGTCCATGGATGGGTATAGACTGCCTGTTCAATCGCCAAAACTTCATCCAAATCATCTAAACCGAGAACACAAAACTGGTATTTGGCAAATTCTGCAATTGACTGAATGTTTCCACTCATATCGCATTCGCCAAAACACGTTCTGCCGTAGTTAACGCCACTTTATTTCTCAAATAAAGTGGTTGTGCTTGCGAGGCATCGACTTGCAAACCTAATTGCAAATGTCTCTCAGCAATACTTGCAATGTATTTTGCATGCGGCATTTCTGTCACATGTGGCAATTCATTTGCATGACTCGGCAAATCTAATCCATGCCCAAGCACAAGCTTAGTCGCATGATTTTTCGCATAGACCAACACATGCTCTAACACATTTAAATCTGGTGCATGTAACTCTCGCCAATCGCCATCATGCCATTGGTAATGTGCCCAATAAACTTCGGACATACGCGCATCCAAAAAACAAACTACATTCTCTACGCGATGATGCATTCTTGCAGCCTCAGCCATCGCCAATAGGCTAACCACTGGCAACACAGGAAGCTGTAAGCCAAAGGCCAATCCTTGCACAACTCCGCACGCGGTGCGTACCCCCGTGAAAGCGCCAGGACCACAACCAAAAGCAATTGCGTTCAATTGGTTGATACCAATTCCAGCCTGCTGCAATAATTCTTGTACAGCAGGCAGCAAGCCAAAAGAATGGGTTTGGACACCAGTCAAATTACGTTGCGTAATTTGCTGATCAGAAATTAAAGCAACTGAAGCCAGATCAGTTGAAGTTTCGAGAGCTAAAAGGATCGTCATTCCGCTATTTTACCGCGTACTTCGGCTAGAAGCACCGGATTTGCGTCAGATTAAAGCCGCCCAATACAAGCATAAACTTTGATCGGTTAAAATAAAGCCTATGAATACTCAAACTTATATCAGCGATGATCTAGTCGCAATTCAAAGCAAACTAAAAGAAAGTCCATGGTTGATTACCTGTCTTTGTGCAGCGTGGTGTGGCACTTGCAAATCCTATCGCGAAGCATTTGATTTATTACAGAATGCACATCCAGAGAAGTGCTTTGCGTGGATAGATATTGAAGATTACGCAGACTTAGTCGATGCGCTCGATATTGAGAACTTCCCAACAATCCTAATTCAGTATGAAAGCAAACTTCTATTCTTAGGGACCATGCTGCCAGATGCCAATTTAGTCAATCGTCTCATTTCATCTTTGGATGATAGCCTGCAACGACTTGGACTCGATCAAACACCGAGCACAATTCAAAACTCTGACTACCCACTTCCAGCAAACTGGAGCCTAAGAGAATTGATTGAGAGAATTGATTGGGAGAATTGACTAGCAACTGCAAGCAACAAGGCAGTCAATGCAACACGAAGAAAATGTTCACTGTTTTTTGATCGCCCAAATGAAAAAAGGGATTAGATTTTCATCTAATCCCTTAAATCTGGTGCGGCTGGCAGGAATCGAACCCACGACCCCTTGGTTCGTAGCCAAGTACTCTATCCAGCTGAGCTACAGCCGCGAAGAAAAAGATTATAGCAGAACAAAATACAAATATGAAGCGTTTTGCCTAAGAATTTCATTCAAGCAAGTACGAACACACTAGATTTCTGCCGATTCCTTAATAAAACAATTTGCATGTTTTAGCATCTACATTAAGTAATTCGAATCACAGAACTAGATGCCAAATACGAAAAAAGGGATTAGATTTTCATCTAATCCCTTAAATCTGGTGCGGCTGGCAGGAATCGAACCCACGACCCCTTGGTTCGTAGCCAAGTACTCTATCCAGCTGAGCTACAGCCGCGAAGAACAAGATTATAGCATAGCAATTTGGTTTTTATAAGTCCCGTTCAATAATTCATACCTAAATCAATTAAAGTCTAATTTCGAGCTGACAAATACACATCGAATAAAGCTCGCAATGGATAGGATCGCAGCCATTTTAAATTTCAACTTGCGCACCAACTTCGATTACGCGATTACTCGGAATTTGATAATAATCTGCGGCATCCCTTGCGTTTCTGGACATTGTCACAAACAAGCCTTCACGCCACATCGCCATCCCACCTCCAGGACTAGAAATAATGGTTTGACGAGAAATAAAGTAAGAAGTCTCCAATGGCTCAAACTCTAAGCCAAACGGTGCACACAATGCCAACGCATTTGGAATATCTGGTTCATTTTTGAACCCATAGTAGACATCAACTTGAAAGCAGTTATTTTTTAGATCAGTCACCTTGATGCGCTCTGAAAAAGGCACCCAAGGGATTTCTCGATTGTGCAAAGTAATAAAAACAACCCGCTCATGCAAAATCTTATTATGAGAAAGATTGTGCAGTAAGGCGTGCGGCACGCCATCAGCCTCACCACGAAGAAATACGGCAGTACCAGCAACTCTTACCGGAGGAGAAATAAACAAAGACTCCAAAAACTCTTCCAATGGAATCGCATGCTTCTTCAAATTATCAAACACGAGCGAACGTCCACGACGCCATGTCAACATCACCACACAAATGCCGAATCCAAGCGCAATCGGGAACCAACCGCCACTGAAGAACTTCATCGCGTTCGACGAGAACAAAGAAATATCAATCAACAAGAAAAAAGAAGTCGAAGCGATACACAGCGCAAGGTTATATTTCCAACCATAGCGAATAACGAAGAAAGTCAAAATAGAAGTCACCAACATCGTGCCCGTATTCGCAATACCATATGCCGATGCCAAATTAGAAGCTGACCCAAAGCCGATCACCGCACCAACTACTGCAGCTAATTGCAACCAATTTACGACAGGAATATAGATCTGCCCAATCTCTTTTGAAGAGGTATGAATAATCTTCATACGAGGCAAGAAACCAAGCGAAATCGCCTGCTTAGTCATAGAAAATGCACCGGAAATCGTCGCTTGCGATGCAATCACCGCTGCCATCGTCGACAACACAACCAGGGGATAGATACTCCAATCACCCAATTGATTAAAAAATGGATTAGAAACAGCCGTTGGCTCAATCATCAGCAAAGCGCCCTGCCCCAAATAATTCAAACCCAAAGCAGGAAATACAATCAAGAACCATGCGGTACGTATCGGTTTTGCACCAAAATGTCCCATGTCAGCATACAAGGCCTCGGAACCAGTAAATGCAAGTACAACAGCGCCCAGCGCAATGAAAGCAGCCCAACGGTGATAATACAAAAACTCGAGTGCATGGATAGGATTAAACGCTTCCAAAATCGCCGGCACGCGCAAAATATTGTAAATTCCCATTGCAGCCAAAACCGCAAACCACAACACCATGACAGGCCCAAAAAATTTACCAATAGTGGCCGTCCCTCTCGACTGAACTGCATACAAAGCGATCAAAATCACTAAAGTAATCGGCACCACAAAAGGCTTGAGCGCTGGAGTCGCAACTTTGATCCCCTCAATCGCTGACAACACGGTCATTGCTGGTGTCACCACGCCGTCACCGTAAAATAATGAAGCCCCTATCACCCCCAAAATCACCAGAGGAAAATACATCTTAGAGTTCTTACCAACCGACTCCAAAGTCAGCGCAGCCAACGCCATAATCCCGCCTTCGCCACGATTGTTCGCACGCAGGACTAACGTTACGTACTTTAAAGAGACGATAAAAATTAGCCCCCAAAGAATCAGCGACACAATTCCTAATATGTTTTCAGGGGTTAAAGACAAACCATGCTTGTGATCAAACACTTCTTGCATGGTATATAAAGGACTAGTACCGATATCGCCGTAAACGATACCGATCGCAGCTAATGTCAGTGCAGACAAGCTACTCTTGGTGTGATCGTGAGCCAATTGCATTCCTTGTTATTATTGGTGCATTGCACAATAGACGAAGCTCAAATGAATTTCAAGACTGATTTACTGAAAAAAGACAGCGTACACGCAAAATAATTTTTTGTAAGCCAAATTTTGCAGGCTAACAAATACAAACCAACAAAAGAAAAATGCCCACTTAACTTTCATTAAGCGGGCACCAATTCTTTGGCGGAGACGGTGAGATTCGAACTCACGATCCAGGTTACCCCAGATGCTTCCTTAGCAGGGAAGTGCCTTCGGCCACTCGGCCACGTCTCCACACTCTCACGATGCAAAATTGCATCACAAGCGAGAACGAGATCATAGCGGGTACTTCATCTTTGGTCAACTACCCACAACGAAAAACTCGCACGTAATAACGAATTACGCAGCTTCCAACTCAAATGCCTTGTGCAAAGCACGTACTGCCAACTCCATATATTTCTCATCAATCAAAACTGAGATTTTGATTTCAGATGTAGAGATCATTTGAATATTAATTCCTTCGTCAGACAAGGTGCGGAACATCTGAGATGCAATCCCAACATGGCTACGCATACCAACACCCACCACGGATACTTTGGATACTTTGGAATCACCAATGATATTTCCCGCGCCAATGTGCTCTTTCACACTCGCATTTAATACGTCCATCGCTTTGTTGTAATCACCACGTGGCACCGTAAAGGTGAAATCTGTTTTGCCGTCGACTGATTGATTTTGAATGATCATATCAACTTCGATGTTGGCATCAGCAATCGGACCAAGAATTTGAAAGGCAATACCTGGCTTATCTGGCACGCCAAACACAGTCAATTTTGCTTCATCACGATTAAATGCGATGCCAGTAATAGTGGCTTGTTCCATATTTGTATCTTCCTCAAACGAAATCAGGGTACCGGAGACAATTTCTTCGGCTAATGGCATTAATGGGTCGGTTAATGATGACAAAACGCGAGTGGGCATACGGTAATTTCCAGCAAACTCCACAGAGCGAATCTGTAACACTTTGGAGCCCAACGATGCCATCTCTAACATTTCTTCAAACGTGACCGTATTTAACTTACGTGCATCTGAAACGACACGCGGATCAGTCGTATATACGCCGTCAACATCGGTATAAATGAGACATTCTTGCGCTTTTAACGCTGCAGCAATTGCCACTGCCGAGGTGTCTGAACCACCGCGCCCCAACGTTGTGATATTGCCTAGTTCATCAACACCTTGGAAGCCAGTAATAATGACAATTTTACCTTCGGCTAAATCCGCATTCACCTTCGCATCATCGATCGAAGCGATGCGCGCCTTTGTGTAAGACGAGTCGGTCTTAATCGGAACTTGCCATCCAGCATAAGAAACTGCCTTCTTACCTAATGCTTGCAATGCAATCGCCAGCAAACCGACAGATACTTGCTCTCCAGTTGAGGCAATCATATCGAGTTCACGCGGATCGGGATCCGCCATAATTTCTTTAGCCAAACCAATAATTCGATTCGTTTCGCCTGACATCGCAGACGGCACAACGACGATTTGGTAACCTGCATCATGCCATTTGGCGACGCGCTTAGCGACATTCTTGATGCGATCCGTGGACCCCATCGAAGTACCGCCATATTTGTGGACAATTAAAGCCATAACATTTCAAGAAGAGTGACGAAAAAGGGATAAATGCGAGAAAAAGAACGCATGACTTTACATGTTGCTCTGCAAAATAACAAGGCGCGATCGCCTATTTTTTAAGCGAGAATCGCACCGAAAAATTCAGAAGTGAAGAAAATTCTTAGAAAACCCAATCAAAATAAACAATCATTCTGTCATTTTTCTAGAAATGAAAATTTACATGGGCAGCCTAAACAGGACACCAAATAAAGCCACTCCAAGGGCTTTATTAGATTTTATAGGAAGTTAGCTGAAAATAAGATAGTAAAGCCGCTTAATGCATCGATGAAACCACCTCATTTTAGCTACGAAAGACTTTCATTTTCGTGATTATTCAAACCCAAAAAGGAAATTTTTAAATAACTAAAACAAATATCGATATAAGCAAAGAATTGCAGTGCATGAACGACTCGAAAATTGATGCAGCCAGCAAAGAGTGTCGAAACTTGGCGCGCACATCAGATTTGATCTGCCTGTTTACAGCACTTAAGCTCGCGCAAGAAATGCATAAAAACACAAACGAAACGGACATCTGGTATGAAAAATCACGCCCATCATGCCCGCTTCAAATTCGCACACTTCGTTTAAATGAATAATTTTTTCCAAGCTTCATGCCCTAATGCGCGTAGGGTCTGAATATTTTTATCGTAAATTTGCTCCGCTTCTGGAAACGCCTCAACCGCTTTGTCTATGCTTTCTTCGCGTAGCAAATGCAGCGTTGGAAATGGTGATCGATTTGTATAATTATCGATATCATCAGGCGCCGCATCTTCAAATTGATATTGCGGATGGAAACTCGCCACCTGCAAAATACCGTCCAAATCCAACTCTTCTACAGTCGCATCAGCCACCTCAAGAAAATCGTTATAGTCAAGAAAGTCTTGCATCACAAAAGGATGTATCAATAAGCATGTATCAATTTTTTCTGGATTCGCTTCCGCCAACACTTCAAGTTCCGCTACCAGATCTTTCAATAAAGCCTCTGGCGTAGTCGCATGACTAACGAAATAGCGAATTTGATCTTTGATATGTACGCCCTTTGCAAACGGGCAGAGATTTAAGCCGATGACCGCTTTCTCCAGCCACAACTTAGTTTGTGCGATTACGACTTCATCCTTAATTTGTGCATCTTCCATCTTGTTACTTTCAATTGATTACTACGACGACGATTAAATTTCACAACGATGACGATTGTCATCGCAATCAATCAGACTCCATAAAGAGCACTAGAACTGCAAAGTCTTCACACCTTCAGATGTACCCAGCAAACAAACATTCGCTCCTTGAACTGCGAATAATCCCACAGCGACAACGCCGACAATGTTATTGATCTGCTTTTCTAAAGCGACAGGATCTGCGATTTGCAAGCCATGTATATCGACGATCACATTTCCGTTATCTGTCAACAATGCAGCACCATCTTTCATACGCAATTTAGCCTCGCCACCGATTGCATTCAAAGCACGTATAACAGATTCGCGCGCCATCGGGATCACTTCCACTGGCAAGGGAAATTTACCTAACAAATTCACAAATTTAGAACCATCAGCGATACAAACAAAGGATTTTGCTACCGACGCGACGATCTTCTCACGCGTTAAAGCGGCGCCACCACCTTTAATCATTGCTCCACTCGCTGTAATTTCATCTGCGCCATCGATATAAACTGGCATTGCACTAACTTCGTTTAAGTCAAATACTGTAATTCCATGTGCACGCAAACGACTTGCGGTTGCTTCAGATGAAGCAACTGCACCTTTAATTTTGTGTTTGATTTTTGCGAGCTCATCGATAAAAAAATTGGCGGTAGAGCCCGTACCAACACCAACGATTTCACCTTCAACGACGTAAGCAATCGCTGCTTGCGCAACTGCTAGTTTTAATTCATCTTGTGTCATAGCTATCACATAAAAAAGAAAGTAATCAGAAGAACGTGATTGTAAACGAAGCGTATGAATTTAGACTCCACATCACCACCATCCGCATAAATTTATCAAACACGTAATGGCGCTTCGTCCAACAATGCAATTTGCTCACGCATCTCCAAAATGCGATCTTGCCAATAGCGCTGCGTATTAAACCAAGGAAAAGCTTGCTTAAATGCGGGATCGCCCCAACGTTGCGCTAGCCAAGCGGAATAATGCAACAATCGCAAGCTGCGCAATGCCTCAATCAAATGCAATTCCGACGAATTGAAGTGATAAAAATCCTCGTACCCAGTCAAGATATCGCATAATTGATCTTGCATTTCTCGTCGCGAACCTGACAATAACATCCACAAATCCTGAATTGCGGGTCCCATACGACTATCATCAAAATCAACAAAATGTGGGCCAGGATGTGCGCCCGTCTCAGTCCACAATACATTTCCCATATGGCAATCGCCATGCAAGCGTAGATTTTGTACATTGCCAGCCTGTTGATATGCACCATTTATCGCCGCCAACATCGTGCGAGCAGTGGATTCATATGCATGCAAAATATCAGCGGGAATAAAATCATGCCGCAATAAAAAATCTAATGAGGCATCACCATAAGTCTGCGAATTGATCGTTGGACGAAACTGGTAAGATTCGCTTGCACCAATCGCATGAATACGCCCCAAAAAGCGCCCTATCCACTCCAAGGTTCCAGAACGATCCAATTCAGGAGCACGTCCACCTTGTCTTGCAAATACAGCAAAACGAAATCCGGCAAATTCCCGCAAACTATTTCCACTCGTATCTACTAGTGCAGGCACAACTGGAATTTCAGCCGCATGAAGTTGATTTACAAATTGATGCTCCTCGCAAATTTGCGCGTCACTCCAGCGCAATGGGCGGTAAAACTTCACCACCAAAGGTGGCGCATCGTCCATGCCTAACTGGTAAACGCGATTTTCATAGCTATTTAAAGCTAATAATCGTCCATCACAATGAAAACCCTGTGCATGCATTGCATCAAATACACAATCAGGGCTTAAGTTGGAGAAGTCTGTGGGATTTAATGAGGCCGAAGCTCGATCATCCAATTGATCATGGAGCATTTTTTCATCAGGATTTAGAATATTTGGGCACATAACACGCATTGTACGTGCTTTATCACCACGAAATAGAAACAAAGCGCTACACTTCTGCAATTAAATCAATGCGTAAGTCAATACGTAAATAACGCAACGATAAGATCAAAAAAACCACCTGGAAACGAGCAAGTATCATGCATCTAGATGAACCACTAAGTGACAAAGAGTTTAACGAACTCGACAAATTTTTAATGTCAGACGCTGTCGGCGATGATGGCATGACCATGGATGCCCTGCATGGCTACCTTACCGCAATTGCGCTCGGACCTGAGGCAATTGCAATGACAGAATGGCTACCTCACGTGTGGGGTCTTCCAGACCAAGGCGAGCCCAAATTCAAAAACGCCAAAGAAATGCAACGCATCACTAATTTGATAGCACGTTTTATGAACGAAATTCAAATTACTTTTGAAGTCGCTCCACAAGAATTCGAACCATTATTTTGCGTGATGGAAGAAAATGGCAAAGAATTGATCGATGGCGAAACTTGGGCTTGGGGATTTTGGGAAGGTATGCAATTACGCGCAGAAGCTTGGGAAGCTGCATGGGAATCGCCAACGATTGCACCGCTGCTCGAACCCATCTATCTGCTCGGCGCAGAAGAAATCAAAGAAGAAGAGACTAAACTAGTTGATACAGCTGAAAAATGTCATCATCTAGCCTTAAAACTAGAAGCCTCGATAGGAGAAATTCGACGTTTTTGGGCACCAATACGTAAGTCTGGCGTAACTACCGTGAAACGTGATACGCCAAAAGTTGGCAGAAATGATCCCTGCCCTTGTGGCAGTGGGAAAAAATTTAAAGTTTGTTGCGGTGCAGAGCCAACCATACATTAATTTTCGCTAGGCTCAGGCTGAATTGACTTAGCTATTTTTTTAGAACGCCAGAATAATCTGGCGTTTTTTTATGCGCCCCAACTTTCTGTACGACAAATCAAAATTCAGTTTGAGGGATTCTTCTATAGGAAGGCAATAACAATACTGTTAAGCTTGGCTCTGGAAGTAACACATGATTGAGCAACAAATGATCGCATCAGTGCTTCTCAATGAATACTTCTCAGCGTTTTTATCCCTTTTCAGCATCAGGAGATTTTTATGAGCCTCGTCGAACAATTTAATCAAGCTCAGGCCGATTCCAAAAACTTACCGGAACGTCCTGACAATATGACTTTATTGAAAATTTATGCGCTATTCAAGCAAGCTAGTTCCGGTGACGCTAGCGGTGATCGCCCAGGTATGACTGACTTTGTCGCACGTGCAAAATTTGACGCTTGGGCAGAATTAAAAGGTACTTCCAATGAAGCAGCAATGCAGCAATATATTGATTTAATCGAATCGCTAAAAGACTAATTTACCAACAATTCTTAGCAAAAAAGCTCCTCATTTTTCGGTAAATTGGCATCTGCAAACAGGTACAAACCATCAATCTTTGTACCTGTTAATTCACCCCAAAAACAGATCTAAATGGAAGCTTCAAAGGATTCAAACAGGATTAGATTTCCAACACCTCGGGATTGAGTAAATCTGGTGGCAGCTCGCCACGTACTGCCGAAATCACGTTCTTGACTGCCCTATTTACCATTGCTCTGCGAGTTCGCTCAGTTGCGCTAGCAATATGAGGAGTCAAAACCACATTCTTTAACCCTAAAAAATCAGCGTGAAATCGCGGTTCATTTTCAAAAACATCTAACCCTGCGCCCGCAATTTGACCGTTACGCAGTGCTTGAATTAAAGCAGCATCGTCTACGATCCCTCCGCGCGCAATATTAATTAAGGTCGCGCTTGGCTTCATTTGAGCAAGTTCGATAGCACCAATAATATGATGAACTTCGGGCGAATACGGCAACGCCAATATCAAATGATCGGCATGTCGCAATAGTGTCTGTTTATCGACATAGCGGGCGTGATGTGCCGCTAACTCTTTCTCTTCACTAAGTTGACTACGATTGTGATAAATCACCTCCATCCCAAAACCGCTAGCACGGCGCGCAATTGCCTGCCCAATACGCCCCATGCCCAAAATTCCCAGACATGATCCGTGCAAATCTGCTCCCACAAAAAAATCAACACTCCACTTCGTCCACAGACCAGCTCGCAAAAAATGCTCGGCTTCGGTGACGCGTCTTGCTGTTGCCATCATCAACGCCCATGCAAAATCAGCGGTAGTTTCATTCAACACATCAGGTGAATTAGTCGCCATCACCCCATGCTGTGTGCATGCGTGCAAATCAAAATTATCGTAACCGACTGCGATTGTGGAGATAATTTTTACGCCCGATAACTTAGACAATAAGTCCTGATCGACTTTTGCACTGGAAGTGCAAATCATGCCAAATTTGCCTTGTAGGCGTTCTGCCAGTTCACTTTGCGAAAAAATTCTATCCTCTTGATTTAGCTCAAGCTCAAAGAAATTGCTCAATTGCGCAAGCACATCGGGAAACATCGCACGTGCGACAAGCAACTTTGGCATGGAAGTTTTCATAGTCTTTTGCGGCAAAAAGGCCGAATTTAAGAGGAGAACCTGATTATACGGCACAGTAAACTAGTTACACCAAAGTCTCATCTTAAAGAAATAAAGATCTTACGGCGCTGAATCGATTGCCAGATATCACATTTACTTATGCTAATTTTATCTAAGCCGCAATTGTGAGTTAGAACGATTTGCCTTAAAATACAAGGCTTTGCAGCTACCTCAATTTTCTAGTAGCGCTTCATCCCCGATTTCTTTATTGATAGGCCTGTTATGACCCACGTTGTGACCGAATCCTGCATCCGTTGCCGTTATACTGACTGCGTTGATGTTTGCCCAGTGGACTGCTTCCGCGCAGGTCCAAATTTCCTCGTTATTGATCCTGATGAATGTATCGATTGCGCAGTCTGCGTGGCCGAGTGCCCAGTCAATGCGATCTATGCTGAAGAAGATGTGCCGCAAGACCAGATGCAATTCATCAAAATCAATGCTGATTTAGTTCGCAGCTGGCCATCTATCACAAAAACTACCGCTCCCTTATCAGATGCAGATGAGTGGAAAGATGTGAAAGATAAATTGCAATATCTCGAACGATAATCGTAATCACGCGATTATTTGATAATTGCGTAATTAGTGAACTGATTTGGTGAAATCAGTTTGCTTCATTTTTCTAAAGAATATTAAAGTCGTATGGACAATACATCAAATCCAGCAGTATCTACTCCAAGCAATGTGATCGAAGCCGATGCAGTCATCGTTGGCGCAGGTCCAGTTGGCTTGTTTCAGGTCTTTGAACTTGGCTTACTTGAAATCAAAGCACACGTCATCGATTCATTGCCGGTCGTTGGCGGACAGTGTGTTGAGTTATATCCAGACAAGCCTATTTACGATATTCCTGCCGTTCCAGTTTGCACTGGACAGGAATTAACCGATAACTTGCTCAAACAAATCGAACCGTTTGAACCAACTTTCCATTTAAATCAAGAAGTCACTTTAGTGCAACGCCGTGCTGATGGCCGTTTTGACCTGGAAACATCCTTAGGTACAAAGTTCATCACCAAAACGATCTTCATTGCAGCTGGTGTTGGTTCATTCCAACCGCGCACATTAAAAGTAGAAGGCATTGAAGCATTTGAAGGCTCACAAGTATTCTACCGTGTCAAAGATCCTAGCCGTTTCGAAGGTCGCAACTTGGTAATTTGTGGTGGCGGCGACTCCGCACTCGATTGGGCTTTAGCATTAGCTGGCAAAGCAGAGTCTGTGATTTTGTTGCACCGTCGTGAAGATTTCCGTGCAGCTCCTGCCTCAGTCGCCAAGATGAAAGAAATGTGCGACAACTATGAAATGCAATTAATCATCGGTCAAGTGACTGGTATCGAAACAAAAGATGATAAATTAGCTGAAATCAAAGTGACTGGTGCAGATGGTGTTACACGTCGCTTGCCACTCGATGATTTATTGGTGTTCTTCGGCTTATCGCCGAAACTTGGCCCTATCGCTGATTGGGGTTTAGAGATCGAGCGCAAGCAATTAAAAGTGATGGACACGGAAAAATTCGAAACCAATGTCCCAGGTATTTTTGCGGTCGGTGACATCAATACTTACCCAGGTAAGAAAAAGTTGATTTTGTCTGGTTTCCATGAAGCCGCACTGGCTGCTTTTGGCGCTGCTCCGTATATTTTCCCTGAGAAAAAAATCCACATGCAGTACACAACAACATCACCAAAATTGCATAAGATTTTGGGAGTTGAATCTCCAGTATTCGATTAAATTTAATTGAATCAACATCAAAAAAGCGCAAAGAATTTCTTTGCGCTTTTTTCATTTAAACCCTACTAATGAATGACTAAGTTGTACTAAGACGCACTAAGGCCATCATCAGCAGAAACGATAGATCCGTTAATGAAACGGGACTCTTCTGCAGCTAGCAAAAGTAATAATCCATCCAAATCTTCTGGTGTGCCCACTCGCTTTCGGGGCAACATATCAATAAGTTTTTTCCCCTGTTCGGTTCTAAAATGTTCTTCGTTAATTTCTGTTTCGATGTAGCCAGGACAGATCGCATTTACATTAATTCCAAATTTACCCCACTCCACCGCCATCGCTTTCGTCATCTGTACCACTGCCGCTTTACTCATGCAGTAAATACCTAATTGTGGGATCACGCGCAATCCAGCAACCGATGCAATATTGATGACGCGGTGCTGTTTTTTGTGATCGCCTTTATAGCGTGCGATCATTCGTTTGGCAGTTTCCTGTGCCACAAAAAAGGAGCCGCGCTGATTTGTATCCATCACGAACGCATAATCTTCTGGTGTAACATCTACTAGTTTTTGCTGAGTCGAAACTCCAGAATTGTTAATCAGAATATCAATCGGGCCAGCTTCAGTTTCCGCATGTGCGATCGCTGATTTAATACTCGCATAATCTGTCACATCGAGTGTCACTACATGTGCAGCGCCACCATCTGCCTCGATTTCTGCCCGCAATTCTTTTAAACGATCTACTCGACGTGATGCCAGCACAACCTGCGCACCGGCCATCGCCAACACTTTGGCAAATCGCGCACCCAATCCACTAGATGCACCAGTAACAAGAGCGACCTTACCTTCAAAATTAACTTCTATACCCATCTCGATCTCCAACAAATTATCAATACAAAAACCGCTTGCGCCGAATAACAATTTAATTGAATAAGAATTTCGTTACTCAGCGATTTCGTTGAAATCATACTCGCAATCAACATTGCGATGGGCAATTACTGAATCGTTAATCCACTGAAATCAATTTTTTATTAGAAAAGACTGGTCTTTGAACAGAAATTCCACATTTTCTCGATGCACTTAGTTAAGGTTTAGAATGAAAATCTGGGATAATTCGAATTCGAGTGCGAATTCAAATTACAACAGCAATACCGCATTAGAAATCCACCACTAGTTGATCACCTTGCACATTTACGAAAGTGCCAATAAGATCGTGCATCAACTTTAGCTAGCTACAGCATTCAAATTAGAAAGTCCTTACTATGATGACTACTTCACAAAAATTACTAGAAGAATACGGACCACGTGATACGATGGAATATGACGTCGTCATTGTTGGCGGTGGCCCTGCTGGCTTGTCTGCTGCAATTAGGCTCAAACAATTAGCGTCGGAAAGCGGAAAAGAAGTGTCCGTCGTAGTGTTAGAAAAAGGTGGCGAACCTGGCGCGCATATCTTGTCTGGCGCAATTATGGACCCGACTGCACTTGCCGAGTTATTCCCCGATTGGAAAGAATTAGGAGCGCCGTTAAATACACCTGTTACCGAAGATCGTATTTACGTTCTAACTGAAAATAGCGCATTTAAAACGCCAAATTGGTTGGTTCCAAAATGTTTCCATAACGAAGGCAATTACATCGTCTCGCTTGGTAACGTCACGCGCTGGCTTGCACAGCAAGCAGAAGCGCTTGGTGTAGAAGTATTCCCTGGCTTCACTGCAGCAGAAGTGCTATTCAATGAGGATGGCTCGGTAAAAGGGGTTGCCACCGGCAATATGGGTGTCAATCGCGAAGGTGAAGCTTCATCTTCCTTCCAAATCGGAATGGAATTGCATGCGAAGTACACACTATTTGCAGAAGGTGCACGTGGACATCTTGGCAAACAGATGATCGCCAAGTATGAACTCGACAAAGGCAAAGATCCACAATCTTACGGTATCGGCATTAAGGAATTATGGGAAATTGATTCGTCCAAACATCAAGAAGGCCTAGTGGTCCACACTACTGGCTGGCCAATGATGAGTGACTATGCTGGCTCATTCCTTTACCACTTAGAGAACAACCAAGTGGCTGTCGGTTATGTGGTCGGTCTCGCTTACGAGAACCCATACATTTCGCCATTTGAAGAATTTCAACGCTTTAAAACACATCCTACGATTCGTGGTTTCTTTGAAGGTGCGAAGCGCATTTCTTATGGTGCGCGTGCGATCACTGCTGGCGGTTTGCAATCGCTGCCCAAACTAACTTTTCCAGGTGGCGCCTTAATTGGCTGTGATGCAGGCTTCCTAAACATGAGCCGAATCAAAGGAAGTCATGCTGCAATCAAAACAGGTATGCTCGCAGCAACTGCGGCATTTGAAGCACTGGGTGCCAATCGACAGCATGACGAGTTGACCGCTTACACAAGCGCATTTGAAGCCTCTTGGTTGCATGAAGAATTACATGTCGCGCGTAACGTCAAGAATTTATTGAAAAAAGGTGCTTACGGTTCGCCTTTAGTATGGCTTGATCAAGTGTTATTACGTGGTAAAGCGCCCTGGACTTTGCGTCACTCGACACCAGACCACGCTTGTCTGCGCCCTGCTTCTGAGTTCACACCGATTAACTATCCTAAGCCAGACGGTAAGTTAACTTTTGATCGCTTGTCTTCTGTATTCATCTCTAACACCAATCACGCCGAAGATCAGCCTATCCATCTGACATTGAAAGATGCTAGCGTACCGGTCAACGTTAATTTAGCAAAATATGCAGGTCCAGAAAGCCGTTACTGCCCAGCAGGCGTATATGAGTTTGTGAAAACAGATGAAGGCAACGATCGCTTGCAAATCAATGCACAAAACTGTGTGCACTGTAAAACTTGCGATATTAAAGACCCGACGCAGAATATCGTCTGGGTGACACCTGAAGGTGGTGGTGGGCCGAACTACCCAAGTATGTAATTGGTCAACAAAAAGATCCACAATTGAATAGATCCATCAACAGATCCATTTGGGAACATAAAAAAACCGCTGTTTTCAGCGGTTTTTTTTATAAATTCCATTCTTGGTTTAACAGCTTATCTAACCAAAACGCACCGATCACTGTTTTGACATCAGTAATTTTTCCTGCCTTGACCCATTCCAACAGTTCAGAAGCAGGTACCGTAAAGGTCTCCAAAAACTCTTCTTCATCGAGTTTTGCATCACCTGCGACTAAACCACGCGCGAGATAAATATCTAAGTGCTCATCAGCATAAGCAATTGCGTTATGAATCGTGCAAACAAACTGCCATTCACTAGCGGTATAGCCAGTTTCCTCTCTCAGTTCACGTTTAGCACAGGCGAGCGAATCCTCGTTTGGGTCAATCTTCCCAGCTGGAAATTCAATGAAGACTTGATTCAGAGGATAACGAAACTGACGCTCCATCAAGACCGAGCCATCATCAAATAAAGGAAGAATCACAACAGCACCAGGATGCTTGATGTATTCTCTGGTGACTAATTTACCGTCAGGCAGTTTAACGGTATCTTTTTCTACTTGTAAAAAGCTACCTTGATAGACTGACTGACTATCAATTTTGATTTCTGCTAACTGAGGATTTTGATCGGGCTCAAGATCAAGTATGCGCATGGCGAGTTCAAACCTTAATCTGCGCTTTTTCGTAAATAGCGATAAACGAAGCCAGGGAAAGCAAAGACAATGAAAAGGCAAGCGGTAATCGCATAAAACTCCCATCCTTGTGGAAAGCGATTACCTGCATTCGATTCCAGTAGAAATCCTAATGCACCGACGACGAAATAAAGAACAAGCAATTCTAACAGTCGTAACCAAACACTTTTCTTGCTATTCAATCGTATTAAGCCAAAAACACGCTCTGTAAAGAATGGCAAGCTAGCGGCAAGAAGTGCCACGACAATCACAAGCGAACTTGATAGTGATGTATTCAAAGCACTTCTCGTCTAAAAGAATGATCAAACAGTTAAAGTGCTTTTAATTGCATTAATACAGCTTTGCAATAGTGAGCCTGGCATGATACCCAGAATCAGCACTGCTAAACCATTCGCACTTAACACGATCTTCAAGTCCATGTGGGCAACAATAGGAGAAGTATCAACAGGCTCATCAAAGTACATCACTTTGACCACACGTAAGTAGTAGAAAGCACCGATCAGAGAGAACAAGACAGCAACCACTGCTAACCAGATCTGACCAGCTGCAACAACTGAACTTAAGACTGACAATTTAGCGTAGAAACCCATCAACGGAGGAATACCCGCCAACGAGAACATCAGCAACAACATGATGAAAGCGAACCACTTATTGCGCTTATTTAGACCTTTGAGGTCAGCAATATTTTCCGCCTCAAATCCAGCACGTGACAACAACAAAATAATGCCGAACGTACCCAAAGTTGTCATCACATAGGTGATCGCATAAAACATCGACGCACTATAAGCTTCTCCAGCCAAACTAATGTTGCCATTTGAAACACCGGATAAGAAACCGAGCAGCATGAAACCCATTTGAGAAATCGTTGAGTAAGCCAACATACGCTTCAAATTGGTTTGCGCAATCGCAGTAATATTACCAATTGCCATAGATAATACAGCAAGTACCATCAACATTTGCTGCCAGTCGACCACTTGTGGGAACAAGCCCTCCACCAACAAGCGATAGGTAATTGCAAATGCCGCTAATTTTGGAGCACCACCTAATAACAGGGTTACGACTGTAGGCGAACCTTGATAGACGTCAGGCACCCACATGTGGAACGGCACAACGCCTAATTTAAAAGCTAAACCGGCTACCAAAAACACGATACCGAATACCAAAATTGGTTTGTTTGCGGTGGCGGAAGAAGCAACGACAGACATTTCATTCAGGTTCAATGTACCAGTCGCACCATAGAGCATAGAGATTCCGTACAACAAGAAACCAGAAGCTAGAGCGCCCAACACGAAATACTTCATCGCCGCCTCAGTAGAAACTGTATGGTCACGACGCAATGCAACCAAGGCATACAATGCCAGGGACATCAGCTCTAAACCAAGATAAATAATCAAAAGATTATTACCTGAAATCATGACCATCTGACCCAGCAATGCGAATAAAGCTAGCACGTAAAATTCACCGCCAAGCAAGCCATTAGTCATTCCCCGGTCGCTCGCATATTGGCGACCATAAATCAAAGTGACACCTACCGCGATGTAACTAAACATCTTTAGTAAGTTAGACATTGCATCAGAGACAAACATATTATTGCTGAGATAGACCGGACTTGATGTCGTTGCGTTCATTGTTAGCACACCGCATACGCCCAAGGCAATTAGGCTCAACGCGTACGTCACATTGCGCTTATCGTCCGCCAGAAACATATCGATCAACAAGATCGCACAAATCGATAGCAGTAAAAATATCTCAGGATACAGTGATGTTGGAATCATGTTCATATTATTGGTTTCTAATTTCTAATGACGATTATGGAGCAATTTTCGAAGTTGCAACATGCTTCAACAAATCGGCCACGGATACTTGCATAGCATCGGTAAACGGCGCTGGATAAAGTCCCATAGCAATAACAGCGATTGCTAACACACCCAACATAAAGAACTCACGACTATTTAAGTCACTTAATTTAGCTACATGGTCATGCGTAATCGCACCAAACACCACACGTTTTACCATCCATAAAGAATAAGCAGCGCCGAAAATTAAAGCTGTCGCAGCCAATAAACCAATCCAGAAGTTATATTTGACAGCGCCAATAATAACCATAAATTCACCAACGAAACCAGACGTAGCTGGAAGACCGCAATTCGCCATCGAGAATAAAACGAATAAAGCGGCAAACTTAGGCATGGTATTGACCACTCCACCGTAGTCAGCGATTTCACGTGAATGTACGCGATCATACAAAACACCAATACACAAGAACATCGCAGCAGAAATAAAGCCATGCGAAATCATTTGTACAATCGCGCCCTGCACTGCTAATTCATTAAACATGAAGAAACCAAGTGTCACAAAACCCATGTGGGCAATTGATGAGTACGCCACCAATTTTTTCATGTCCTTCTGCACCAGTGCTACTAGGCCAATGTAGATGACGGCAATCAAAGACAGCGTAATCATCATGCCAGATAAATAGTGGCTCGCATCTGGCGCAATTGGTAAAGAGAAACGTAAGAAGCCATAAGCTCCAAGCTTCAACATAATCGCTGCCAAGACCACAGAACCACCAGTTGGCGCCTCGACGTGAGCATCAGGTAACCATGTATGCACTGGCCACATCGGGACTTTCACGGCGAATGCCATTAAGAACGCTATAAATAACAGAATTTGCTCATGCAAACTTAATGGCAATTGATGCCAAGTCAAGATATTGAACGAGTGATTTGACTTGAAGTAGAGATAAATGATCGCTACCAGTGTCAGCAAAGAGCCGAGCAAGGTGTATAAGAAAAATTTGAATGCAGCATAAACACGATTCGGTCCGCCCCAGATACCTACGATGATGTACATCGGAATCAATGTCGCTTCGAAGAAGACATAAAACAATAATCCGTCTGTCGAGCAGAAAACACCAATCATGAGACCAGACAAAATCAAGAACGCACCCATGTATTGAGCCACATTTTTCTCGATCACTTCCCATGCAGCAATCACGACGATAACCGTAATAAATGCGGTCAAAGGCACTAGCCACATTGAGATACCATCGACACCTAGCGCATAGAAAGCATTAAATCGTTCGATCCAATTGAATCGTTCAACAAACTGCATACCATGCGCAGCGTTATCAAATCCTTGAATCACAGGAATTGTGACAGCAAAGCTAATTAGCGAACCAACTAAGGCAATCAGACGAACCAATGATGGGTTCTTATCACGACCAAAAGCTAATACGAAAACGCCAAATGCGATAGGTAACCAAATCGACAGGCTTAATAATGGAGAGTTTGACAGCATCATGATTATCTTATTATGGTCACTTATTTAGCAAACGGTGTAGGCGCAAAATGCATGAAATAAATCAAGAAGCCTAATACACCCAAAATCATTACCAGCGCATAGTGATAAATGAATCCAGTCTGGAACAAACGAATTAATTTGGAGAACAAGCCAACTAATTTCGCACTACCATTTACGACTAAACCATCAATCAAACCTTTGTCGCCAACATTCCACAAGCCACCGCCCAATAAGCGCGCACCGCCAGCAAATACGACTTCGTTAAATTTGTCCATGTAGTATTTATTATCAAGCAAAGCAAATACTGCACTGAACTTTTGCTTAATCATGGCAGGGATAGATGGTTTCACCATGTAGAAGTAATAAGACAAGGCAACGCCAGCTACCGCTAACCACAATGGCGCGGTTTGTAAAGAGTGCACTGCCATCGCTTGCCAGCCATGGAACTCTTGCTTTAACTCACTCATCGCATGATGTGCATGCGCATCGACAAAGATCACATCTTTAAAGAAATCGCCATATAGCATAGGTTCGATCACGTACAAACCAATCAATACAGATGGGAACGCTAACAATACGAGTGGAACCCAAACTACGGCAGGCGATTCACGCGGTTTTTGTCCTGGTGCCAAGCCATGATGATGATCATCATGGTGGTCGTCGTGTCCATGTGCAGCATGTGCATGTCCGAAGTTTTCTTTACCATGGAACACCAAGAAATACATACGGAAAGAGTAAAACGCGGTCACGAACACACCAGCCAATACTGCGAATTTAGCGAAACCAGAGCTAGGCAGATGTGACAACATCACTGCTTCAATAATCGAATCTTTTGAATAGAATCCAGAGAAGAATGGCGTACCAATCAAAGCTAAAGAACCAAGCAAAGATGTGATCCAAGTGATCTTCATGTATTTACGCAGGCCACCCATGTTACGAATATCTTGATCATGATGCATACCTATGATCACGGAACCAGCTGCCAAGAACAATAAGGCTTTGAAGAAAGCGTGCGTCATCAAATGGAACACGGCGACAGAGTAAGCCGAAGCGCCCAAAGCAATGGTCATATATCCCAATTGAGATAATGTTGAGTACGCAACGACGCGTTTAATATCATTCTGAATAATGCCAAGGAAGCCCATGAACAATGCGGTGATAGAACCGATAACCATGATAAAACTCAAGGCTGTATCGGACATCTCAAACAACGGTGACATACGAGAAACCATGAAAATACCTGCAGTCACCATCGTCGCAGCATGAATCAATGCAGAGATCGGGGTTGGACCTTCCATCGAATCTGGCAACCAAACATGCAAAGGAAACTGTGCAGATTTACCCATCGCACCAATGAACAAGCAAATACATGCAACGGTAATCAACATCCAATCCGTGCCAGGCAACATCAAGGGAGCGAGCTGCTCTTTCTTTGCAAACACTTCGGCATAATCCATCGAACCGGTGTAAGCAACCAACAAGCCGATACCTAAAATGAAGCCAAAATCACCAACGCGATTAACCAGAAATGCTTTCATGTTGGCATAAATAGCCGTTGGCTTGGTGTACCAAAAACCGATCAACAAATAAGATACCAAGCCAACCGCTTCCCAACCGAAGAAAAGCTGCAAGAAGTTATTGCTCATAACGAGCATCAACATCGAGAATGTGAACAAGGAGATGTAAGCAAAGAAGCGGTTGTAGCCTTCATCTTCCGCCATGTAACCAACAGTGTAGATATGCACCATCAGGGACACGAATGTGACCACGCACATCATCATCGCTGTCAAACTATCGACTAAAAAACCAACTTCCAACTTCAAACTACCCACTGTCATCCAGTGATATAAAGTCGCGTTGTATCTTGCACCATCCAAAACTTCGGATAAAGTCATACAAGACAAAATAAAAGCGATCAAGACCCCAAGAATCGTCGCAGAATGCGACACCTTGCGTCCAACCAGATTTCCAAAAAATTTGGTGCCTAACAGACCTGCTATTGCCGCACCAGCTAATGGTGCTAATGGTACTGCCAGCAATAAATGTGGGTTAAGTTGCCCCGCCATAATGACCCTTTGTTATCTTGATTCTTTTAAATTCTAGAATTGTCTTACTTGTCGCCGACCAAAAAAATTATCCGCTAAAAATACTAGCTATTAGCCTTTCAAGCTTCCCAAGTCGTCAACGTTGATTGTGTCCAAGTTGCGGAATAAAACAACCAGAATCGCTAATCCAATCGCGGATTCAGCAGCGGCTACCGTCAAAATGAAAAACACAAATATCTGCCCCGCAGCATCCCCAAGATAGTGAGAGAACGCTACGAAATTCATGTTCACTGATAACAACATCAATTCTATTGCCATCAATAAAACGATGATGTTCTTGCGATTCATGAAAATGCCAACTACTGAAATCGCAAATAAAATCGCGCCCAAAATCAAAAAGTGAGTTAATGTCAAAGTCATTTATGCACCTGTTTTTTCTGTATTTGTCTGTGCATCGTTTTTCGTCGCTGTGCGATCAGACTCCGCCTTCATACTGACGATACGAATACGATCAGCGCGCTTCACTTTCACCGCCGCAGCTGGATCGAAATACTTGCTGTCTTTGCGACGACGCAATGTTAAGGCTACCGCCGCAACAATCGCCAATAACAAAATTACTGCCGCAACTTCAAACGCAAAAATGTAATTCGTAAAAATCTCTATACCTAATGCTTTTGTCCCGCCAATGTCGGACGCAGCTGCTGGCACAGAATTGTCTGGACGCAAAAAGCCCTTCAATAATACTGCTGACATTTCAAGCGCTACAATCACGCCAACAATTGCAGCTAAAGGCAAACGCCCCCAAAAACCTTCGCGTAACTTATCCATATTGATGTCTAACATCATCACGACGAATAAAAACAAGACCATGACAGCGCCAACATAAACCAACACCAACACAATCGCTAAAAACTCAGCTTTCAATAACAACCAGATACCAGCTGCAGTAAAGAACGACAACACCAAAAACAATGCAGCATGAACAGGATTACGCGCAGTAATCACTTGTGTCGCAGCGAGAATCAAAATCGCTGAGAATGCATAAAATAAAGCAGTAACAAAATCCATAATTCGGCTCTTCCAGTCTTAGCGGTATTTGGCGTCAGCTTGACGTGCTGCCGCAATCTCTGGTTCGTAACGATCACCCACTGCCAGCAACATCTCTTTAGTGAAATACAAGTCACCCCGTTTTTCACCGTGATATTCCAATACATGCGTTTCAACAATGGAATCAACCGGGCAAGATTCCTCGCAAAAACCGCAGAAGATACACTTAGTCAAATCGATGTCATAGCGCGTCGTGCGACGTGAACCATCTTCACGTTGATCAGATTCGATGGTAATTGCCATCGCTGGACACACTGCTTCACACAATTTACATGCGATACAACGTTCTTCGCCATTTGGATAACGACGCAAAGCGTGCAAACCACGAAAACGCGGTGACTGAGGTGTTTTTTCCTCAGGAAACTGCACCGTGATTTTACGTGCAAACATATAACGACCAGTCAAGGCTAAACCCTTGATCAACTCGCGCAGCATTAAACTGCCAAAGAAATCCTTAATTGCTTCCATTATTTGCTTCCATTATTTGCTAGCGTTTTTCTTTAGCTGATTACTTCCAAATATTCCAGGAGGTTTGCATCCATGCAGCGACGATAACCAAATAAACCAAGGTCAGTGGGATAAATACTTTCCAGCCCAATCGCATAATTTGATCATAGCGATAACGTGGGAAAGAAGCACGTGCCCAAATAAACAGGGAAACCACAAAGAAGGTTTTCACACCCAACCAAATCCATCCGGGTAAATAAGCCAACAAGCCGAGTACAGGAACCTCATGACCAATTGGAGAATTCCATCCACCCAAGAACATTAAAGACGCGAGTGCAGAAATCAAAATCATGTTGGCATACTCTGCCAAGAAGAACATTGCAAAGGACATCCCAGAGTATTCAACCATATGACCAGCAACGATTTCAGACTCACCTTCAACAACGTCGAAAGGATGGCGATTTGTCTCGGCAATACCGGAAATGATGTAAATCACAAACATTGGCAACAACGGCAACCAGTTCCAAGACAAGAAATTCCAGCCTTGCTCTGCGAAGTAACCTTTAGATTGACCATTAACCACATCAATTAAATTTAAACTACCAGAGACCATCAACACAATAACCAGAACGAAGCCCATCGCGATTTCGTAAGAAACCATTTGCGCAGATGCGCGCATCGCACCGAGGAAAGCATATTTTGAATTTGAAGCCCAACCAGCGATGATGATGCCGTAAACTTCCATCGAAGTGATCGCCATGATCAACAACAAACCTGCATTTACATTCGCCAACACCACATCTGGACCAAAAGGTACAACCGACCACGCGGCTAAAGCAGGCATAATCGTCATAATCGGAGCGATAACGAATAAAACTTTATTCGCTTTTGCTGGAATGATGATTTCTTTAAGTAGCAACTTCAAAGCATCGGCAATAGGCTGTAATAAACCTGCTGGGCCAACGCGATTTGGGCCAAGACGCACATGCATCCAGCCAATCATTTTACGTTCCCACAAGGTCAAATAAGCAACGCAGCCCATCACTGGTAATGTGATGCAAACGATCTTGATCAACGTCCACACTAATGGCCACAAACCACCAAGGTATTGCACGCCGTAAGATTGAACCGTATCTAAGAAATTCATTATGCACGCTCCACATTAATTGGGCCGAACATCGCACCCAGTTGATGCGTTGCCAAAACACCGGCAGCCACGCGCACGACTGTCGCGGGCAAAGATTTATCAAGCTTAGCAGAAGCCATGACTGAAGCACCTGCTTGAGTGAGTTTTACAAAATCACCATCTGCGATACCAAGGCGAGCAAACTCCGCAGCACTCAAACTCACTGCGCTCGCTTTGGCGTCGGCGGTACGCTGTAAAGATTCGGCACGACGAACAATCGCATCTGTAGCGTAAATCGGCACATCAGAAACACGCTCCAAGCCTGTAGTCGCAGCAGAATTCGAAATTGCGACGTCAACTAAATTCGTTAATTTATTCGACAAATCAGTTTGTCCTTGACCCAAAACTGTATCGCGAACTGACTCAGCTGTTTCAAATTCGAAGTTGTCCAAACCTAGCAAGTTACCAAGTACGCGTAAAACCTTCCATGCTGGACGAGTATCGCCCAAAGGTTTAACTACACCGTGGAAACTTTGCGCACGACCTTCGCAGTTAACAAAAGTACCCGCTGTTTCCGTGTAAGGAGAGACTGGCAACAATACATCAGCATATTCCATGCCATGCTTAAATGGAGACATGACCACAACCATATCAGCTTGCGCCAACAAAGCTTGTGCTTGATTTGGATTTGCAAAATCGTGTTCAGGCTCGGCATTCAACAAGATTACTGCTTTACGCGCATTACTCAGTACATTTGCTGCAACTTCCGCACTCGCTGGTACCGCGTCAGCCAAATAAGCACCCACAGTATTTGCAGCTTCAGTCAAATAGCCAAAGCCCGCGCCAGTATTCTGTGCAATCCATTGTGCTAAAGCGTGAAGTTTAGCAGCGTCAGGATGTTGCGATGCTGTGTTCCCGAGGAAAACACCAGATGAAGCCGCTTCGGCGCCAGACAATAAGCTGGCTGCAATTGCTTGTGCTGATTCTGATACGCTTACCTCTGCCAATCCAGCTGGCTTAGCAATTTGCTTAGTGTCGGCAACTGCGATGGCAACTTCAGACAAGAAAGACAACCAAGCAGATGGAGCTAACACAGCCTTAGTGGCAACCTTCATTAACAGTTCGTCGTCTGTTGCATGCAAAACACTTAATTTCGCACCAGACTTCACTGTCTGGCGCAAGCGAGCTGCCAACAATGGATGATCTTTACGTAAGAAAGAACCAATCACAAAAACATTTTTCAACTGCGCAAATGCCGCAATTGACATACCCAACCACGGTTTAATCTTTGCTGTCAGTGCAAAGTCAGATTGACGCAAACGGGTCTCAATATTTTCGGAGCCTAAGCCACGAACCACGCGTGCCAATAAACTCATTTCTTCCAAGGTTGAATTTGCCGTCGCAAAACCAGCAATCGAGTTCGCACCGTGTTCATGTTTCACATTCTTCAAACCATGCGCCACATACTCTAATGCGGTCTGCCAGTCAGTTTCTTGCCATTGACCGCCCTGCTTCAGCATAGGCTTGGTCAAACGATCTGCACTATTCAAACCTTCGTAAGCAAAACGATCTTTATCGGAAATCCAGCACTCATTCACTGCATCATTCTCTAAAGGAACAACACGCATTACTTTATTGTTCTTCACCTGAACGATCAAATTGGAACCGAGTCCATCATGCGCACTAACGGACTTACGACGAGACAATTCCCAAGTGCGAGCAGAATAACGGAAAGGCTTAGAGGTCAATGCACCAACAGGGCAAAGATCAATCATGTTGCCAGACAATTCAGAATCAACAGTCTTACCAACAAAAGAAGTAATTTCAGAGTGCTCGCCACGACCCAACATTCCGAGTTCCATTACACCAGCCACTTCTTGACCAAAGCGGACACAGCGCGTGCAATGAATACAGCGGCTCATCTCTTCCATTGAAATCAATGGGCCTACGTTTTTGTGGAAAACAACACGCTTTTCTTCTTGATAACGTGAACTGGTCTTACCATAGCCTACTGCCAAATCCTGTAATTGACACTCACCGCCCTGATCGCAAATCGGGCAATCCAATGGGTGATTGATCAATAAGAATTCCATTACATCTTTTTGTGCTTTGGTCGCTTTATCGCTATTGGAGCGCACAATCATGCCTTGCGTAACTGGCGTCGCGCATGCTGGTAATGGCTTAGGAGCTTTTTCAACTTCCACTAAACACATGCGGCAGTTTGCTGCAATCGACAATTTCTTGTGATAGCAAAAGTGAGGAATGTAAGTGCCAAGTTTATTGGCAGCTTCCATGACCATGCTTCCCGCAGGGACTTCTACTTTTTTGCCGTCTATTTCAATTTCAACCATGGTGTGCTCTGGGTACGCTAAGCGAATAAATATTCAGACTTGAATGAAGTTTCAATTCAAGAACAAACTAAAGCCTTGTTTATAAATAAGTCGGAACCAAGCAGTGTTTATGCTCGATATGGTATTCAAACTCTTCACGGAAATTCTTAACAAAAGCGCGAACAGGCATTGCAGCTGCATCGCCCAAAGCGCAAATCGTACGACCTTGAATGCCGTCTGCAATCGCGTTCAACATGTCTAAATCATCAGGACGCCCTTGTCCATTCTCGATACGGTGAACCATGCGATACAACCAGCCTGTGCCTTCACGGCATGGCGTACATTGACCGCAAGATTCTTCGAAATAGAAGTAAGACAACCGCAGCAAAGACTTAACCATACAGCGTGTTTCATCCATCACAATTACTGCACCAGAACCAAGCATAGATCCCGCTTTAGCGATAGAGTCGTAATCCATATCGGTCGCCATCATCACATCGCCAGTCAAGACTGGCATAGATGATCCACCTGGAATAACCGCTTTGATTTTTTTACCGTCACGCATGCCACCTGCCAACTCAAGTAAAGTTGCAAATGGTGTGCCGAGTGGCACCTCGTAATTACCTGGCTTTGCTACGTCACCAGACATAGAGAAAATCTTAGTACCGCCATTGTTTGGCTTACCCAAGGCAGCATAAGCTTCACCGCCCATTGCTAATACAAATGGGACAGCAGCAAAGGTTTCTGTGTTGTTGATTGTCGTTGGCTTACCATACAAACCAAAGCTCGCTGGGAACGGCGGCTTAAAGCGAGGTTGACCTTTTTTGCCTTCCAATGATTCCAGCAATGCTGTTTCTTCGCCGCAGATGTAGGCACCATAACCGTGAAAAGCATGTAACTGAAATGAGAAGTCAGAGCCATGAATACGATCACCGAGCATGCCAGCGGCACGTGCCTCTTCCAACGCTTCTTCAAAGCGATCGTAATCAGCGAAAATCTCACCGTGGATATAGTTGTAACCAACCGTGATACCCATTGCGTATGCGCCAATCGCCATACCTTCGATCAAGGCATGCGGATTGTAGCGAATGATGTCGCGATCTTTAAATGTACCAGGCTCGCCCTCATCCGTATTACAAACAAGATATTTTTGACCTGGAAATTGACGCGGCATAAAGCTCCACTTCAATCCCGTTGGGAAGCCTGCACCACCGCGACCTCGCAAGGAAGAAGCTTTCAGCTCTGCAATTACTTGCTCTGGAGGGATTTTCTCATCCAAAATACGTTTCAATGATTGATAGCCACCACGTGCAACGTAATCTTGTAGATGCCAATTTTTTCCGTCTAAGCCCGCGAGAATCAATGGCTTGATATGGCGATTATGTAGGCTCGTCATTATTTCCCCGCCCCTGTTGTCTGACTTAATTCACTAACCAAGGCATCAATCTTTTCATTCGACATAAAGCTACACATGCGTTTGTTATTAACTAGCAATACTGGAGCATCACCGCAGGCACCCATGCATTCACCTTCCATTAAGGTGAACTGACCGTCAGCACTCGTTTCTTTATAATCTAAACCTAATTTTTGCTTTAGGTGATGCGCAGCGCGTTCACCACCAGACAAAGCGCAAGGCAAATTGGTGCAAACGGTAATTTTGTGCTTACCGACTGGTTTTGTGTTGTACATATTGTAGAAGGTCGCTACTTCTTGCACAGCAACCGCAGGCATACCAATGTAATCGGCAACGAATTGCATCACTTCTGGCGACAACCAATTAGTTTCGTCTTGTGCAATCGCCAGCGCAGCCATTACAGCCGACTGACGTTGATCCGCAGGAAATTTCGCCAATTCGCGATCAATTTTTTTTAATGCTTGCTCTGATAAGACCATCGCTTTTGCCTCAAATATCGGCGCTTACAAAGGGCCGATCAACTATCAATATTAAATTTTACGATTCACGAATTAGCGGTCAATTTCACCGAATACGATATCTTGGGTACCAATAATGGTTACCGCATCCGCAATCATATGACCTTTTGCCATCTCATCTAGACCTTGCAAATGTGCAAAACCAGGAGCACGAATCTTCATGCGGTATGGCTTATTCGCCCCATCTGACATCAGATAAATGCCAAATTCACCTTTTGGATGCTCAACTGCGGAATACACCTCACCAGCAGGCACATGAAAACCTTCCGTGAACAATTTGAAGTGATGGATCAACTCTTCCATGTTCGACTTCATATTAACGCGACTAGGTGGAGCAACCTTGTGATTTGTTGACATCACTGGACCTGGGTTATTGCGCAACCACTCGACACATTGCTTAATGATACGATTTGACTGGCGCATCTCTTCCACGCGCACCAAATAACGATCATAGCTATCACCATTCACACCAACTGGAATATCGAAGTCAAGCAAATCATAAACTTCGTAAGGTTGTTTTTTGCGAATGTCCCACTCGATACCAGATCCACGCAACATAGGCCCAGTAAAGCCCATTGCCAATGCACGCTCTGGCGAAACAACACCAATTCCAACCAGACGTTGCTTCCAAATACGGTTATCTGTCAACAGAGTTTCGTACTCGTCGACATATTTTGGAAAACGGTTTGTGAAGTCCTCAATAAAATCGAGCAAGGAGCCTTGACGATTTTCATTCAACAAACGAATTGCCTTTTCATTTTTCAAAATGGATGCTTTATGCTTTGGCATCTCATCTGGCAAATCACGATACACACCACCAGGACGATAGTATGCAGCATGCATACGCGCACCAGAGACCGCCTCATAGCAGTCCATCAAATCTTCACGCTCACGGAATGCATACAACATCACCGCCATCGCACCCACGTCCAAACCGTGAGCACCAATCCATAGCAAGTGATTCAAAATACGTGTAATTTCATCAAACATCACACGAATATATTGCGCACGTAGAGGAACTTCTAAGCCGAGCATTTTTTCGATTGCCATCACGTAGGCATGCTCGTTGGACATCATGGAAACGTAATCGAGACGATCCATGTAAGGAACGGATTGCAGAAAGGTTTTTTGTTCCGCCAATTTTTCCGTCGCACGATGCAGCAAACCAATGTGCGGATCGGCTCGTTGAATAACTTCGCCATCCAACTCAAGCACCAAGCGCAACACACCATGCGCAGCTGGATGCTGAGGACCGAAATTTAAGGTGTAATTTTTAATCTCTGCCATGTCGCGTCCTTAACCCTTAATCCCGTAATTTTCTTCGCGAATAATACGTGGCGTATTTTCGCGTGGCTCAATTGTGACAGGTTGATAGACCACACGCTTTTGATCTGCGTCATAACGCATCTCAACATATCCTGAAATTGGAAAATCTTTTCGGAAAGGATGACCAATAAATCCGTAATCAGTCAAAATTCGACGCAAATCATTATGACCATCGAATAAGATACCGAAGAAATCAAATGCCTCACGCTCATACCAATTCGCTGTACTCCAAACATCCACCAAAGATGCCACAATAGGGAATTCATCATCTTCCACAAACACACGAACACGCAAACGCCAGTTATGCTTAACCGAAGTCAAATGCGACACCACAGCAAAACGCTTACCTTGCCAAAGCCCATCACCATAAGTGGAGTAATCAACACCACAAAGATCGATTAACTGTTCAAAGCACGTTGCGGCACTATCTCGCAAGTCAAACATCACTTGCAAATAATCTTTAGCCAAAACAACAACAGTCAACTCACCGAGCGCCAAATGCGACTGCACAAGTCGCTCACCGATGACACCTTTTACTGCCGACTCGAGATTTTCTAGTTTGGTAGTCATTTTGTCTTAATGTATAAATTTCTCTGCCAAAGCAATTAACGGGCTATGGTATTGGTTCGCTTAATTTTGTTCTGCAACTGAATAATGCCGTAAATCAACGCCTCTGCAGTTGGCGGACAACCCGGCACATAGATATCAACCGGAACAATGCGATCACAACCACGCACGACGGAGTATGAATAATGATAGTAGCCACCACCGTTCGCGCATGACCCCATAGACACCACCCAACGAGGCTCGGCCATCTGATCATAAACTTTACGCAAGGCCGGCGCCATCTTATTACACAAAGTTCCAGCAACAATCATCACATCTGACTGACGTGGAGATGGACGAAACACCACACCAAAACGATCCAAGTCATAACGAGAACAGCCTGCATGCATCATCTCAACAGCACAGCAAGCCAGACCAAACGTCATGGGCCACATCGAACCAGTTTGCGTCCAATTAATCAGCTTGTCCAAACTAGTGGTAACAAAGCCTTCGCTTAACACGCCTTCAATTGACATAAGCTTTTCCTATGAGGTCACTCCCAATCGAGTGCGCCTTTTTTCCAGATATACCAAAAACCGACCGCAAATTCCAAGATGAAGCCAAGCATCACCAAGAAACCTGTCCACCCCAACTCTTTCACAGACACAGCCCATGGGAAAAAGAAAGCAGTTTCCAAGTCGAACAAAATAAAGAGAATTGCAATGAGGTAGTAACGCACATCAAATTTCATACGCGCATCTTCAAAGGCTTCAAAGCCGCACTCATAAGCAGATGTTTTTTGAGTATCTGGGCGATGCGGCGCAAGAACGCGCCCAAGAACTTGCGGCACAATACCAACCGCAATACCGACCAAAATAAAGAGAAGAACTGGGAAATAATTTTCGAGGTTCACGTTAGCTTATCCGTATAAAAACGCAACATTGAGATGTTAATTGCATGCTTGAGTGATTGCTCAATTCAAACCTAAACGCAACCACTTCCTCGATCAAGTCAAGCGCAGAAAACTTAACTTATTCTTTTGGTGCCGACGACGAGACTCGAACTCGTACAGCTTTCGCCACTACCCCCTCAAGATAGCGTGTCTACCAATTTCACCACGTCGGCATAAGCCCAGCATTGTACTCGTTTAGACTCAATTGTTCAACGCACAATTGCAGTAATTCAAGATTTTTTTGCCGGACAAACTGATCTAAATTAATTTATTTTGGAATTTCAGCAGCTTGACCAGATGCAGAAGCTGCCGCAGCTGCTGCTGGCACAGACGCAGCCACTGCAGACGCACTTGCAGGTGCAGCTTTAGTTACTGGCAAATTATCCATAACACCAACAGATGGTGCTTTATTTGCACCAAACGAAGTCAAGATCAAGGTCGCGATAAAAAACACCGCAACAGCTACCGCTGTCGACTTTGACAAAAAATTTGATGAGCCTGTTGCACCAAACAAACTACCCGACGCACCCGAACCGAATGACGCGCCCATATCCGCACCTTTACCATGCTGCAACAGCACAAGCCCAACAATAATCAACGCAGAAATTACCTGAACGATCATTACCAACGTAGCCAAAGAAGTATTCATTTAAAACATCCAATCCAATTTAATCTTTTTTTACAAAACACAAATATACAAACCGACTTTACATCTCAAAACCTATGCTGCAGCAACAATCGATAAAAAATCTACTGCTTTTAGCGAAGCTCCGCCAATCAAACCGCCATCGATATCAGGCATCGCCAGCAACTCTTTCGCATTCTCTGGCTTCATACTTCCACCATACAAAATACGCACCTTTTCAGCAGCAAATTCGCTGCGCTCAGCCAAGGTACTACGCAACACTGCATGCACATCTTGCGCCATTTCCGGCGTAGCGGTTTTACCAGTACCAATTGCCCACACTGGCTCATAAGCAACAACAATACGCGCTAACGCACCATCATCAAGTAAATCCATCACCGCACGCAGTTGAGCAATAACAATTTCATTTGTTTTGCCCGCCTCACGCTGCTCCAAGGTTTCGCCAACACAAACTATTGGACAAATATTTGAACGCAAGGCCTGCAAGGCCTTCTGTGCAACCAACTCATTTGACTCGTGATGATAAGCGCGACGCTCTGAATGCCCAACAATCACATACTTACAAGAAAAATCCGCCAACATCGTGGAAGATACCTCACCTGTATATGCACCAGAGCTATGCGCTGAAACGTCCTGAGCACCATAGGCAATTGCTGTATTCGATAGCGTACTCTCACATTGAGCAAGATATACCGATGGAACGCATACCAAAACTTCAGATGACGAATTAATGGATGAACTAAGCAGTTCTGCTAGCAAGCCAGCATTTACCGCTAAACCGCCATTCATTTTCCAATTACCCGCTATTAATGTTCTTCGCTTGAATGTCATAGGCTTCAAAATTTGATTAACTCTCTATTGTATCTCTTTGGAGTGAGAAGGGTCAATTTTCCACCAAAATGCTTTAATGCGAATACACCCATCCTTACACAAAACAACAAACAATCCCAAGCTCACCAACTGACATAATTTAAGAAGCATTCCGTCACAAGTTAGCCACAATCTCATCACACCTCCAACACCAATTTTCCAATGTGCTGACTAGTTTCCATCAATGCGTGAGCATCAGAAGCCTTAGCCAAGGGGAAAACCTGATGAACTACCGGCTTAATCCGACCTTGCTCAAGCAAAGGCCACACATTCTGACGGAGCGCAGTCGCGATTTGCCTTTTAAATTCCACTGATCGCGGACGCAAAGTTGAGCCCGTCACATGCAAACGGCGACGCAATATTTGCGACATATCTAGCTCAGCCTTCGCCCCACCCAAAAGCGCAATGACAATTAATCGCCCATCATCAGCTAAACTATCGATATTCTTGGACAAATATTTACCCGCAACCATATCAAGAATGACATCAACGCCCTTATTCGAAGTTTCTTCTCTCAAAATCTGTAGGAAATCTTCTGTTTTATAATTTATTCCGCGCGCAGCACCTAAAGCCTCAATCGCACGACACTTATCATCAGAACCTGCGGTAGCAAATACCCGAGACCCCAGCGCCGTGGCGATTTGTATCGCTGTAACGCCAATCCCCGAAGTACCACCATGCACCAACAAAGTCTCACCCGGCAACAAGCGCCCTCGATCAAAGACATTTGACCAAACTGTGAAAAAAGTTTCTGGCAAGGATGCCGCCTCAATCAAACTCAAACCCTTTGGAATTGGCAAACACTGCGCTAGCGGCACAATGCAATATTCCGCATAACCACCGCCTTGTACTAAAGCGCAAATCAAATCACCGAGCACAAACTCACTTCCCGACAAATCTCCTGCAACAATCTCCCCAGCCACTTCCAAACCCGGCAACTCAGATGCTCCGATAGGCACCGGGTACAAGCCCATTCGCTGCAATACATCGGGACGATTTACGCCCGCCGCGCCAACTCGGATGAGCACCTCTCCCTCAGCAGGAACAGGCATTGGTCGCTCGCATAACTGCAAAACCTCTGGCTTGCCAAACTGCGTAATTTCAATCGCTTTCATACCAATCCAATTTACACATATACAAAAAAACAGCATAAAAAAAACCGCTCGCAGTTTGCTACGAGCGGTTTTCATTTTAATCAAATTATGCTGTAGATAGTCAACAATCCACAACAAACTTGACTCGACTTATCATCGAATATGCATCATGCATGCATCAATTAAGCGTCAGGCGCTGCCTCGGCTGCAGCTTCTGCCGCAACAACTTCAACAGCCGCTTTCATTGATAACTTAAAGCGACCACGATCATCGGTCTCCAACACTTTAACGCGCACTTGCTGACCTTCTTTGAGGTAGTCTGCAACTGCATTGACGCGCTCATTAGCGATTTGACTGATGTGCAACAAGCCATCTTTGCCCGGCATAATTTGTACAATCGCGCCGAAGTCCAACAACTTCAATACAGTACCGTCGTAAATCTTGCCAACCTCAACTTCCGCAGTCAACTCTTCGATACGACGCTTCGCTTCTTGACCAGCTGCCGCATCAACTGAAGCGATCGTTACCACACCTTCATCGCTAATATCGATTTGCGTACCAGTTTCTTCCGTCAATGCACGAATCACTGCACCACCTTTGCCGATCACATCACGAATTTTTTCTGGATTGATCTTGATTGTAATCAGGCGTGGAGCGAAGTCAGACAACTCCACCTTACCAACTGGAACTGCTTTTTGCATTTCACCAAGAATATGATCACGACCTTCTTTAGCTTGCGCCAAAGCCACTTGCATAATTTCTTTCGTGATACCTTGAATCTTGATATCCATCTGCAAAGCCGTAATACCTTCTGCAGTACCAGCAACTTTAAAGTCCATATCACCAAGATGATCTTCATCACCCAAGATATCTGTCAAGACGGCAAACTTGTTACCTTCTTTAATCAAACCCATCGCGATACCTGCCACGTGTGCTTTCATTGGCACGCCAGCATCCATCAAGGCCAAGCAACCACCGCACACGGAAGCCATCGAAGACGAGCCATTGGATTCTGTAATTTCAGAAACCAAACGCACAGAGTAGCTAAACTCTTCTGGCGATGGCAATGCAGCTTGCAATGCACGTTTTGCCAAACGGCCGTGACCGATTTCACGACGCTTAGGTGTACCAACACGACCAGTTTCACCAGTCGCAAATGGAGGCATGTTGTAATGCAACATGAAGCGATCAGAGTATTCACCCATCAAAGCATCAATTTTTTGCTCGTCGCGAGAAGTTCCCAAAGTTGCAATCACCAGAGCTTGCGTTTCACCGCGAGTGAACAATGCGGTGCCGTGCGTACGTGGCAATACGCCAGTGCGAATTGTGATTGGACGCACAGTGCGCGTATCACGACCATCGATACGTGGCTCGCCATCCAAAATTTGAGAACGAACGATTTTGGATTCCAAATCAAACATGATATTGCCAACTTCAGCAGAATCAGGCGCATCAACACCAGCAGCAGCGGCTTGTTCAGCCAAAGCTGCGGAAACTGCTGCACTTGCTGCTTTTAACTGATCAGTACGCGCTTGCTTCTCTTTAGTTTGATAAGCGGCACGCAACAAAGGCTCTGCCACTGCAGTTACCGCTGCAATCAAGGCTTCATTTTTCGGTGCTGGCGCCCATTCAACTTCAGGCTTTCCACCTTCACTGACCAAATCATGAATCGCGTCAATCACGGTTTTCATTTGCGTATGACCGTAAACCACCGCACCCAACATCACTTCTTCAGACAATTGTTGCGCTTCAGATTCCACCATCAAAACCGCAGATTCTGTACCAGCAACTACCAAATCCATCGCGGAAGATTTTAATTGTGTCGCTGTTGGGTTCAATACATATTGTCCGTCGATATAACCAACACGTGCCGCACCTACTGGGCCGTTAAATGGAATACCTGACAAGCAGATCGCCGCTGATGCACCAATCATGGATGCGATATCAGGATCAATTTCAGGATTAACTGACAATACGTGCACGATAACCTGCACTTCGTTCAAATATCCTTCTGGGAACAATGGACGGATCGGGCGATCAATCAAACGTGAAGTCAATGTTTCTTTTTCTGAAGGACGACCTTCACGCTTGAAGAAGCCACCAGGAATACGGCCTGCCGCATAACTCTTCTCCATGTAGTCCACGGTCAATGGGAAAAAGTCTTGACCTGGCTTTGCATCTTTTTTAGCAACAACGGTTGCCAATACCACGGTATCTTCAATCGATACCATTACCGCACCAGACGCTTGACGTGCGATTTCACCTGTCTCCAACGTCACTGTATGTTGACCATATTGGAATGATTTTGTAACTTTATTAAACACAATGTGTCCTTTCACTATTTACTGCTATTGCCGACAGATTTCCAGGCGCTGTCGTTCACCTCACCACATGCGATCCACACTGCATCGCCCTACTTCACAAACATTTCACATCTAAATATTTTCGCAAAATGATCGCTTTCACTTCCAACTACGCCACAATTTTAAGCAAATTATGACGACTTAAAGGCAAAAAGCCTGCGACAGCAAAACTGACGCAGGCTTTTTACTTTAATTCTTTGCTAGGCTCAGCAAAATATTCTGACGAATAAATTACTTACGCAAGCCGAGTTTTTCGATCAATGAACGGTAACGGTTCAAATCTTTCTTTTTCAAGTAAGACAACAAACTCTTACGACGGTTAACCATCATGATCAAACCACGACGTGAGTGATGATCTTTAGAGTGAGCTTTGAAGTGACCGTTCAAGTCATTGATACGTGCAGTCAACAAAGCAACTTGCACTTCTGGAGAACCTGTGTCGTTTTGACCACGGGCATTATCCGCAACGATGGCGGCTTTTGCGCTTTTTTCGATAGACATCTTATTTCCTTTACATGCGATATCAAGAGTGAGGCTTTCGCCAAGACCTTCAATATCGTGAAATTACATTAATAAATCCCATCAAAATTTGATGAGACTGCGACTATAGCATGAAAAATAGGAGAAACTCAAGGCAAGACGTGAAATGACTTTTTGTGCGCGTAGCATACAAACGAACTCATTTCACTCCATCATTTCAACAAATCATCCCAATTCAACCAATAATCGTCAAATTTGCGGATTCAACTTCTCAACCTTAGAATGCAATTTATTTAACGCTGAAATATAAGCCTTGGCTGAAGCCACTACGATATCAGGATCCGCACCTACGCCATTGACGATACGTCCTGCTTTACTCAATCGTATCGTCACTTCACCTTGCGATTGTGTACCTGCTGTAATCGCATTAATCGAGAACAGCAATAGCTCAGCCTCACTCTTCACTTCCGATTCGATTGCATTCACAATCGCATCTACAGCACCATTACCTTGCGCAATGCATGATTTTTCGCGATCACCAATCGTCATCACCACCACTGCTGACGAGCGCTCTCCAGTTTCGGAATGCTGACTGATAGAAACCAAACGATAATGATCAGCATCGTGCGAATGCTCTTCTTCTGCGACCACCGCCATAATATCTTCATCAAAGATCTCTGCTTTTTTATCTGCCAAATCTTTAAATCGTGCAAATGCCGCATTCACTTCGGTTTCAGATTCCAACGCGATGCCCAATTCTTGCAAACGTTGTTTGAATGCATTACGACCAGAGAGTTTACCGAGAACGATTTTATTTGCGCTCCAACCCACATCTTCTGCACGCATAATTTCATAGGTATTACGCGCCTTTAAAATACCATCCTGATGAATACCTGAGGCATGCGCAAATGCATTGGCACCAACAATCGCCTTGTTAGGCTGCACAGCAAAGCCAGTGATTTGCGATACCATTTTTGAAGTTGCAACAATCTGTGTGGTGTCAATACCGACATCGAGATTGAAGTGATCTTTACGCGTACGTACCGCCATCACAACCTCTTCAAGTGCGGTATTGCCAGCGCGCTCACCAAGTCCATTAATCGTACATTCCACCTGACGCGCACCACCGATCATCACACCCGCCAAGGAGTTAGCAACTGCCATCCCCAAATCGTTATGACAATGCACTGACCAAATAGCTTTGTCGGAATTTGGAATAGTCTCGCGCAAACGCTTTAAAGTATTACCGTACAACTCAGGCACACCATAGCCAACCGTATCCGCAAAGTTGATCGTCGTTGCACCTTCTTTAATCACAGCTTCGATCACGCGACACAGAAAATCAAAATCAGAACGACTCGCATCCTCTGGACTAAATTCCACATCATCCGTAAATTGACGCGCAAAGCGCACGGCTTGAATAGCTTGCTCCAGCACTTGATCGGGACTCATGCGCAATTTCATTTCCATATGCAATGGTGAGGTTGCGATGAAGGTGTGAATACGTTTGCGTTGCGCTTTCTCGAGCGCCTCGGCAGCACGAGAAATGTCTCTGTCATTGGCACGCGAGAGTGAACAAATAATCGGCTCGCGCACTGCTGCGGCAATCGCTTTAATTGACTCGAAATCGCCGGGCGAGGCTGCAGCAAAACCAGCTTCGATCACATCGACTTTCAAGCGCTCTAGTTGACGCGCAATCCTGACTTTTTCGTCGCGCGTCATTGATGCGCCAGGGGATTGTTCGCCATCACGCAAAGTTGTGTCGAAAATGATGAGTTTGTCTGCCATATTTGCCTCCAAAAATGCCGCTATAAATAGAAAAAATTGGATAAAACCAAAAATAATTTAAGAAACTGTCGAGTAAAACTCGCTGACTTGAATAGACTTTTCCAACCCTTGCAAGACACACATGGGTGAAAGACTACACAAGTTGTGGGATAGAGAGATTTAGCGCGCGAGCGCTAGTAGATTCGCCAAAGATAGCGCTAGTAGAGATGCTAGGATAGTAGCAACTGGCAATGCGAACGACAAAAGCAGACCGGAGCGATCTGCTTTAATGTTTGCTTTTTGAGCAAAAGATGTCGTCGTTTGGAATGTCATGCGAAAGACTATAAGCGGGATTGCAGCAAAGTGCAAGAGCATTACCTCAATTATTTCTTAATGTCGTCAACTTCATCATGTGTTTCTGGAGTAAGTTGCACAAGGCTGACAGGACGTCCTTTACGCCAACGCCAAAGCAAAAGAACATAACCAGATAAAGCGTATAAAACAAACAACCCAAAAAGAACTTTAGGTGGATCGCTAACCACCGCTACATAAGCCAACACGACTAAGAACGGAGCAATAAAAGGCACCGAGCGCTTCAAGTTCAAATCTTTAAAACTATAAAAAGGAACATTCGTCACCATCGTCAAACCAGCAAACAATGCCACGCCCCAAGCAAACCAACGCACATCACTACCAGGTATAGCTAAATCATCCATTAACAAAATGAAACCTGCAACCAAAGCTGCGGCAGCGGGACTTGGCAGGCCTTGGAAATAACGTTTGTCGACGACAGTAATGTTTGCATTGAAACGAGCGAGTCGTAATGCGGCGCCAGCGCAATACACAAAAGCAGCTAACCAACCTAGTTTCCCCATTCCTTTTAATGCCCATTCATAAGCGATCAAAGCTGGAGCCACGCCAAATGACACCATATCCGACAGGCTATCGTATTGCGCACCAAATTCACTTTGGGTATTGGTCATGCGCGCAACGCGCCCATCCAAACTATCAAGCACCATTGCCACAAAGATTGCCAAACCAGAGTGTTCGAACTTCTGATTCATTGCCATGACGATCGCGTAAAAACCGCAAAACAATGCAGCCGTCGTAAACGCATTCGGCAATAAATAAATGCCACGCGCTGGCTTGTTTGGCATCAGATTCACTTGTCCTTGTTCGACAGCATTTTTTCTTGCGCCGCGCGGAAACAATTTAAAACTACCTTTGGGCTTACGATTTTTGATTGAACTCATGCTGAATGTTAGATATGTATAAAAGAGACGTTGGCAACTATTTTTCGAAGCAATAATGAATTATTGAATGTTCTTTTGAATTATTTGCTAATAACGACCAACAACGCGCTGAAGTATAACCGTGAAAGTGTAATCAGAAAACTGTTTCAAATTAGGTTGAGCACTCGACAAAACGCCTCGAAAATCACATATCCAGCAAAAAATCATCATAAATTACGCCACTTTTAGAGCCACATTTACATGGATTGCGCAATAAAAAAGGGCTTTGTCACTAACAAAGCCCTTTTGCATTTCCGCTAGCGGATTAATCAATCAGATGATCACTTATTGCGCTTGCTTCAATTGTTCTAGAATCGCTGGATTCTCCAAAGTTGATACGTCTTGAGTAATTTCTTCACCTTTAGCTAATACACGCAACAAGCGACGCATGATTTTACCTGAACGTGTTTTTGGCAAATTATCACCGAAGCGAATTTCTTTTGGCTTGGCAATCGGGCCAATTTCTTTCGCCACCCAATTACGCAACTCCAAAGCAATTTGCTTAGCTTCATCGCCGGTTGGACGACTACGTTTTAACACCACGAATGCGCAAATTGCTTCTCCCGTCGTATCATCTGGTTTACCAACCACCGCAGCTTCGGCCACCAGAGGATTCGCAACCAAAGCCGATTCAATTTCCATTGTGCCCATACGATGACCAGACACATTCAACACGTCATCAATACGACCGGTAATCGTGAAATAGCCCGTCTCTTTGTTACGGATAGCGCCATCGCCTGCGAGATAAGTTTTGCCACCCAACTCTTCTGGGAAATAACTCTTCTTGAAGCGCTCGGTATCACCCCAGATGTTACGTATCATCGACGGCCATGGACGTTTGACAACCAAAATACCGCCCTGCCCATTTGGCAAGTCCGCACCTGTTTCATCCACAATCGCTGCCATAATGCCTGGCAAAGGCAAAGTACATGAACCTGGCACCAAAGGAGTCGCACCTGGCAACGGAGTAATCATATGACCACCGGTTTCAGTTTGCCAGAAGGTATCGACGATAGGACATTTTTCACCGCCGATATTGCGGTAGTACCACATCCAAGCCTCTGGATTAATCGGTTCACCGACTGAACCAAGCAAACGCAATGAAGTTAAATCGTACTTATTCGGATGAATTGCGGCATCGCCATCAGCAGCTTTAATTAAAGAGCGAATCGCAGTTGGTGCGGTGTAGAAAATAGTTGCTTTGTGCTTTTGTATCATGTCCCAGAAACGACCAGCATTTGGGTAGGTAGGAATACCTTCAAACACAATTTCAGTCGTACCCATCGCTAATGGACCATAAGTGATATACGTGTGTCCTGTAACCCAGCCAATATCAGCAGTACACCAGAAAATGTCACTAGGCTTCACATCAAATGTCCACTTCATGGTGAGCATCGCCCACAGCAAGTAACCACCCGAAGAATGCTGTACGCCTTTGGGCTTACCAGTAGAGCCAGATGTGTACAAAATAAATAAAGGATGATCAGCATTGACCCACTCAGGCTCACACTCAGTCGCTTGATTCGCAACTAAATCATGCATCCATAAGTCACGTGCCGGATTGAATGGTGCATTACCGCCTGTGCGTTTATAGACAATTACTTTTGCGACTTTTTCGCACTCACCTAAGCCTAAAGCTTCGTCGACGATTGATTTCAATGGCAATTGTTTACCGCCACGCACTTGCTCATCAGCAGTGATAACAATGCTCGCACCAACGTCAACAATTCGTTCTTGTAAAGATTTTGCAGAGAAGCCGCCAAACACCACGGAATGCGTTGCACCAATGCGGGCGCAGGCTTGCATCGCAACGACACCTTCGACTGACATTGGCATGTAAATGACAACGCGGTCATCTTTTTTGACACCCAAAGAGCGTAATCCATTTGCAAACTGGCAAACTTTCGCGTGCAGCTCTTTATAGCTGACTTTGGTGACTTCGCCACCGTCTGCCTCGAAAATAATCGCAATCTTATCGCCCAAGCCTTTTTGAATATTTACATCGAGGCAGTTGTAAGACACATTCAGCAAACCATCGTCAAACCACTTATACAAGGGCGCATTAGATTCGTCTAATGTAGTAGTGAATGGTTTGTGCCAATGGAGATTTTCACGCGCTAATTTAGCCCAAAATCCTTCGTAATCATTGGCGGCTTCCGCACAGAGTGCGTTGTACGCATCCATGCCAGAGATCGCGGCGTTTGCAACAAAATTCGCCGGTGGGGGGAACACACGTGATTCAGTCTTTACTTCTTGATCCGACATAATTGTCTCCATGCTGTTGTGAATATCAAAAAAGTTCGAATTGCGCACACGGTAAATGTACAGACAAGCTCAACGTAGCGATCGACGAATATTTGCCAATTCGCCTTCAAGCCTTTTTGATATTCACCACTTATTATGTTTTGACGTTGATTCTAAGGCTAGCAGTCCAAAAAAGCTATTTTTTAGTGAGTGGTATTACACCCAAATTGTGACTTCTGCGACAGGTTTAACTTGATTTAACACAATAAAACCGCAATTAGCGTTAGCCGCAGACATTGCACCTTCATCGGTGTAAAATGCGGGCAAATTTTGCATCTACTTTAATGTAGGATTTAAATTCAGATTTAAATTGTGCTTTAAAGAAAATTGGAATGCGAAAATTGAATCACCTATAGTTTAGAAAAGGCCTCGAATGTCGCAAGCAACTCATACGCAAGAACCGCAAAAACTCTCCACTCTATCCAAGTTCATTTTCGCAAGTCGCTGGCTGCAATTACCACTTTATCTTGGCTTGATTTTGGCGCAGTGCGTCTATGTTTATCATTTTTGGGTTGAATTAGTTGATCTGATCCGTGCCGCGATGGGCAATGGCGTTGCCTTACAACATCTACTAGATGCAGTTTCAGTTGCTGGCTCAGAGACAGTACGCCCAACTAAACTCAATGAAACCACGATCATGCTGGTAGTTTTGGGCTTGATCGACGTCGTCATGATTTCAAACTTGCTTATTATGGTAATCGTTGGCGGTTACGAAACATTTGTGTCGCGTCTCGGCTTGCAAAACCATCCAGACCAACCTGAATGGTTATCTCATGTCAATGCGACGGTTTTAAAAGTTAAATTAGCAATGGCGATTATCGGTATCTCTTCCATCCACTTACTAAAAACTTTCATCAATGTGAAGTCGTACAACGCCCAAGAACTGATAGCGCAAACTGTGATTCACGTGGTGTTCCTGTTATCTGCATTAGCGATTGCCTATTGCGATCAACTTATGTCAAGAACACATCAACAGGCACAAAAACACTAACTCTTTTCATTCATTCCTTAGCCAAGAGCCAAAAATGACAACCACTACTACCATTATTAAGCAAGATGACCTGATCGAATCCGTCGCCGCCGCCTTGCAATACATCAGCTACTACCATCCTGCTGACTACATCGCGCATTTAGCACGTGCGTATGAAATAGAACAAAGCCCTGCGGCAAAAGACGCGATTGCACAAATTTTGACTAATTCGCGCATGTGCGCAGAAGGTAAGCGTCCTATTTGCCAAGACACTGGTATTGTGAATGTGTTCTTAAAAATTGGTATGGGTGTCCGCTTTGAGGGCTTCTCGGGCTCGATTATTGATGCCGTAAATGAAGGCGTGCGTCGTGGTTACGCTTATTCAGAAAATGTCTTGCGTGCATCTATCGTCGCTGACCCACAATTTGATCGTAAAAATACCAAGGACAACACGCCAGCGGTAGTTCATATGGAACTGGTTCCTGGTAATACCGTGGACGTACAACTCGCAGCAAAAGGCGGCGGTTCAGAAAACAAAACCAAGTTCGTGATGTTGAATCCATCTGACTCCCTAGTCGATTGGGTCATGAAAACTGTACCGACCATGGGTGCTGGCTGGTGCCCACCCGGCATGCTTGGCATTGGTATCGGCGGCACTGCCGAAAAAGCGATGTTGATGGCGAAGGAATCCTTGATGGAAGACATCGACATGCATGAACTCAAATTGCGCGGTCCACAAAATAAGACCGAAGAATTACGTATCGAATTGTGCGACAAAATCAATGCACTCGGCATCGGAGCGCAAGGTTTGGGTGGTTTGACGACCGTGCTCGACGTCAAGATCAATATGTATCCAACGCACGCGGCATCGAAGCCAGTTGCCATGATTCCTAACTGCGCTGCGACACGTCATGCGCATTTTGTACTCGACGGCTCTGGTCCTAGCTACATGGAACCACCATCATTGTCGAATTGGCCGGATGTGCATTGGGTCGCCGACACTGAAAAATCCAAACGCATTGATTTGAATACATTAACCAAAGAAGAAGTAGCATCTTGGAAACCAGGCCAAACTTTGTTATTGAACGGTAAGATGCTGACGGGTCGCGATGCGGCACATAAGCGTATTCAAGACATGCTGGCGAAAGGCGAACAACTTCCAGTTGATTTCACCAATCGCGTGATCTACTACGTCGGCCCAGTTGATCCTGTGCGTGATGAAGCAGTTGGTCCAGCTGGCCCAACCACTGCGACTCGGATGGATAAATTTACCGACATGATGTTGGAAAAGACAGGTTTAATTTCCATGATCGGTAAAGCAGAACGAGGTCCAGCGGCGATTGAATCAATCAAGAATCATAAGTCTGCCTATTTGATGGCAGTTGGCGGTGCAGCTTACTTGGTCTCGAAAGCGATCAAGACTGCAAAAGTGGTTGGCTTTGCCGATCTTGGTATGGAAGCGATCTACGAGTTTGACGTAGTTGATATGCCAGTCACCGTTGCGGTTGATTCGAATGGTACCTCCGTTCACAATACCGGTCCGAAAGAATGGCAAGCAAAAATTGGAATTATTCCCGTTGCCTAATACTCAAAACAAACTAAGTACATCGAGCCTTAAAGCTGAACACAAACACGCCGACAGTAATGCGCCTGTCGGCGTGTTTGATTCTGGCATTGGTGGCTTATCTGTACTTAAACATTTGCGCGAGCACTTACCGCACGAAGATTTTTTATATGTCGCTGATACGGCCTTTGCGCCTTACGGCGAGCGCTCAAATGAAGAATTAATTGAGCGCAGCATGAAGATTACTGAATTCTTTTTGCAGCATAAAATTAAGGCCTTGGTGATTGCTTGCAATACCGCGACTGCCGCCGCGGTCGCCGTGTTACGCACTCGTTATCCGAATCTAATTATCATCGGCATGGAGCCTGGTATCAAACCTGCTGCCGCACGGAGCGCCAGCAAAATCGTTGGTGTGTTGGCGACACGAAGCACTTTGCAAAGTGAAAAATTTCATCGTCTCAGTCAGCAACTCAGTCAAGAAACTCAGACCCAATTTATTCCGCAAGCATGCGTTGGCTTAGTCAATCAAATCGAGCGTGGCGACTTACAAGCACCTGCGATTTTCGACTTGCTGCGTCAATATGTTCCACCCTTACTCGATCAAGGCGTAGATACGTTGGTGCTGGGATGCACGCATTATCCTTTTGTTGAACAACAGATACGCGAAGTGATTCGTGAACATCAAGCGAATCAAACTAAGCCGATTCATATCATCGACACCGGTGCCGCCGTCGCGCGTCGCTTGGCTGATCTACTTGAGAAACAAGGATTACTGAACACTGACGCACAGTCTTCAAAAGTCTTTCAAGCGTGGACGACGGGCGATTCTCCTACCTTGCAGATGGCAATTGGATTTATCTCGTCAGCGCAAGAACAAATCAGCGCGCAGACTTTACATCTCTAAACGCCAGAATTTCGGTTCAAAGATTGCCAAATTTAATTGGTACGCTTCTCTGTAGAAATTCTCAGTAAAAAATAAAAAAGGACAGAAAAATCTGTCCTTTTTGATTTAATCGCGCAACAGGATTATGCTAAAACTGCCGCCATTGCTGCTGCTGTCGCCTCGACGTTACGTGTATTCAAACCAGCTACACACATACGACCAGAGCGCACCAAATACACACCGAACTCTTCTTTCAAACGATCACATTGTTCTGCTGTCAAACCGGTGTAACTAAACATACCGCGTTGCGTCAAGAAATAGCTGAAATCGCGACCAGGTACTTTCGCCACCAAAACATCATGTAAAGCTTTACGCATTGCTTGGATACGATCACGCATCGCAACAACTTCCGCTTCCCACATAGGACGCAATTCTGGATCAGCTAACACAGTCGCTACCAACTGGCCGCCATGCATAGGAGGATTGGAGTAATTACGACGAATAATCGCTTTCATCTGACCCAATACATTCACCGCTTGCGCTGCATCTGGGCAAACCACGCTCAATGCACCACAACGCTCGCCGTACAAACTCATACTCTTAGAGAATGAATTCGCGACAAAGAAACTTAAACCTTGATCCGCCAACAAACGAATAGCGAACGCATCTTCTTCGATACCATCACCATAACCTTGATATGCCAAATCAAGGAAAGGAATCAAGTTACGCTCTTTGAATACAGGGATCAATTGTTCCCATTGTGCTTTTGTCAAATCAACGCCAGTTGGATTGTGGCAGCAAGCATGTAATAAGACGACGGATTTGTCTTCTGCTTGTTTCAAACTCGCCAGCATTTCGTCGAAACGCAAACCGCCAGTTTCTGGATTGTAGTAAGGATATGCTTTCACTGTTAATCCAGAACCTTCAAACACTGCGCGATGATTATCCCAAGTTGGATCACTCACCAACATCGTCGTATTTGGGAAATAGCGCTTCACAAAATCCGCCCCTACTTTTAAACCACCACTTGAACCTACTGTTTGCAAAGTGACGACACGGCCTTCTTTGACAGCAGGACGATCAGCGCCAAACAACAAATGCTGCACAGCTGTACGGAAATTTGCCGCGCCTTCCATAGGCAAATAAGGACGCGCACCAGCAGCTTCAACCACTTTTAATTCAGCAGCACGAACCGATGGCAACATTGGAATCTTGCCGTTATCGTCAAAATAAATCCCAATCGACAAATTAATCTTGTTTGGGCGGGTATCTTTACCAAACGCTTCATTCAAGGAGAGGATAGGATCGCCTGCATAGGCTTCGACGTGCTGAAACATGTTAAAACTCCAATATGAGAAAAATCGACATTACAAAATAAATTCAACTAAAACAACCCAACAAAACGTGAAGGCAACTCGATTCGTTGACAAAAACAAGTCTGAAGATGAATTGCCGAACCATGCGCAGTTTCATTCTTATCGGTAATTTAGACCGATCAACTTCGAGCAAGTCGTACTCGCGAAGGCTCAAGTCAAACAGCATGGGTATGCTGTGATTACCATTTTGATGCTAAGGGAAAATTGATGTTTTCCGAGAAATTTTGCTCATATTGTGAGCAATGGCAGCAATAAGAAATGGATGTTGCGGAAAGTCGTTAAGCCGATATTTTGACACATTATCAAAGCGAAAATCCGTGGCATTGACTTTTTTTAGCTGAAAATCCCGAAACATCAATAAATGTTGGTAAACATTTTGCTTTCTCGTTTTATATTTTGCTTGCGATACTCAGTACCGTTTTCTAAACTGGCAAATCACCGACAAAGAATTCGTGGTGACATCAAATATGCCATCGAGCACTCGACTCAACTTCATATAAATGATGACGACTATGCATTATGTAGATGGATTCGTTGCTGCCGTACCGACAGCAAACAAAGAAGCTTATCGGATCTATGCAGAGCAATCTGCTGCTTTGTTTAAGGAGCACGGCGCATTAAGCGTGATTGATTGTTGGGGTGATGATGTACTACCTGGAAAACTTACTTCATTTCCTCAAGCGGTGATGTGTAAAGACGAAGAAACTGTAGTGTTTTCTTGGATGACTTGGCCATCAAAAGAAGTACGTGATGCGGGATGGGAAAAGATCATGGCAGATCCACGCATGTCAACAGAGAACATGCCTATGCCTTTTGATGGCAGACGTTTAATCTATGGCGGTTTTCAACAAATCGCTGTTAGTTAGCAAGCCCGAATCAGAAGCGCCATTAAACAAATAGCACTGATCAAGCGCATACAAACCTTCATCTATCCAGAGGCCAAATCCAGATTTAAATTCAAGCTAAAAAAAGGGGCGAAACTTAGTTCGCCCCTTAATTGTTTGACGCAATGATTATTTGACTCAATCATTGCGTCACTCAAAACTTAGCTAAACATAGGCAAATCTATCTTTAACGAAGTTAAGCTAAGCGCGACAATTTCAATCCAAGTCGATCAATTACGACTTTGCACGACCAATGCAACGCTTCATCCAATGCTCAAAATCATCAACATAAGTAAACACCGCAGGCACCACTAACAGACTTAACAGTGTTGATGTGATCAAACCACCGATTACCGCAATCGCCATCGGAGAACGGAAGCTAGGGTCAGCTCCCCAGCCCAAAGCCAAGGGCATCATCCCTGCGCCCATCGCAATCGTCGTCATGATAATTGGCCGACTACGTTTATGACAGGCATCCACTAAAGCGGCAAATCTATCCATACCCGCAGTGCGCGCGATAATCGCGTAATCCACCAATAGAATTGAATTCTTGGTCACAATACCCATTAGCATAATCAAGCCGATCATCGATGGCATCGACAGTGCGCGACCAGTCAATAGCAATGCCACGAATGCCCCACCAATACTTAATGGTAAAGCAGCGAGAATCGTCACTGGTTGCAAGAAGTCCTTAAACAACAAGACTAATACACCGTAGATGCACAGCACACCGATCAACATCGCAATACCAAAACTAGCAAATAAAGCTGCCATTTCTTGCGCATCACCCAATTCGGCAATACTGACTGATGGCGGTAAGTTTTTCATAGTTGGTAAAGCACGTGCTTCTTCATTCACCTCACCTAATTGACGCCCACCGAGCTCCACGTCCAAAGTCACATTACGACTGCGATTTAAACGATCAATTTGCGCTGGCCCCGAATCCATCGTGACGGTGGCGACACTACCAATCATCACTGGCCCCGACTTTCCGGGTACAGTCAAGCGCTCAATCGCTGCCAAGTCTGCACGCACATAGTCCGGCAGTTTGACGCGAATCGGCACTTGACGCTGCGCCAAATTCATTTTTGAAAGCGCCATGTCGTAATCACCAGCGGTAGCTACCCGCACCGTCTCACCAATACTCTCTGCGGTAACGCCGAGATCAGCAGCTTTAGCGGAATCAGGTTTGACGATAATTTCTGGACGCACCAACGAGGCGCTGGAACTCACATTACCGACACCTTTTAGCGTACGCAATTCACGTTCGACTTGGCGAGCAGTTTCCAATAAAGCGACTGGATCTTCACTCTTCAACACCAGCTGCAATTTGACACCGGTATCCAAAGGCCCCACCGAGAACTTCGCACCAGAAATCTCGTTCATCTTACTACGAATCACATTATCTAAATCCGACATCGATTCTTTACGTTCATTTCTGTGTACTGCCGTGACGGTTAATACCGCACGGCGTGCTTCCGCCGCTGCACCTGGAGCGAACGCATCACCACTGGAACCACCACCAATTGAGCTGAACACACCCGTGATTCCTTTGACGGACATAATTGCAACCCGTGCTTGTTCAGCAATGTGACTCGTCTCGGCTAAGGTGCTACCTGGTGGCAATTCAATATTCACCTGCGTTTGCGCGCGATCGGAAGGCGGTACAAATCCCGTCGGCAGCAATCCAACCAGTGCAATCGACGCAACGAAAAATACCGCGGCAGAAACGATCGTCACCAAGCGATGTCGCAAGCACCACTGCATGGTAGCCATGTAGCGTTGCATCATCCAGCTATCAGGTTTTTCGTGAATTTTTCCGTCTGCATTTTTCTTCGGTGCTTTGAGAATATAGGCAGCCATCATCGGCGTTAATAATCGAGCGACTACCAAGGATGCAAGAATCGCGATTACCGCAGTCCAACCAAATTGTTTGAAGAATAACCCCGGCACACCGCCCATAAATGCGGTCGGTAAGAATACAGCGACTAACGCAAAAGTAGTGGCAATCACCGCCATACCAATCTCGTCAGCTGCTTCGGTCGCCGCTTCCATCGGTGTTTTTCCCATCTCTAAATGACGCGCAATATTTTCGATTTCAACGATCGCGTCGTCCACCAGCACCCCGACCACTAAGGCCAAGGATAATAATGTCACGGTGTTTAAAGTGTAGCCAAAGTAATGTAAGCCTAAGAAAGTCGGAATTACAGATAGTGGCAATGCGGCGGCAGCAACCAAAGTTGAGCGCCAATCGCGTAAGAACCACCAAACAACCAACACCGCCAATAAAGCGCCTTCATACAATAACTCCATTGAGCCATCGAAGTTTTCTTCAACAGGTTGCGCATTGTCGATTGCATGTTTAAACAAAAATTTTGGATACGCTTTTTGAAGCTCGTTCACCGCATCGCGCGTTCCATTCGCAACATCAACTTCTGAAGCGCCCTTAGTACGGAACACCTCAAAGCCGACCACTGATTTTCCATTATAAGTAGCACGTGCACGCGGCTCGCTAACCGTGTCGGTCACTTGTGCTACTTGATCTAAACGAATGTGCCGCCCATCGGGCAAAGGAATATCTAAAGCCGCCAATTCTTCCGCGCTTTTCACTGTCGCAATTGTACGAACCGCTTGCTCCGCACCACTCACATCGCCACGGCCACCAGGCGCTTCTTTTTGCACAATTTTTAAACGTCGCGAGACATCAAGCGCCGACACTCTCAAGGCGGCCATCTTGTTCGCATCTAGCTCAATACGAACTTCTCGATTGACACCACCCATACGTTTTACAGCACCAACACCAGCAACACTACGTAAACGTTTGGAGACGGTATTATCGACAAACCAACTCAACTCTTGTTCATCTGGAACCGTATTATCACCAGCCACATTCGGATTCTCTTTAGTTGCTGGTGCGGCTTCCACGGTATAGGTCAAAATCACGCGTCCCGCGGTCGACATTTTGGTCACGGTAGGATCGCGCATCTCACTCGGCAGATCTGCTCGAACCGTGGCTACGGCATCGCGCACTTCATTCACCGCTTCTGACAGCACTTTTTCTAAAATGAACTCAACCGTAATAGAAACATTGCCGTCTAGTACTTTGGTATAAATATTTTTAACACCTTGTAAACTGGCTACCGCGTCTTCGATTTTTCGTGCGACTTCGGTCTCTAGCTGCGCAGGTGCTGCCCCCGGCAAACTAGCATTGACGGTAACCAGTGGTAGTTCAATATCAGGAAAATCTTGAACGATGGTGCTACGAAATGACAAAATCCCTGCCAGCGTCAGCAGTGCAAACAACATGATCGCTGGAATCGGATTCCGAATAGATAAGGTTGAAAAATTCATGGCCAACCTCTATTTCTTTGTTGACGTAGTTGGGTTCGACGGCGCGCCAGCGAGCTTAACCAAATCACCGTCATTTAAAAAACCAACTCCGCTTGCCGCAATCGACGTTCCGGCATTAATTCCACTCAGAATTTCCACTACTTCGCTACCGTTGACTTGCATACGACGCCCAGTTTGCACTTTCACTTGCGTCACACGTTGGTCGTTATTGAGCTTAAATACATAACTAAATCCATCTCGCACCACCACCGCTTGTTGCGGCACTGTTAATGCTTGTGAGTTACCAAAAACAAATTCTCCACGAGCAAACATGCCAGCTTTGAATGAGTGTGCCTGCTTCTTATCTTTTGGCAAAGTCAAATCAACATAAACCAAACCAGTGCGATTATTCACATCGACCGTTGGTGCCAATGAGCGTACCTTGCCTTGCGCCTGCTCGCCATTTGGAGCAATCACCAATGCCTGCATACCCTGAGAAAGTTTGCTCAGTTCTGCCGAGGTAACCTCAGCGCGCCACTCCAACCGCCCTTGTCGAATCATGCGAAATAGCTCAGCGCCATTTCCGACGACAGCTCCGACAGTTGCCGTCCGTGCTGAAATCACGCCGGAATCTGGTGCCAACACTTGTGTATATTTCAAACGCAATAGTTGGACATCGAGACTTGCTTTTGCTGCTGCAACGCGTGCTTTTGCGGTTTGCTCCGCAGTTAAATATTGGCCAATCTGTTGCTTACTAATTGCACCACTTGCTTGCAAACCACGGGCGCGATCTGCGTTGGCAGTTGCCTCGACAGCAGTCGCTTCTGCTTCAACAAGACCCGCTTTGGCCTGTGTGACATCAGCATTAACCGCTTCACTCGCAAAGCGTGCCAATACTTGTCCGCGATTGACCGAATCACCCACATTTACCAATACCTCAGCGATCCGAAGTCCATTCGATTCCGAGCCAATGATTGCTTCTTGCCAAGCAGCGATGCTGCCATTGGCGATTAACTTACTCGACATCTGCGACTGCCCAACCTGCGTCGAAGTCACCGTCAATGAAGGTTTGGCGGCACTAGCACTACTGCCAGCAGCGTTCGCACTAGCAGAACTTTGCGCATGAACTGCAAATGCAAAATTAAGCATCACTACCATCAGCAACTTCATCGGCATTAAAGTATTTTTCATCATCACATCCTTCATCTAATAATTTCGTCAAATCTGTCGTCTATTATTTATCCCACGTCATTTAAGCATGACCATTCGACTAGTCAGGTCATCAAAGCATACCGACGCTGTCGCTCTTGTTCGCACATACTTAAACCGTATTCCACAAGGCGATTGGCATAGTCATCAATCGATTTTTCTTTGCTGATTAAACTTGGTCGTATCACCGCGATCACATCGCTGCTCACCATCAAAGTCAACGCCAAACCAGATAGCGCAAATGCGAGTCGATGTAGATCATCATCGATGCGTTGAACGTCAAGCTGCTTTGCCAAAAATTTGACGAGTGCCAAATGTGCAGGCTTGATTTGATGATCAATTTCTTCCGACCACAAACCCGTTGGCTCTAGCATTTCACGTATATGTAATTTCATGCAGTTTTGCGCGCGCTCGCTTTGCTTAAAACTATCGACAAAGGTTTTCATCAATAGTTCAAGTCCTGCACGTAAGCTAAGGTCGGGCTGCAAAAACTGCGAAGGATGTATCGTGGGATTACCAACCGGATCATTAAAGATCGCTCGATACAAGTTCGCTTTATCACCAAAATAGTAGCTAATCGCCGATATATTTACTTGTGCAGCTAAAGCAATTTCGCGGGTTGAGGTGCGGGCATAGCCTTTCTCTGCAAATAAACGCATCGCACATTCAAACAAGCGTTCACGCGCTTCCTGCCCATCTGTACGCAAGCTTTTATCTGTGGCATTTCTTCCAGCACCCAACTTATCTGGGTTGGATTGCGCTATGACATCGAGGATAGAGCTAGGTGCAATCGTATTATTCGACCGCGACTTTTTTGATTTTGATGGCAAGATATTTTTCATGACGCGCATGCTAGCACATAAATCAAACGTTTGTTTGAACTAAGCAAGCACGCAGCAAAAATTATGACCGTGCAAATAGATACAACTCTAATCGATTACGTACAGTGAATCGCCAATACTAGATAGGCGACTCCATATGCGGTGATTTGGCAAATCTAGCGCATCGTACGGCGCTCTCTATATGCCGATCGCAGTAGACTCAGTGCAACAATCAGGACGACCACTACCACAATCCAGCGCACATAATCCAATGGGAGTGATTTGACAATGTAAGCAGCAAGAAGTACGGCGGGCACGCCGCCAATCGCAACGCCTAGCGCAGCGGATGGTAAGTATTTCTGATTACGAATAAAGCCTATACTGCTAATCGGCATCAAAAACGCACACGACCCCATCATGATCGGAAACGCCGCTAGTGGACTCATGCCAAGCAAGCTCACCATAATCATGCAAGGTGCATATAGTCCTATGCCTAAGGGCATCAATAGTCCTAATATAAAATTACCGATCACACCAACCCACCACTTCCAACCTGTCAATTCCAAGGCATCCATACCTGCTGGCAAAAAGCCAACCATAGACATCAGCATAATGAATGCAGCCAACAATAAAGCACCGCCCATACCCAGTTGAATTTGAAACCGCGGCAAACTTCCAACTACCACGGTTCCCAACCATGCTCCGACACCTGCGGTCAAAATCATAGGGAGTAAAGTGCTAGGAGCGACATCAACGATTTGGATAAAAATCAGCGCTTGTGTGATCGTACCTAGCGTGTGTCCCACATTCAGCGTTCCTGGAATTAGCTCGTCTGGAACGATTTTCCCTAAACGGAAAAACGCTGTGCTGGGAGCGAAAGAACCAATACCTAAGGTATCAAAAAAATCGGTAATAGCACCGATCACAATTTCTACCGGGCGAGGCCAGTGCCATTGCTTACCTTCATTGCGCATGCGATACAGACTTTTAGCCCATATAGCTACGAATAATAAGGCCAAGCTTGCGAAGCAGAATAACAAACCGGAACTTAACTCCTTACTTTGCAAACTACACGCAGACAAAGAGAGCACCATTACCATCAAGATCCAATTTTTCATCCCCGCCCCACAATCATAAAAGTAAATTCAACAAAGCCTCAAATTAACAAACTCACGCAACTAATTTACGAACTAATTTACGAACTAATTTACGAACTAATTTGCGAACTAATTTGCGAACTAATTTTCGGCTGGATAAACAAACGATATGCACATATTTTTTAATATATTTAAAAAATATGTGCAAGTATCTAGCGAGGACCGCGCTAAGGCAAGGCATTTTTATTTGCTGCGATCAATTCAACAAATTCACCACAACTGTTCACGCATTTTCGCAATTGTCATAACAAAATACGAGTAGAATAAAAAGCATCTACGGCTATTCCTGAAACATTGTGAATCAGTCAGTCCAACATCAATCAATGAATCGCTTCTTTCGTCAATTTATCTTGAGCATGGTAGCGCTCAGTTTATTGGCGCTCTATGCCAATGAGCATTGGATGAAGCGTCGCCTACAAATTGATTTCATGTCAGACGAAAAAGTTTCTGCTATCGATGACCGCCCCGAAGGCGGCAAGAGCATAGCAAAGCTAGTCAAGAATGATCGTACATTAACAATGGAATGCGACATCATCGCTGCCTATCAATGGCCGTTTTGTGAGTTAGCCATCAAATTAAAAGACGATAATTCAGGAATAGATCTGAATCAGTTCGACACACTGAAATTACAAATTCGTAGCACGGGTCCACAACAGCACAACCCGGTTAGAGTCTTTCTACGTAATTTCAATCCAGCATATTCAATCGCGGACTCTCCCGGTTCACTGAAACCACATGAAGTGGTGTACGACCCAAATCTAGTCGCATCGGCAGTTGAATTCAAATTGAATCAATTTATGGTTGCCTCCTGGTGGACGCAATCACACCCTACCAGCATCGAGCATCTTGGACCACAACTAGATCAAGTCGTCGCCATCAGCTTCATCACTGGAGGCAATGTGGTGCCTGGCAATCATAGCATTAGCCTTGAAGCGGTTGAACTAACCGGGCAATGGATACCCACCGAACATTTTCGATTAGGATTAATTTTTGTTTGGCTGGCAGGCATCGTCATTTACTTAGTTTGGGACTCTCGCCAATCAAGACGTGAGCTAAGAGAATCTGATCGTTTAAAACAGGCGCTTGAGTTAAGCAACCAAGAATTAGAATCGCGCGTAGAAGAGCGCACCCGCGCTTTAGCTTCTAGCAATGCGCAATTGATAGAGACTCTACAAAATCTGGAAGGCACGCGCTCAGAGCTAGTTCAAAATGAAAAAAATGCGGCGCTAGGTTCTCTAGTATCTGGCATTGCACATGAGCTCAACACACCCATCGGCAACGCCTTATTAGTGAGCACCACCTTAGCTGACAAAATCAGAGACCTTGAAGTTATCAGCGAAACCAAATTTACACGCAAAGCGCTCAAAGATTTTTTTATAGAGACCACACACGGCACTGCGATTTTGCAGCAAAACCTAGAGCGTGCCGCTACCTTGATCGCCAGCTTCAAGCAACTTTCAGCGGACCAACACTCCGAGCAACGTAGACAGTTTCGCCTAATTGATGTGGTCGAAGAAACGCAATTGGCTATGCTACCCAGTATCAAACAAACACCACATCAATTGAACATTGATGTCGATCCTGCGATCGAGTTGGATGCTTATCCCGGCCCACTAAGTCAAATCATCATCAATCTTATTAATAACGCACTCCTGCATGCATTTGACAAAATTGAACATGGTCACATGCTCTTGAGCGCTAAACTAGTCTCGCAAGATAAAGTAGAAATCATCTTTAGTGATGATGGCAACGGTATCCCAGCGACCATTTTACGACGCGTATTTGAACCATTCTTCACTACTAAATTAGGAAAAGGTGGGAGTGGTCTTGGCATGCATTTAGCCCATACCGTCGTTACACAATTATTCGGTGGAAAAATCGAGATTGAATCCTTACCAAGTGAAGGCACTAGTATCCGCATGCTACTGCCATTGATCGCACCACAAGTCGATCAAAACTTGATACGAATCGGTGTCCCCAAAGATGTACTCGAAGATTATCATTTATTTCTAGACACTCGTTCGAATCAAGATGTTAGCGATTTTGGTGGCTTACACAGTCGGCGTGACGTGGTCGAGCTGACATTTTTTATTCGCGCTTTAGAGAAAGTACGACCCAATGCAGAATACAAACTAGTTCCGATTGATAGCTATGCAAACGGTATCGAACAACTACGCCAATCTACTATTACTTGCTTGGCAACCACTTGCTGGGAATCAGATTTAATTGCTTACGCTGAAGAGATATATATTTCTCCCGCCATGATTGCTGACGGCTTATCTATCGTTGGCATTTATACTGCGCCACAAAACCAACATGCGCTCAATTGCAAAACACTGAATGATTTCCAACAGCTAAGACTAGTTTCTAATCGTGACTGGAGCGCCGATTGGAATACCTTAAAACAATTAGGAATCGAGAATTGTCTCGACGTAAAAACCTGGAGACAGATGGTCTACATGGTCAGCAGTAGCGAAGTAGATGCCCTACTCGCACCCTTTGCCACGCATCACGATTTAAAAATTGAACTTGATGACTGCCAGCTGATTCCCGTACCCGGCTTAAGAATCGAATTAACTGGCTCGCGTCATTTCGCTTTTAGTAATAGTCCGCAAGCAGCTAGCTTGGCAAAAGTGATTTTTCCAGAACTAGAACGCATGCTAGAAGATCGCAGCTTTATTGACGCACTACACCAATGTGGCTTCATCAATACACGCACTTCATCATGGACGATATTGAGTTCTAACACACAAGCATAACTCTTAGCACTCTTAGATCAACATTAAGCTTAAATTCCTACCACGAAATCAGTGAGACCTATTTCAAGGTGACTTCGCAACTTGCGCCGTTACATGCTTCTGATTTGAAATTCAATAGCTTATAAATATGGCAGCCTGCGCAATAGGCGAATGCGGATTCCATCCAAGTAAATAAGACACAAACTGCACAAATCAATTGCGTACTTAATCCGTTTTTACCTGTCCAAAATAGAAATGCAACCGTACCAGACAGAATCACCCCTATCGTCCAAGCAAAACGTTTTGGCATTGCAGATACCCACTCAGGCTGCATATTCAACACGCGCTGACTAATCCAAGCGGAAACGACCATCGATGGTGAATACTGCACACCAACAAATACACGCAGTACAAAATCAAAAAAAGAATAAGTAGCAAACAAGGTAATTGGCAAGAACATGCCGTAAAAGAACGCTAAACAGAACACCCAAATTGCCGCCATCATTGTCAAACCAGCCGACGCTCTCACCGCGCGTTCGTCGACCACCCCTTGACGCAAATACTCTGCCTCTGCAATAGCATTTGCCAAATGCGGATCTTTGTTAAAGCTATCTAAATCGTAAATTCGACCTGCATATTTCACCAATTGCTTTTGATAACCATATTGAGCTTCGGTGTAGAAATGTTTGATCATACTGATGTCCTATACGTGCTATGTGTGCTAATAGCGCTCTACAAAATAATTAAAAAAGACCAAAGTCATCATATTCATATATTGAATTATCGAACTATTTGGTAGTCAATATTCAAATAAAGCGCGATTGTACAACTGGTACTTCGACGATGTCCAAAAAAAATCCCTGACACAATAAAGGGTCAGGGATTTCTTCGATCACGCGGAGAACTAATCAATCACATCGAAACCGCAACGTTCTTACGACTCATTTTTTACGTTGCGGCGGTAGATCGGTACATACGCCTTTATAGACTTCTGCTGCCATACCAATCGACTCACCCAAGGTCGGATGTGGATGGATAGTTTTACCGATATCCACTGCATCAGCGCCCATTTCGATCGCCACTGCGACTTCACCGATCATATCGCCTGCATGTGTACCGACGATACCGCCACCAATAATGCGTTTGGTTTCCGCATCAAAGATCAACTTCGTGAAGCCTTCGGCACGGCCATTCGCAACGGCGCGACCAGAAGCTGCCCAAGGGAACACGCCTTTCTCGATCGCTATACCTTTGGCTTTCGCTTCGTCTTCCGTGACACCAACCCATGCCACTTCTGGATCAGTGTAAGCCACCGATGGAATCACCGTCGCATCAAAGAATGCTTTGTGTCCAGCTGCTGCTTCCGCTGCCACGTGTGCTTCATGTACCGCTTTGTGCGCCAACATTGGTTGACCAACCAAATCACCGATCGCAAAAATATGCGGTACGTTGCTACGCATTTGTTTATCGACGTTGATGAAACCACGATCAGTCACTGCCACACCCGCTTTATCGGCGGCGATTTTCTTACCATTCGGACTGCGGCCCACTGCTACCAGCACCAAATCGTAGAGTTGCGGTGCAGGCGCAGCTACACCAGCCTCCGCCGCTTCGAACGTGACTTTAATGCCTTCAGGCAGTGCTTCGACGCCGACTGTTTTAGTCTTCGTCATCACATTGTCAAAGCGGTGTTGATTATGCTTCTGCCAGACCTTGACCATATCGCGATCAGCACCTTGCATCAAACCGTCCATCATTTCGACGACGTCGATACGCGCACCCAAAGTCGAATACACGGTCGCCATCTCTAGGCCAATAATGCCACCACCGATAACTAACATACGTTTCGGAATTTGGCGCAACTCCAAAGCACCTGTGCTATCCACAATGCGTGGATCTTCTGGCACGAAAGGCAGTTTTACGACAGAAGAGCCAGCCGCAATAATCGCCTGTTTAAACTGTACGACTTTCTTACTACCATCAGCCGCTGTCACTTCGATGTGATGTGGGCTCACGAATTGTCCGACCCCTTGCAAAACGTTCACTTTGCGCGCTTTCGCCATACCAGCTAAACCGCCAGTCATTTGCTTGATGACACCGTCTTTGTGTGCACGCAAAGCATCGAGATCAATTTGCGGCTTGGCGAATGTTACGCCATGACCTGACATCGCTGCGGTTTCATCAATTACTGCCGCTACGTGTAACAAAGCTTTCGATGGAATACAGCCAACATTTAAGCACACGCCGCCTAAAGTCGAATAGCGTTCGACTAAGACGGTACTCAAACCGAGATCAGCAGAACGGAAAGCTGCAGAATATCCGCCAGGGCCCGCACCCAACACCATCATGTCGCATTCGATATCGACCGTACCGGCATAACTCGATGCCAATGGCGCAGCGACGGCAGGTGCACTGGCTACAGGCGCAGGCGCTGCAGCCGGAGCTGCTGCAGGCGCAGAAGTAGTCCCTTCCACCACGATCAACAAACTGCCTTCGGCAACTTTATCACCGACTTTAACTTTTAATTCCTTAATGACACCCGCATGGCTCGATGGAATTTCCATACTCGCCTTATCCGATTCGACCGTCACCAAAGATTGATCGACCTTCACTGTGTCACCCACTTTCACCATAACTTCGATGACTTCGACTTCTTTAAAATCGCCGATATCGGGTACTATGACGTCGATTGGACCACTAGAAACGGCGGGAACCGCGGCAGCAGCAACTGGAGCCGCAGCGGAGGCTGGTGCTGACGCCGCTGGTGCAGATACTGGTGCTGCAGCAACAGCCGCTTCGACTACCAGAACGATGCTACCTTCTGCAATCTTATCGCCAACTTTCACTTTCAGCTCTTTGACGACACCCGCTTGACTAGACGGGATCTCCATACTCGCCTTGTCAGACTCAACGGTAATTAAGGACTGATCAACTTTGATCGTATCGCCAACCCTAACCATGATCTCGATAATTTCTACTTCTTTAAAGTCGCCGATATCAGGGACTTTGACTTCAACTGTACTCATCGTCTTGGCTCCTGATTACAACATAGTTTTACGCAAATCAGCGAGAACATCCGCCAAATAGGCTGTGAACTTCGCCGCCATCGCACCATCGATCACGCGATGGTCGTAGGACAAGGACAATGGCAACATCAAACGTGGAGCGAATTGTTTGCCGTCCCACACCGGTTTCATCGAAGACTTAGACAAACCAAGAATCGCGACTTCCGGTGCATTGATGATCGGTGTGAATGCGGTGCCACCGATACCGCCCAAAGAAGAGATCGTGAAGGTAGCGCCTTGCATATCGGCTGGCTTCAACTTACCTTCACGCGCTTGCGCTGACAATTCGCCCATTTCGTTAGCGATTTGCGATAAAGTTTTTTGGTCAGCGTTTTTGACGACGGGCACCACCAAACCGTTCGGTGTATCAGCTGCGAAACCGATGTTGTAGTACTGCTTCAAAATCAAGTTTTCACCAGTTGCATCCAAAGAGGAATTAAAAGCTGGGAACTTCTTCAAGGCAGACACGCTGGCCTTGATCACGAAAGCCAACATCGTCAATTTCACGCCCGATTTAGCCAAAGCCGCGTTCGAGGATTTACGGAATTCTTCGAGATCAGAAATATCTGCTTCGTCGAATTGCGTGACATGCGGAATCATGACCCAATTGCGATGCAAATTCGGACCGCTGAGTTTTTTGATACGTGACAATGGCTGCGCTTCAGTTGCGCCAAACTTAGAGAAATCGAGCGATGGCCATGGCAAGAGATTCAAACCCGCACCACTACCATTTGTACTTGCAGCGCTAGCAACTGGCGCACTCGCAGATCCAGCGATCACACCCTTGACGTAGTTTTGTACGTCTTGCTGCGTGATGCGGCCTTTCGGTGCAGTACCTGGAACTTTGCTCAAATCAACGCCTAATTCGCGTGCAAATTTACGGATCGAAGGCGATGCGTGTGCTTTACCTGCTGGTGCCGTTGCCACTGCAGCCGTGCTTGCTACTGCGGGTGCAACGGAAACTGGTACGGCAACAGGCGCAGGTGCTACTGGCGCTGGTACTGCGGCAGGGGCCGAAGCAGCTGGAGCTGGAGCAGCTGGCGTAGACCCTGGTTCACCATCCGCTTCAACGATCACCACTAAAGAGCCTAAGGCAACTTTATCACCAACTTTAACTTTGACTTCTTTCACTACACCAGCATGGCTCGATGGAATTTCCATACTGGCTTTATCTGATTCAACAGTGATCAAGGATTGGTCGACCTTGATGGTGTCGCCCACTTTGACCATCAATTCGATCACTTCAACTTCTTTAAAATCACCGATATCCGGCACTTTGACTTCTACTGTACTCATCATTTTCTCCATTTATTCCCTCCCCTGCTATGGGGAAGGCTGGGGTCAAGGCTAATTAATTAAGCGCTGCGTTTGTTTTCGTATGTATTCATGTAGGGCGGGTGCAACCCGCGCTGCTCAAGCGCTCAATCGGTAGGCGGCGCGGGTTGCACCCGCCCTACGATTTGGCGCCGAAGCAAACGAAAACTAAACAGTCACCGGATTTGGTTTATTAGGATTGATACCGTATTTTTCGATCGCTTGTGCTACCACAGATGCAGAAATCGCGCCTTCGTCGGCCAACGTTTTCAATGCTGCGACTGTGACAAAGTAACGATTCACTTCGAAGAATTCACGCAATTTCGCACGACTATCGGAACGACCGAAACCATCAGTACCCAATACTTTATAAGTACGATCTTTAGGAATAAATGCACGCACTTGTTCTGCATACACACGCATGTAGTCAGTCGATACCACGATAGGACCAGCAGTATCTTTCAGGCACTCCGCGATGTAAGGAACGCGTGGTGTTTCAGTTGGGTGCAGCATATTCCAACGCTCTGCATCTTGACCATCGCGAGCCAACAAAGTGAAGGATGGTGCAGACCAAATATCGGCCGCAATACCCCAATCATTTTGCAACAGATCTGCCGCCGCAATCACTTCACGCAAGATGGTGCCGGAGCCCAAGAGTTGTACGCGATGTTTGGTTTGCGCTTCCGATTTCTTGAAGGAGTACAGACCTTTGATGATGCCTTCTTCTTGACCAGCAACCAAACCTGGATGTGCGTAGTTCTCGTTCATCACCGTGATGTAGTAGAACACGTCTTCTTGGTTCGTGACCATACGACGCAAACCATCATGAATAATGACTGCGACTTCATGCGCAAATGTAGGATCGTAAGGTACGCAGTTTGGAATCGTAGATGCCATCACATGGCTATGGCCATCTTCATGCTGCAAGCCTTCACCGTTCAGTGTCGTACGACCAGCAGTTCCACCGATCAAGAAACCACGTGCACGCATATCCGCTGCGGCCCAGGCCAAATCGCCGATACGTTGCAGACCGAACATCGAGTAATACGTGTAGAACGGGATCATCACGCGGTTATTGGTTGAATAGGAAGTCGCCGCAGCGATCCATGAACTCATACCACCGGCTTCATTAATGCCCTCTTGCAAAATCTGACCGGCTTTGTCTTCGCGGTAGTACATCACCTGATCTTTATCGACTGGCTCGTACAACTGCCCAACTTGGCTGAAGATACCGATTTGACGGAACAAGCCTTCCATACCGAATGTACGCGATTCATCGACCATGATAGGCACCACGCGTTGGCCCAAACTGCTATCACGCAGCAAAGACGTCAACACGCGCACATAAGATGCCGTTGTTGAAATCTCACGGCCTTCCGCTGTTGGTTCCAACATCGCTTGGAACGCGGACAATGGAGGCACCACCAATTGTTCGTCCGCTTGTTGACGACGTTGTGGCAAATAACCACCGAGTGCTGCACGACGTTCGTGCAAGTACTTCATCTCTGGCGTGTCGTCAGCTGGTTTGTAGAAAGGAATCTCTGGCAACTTCTCATCGGCGATTGGCAATTGGAAGCGATCGCGTACGGACTTGATCGCCTCATCGTCGAGTTTCTTCGTATTATGTGCCGTGTTACGAGCTTCACCCGCTTTACCGAAGCCGTAGCCCTTGATACTCTTCGCCAAAATAACCGTTGGTTGGTCAACGCTTTCTTGTGCGACCTTAAATGCTGCGTAAATCTTATGTGGATCATGACCACCACGTGTCAAACGCCAGATATCGTCATCGGACATGTGCGCGACCATCGCCAAAGTACGTGGATCTTTGCCGAAGAAGTGGGAACGAACATAGGCGCCATCTTTCGCTTTGTAGTTCTGATATTCACCGTCGACGGTTTCCATCATGATCTTACGCAGCGCACCTTCTTTGTCTTTCGCCAGCAATTCATCCCAGCCAGAACCCCAGATCACTTTAACGACATTCCAGCCAGCGCCACGGAAATCAGATTCGAGCTCTTGGATGATTTTGCCATTGCCCCGTACTGGGCCGTCCAAACGTTGCAAATTACAGTTCACCACGATCACGAGGTTATTCAACTTTTCACGACCGGCCATGCCAATCGCGCCCATGGATTCTGGTTCATCCATTTCACCATCACCGCAGAAAGCCCATACCTTACGTTTTTCGGTGTCAGCAATGCCGCGCGCATGCAGGTACTTCAAGAAGCGCGCTTGATAGATCGCCATCAATGGACCCAAGCCCATAGACACCGTTGGGAATTGCCAGAAATCTGGCATCAATTTTGGATGTGGGTAAGAAGACAGACCTTTACCATCGACTTCACGACGGAAGTGCAAAAGCTGTTCCTCGCTCAAGCGGCCTTCGAGGAAAGCGCGAGCATAAATACCTGGAGAAGAGTGACCTTGGATATACAGCAAATCGCCACCGTGATCTGCAGTCGGCGCATGCCAGAAGTGATTAAAGCCGATACCCAACATGTTCGCCAACGAAGCGAAGCTCGATAAGTGACCACCTAAATCGCCGTCAAGACGATTCGCTTTCACCACCATCGCCATCGCATTCCAACGCATGTAGGAACGGAGGCGCTCTTCGATTTCCAAATTACCTGGACAATGCGCACCTTTATCAGCTGGGATCGTATTAACGTAAGCAGTGTTGCTGGAGAACGGGATATTCGCACCACGACGACGCGCCAAATCCATCATGCGTTCCATTAAATAGTGAGCGCGATCCGGGCCTTCCGTATCAATCACAGACTCCAAAGCATCGAGCCATTCATTGGTCTCGATCACATCTGGGTCGTTCGCGGCTTGCGCCAAAATTTGGTCTATTTGTGACATACGGTCTCCTCGTTGATCAATTGACATTCGCAATGTGCATTCGTAATTTAAATTCGCAATATTAAATTTGCGGAATTTACCTACGTATTTTTCTGTACCGACTGTTATTACTACATCACGCTGACATTCCAATGTTGTCTAAAAATTCTTAGCGACAAATTACTTTGGCTAGAATTTCCAGCTTGTCTGAATTAACTAAAAAGCGCAATGCAGGGAAACAAATTTCAGGACAGATTTTTAGAACTGAGGAATTCTAACAGCAGTTTTCGCAAATTTCAAATTACGATATGACGTTTCATATAATGAAATTTGTGACGCAGCGCAACATACTAAATCCATGTATTTTTGCTATTTTTTTAGTGGAAATTCATGCCAACCAAGAATTAATCAAACCTAGATAAATGTATACCTCTCGCCTACTTGTTCACCTGAGCACTGATACCGATGGCAAAATTTCCTACTCAAATCCATAGAAACTTACTTTCAAACACAAGACTAAAAGATACAAATTTTGTCTGTCGTTTTTTAGCATGCAAAAATTCACCTCGCATGAGCTGATCAGATCAAATACGAGCGAACAGGCATTCAACTACATCTATACAAAGATCCATATCACAAAAGTATCAACTAAATTAAACACTTTGCTCATGTAATTCACCTCGGCAAACGGTTTTTTGGCGGCAACATCGAATGAAATAAGCCCTACATCCCGTATAATCACGGCTTATCCTTTCTTTGCAAACTTGGCTTAATTGAAGTTAATTCAAAAGCAATTCACTTCCACACTAAGCACTTTTCCGAGTCCACCACCATGACGGCACAAATCATTAGCGGCACCCAACTTTCCCAACAAATTCGCGAAGACGTTACCAAACGTGCAGCAGCATTAACGGCGCAAGGCAAACAGCCAGGTTTGGCCGTTATTTTGGTCGGCGAAAATCCTGCGTCACAAGTGTATGTGCGCAACAAAGTCAAAGCTTGTGAAGACTGTGGCTTTTATTCTGTGCTGGAAAAATATGATGCGGACTTGAGCGAAGCGACTCTTTTGGATCACATTGCGCGCTTAAACAATGATCCAAAGATCAATGGCATCTTGGTGCAACTACCTTTACCTGCGCACATCAATGCGAATAAAGTGATTGAAGCGATTGCCGCAGAAAAAGATGTAGACGGTTTTCATATCAGCAATGCTGGTTTGCTAATGACAGGTCAGCCTTTATTCCGCCCATGCACACCGTATGGCGTGATGAAGATGCTGGAATCTATTAACTATCCAGTACGCGGCGCGAATGCGGTGGTGGTTGGTGCTTCAAATATTGTGGGTAAGCCGCAAGCCATGTTGCTCTTGCAAGCGGGGGCAACCGTCACCATATGCAATTCCAAGACACGTGATCTGGGCGCCCATACACGCAATGCCGACATCCTCGTGGTCGCCACAGGCAAGCGCAATATCGTCACGGCCGATATGGTGAAACCGGGTGCCGTCGTACTCGACGTCGGTATGAATCGCGACGACGAAGGCAAATTGTGTGGCGATGTGGATTATGCCAATGTCAAAGAAGTCGCTAGTTACATCACGCCAGTACCAGGCGGCGTCGGTCCAATGACGATCACGATGTTATTAGTCAATACGATAGAAGCTGCAGAAAGAATTTAATACGATGAGTGACATGACGACCCAATCAATAAGCACCACAAATCCGCTACTCAACTTTAGCGATCTGCCACTCTTTGATGCGATCTCGCCAGAGCATGTCAGCCCAGCGATTGAGCTATTGTTAGCAGAATGCCGTACAGTGGTATCGCAATTAGAAGCACCAATAGCAAACATTGATTGGGACAATTTCGTCACGCCATTAGAAACCGTTACCGAAAAGCTCGGCCGTGCTTGGGGCATCGTGAGTCATCTCAATTCGGTGCGCGATACACCAGAACTACGTGCAGCCTATAACGAAAACCAACCCAAGGTCACCGAATTTTGGACTGAGCTTGGGCAAAATCTGCATTTGTACGAACACTACAAAGCATTAAATGCGAGCGCCTCCTACCCGACGCTGAGTACCGCGCGTAAAAAAATCATCAGTAATGCCTTGCGTGACTTCAAACTCGGCGGTGCAGAATTAGCTGACGATAAAAAGAAACGCTACGCAGAAGTGCAAGAAAAATTGGCAGCCCTTTCTACCAAATTCTCAGAGAATGTGTTGGACGCGACCAATGACTACAAATTGCTCGTCACGGATGTGGCCGAACTCAAAGGATTGCCGGAAGAAGTTTTACAAGCGGCACAACACGCCGCCGAACAAGATGGCAAAACGGGCTATCAATTCAGCCTGCATTTCCCTTCGTATTTCCCACTTCTGCAATACGCTGAAAACCGCCAGCTACGCGAAACAATTTATCGCGCAAACGCGACCAAGGCATCGGAACTTGGCGGACATCCTGAGTGGGACAACACTGCTATCATCGATGAGTTATTGAGCCTGCGCCAAGAAGAAGCCGAGCTACTTGGCTATCGAAATTTCGCCGAAGTCTCGCTTTTACCTAAAATGGCAGAGAGCGCCACGCAAGTCGAAAGCTTCTTGCTCGATTTAGCACACAAAGCGAAACCGTACGCAGAAAAAGACTTGCAGGAACTGCGCCAATTCGCCCAAGAACAATTCGGCATTATCGATTTACAAGCGTGGGACACGACCTTTGTTTCAGAAAAACTCCGTGAACAACGTTACGCGTTTTCTGAACAAGAAGTGAAGCAATACTTCCCTGAGCACAAAGTCGTCGCAGGTTTATTCAATGTGATTCAAACTTTGTTTGCCGTGAATATCCAAAGCGATAGCGCCGCCACTTGGCATCCCGATGTGAAGTTTTATCGAGTCGAGCGCGATGGTGAATTGGTTGGACAGTTTTATCTTGACCTCTACGCCCGTGCTGCCAAGCAAGGAGGCGCGTGGATGGACGACGCCCGCGCACGTTGCCGCAAAGCGAGCGGCATTCAAACGCCTGTGGTATATCTAACCTGTAATTTCAATTCACCAGTGGTGGTGGATGGCGTCGCAAAACCAGCCACGTTCACCCACGATGAAGTGATTACCCTATTCCATGAATTTGGACATGGACTGCACCAGCTGTTAACCAAGGTCGATGACATTTCGGTTTCTGGAATTTCTGGGGTTGAGTGGGATGCGGTGGAATTACCTTCCCAATTTATGGAAAATTTCTGCTGGGAATGGGACGTGCTGCAACAAATGACAGCACACGTAGACTGCGGCGAACATCTGCCACGCGCACTCTATGACAAAATGATCGCTGCCAAAAATTTCCAATCTGGATTACAAACGCTGCGCCAGGTGGAGTTTGCCTTGTTTGATATGCGTCTACACGACGGTAGCACCCGTTCGTCCAACCTCAGTGTTCCACAAGTATTGCAACAAGTCAGAGATGAAGTGAGTGTTCTGCAACCTCCCGCTTTTAACCGTTTCCAACACTCATTCAGTCACATTTTCGCAGGTGGCTACTCTGCTGGTTATTTTAGTTATAAGTGGGCCGAAGTTTTATCTGCGGATGCCTACAGCGCATTTGAAGAGGCAGCGCAAACTGAAGGCACCAGCTTATCTCGAAAAGTTGGACAACTATTTCAAACCGAGATTTTAGAGATGGGTGGATCACGTCCAGCCTTAGATTCTTTTGTCGCTTTTCGCGGAAGGAAACCGACTATCGATGCCTTATTACGCCATAATGGCATGATTCAGTAAAAAATATCGTTTGGAGAATTTGAATATGCTTGCGCCATTCACTATCAAACTTCGCTTGCAATCTGCGAGTTGTTTGTCCTTCGCCATCGGCGTGTTGGCACTGACAATGAGTTCAATGTCGGCACAAGCACAAATGTACAAATGGGTTGGCGCTGACGGCAAGACGGTGTACAGCGACACACCGCCGCCAGCGAATGCAAAAAAATTGGGTACAAAAGCTTTAGATAGTGTTGCCAATATTTCCAACGTCAAACTACCCGATACACTTGCAGCTGCAGTTGCTAAAAATCCCGTCACGTTTTACTCTGCACCTAATTGCGGTGCATGCAATGAAGCGCGCACTATGCTGAAACAAAATGGTATTCCATTTTTTGAAAAAACCATTACGTCCACTGAAGACGTCAATAAACTAAAGCAAGTCAGTGGCGACACCCAATTACCATTCATGCTCATCAACAGAACAAAGTTTTCTGGATTTGAATCGCAAGAGTGGCGCACCGGATTGAGCTCGGCTGGCTACCCAGAAACTAACATTTTGCCTAAAGACTACCGTTATCCTGATCCCGAACCAGCGGCACCGCCACAAGCCACAAACGCCCCACAAGACGATACACCGAAGCTCGTACCTCGGGCTAAATCGAGTTCACCGACGGGCATTCGATTCTAAGTGAAGCAGATGACCAGAGTTGATTTTCATAGTCAAGTAGCCGACAAGATTCACTATTGTTGCCGGCTGATACGCAAGGCGCGCGCTGCCAATTGTCAAATCATGGTACTTAGTGAAAACTTAGAACAGGCAACGCTATTGAACGATGCGCTTTGGGATTTTTCTGCTGTCGATTTTTTGCCGCATGTGATGATTGATGATCCCCTGGCATCGCAAACCCCGATTGTGATTGCAACACAAATCGATAGCGCACTACCCCACCATGATTTGCTGATTAATTTGAGCCAAATGTTACCGACCACATTTGCCCAATTTAATCGTGTGATTGAAGTTGTATCACAACAAGAAGACGATGCGAATGCTGCGCGTCAGCGGTTTCGTCTATATCAACAACAAGGGATCAAACCCTCTCATATTGTGGCATCCGCATAATGAACGAACAAATTGATGAAAGCATCCCGGTACTGACGGAAATTATTAGTGATTCCGATGGCAAGCCAGCAAATCCGACACCGAAAGTACAAGAGTCGCATTTTCCTGTATCAGCACAAACAAGCAGTACCGCCAAAGAGACTCCAACCGCAAGCACTGTCAAGCCTGTAAATGCGGCGATCGCTGCAGCTAAAGAAGTGCTTGCACAAATCCCAGAAATTCCGACCGCCGAGCTGCAAGCGGACGCGACAAACACCGAAGTCACACCAACCATGAGCGCTGAGCAATGGAAAGAACTTGAAGTAAGTGTGCGAGAAAATGTACTACGTCAAGTTCTATCGCGTGTCGACTTTGTGCTTGAACATCGTGTCAGCGATAGTTTGGCAGACGTACTGCAAACAGCGGTTGATAAATTAGCCGATGAGATTCGCGTTGGCTTACGTAATAGTATTGAAGAAGTGGTCAAACGTGCAGTGACGCAAGAGTTAAGCAAAATCAGTAACGGCGTTCGTAAGTCTTAAACTTTGCCAGATTAGACTTCTGTTTATCTAGAAACGCGAACACTTAATTCTGGCATTTTCTCATCGAATGCAATACGCGTAGAAAACTTCGCCCGCTTCATCGGAAAACGGGAATGAAAATGCCTGACATTACCTGATCCAGAAATCGCTCGTCTCACAAATTGATAATAAGCTTCCATATCAACTACGTGAATGACTAAGAAATAGTCAATCTCACCCGAGACAAAATAACACTGCATTACTTCAGGCTCGTGATTCATACATGCCTCAAAATCGCGCATGTGTTCATCCGATTGATTTTGTAGAGAAATTTCCAAAAAAGCCAACATTCCATAGCCAATCGAAAACGGATCAACCATCGCCACATCTGCACTAATCACGCCAGCATCGCGCAATGCTTTTATCCGACGCAAACAAGTTGGTTGAGAAATATGTAGCTTCTCGGCCAAGACACGCGTTGGCGTTTGATTGTCTTTCTGCAGCATATTCAGCAGCTTACGATCAATTTTATCTAACGTATGAAATTTTGGCATGGCACATCTCAGGATAAGAAAAAGGCTCGGATAAGACCGAGCCTTGTTCAGAAAATTTGAAGATTATTTCACACTCAAAATCCATTTAACCAAAGTCTTCGCTTCAGCTTCACTCACTTGTGCGTTTGCCGGCATTGGGATTGCGCCCCATACACCGCTACCACCCTTGATTACTTTGGTAACTAATTTGCCTTCTGCTGCTTTATCACCAGCATACTTTTTAGCGACATCTTTAAATGAAGGTCCTAGAATTTTTGCATCTACGCTATGGCAACTCATACAATTTTTAGATTTCGCTAAATCGGCATTTGCCATCGCAGAACCAGATGCCAACATCATTACACTTGCTGCAATCATTAAAGTCGTTTTCATAAAAATCTCCAGTTAAAAAATCGAATCTGCGTATTTTACCGCTTTTTATCTCAGCTTGAGACAAGTAACGCGATTCAATTACATTGGTTGACCTTGATCATTTTAGCCCCTATGATAAAGCACCATTGCATCAGCTTGAAATAACATGAGGCATGATCAAGCTGAACAAGTATCGATACCCATTACCTCACCCGCCTTATCGCTAACACTACAAACACTATGAAACTTCTAGTCCCAGTTGTCGCGCTGTATATTATGAAACTTCTTGAACTTAGCTTTATGGAAAATATTTCATGGTGGTGGATTAATGGTCTAGGATTATTTGCATTTCTATGGTTTGAGTTTTTTGAACGCATGCTCGGCCTAGATAAGCGTAAAGACGAAATGTTGCATGAAAAAATGCGCAAAGAAAGACTCAAGCGCAGCTTCAAGGACAAGGCAAAAAAATAATTCCGCCGTCATCATGCCGTCGTCATTTATGGCTAAAAATCTGATCATCGCATAGATGCTCACATCACAACTACACAACGTATGCACATCGAACTGCGCCAACTGAGATATTTTGTCGCCGTGGCAGAAGAACTTCATTTTGGTCGAGCAGCACAAAAACTGCACATGACACAGCCGCCACTATCGCAAGCGATACAAGGGCTAGAAGCTGAACTAGGAGCGGCTTTATTTCATCGTACGACGCGTCAAATTCAATTAAGCGCAGCCGGAGCAGTATTATTACCGGAAGCCAAACGACTACTTGCACAAGCCGAATTATTGCCCGCGATTGCACAACGTGCAGCAGCGGGTTCGATAGGCGAACTTAAGCTCGCCTTTATTTCGATTGCAGACTACAGCATCTTGCCGCCGACACTTAGACAGTTTCGCCAGCATTTTGAACAGGTTAAGATTGTGCTCAGTGAAGCAACCACTGATCGTCAACTTGCTCTATTAGAAAATGGCGAAATCGACGTCGGATTGTTAATCCCACCGATACCGGAACGATTGCAAGATGTGCTGCACTATCGCCAACTTCGACGTGAAAATCTGATTCTCGCTTTACCAGATGGTGCACAGAAACGGCCATTGCCATCCAAACTATCTAGCTACAAAGATTTGCCTTTAATCTTGTTTCCGCGCAAAATTGCGCCTGCTTTACACGACACTATTTTGGGGTATTTTCGCGAGGCTGGTCTAACCCCAATGATTGCTCAAGAAGCAATCCAAATGCAAACAATTATTGCGCTGGTTTCAGCAAATATGGGCATGGCTTTGGTACCAGAATCGGTCGCCAATTTACAGCGTACCGGAGTACATTATCAACGCTTGGAATTGTCTCACTCGATGCAAGATAGTGTTGAACTTGGTATTGCATGGCGCCGCGATAGCAATTCCCCCGTTATTCAAGCCTTCTTAGACCTTTTAGAAAAATAAACTCATGTTGGATCATCCAAATTTTAATCCTATCGCGCTCGATCTCGGCTTTTTCAAAATCCACTGGTACGGCATCATGTATTTGGTGGCATTCGCGCAATTCATCGTGCTAGGACGTCTACGTCTACGCATGCCACATGTGGCAGCGCGAGGTTGGACCAAAGAGCATATCGACGACATGCTGTTTTACGGTGTACTCGGTGTGATTGTTGGTGGACGTATGGGTGAAGTGATTTTTTATCAGCCTATGTACTTCCTACAAAATCCACTCGAAATTTTTATGGTGTGGAAAGGTGGTATGTCATTTCACGGTGGCTTCTTAGGTGTTTTAGTCGCGATGTCATTATGGGCAAGACAAGCAAAAATGCCCCTAGCTTATGTGTACGATTTCATCGCCCCGCTCGTTCCATTGGGCTACGCTGCTGGTCGCTTTGGTAATTTCATCAATCATGAATTACCAGGTCGCATGGCATCAACAGATCTACCTTGGGCAATGAATTGGCCAGGTGTTGCTTATCCAGTCCATCCCTCTCCTTTGTATCAAATGCTGGTTGATGGGATTCTACTGTTCATCATTGTTTGGCTGTTCGCTCGAAAAGCCCGCCCTGCACTCGCGGTTGGCGCTGTGTTTGTGATGCTATATGGCTGCGCTCGATTCTTTACCGAATACTTCCGCACACCTGACTATGAAGTCAATTTGCTTGGCATCACCATCTCAGCTGGACAGATGCTCTCCCTGCCGATGATTTTAGTGGGCGCACTGTTACTGTGGTTAGCTTATGCAGGCAAATTCACTCCGGTTCAAACTTCGCCTGTGTCAGTCGAGGCCAACAAAGCAGCCAGTTCAAAAAGTAAAAAGAGCAAAAAATAAATCCAAGCAGCAATCTCACGCACTTTCACGCACTCTCATGCACACCAAAAAGCGAAGCTAGAAGATGGATAATATTCGATGCGATATAGAAGGTAATCTCGCCTTCATTACAATCTCTAATCCTGACCGACTCAATGCACTCAATATGGCTATGTGGAATGCACTCACGACACATTTCACCGCCTTGCATCAAAATCAGAATCTACGCTGCATCATTATTCGAGGTGCGGGTGGCAATTTTGCTGCGGGTGCTGACGTGCAAGAATTTGCCACGGTGCGCAACACACTTGCGGATGGCATGCGTTATCACAATCAAGTAATTGCCGCTTCACTCAAAGCCATCAGTGAATGCCAACATCCGGTAATTGCTGCTATTGAAGGTGTGTGCGTGGGTGGTGGTTTAGAGATTGCGATTTCATGTGATATCCGTATCGCATCACCTGGCGCGCGCTTCGGCATTCCAATCAATCGATTAGGCTTTCCACTAGCGCCCAAAGAACTGCAAAGCTTGCTGGGCCTAGTCGGCAAAGCTGTCGCTTCTGAAATCTTGCTCGAAGGTCGCATTCTGAACGCGATCGAGGCCAAGCAAAAAGGCTTGGTTCAACGACTATCAGATGATGTTCCAACCGAGGCACGCGAGACTGCTGAGAGAATCGCACTAGGCGCACCATTGGCGGCACGGTTAAATAAAAAATTTATTCGTCGACTTAGCTTTGTGCCTGAGCGGCTCAGTGACGAAGAACAACTAGAAGCCTTCTCTTTTTTACAAACCGAAGATTACCAAGAAGGTGTATTAGGTTTCTTAGCCAAAAAGGTTCCAGTGTTTACTGGTAAATGATCACAAGCTAATTGATATGAACGCGAATCTCTACGCTTTATTTGCAAACCACTTTCCCAAAGATTTATCACGCTGTTGCATAGAAACGCATGATGGTCGCTATTACAGCTGGTTAGATATTGAACGTGCTAGCGCCAAGTTAGCAAACTTGTTGTGCAGCTTAAACCTAAGCGCTGGTGCCAGAATCGCAGTGCAAGTAGAAAAATCACCAGAAGCCTTGATTCTTTACCTAGCAACTTTGCGTGCCGGTTACGTATTTTTACCGTTAAATACTGCTTATCAACACGCCGAAATCGGCTATTTTATTCAAGATGCGGAACCTGAAGTAGTAGTTTGTTCTCCTCAAAATTTTGGCTGGGTTTCGCAGATTGCGTTTCAAACCGGCAGCAAACACGTATTTACTTTGGACGCACCATCGCAAGGCAATAATCGGGGTAGTTTATTAGATCGAGCCGCTTGCATGTCCGATCAATTCACTACCGTACAAAGTACGCCTACTGATCTCGCAGCGATTTTATATACATCAGGTACGACAGGACGGAGTAAAGGTGCGATGCTAACGCACCAAAATTTATCCTCGAATGCACTTGTCTTAAAAGAAATTTGGCAATGGCGTGAAGGCGATGTGCTACTGCACGCCCTGCCCTTATTTCACGTTCATGGTTTGTTTGTCGCCTCGCATGGAGCGCTATTGAATGGTAGCAAAATGATTTTTCTGCCGAAATTCGATGCTGATCAAGTCTTACATTATCTGCCGCAAGCAACTGTGATGATGGGCGTACCAACCTACTATGTCAGGTTGCTACAAGATATGCGCTTGAATCAAACATTGTGTCGCAATATGCGTTTATTCATTTCTGGCTCGGCGCCCTTGTTGACTGAAACTTTTACCCAGTTCCAACAACGCACTGGGCAAACCATACTTGAGCGTTACGGTATGAGCGAAACCACCATGCTTAGCTCAAACCCTTATGACGGTGTACGCAAAGGTGGCACCGTCGGTCTAGCACTTCCTGGGGTAAGCATAAGAGTTCGAACGCAAGATACAAAAGTTGGTGAGGCCAGTGAAGCTGAAGTAATCGGCGATATCGAGGTCAAAGGCCCTAATGTATTTCAAGGCTATTGGCGCATGCCAGAAAAAACGGCGGAAGAGTTCACGGACGATGGTTACTTTCGTACTGGAGACGTCGGCAAGTTAGATCAGGATGGATATCTAAGTATTGTTGGTCGCAGCAAAGACCTAATTATCTCTGGTGGCTACAACGTTTATCCGAAAGAAATCGAAAGCCTAATTGACGATATGCCAGAAGTACTTGAATCAGCCGTGATTGGATTAGCGCATGCAGACTTTGGCGAAGCGGTGAGCGCTGTGGTCGTATTAAAAGCGCATGCACAGTTGGGAGCCACAACCTTGATCGCACGCCTTAAATCGCAAATTGCCAATTTTAAAGTACCTAAACGAGTTTTCTTTATCGATGAATTACCTAGAAACACGATGGGTAAGGTACAAAAAAATAATCTGAGACAGCAATTTCAAGATCAAAGCCGCATTTGATTTTTTGATTGGCTTCTTAATTCAGCTCTTAACTCAATAATTATTTGGGTCTCTATTTAGGTTTATCTAAAAGTTTTAAAACCGCTCTCCACTCTGCTGCAGTAACGGGGGTAATCGACAGGCGACTCCCCTTCTGCAATACCACCATACTCGCCAACTCAGGATTGGAGCGCATTTCCGCAAGGCTTAATAAACGGGTCTTACGAATTGCTTTCACATCGACCAAGATCCACCGCGGATTTTCCACTGTCGATTTCGGATCAAAATAGTGGCTGTTAGAATCAAACTGAGTCGCATCAGGATAAGCTGTACTGGCGACTTCTGCAATGCCTGCAATGCCAGGTTCATCGCAGCTTGAGTGATAGAACAAAACACCATCACCAATTTGCATTTGATCGCGCATAAAATTGCGTGCTTGATAGTTGCGCACGCCAAACCAAGGCGCAGCTCCGAGACGTAAAGCATCGTCAATACTCACTTCATTCGGTTCTGATTTCATTAGCCAATATTTCATTTACTCTCCCACACAACACTAGCTATCAATTTATTTTTGTGCGTTCAATACCCGCTAATCGCACACAAAGATACTTAAAATCAAATCTTACACCGCGCAATTCCATACACGCTAACCTAGCTTTCAATTCTAGATCGAATCAACTTACGACAAATTAATCTTCATCTTTTGACCGAACGTGCTGCAATCCCGTCAATAGCAAGCAAACAATGAGAAGCACGCTGTACTCTGAACCATTTCGTCCAAGGCCAACTACAAACCAGCCTTCTTGTGCATGGACTAGCGCTATCCCCATCGCATAAATAAACGCTAAAATCGCGCACACCGGCGCCACCACGCGACCCAATAAAAGAAAAATAGAACCTGTAATTTCTATCGCGGTCACCAAGGCTGCAAAATAAAACCCAGCAGGAAATCCTTGCGCATTCAAAAATTCGCCAAAGGGAGGAACTCCTCCAGCAATCAAACGTGCCCAGCCATGCGCGGCGACCAAGGCGGACAATAAAACACGAAGAATAAGCCAAGCAAATGTGCTGCGAGCCAAGGGCGACGACAGCGAACGAGGTAAAGTTAGCTTCATAATTTGTCTTGATATGCAAAGTCGGTTTACGACCTTGCCACTATCTTTATTTGTTGAGGGAAGCAAAAAGATAGCAGATTGCCTAAAAAAGAACAATTAATTACTACTCAATCTATTACATTACCAATTCACCAGTCTCATGTAGCATGACATCAAACTAACTGACTCCAACCAAACACAACTAAACGCAATTAAACGCAACCAAGAAGTAGTTAACAAAAGACATAGCGATTGGCTAAATCAAGAATAAAATCCGGCTGCAAATACGCAGACAAAATCAGCAAAACAATCGCTGTTAGCAACATTGCGATCAAAGCACGGCGAAATTTAGTGATTGATTTCATCTTCAATATTACGCAGCAAGCGGAAGTTTCGTATCACGTTCAATTGCGCTTTCATCCATCGGCAAATTAATCAAAGTCGCAAAAATCCCAAGCCCAATTACAATCAACCAGACTGCATCGTAATTCCCATTTTTGGTGTACATATAGCCACCCAACCAAGCGCCAATAAAACTTCCGAGCTGATGTGAGAAGAAAACAAATCCAGATAGCATAGACAAATATTTCAAACCAAAAATGCCTGCGATGACGCCATTAGTCAATGGCACGGTGGACAACCACAATAGCCCCATAGCGGCAGAAAATACATACACGCTATAGGTACTGAAAGGCGCCAAAACGAACAAGGCGATGACGATGCTGCGAGTGAGATAGATACTGGATAACAGATAACGCTTAGGAAAAAAACCACCCAACTTTCCAGCGCCATAAGAACCAACAATATTGAATAGGCCAATTAAGGATAAAGCGATAACAGCCACGCTAGGATCGACGATACCTTTATCTTTCAAATACGCTGGCATATTCACGCCGATAAACACCAACTGAAATCCACAAACAAAATAACCCGCTAACAAGAGTAAAAATGGTTTGTGCGTGAAGGCTTCGCGCACCGCTTCCATCGTACTTTGATGTGGGCCTGTATCGATCTCACGTGCTGGCTCGCGTAATTTCCATGCCATCGGTAACATGACTATTAACATCAAGGCCGCCAATACATAAAACGCATTTTGCCAACCTGCATGCTGAATCAATTGTTGATCCACTGGCATCATAAAAAATTGGCCAAACGAGCTAGCCGCGGATGACATACCAAATGCCCAAGAACGCTTGGCCTCAGGTGCGGTGCGTCCAATCAAACCACTAACAGCACCGAAAGTGGTGCAAGCCAAGGCAGCACCAACTAACAAACCAGAGCCGACGATAAAGGCTGTTGGATGACTCACCAAGGCCATCCAAATCAAACCAAGTGCAAATAAGATCGCACCCAGCACAATCACTTTCGCAGTCCCTAATTTATCGGCTGCCATCCCAGCAAATGGTCCAAACACGCCCCACATTAAATTCTGAATCGCAATCGCCATCGAAAAGGTTTCACGCGTCCAGTGATGTTCTGCTGAAATCGGTTGCAGCCAAAACCCGAAGCCATGACGAACACCCATCGATAGCGTCAATACAAAACCCGTCGCAATTAAAACAGTGGTTAAATCTGGCTGGCGACGCTGGCTAACAATAGTGCTCATAATGAATTTCTTATAAATTACTTATTGATTTAATGGGTAGATAGCAAGATGCTTGGGTAAACAGCACATGCAGTTGCGAAATAAAGTGATGAGAGTTATCAGCTGCAAGTTTAGCCGAATTTCGACTTCACTGTTTTTAGGAACTCAAACGAGTTTGTTTACTCTGGTCAACTTGGATCAAGACTCAGCACCTCGCGCTGCGCTAACACGAAGGATTGCAATTGCGGAAAAAAATCAAAAAAACCCTCACTCAACTCCACATAATTCTGTTCCAAATCAAGCACCGCCTCACGCAACAGATGTCCATTGCGCGACAAGCGTGTTGAGACACGTTCAATCGCTAAGGCCACGCCATCAAAATCGGCATACGAACCGAGCCAGTCTTGCTGAACCATACGCGGTACCGCATACGTTAAATGCTCGGTAAAAAAGGATTGTCGCATCTGAAGAGCTCGATAAAAATCTTTGATGAATTGATCCAAATTGACATCGGCGTAATAATGCCAATGTTTTGCCAACACGTGATCATAAAAAATATCTAAGGCGATACCGGCATAACGTCTGCGAAGTGGTGAAAACAATTCTTTTGCTTGTTGTATCAGTGGATGCTGATCGGTATAAGTATCAATCTTTCTATGCAAAATAATTTCTTGTGCAATGTGATTGGGATAATCTGCGGCCCCGTTCATTTTGACAAAATCGCCCAACAAGGCACCCAGCATCGCATCATGGCTATGCCGTGCTAAAAAAATGTGGGCTAAATAATTCATGATGCAAGATTGAAAAGTTCTTGGTAAATGGCGTGTTTGCGGAAGCACCATAAGGTCAAGATTGTAGCGAATCTTCTCGCTTCGTGTTTGGCGTACAGCCTTAGTTTAGAGGTGGATACTGTGGCGGTAGATCAAGACAAATCCAAGCGCCAAAATCAGGCGTTTCTAGCGGCCACTGTGCCGCCTGCTCTATCTTGCACTTTCGATTTTGTAAATAATAGGTCAATGCACGGATAACGCCTGCATGCGTAACCCAAACAATATCTGTTGGCTGCTGTGCTTGCTCTGACCGCTGCAATACTGTTGACGCCTGCAACATCCGCAAACAATCTTGGTAGGCAGCAGCTACTCTTTGCAATACCTCGTTACAGCTTTCAACACCGCCAAATCGATACTCTCCGAAATCACGCGTCCATCGATCAATTTCATCTTTTGGAATATCTGACCACGCTTGTCCTTCCCACAGACCAAAATCCATTTCTTTCAAGCGTTCATCGATGACGCAATGTAAATTCGGAACATGCGCTTGCAATGCATTTACGAATTGTTCTGTTCTCTGTAGGCCTGAAAAATAAACTAGCAGCGCGCGCTCTTCACTTTTTTTAAGTTCGATCGCAAGATCTCTTGCAGCGTCGAGATTGGCTTTTGTATCGACCGCAACATCAAGCTGTCCATAACAAATGCCTTTTTTTATTAGTGGCTGTGCATGCCTTACCAACCAAAGCTTTTTTGTATTCATAGGAGTGGTCGTATGCGTCATTGTATTTGTCATCGCATTTGTCATGACCTCGGCCACGCCAACAACACACCCAAATAGAAACTCAACTCACTCAACTGCTGCGTTGCCCCCAAGGCATCGCCTGTAAAACCTTGGATACGACGACGTAAAAACCTATACATCCACCAAGTAGAACACAATGCAGCAATCAAGCCCGCGCTCCAGATAAACGCCGGTCGCCAGAACAACACTAATGCGAACGCAGCTCCACACCAAAGCGCTGCAACGAGCAAGGTGGGATTCTCAATCGCATCAGCCAAAGGTTTCGATTTCGATTGCGGTGTATCTCCCACATGCGGTAAATATTTGATGATCAATAAAGGCATGGTACGTGAAACCACATGCGCCAAAAACAAAGCAATCACGCAGATGGACAGATTTAATTGTCCCAACAAACTGAGCAAGGCCAATTTACTGCTTAAAGCCAGTAGCAAGGCGACCGTGCCATAAGTTCCAATGCGCGAGTCTTTCATGATTTCTAAAGACTTCTCGCGACTAACATGGCCACCCAAGCCATCCGCTAGATCGGCTAAACCATCTTCATGAAACGCCCCTGTCAACATCACGCTAAACACCGTACTCAGAGCAGCGGCTACAAAAACGGTAGCCGCCTGTTGCGGTAACAATGTGTATACACCCCAAAAACTAAGAGCGCTCAAAGCACCTACCAAAAACCCAATACCTGGGAAATGACCCGCACTTGCGCGCAGCATCGCTGGGCTGTAACCAACCCATTCGGCTAATTTTCCAGTGACAGGAATGCGGGTAAAAAATTGGAGCGCTAGCAGATAATGGCGAATCATAAAGAATCAATCCAACTAAATCAGGCCAGCTCGCCATCATTGCGTGCTACGCCAGCACTCTCGAAACTTGCCATATCACACAAGATATCACTCGCGGACTGTAATAGCGGCCAAGCCAATGCGGCTCCCGATCCTTCCCCCAAACGTAGACCTAAATCAAGCAAGGCCTTAGCTTGTAAAGTTTCTAGCATTAAGCGATGACCACTTTCGGCGGAACGATGCGCATACACACAACGTTGTTGTACTCGTGGCGCCAAGCGTGTCGCCACCAGCACAGCGGAACTCGCAATAAATCCATCCACTACAATAACCCGATTTTCAATCGCAGCCTGTAATACGATTCCCACCAAAGTAGCGATCTCAAAGCCGCCCAAACAAGCAAGTGCATCTAGCGGCGTGCTTGCACCTGCATGTCGTTTCAATACCAAACGTAAAGTCTCGACTTTCCTGGCGATGGCAAAGTGATCCAAACCGGTGCCTGCACCTGTACAATCCGCAATATCCAAATCGCCTAAACGTGCTAACAACAAAGCCGCCGCTGACGTATTGCCTATCCCCATTTCTCCCAAGAGCACAGCATTGCCGGGCAAATTTTTTACAATTTCACGACCATTTTGAATCGCTTGCTGACATTGTTCTGCACTCATCGCTGCTTGTTGCAAACTATCTGCGGTACCGTATGCGATCTTACGAATGATCAATCCCGAGCGCGGTGCAAAATCATGGTTCACACCGCAATCAATCACATTCAATGCAATGCCGTGTTGGCGTGCTAACACGCTGACCGCAGCTCCGCCAGCCAAAAAATTTTCTACCATCTGCCAAGTAACATCACTTGGAAACGCGGATACGCCGTGTTTGACGATTCCATGATCACCAGCACAAACCAACATCTGTGCTTGTTCTAGACGTGGCGTTTCGGTTCGCAAAATCAAACCAAGTTGCAACGCAAGTTGCTCGATTCGACCAAGTGAACCAAGTGGTTTCGTTTTGTTATCGATCTTATGTTGTAAGCGCGCGCTTAACTCTGGATCGTGTAAATCATCCATCTCGAAGGCTGCTTCGTTGACTGAGTTCATATCTAACCTTTATTTAAATGTTTTAAGTGTTTTAGGAAAATTGTTTTAAGAAAATTAAAGAGTCAGATCAATGCATCAAAAATCAGGTGAATACTGTTTCACCGCACGATAAAACGCGTCTTGCATCGGAGGCGATAACACACGCATACGAAAACAAGGATCAAGACCAAATGAGCCAGCATGGCGCAATTTCACTCCCTGCGCTCGCATCGTATGTAAGAAATCGGTTCGAAATTCTTGTATTGTTTTGCTTGGTGTAACGCAGAAGAAATTGGTGTCGCTCGGCTCCACTTTCCAGCCCAAATCAACACATAAGGCAATTTGCCGCTGCTTCCAATCGCGCAAGGTCGTTAAGCTCTCACGCAACCAGTCTTGCACCGATGGTAAAGTCCATGCATGCAACATCGTTACGGCATGCGTTCCCAGTGGCCATGATGCCGCCATTTGTTCTAACTGCTGTTGCCAATGCTGTGCTTGTATCGGTGCAATCACATAAGCCCCCCGAATTCCCGTTAAGCCCAAAGCCTTATTTGGCGTGAACAATTGCCAGCAAGTGTCACGTTGTTGTGAATTCAAACTAGGACTACCGGATAAACGCAATGCTTGATATGCACAATCGAGCACGACTTGCTCTTCACCAGAGCGGCCCGCGAGATTTGCAATCATCTGCGCTAAACCAGCTTGATTTTGCCCAAGTGGACTACCCGGTTCACAAGCCCAAATCAAATCCGCATTGTGAAAATCGTCAACAATCGCCAAACCTGCCGCACGTCCAGCTAACACATAATCGCCATAGCTATGTGGAGGGACCCACACCGTTTTTTGCGAAGAAACTAATCGCGTAGTACTAGAGCTAACACTACTAGAAGCGCTCCCTCTAGTACTTTGCCCTACCAACATCGAGATACGAAAAATAAATTCGCTAGCACTAGCAGCAAACAAAATACGCTGGGGCGAAACCTGATGCCAAGCTGCTAATGCGTTACGCAAGTGATGGTATTCAGGATCAGGATAACTGGCGCAATCGCTCAAACGAATCTGTGTTAACACTTCTGGGCATGGACCGAGCGCATTACTATTGGTCGAGAAATCGTAAGCCGGCTTACCCAAAGTATCTGTACCACCGTGCACACGTAATCGTGGTCCTTCACTTTTAGTTTTCGTTTGCATTTGCGTTTGGGGTGAAGGTTTCATCATCAACATGATTTCACTTTTTCTCAATTCAACTCGCTCATCGCGACATTAAAAAATACAAAGCCAATAACATCAGCACAACTAGCGCAAACCATGCCAAGATCGTACGTTCACAAACTACTATTGCTTGCCCAATATGCTGTGCATTGACATTGGCGCCGTTGGCATGCAAGACATACACGCTAGGTTTTGTGAGTCGTATATTTAGAATCAACGCGATAGCGCCCATAGGCCAACCGCCATTCGGCGAGGTAGTAGCACTGGATTCTCGCCAAAGTGCCGCTGATGGTAGTCGTGCAGATCCCACAAACATCAGCAATGCAGTTAGCCTCGCGCCGGGCCAAGACAACACATCGTCAGCACGCGCCGCCCACTTACCTGCCCAAGTCCATACACGACCACCGTGCTCGCCGCGATATCCCCACATTGCATCGGCAGTATTCGCAAATCGATACAATAAAATGCCGGGCAAACCAGCCAATACAAACCACAGCAAAGCAGAAATCACCGAGTCATTTAAGTTCTCTGTTAAGGTTTCAATTGCACTCTCGCGCACTTCAATTTCTGATAAATACTGAACATCGCGACTAACCAGACGCGCCAACTGCAACCGTCCTGCGTCTAAAGAGCTTGTTAGTGCCGACTCCACCGCAACAACTTCGTCTCTTAACATGCGCCAACTAAATAGCGGTTTTAACAAAATACCGAAACACAAAGCTTGCCAGTACCAAGCGAATCGACTCAATACTTGCTCGACTTCGTTTGCAAGAAAAACCAACACCGTCGCAGCGAGCAACCAAAAGAATGCACCAAAACAATAGGCTCGTAACTTCTGCGATGCGCTAAAAGATTCGAATTTTCCGTTCACTGCAATTGGTGCGATCAGCTTGCCGAAGAAATGCAAATATTGTCCGATCCAAACCACGGGATGCCAGGATGATTTAGGCTCTCCCAAGTAGCGATCGATCAAGCATCCCACTAGCAAGGACAATGCGATCACTTGTACAAACTCAGGTTGTGAATTCAGATGAAGCAACATATTTCAGATCTTGCTATCAATGTACATGCAAGCTTATCGAACTCAATCTTCGATACCACGCTGCGCCGGAATTCCAGCGCGAAAGGCGTGTTTTATCAAAGTCATTTCGGTTACTGTATCTGCCAACTCGATTAATTCTGGTGGACAACGACGACCAGTCAACACCACATGCACATCAACTGGGCGAGATCGCAATGTCGCTAAAACATCTTCAAGCGGCAGCCAACCATAGATCAATGGATAAGTAATCTCATCCAAGGTCACCATAAAATAATCACCGCTCATGATCGCGACTTTGGCCTTTTCCCAACCATCACGCGCTAGTTGCGCAGAATGCTCTAAATCCTGACTTTTCCAACTAAAGCCATCACCCAAGCCTTCTACCGGTAAGCCTAGTTGTTCAAACATCCGATGTTCACCAAAACGGGCCGTTGGCACTTTCATAAACTGAAAAATTTTGACTGCCTTACCTCGCCCATGCGCACGTAAGGCAAGGCCGAATGCCGCTGTGCTTTTCCCTTTACCATCACCGGTATTAATGATGACCAGACCTCGGCGTTCCCCTTGTGGTTTTTCGTATGGTTTTTCTGCTGGCGGTGTTTCAATTTGCATTTATTTTTCTCCATGAATTCATTCATCTACTATCCGCTTGCGATATCAGAAAGTTCGCAAATTGGATACATAGGTTTCTTAATTAGGTAGCGCAACCCACTGCCCCGCCACCGGGTGTATCGCAATTCGATGTTCAAATACCTCACACAAGGCTTGATGACTTTCGATATCTTTGCAGCGTCCCTGATGCACTAAACGACCATGCTGCATAATCATTAAATAATCGGCTTGCAGTGCAAATGAAATTTCATGCAAAACACTAATCACGGTCTTTCCTTGCGCGACTAATTGCCGGACCAAAGCCATCCAATCCGCTTGATGCGGCGGATCGAGATTTGCTAAAGGTTCGTCCATCAACAAAACCTCTGCTTGTACCGCCAAAGCACGGGCTAATAAAACACGTTGCCGCTCACCACCAGACAATTGCGCAAGACTACGTTCGCGCCATTGCCAAGCTTGCGTATCACGTAATGCTTGCTCCACTGCGGCATAGTCCTCAGCACTTGGTGCAGCGAGCCAAGCTTGATGTGGCAAGCGTCCTAGCATGACCACATCCCATACCCGCATATCTTCCGCAGCACTTTGACTTTGGCCGAGCCAAGATAAACATCGCGCTTTTTCTCTTCTAGAGATTTCGTCTACCGCTTGCCCAAGCAACTGAATAGTTCCATCACTTGCCATTAAGCCTGCCAAGGCTTTGAGCAATGTGGATTTTCCGGCGCCATTCGGGCCGACGATACTAGTCCACGATGCTCGCGGAATTTGTACGCTAAGATCACGCAATATCAGTGCGTCATCTAGCACAGCACTAAGGTGCTGGGTTTGAATCGCCAATCCACTGACGCTGGGTCGATCTAGACTCATGCTCATTGCCCTTCCAATCGTCGCTGTTTATGCATCAGCCTTAACAAATACGCGCCACCCAAAATCGCAGTCACAACTCCAACTGGCAACTCTTGTGGTGCAATCATCCAACGACTAAGAATGTCGGCAGCACTCAGCAATACTCCGCCCGCTAAGCTCGACAAAACAATCAAGCCCGCATGCGTCGTTTTCATTACAGATCGCACCAAGTGCGGTGCCGCCAAACCAACAAAAACAATCAAGCCTGTCTGTGCAACCGCAGTCCCTGCACTCAAAGCAATAATTAAAACCAACGCCATCCGCATTTGCGATAGGGGCAAACCCAGACTACGCGCAGTTGATTCTCCCAATGACAAGCCATCCAAAACCTGACTAAGAGCGACACTAACTAACAAACATATGCCGCCCACCATCAACATCACGCCGCAGCTTGACCAGCCGACATAGCCAGTGCTACCCAGCATAAACGCCTGCATCGCTTGCACGATGTCGGGGCGCAGCATCGTGACTAGCGAACCGATCGCTGCTAATACCACTCCAACAATCACGCCTGCCAATAACAAACGCAAAGTATGTTGAACGCCGCGCGCGAGTAACAAGGTCAAGAACACGGCTAGCACCGCACCACAAAAAGCAGCACCAGTTAGCCCCATTCGCACCACCCACGCGGTCGCAAATGGAGAGCCGCCAAAGGCTACCAAGGCAGTCGCCACACCAAGTGATGCACCAGATGCGCTACCGAGCAAATAAGGATCGGCCAAAGGGTTGCGAAACAAACCTTGCGCTACTGCTCCTGATAAACCAAGCAATGCGCCCGCCGCCCAAGCACCCAAGGTGCGTGGCAAACGGATATCCCAAACAATTTGCATCGCTAGCGATTGCTGCCACATGCTCAAAAGACTTTCCCAGCCGTTGCTACCTACACCGAGACCAAGCACGATGAGCGCCACGCTAAGAACAATCAAACTGATCAACAACAAGCCAAATTTGCCACGCTGGCGCGGCACAACTACCGAAGGACTTTCGAGTTTGGCTTGAATATCAAATCCCGTCACCATCGCACTGCCACTAATCGGTGTCATATTGTCTTACCCGAATCTCGGCTTGATACATTGCTTGATTCTTTGCCGGCTTCCTTCGTCGAGACTTTGCTCCTCAAACACTTTGCCATAATCGCCGCCGCCTCCGCCATGCGGGGGCCTGGACGCACTAGCACATCAGATTCCGCCGCGGAATAGACACAGACCCGATTCTCGCGTAGCGCTTGAATACTCGACCATCCAGGACGTGTAGGCAAAGAGGCATAGCCTCGCTCACTCACCATGATCAAATCGGGATTTGCACGCACGATGTATTCGGGATTCAATTTAGGAAATGGACCTTGATTTGCCGGCACAATATTTCCAACACCGAGCCGCGTTAACGTCTCCCCAATAAAACTACTCGCCCCAGCCGCATGCGGCGCCGTGCTTACCTCAAAATAAACTCGCCAATTTTTGACCGAACTCGGCAAAGTCTTTGCTGCCGCTGTGATGCCATCGTCCATCTCACGCCAAATTTTTTCAACATTTGGCACTTCCAATAATTGTCCTAGCTTTAGCAAAATACGATGTACATCCGCTTGACTATCTGGATTCATCGCTAGCACTTTGATCCCAAGCACCTGCAAACGCTCGGCAGCACGTGTTGAAGTTGACATCAACACAACATCGGGCTTTAACGCCGCAATCGCTTCAATACCTGGATCAAGACTGCCACCGACCTGCGGCAAGCTACGAACGCTGATTGGAAAATTCGAATATCGATCAACACCAACTAAACGCGCACAATGACCTAGGGCACAAACGGATTCAGTTAATGAGGGCAACACACTAACAATGCGTTGCGGTGCGTGTTTGAAATGCACAGTTACTTGTCTATCGTCGGTGATCTCGATCGCCTTAGCGACTTTCATCATGGAGAGAATCAAGAGCAATAAAAATAACAGCGAAAATCTACGCTCAAAAAGTCGCCTCGAAAACAAATTCATCCTCATTTATCGCCCTCTCTATTTTTCAAACACAGCGGTATGCCAGCTGCCATTAAACTGACACGATCAACGGTTGCTGCCAAAGCCTGATTCAATTTGCCTAGTTGATCGACGTAAGAGCGCACTTCGCGCCCCATTGGAATTACGCCCAATCCGATTTCATTACTGACAATAACCACCGGCCCGCGCGCCATTTGCACTGCATCAAGCAAATCCGCAATCACCTCTTTCATCACATTCAAATCGATAGTAACTTGATCTATCGGCATCAAACAATTCGTCAACCACAATGTCAGGCAATCAAGCACAATCAAGCAATCAGCTTGACTATGCTCACGAATCGCATCGGCAACAGCGATTGGCTCTTCTATCGTACGCATGTTCGGTAAGCGCGCAGCGCGATCTGCCTGATGTCGCACAATCCGCGCTCGCATCTCATCGTCCCAAGCTTGGGCAGTTGCGATAAAAGTCGCATGATGATCCACGTTCGCTTGCAACCAACTCCATGCCAACATTTCGGCACGTGCTGATTTACCACTCTTCTGCCCGCCCAAGATCAACTCGGAGCGGGCAATCGACAGGTCTGCACTCACTTAGTATTTCCAAGACAAAGAAGCAAACGCATTACGTCCTAGCGTGGAATAATTATTCGCCAACACGTAGCGGCTATTATTCAAATTATTAACTCGCAACAACAAGGCCCACTGCGAATTGATCTGCCAATTCAAACCAACATTCAGCAAGCTATATGCTGCCAATTTGTCGCGACCAGTAAAGCTCAAATTATTGTCCTCACGATCACTCGAGAATTTCAATTCGGTGAACAAAGACAGATCGGATAGTTGATGCTGCAAACGGAAATTTGCTACATGACGTGCGATCCTTAACAGACGTAGATTATTTGGTTGCGTACGCGGATCGGCATAATCATAGGAAGCGCTGATTTGACTAGCGCCGAACTGCCAACCGCCATGCAAGCTAATTCCACGCAATTCCGCCAATGCACTTTGTAAATTCGTAGAAGGAGTGATAAACCCGCGAATATCGTTTTGATACACGGTCGCTTCAAAATTCAATTGTCCTTCACGATATTTCAAACCGAGCTCATTCGACCGATTTTGTTGTGGTGTCAAAGTTGGATTGCCAAAGCCGGGGTAATACAGTTGATTAAAACTAGGAGCTTGAAAACTCGTGCCAGCACTCAACACCGCACGCCATGCAGAATTCAATTGATATCCGCCTGATAAAGACCAATTGGTGAACGAGCCAAATTGTGAGTTGTGGTCACTACGTAATACCGCCAAGGCACTCCAATCTTCCGCGCGCAAGGCGTACGACAGCATCACGCCGCGTAAATCTCTCGCTTTGACAGCATAATTCATACTACTATCGACTTCCTCGCGACGCTCTTCAAGCGCAAATGAAAGTACATCCTGTCCAAGCGAAAAATCATTCTGCCAACTAGCGTGACGACGATCTGTATTGAATTTACCGCTACCACCAAATGCGCCATCCGTACTACGGAAATACTTCGTCACTGATTGATCTTCGGCAGTGCCAAGTAATAGCGTTGATTTCCAGTTGGGCAGCCATTGCGCTTGCCACTGAGCCGATAAATTATTTAAGGTGGAATACGCACGCGCGTCTGTATTTGCCTTAGTCAGTTTCAAAGGATTTGGCGATGCTGCTCCATCAAATTGATAGTCGGTATCGCTGTGCAATAAACCAACACTAACTTGATGTTGCGGTGACACTTGATAACGCAATTTTGCATCCACACTACTGGCTTGAAATCCATCGCGATCCGGATTAAACGCCGAGGATAAAGGATTTACCAAAACCGAAATGCCGTCCGCGCGCTCACGAGACCAACCAAGACTATACCCCAAGTCGCTCGTACTACCGCGTAGCGCAACACTCGCTTGCCTCTGTCCATCGCCACCAATACCAACATTTGCGGTGTACACCGGTTTGCGCTCAGGTTCACGCGTAATGATTTGTATCACGCCACCTACCGCGTCAGCACCGTACAAAGCTGACGCCGCACCACGCAATACTTCGATACGTTCAATTCTATCCAGCGGAATATTTTCTAAGGCTGGTGTTCCTGATGTCGCTGAGCCGATACGTACACCATCCAATAAAATCACTGTCTGCGAGGACGTCGCACCGCGTAAGAACACACCACTCGATGAGCGATAACTACCATTGCGAGAAATCTGTATGCCCGGCAAATTCGCCAATACGTCGAGTAAAGAACTTTGACCTGCAAGATCAAGCTCGGATCGATCAAGCACTGTCACATCGGCTAACACATCCGTTAATTTAGTCGGAATACGATTCGCTGTGATTACCACATCCTGCAAAGCAGGCGTCGTAGCTGTTTGAGCGTTTGCAGAATTTACTACAAACCCTACGGTCGAAGCGGCGCAGGCAACACAGATCCCCGCACGTGAAGTCAACAACAAAGCAAAATTTTTCATGGAACATCATTAGTGAAAAATCTTCGACTTTTGAACAATCAGACATCGTCACAGTCGCAAATCGCTTAGGCTCACGACATAGACAAATTGCGCTAAGCAAATTGATAGGCGAATACCTGCCAAAGCTTTTAGCGATACTTTCAGATCAGATTGTGAAATAGAAGATTTCGATCAGCTCTTTCTGTCATCCCCGACAGAAAGCAAGCAAAACACGCGATATCTAGCAAAGCTAACGACATCGCAACCTTGTTGGCCGGTATCCGGGCTGGCGGAGACTACCTCTGTCGCCTTCCCAGATGCTTGTTCAAGGCGTCCAGTGGCTTGTGTGACAGAAGCGGAGTCGATTAGGACTCGTCCGCTTGACCGTTGCGGGGGCAGCGCAGGTGAGCATTTTGCAAGTACAAAACACCTCCTGCTTCCCGTTGAACTGCGAAATGTGAACCATGTCGCGAGCACCAACATGAATATTTTAACAGCTTACATTTATTTTTTATACGACTAATTTTCGATGAATGAACATTCAACTAAAAAAATGAGGAAGAGTTTTCCTTTTCTTGACTTAAATTAACTCAAGAAAAAATTACTTTACACGGTAGGATCAAAATTCGAAATATCAAAAAAACCTTGCGTTAATTGCGTTATTGCTGGCAGCTAAATTTAATTCAAATTTTTCTTAGCTTAATTATTTAAATACGACAGGCAAACAAAAAAAAGCACTAATCGCCAAAAACGATTAGTGCTTTTTAAAAGAATTAGTTCCCACCTGTGCCGCTATGCCGGCATCCTGAACCCGGCGGTTCAAGTCGGCCATGGTCAGTTCAAATCGGGTTCATCGGACATAAGCGACGCTCACGCCATTGAACAATTTCCACAGCCTATGCACATAAATGGTTCAAGGAATATATGGCACTGGCGAACACGGTAGGAGCTTGTAGTTTACTCCTTCCTCAAAAAAATCACATCAATTTTCTGCAAATTTTTTTGGGTGTTTTGATTGTATTAAACAATAAGGAGGAAATTTAAAATAGATTTTCTTGCGGTGTTAAAACTTGATCAATCGTGTCGTTCATACTTTGTATTTTTTGTTTTACTTCACCAATACTCATTCCTGATAATGGACCATCATGCGCTTTGGTCGACAACAAATCTGCTGCCATACTTAATGCTGCCATTACGGCAATACGGTCAGTACCTTTTACTTTAGACGCATCACGAATCGTACACATTTTTTCATTCAGATAAGAAGCTGCCTCGCGCAATGCGCGGTCTTCACCTTCTTTGCAGGCTAATTTATAAGATAAGCCCATGATATTGACATCAATCTGAATCGATTTTGGCTCACTCATACTGCATCCTTCTCTTCTTCGTTAGGTAGTTGCGCCAAAATGGCTTCGACTCTGTTGTGCGCTTCGGATACGCGTTCGCGTAAATCTTTATTTTCCGAAGCCAAATCAACCGCGGTACGACGCAAAGCCGCATTTTCCAAACGTAATGTTTGTGTCATTTCAGCGAGGCGATTGAGCTTTTCTGCAAGTAATTCAAATTCGGAAATCATCTTGGCTATCTTCGTTGGCAATCTAAGTTAACTATCATTGAACCTGCATCCACTTGTATCGCTCGACAGGCACCATACAAGGTGTAAGTTAATGCATGAATATGATACGGGAACTCGTTAATTATAAAGGGAATTCTTATTCAATTATAGGCTGATATATGTTGATATTGGCTGAGACTGGATTAATTCAGCGGGATAAACTGTCCATCTGCCAAGATTAAAGCCATCCTGAGTTTTTTTGTAGGATATATTCTAGCTAGAGCCTCTCCATAACTCGCCAATTGTTGTTGATAAACAATCCGCTCAGAATCCAATAATTGTCGTTTGTAATCCAATACCCACAATTCATTTTCAAATACCACCACACGATCTAGTCGCATCAGTTGTTCTTGATACACCACATCCATTTCATTACGTGCAAAAAGATACTGTCGTGGTTCAAAGAAGCGCGCTAACTCCTTTGAATGCAGAATAGATAAGGCTTGTTCACGTACCAACTTTGCGACACTTAAAGCGCAGGGTAACCAACTCGCAATAATCTCAGCAGAGGGAATACGAATCGGCCAAGCTTCAACGCGATTCGTCAAACGCTCCATTAGCGTATGCAAAGCAATTCCCTCAAGCTGCTCAAGTGACATCTCTGGTGTAGGCGTTGAATTCGGTAATGCCAAATTGGGTGGATTAAATAACTGGAACACGAATTGCTGTTGCGCCAATCCTGTTTGCGCTTGCTGCGATTGCGTTGTTGCTAGGACTTCATACTCCTCTACAGCAGAAAATCGTTGATACCAGCTACCTCGCTGCATGCCAGTTTCATCGGCATTTTTGTCGCTCGCGATACCGCTAACAATCAATATTTGCTTGGCACGGGTTGCCGCCACATATAATAAATTCCAATTCTCTTGACTAGCCTGTTCTTCCTCAGCAGTAAACAAAGCATCGCGTGCGGCGCCACGTTCGTCTTTTTTTGCAAAAACAGAAAAGTGTTTCTGCTCATCTTCTTGCAGAGGCCATGAACACAGCACACCGATATGATCTTTTGCCGATTCGCTATGATTACAATCGAGCATGACAACCAATTTAGCCTCTAAACCCTTAGCGCTATGTATGGTCAAGATACTTACCGCATCCAATCCAATTGCGATACTCGATTCGTCCGGTGACTCAGTCTCAGTGCCTTGATCAAACTCATTTAACGCAGAAATAAATTTCGGCAAACTTGGATAACGTCCACCATCCATGTTCAAGGCCAATTCGGTGAACGCTGTGATATTACTAATAACTTGTTGTCGATTTGTGCTTGAGGAAGCTTTTGCATAACGGCTCAACAATTCGCCTTGATGCAAAATTTGATCAAGTAAATCATGCACCGGCAAATTGTGCGCAGCTTGCATCCAATTGCTTAACAACTCGGTCGCCCTTTCTAAATGTGGCAAACTGGATTTATCAAGTGCTTGCAAACGCTTCCACCAAGCTTTCTCCTCGCGCTGCGCTAACATGATGAGATCATCATCACTTGCTGCAAACATTGGTGATTTCAAAACATGTGCCAGTGAGCGATTATCTCCAGGCGTCATCAAAAAGTTTAACAGTGCAATCAAGTCAGAAATTTCTAGCGTTTGCAGCAATCCTCCTCGTCGATTAGAAACAAATGGAATCCCTGCTTCACGCAAAGCCGTTTCATAAGAACTCAGATTAGTACGGCGTCGTACCAATAGCATCACATCCGACCAATTGAACGATGGCACTGATTGTTCTTTTAATTCCAATAGAACTTGCGCTAATTGTTGACCTTCTTGATAGCGACGTTGATCATCTAATTCTTGTGCAGGCATAGTGAGTGGGTCACGTATCGGAAATGGAGAAGCGTCCCGATTTTTATCGTCTGCACTATCTACTTCACTCGCAGTAATCAGAGGTAGACGTAATACCTGACCATCAATCTGTGCTGCGGTGGTCTGATTGGTATAAATCGCATTACCAACCATCGCTTTATTTAAGGCATCGATAATCGCGGGTGCGTTACGACGCGTTTGGTTGGTGCGCAAAACCACCGCGCCTTGTGCCGCCAGCATATCGCGCGCAGCGGTGAATACCCGTGGATCAGCGCGTCGAAAACGATAGATGGATTGTTTAGGATCACCGACAATAAATACGCTAGGACGACTTGCATCTGCACCGTAGGCGTCTAGCCAAGCACGAACAATATTCCACTGCAGCGGATTGGTGTCTTGAAATTCGTCTAATAAGATATGCTTATAGCGTGCGTCTAAACGTCCATGCAAATACGCAGCAAATTCTTCATTTGAAAACAGACGGTAAGCCTGCCATTCGAGATCGGCAAAATCGAGTGAACGTTGTTCAGATTTTAGCGCCTGATAACAATCGACATAGGCTTGGCCAACGATAAACAAAGCTTGATTCAAACGCAGCACAGATCCTTCCTTGCTGCGTCTTTCAAATGCCTTAAGAGTTTCGGCAATCGCATTACATTCATCATGAAAGGCAGATAAATTATTCTCTCCCAACCAAGCAGCAATCGCCTGAACTAAAGCTTTTGTCTCGCGATTTTTACGATTCTTTCCATCACTGCCATAAAACTCATTAGCTAAAGCAGCAAAATGCTCTATCTCGACCACTGTGCCTGCTTGCTGCGCCTGCCTTGCATTGGTCAAGGCCGTTTCAATAGCCACGCCACGCTTTTGATTATCAGGGCTCCCCTTACCCAAACAAATCGCGACATTTTGGATTCGTTCTATCAAATTATTGTCTTGCCACAGACTCAGTCGCGCATCTCTAATCGCGTCATCGCCCATTAGGCTACGCAATTGACTCAAGGGGCCATCTTGCACGCTCGAATAATCTTGGGAAATCGCCCACCACTCTGCCCGCTTCCCCAAGAAAGCATCCAACATCGCTTGCGTATTAAAGTCACCCAACTCATCGTACAAATAAAGCAGCGCTTGTTTCAGAGAAAGTGTGCTATCAACTACGTCACCATCGCTATCAAAAGAAGTCTCTGATGCTAAAGATTCAGCTGCTAAAGAGTCAGTTTGCAATCCAATTTTCTGCATCAATTGACCCCAAGCCTCGCGCTGCAAATTGCTGGTTGATTCAAGCAAAGTAAAGCCATGCGGCACACCAGAAGCCAGTGGCGCTAACTGTAACAAACGGCCAAACCAGCTATGAAAGGTATCCATCGATAAGCCTTGCGGATTATTCAAAAGGCTTTCATATAGCTGTCGTGCGCGTGGCAAACTGCTTGCAATCTGCTGCTCAGGCATACCTCGTTCACGCAACAAACTAGCGGCAGTCGCGTCATCCGCCAAGGCTAATTCGGTCAATAGCTCCATCAATCGATGTCGCATTTCTTGTGCTGCTTTACGCGTGAAAGTGATCGCTAATAATTCGGCTGGATCTGCGCCATCCAATAGCAAACGCAACATGCGTGCCACCAATAACCAAGTTTTTCCGCTACCGGCGCAAGCTTCTACCACCACCGAATTTTTCGGATTACAAGCGGCAATAGTAAAGCGCATCGCGTCAACCGCGGCACCATTCAATTCGTAAGCTTGCGCTAAAGGTATAAAGTGCGTATTTTGCTCAACTTGCTGCACCATTACCATGCTCCTTTACGACATAAACCGCGCACATCACAATACTGACAAACACTCTCCACTCCCTGCGCTGGCATACCCGCGCCCTGCTGTATCGCTTGCATATTTTTGCGTATCGCCACTTCTAATTCACGCTTCCAAGTCGAATAATTTTCTGCTTCTACATCGCCCGTTTTTTCTCGTTCCAATTCTAAAGCGACGTAGTTTGCAGTATCGACTGGTTCCAAATAATGTATCGCTGCATCGCTCGGTGTATTCAAATCAGAATCCGCTGACGGCGATACCTGCAAATCTTTATGCTCGATCTTCGCTTGTAACAAGCCGTAAAATGCTAATTGATGGTCTTCAAAATTTTTCAGCCGCGCTCTTAATGAGGTTTTGTTTTTTGTTTTGTAATCCAACACCGCTTGTTCAATTTCACCATTCTCTAGGTGTCGCTGATCGATTCTATCAATTCGACCACGCAGCATAATTGCGCCATCTTCCCAAGCTAACTGCGCCTCACCCCAAACCTCACCAAAGGCAAATTGCCATCCATCTGCTTCGCGCTGATTTGCCCATTCAACATAAGCGGGAATCACTTTCTGCCAACGCATGCTATAGCCTAAAGCCGCAGGACTATGTTTTAAAACACGCGCAAACCAGGTAGCCGAAATCGTCTGTAACAAAGACACGCGATCATCCTGTAAGGACAAGCCATCGCGCACAATTTGGTCGTGATAATTTTTCAAAATGGCGTGCAACCAATCGCCATAGTCACGCTTTTCCGGCATATCGCTGAGTTCATCCAAGGCAGATAACTTCAACATACGTCCAGCAAAAAATTGATATGGGCAAGCCATTAAACTACTCAATCCACTTGCGGATAAGCTAGTTGGCATTAATTCTGCCGCAGATGGTTTAGGTTGCAATATCGGTTCAGCACTCAACTGCGCAGTGCTCAGCGAACATTTTCCATCTCCAAGTGGCGTCAAGCTTTGCCGTGCCAAATAAAGTTTGACTTGTTCTAGCCATGGACTGAGTGCATTCAATTCGCCATTCACTTGCGATTGCCACGAGACCACGATTTCTTGATTCGATAAAATCAATTCAGCAAAATCACGTAGCTGTTGTTGCTGTCTTTCTTCGCGTGTGACCAGACCACATTCGCGTCGTACAGCGTTAGTAAAGAATAAGGTTTCTTGTGGCTTAGACGGCAAATGTTTGGCATCACCACCAATTAGGTAGACGGCATCAAAACTACGAAGACGCGCGCCGTTAAATGGCAACATCAAGACACGCTGATCAGTCTGTGCTTGTTTAAATGGCGTTGACTCCATTTGCAAGTTAATCAAGGCACGCCACTCTGAAAAATTAAAATGCGTTTCCATTGCATGGCAGTCACTTCCAAGCGCCTGCAACATTTGCACTAACTGAGCACCGGCTAGATCGGCTTGCAAAGAGCTAAGCATGTCGAGCTCAGTCAGCATCTGTAAAGTAAGCTGCGTCCAGTCTTGAATACTGCGTCGCGCTGCGCTCGCACTACTCACATAACTATGTGCTAAACGAGCTATCTGCGCGATCCAAACTCGCGCATGCTCTTGCCGCTCCAAAATCGACAACACCGCATCCCATCCACCAACTACATTATTGCGACGTAAGCTGAGTTCGATTTCCATCACCACATCAGATTTATCAGTCGCGTTGGCATCTAGGGAGTTAGTATCAACATCGGTCTTTGGCAATTCTATAGCTGGATAAGATAAAAATGGTGACTTTAAAAAATCCAAAAGCGCAATCGTATCTGCTCTCGTCGCAACCAATTCAAACCATGCATTGATACAAGCAGCCGCGCGCGTTGTAGATAATTTCCACCCTGTTTCGTCGGCAACGTACACTTGCGCCCGTTCTAGTAATGCTCTCAAACGTCGCGAAATCACACGATCTTGGGCAATCACAGCGATTTTTTGTTTGCCTACTTGCAGCCACTCAATTATGCACTGCGCCGCTTGTACCGCTTCTTCTTCCAAACTACCAACCTCGCAAAGTCGCAAACGCTGCCAATCGAATGGCGTCGCAGCAATTGCATAGGCATCGACAACCGTATTGGATTGTGCCGTGAGCTTGTCATCATGTAGCAAGCTCCAAGTTTGCTGCATCGCCACTGGCAGCGCTTGCGCACGCCAATCAATCGTAAAAATATGAACAGTTTGATGCTGTTCGTAGGCCTGCAAGAATGCTTGCTCTATCGGATCAAGCAAAGTCGGGGCGATCCAAAACAACTCGCGATCTGCGTGCTGCGCCAAGCGCATCATTTGCTGAAAATCTTGCACCGTCTTATCGTGTTGATCCAGTTGACCTTGCCACAAAGTCCAAACCAATTGCGCCTCATCAGAGATCATTTTTTGTGCAGGTAATGGCAGCTGCGCAAGTGCTTGATGCCATCTAGCTTCAATCTTATTTGGCTCGAATTGAAAATCATCGTCACCAACCACATGCGGCAACCAAACTTGTGTCAATTCATCAGCTAAGTTCAACAAAGTTTGTGACAAAGGCAGCAAGTCGGTATTGCGTTTTGCACCGAACAAGGTTTTCAACCACGCATGCTGACGTAGTTGCGCATATAAACTCATCAATCGTTCGCTATTGGCGGAAACCGCAGCATCTAATGGTGCTTGCATACCCAACCACGCGAACATAGTTTGAATTTTGGGTGGAATAAAATGACCGCCAATCTCAGCACTCAGAGCACGCAGCAATAAATGCGCATGTTCGAAAGTTGGCACGATCACTAGCAAGTGCGAAAAATCACGAGGCGTTTCCTGCTCGACTTCGGCAAACAAATCCGTTGGCATCGCCTGCTTTTTTTGGATAGCCCAAAATTGCTTCGCTACTTGCGACCAAAATTGTGATGATGCTGGAATTGGATGAATTGTGCGCGCCATAAAAGTTTATCTACCGAAACGAAGCTAAATCAAAGTAAGCAGGCATTTTATGCGAGCACGCTAACAAATAAGACTAGTGACAAACAATATAAGAGAAAAAGATGACGAAATTTCCCAAAAATCAGTAAATAAGCCACTTTTTAAAAAATAGGGTATTATTTCTCGCTGTATTTGCAATAGTTCACTGCTGCTCTCAACACAAAACGGCACTTGAAATTTGCAAAATCATCCCAAAATCCACATTCCTGCATTAATTTATTAAACTATCTCTCTTTTAGAGAGTAACCAGAATAACGAGAATTCTATGAGCGCAAATATCATTTATGTAAGCGATGCATCTTTTGAAGCCGATGTATTGAAATCTGACAAACCAGTCTTGGTAGACTTTTGGGCTGAATGGTGTGGCCCATGCAAAATGATCGCGCCGATTTTGGAAGAAGTTGCCAAAGAATACGACGGCAAAATCACCATCGCAAAAATGGATGTGGACGCAAATCAAGCCGTACCAGCACAGTTCGGTATTCGTGGAATTCCTACTTTGATTTTGTTTAAAAACGGTGCAGCTGCTGCACAAAAAGTTGGCGCACTGGCAAAAGGCCAATTGACGAGCTTTATCGATAGCAATATTTAAGCTACTATTTGCTTTATATTTGCCTGATGCGAAAATAAAGTCGCAAGTAACTTATGTTTCAGACGGTGTTACAAGAATTTTTTTACATCGTCTAAATTAAGTTTTACAATACGCAAAATTTTTAAATAGTTTCAGTTTAGTTTTGATTTCCATTTTTTGATATCTAAAACTTATTGTTTTGTCGTGGTTGGCTGTTAATATCGCCCCACAATTTTCTTAATCATCCAGTTGTTCGTTTTTTCACTTCTGTTCACTCCCCCACCTCACATTCCCACCTCGGGACACTCACAACATGCATTTATCTGAATTAAAGGCCTTACACGTCTCAGCACTGTTAGAAATGGCCATCGGACTTGATATCGACAATGCTGCGCGTATGCGTAAGCAAGAATTGATGTTCGCGATTTTGAAGAAGCGCGCTAAAGGCGGCGAGCAAATCTTTGGCGATGGCGCCCTCGAAGTTTTGCCAGACGGATTTGGCTTCTTACGCTCTCCCGATGCTAGCTATATGGCATCGACCGACGACATCTATATTTCTCCGTCACAAATCCGCCGTTTCAATTTGCATACCGGTGATTCGATTGAGGGTGAAGTACGTACACCAAAAGACGGCGAACGCTATTTTGCTTTAGTCAAAGTCGACAAGGTCAATGGCGAACCGCCAGAGATGTCCAAACATCGCATTCTGTTTGAGAACTTAACACCACTACACCCCAATAAGCTTTTGCATTTAGAGCGCGACATGCGCGGCGAAGAAAATACGACGGGTCGTATTATTGATTTGATCGCGCCTATCGGTAAAGGTCAACGCGGCTTGCTCGTAGCATCACCAAAATCTGGCAAATCCGTGATGTTGCAACACGTGGCACACGCAATTACGACCAATCACCCAGACGTCACGATGATCGTCTTGTTGATTGATGAACGTCCAGAAGAAGTAACCGAGATGCAGCGCTCGGTCCGTGGCGAAGTAGTCGCATCAACATTTGACGAACCCGCGACACGTCACGTACAAGTTGCAGAAATGGTCTTGGAAAAAGCCAAGCGTTTGGTCGAAATGAAAAAAGACGTCGTGATCTTGTTGGACTCCATCACTCGTTTAGCTCGTGCATACAACACAGTGATCCCAGCCTCCGGCAAAGTCTTAACTGGTGGTGTTGATGCAAACGCGCTGCAACGTCCAAAACGCTTCTTCGGTGCTGCACGTAATGTCGAAGAAGGCGGCTCATTGACGATTATCGCGACTGCCTTGATCGAAACTGGTAGCCGTATGGATGATGTGATTTACGAGGAGTTCAAAGGTACTGGCAATATGGAAGTCCATTTGGAACGTCGCCTCGCAGAAAAACGTACTTACCCAGCGATCAATCTGAATAAATCCGGCACACGTCGCGAAGAGTTGTTGATCAAACCTGATCAACTACAAAAAATCTGGATCTTGCGTAAGCTCTTATATGGTATGGATGAGATCGAGGCGATGGAATTCATCTTGGACAAAATGAAGTCAACCAAGAACAACGCAGAGTTTTTTGAAATGATGCGCCGTGGTGGATAAGTTAGGACATCAAGAGCATGTCTCTTGATGCCTAACGCATCCGAGCTGCGTACTCGCAGCGAGGTGGATAAGTTAATTATCTGCGTTTAGTTTGCTTCACATGAAAAAGCCGAACTTGTTGTTCGGCTTTTTTATATTTTGGGGTATGGTTTTGAATTCGCATGGGAAATTAGCTAGTCACTGGCTTGCGGTGCGATCATCTTAAATTAACTAAATTTTAGTCTACGTGCACTCATCGTTCACAGGTCGGGGGTGGCCCGACAGCCAGTTACCTTTTTTGCTTCGCCAAAAAAGGTAACCCAAAAAAGGCGCCCGTAGAGTCTCCACTGCGCTGCTTGCAAGCAGCTTAGAGATTGATGGCGCAAAGCATGCTTTGCGAAACCCCATCAATCTCCCCTCGGGTGCTTACGCTGCGCTTCAGCATAATTTGTGCATCACAAAAAATGGGAAAGTGTTGAAACTGTTCTTAGGAATGTTCGCTTGCAAGCGAACATTGTTCCGCAGGCGAGGCGCATGCGCCTCGAATTCCCTGCTACACCTCAGACAACAACACTTTCTTATCCATTTTCTGTGAAGCACAAATTACATCGTCTCAAACGGGTGTAGGTCAAAAGCAGAGTCAAAAACAACGACCATCAACGGCTAATGGAAAAATCAGAACCGGTAGATAATATGACCCTTTTTGCGATGCCCTACGCTATATATCGTCATTCCCGCGAAAGCGGGAATCCAGTGGCGTAATAGCTTAACGTCACTGAATCCCTGCCTACGCAGGGATGACGCCTCGATTTTCGAGCCTAGTAGAACGCCGTGATGGTCGATACTGTTTGTTTTGCTGTTGTTTTTGACCTTCACCCACTTCTGACACTGCCAATTGTGCAGGACAAAAAATGGATAAAGAAAGCCTTGTTGTTTGAGCCGAAGGCGAGTTTCGAAGCTTTCCCATTTTTTGTCTTGCATAATTGGGAAGCCGAAGGCCAGTGGCAGCGTGGTCGCCTTTCTTTGCTTACTTTCTTTGGCGAAGCAAAGAAAGTGAGTGGCCGTCGGGCCACACCCGACCTACGAACGATGAGCACATCAGAAATCAAATTAGCAAAAGAAAAAAGCCGAACCTGTCACAGTCCGGCTTCCATAAAACTTACGAGCAATCAAAAAAACTACTGTCCCCAACCGCCCCCAACAGCCTTATACAAAGCCACACCAGAACTCAGCTTCGCACGTTGGCTATCAATCGCAGCGATCTCTGCTTGCATCAAGTCGCGTTGTGCGTTCAAGACGTCGACATAAGCACTGTAACCACTTTGATAGCGTAGATTCGACAAACGATAAGTTTCACGAACGGCAGTTAAACGTGATTGTGTTGAGGCATCAATCGCTGCATTACTCACTGCATTATTCAAACTATCGTGGACATCGCGGAAAGCATTTTGTACGGTCTGCACATATTGCCCTAATGCTTGACGTTTGCGCGCTTCGGCACCATCAACTACCGCACCGACTGCACCGGCACGGAATACCGGTTGTACGATGCTTGAAGCGACGTTCCACAGCAAGGAAGCGGGGTTAAATAAATCTTCCAACGCACGTGACTCACGACCTAAAGACGTCGTTAATCGCACGCTTGGGAAGTATGCAGATTTTGCTTGTCCAACATCCGCATTCGCTGCAACCAGTACCTGTTCGGCAGCAACCAGATCGGGACGTCGTGCTAACAAGTCAGATGGTAACTCAGCAGGCGTTGGCAAATTTTGTACCAATTGCTGTATCGTCAAACCACGCGGAATTTCAGGATTCATGACTTGCTTTGGAGTGCGACCAACTAACACGGCAAGACTGGATTCCACATTCCGTAAAGCTTGCTTTGCTTGCGTGAAAGCGATCTCACTGGCAGCCAATTCAGATTCAGCATAATGCAATTCGATATCACCAATGGCACCTACCGCATGTCGTTTGCGTTGCAACGCTAGGTTTTCTTGACGACTCTTTAATGTCGTTTCGGTAAATGCTAACTGTGCATCAAAAGCGCGCAAGGAGAAATAAGTTTGCGCTACATTCGCAATCAAACTGATTTGCACCGCGTCACGATTTGATTGTTGCGACAATAGACGAGCCTTCGCTGCCTCATCTGCACGACTTAATTTGCCAAATAGATCAAGTTCATAGGCTGCACTTAATCCAAATTGATAATTTTCTCCAATCAAATTGGCGTTCGCTGGCAACTTGCCAGAGTTTTCACTGGTACGTGAGCGACTCACAGTCAAGTTAGCGTCCACAGTCGGAAAGCGATTTGCTAACGCGATTCCGGCTGTGGCTTTAGCTTCCTCCATACGAGCAGTCGCAATCAACAAGTCTTGATTTTGCTTGAGCGCATCTTCAATCAATTGATCGAGCACAGGATCTTGCAAACCCTTCCACCACGTCTTTAACGCAGCATGTTGCGCCTGCTGTGCGCCACTAGCTTGACTCGATTGACTTGCTTGCGGCAAATCTAACTGTGGACGTTGGTAGTCAGGCCCAACTGAAATACATCCAGCCAGACTGAGACTGAACACTAACGGTAATAACTTCACGCCAGTAGCTTGAGGAAAAATCTTCCCTAATTTCATGATTTCACCTCATTATTTTCTTTAACTGCATCCGTATTCTCAACTTTTCTAAATGGATTCTCAAACGGATCATTCGCGTAATGATGCTCTGGATGATCAAAGTCACTATCTAAAGTTTTGAAACGACGGTCATAAATTAATTTAAAGAATAGTGGTACCAAGAAGATCGCCAAAAAGGTCGCCGCGATCATGCCTCCCAATACACCCGTTCCTAACGATTGACGTGCTGCTGCGCCCGCACCACTTGAGAACGCCAATGGCACCACACCTAAAATAAATGCCAGTGAAGTCATCAAAATAGGACGGAAACGTAGACGCGCCGCCTCGACTGCCGCGGCAACTGGCGCATAGCCTTCATGCACCTTCATCACCGCAAATTCAACGATCAAGATCGCATTTTTTGCTGACAAGCCAAGCAAAGTCACCAAACCAATCTGGAAGTACACGTCATTGTTAAAGTGACGTAAATACACGGCAAGCAAAGCACCGAAAATACCAAACGGCATTGCCAACAAAACAGAGAATGGCAGTGACCATTTTTCATACTGTGCTGCCAAAATCAAGAAGATCATCAACACACCTGCGGCAAGTGCCAAACCACCTGCACTGCTACTACGTTTTTCCTGGAAGGATGCACCGCCCCAGTCATAAGTTACATCCGATGGCAATACATTTTTTGCTGCACGTTCCATCGCCGCAATCGCTTGGCCTGAACTAAAACCAGGTTTCGCATCACCGAGCAACTTAATCGCGGGTAAAGCATTAAAACGTTGTACTGAATCAGGGCCAGTAATGAACTTAGTAGTTGTGAAAGCGCGAATTGGAATCATTTGTCCTGTGGTTGAGCGCACATACAAATTCCCAATATCTTCAGGCTTAGCGCGATATTGTCCTTCCGCTTGTAATTGCACAGTGTAGACGCGACCATTTTTATTAAAGTCGTTCACATAGTAACTACCTAAAGTCGCGGCTAAAGTATTGTAGACGTCGGATAAAACTACGCCCATCGCGCGTGCTTTTTCATTGTCGACATCAACAAATAATTGTGGTGAGTTCGCTTGCCATAAAGTTTTTACGCCAGCTAATTCAGGCTGTTTATTGGCTTCGGCAATCAAAACAGGTAACAACTCTGCCAAACGTTTAACACCGCCCTCACCTTTGTTTTGCAAATAAAACTCAAAGCCACCAGTTTGACCTAAGCCTTGAATTGCAGGTGGACTAAAGAATAATGGCAAGCCTTCTTTGATATTGCCAGTGCGCATAAACGATTCGCCCACCAATTCTTTCGCAGACTTGTCACGCTCATCCCAAGAACGCAATGGGAAGAACATCGTTGCAGCAGAAGATTTCAAACCCCCACCACCTAAGAAATCCAAGCCGATCAACGCGAAACGTGTGTCGATGTCTTTATTCGATTCAAGCGCTGTTTCCATTTGCTTAACCATCATATTGGTGCGCTCTAAAGATGCACCTTCTGGCAAAATCGCAGCACCAATGAAGTAACCTTGATCTTCATCTGGAACCAAGCCACCTGGAACAGTTTTCCACAATAAGCCTGCCATCAAAATCATGCCAACGAATAGGCTCACACCAAGCACAGCACGTTTCAAGAAAAAGGTCACACCAGATGTATAACGCTTAGTTAAATGTGCGAACGCATGGTTAAACCAATCGAAGAAGCGATTATGATTTTCCGCACCAGGTTTCAACAAGATCGCGCACAAAGCAGGCGTTAAAGTCAACGCAACAATACCTGACAAAATCACCGCAATCGATATCGTGACAGAGAATTGACGATACAACTCACCAGCCAAGCCACCCAAGAATGCAATCGGCCCAAACGCAGCAACCAACACCAACACAATCGCGATCACCGGACCGGTCACTTCATGCATCGCCTCAATCGCTGCTTCTTTTGGCGACATGCCTTCTTCATTCATTAATCGTTCAACGTTTTCCAACACCACGATCGCATCATCCACCACGATACCAATCGCTAACACCATACCGAACAATGTCAAGGTATTGATGCTGTAGCCCAGCAAATGTAAACCTGCCATCGTACCAATCAATGAGACCGGTACAGCCAATGTAGGAATAATCGTCGCGCGCCAACTTTGCAGGAATAAATACACCACGACAAAGACTAAGACCATCGCTTCAGCCAAGGTCTTTAACACCTCATAAATTGATTCAGTCACGAACGGCGTCGTATCGTACGGTGTTTTATAAGTCATCCCTTCTGGGAACTTCGCTTTCAATTCCTGCAGCGTTTTTTCTACTGCTTCGCGTGTGTCTAGAGCGTTCGCACCAGTTTGTAAGAAAATGCCGACGTTTGCTGAAGGATGTCCATTGATACGACCATACAAGTTGTAATCTTTTGAGCCCAACTCGACACGTGCTACATCACTCAAACGTATGGTGCTACCGCCCTTACCTGCTTTAATAATGATATTGGCAAACTCAGATGGCTCTAATAGACGACCTTTGGCGGTCACCGTCATCGTCAACTCTTCGGTATTATTCGGTGGCGCACCAATCTTACCTGCCGCATATTGTGCATTCTGTTCGCCGACAGCACTGGCGATATCACTCACCGTAACGCCTAATTGCGCCATACGATCAGGTCGCATCCAAATACGCATCGCATAGTCTTTCGCACCAAACACTTGAACGTTGGTAGTACCAGGAATACGCTTAATTGCATCCAATACGTTTTGCGTTACATAATTCGATAAGTACAAACTGTCGTAACGATTGTCTTCAGAATAAAACGCGGCAACAACCAAGAAGTTAGATGAACTCTTTGACACCGTTACGCCTTGTCGACGCACCTCTTGCGGCAATTTTGCTTCTGCCTGACGAACACGGTTATTGACATTGACCGCTGCGATATCGAGATCGGTACCAACTTCAAAAGTCACGTTAATCGATACACGACCATCTGCCGCCGATACCGAATCCATGTACAACATATTTTCAACACCATTGATTTGCTCCTCAATCGGTGCTGCAACAGTTCGCTCCAAAACTTCTGCTGAAGCTCCTGGGTAGAAAGCAACCACATTGACCACAGGTGGTGAAATTTCTGGGTAACGCTCCACTGGTAAGACTCGCAAAGCGGCCAAACCAGCGATCACGATAATCAACGACACGACTGTCGCGAAAATCGGTCGATTAATAAAAAATTTTGAAAACATAGTGAGTCCTTAAATTCGACTGAAATGAACACCCATCCTAGACGGACTTAGTGCGCAGCTTTCGCACTTGCAGAAGCTGAAGCAGCTACTGCCTTAGGTGCAGTCGTTGGTGCAGCAGAACTAGGATTCGCTGCGGCTTTAGCATCAATTGCTACTGGTTTAACCGTCATACCAGGATCATGTGCCTTGATGAAACCGTCCACCAAAACGCGCTCGCCAGCTTGCAAGCCATTAGTCACAATCCACTCACCACGTGACCATCCATCCAATTGGACTGGACGCGGCACCAGCTTATTATCTGGCGATACGCCAAATACCATTTTGCCCATTGGACTATCAATAACAGCACGCTGTGGCACGGCAATCGCTGCTTGGCGTGTTGCTCCTTGCAACATCACACGCACAAATTGACCTGGACGCAAGGCACCATCGGGATTAGCGATTTGTGCACGCGCATCGAACCCACCCGTTGTCGTGTTGACTTTTTCACTTAAGAAATTCATCTTGCCTGCCGTCGGGAAGATTTCACCGTTCGCCATTTTCAACTTGACGTTAAAATCTAAGCCACCATTGCTGGCACGCTTACCTGGCAAATGCAATTTACCGTTCGCCAAATCAGCATTCAATTTCAAATAATCTGCTTCACTCACGCTGAAATTGACATAGATAGGATCGGTTTGAACAATCGTCGTCAACAAACTATCCGCTGGTGTCACCAAGCTACCATTCGGCTTGCTTGCTACTCCAGTCACACCAGAAATCGGCGCTACCACTTTGGTATAGCTCAAATTTAATTTCGCTTCGTTGACTTGCGCGCGTACTTGTTTGTAGCTTGCTTCTGCCATCTCTAACGCGGATTTCGCATCATCGTATTCGCGTTGACTGATCGCCTTCTCGGCTGCCAATGGTGACAAGCGTGCAAACTCGCGTTTTGCTTGATTTAACTTTGCTTCGCTCACGCCAAGTGCTGCTTCAGCCGATGCTAATTGTGTTTGATAAGAACCTGGATCAATTTGAAATAAAACCTGGCCTGCTTTGACTCTAGCGCCCTCTTCATAGACACGCTGCTCCAAAATGCCACTAATGCGTGCGCGTACTTCGGTTTCGCGTATGCCAGCAGTTTGTCCAACAAACTCAAAATCGATTGGCAAATCACGACCTTGCAAAGTCACAACATTAACTTCTGGCGGCGGCATCACTGCTCCTGCTGGTGCACCGGAAGCACCTTGCTTACCACATGCGGTCAAGCCAAGAACTGGTATAGCCAACGCAAACATGACCGCTAACTTATTGAATTTAAAAGAAAAAGCCGACGCATCGCGGCTATTTTTCTGATTTCGAATGACTGTCTTGCGCATGAATTTCCTCTTTAAATGATATTTACCGTGTGCTATTATATACATACGTGAATGTTTGTATAGTTTTAAATTGTAAAATCCCTTCAACATATAAAAATAAAATACCGGATAGAACGTGGGCTTATTACGCGCCCATCACGACAGCAAGGAGTGCCACCGTGGTCAGAAAAACCAAAGAAGATACCCAACAAACCTATGAAGCTTTGCTCAATGCGGCTGAGCAGGTTTTTTGTGAAAAAGGTGTTTCGAATACAACCCTAAATGATGTCGCTTGCGCGGCAGGCATGACGCGTGGCGCGATTTACTGGCACTTCAAAGACAAAAAAGAATTATTTCATGCACTATGCGATCGCGCTTTTATGCCTATCGAAGTCATGCTCAATGAAATTACTAGCAATTCGATAGACGACTCAATAGCGGCAATTCGCCAATTGAACTTACACTTTATAGCGCAAGTAACGGCGAATACAAGACAAACAAAGATGTTTGACATTATTTTTCATCGCTGCGAAAAAACAGCAGAGATGCAAACCTTCATTCAAGAACGAGAGAGTCGTAACGAATGCATGGACAAAATCGCGAACATCTTCCGTGCTGGCGTCGACAAAGGCATCTTCCCACCAGATACCGATATACAAATAGCGGTCCAAATCAATCACGCATTTTTAATTGGCTTGGTACACGAATGGCTGATTGACCCAAGCGCCTACGACTTAGCTGCTCACGCGGAAAGCATGATTGATGCTGTGCTATTTGGATTGGTTAATCGACCACCTCGTAAAAAGACTTTTTAAATCAATTACTTATTCAAGCGAATTAATTAACTAACCAGGCAATTTCCAGTCATGGCGCACTGCCATTAAACGTAAAAACACGGTTACAGCAATCCCACTAATAACCGAAAATAACTCAGTTGTACCCAGCAACGTTAAGCCAAGATAAGTCCAGCAACCAAGGAAAGCACATGTGGCGTACAACTGGCCACGTCGAAACACCATAGGGATCTCATTACAAATCATATCCCGTAATACGCCACCGAAAATCCCAGTAATTACGCCCATCATCACACAGATGAACAAAGGCATTTTCATCGCGTAAGCTAACGACGCACCACCAACGCTGAACAATCCCAACCCCAAAGCATCCGCATAAAGGATCACGCGTTCAGTCACGACCTGACGCAATTGACGAAAAAATGGCGAGACAAGAATACAAAAAATAAAGATTAACGTTGGATATTCATAATTTTCTATCCAAAACAAAGGTCGTCTATCTAACAAAATATCGCGTACGGTACCACCGCCAAACGCCGTAATAAAAGCGACGGTAAAAACGCCAACCAAATCCATTTTCTTGCGCCTAGCCTCGACTAAACCTGAGCTAGCAAATACAAAAACACCAATTACTTCAATCACGTGAAGTAAGGTACTCATCCCAGCCTGAATATTTGTCGACATACTTTCCTTAAGGAACAAATGGCACAGTCAAAATCGTGCATTGGCTTTATTTTATTGTATAATTGCTGGCTTAGCTTTACGCTAAGAAACTTTTAATATGATTTAACTACTGGCAAGTGATAAGCAATCGGGTCAAGAAGCTGAGCGACCGACGAAGTGCGTATTGGCTACCAAACTATTTTTGAGGCAAGCATGAAAGACGGTATCCACCCAAATTATCGTGAAGTGATGTTCCACGACGTTTCTAACGATTTCAAATTCATCACACGTTCCACTATTCAAACTAAAGATTCTATCGAAGTTGATGGTAAGACTTTGCCATTGGTAAAGATCGAGGTTTCTGCTGAATCTCATCCTTTCTACACTGGTAAGCACAAAATCGTTGATACGGCTGGTCGCGTTGACAAGTTCCGTAAGAAATTCGGTTCTGTTGGTTCTAAAACGTCTGTTTCTACTGGCGAATAAGCAACGAACTTGTACGATTAGTACAGCAGTATCAAGAAAAAAGGCAGCTACGGCTGCCTTTTTTGTATCATCGAGTTTTATCGAATAAAAAAACTATGAAGCCAGTCCGTTTACCTGCCTCTGCCACCATTGCATTGCCACGTTGGAGCATCTTCGCGCTTTGCTTACTTTATATCCTACCTGGTCTAATTGGCCGCGATCCTTGGAAAGGTGCGGATGCAGCTGGTTTTGGTGTGATGTGGACAATGGCGCATGGCAACCTGAATGATTGGCTGTGGCCGCACGTGGTTGGCTTACCTGTTCCCGAAGAAGGCCCACTCGCATTTTGGCTAGGTGCGATTTGCATCAAATTATTTGGCGGATTCATTGGCGACCCAATGGCTGCGCGAATTTCCACTGGCTTAGCATTCTTGCTCGGCTCTATTTCTGTTTGGTACACCACCTATTTACTAGGTCGCCGTGCTGAGGCACAACCATTAAAACTAGCATTTGGCGGCCAACCAGAACCACGCGACTTCGGTCGCACTTTAGCGGATGGCGCATTACTTATTTATCTCGGCTGCTTAGGATTACTACTTCCAAGTCATACTTCAAGCAGTGGTCCACTACACATCGCTTTAATCGCTTATTCTTTATATGTTTGCGTGCGCTATTTCGACACTCCCAGCAAGATAGGCGCATTCAAAATTGGCTTAGTACTTAGCTTATTAATACTCACGCGAGGCTGGATCATTCCACTAGCGATCTTGCTTGCCTTATTAGCGCTGTGCTTTTATCGCCAACAAAAACTCAGCAGCCAAATCATTGCCATCAGCTTACCTGCGACATTATTAGTTGCGGGTCTTTGGATCTTTGCGATACAAACTGTACAGCCTTACTCCAGCTCGCCATATCAAGCTTGGATGGAATGGAACTATCGTCAAATCGGCCTACCAGCGCTCGATAACGCTTTCTATTTCTTACGTTACGGAATTTGGTTTGCTTGGCCAGCTTGGCCTTTTGCGGCTTGGGCGATTTATGCATGGCGCAAGCAAGAACGCACTTTGCACATCTCCCTACCCTTAAGTTTTTTGATCTGTTTCATCTTGCTGGCACTACTCAATCACAGCCATGAAGAAGGTTACTTGCTGCCGATTCTGCCGCCATTAGCGATCTTGGCTGCTTTTGGTTTGCCGACGATGAAACGCAGTGCAATTAATGCTGTCGATTGGTTTGCTGTCATGGTCATGACCGGTGCCGCTAGCTTATTCTGGTTGGGCTGGATTGCCTTGCAAACGGGCTGGCCTGCACGCACTGGCAAAAAAGTATTAAGTTGGGCGCCTGGCTATGTACCAGAATTTAACGCATTTACTTTTATTCTCGGACTCAGTATCACGATCATTTGGTTTCGTATCGTGTATTGGCGCATCTCGCGTCAGCCATCGGTACTATGGCGAGCGGTCGTGCTATCGAGTGGCGGCGTGATCCTATGCTGGTTCTTATTGATGTCATTATGGCTGCCACTGGTGAACCATCGCGTTAGCTATGCTGCCGTCGCAAAAGAGATGACAGAAAAAATCCCAGCGCCCTATCGCTGCATTGACAGCAAACTTGGAGCCTCACAACGCGCGTCTTTTGCGTATTTCAGCAAAGTTCACTTTGCTGGCTTCGATGAACAAAACTGCGAACTCTTACTGACACAAGGAAATCGTCGCTTCCAAGGAAAATCCAAAGAACCCGTCGACAAGGATTTTCCTGGTAACTGGGAAATGATCTGGGAAGGTCAACGAGCGGCTGACAAAGATGAGTTCTTTACTCTCTATCGTAAGATAGAAAAAAACAAAGCGGCCAACTAATTCAACCAATCGAATAGTCCTAACGATTAGTTCAGACGAGTAACTCAAACAAATAATACGAAGGCGACGGAATTCGATTCGCACAAAAAATAAGCAAATATAACTGTTTGAAGAAGGAAACCATAAAATATAACAGTAAATTAAGCCAAGTGCTTGCAAAAATCGGAGCACCCTGTCATAATTCTGTTCATGCGTTGCCGAGATGGCGGAATTGGTAGACGCACCAGACTCAAAATCTGGCGCCGCAAGGCGTGCCGGTTCGATTCCGGCTCTCGGCACCAACAGTATTTAAGCCTCTTGAGAAATCAAGAGGCTTTTTGCTTTGTGCGATTAAAAAGTCTTCCAACTACCTACCCCATCAATTGCGATCCAGCGCCTCAGCGTGCATCTAAATCTGTCACGTCAAAATACCTCAATACGATTTTTGGGTGCTGCCATACGTCAAAAATGATCAGACATAAACCGCGTGCCTCAACATAGTTTTTTGAATCGGACTTTCAATTCTATGTACCAAATAAGATCACCGCATTTATGTGATTGAACCGAATCTTCAAGCAATCAAATTAACTGCCATAACGCCAGTCAAATTTAACAACAATTAACAAAGTTTCTTACTCGGCATTGCCGCAAATCAACAAATCTCGCACCCTCATACATTAAAGTGAACACATCACTTTTAACTAATTTTGAGACATGCATTTATGAAGAAAATTTACTATTTACTGACTCATGCAAAAATTTGGTCACCTGCATCGTCATTCATGCGGCAGCTCAAATTTCCGATGAAGATTTCGATTATTTCGCTCGCATTTTTATTGCCGATCTTATGGATGTTCGCCAGCTATTACAATGAAGTGCATCACAATCTCCAGTTCGTAAACAAAGAACGTATTGGCGTGCAGTATGCAAAGTCAATTTACGAAGCACTTGATCACGCTGCTGCGTGGCGCTATCAAGTTAGAACAGCCGATGCTTCAACATCAGACAACGGAATTAAGGAAGCAAAAAATCAATTTACTTCTTCTTCGAAAAAAGTCGAGACGCTCAATACGCAATATGGTTCTATGCTTGAGACCAATACGCAATTCGAACAGGTTCGTCAAAGTGTCGTTGATGCTGAACAAGAAAAACTAAGTGCTGAGCAAGCATATAAAGTACACACCATACTCTTCCAAAATTTAATCAATCTGATCGACAGAACAACCGATGGTTCTGGGCTGGCACTCGATCCAGATCTGCAATCCTATTATTTAATGAGCGCGGTTCTAATGCGTGCGCCGGAGATCATTCGTAGCACGTCGCAGTTGCGCGGACTAGGACGCAATGCGCTCAATCAAAAGCAAATCAATGTTCAGCAAGTCGCAGAAATTGAGCAGCATTTAGCAATTATGGAACACGAGCTTGCGTTGGCGGTACGCGATCTGGATAAAGTGAAACAGGCAGCGCCAACACATTTTTCTAAAATTGAAGTTGCTGCAACCGAAATGACGGCCTCGTTCATCAATGCCATTAAACGTGATCTATTAACGAACCCAAGCGAATTAAATGCAGAACTTGCTAGCTATATCTCGGTAGCGAACAAGACTTTGGAAACACAGTTCTCGCAAGTACAAAAAAATCTGGATGTGCTAGATGTGATGCTGGCAGAGCGTCAAGCAAAACTCAATTTTAATTTGTACCTGACTGCTGGTATTTCGGCCTGTGGCGTACTGCTGGCGTTCTATTTGTTCATGGGTTTTTATCGTTCTATGATTGGCGGCATCAAGCAACTTCGTCGTCAATTGATTAGCATTGCGATGGGTGATTTGCGCGTGGATATTAAGACCAAGGGTAAAGACGAAATGTCTGGCTTATTGAAAGAGCTAGCGAACATGCAAAAGGCTTTACGCGACACTGTGAATCAAGTGAAGTTAGCCAGCGACCATGTGGTGAGTTCGAGCATGGAAATCGCACAAGGCACACAAGATTTATCAGCACGAACAGAATCGGCAGCAAGTGCCTTAGAGGAATCATCCGCCGCACTGGAAGAAACCACCTCCACAGTACAAATGACGGCTGATTCGGTCAAACAAGCCTCGAATATTGCTATAGACAATGCAGCAGCAGCGACGCGTGGTGGCGAGGTCATGCGCAATGTCGTTACTACGATGGAGAATATTCAAGACTCCTCCAAGAAAATTAGCGACATCATTAGCGTGATTGACGGTATCGCCTTCCAAACAAATATCTTGGCACTCAATGCGGCAGTCGAAGCTGCGCGTGCAGGCGAGCAAGGTCGTGGGTTCGCGGTGGTCGCATCAGAGGTGCGTGCGCTTGCGGGTCGTAGCGCGCTCGCAGCGAAAGAAATTAAAGATCTGATTACCCATAGCTCAGCGCAAATCTCTACAGGTACCACGGTGGTTAAAAATGCTGGTCATGCGATGACAGAAATCGTGCACAACGCCGATAGAATTAAAGATCTATTAGATGAAGTGGCGAATGGTGCGCGCGAGCAAAGCTTAGGTGTTAGTCAAATTGGTGAGGCTGTGAGTGAGCTCGATCGCAACACACAAGCCAACGCAGTACTTGTCGAGGAAACTGCGACTGCCGCAAAATCACAATGCAATGTCGCTGTTCGCCTTGCTGCACAAGTGGATGAATTTAGACTTCCTGGTCATACGGTTGCAGAAAAAGTTGAAGGCATCGATATTGACTCGATTATTGACGCGCATCGACAATGGAAAGTAAAACTCCGCGAAGCAATTGAGAATGGCGATCATGTCGATGTTAAAACCCTCACACGTGATGATTGCTGCGCACTTGGAAAATGGATCTACGGTGATGGTCAACGACTCAGCTCTCGTCGCAGCTTTAAAGAGCTTTTAGAGAAGCACGCACGCTTTCATCGCATAGCGGGGCAAGTTGGCGAGTTAATTAATGACAATCAATTAGAAAAAGCTGAAGATGCCTTAGCGCATGGAACAGCATTTTCTACTGCAACTAGTGAGGTGGTCTTGATACTGTCGGGAGTCAAGCGTCTTGGTTTTGACTGATGGCATGATAATACAAATTCAAGAAGCGGGCTTGCAAATAGCTGGTCACCAAGTGAGTTAAACAAGTCGCGAACAATTAGCCACATTAGCTCTGCACAATTTATTTACTGATCAACTATTCATTTATATATTTTCCCATGCAAAATCCGCAATGGATTACAAATTTAATTGGAATACATGATTTTAAATAATTTAAATTGCTGATCACAAGTGAATACCGTAAACTCCTTTAATTAATTAAAATCAAGTCATTTAATGATTTAACTTGTAACGCACAACATGAGGGCAGCTGTTTTTTTTCGACCAATTTCCTCGGTTACTTTTTTATTTTCATATTTACTTACATTCATTTATATTCATACATACTACTGAGGTATATAACAATGGCCAATACAGCTGCTGATATCCAAAAGCTTTACATCGCTTACTTCAATCGCCCAGCAGATCCAGCTGGTTTGGTATACTGGACAGCGTCCAATATGACAGTTACGCAAATCGCTAACAGCTTCGCGGAACAAGCTGAATACAAATCAGCATTTGCATCACAATCTACAGAAACAATCGTTTCTACTTTGTACGTAAACATGTTTGGTCGTCCTGCTGATGCAGCTGGCTTGTTGTACTGGGTAGGCGAAATCA
>NZ_JAGSPM010000054.1 GCF_018139645.1 Affinundibacterium baiyunense
GATGTACCAGAAGAAGACTTCAAGTTTGCGTTCAAAGTAGTTTGAGTAACGTCACCGTTACCAGTTGTGCTGTGCAATACAGTGATTGCTGTAGCTTGAGCAACTGTCAAGTTGTTCAATGTGAATGCAACGTCAGCATCTGATGCACCGCTTGTGCCGTTGTTACCGATGTTACGTACTGTAACGCCAGTTACGTCTGGCAATTTGTCGAAGTCAACAGTAGAAGATGCGCCTTTCATGAACACGTTCAACGCTTCAACTTTTGTGACGATGCTAGAACCAGTTGCACCAGAAGTGATGTTACCGCCGTTCACGATTGTCAACGTATCTGTACCGTCGCCACCAGTCAAGCTGTCGCCAG
>NZ_JAGSPM010000055.1 GCF_018139645.1 Affinundibacterium baiyunense
TGCTCACGTGTTTGTGGCATTGGACCGTCAGCTGCTGAGCAAACCAAGATCGCACCATCCATCTGCGCCGCACCAGTAATCATGTTTTTAACATAGTCAGCATGACCTGGGCAGTCAACGTGTGCGTAGTGACGCGCTGCTGTTTCGTATTCTACGTGCGCTGTATTAATTGTAATACCACGTGCTTTTTCTTCTGGGGCTGCATCGATTTCGTCGTATTTTTTTGCTTCGCCGCCGAATTTTGCAGACAATACTGTCGCAATCGCTGCTGTCAATGTCGTTTTACCGTGATCCACGTGACCAATTGTACCGACGTTAACGTGCGGCTTGGTGCGTTCGAACTTACCTTTTGCCATTTTA
>NZ_JAGSPM010000020.1 GCF_018139645.1 Affinundibacterium baiyunense
TCGGCCTGCTTGGGCGTGCTCCTGATCCCGCTACCTTTAATGAATTACTCAATCAACCAAATTCCGACTCTGTTACCCTCATTGGGCAGTTTATTAATTCTAATGAGTATATTGGACGGTTTTTAGAGTAAGCTCTGCGATACAACTATGGGGTTCTTCACTTCAAAAAGACTGCATTAGCAGTCTTTTTGATTTATTCCTTTGCATTCTATTAATTGTCTTGATTACCACAACTAAGCAAGCTAAGTGAAACATTCTCAATTGATGCCATAATATGGTGAATCTAATTTAGAAATTTACTCAAACTAATTCAACGTCAAAGATTCTACTTTTTGTTGTTAAACGAACTCCCATGGCAGCTAAAACCATACTTCTCATTGATGACCACAGTTTGTTTCGTAGTGGCCTGCGGATCTTAATTCTAAATAGTCTGACTGATATCGATATTATCGAATCAGCCTCACTAGAGGATGCAATGCGCTTAACCAATGCGACACTCGATTTAATTTTATTGGACATTAAGCTACAAGGTTTAAACGGCTTAGAAGGAACAGCATTACTGAAACGAAAATGGCCAGACTGCCCAATTATTGTTATTTCGGCAGACGATTCATCCGATACGATTCGTTTAGCACAAGAGCGAGGTGCGCATCATTTTATTTCTAAAGGGAACTCAGCCGAAGAGATTTTGCGCGTTATTACACTTGCCTTAGATCAGGGCAAAAAGACTAGTGAATTTACACAAAGTGAATCTGGATTATCTCTAACAAATAATAAACCGCTACTCACACCCCGACAGTACGAAGTATTAGATCTGCTATGCAAAGGCTTATCAAATAAAATGATTGGCCGCCAATTAGATCTGTCCGAGAACACGGTTCGCTGTCATGTGCAAGTATTACTAGCAACATTCAACGCATCGAACCGTGCGGAAGCCGCATTTACTGCTCGCCGTATGGGATTAGTCGCCTGAATGTTACACGCACCAATATCCGTCGAAAAAAATATTCGTATCGAATTACAACTACTACTAATGCGTAATCTCGGTAGTTCTATGCTGCCCGGAATACTAGTCGCACTGGTACTCTTTTTCACATTAAAAAATGAGCATAATCGTGTTGCATTAGGTATTTGGTGCGCCGCTGTTACGCTATCAAAACTAATCGATGTTTATGATGCGAGAAAATATATTCAACGCGGTATACAAGCGGATCAAGTCCACTATGTACAAAAACGCCTCATGTTATTACATGCTATTGATGGCGCCGTTTGGGGGGCACTTGCTTGGATAGGCTTACAAACGGCGAGTACCGCTGGCAGCGTTTTAATCTTAGCCGTACTCGCAGGAATTGCGGCAAACTCGATGTCAATTTTATCGCCCGTCTTACCAGCATTTGCCCTCTTTCTGTTGTTTGAGCTTGGCTCTATGGTCTATGCAGTTGTCAGCCTAAATGACCCTGCGTATTGGGCAATAGGCATTGCGGTTGGTATGTATGCCATTACATTAATGGGACAGGCTTACAACACCTCACGCACCGCACGCGCCTCAATTCAACTACGCTTCGAAAATCTTGATTTGATTGAACAGCTTAGTTCCGCGACAAAAAAAGCAGAACAAGCTTTAGTCGCAGCAGAAAAAGCCAACACCGAGAAATCGCATTTTTTAGCCGCAGCAAGTCATGATTTACGCCAACCGATTCATGCGCAAGGTCTGTTTTTAGAGGTTTTACAATCAACGAATTTATCTACCGAACAAAAACAACTTGTAGAGAGTATTTGCTCCGCAGCGAACGCAACAACTGAAATGCTGCACACATTACTTGACTACTCACGTATCGAAGCTGGCGTAGTAGAGACTCAAGTTAGAGCATTTCGATTGCAACATATTCTAAATAAAATTGAGAATGAGCTAGCACCGCAAGCCAATATCAAAGGTCTCGTTTATCGTTCACCAGAGACACATCACGTTGTTAATTCTGACCCAGCCTTGGTTGAAATGATTATCCGCAACCTTGTTAGCAACGCGATTCGTTATACAAATCAAGGTGGCGTCCTCATCTCTGCGAGAAAAAAACAAGGGCAATTAAGTCTAGAAATTTGGGATACTGGAATTGGTATAGCAAGCACGTCTTATGACGATATCTTCAAAGAATTTCAACAACTTGGAAACAGTGAGCGTGATCGGCAAAAAGGACTGGGATTAGGCCTCTCTATTGTACAAAAAATGGTGCAAATCTTAGGCCTAAAGCTTCAGTTAGCATCGCGCGTAGGCAAGGGAAGTGTATTCAAAATACAGTTACCTTTGGCGCACGTCAACGTACTCGAAGATGAACCGAAAGTTACACTAGGAGAAGTACCTCGTTTACGTGCACGAATTCTCGTAATCGACGATGACACGAGCGTTCGCTATGCGATGGCCAGCTTGTTGACACAATGGGGCTGCACTTGCGATCTTGCCGCGTCAATGCAAGAAGCAAATTCCATTGCTAGCTTGCATACGCCTGACCTAATTATTAGCGACTATCGTCTCAGAGATCACTGCAAAGGAACAGAGGTCATCGACGCAGTACGTGCGATTTGTGGAACTAGTATTCCCGCCATTTTAGTCACAGGAGATACTGCACCAGTGCGATTAAGAGAAGCAAGTGCTTCAGCATTACCTTTGCTACACAAACCAGTTTCACCATCGCAATTGCATACTCAACTTTCTCTTATGTTGACCGCGACATCACCAACACACTAAAAATACGATTTACATTTCTAAGACTTTGAAAGACTGTGATATTTAAAATCATCATCGCAGATATCGAATTTCCCTAAGCTGTCGAATACAAAATCCACTCCTCTATAGTCTGATCAGACTATAGACATTCCCCTACGTAGCAACGATCATTCACTACCATTTTAGGTAAGTATTTTTGAACGACAAATACGCTTTTTAGGCCGTCAAAATGAGACTTACTAAAACATTGGTGTCTCTACACAAAATGACAATTCTCTCCACATGTGAAAAAAATGTAGACATGCCTGACTTCAACAGAGAAAAATCACAATCTAGCTTCGCAGTTAGTTTGCATTAAGTAAGAACCTATGGCTACGTTACACCTTGCATCATCAAATTCCGCACAAAATAGAAATAGCTCGACAGAGAAAGTAATAGACGATAACGCATCAATTAGCGCCACAATCTCTAGCATTGATACACTAAATCATATCAGCAGCAATTCCATCGTTTTTATTGATAGCCGTCTACCAGATTTCGAACAACTAATAGATTCGGTGAAAGCAGGAACAACTGTCGTTGTGCTCGACAAAACAAAAGATGGCGTCAAACAAATTGCTGATACCTTGCAACAATATAAGAATCTCGACGCGATCTCGATCATTTCACATGGTGCCGATGGTTTGCTTTTGCTTGGGAACACCGCCTTACATCAAGGTAGTTTAAGGAACTATCAAAATGAGCTCCAAATTATTGGAGATGCGCTCAAACCTGATGGTGACTTACTCTTGTACGGTTGCGATCTTGCGGCGACGGAGAAAGGACAAAACTTTGTCAACCAACTCGCACTCGCCACCAAGGCAGATATCGCCGCATCAAACAATGATACTGGCGATGCTAATCGTGAAGGCGATTGGGTTTTAGAGATCAGTACTGGAAGCATCAATACTCACTCGACAGCAATCGATCAATTAAAACTAGCGAACTGGGCTCACCTTGCTGCAACTTTAACTGCATCTGATTTGGCGAGTTTGCAAGCAGCGATGGCAACTGCCAATTCAAATGGTGTGAATGACACGCTCACCCTCACCGATGACATTCTCTTTGTATCAAGTGGAAACACCATCACGATAGGAGCCGATTCAGGTCACTCATTAACGATTATCGGCAGCAAAAATAATGCCGGTGGCGCTGTAACCATTGATGCAGGCAATTTAACCCGTGTCATTGATGTTGCTTCGGGAGCCAACGCCAGCATAGAAAACCTAATTATCAAAAACGGTTTAGCTGCAGGCAATGGCGGAGACAATATGGGTAACACTATTGGTCCCGGCCGAGCAGGAACCGATGGTGCAGGTGGTGGGATTCGCAACGCCGGCACGCTCAGCATACATAACAGTACGATCACGGAAAACAAGGCATCTGGTGGTGGCGGTACAGGCGGCGGCTTCGCCAAAGGCGGTGGCGGTGGCGGCGGTGGTGGCTTTGGTGCAGGCTTGGGTGGCACTGGTGGCTTTGATCGGGCAGGTGAAGTGCCAACAGCCCCCAGTGCTGGCATCGGTGGTAATGGGTCAGGCACATCGGGTGGTCAACGTGGTGGGTATGGTGGTAGCACGGTCGGCGGCGCAGGAGGTGGCGCAGGTATTCCATACGTTGGTTCTGGTTATAGCGTTGGCGGTGCCGGTGGGACAGCCACCAGCGGTAGCATGTCAATCGGTGGCGGTGGCGGTGGCGGTGGCGGCTACTTTGTTGGTGGTGCAGGGGGTAGCGCTGTAGGAGGGATTTTTAACAGCGGCACACTAACCGTTACGAACAGTAGTATTACCAATAATATTGCTGCTGGCGGTGGTGGCGGTGGCGGTGCTGCCGCCAACTATGCAGGTAAAGGAAATGGTGGCGTTGGTGGCAACGGTGTTGGTGGAATTTGGTCGACAGGCACCCTACGTATGGATGCCGCGTCACAGTCCTCGCTGACGATTGGGAATAAAGGTGTAGGCGGCTTCGGTGGAACCGCCACGGGGACAGGCAATTTCACAGGTAGTAATGGCAGTAGCAATGATGCTCACTTAGGTACGATCACGCTGTATAGCCCACCCGCGACGTTAAGCATCGGATTATCACATGCAACACTCAAAGCTGGTGATACGCAAAATGTGACATTCACATTTTCCGAAGCTGTCACGGATTTCAGTATTGCAGACATCTCCATTCCGAATGGCAGTTTATCTGGCTTACAAACCAGCGACAACATCACTTACACAAGCATTTTTACGCCAAATGCGAATGTCGATAGCGCCAACAACAAAATCTCTGTCAATCTTGCAGGCACCTATAATTCAACGAGTACGCCAGGCGTAGGTACAACGAATAGCAGTAATTTTATTATCGATACGAAACGACCTACGCTCACTATCAGTAGTGACAATACGGCACTGAAGACAGGCGAATCAGCAACGATCAGCTTCAACTTCAGCGAAGCGCCGCTTGGATTTAACGCTGGCGACATCTCGGTCAGCGGCGGTATTTTAAGTAATTTCAATGGATCGGGCACAACATGGACCGCGCTCTTTACGCCAACCGCAGCAACCAATCAAGGCTCATCCACAATCAGCGTTGCCATTGGCGCTTACACCGATGCGGTAGGAAATAGCAGTGCTGCCAATAGTACTCTTACGCTTAGCTTTGATACCAATACACCAGCAATTTCAAGCGTCACAGCACCCGCAAATACAACGTACACAGCAGGTCAACATCTGGACTTCACTGTCAATTTTGATGAAAACGTCGTCGTTATTGGGACGCCATCTATTCCACTCACACTCGATTCAGGCGGGACAGTCAATGCAAGTTACTTTGGTGGTAGCGGTTCTTCAGCATTAGTGTTTCGCTACACTATCGCTAATGGCAACGCGGATACCAACGGCGTAACGCTAGGCACAAACATAGTTAGCAATGGCGGCAGCATCAAGGATGCGGGCGGTAATAATGCATCACTAACTTTGAACAGCGTAGCCAGCACTGCTGGCGTCTTGGTTGATGGCACAGCCCCAACGGTCTTGAGTATCAATCGCGTGTCATCCACACCAACAAATACAAGTACACTCGATTTCCAAGTAAACTTTTCAGAGAATGTGGCGAGCAATGTTGTCGATATTGGGGACTTCTCACTATCCACCACTGGAATGGTAAATGGCAGTATCGCAAGCGTTTCTGGTTCGAATAATCTATGGACAATTCGCATTGACAATGTCAGCGGGAACGGCACGCTACGATTAGATTTAAAAAACACTGGCACAGGGATTACTGACATTGCTGGCAATGCGATTGCTGGGGGTTTTACCGCTGGACAAAGCTATACGATCGACAACGCAGGTCCATTAATCAACAGCGTCACTTCATCTGTAAGTAACGCCACCTACGACGTCGGTGCAGTGATCCCTATCAATATTACATTTAATGAAAATGTCTATATCACTGGCACCCCGCAACTCACTCTTGAGACAGGAAACATTGATCGCACGGTAAATTACGCCACAGGCTCAGGTTCATCGACAATTACTTTCAACTACACCGTACAGCTCGGTGACAATTCGGCTGACCTAGATTATCTAAGCAGTACAGCACTCAACTTAAACGCAGGCAGTATTAAAGACCTGTTAGGCAATAATGCTTTACTTATCCTGCCTACACCTGGAAGTCTCAACTCCTTAAGTAATAACAAAGCAATCGTGGTCGCGACTAACGTCGCCCCAGTTATTGGTGGCGCATTAGCTGGACAAACAGTCAATCAAGGCTCGACACTGAATCCTTTTGCGTCCATCACCATCACTGACCCCGATGTTGGTGCGTCCGAAACTGTTACCATC
>NZ_JAGSPM010000056.1 GCF_018139645.1 Affinundibacterium baiyunense
GAACCCTTACCCCCGTCTTGCTCGCAAGCACCAAGTGCATGTTGCCCTTGGCACGATGGACTCCAAAGCCGGAGTCCCGTGGAGGATCCAGGTGATGAACCTGAGCTCGTCGCCCCAGTACTTCAAGTCGGGAGCCAAGTTCGGCTATATCGACCAACACGAGGGACCGGTAGTAGCGGTCACCCTCAACGCGGGCGCAAGTAGCGACCCGAAGTCCGGAAAGGAGAAGCATCAAGCCAAGTCGGCCGCCTCTCCTCGACCCCATGTGAACATGGAGGGTGTCCCCCCCAGGTTGAGGGTTCAAGTTGAACGCCTCTTGGACCAATATCACAAGTTGTGGGATGGTCAAT
>NZ_JAGSPM010000021.1 GCF_018139645.1 Affinundibacterium baiyunense
TCTATAACTGACCAAAGTTATAGGGACAAGCCGTACGGGCAATTAGTACTGGTTAGCTTAATGCATTACTGCACTTCCACACCCAGCCTATCAACGTCCTGGTCTCGAACGACCCTTTAAAGAGCTCAAGGCTCTGGGATATCTCATCTTAAGGCGAGTTTCCCGCTTAGATGCTTTCAGCGGTTATCTCTTCCGAACATAGCTACTCGGCAATGCCACTGGCGTGACAACCGATACACCAGAGGTTCGTCCACTCCGGTCCTCTCGTACTAGGAGCAGCCCCCTTCAAATATCCAACGCCCACGGCAGATAGGGACCAAACTGTCTCACGACGTTTTAAACCCAGCTCACGTACCACTTTAAATGGCGAACAGCCATACCCTTGGGACCGGCTACAGCCCCAGGATGTGATGAGCCGACATCGAGGTGCCAAACTCCCCCGTCGATATGAACTCTTGGGAGGAATCAGCCTGTTATCCCCAGAGTACCTTTTATCCGTTGAGCGATGGCCCTTCCATACAGAACCACCGGATCACTATGTCCTACTTTCGTACCTGCTCGACTTGTCAGTCTCGCAGTTAAGCACGCTTATGCCATTGCACTATCGTCACGATGTCCGACCGTAACTAGCGTACCTTCGAACTCCTCCGTTACACTTTGGGAGGAGACCGCCCCAGTCAAACTGCCTACCATGCACTGTCCCCGACCCGGATAACGGGCCAAGGTTAGAACCTCAAACAAACCAGGGTGGTATTTCAAGGATGGCTCCACGAGAACTGGCGTCCCCGCTTCAAAGCCTCCCACCTATCCTACACAGATTGGTTCAAAGTCCAATGCAAAGCTACAGTAAAGGTTCATGGGGTCTTTCCGTCTAGCCGCGGGTAGATTGCATCATCACAAACACTTCAACTTCGCTGAGTCTCGGGAGGAGACAGTGTGGCCATCATTACTCCATTCGTGCAGGTCGGAACTTACCCGACAAGGAATTTCGCTACCTTAGGACCGTTATAGTTACGGCCGCCGTTTACTGGGACTTCAATCAAGAGCTTGCACCCCATCATTTAATCTTCCAGCACCGGGCAGGAGTCACACCCTATACGTCCACTTTCGTGTTTGCAGAGTGCTGTGTTTTTATTAAACAGTTGCAGCCACCAGTTTATTGCAACCCTTTCATCCTTCCCCCGCAGGGGGGTCAAACTACAAGGGCGTACCTTATCCCGAAGTTACGGTACCAATTTGCCGAGTTCCTTCTCCCGAGTTCTCTCAAGCGCCTTAGAATACTCATCTCGCCCACCTGTGTCGGTTTGCGGTACGGTCTCGTATGACTGAAGCTTAGAGGCTTTTCTTGGAACCACTTCCGATTGCTTCGTGAATAAATTCACTCGTCTCAACCCCTTGAATTACGTGCCCGGATTTGCCTAAGCACCTTCTACAAGTCAAGAACAGGCTCTTCCAACCGCCTGACAACCTTCCGCGATCCGTCCCCCCATCGCATCATACGACGGTGCAGGAATATTAACCTGCTTCCCATCAGCTACGCATCTCTGCCTCGCCTTAGGGGCCGACTCACCCTGCTCCGATGAACGTTGAACAGGAAACCTTGGGCTTACGGCGTGGGAGCTTTTCACTCCCATTATCGCTACTCATGTCAGCATTCGCACTTCTGATACCTCCAGCATCCTTTACAAGACACCTTCGCAGGCTTACAGAACGCTCTCCTACCATATCCTAAAAGGATATCCGCAGCTTCGGTGTACAGCTTAGCCCCGTTACATCTTCCGCGCAGGACGACTCGATCAGTGAGCTATTACGCTTTCTTTAAAGGGTGGCTGCTTCTAAGCCAACCTCCTGACTGTTTTAGCCTTCCCACTTCGTTTTCCACTTAGCTGTACTTTGGGACCTTAGCTGGCGGTCTGGGTTGTTTCCCTCTTGACACCGGACGTTAGCACCCGATGTCTGTCTCCCAAGCTCGCACTCAACGGTATTCGGAGTTTGCAATGGTTTGGTAAGTCGCGATGACCCCCTAGCCATAACAGTGCTCTACCCCCGTTGGTGATACTTGAGGCACTACCTAAATAGTTTTCGGAGAGAACCAGCTATTTCCAGATTTGTTTAGCCTTTCACCCCTACCCACAGCTCATCCCCTAATTTTTCAACATTAGTGGGTTCGGACCTCCAGTACCTGTTACGGCACCTTCATCCTGGCCATGAGTAGATCATCTGGTTTCGGGTCTACACCCAGCGACTGTCGCCCTATTCGGACTCGATTTCTCTTCGCCTTCCCTATGCGGTTAAGCTCGCCACTGAATGTAAGTCGCTGACCCATTATACAAAAGGTACGCCGTCACGGAACAAGTCCGCTCCGACTGTTTGTATGCACACGGTTTCAGGTTCTATTTCACTCCCCTCCCGGGGTTCTTTTCGCCTTTCCCTCACGGTACTGGTTCACTATCGGTCGATATCGAGTATTTAGCCTTGGAGGATGGTCCCCCCATGTTCAGACAGGATTTCACGTGTCCCGCCCTACTTGTCGCATACTTAGTTCCACACCGATAATTTCGTATAAGGGGCTATCACCCTCTATGGCCGGAGTTTCCAATCCGTTCTACTATTAAAGATGCTAAATCATGCAGGCTCTTCCCATTTCGCTCGCCACTACTTTGGGAATCTCGGTTGATTTCTTTTCCTGTAGCTACTTAGATGTTTCAGTTCGCCACGTTCGCTTTGCAATCCTATGTATTCAGATTGCAATGACCTTACGGCCGGGTTTCCCCATTCGGAAATCTGCGGATCAATGTGTGTTTGCTCACTCCCCGCAGCTTATCGCAAGCTACTACGTCCTTCATCGCCTGATATCGCCAAGGCATCCACCATGTGCACTTAGTCACTTGTCCCTATAACTTTGATTTCTGGTGTCTATCTTCATCGCTGAAGCTAGGTTCATCACCAAAAAGAAGTTATAGTTCCTTACTACTATATGAGTATTACTTTAGCGTTGCCGTAGCTCAAGTGAGTTATTTTCTTCGTCAATCTCTTGACGACGACTTGGATCACTTTTACTACTTTGTTTGTTCGATACAATCACAACCCTTCCATAAATTTGTTAGTAACTTCCGCTACCAACTCCTCTACGAAATAAATTTTGATTATTTCTACTTTACTTCTTCTCAATTGTTAAAGAACGGTATTACTTTATTACTTTGCTTTCGCTTTGAAAGAACAAATCTCAACAGCGCACGCGCCACTCACATTTGTTATTTCTCATAGCTTTCCTACTTGCTTCTCTTCGATTTGGTAGGGCTGGTTGGGCTCGAACCAACGACCCCCGCGTTATCAACACGGTGCTCTAACCAGCTGAGCTACAGCCCCAGTCAATTACCACTAGTCTTACTTAACTTGGTGGAGGTTACCGGGCTCGAACCGATCACCCCCTGCTTGCAAAGCAGGTGCTCTACCAGATGAGCTAAACCCCCATTCGTTTTACAACTTAACCGGGCAAATCTCGAAGTCGCTGCTATCGCTAGCGCCTTCTGCGTTCTCTATCATTAACAGTCAATAAGTGTGGACACTTAACATTCAAGCGCACTCTAGAAAGGAGGTGATCCAGCCGCACCTTCCGATACGGCTACCTTGTTACGACTTCACCCCAGTCACGAACCCCGCCGTGGTAAGCGCCCTCCTTACGGTTAAGCTACCTACTTCTGGCGAAACCCGCTCCCATGGTGTGACGGGCGGTGTGTACAAGACCCGGGAACGTATTCACCGCGACATGCTGATCCGCGATTACTAGCGATTCCAACTTCATGTAGTCGAGTTGCAGACTACAATCCGGACTACGATACACTTTCTGGGATTAGCTCCACCTCGCGGTTTGGCAGCCCTCTGTATGTACCATTGTATGACGTGTGAAGCCCTACCCATAAGGGCCATGAGGACTTGACGTCATCCCCACCTTCCTCCGGTTTGTCACCGGCAGTCTCATTAGAGTGCTCAACTGAATGTAGCAACTAATGACAAGGGTTGCGCTCGTTGCGGGACTTAACCCAACATCTCACGACACGAGCTGACGACAGCCATGCAGCACCTGTGTATTGGTTCTCTTGCGAGCACTCCCAAATCTCTTCGGGATTCCAACCATGTCAAGGGTAGGTAAGGTTTTTCGCGTTGCATCGAATTAATCCACATCATCCACCGCTTGTGCGGGTCCCCGTCAATTCCTTTGAGTTTTAATCTTGCGACCGTACTCCCCAGGCGGTCTACTTCACGCGTTAGCTGCGTTACCAAGACAATTAAGTCCCGACAACTAGTAGACATCGTTTAGGGCGTGGACTACCAGGGTATCTAATCCTGTTTGCTCCCCACGCTTTCGTGCATGAGCGTCAGTGTTATCCCAGGGGGCTGCCTTCGCCATCGGTATTCCTCCACATATCTACGCATTTCACTGCTACACGTGGAATTCTACCCCCCTCTGACACACTCTAGCCTTACAGTCACAAAGGCAGTTCCCAGGTTGAGCCCGGGGATTTCACCTCTGTCTTATAAAACCGCCTGCGCACGCTTTACGCCCAGTAATTCCGATTAACGCTTGCACCCTACGTATTACCGCGGCTGCTGGCACGTAGTTAGCCGGTGCTTATTCTTCAGGTACCGTCATTAGCCATGGATATTAGCCACAACCGTTTCTTCCCTGACAAAAGAGCTTTACAACCCGAAGGCCTTCTTCACTCACGCGGCATTGCTGGATCAGGGTTGCCCCCATTGTCCAAAATTCCCCACTGCTGCCTCCCGTAGGAGTCTGGACCGTGTCTCAGTTCCAGTGTGGCTGGTCGTCCTCTCAGACCAGCTACTGATCGTCGCCTTGGTGAGCCTTTACCTCACCAACTAGCTAATCAGATATCGGCCACTCTTATAGCACGAGGTCTTACGATCCCCCGCTTTCCTCCTTAGAGCGTATGCGGTATTAGCTATCCTTTCGGATAGTTATCCCCCACTACAAGGTATGTTCCGATATATTACTCACCCGTTCGCCACTCGCCACCAGACCGAAGTCCGTGCTGCCGTTCGACTTGCATGTGTAAGGCATGCCGCCAGCGTTCAATCTGAGCCAGGATCAAACTCTTCAGTTCAATCTCTGTTTTTAGCATTTCTGCTTCCATCC
>NZ_JAGSPM010000057.1 GCF_018139645.1 Affinundibacterium baiyunense
TGGTCATGGGCGACGACATGGTCAAGGTCGTCGCCTGGTACGACAACGAGTGGGGGTACAGCCAACGCGTGGTTGATCTGGCGCACCTGGTGGCGGCCAAGTGGCCCGGCGCGGCGGCGGCCGGCAGCGGCGACCCTCTGGAGGACTTCTGCAAGGACAACCCCGAGACCGACGAGTGCAAGGTGTACGAAGCATGAGGACAGGGTTCTTTCCACGACGGAACGTACAGCACGGGCGCGAGGGTTCTTTCCATAGAGAATAATATACAGATTATTCGCCCAAAGAGACGTATGCTATATATATATGAGTTGTATGCAGTCACCGAACTGGTACAGGCTTCCGC
>NZ_JAGSPM010000058.1 GCF_018139645.1 Affinundibacterium baiyunense
CATTTTGGTGAAAATAATAGTTGTAAATTCTGCATCTGAATATTTAACTTGGGAACGTCCTTTTTTCTTTATATACCAATATTTAGATTGAAAATCGTACGATTTGGTTAGTTGTGCAACTATAGGGATGAGACGTTAGAAGAAAATGAGGTGTGCGCGTGCTTTAGCACGCTATTACTGGGATGAGACGTTAGAAGAAAATGAGGTGTGCGCGTGCTTTAGCACGCTATTACTGGGATGAGACGTTAGAAGAACAATATTCGTTGCGTTAGCACGCTATTATACTTTGTTGAGTTTCCTTTCACTCATTCTCAACAAAGTATAATAGCGCAGGGGCGGT
>NZ_JAGSPM010000022.1 GCF_018139645.1 Affinundibacterium baiyunense
CTTCTTTCTTGGCATCAAACGAGTTCCAACAGGGAATTGGTAGTTTAGCCCGTCTCTACTTTGGGGCTTTTGATCGCATTCCTGATCGTGATGGTCTTGATTATTGGATCAAACAATATAACGCGGGAATGTCTTTATCCTCGATCAGCAATGCCTTTGTTGCGAGCACAGAATTCCAGCAAAAATATAGTGCCATCGATAATGCTCAGTTCATCGATCTGGTCTATCAGAATGTCTTACACCGTCCTGCGGATGCCGCTGGTAAAACCTATTGGGTCAATCAACTCTCTAGCGGCTTTAACCGCGGCGATCTACTCGCTAGCTTTACCGAATCGACTGAGTTCAAAGCCGCTTCACAAGCCAAGGTTTCTCTGACCCTCGACTTCGTCGGCCTGCTTGGGCGTGCTCCTGATCCCGCTACCTTTAATGAATTACTCAATCAACCGAATTCCGACTCTGTTACCCTCATTGGGCAGTTTATTAATTCTAATGAGTATATTGGACGCTTTTTAGAGTAAAGCAGAACTTTGTCACTCACTACAGAGGGCTACTTGTGCACTTTTCAGTAGCTCTCTGTATTTTTTAATGCAAGTTAATCATGTACTTTCATTTATTGTAGTAATAGGGCGCATATCGATTACTCGGCATCAATCAAAACATTCATACAGTCAGGTTACGCGTGATTTCAAATCTTATTTTTCTCCCCTCCAATCACATCGAGTTGATGCACACGTCTAGTCTAAATAGACTATAGACAATGTCATTCTAAAAAAGTATCGTCTCCAACTATTTACCGTAGAAATTTTTATCGCGCATTGAATTATTTACTCATCAATTTCGTGCTCTTCATTTGAACTGCTGACATGCTTCTCAATACGCAGCGGCACTTTCGTCATAGGTAGCAAGCTTTATTTCATGCGACTAATTTGAATATAGCGTGAATGCCTATCTCACGAAGTAATTTCCAAGACATTGGCTTAGCAATTACCGCCCCCTTCAATGCAACTACCTTTCAATTACCGTCTAGTACTGCAATGGACAAATTTAAACCAAGTATTATGAATTTACCTATGCAACAACATGGCACTCATTCCCCAGATCTAATCAATGTGAAGAATGATGTGCAAAGCAAAACACTTTCAACACAAAACACATCTGGAAATATCTTTGCGTCGCAAGAAGCCGGCAGCACTGCCCATATTATATTTATTGATAGTCGGGTCGCCGAAAGCAATAGCTTATTGCGAGACATTCCAATTGGCACTGAGCTTGTTTATATTACGCCCAGCGGTGAAGGGCTGCAGCAAATCGCGCAGCATTTGTCAGGAAAACTAGTCGATTCAATTCAACTTATTTCACATGGAAATGCAGGTGATATGTGGTTAGGTAGCAGTTATTTGAATCAACAAAATTTGAATAATAGCGCTACCACACTAGCACAAATCGGCCAATCAATTCGACCAGGTGGCGATATCTTGCTGTATTCCTGTGATTTAGCGCAGGGCGAATCGGGGTTACAGTTCATTCAAAGTTTCGCACATCTCACCGGTGCAGATGTCGCTGCTTCGGATGATCAAACTGGTGTAGGCGGTGATTGGGAATTAGAAATCACGACTGGCAAAATTGATGCTCCAACTATTATCACGTCGGAAGCGCAAGCAAACTATCCATATAGCTTAGCCACCTTAACAGTCACCACCAATTCTGACGTTGGCGATGACTTTAGTTTCTCAACACTAGCCAACGATATGATTGATGGTGGTGGGCTGTCACTACGAGAAGCACTAAGGTGGGTTAACGATGGGGATACAGTAACCTTTAGCGCCCCTATGAACATCGAATTAAACAGTAGGGAGCTCATTGTTATTCGAAGCATTAGTATCAACGGTGATCTTGACAAGAACGGCACACCCGATGTCGTCATTGATGCGAACTACAAAAGTGGTGTTCTCGAAATTATTTCTGGCGGTACCCCCTCGACCGTTACTTTAGATGGTCTAGTGCTTAGAGAAGGCCTTCTTTCCGGACCAGGAGCCTCATATAACAATCCAAACGCATTTAATATGCTTGGCGCGGGACTGAGTATCAGCATGAGTATCGTCAATCTCAGAAATTCTGATATCTCAGGTCATAGAGCGTCGGGTGGTGGAGGCAATAGTGGGTATAGTGCTTTTTCTGCTTTTCAAGCCTCGGGTATTGGCGGAGGAGGTGGTGGTGGATTTGCCGGTCAAGGTGGCGGTAAAGGAGGCGACTTTCAATCTTCCGCAGACGGTCAAGGTGCCGCTGGTGGAGGGGGGATAGGCGGTGATGGTAGTGCTGGTACTTATGCCGCCTATGCTGGTTCACAAGGTAAAGGGGGATCGACTGCCGGTGGCGCTGGTGGAAATATGCGATCAGGAGAATCCATCGGTGGGTCGGGTGGAACTGCTGGCATAGGAGGAAATACCATTGGTGGTGGCGGTGGCGCAGGCTCTGGACTTTCTGGATCTTCCAATACTGTTGGTAGTGGTGCCAATGCAGCAGCGGCGATATTCGTTAGCAGTATGTCGACACTTAATCTATCTAACACGCGTATTAGCAACAACTTAGCTGCCGGTGGTGGTGGGGCCGGCGGTACTGAATATGCCAAAGGCGGTAACGGTGGATTTGGTGTGGGCGGTATCTATAACATGGGAACCCTCAATTACCAAGATAGTTCGGTAACACGCAATAACAATTATGGTCAAGGTGGTGCTGGAGGTAGCGCATCCACCCGGAACACTGAACCGTTTACCGAAGGCGTGAATGGCGTTGGTAGCAATACAGGAAACGAATGGTTACTGAATGAAGCCGGCGCTAACGTCAATAGTAATTGGGTGCCCCCTGACACCACCCCACCTAGTGTTCTTAGCATAAATCGAACTGGCGCAGCAAACACGAATGCTAGCTCTGTGCAGTTTGCCGTCACATTCTCAGAGAGTGTGACTGGCGTTGACAATAGCGACTTTACTCTTACAAAATCAGCAGGTGTCAACGGCGATATTGCAAGCATTAGCGGCAGTGGTGCTAACTATGTAGTAACGGTCAATAACCTTAGTGGTAATGGCAATCTGCGCTTAGATCTGAACAGCAGCGGTACGAACATTTTAGATACTGCAGGAAATACAATTTTTGCAGGCTATAGCGTTGGCCAAGTCTATAACGTCGACACAACAAGCCCTAGCGTCTCTAACGTTACGGCTCCAAACAATGGCACGTATGGCAATGGTCAAATGCTCAATTTGACAGTCAATTTTGATGAACCGGTTACTGTTGATGTCACAGGTGGAACACCTAGTATTCCTATCATTTTAGATATCGGTGGCAGCGTGGTAGCGAGCTACGTAAGTGGCAGCGGCACCAATGCCCTTTTGTTTCAATACACAATCGCCAACGGCAATGTTGATTCAAACGGCATTACTATCGGTAGTGCAATATCTCTAAATGGTGGCAGCTTAAAGGATACCACTGGCAATTCCGCGAATCTCACACTAAACAATGTTGGTGCCAGCAATTTAGTTTTTGTGGATGCGGTAGCCCCGACAATGAGTTCAGTGACAACACCGCCAATTGGTACCTATGCGATCGGTCAAGCACTCAACTTTACTGTCAACTTTAACGAGGCGGTAAACATCACTGGCTCTCCCACACTCAATTTAAATTTGGATATCGGCGGAACCGTAGCGGTAAATTATGCGAGCGGTAGTGGCACGAACGCTATCACATTTAGCTACATCGTAACGAGCGGAAACGCGGATACAAATGGTGTAAGCCTAGCCAACACTATCAATTTAAATAGCGGCACAATCAAAGATCTCGCTGGCAATAACGCACCGCTGTCACTCACTGGTATTGGATCACTGACAAATGTCTTAATCGATGGCATAGCACCAACGGTAACTTCGACTAATCGTGTTTCATCAGCCAGCACCAATGCAACGAGCGTGCAGTACACAGTCACGTTCTCCGAAAGCGTCACCGGTGTGGATACTAGCGACTTCACTCTTACCACAACGGGCGGTGTTGCTGGCACCATCGCAGCCATTAGCGGCAGCGGCACTACCTATACCGTCACCGTCAATAGCATCACTGGCGATGGCACCATGCGCCTTGACTTAAAGAATTCTGGCACTGGTATTGCGGATGCTGCGACCAATGTCATTGCCACAGGCTACACCAGTGGTCAAGTCTACACCTTGGATACCACTGCACCTAGCGCCCCAAGCACGCCAGACATGACAGCTGGTACGGATACAGGTATCTCCAACACCGACAACATCACCGCAAGCACCACACCTACTTTTACAGGAACGGCAGAACCGAATAGCACGGTTAAATTGTACGACACCGATGGTGTAACCTTATTGGGTACCGGTGCTGCAGATGGTGCGGGCAACTGGAGCATTACCAGCGCAACACTAACCAACGGATCACACACGATCAAAGCTAGCGCAACCGATGCCGCAGGTAATGTTGGCGTCTTGAGTTCAGGTTTGTCCGTTTCGATTGCCTCGCCAACCATTAGCAGCGCCACCTATGACGCAGCCACCGGCATCCTCTCGGTCACTGGCAGTGGCATGATCACCAATGATTCAATTGATGTTAGCAAATTGAGTCTCGTAGGCGAAAGTGGTGCGTCCTATACACTCACCACACCGAGTGTCAATGCGAGCAGTCCGACCGCGTTCTCTATTAACCTCAATGCCGCAGATAAACTCGCAATCAATGGTCTGCTCAATAAAAATGGATTACAAGCAGTAAGCGGTACCGTCTTTAACCTAGAAGCAGCACTAAATTGGGATAGCACCAGTAGCTCCGGTGCGGATCTGACAGGCAATGCCGTCACGGTATCAAATGTGACTGCACCAACAATTACTTCAGCGACCTACGATGTCACAACGCACATCCTGACCGTCACAGGTACAGGTTTGGTTAAAACGCTAGGTGCCA
>NZ_JAGSPM010000060.1 GCF_018139645.1 Affinundibacterium baiyunense
CTTTATCTGTCACCGATTTTAGATCTGTTTAATGGCGAAATCATCGCCTTTGAAACTGCGAAAAGACCTGTTTATAAAATGATTGATACGATGCTTAAAAAGGCTTTCAAACGGCTGTCGCCAATCGATAAACCCATTTTGCACTCCGACCAAGGATGGCAGTACCGCATGCCAGCCTATCAAATATCACTAGCGTCACGAGGCTTAATCCAGAGTATGTCACGCAAAGGTAATTGCCTCGATAATGCCGCGATGGAGAGTTTCTTTGCCGTTTTAAAGACAGAGTTCTTTTATCTCAATAAATTCACAAGTGTCGAGCAACTTGAACGGGG
>NZ_JAGSPM010000023.1 GCF_018139645.1 Affinundibacterium baiyunense
GGTACCCAAGATTGTTTGCTTTCACAACGTTACAACATATATATATCATATATGCATGGACAGGTACAATGCCTCTCCAGCAGCACCAGCAACAAGGGTGGTTAGCAGCAGGGACTATAAACAACAGAGTACCATCCGCGTTGATAGTAGATTTTTTATTACTGCAAAATTGATCCCCGCAGCACTACCGGTAGTTGCGGTAGACGGGAGTGTACATGCAGTTCTCTGCATATTTCACCAGGTCGCTGGGGGGAGGCAGACGGGTCGCCAGACCGAGCTCGTAGGCTTTTGCAGCCACGGCTGCAGCGATGTGCGCAGAGATCTTTCTGATGCTGGTGAAGGGTGGGAAGATGGAGCCCTTCTCGAAGTTGTCCTGTGTGGCCTGATCAGCTAGCGCTTTCGATGCGGCGAGAAGCATGTCCTCGTGGACACGGACGGCTCCAGAGATCACAAGACCGAGGCCGAGTCCAGGGAAAATGTAGGCATTGTTCGACTGCCCAGGCACAAAAGTCTTTCCTTCGTACTCCACGGGGGCAAATGGACTGCCACTGGCAAAGATCGAACGGCCCTGACTCCAGGTATATGCTTGTTCAGCAGTGCATTCAGAATGCGAGGTTGGGTTTGACAGTGAAAAGATGATAGGCCTCTCGTTGAAGGAAGACATGGCCTCAATGATTTCTTTTGTGAATGTTCTTCCAACTCCAGATGTCCCGATCAGAACTGTAGGTTTGATGGACTGAACAGCATCATACAAGGTTTTCAAGGGCTCGTGCTCATGCGCCCAAGGTTTCTTGAATGGCTGAAGGGAGCCTTTACGAGAGTCAACAATCAAACCCTTTGAGTCCACCAGCCAAACCTTCTTGCGGCACTCTTCAATTGGAGCATTCGTCTGTTTCGAAATCTCAAGAGCAATAAGTTCTGCAATACCAGTTCCAGCCTCCCCAGCACCAAGGAACAAATAAGTCTGCTCTGCCAGGGTCCCACCAACCATCTTGAGTGCTGCTAACAAACCTGCAAGGACCACTGATGCTGTGCCCTGGATATCATCATTGAAAACAAGATGGCTCTTGCTATATTTTTCAAGCAAATCAAAGGCATTATGATTGGCAAAGTCCTCAAACTGAATGAGGACTTTCTCACCATAGAACTGCTTAACAGCAGCCATGAACTCTTCAATAAGCTCATCATACTCCTCGCCGGTCGCACGTTTTTGGCGGAGTCCAATGTAGAACTCATCATTAAGCAGTTTCTCGTTATTTGTACCAACATCAATTGTGATAGGCAAGCAAACTGATGGGTCAACTCCTCCAAGAGCAGTGTATAGAGCAAGTTTGCCTACAGGAATTCCCATTCCCTGACAACCCAAATCTCCAAGTCCCAAGATTCGCTCACCATCAGTAACACAGATAACTTGAATGTTCCTATGTGGCCAGTTCCTTAGAACTTCTAGGACCTTCCCCTTGTCCTTCAGGCTGACATACAGACCCTGTGGTCGTCCAAAGATGGACCCATACTTCTGGCAGGCCTCACCAACAGTTGGTGTGTAAACAAAAGGAAGCAGCTCCACCACATTATCAATTAAAAGCTTGTAGAAAAGCCTCTCGTCCGTTTCCTGAAGGTTCATCATAGCTATATACCGCTGCAAAGGGGTCTGGTACTGCCGCAGGGTGTTCATGAACTTCTTAATTTGGAGTTCCTGAGATAGTACTGCCGGAGGAAGCAGTCCACGCAAGTAGTGTCCATCCCTTTCCTCCTCTGTGAAAGCAAGACCCTTGTTGTGGTGTGGATCCCTCAAAAGGGTGTAACCGCTTGCGACGGAGGTGGCCCAGGGCATGACGGGCAGCTCCTCGCTGGCGGCCGCCGCCTCCTCCTGCTCCTTCTCCGTCTCCGTCTCCGCGTTGGAGACCATCGCGACCGCGTCCACCCGCCTGGGCGGCAAGGCGCGCACCTTGGCGGGCGCGGCCCTCCTCCGCAGGGTGTTCCTGTAGGTCCGGCATCCGTCGCAGCTGGCGCCGCCCTCGCTCCGTCCTCCCAGCTTCCACGGGGAGGCGGGGGACGCGGAGGCGGCGACGGCGGCGGTGCGCGTGGACAGCATGGTGGCGTCGAGTTCCCGCGGAGGGAGGGGAGACGGGCGGAGCGGAGCGGCGCGGCAGTGGCAGTGGCAACCGGCGTCGTCCTCCTCCCTCTTCGGAGCGAGTTGGCAGTGTGG
>NZ_JAGSPM010000062.1 GCF_018139645.1 Affinundibacterium baiyunense
GCTTTCCCTTGTCCTAGTTGCCGGCTTTCTGCACGGTGACAGAAAAGGGGGGGGGTCGAGGAGTTGAGTGTGCGGTTAAAAGGCTCCTTCCGTTGGGTGAGCGCCCACCCCGTGCCTATGTTTTTGGTGCCTTCACCCGCGGGCCCTGCGCGGTTAGGGTGGTGCTGAGCGGTCGCGGCTGGCCCTTTTTAAAGACCGGACTCCCTCAAGTCAAGGCTCCTCCTTTGTGTGCGCCTTGAAGAGGCCTGGCCCTCGGCGGGGACCTGTCGCAGGTCCCCCCGGTCCGCGAATGCTCAAGAAGACCCCGGAGAAAGAG
>NZ_JAGSPM010000063.1 GCF_018139645.1 Affinundibacterium baiyunense
ATAGTTCAGCTCTTCGAGCAGCGCTTCATGTGATCCCTCTGCAGGCTCTTGACTTGGGCTAGGTTTTTTTGATGGAGCAGACATAGGAGGCGGTCGTCCTTTACGGCGTGGTTCTAGGGCGCCAAGCCCACCATGACGATAAAGTCGTACCCACTGGGCGAGAACCCCAGGATTGCGAATATTAAAGTGCGTTGCAGCCTGACTGTAAGATAAGGCATTGTCCCATACATACCTCAGGACAGACAATTTGAACTCGGCATTGTAATGAGTGAACTTCTTTGTCAGTCCTTCCATACCATGTGCTTGGTACCAAC
>NZ_JAGSPM010000064.1 GCF_018139645.1 Affinundibacterium baiyunense
GTCGCCGGGGAACTCGCCGGTCAGGTACGAGGGCGTCTGGGCGGAGAAGGGGCCCAGGTACTTGACGCGGTCCGGGCCGTACCACAGGTCGTTGCCCATGGTGATCCGGCCGCCAGCAGCGGCGGCGGCGACGTCGCGGAGGGGGCTGGCATTGGCGGCGGCGGCGGCGGCGCGACCCTGGCCAAGAAACGGCGTCTTGGCCGCGACGATGCGGGAGGTGGCGGCCATGATCGTCGACGCCATCTGCTGCTGTTTGTCTGGTGAGCAAAGCAAAAGCTAGCTCTAGACTTTGAGTAAAGTAGTGGATGGA
>NZ_JAGSPM010000024.1 GCF_018139645.1 Affinundibacterium baiyunense
TAACGTCGCCCCAGTTATTGGTGGCGCATTAGCTGGACAAACAGTCAATCAAGGCTCGACACTGAATCCTTTTGCGTCCATCACCATCACTGACCCCGATGTTGGTGCGTCCGAAACTGTTACCATCACGGTTGATAACGCTGCCAAGGGCGCTTTTACTGCCGCCTCACTCTCCGCTAGTGGTTTCTCTACTGCAGACGGTGGCACTACCTACACCCATACAGCTGTTTCTCCCGCCTCTATCCAAACTGCCTTACGTGCCCTAGTATTTCAACCCGCATCTGGTCGTCTATCTATTGGGGCTTCTGAGACCGCAACATTCTCTCTTTCTGTCTCCGATGGTATCGCTCCTGCTGTGTTGAATAATGCTACTACCGTCACTATCAACGGTGTTAATGTTGCACCTACCGCAATTGCATTAAGTAGCAATTCTTTGTCTGAAACAGCCATCGGTCCTCTGCTTATTGGCACTCTCAGTAGCACTGACAGTAATCTAGGTGATACACATACCTACTCTTTTGACAATACCGGCAATCAAATCAACTATTTGTTTAACATTACAGGCAATACCCTCAACCTCAACTCTATGCAGAGCGTATCGACCGGCGACTATCAGATTAAAGTCAAAGCCACCGATGCTGGGGGGTTGAGTTTTACTCAAACATTGCTAATTCGCGTTGATGATGCCGTCGCTCCTGGTGTGAGTGCCTTAACTTATAGCCTCAATCCCAATCAGGCTAATAGCGTTCAGTATGTTTTGCGTTTTAACGAGGCGGTCAGTGGCGTAGATTTAAGCGATTTTAGTTTATTCACTTCTGCAGGTCTCACCGCCTCCGTACAAGGCTTAACCGTGATTGATGCTAAGACTTATCAAGTGACAGTTAGTAATATCACTGGACAAGGCAGCTTGCATCTCGATCTCAATGCACAAAATACCGGCATTACCGATACCGCTGGCTTTGCTTTTACTGGCGGTATCACTGGTGCTACTTACTTTACCAACAGTGATAGCGACAACGTCCCAGATTCCATCGAATCAACTGTCCCTAATCTGTTTAAAGCAGGTACTGGTGATGGGAATGGTGATGGCACTTTGGATAGTCTGCAAACTAATGTAAGTTCTTTACTTTGGAAAGAACTGCCAGGTGGTAAAACCACCTACTTTACCTTGGCTAATAAGGCCGGTATTGAGCATGTCGCTGTCAATCCTTTACCTAAGCCTGTGCTAAATGCTAATGATTTGTCTTTGCCGTTTGGCTTAGTCGATTTTGATGTGCAAAAAGCGCCTTTGAATCAGTCGGTGAAATTCTCTTTCTTTACGGATGCGAATGCGCCGATCAATGGCTTCTGGGTTCAAGATAAAACTGGTGCATGGGTTAATTTAGCGAGCAATATCTCGTTAATTGATGGTAAATACCGCGTCGATTTGCAGATCACTGATGGTAGTCCATTTGATCTTTCTGTTAAGGGGGATGGGCATATCCATGTTCAGGGCGGGCTTGGTTGGAAACAGTCGGCTTCTGCCTTTAGTAACATTACCGCTGATTGGGATGGTGACGGTATTCCTGATGCGATTGAAACCAAGATGGGCACCAATCCTCTCGTCAAAGATAATAACGTCTTGCAAAGTGCTGAGAAATTTGCGATGCAGATGTATCGTGATTTCTTGTTCCGTGAAGCTGATTCTGCTGGACTCAATTATTGGGTACAGCAAATCGAACAAGCGGGGATGAGTCGTGCCAAAGTCGCGGCTTCTTTCTTGGCATCAAACGAGTTCCAACAGGGAATTGGTAGTTTAGCCCGTCTCTACTTTGGGGCTTTTGATCGCATTCCTGATCGTGATGGTCTTGATTATTGGATCAAACAATATAACGCGGG
>NZ_JAGSPM010000065.1 GCF_018139645.1 Affinundibacterium baiyunense
TCGCCACCAGACCGAAGTCCGTGCTGCCGTTCGACTTGCATGTGTAAGGCATGCCGCCAGCGTTCAATCTGAGCCAGGATCAAACTCTTCAGTTCAATCTCTGTTTTTAGCATTTCTGCTTCCATCCTTAGATGGCGTCGCTCACTCAAAATACTGACAGTTCGATTTCCATTACTAGAAACCGTCTTGCTTTGTTATTTCTTGTGAACATTTGATATATTTTAAGTTTCCTAGCTACCTAAGCAGCTAGTCGCTATCACTATCAAGTGCCCACATTTATTGACTGTTAATTGTTAAAGATCTTC
>NZ_JAGSPM010000066.1 GCF_018139645.1 Affinundibacterium baiyunense
CTCACATCCACTCGCCGCGCGACGAAGAGAACGGCTCCCCCTTCCCCGCCACCTACTCGGGCTGGAGCAACAGGTTCTCGAAGCGAGAAGCGAAACATTCTCGCCCCAATTGTGGGGGTTCATGGGCGCCAACGGCCACCCACCGCTGGCGAGCACCCGCGCGCACAACGGGTCCCACTCCGGCGGAAGCGGAGGCGGAGGAGGTGGGGGAGGGGGAGCGAACCCTAGCAACGGCGGCACGGCGGCGGCGCTTCGGCACGACCCTGGCCTGGCGCGGGAGTGGTTGACGGAGGAGCATGCCAT
>NZ_JAGSPM010000067.1 GCF_018139645.1 Affinundibacterium baiyunense
AAGTAAACTGAACCCCAAAAGTTGGACACCAACTTTTGGGGTTTTTTAATGGCTAAACATACAGAAGAGTTTAAATACCGTGTAGTGCAAGAGTATTTAAGTGGCGCACTGGGGTATCTTGCATTAAGTAAAAAATACGACCTGCAATACTCAACAGTAAGACGTTGGGTCGGTTGGTACCAAGCACATGGTATGGAAGGACTGACAAAGAAGTTCACTCATTACAATGCCGAGTTCAAATTGTCTGTCCTGAGGTATGTATGGGACAATGCCTTATCTTACAGTCAGGCTGCAACGCA
>NZ_JAGSPM010000068.1 GCF_018139645.1 Affinundibacterium baiyunense
AAACGGCAAAGAAACTCTCCATCGCGGCATTATCGAGGCAATTACCTTTGCGTGACATACTCTGGATTAAGCCTCGTGACGCTAGTGATATTTGATAGGCTGGCATGCGGTACTGCCATCCTTGGTCAGAGTGCAAAATGGGTTTATCGATTGGCGACAGCCGTTTGAAAGCCTTTTTAAGCATCGTATCAATCATTTTATAAACGGGTCTTTTCGCTGTTTCAAAGGCGATGATTTCGCCATTAAACAGATCTAAAATCGGTGACAGATAAAGCTTCTCACCAGCGACATTAAACTC
>NZ_JAGSPM010000069.1 GCF_018139645.1 Affinundibacterium baiyunense
CTTGCTTACCTTTCTTCAAACCATTTTTTGCAACGACACCCAAGGGTTTAGCAGCAGCCTTCTTTGCATGTTCATCATCACTGTCGTCATTCGACTCATCTTCAGAACTGTTCTCATCGTTGTTGCTCTCTTGCTTGACCATCTTCGAACCATTTTTCGCAACTCATCAGATTCAGAGGTCTCGTCGCTGGTGTCATCATCACTGGACTCTTGTTTAGCAATCTTGGGAGCAGGCGCCTTCTTTGTTTGTACCTTATTAACACTAGAGGAACGGAAGAACGTACCACCTTAGC
>NZ_JAGSPM010000070.1 GCF_018139645.1 Affinundibacterium baiyunense
CTCCCCCGTACCACTTCACTTGCTCATGAAAGCGATGCCCTTCTGAATGCTCTCGCCCAGTTCCTTCTTTGCCGCTTCCAGACCAGCTCTCTCGAAATCATTCAAAGGGCCAAGCGGCAGGATCTCCTCGGCTCCACCACGCCCAAGCCTCACTTTCGTTGCAAAGAACGGCAGTTCTGTCACCTCGGATGCAACATATGAGCATTCCACGATTCCAGCTTCGCCCCGCATAGCTCGCAAGCATGCGTCAGCGAATTTTGCAGCAGCAAAAGCCATTGACAGAGTCGCGG
>NZ_JAGSPM010000002.1 GCF_018139645.1 Affinundibacterium baiyunense
TAATCCAGAGTATGTCACGCAAAGGTAATTGCCTCGATAATGCCGCGATGGAGAGTTTCTTTGCCGTTTTAAAGACAGAGTTCTTTTATCTCAATAAATTCACAAGTGTCGAGCAACTTGAACGGGGTATCAAAGAATACATTCACTACTATAATCATGAGCGAATCAAACTAAAACTAAAAGGGCTGAGTCCTGTTCAATACAGAAATCAGCCCTCCTATGCATAACTAACAAACTGTCCAACTATTTGGGGTCACTTCATCTCCAAGCTTTTTTGTTTAGAAACAGATGCGATCACTGCACGTCAGGTATACCTTTTACATTACTACGATATGGTGGCAAGTTCGCCAAACTAACACCTTTGGCGCGCGCATATAAGGGCATGACTTCAGGAAAGTGCTTACGGATTTCTTTAATTCGATCTTCACCAGCAGGGTGAGTGGATAACCATTTCGGTGGTGCTTTTTGATTCACCAAACCCATCTTTTGCCATAAGGTCACACCAGCGCGTGGATCAAATCCTGAACGTGCGGCTAAATCCATCCCAACGATGTCGCCTTCTGTTTCGTCTTCACGAGAAAATTTGAGCATCGCCACATTACCGGCAGTACCAGCAATTCCAGCAACCATGTTACCATCATAGCCTTTCGATTCAGCGAAGATACCAAGCAGTTTTGCTGCTCCACTCATTGCCATCGATTTGCCTGCTCGCTCTGCACCGTGTTCACGTAATGCATGGGCAATTTCATGTCCCATAATCATCGCCACTTCATCATCTGTTAACTTGAGTGTATCGAGAATGCCGGTGTAGAAAGCGATTTTTCCGCCAGGCATACAATAGGCGTTAATTTGTGTCGAGGCGATCAGATTGACTTCCCACTTCCACTCCTTCGCACGCGGATTCCACGGCAAAGCGAATGGGATCATCTTCTTTGCGATTGCGCGTAAGCGTATCACTTGCGGATGATTATCCGGCGCTAGCTCACGCTTTTGCTGCGCGGTTTGCATGGTCTGCATATATTGTTGCGCAGCTTGCCCTTCTAGTGCACCGCTGGGAACAATCTTACGCATTATCGACATCTTGCCGACATTCACTCCCTCTTGCGGCGCATTATTCTGCGCCAACACAGGTAAGCCGTAGATCAAACCAGCGGCAAGTAACAAAGAAGTAGATAAAGATTTCATAGCAAAATGATGATGTTTAAGTATTTTCATCATAACACTCTCCATTTTTTCTGACTGCAAAGTATTGTGAATTCAAATGTTCGCAATGCCAACAAGGTCTCAAGCACACAGGCGTATCAAGCAATCAATTTTGAAGCAGATGCCGCATCATTTACCTTGCTTGCATTACCTGCGTTGTTCGCGCTTTCTAATACTTGCTTAATCCAAGGCAGCATCAAATAAGCAGGGAACGCAAGTACAAACGTCAACAAGAAGTAGGAGGTATATCCCATCTCTTGCGCACCAACCCCACCTGCCCAACCAGCAATTGAACGTGAAAAAGCAAAAATGGATGACAAGATCGCATATTCTGTTGTGGCTTTCGATTTGTCGACAATCGCCATCATAAACGCCAAGAATGCACCAGTACCCAATCCCTGTGTCAATGACTCAATCGCACTCGCACTATACATAATCGCCTGATGTGACAATGCGATTTCGCTACCTTGCGCAACTTGCGGAATCGACATCGCCGCGATGACATAGCCTAAATTAGAAAATGCTTGTGTTAATCCAAGCAACCACAAACCTTTGTAAATGCCAACGCGATCGGTATACCAGCCACCAATCACACCACCTGCTATCGACAATGCCAAGCCCAAGTTAACCGAAATCATACCGATCTGCGTATTCGTAAAACCACTATCAACCCAGAATGGTTTAATCATAAAACCAATCGAGGAATCGGCTAATTTGAAGATGAGAATAAAGCAGATAATCACAAACGCATGCTTGCGATTTAGCAGTGAAATCAATGCACCGAAGACGGGACCGTTTTGCAATGATTCCCAATGTGTCGCAGAGATGCGCTGAAATCCATAACGGAAAATAAATGCAGCCAATAAAATCAAGGCCACAGGAATCGATTTAAACCACCAAGTTTTTTTCAATACGGCGATGGATTCAATACTTAGCGCATTCATAATCGGCCACAACAAGGCCAAAATAAACATCACGATCGACAGCATGAGTGCAGGGCTTTCAGTAAGAAAACCAAATTCCTGATTTGCACTAACTTGATTTAAATTCGGATTACGCGCATCTTCTTTCGGTGCTGTCAAACTTAGTATCGCCATGCCAACAAAAATCGCAGCTGACAACCAATAAGTCGCATTCCATCCAGCATAATCCGAGAACCATAACAAAGCACCTGCGGTTAACATGCCGACACGGTAAAACCCAATCCGAAATCCGTTAGCTAATCCATACTCACGCTTATCGAGTCTTTCTATCGTATAACCATCAATCGCAATATCATTGGTTGCTGACAATACCGTGAATACACCGATCGCTACCCAAACACCAGAACCAAAGCCAGCGTTATAGGCGAAATACATCATCACCAAGCCCATGCCAATATCGACCGCAGCCATCCAATAACGATGCCGGCGCGTGTAGTCAATAACCGGTGCCCATAAAAACTTCAGTGACCACGCCAGTCCAAGCAAGCTGAGCAAACCAATCTTCGATAACTCAACCCCCTGCTGCCTAAAATACACGGGAAATAAATCGTAAAACAATCCCAAAGGAAAGCCTTCTGAAAAATACAAAAGACTTACCCAGAACAATTTGGAACGTAATAAATGCGATTTCGCAGCAGGTTCAATTTGATTCATTATGCAGACTTCTTGCGTAAACGGAAAACCGCAAGACTACCACGCAAATTCGGTAACCAGTGTATCTGTTTGCCTTCATGTAAAGCGACGCATTCCATCACTTCTAAGCCAACATCATCCGCTAAATCGGCAAAGTCATAAATCGTTGCACAGCGTACGTTTGGTGTATCGTACCATTCAAATGGCAAGGATTTCGACACTGGCATTTTGCCGCGCAACAATGCGGTGCGATGAGGCCAATATCCAAAGTTGGGGAATGAAACAATCGCTTCGTTGGCAACCCGTGCAATGTCGCGCAGCAAAGGCTCAACGTGCTTCATCATTTGCAAAGACGATAAACACAAAACAGTATCGAACGCATGTTCGGCAAAAATGCTCAAGCCATTTTCCATATCTTGTTGAATCACATTGATACCACGCTTGGCGCACTCTAGGACTTTGTCATCGGCGATCTCTATACCATAGCCTGTGCATTGCTTATCGGTTTGCAGATACTCAAGCATGACGCCATCACCACAGCCAACGTCCAATACGTGAGCCTGTGGCGCAATCCAATCGGCAATAAACGCTAGATCTGGTCGTAACAACTTCAATTCTTGAACGTTCATGCAAACTCCTGCGCAATGCGATTGTAATAAGCAGCAATAAAATTCAGGTAACGCGCATCATCTAACAAGAAGGCATCATGTCCGTGAGGCGCATCAATTTCTGCATAGCTAACAGTACGTCGATTATCCACCAAAGCCTTCACAATTTCACGACTACGCTCAGGTGAAAAGCGCCAATCGGTAGTGAACGATGCCAACAAAAATTGCGCCTTCGTCACGGCCAAAGCCTTACTCAAATCACCGCCATGCTCGCGTGCTGGATCAAAATAATCGAGTGCTTTGGTAATCAACAGATACGTATTCGCATCAAAATAATCCGAGAATTTATCCCCTTGATAGCGTAGATAAGATTCGATCTCGAACTCGACACCATAGCCAAATTGGTAGTCGCCTGTTTTTAATTCACGACCAAATTTTTCTGCCATATCGTCATTCGATAAATAGGTGATATGGCCTATCATACGAGCAACACGTAATCCATTTTTAGGCACAACTTGATGCGCATAAAAATCGCCGCCATGAAAATCGGGATCAGTCAAAATCGCCTGACGCGCAACATCATTAAATGCAATATTTTGTGTAGATAATTTTGGCGTTGAGGCGATCACCACGCAATGACGCAAACGCTCAGGAAATAAAATACTCCAAGCTAAAGCTTGCATGCCACCGAGTGATCCACCCATCACAGCAGCAAACTGCGTAATTCCCAGCACATCAGCGACACGCGCTTGTGCGCGTACCCAGTCTTCTACCGTAACAACCGGAAAATCTGCGCCATAAGGCTTGCCAGTCGCGGGATTGGTATGCATAGGCCCCGTTGAGCCAAAGCATGAACCCAAATTATTGATCCCGATCACAAAGAACTTATTCGTATCGAGCGGCTTACCTGGCCCCACCATGTTGTCCCACCAACCAACATTTTTTGGTTGATCTGCATAATAGCCAGCGACATGATGCGAGGCGTTCAGCGCGTGACAGACCAATACTGCATTTGATTTATCGGCATTGAACGTGCCGTAAGTTTCCACCATCAAAGTGTAGTCGGCGATACTCGCGCCGCTTTGCAATGGCAAAGCTTCGGTGAAGCGATACGCTTGTGGCGTGACGATTCCAACGGATGACATAAGCTATTCCCTAGAGACCAAGGGTCTCAACTTTAAAAAACATCTTCTAGGACTTAAGCAAAATTGCGTTGACTAGGCACGGCGAACGAGACGACGTCAACGTCTATTTGTATAAGTTCTAATTTAAAAGGGGGCTAAAAGAGGGGCTGAATGGAGGAAGGTACTGCCGCATTCAAGCTCGCTTTAGCCGTATTTATTTGCTTAACTATCTATTTAGATAATCAAACTGCGCCCGCAAGCTGATTTCAAATCGGCGCAATGTGCGAAGGATAACCAAGTTAGCGTCGCAGGTCAAATTACTTGAGCTGCCAACATTTAGCTTGGAAATCCCTTTTTGATCTCGACGCAAAGTCGTCGAGATCAAAACAAACCTTAAATAACGAAACTATTTCCCGATACAAAACCGTGAAAAAATGACGCCCAGCAAATCATCCGAGGTGAATTCGCCCGTAATGCTATTTAACCTATCCTGCGTCAAACGCAACTCTTCTGCAAATAAATCCAAGGATTGATCATTTTGCGCGGCATACGCAGCAGCTTGTTCCAAATGCTCATGCGCATGTTTTAAGGCAATTAAATGACGTTCACGCGCTAAATACAATGATTCACCAGTCTGCTGCCAACCTGCTATTCGCAACAGTTCATGTCGTAACAAATCCATACCCAAATGCTCTTGCGCCGACAAGTACACTTGCGTCAAATCATTGACAGTATCGACACTAGGATGATGGCCGGAAATGTCAATTTTGGTCCAAACACAAATCACCGGAACGTCATCGGGAAAGCGTGCCGCGATTTCCTCATCGGCACGGGTGGGACCGCGACTCGCATCAAGCAAATGCAAAATCACATCGGCTTTTTGTACTTCGTTCCAAGTACGCTCTATGCCTATGCGCTCTACCGCATCAATCTTATCGACGGTCTCGCCAAACTCTGGTTCATCCGAATCGTGGCGGATACCAGCGGTATCAATAATATTGAGTGGTATTCCTTCAATATGAATCGTCTCTGTGACCTTGTCACGCGTCGTGCCAGCAATCGGTGTCACGATCGCGATATCGTCGCCGGCCAAGGCATTCAATAAAGAGGATTTACCGACATTAGGTTGCCCTGCTAGCACCACATTCAAACCTTCGCGCAACAAAGCGCCCTGCGCTGCTTGTTCAAAAACTGCACGTAAGGCTTTTTGAATTTCACTGAGTTGACCACGTGCGTCGGATTTTTCTAAAAAATCGATTTCTTCTTCAGGAAAATCCAAAGTGGCTTCAACCAGCATGCGTAAGTGCACTACTTTTTCAACCAACTGATGAATCACTTTTGAAAACGCCCCCGACATCGATTGCGATGCCGATTTGGCAGCGGCTTCCGTCGATGCTTCAATCAAATCAGCGACCGCTTCGGCTTGCGCCAAATCGAGCTTATCGTTCATGAAAGCGCGTTGCGTAAACTCACCGGGTTCAGCCAAACGCAAACCAACTTCTTTACCTGCCTCTAGGCAGCGACTTAGTAGCATCTGCATCACCACTGGTCCACCATGTCCCTGCAATTCGAGAACTTCTTCACCAGTATAGGAATGTGGTGCTTTAAACGAAATCGCCAAACCTTGATCGATCACCGTGCCATCCGTTTGTGTGAAATCAAGATAGGTCGCATGTCTTGGTTTCAAGACGGAGCTACCAAACAAATTGTGTAGGATCTCACTGAGATCTTTACCGGAAATACGAACCACGCCAATACCGCCACGACCTGGAGCGGTAGCGATTGCAACGATAGGCGTACTGTCATAAGAATGTGTCATGGGGAAATTCTATCCTTGCCAACAAGAGAGTTGTTGAAATTTTGCCGCCTTCTATGCTGAGTGATGTATCGTAAACACGACATGATCTGCAGCAAAAAAAGCCTTCTTTAATAGCAAAAAAGCCCATATTTATGGGCTTTTTTGATGTGATCGATGAACTGCTTATCGATGTTCAGGTGGCACTATTTTATTGTTAATAACCCACTGCTGACCAATAGACAAAATATTATTCACAACCCAATACAATACCAAACCAGATGGGAAGAACACGAACATCACCGAGAACAACAAAGGCATAAACAACATCATTTTTGCCTGAATTGGATCAGCAGGTGCTGGGCTCAACTTAGTCGTGATGTACATCGAAATCATGTACAAAATTGGCAGCACAAGATATGGATCTGGCTTAGTCAAATCAGTAATCCAACCGATCCAAGGTGCGCCGCGCATTTCAACCGATGCCTGCAAGACCCAATATAAAGCCAAGAAAATCGGCATTTGAATCAAGATAGGTAAGCAGCCGCCGAGTGGATTAATCTTCTCGGTTTTATACAACTCCATCATCGCCATATTCAATTTTTGTGGCTCGTTTTTGTACTTCTCTTTTAAAGCCGTCATTTTTGGCGTGACGACTTTCATTTTCGCCATACTGCGATATCCAGCCGCAGACAATGGGAACAAAGCCAACTTAATCGCAATCGTAAATACCACGATAGTCCAACCCCAGTTGCCGAGGAATTTATGCATAAATTCCATAATCCAGAACATCGGTTGCGCGATCATCGCGAAGTACCAGTAGTCTTTAACCAAATCCAAACCTGGTGCAATTTTTTCTAACACTGCTGATTCTTGTGGACCAGAATACAAACGCGAATCCATTGTGGCGGTGGCACCAGGCGCGACATTGCCCAACGCAACAATACTGCCAACCGCATACAAGTTGGTGTCCACTTTTTTCGTGAATACCTCACGTGCCACTTTGTCTTGCGGAATAAATGCAGATACAAAGAAATGCTGAATCACAGAAACCCAACCGTCATTCGCTTTCGTCGACAAAACTTCTTTACCTGACTCGATTTTCTCGAAATCTAACTTACGGAATTTCTCTGCATCGGTGTACACAGCAGGCGCGTAGAATTCCACGTTACCGGTGAACATACTTCCGCCAGTTGGCTTGGTACCGTCATGAATCAATTGCATGTACAAAGATGGTGCGATCGGTGCCGCAGAATTGTTTGTCACTGCATGTTTGACATCGATTAAATATTCACCTTTTTTGAAAGTGTAAGTTTTCGTCAGAGTCACACCATTTTGTTCAGAAACCAAGACCAAGCTCAATTCCTTCGCATCGCCCAAAGTACGATTGCCTGGTTGCGCCACGAAACCAGATTTATGATTGGGGAAATTACCGCCCACTAAACCCGTCTGTGCTTTGTAAATACGCGCTGGGACAACCACATCTTTAGTGCCACTAAACAAGCCAAAGAAACCTGTTTTTTCTTTACGAATCTGGTCACCACGTTGATCGAATAAAACCACATTTTGGCTTGCATCAACGCTATCAGGATACTTCAACAATTCCAGACGCTTAATCTCGCCACCAATCGTATCAATATCCGCTTTCACGACGTCGGTAGTAATCGTGATAGTTTCACTCTTCACTTCAGTCGATGCCGCCGCTGCATTCGCAGGAGCTGCTGTAGTTGGGGCACTTGCGGAAGCAGCACCCGCAACGGCAGAAGCATTCGCTGTTTTCGCTTGTTGCGAAGGAGTCGCGGGAGAAAACATGGATTGTTTTCCGTTATGACGCATCCAGTTATCCCATAGGAGTAACAGAGACATCGAGAAAATAACCCAGAGGACGGTACGCTTTATATCCATTTTATCCACTTGTGTATGTGTTAAAGATCGAAAAAGTTAACTATGTTGACTGAGACTTGATGTGGAGGCATTTACTGATTTTTCATCCCCACTCACTACAGAATCTTGGCCCGATTTAGGTGGCACGAGATCAATTCCGCCAGGATGCCAAGGATGACACTTGCAAACCCGCTTGCAAGCCATCAGCGAACCTTTAGCCGCGCCATATTCACGAATTGCATCCGCTGCATATTCTGAGCAACTAGGATAAAAACGACAATTTTGTCCTAGCATAGGACTAATCGCGAGCTTATATCCACGAAGTATCAGTAGCAGCAGCTTTTTCATGGTGCGCTCGATATCGTTAAATTGGGAGATGAATTGATCGGCTTCAAAGAAGCCCTTTGCGAGACAAACAGGCGCAAAACCTCAACCCGCAAATCACGCTTCAATTGCGCGTTGGTCGCAGGACCGGCTTTACTATTGACTGGCTTCGATAAACGCACAATGCAATCCACATTCACTAGATTAGACTGTCGAAAAATCTCACGCGTCACACGCTTGATCATATTGCGCGTCGCTGCGCGCGGTGCAAAACGTTTTGCCGCAACGACACCAAGACGGGCATGCGGCAAATCGTTTGGGCGCGCATATAATACAAAATGCGCTGTTTTTTGCACAGGACGTAAACGAAAAGCGGATGAAAACTCATCCGCTTTAAGAATTCGTCGCTCCCGGGCAAAACTACCGCCGGACAACTGATATTGAGCTAGGTCAGGATTGGCAGTCAAATTAGTCACAATAATTTTTAAACCTATTGAATCAACTAATTGACGATGTATCCGACTAGTCGCTCGGTATTCAAGAAATTCAATTATAGGGAGATAGTGCAAGGCGTTTCCCGCAGCAATACTTGAGTATTGCGAGGACAAACAACGCGGCAATATCCCCTAGAATTGGATTTATTGGATGCCGATTAAGCTGCTAGGCGCTTACGGCCTTTAGCACGACGTGCGTTCAAAACTGCGCGGCCACCACGTGTTGCCATACGAGCGCGGAAACCGTGAGTGCGCTTACGACGAACTACGGAAGGTTGATAAGTACGTTTCATGTTGATCTCACTATTTGAGCAAAAAATAAATCGGAATTACGGGTAATAGTGCATGCGCCGTTGCCTTGATGTGGCCCTGTTATGGAAGAGCACCCAATAAACAATAGCAACACGCTATTCACACGATTACTGCCCCAAAACCGCTGCTCATGCTTAGTTTCATCTTGTGGTTTCGCTCTTATCATCAACAAACTATCAAGATAGCGTCAAGACAATAAAAGCACACATCTAACAAAACAGGGTAGGGAACCCGTAATTAGACACTATTTTTCAAGCGACTGTCAATCCATTTGACCGCTTTTATTCGTTTTCAAGGAGTATTAACGAAAAGAAATTTCACCTCGCCTGTGGATAACTCTGGCTGCGAAGAGTAGAATAGCGGGGTCTGAAGTATTGCCGTAACACAGCGTCATCTGAACAAAATTTCAATTTTATTTTTTGCGTAAGCCACCACACACATTCGCTGAATTAATGGCGAATTTGCATAAATCAGGGCAATTTGCTCCGCTATAATTAAGCGACAATTTGGACGATGTTGCTTGGCTCGAACAAAATAAGATAGGAACAGCAATGAATGCAAGCCAAGGCAACTACTCATTAAAAGTGGAAATCGCTCACCGGTAAGCGCGCTAATAAGAAGACGCGATATTAAGGAGTCGATTTTGAAAAGAACAAAAACTTAAGCATTAAGTAAACAGTAAAGCGATTCATGGAAAATTTCTGGCAAGCCTGCTCCTCACAACTCGAACAGGAACTCACGCCTCAACAATTTAGTGCTTGGATTAAGCCATTAACCGTGGTGGACTTTGAAGAAGGTCTGCTGCGTATTGGCGCACCTAATCGCTTTAAACTGGATTGGGTCAAAGCCCAATTCGCCAGTCGTATCGCTGAGTTCGCCGCGCAGTTTTGGGATGATACGGTGAATGTCGAATTCATCATTGATCCACGCGCTGGCAAAAAACCAATCTCAACCACAACACCACCCGCTAACGCTGGTCAAGGTAATGGGGCTGATCACGGTCAGCGCACCTCGCAAATTGGTAGTAATGATTTAGTCGCGCCAGATCCAATCCCAGAAACAGCACCACGTCGTGACAATTCACGGATTAATTTTGATCTGACTTTTGATAGCTTTGTCACTGGTAAAGCGAATCAATTGGCGCGCGCAGCGGCAATTCAAGTCGCAAATAATCCTGGCGTATCGTATAACCCACTATTTTTATATGGTGGCGTTGGTTTAGGTAAAACGCATTTGATTCATGCAATTGGCAATCAAATTTTGCACGACAAACCAAATGCCCGGATTCGTTACATCCACGCCGAACAATATGTGCGTGACGTGGTGACGGCGTATCAGAAAAAAGGGTTCGACGATTTCAAACGTTATTACCATTCACTCGATTTATTGCTAATCGACGATATTCAATTCTTCGGTGGCAAGAGCCGCACGCAAGAAGAATTCTTCTATGCGTTTGAAGCGCTGATCGCCGCCAAGAAACAAATCATTATCACCAGCGATACCTATCCGAAAGAAATTTCGGGCATGGATGACCGCTTGATTTCACGCTTTGATTCGGGTTTGACGGTGGCGATTGAACCACCAGAACTAGAAATGCGTGTCGCGATTTTATTAAAGAAAGCCTACACCGAAGGCGTACAGTTTTCGGATGACGTTGCCTTCTTCGTCGCCAAACATTTGCGCTCCAATGTGCGTGAACTAGAAGGTGCATTGCGCAAGATCTTGGCGTACTCTCGCTTCCACGGCAAAGACATCACGATTGATGTCGTCAAAGAAGCCTTGAAAGATTTATTGTCAGTACAAAACCGCCAAATCTCGGTTGAAAATATTCAGAAAACAGTCGCCGATTTTTTCAATATCAAAGTCGCGGATATGTATTCCAAACGTCGGCCAGCGAATATCGCGCGACCACGTCAGATTGCGATGTATTTGGCAAAAGAACTAACGCAAAAGAGTTTGCCGGAAATCGGTGAATTGTTTGGTGGACGCGATCATACGACCGTGCTGCACGCGGTCCGCAAGATTGCGGCAGATAGAGCGAAAAGTCCTGAATGCAACCATGAGATTCATGTGTTGGAACAGACTTTGAAGGGGTAATTAGCAACTGGAATGTTCCCTCTCCCGCAAGCGGGAGAGGGTTAGGGTGAGGGAAGTTCAGCAAGAAGAAAGAGTATTAGTATAGTTGGCGTGAAGGATCAATATTTTTAACGCTAGGCAATGCGATTACTGGATTCTGAAATACCCTCATCCCCTACCCTTCTCCCGCTTGCGGGAGAAGGGAGAGCAAGCAAGAATAAGTAGTAATTAGCAGCAAACCCGGCGTAGGATTTACGTAAAATTGGCCACACGAATGATGGGCAGTTTTTCGCAAGTCCTCCCAATGTAGCAAAGTAGGCGACGTAGTGCTTACGCAAAATTGCGCTGGTTAGGCGCGGAGCCGAAGACAGTGCATTTGCACGGCGAGGCGAACGCAACAACACCAGCGTCTGTTTTTCGTAAGACCTATGATGAAGCATCCTTTAACATTGAATTAACAAGTGAGGATATAAAATGCAATTGGTCAAAACCCACAGGGATACCCTCTTACGGCCCCTGCAAATTGTAAGTGGTATTGTCGAGCGTCGGCACACTTTGCCGATTCTGGCCAATATTCTCATCCGCAAAGACGGCGAAAAAGTGTCCTTTTTATCGACCGATATCGAAGTCCAAATTACTACGCATGCGGAAATCGGTTCGGGTGGCGAAGTGACTGCGACCACGGTTGCAGCACGCAAATTACTCGACATCTTGCGCGCACTGCCTGATGACAATGACGTCACCTTGAAGCTCGACAACAAGAAGATGACCGTGCAATCCGGCAAATCGCGTTTCTCTTTGCAGACTTTGGCAGCGGAAGAATTTCCAACCGTCGCCCAAGCGGAACATTTCAATGCCAGTGTCAGCTTGCCACAAAAAGCTTTGAAGCATTTGTTCAACATGGTGCATTTCTCCATGGCGCAGCAAGATATTCGTTACTACTTGAACGGCTTGTTATTAGTCGTTGATGGTAAAAACGTGATTGCGGTTGCAACCGATGGTCACCGTTTGGCGTATGCACAAGTCGAAGTCGAACAAGAATTCGCGCGTCAAGAAGTCATCATTCCACGCAAAACGATTTTGGAATTACAGCGTCTGTTAGAAGACAAAGACGAACCAGTTCAACTCGACATCGCCAACAATCAAGTCAAATTGACGTTTGCTGATATCGAATTAATCTCCAAATTGGTCGAAGGCAAATTCCCTGACTTCAATCGTGTGATCCCTAAAGGTTACAAAAACAATTTCACCTTAAGCCGTGAAAAACTCCTGCGCTCTTTGCAACGTGTCGCGATTATGACTTCGGACAAATTCAAAGGCGTACGTTGCGTGATCGAACCAGGTTTAATGCGCATCTTGTCCACCAATGCGGATCAAGAAGAAGCGGTTGAAGAAATCGAAATCGATTACGGCGGCGATAGCGTCGATATCGGCTTTAACGTGACGTATTTGTTAGATGTCTTGAACAACCTCAAAGTCGATCAAATCAATGTCGCTTTGGGTGATTCCAATTCATCTGCTTTGATCACAATTCCTGAGAATGGTGATTTCAAATACGTTGTCATGCCGATGCGGATTTGATGTAACAAACCTCCCTTCTCCCGGGCACGGGAGAAGGGTCGGGGATGAGGGGCGTTCAGCAATCCATGAGTGTGAAAGAAATCAATCTTAAGATTCCATCACAATTTTGGTTTTTCTACGTACTCAACCACCCTCACCCCAACCCTCTCCCGCTAGCGGGAGAGGGAGCTAAAAAACAAAACAAAGCACTAAAAAATCGCAGCCAAAAGCTGCTTGTTAATTTCAGAAGGTAGCCATGTCAGAGAATACCCAAGACAACACACCAGCCGTTCCAGAACCAGCAAGTGCCGCAGCATCGGCTCAATATGGTGCGTCCTCGATTCAAATTCTGGAAGGTCTCGAAGCCGTTCGTAAACGTCCAGGGATGTACATCGGTGATACTTCTGACGGCACCGGTTTGCACCACTTAGTTTTCGAAGTCTTGGATAACTCCATCGACGAATCTTTGGCCGGTCACTGTACCGAAATCAACGTCACGATTCATACCGACAATTCGATTTCCATCACCGATAACGGTCGCGGCATTCCAACCGGTATCAAGTGGGACGACAAGCACGAACCAAAACGTAGCGCGGCTGAGATCGTCATGACCGAGTTGCATGCTGGTGGTAAGTTCGACCAAAACTCCTACAAAGTGTCCGGTGGTTTGCACGGCGTGGGTGTGTCTTGCGTGAACGCATTGTCCAAATTATTGAAGTTAACGATTCGTCGTGATGGCAAAGTCCACACTATGGAATTCGCCAAAGGTGTGGTCCAAAATCGCGAACTCGAAATGATCGATGGCGTGCAATGTTCCCCGATTAAAGTGATCGGCGAAACCGACAAGCGCGGTACCGAAGTGCATTTCTGGGCCGACGAAGAAATCTTCACGCACGTTGAATTCCATTACGAAATTTTGTCGAAGCGTATTCGCGAATTGTCCTTCTTGAACAATGGCGTGCGCATTAAGCTCAATGACCACCGCACTGGCAAAGAAGAATTGTTTGCCTTCGAAGGTGGTACACGCGGCTTCGTTGAATACATCAACAAAAACAAATCGGTCTTGCACCCAACCATTTTCCAAGCGACCGGAGAAAAAGTATCCGATCAAGGCACTAACATCACGGTCGACGTTTCCATGCAATGGAACGACGCCTACAACGAACAAGTGCTGTGCTTTACCAATAATATTCCGCAACGCGACGGTGGTACTCACCTCACTGGTTTGCGTGCAGCGATGACGCGCGTCATCAACAAGTACATCGAAGAAAACGAATTCGCCAAGAAGGCGAAAGTGGAAGTTTCGGGCGACGATATGCGCGAAGGTTTGACTTGCGTGTTGTCGGTGAAAGTACCAGAACCAAAATTCAGTTCACAAACCAAAGATAAGTTGGTGTCATCTGAAGTACGTGGCCCAGTGGAAGAAATCGTCACTAAAACTTTGACCGACTTCTTGATGGAAAAACCGAACGACGCCAAAATCATTTGCGGCAAAATCGTTGAAGCCGCACGTGCCCGTGAAGCCGCACGTAAAGCGCGTGAACTCACCCGTCGTAAAGGCGTGATGGATGGTTTGGGTTTGTCTTCCAAACTGGCCGACTGCCAAGAAAAAGATCCAGCGCTGTGCGAACTCTACATCGTCGAGGGTGACTCTGCGGGTGGTTCAGCCAAACAAGGTCGTGATCGTAAATTCCAAGCGATTCTGCCTTTGCGCGGTAAAGTCTTGAACGTCGAAAAAGCACGTTTTGAAAAAATGCTGTCGAGCGAACAGATCACCACCTTGATCGCCACACTCGGCACCAGCATCGGCCCAGACGAATTCAATGTCGAAAAATTGCGCTACCACCGCATCATTATCATGACCGATGCGGACGTCGATGGTGCCCACATTCGTACACTGTTGTTGACGCTGTTCTACCGCCAAATGCCATCCTTGGTTGAACGCGGCCACATCTACATCGCGCAACCACCGCTGTACAAAGTCAAAGCAGGCCGCGACGAACGTTATTTGAAAGACGATGCCGAAGAAGCTAGCTACATGACCACGGTGGCTTTGAATGGCGCCTCCTTGATTCCACAATCGGGGGCTGAGCCCATCGTCGACGAAGCGCTGGGTGAATTGGTCCGTCAATACAACTTGGCCAACGCCGTCATGATGCGCTTAACCCGCGTCATCGACCGCGCTGCCCTCACCGCCATCATGACTGGCGTCAGCTTGCAGCTCGACACCATGGACAACGCACAAGCCTCGGCCGCTGCTTTGCAAAAAGCGATTGGCGACCTCACCGTGAAAACCGCGGTACATACCGACGAACTCTCCGGCAACCTCAGCATTCGCATCGAACGCATGGTGCACGGTAACGTCAAAGTGTGCAGCATCGATTCCGACTTCGTGCACGGCGCCGACTACCGCGTATTGGCCGATGCCGCCAACACCTTCAAAGGCCTACTCGGCGAAGGCGCCACCATCCGCCGCGGCGAAGGCGACCGCATGAAAGAAGCCAACGTCGTCGACTTCCACCAAGCCATGGGCTGGCTACGCGAAGAAGCCGAACGCGGCGTCTCCAAACAGCGCTACAAAGGTCTAGGCGAAATGAACCCAGAACAACTGTGGGAAACAACGATGGACCCAACCGTTCGCCGCTTACTCAAAGTACAAATCGAAGACGCGATCGCAGCAGATCAGATTTTCACAACCTTGATGGGCGACGATGTAGAACCACGTCGTGCGTTTATTGAGGGGAATGCTTTGCGGGCTGGGAATATTGACGTTTGATCAGATAAATTAGAACCCAACGAGAGTTGGGTTTTTTTTGGGCGCTCATTTCGGCCTATTGTCCTTTATTGTGTCAGGCCGATCGGTTGTCATATGTGACAAATACCATGTGCCAATTTTGTTGGGTGAAGTCAGTGTGTTTTGAGATATTTTTAAAAGAGTTGAGAAGAGAATGACCGACATTAATTGGGAAATGAAGTTCGATCTGAACACACTTGAACATTTAGGGGTCAAGCTGTACACGCAATATCCTCCAATGATTGCCGAATTGATTTCAAATTCTTGGGATGCTGATGCGAAAGTAGTGAAGATTGAGCTATTTGATGAAGGTAACAAAAAAATTATCGTGTCCGATAATGGTCATAGCATGACCGCCGAGGAGTTGAACGATTGTTTTCTTACCGTTGGCCGAAATCGTCGTTTGTCTACTCAATCTGGTGTAAGTCAATCCGGGAGAGCTGTGTTGGGAAAAAAGGGCATTGGAAAACTTTCGATGTTCGGGATCGCTGAAAAGATCAAGATAACGACCATAAAGAATTCCGAGAAGAATGCTTTTGAAATGCATTATCCGACTATGAAATCTAGTGGTGGACGTTATTTGCCGAATCCTTTAATCAAGCGGCAACACACTAGTGAGGCAGATGGAACAGTCATTGAACTTGATGAGATCAAAAGAAAATCTCCATTTGATTCCCGAGCACTAGCAAATAGTTTGCCAAAACGTTTCTCGATTTTCGATGAACTCCATGTACAGATTTATCGTAATGGAACTTTAGAAGCGACGGTTTCTAATACAGATCTTTTCGAAGGCATAAGTAAGCAATTTGAATGGAACTTCCCGATCGATTTTCAGAATGGCTTTGATAGCTTAGATTATTGTATTAACCGAGGGATCACTGGTAAGTTGTTGACTTCTCATACTCCTCTAAACAAGTTGCAGCAAGGAGTCACCCTACTCGCTAGGAAGAAGTTGGTTCAAGAAAACGCCTACTTTGACGACAGATCTAACGATTATTTTCACTCCTATCTGTATGGATATTTGGAAATCGACTTTATCGATCAAGATAACGAGCTGGATAACGTCTCGACGGATCGCAAATCGTTGATTTGGGAAGGTAGTGAACTAGAAGAGCTCAAACAGCATTTAAACAATATCCTTAAGTTTGTTTCAAAAGAATGGCGAAGTCGCCGTCTTGTGGCTAAAAAAGAAAAATTTAAACAGACATATAAAGTAGACCTAGATCAATGGCTTCAAGAGTTGAGCCCAGTTGAGAAACCATTGGCAACGAAGATCGCTCATTCAATTTTAGGTAATGAAAATTTAGACGGAGAAAAAGCTGCGGCTCTCTTTGCGCATATTCAAGATGCCTTCTCATTACAGGGATTTCAAGAATTTGCACAAAAATTAGATGACTTGGGGGCTTTAGACGATTCTAATGCCATCAAACTTCTAGATGACTGGGGCTTTATTGAAGCCAAGGAAATGGCGAAACTATCAGAAGGCAGAATTAGTACAATAAATCAGTTTGAAAAATACATTCAGCAAAACGTATCTGAAACTAAAGTGATGCAGAAATTTTTGGAGAATTTCCCTTGGATACTCGATCCTCGAATGAACAACTTTGAGCGGGAAGTCACATACAGTAACTGGTTAAAAGAAAAGTTCCCAGAGGATAAACTTGAGGGGAGCAATAAGCGAATCGATTTTTTGTGCTCGAATACTAATGGGGCGATCCACATAATTGAACTTAAACGCCCGAGAATCAAGATTGGCTTGGAAGAGTTGAATCAATGCACACAGTACTTGGAGTTTATCAGAAGCAAACTTCCACATGGCGTTTCAACAGTTAAAGTAATTTTGATCTCCGAGAATCATAAATATGGTCCCGGCATCGAAGATATGGTTGATGCACTAAGAAAGGCTGGTAATTTCGAAATCAAGTCCTACAGCGACCTCTTAACCCAAGCGCGAACATATCACTCTGATTTCATTAAGAAATACGAGGAGATTGTGGACATCAAGTCTAAACAAAATAAAACACTAGAAATCTGAGGTGAAGCTGTCCTAAGGAACAGCTTACATTTAACCGATGTTGCGGCCCCTTCCGTGGCATTCGCAATAGTCTTCGCATCTACTTTCTTTCGAAATATCAGCTACTGGCCTTGAACAATTGTTGGAAATGTTGTTTCTGACAAATGTAGACGGGACTCGGGGTGTTCTTTGCCCTCATTCCTGGCCTTCCCTGTACAACTTTTTCCTCTTTGTTCGAATCAAATTTCGTCAATGAAATACAAAGCCAATCGACAAATTCTCTCTTAGTTTGGTCACTAATTTGCTTTACAACATACGCATAATCGGTTTTTGGATATGATAGATCCTTCAGAATCTTCATGCATTTAAAACGAGGAACATCTAAGCCAAAACCCACAGGGGGCGTCTTGGATAAATCCTTCTCTTTCACCTCTATAAAAGTGAAGCCATCTGGGTAAGTTTTGTTGGGATGTATCAAGTCAATGTCCGCTGGTTGCCCTTTAATTTTTCCAAATCCTAGGAAACCGTCAACGAGAAGTCGATCAACGTAAAGGTCTATGAGGTATTCAATTGGATACTGGGCGCATTTTTTTAACCAAACATCTTTAGTCGCTTTTTCTACTCTTGAAACGACATTCGGATTTCGCCCGCAATCTTCAAACTTCCCCAACAATTCAGACAAATTTGTAATTTGAAAGTTGCCGTCTACGAACGTGAAAACTCGAAATTTTGGAATTGGCAATGGTGTGCCGATTTTCATAACATCAGATCGATCCCAGTTTTCAAAATCGGAGAAATCCGATAAATTTTGAACATAAAATAGCCCTTTGTTTGGGAGCTTATCGAGCGTTGAGTATAGGTTTTGTAACGAATGGTCAGGTTCGAGTTGGTCGATCATGTAAACAACGGGCATATTCGTCGACTCGGCTTTTCTGACAGTTGGAATTAACCAACATGATGAGTAGATTCTCCTGTCGGGATTCCTTTTTTTTAGAAGTGTCGCAAGTTCGTATTCGGCACCGAAGCCTTTATATCTAGAGACATATGCAGATTCGCTCAAAACGTTGTTCGCAATGAGAACATGCATGAATTCAAGAGCGGAAATTTTTAACTTATCCGATTGAGAAAACATAATCAAGCCGTATCGTCAGAAAATAACATACTTAAAAGTCCAACGTGGTCCTCTTTTTTACGTCTTCTACATCCAATATTTTTTTCAAATCCGAATGAAGTTGTGAGAGTGGCCGTAGAAAGGATGTGCCGTTAATATTCAGTGGTAACGCAGCCCCTCTAGCGGCGTATTCGTCAACCACCTCTTGAAAAGTATTCGTATTGCTTCGCACTTGGTCGTCAGAGACCGCGATATCAGGAAGATACATCGCCAAGAAACCTACTCTTTGAAAATTTCGGATTTTCGATTGACTTGTGAATTCGTCTTTGCTTGTAAAGAACCCAACACCAAGGATGTCGGTGGTGTATCCAGAGGCGAGCAAACGTTCTCGAGCAAAGTTAGATTTGACAGACAGCCACAAATTGTTCGGTAGGCACATCAAAACAAAATCGCCGTACGATTGAACTTTTTGATTGCTTGTCTTGAAGAAGTTCGTGCCATCGATTAGAGAGGTCATTGCAAGTTCTAGCAGAGTCTCAGACACACCACCAAGGTTCGAAACACCGCTTTGTTTCTCGTTGTCCGTCTGTTGACGTGTCCAACGTTGAAAGTTCATTTTGTCGATGAACTGTTTTGCCTGCACAAAAGTTGCGGGTGTAATCTTGAATCCGTTGTAAATCTCGGTCGACCTGATTGCGAGTGATGACAAAAGGTGGATGTTTTGTAAGAGGTTCGCGAAGATAGGGAAATTCCAGAGAAAAACCATCATCGCTTTGTTTTCTGGTGCATTCTCCCAGTCCTTTGCGGAGATGTTCTTTTCGCCGAGCTTTCTCAGAGTAGCGATTTGGCTATCCGAGAGGACACCAAGAATGCTGATAATCGCTGGTCGCAATAAATCAAAGTCTATGTGAGGATAATTGCTCGTCGTCACGTCCAGCCGCTGAAACAAAAGATTGTAAATGGGCAGAAAGAACTCATCCCAAAGCGCGAGGGATCTATCATTTGTGACTGAGTTAGGAGGTGTGATTTTAATATTGAGAATTTTCATGCACGCAGTGTAATGAGAAATCGTGCAATTTCAAAATATGTTGTCGAGCCTAAGAAAAAGCAGGGTAAAATAATGTACCTTGGGTACACTTTTTTTCTCTGTCATGAAGCAGATACATATTAAGATGAATGATGAAACCCACACGAAATTACGAGTTCTTTGCGCGGAGAACAATGTGTCGATGCAGGACTTTGTAGTGCAAAATCTTCAAAGCGCCATCGAATCGAACACCACAGGATCGGAGTCATTTCGATTTATTGACCTATTCGCTGGAATTGGTGGAATTCGTTTGCCATTTCAAGAGCTTGGTGGTGAGTGTGTTTTTAGCTCTGAAATCGATAAATTCGCGAAGTTGACGTATCAGTCTTTTTACAAGGATTCTCCGCATGGTGATATAACAAAAATTGCACCAGTTGAAATTCCGAAATTCGATTTACTATTAGCAGGATTTCCGTGCCAACCTTTCAGCCAAGCTGGACACAAGAAAGGCTTCAACGATACTCGCGGCACAATGTTTTTCTACATCGAAAATATTCTGAGAACTCATCTCCCAAAGGCATTCTTGCTAGAAAACGTGAAAGGTTTGCGGAATCACGATAAAGGCAGAACTTTCAACATCATCGTAGAGACCTTGGAGTCGATTGGCTATAAAGTACAAACTCGAATACTCGCAGCACGAGATTTTAACCTGCCTCAAAATCGGGAACGGATATACATTGTGGGCTTCCTGAGTGAGGAACATGCTAATCGGTTTGCTTTCCCCGAGCCGATACCAAAAACAGTGAAGTTTGGCGATATCTTGGAAAAACGTGTCGATCCGAAATACACAATTTCCGATAAGTTGTGGAGTGGCCATCAGCGCAGAAAAGAAATGCATGCGACAAAAGGTAATGGTTTTGGCTATGGCTTGTTCAACGCAAAATCTGAGTATGTGAACACGATTTCCGCAAGATACTACAAAGATGGGTCGGAGATATTGGTTGAACAAAAAGGTAAGAATCCGCGCAAATTAACTCCTACCGAAGCGGCGAGGCTCCAAGGGTTCCCTGACCAAATTGTTGTGAAGGCCAAAGAGGTCGGTGTGTCAGATGCTCAGCTATACAAGCAGTTTGGTAATTCTGTCGCTGTAAATGTTATCAGAAATATAGCGTGCAACTTGGTTCGTGCGATGCTGCCTGAGACCAGTCGGGCCCCTGCTCCTTAGTGCTAAGATGGGAAACTTGCCTCTAGGGCGCATCACTATTGGAGACAAAGGAAGTGACAAATCAATTTGTTTGTAGTCCTTTGTGCTTCTCTATAAGAACGCTCCAACCCACTAGCAAGCTCTCTATTGTCGAAACTAACAGACCAAACAAATCCGCCCCTCCAAGAGTCAGGGTTCGCTTCGATATAAATCTCGTAGTTCGCCATTTCAATCGCATGTTCAGTGTAGCCTCTATGTGATTTGATTGTTCGCATAGTCGTTTCTCCATTTTGATATTACAACGATGTTGCACGACCGTACTGGACATGTCTACGGACTATGCGTCACACTCCTAACTCGTTCAAAAAATGAAAAACAATAAGTACGAGTTGATTCGCCAAACCTTCACAGCATCGCAAACTAGCACCATTCATTTTGGCTAGGTGATCACAGCTTTGACTAGCGTTGATGTGGCGCCTTACTTTACTGATCACTACAGGCGCCAAGAGACTTGTTACTTTCCTAGCAATAATCCGTTGCAATTAAGTTATGAGGCGGATGGTGAAGTGTTTCATTGGTTGTCGGTTATGAGTTCTTAGCTACAACTTTCTACCTATACCGTTTGCTGACCACTATTGCAGCGTTGAAACTTGCGAATACATTGCAAATTAAGCTCGATCTCCCTCGGCTACGCCACAAATCCCACATTAATGGTGAAATTACTAGACGGACGATGCGCCATTGCATATTCTTTCAATATGGCAAATAGTTGCAGCTAAGTGCATACTTTGTTCACCTTGTGTCTTCGATAATTTGGCGCATTTCAACCATATAATTGCTATTTTTATCTTAGGCGAATCGCAACTGTTTTCGCGCTACTTATCAAATATCGGGCAACTACCAAGGTTTTTTCGCTATTGTGTTGATCGTTCTACGTGTCGATCAGTACGGGGCAAGCCTTCAGTTCGCTGATATTCGGTGTAAAGATTAAACCTATTTCGAGCGTCGCAGATGTTTAATCGCATCGCTTGAAATCGCAGTATTTTTGTAGAGGAGTTTGTAATGGATCACAATGAAAAAAATGTCGTGTATGGCACAGAAGACCTGCTCACCGGTTTGTGCAATTCGGTCACACGGGTACTGAATGTCGCCACGCAAAGTAAGATTCATTATTCCGCCATGGTGCAACGTATTACCAAGATTGGCTTGAAACCGGATATCGGTTGTTTCGTTTTGTTTGATGGTGGTTTTTCTGGCTTGGTGGTGTTGAATTTTTCTGGCCCAGCGGCGATGGAAATTTATGCCAAATACATGCTGACGATGGGTATGCCAGAATCTGAATTGGCATCGGCATTTACCTCGGATGAAGTCGCGAATATCTTGGGTGAATTGATGAACCAAATCGTTGGCGATTTCACTGGAAAAATCCGTCGCGAGTTGCAAACCAATATCACCCAAAACCAACCAAAAATGTTGGTGTTGACCAAGCAAGTGATGTTGAGTGTGGATACGCCGTTAGATCGCCCAGAGATCCGCCGCGTGTCCTTCTTCACCGAGAACAATAATATCTTTTATCTCGAATTGGCGATCGATCGCACCGAGTTCATTAAGCTGCATGATTTTGATGTCAGTGAAGTGCCAGATCCAGATGATTTGCTCGAATTCCAACAAGCAAATCAAGGCAAATCGGCACCCGCTGCGGCCGCCGCTGGTGATGATGACAGTGATGAATTGCTGCGTTCATTAGGTATGTAAGCTGTACAAGTAAGCAGCACAAAAGCACTGCAAATACGCGCATCACATCATGCCAAACATCGATGTGGTGCGTGCAAACTCAAACCATTCCGCATCTGCGCAATCACGGCTACGCGCTTTAGCTTTGATATCCCAAACTAAAATCAAACTCATTAATCACCTGCAAAAATATTTGCAAGGCAGGATTATTATCGCCATCACGCCATAGCGCGAGTAGATCCGAGGTGGGTGGAATTTTGATGAAATTAACTGCATGCTTTAAGTGATGCGAGTATGAAATCGGCATGATGGAAATGCCCAACCCTTTTGCCACTAAGCCAAGCAAGGTGACACCAAAATCTGATTCGGCATAAATGATAGGATTAAATCCAGCTTCTTGAAATATCGCCCTGAGTTGCGATGCGTGTTCACTCTTACCATTTAACGCGGGCAAGACAAATTCTTCGTGTCGTAATTTGTACAAGTCTTTTAGCTTTAATTCTGTTTTATTGGCAAAACGATGTTGGGCGGGGACTACCAATGCAAAGTTCTCTGTCATTAAATGGGTTGAGCGCAAATCTTTAGCTTTTGCGGTTTCGCGATTGAAGGCAATATCAATTCGGTGCGATTGCAAAAATGGATCAACATCAGCTGCATCAACCTCAAGCATGTGAGCGATGATATGCGGGTGCTGCTGATGTAAGGCCAGCAGCAAATCGGGCAGTACAGAAAAGGTAATCGAGGCTGGATGCCCTATCCGTATCGCTCCAACTTCGCCCGATGCAATCATGCTGGCGCGCCGCGTTACGCTATCGTAGTCGGCTAATAATTTGGCATATTGATCGCGCAAAAATTCACCTGCGGGCGTCAATTTAACATTGCGCTTATCGCGTTCGAACAAATCAAAGCCAAGTTCTTGTTCCATGCTTTTGATATGTCGACTGAGGGCAGATTGGGTGATGAAGACTTTTTCTGAAGTTTTCCAAAAATGTAGTTCATCCGCCAATATCAGAAAGTATTGGATTTGTTGAAAATTCATTGTGATTACTCTCTAGCTGAACATGGCATAGATCAATTTAATTCACTATCCGCATTAATCAAATCGAATTTAGCATTTTTATGCATTAAACAGAAGTGTACATTAAGCCTCTGTTCAGCGATTTACCTATTCACTTAGTCGATCGACATCAGCACAATCGGCATGAATACCAACCCAAGGACAATGTATGGAAAAGCAGGCCATCAAACAAGATCGCTATTTAAATAGCTTAGGCTGGAGCGGCGGCATCGTTTGCTTAATCGCGTATGGATTAAATACACAAGAAATAATCACAAGTACTTCACTGGCTTTTTTATTGATGAATGTATTTGGATGCTGCTGCTTGATTTATTACACCTATAAAAAAGAAGCCTTTGCTAATACATTTTTGAACGGGGTGTATTTATTCATGACCTTGCTTGCATTAAGCAAACAAATTTAGGAGCGCAACATGATCCAACTAATCAGAACCGACTCGCAAGACCCGCATTTTCAAAACTTGGTAATCGAGCTTGATCGTTATTTGGCTACCACCGATGGCGATGAGCACGCGTTTTATGCGCAGTACAATAAATCAGATAGTTTGAAATACGTGGTGGTTGCCTTTGACGGCGAGCAAGCAATCGGCTGCGGTGCGATCAAGCCCTATGCAGATTCAGTGATGGAAGTAAAACGCATGTATGTGGCACCTGTCGCGCGCGGTAAAGGTGTGGCGTCGATTATTTTGCAAGAACTAGAAACATGGACGCGTGAGCTAGCGCAACAAAAATGTCTTTTAGAAACGGGCGTGAAACAGCTTGAAGCGATTCGTTTGTATCAAAAAAACGGGTATCAAGTTGTGCCCAATTATGGTCAATATCAGGGCATGGCAAATAGCGTTTGTTTTGAAAAATCAGTGTAAAGCTGGCGCGTTAAAATCATCGCTCACCACCTTGCAATCGATTAGAATATTTCCACTCATGATCGTCAGGAAATCACTATGGAAATGAAACGAATTAATGCAGGCAAGCTACGTGCGATCGGCTATGACCTGCGCGAACGCACACTGCGGGTCGAGCTTGATGATGGCACGGCGATTGATTACGCTGGTGTTGGTCAAGAAACTTGGCGTCGTTTATCAACAGCGTCATCGAGCACAGCATGGAGTTTTTATCGCGACAATATTGAGGAAGAGTTTCATGGCAAACGCAGTCGCGTGAATAATCAATCCTTAAGTAACCGAGCGGCATTAGAGAATCTATTTAAAGCTAATGATGGTGAGGCTGAAGATTGAAAGCATGTGTGGACTTACACAAATCGCACCGTTTGTCAGAATTCTCGGATTTAGGTTTTGTCTCTGCCTTGAAAAATCGGTGGGCTTCTGAAAAGAAAATTGATGCGTGATATGATCTTTTTCGCTTTTTGAATAAGTAAATCAACTTTGCTTATTTGCTTTGTTCCTTCCACCTAATTCAGGGAATTTCTATGCCAAAACTTAAAATCACCTATTTCGACATGCACGGCGGCCGTGCAGAACCAGTTCGCCTTGCATTGGCGATTGGCGGTGTAGATTTTGAAGATCACCGCTTTGCTTATCCAGAGTTTGCCGCAGTTCGTAAGACTACGCCATTTGGTCAAGTACCAACGCTAGAAGTTGATGGCGTGCAGATTACCCAATGCGATTCAATGCTGCGTTACGCTGGCAAGCTGGCTGGCTTGTACCCAGAAGACGCCTATCAAGCGCTGTTATGTGATGAAGTGATGTATGTGGTGGAAGAAGCTGGCGTCAAGATGGGGCCAACCTACCGCATGACTGGCGAAGAACAAAAAGCGGCGCGTTTGGCTTTGGTCAATAGCTCTATGCCTGTGTATTTGGCTTGGTTAGAAAAGAAATTGCAGGCAAACGGCGGTAACTATTTTGCCGATAATCGTTTGACGGTAGCTGATTTAAAAGTGTTTGTTGATGTACGCACGCTGAACTCTGGTCGCCTTGATCATATTCCAACCGATCTAGTAGAAAAAGTCGCACCAGCCTTGAATGCGCATGCTAAACGTATTGCAGAACATCCAGCGGTAGTCGCTTACTACGCTAAGTTTGCGAAATAATCTAAGCTTATATTTTGTATTGGGTGCGCAGCATAGTCTCGCAAGTAAATACCTTAAGTAGATACCTTAAGCAGATACATTCAGTAGTTAAAAAATCGGAGGCACTCGCCTCCGATTTTTTTACTGATTTTTAGCTTTAATTTGGATTAACTTGTGCTGAAGTATTTGTACCTGCCTCTTCATCAACAATCGGCAAAGTAAACCAAAATTGTGTACCCACATCGACTTCTGATGTAAAACCAATTTCACCACCCATCGCTTCGACAATCTTCTTGGTGATGTTCAAGCCTAAACCGGTTCCACCCTGCTTTCTGGTGCTTGCGCTGTCTGCTTGCGAAAATGCTTCAAACACACGTGAATGAAACGCGACAGGCATACCACAACCATAGTCCTGAATTTCAATTCGCAACTGTTTACCACATGCTTGAACACGAATATCGACTAACTTTTCTGGCGCAGAGAACTTGGCTGCGTTCGACATCAAATTCGCCATCACTTGCATCAGTCTTTGATAATCAGCACGCACTAAAGGCAAACTAGGGTCGGGGCTATACGCGTACTGCACTTGATAATTCGCCGCATACGGAGAGTTAACCGTGATAGCATCTTGCATCATCGCATTGACGTTAATGTCATCTAAATGCAAAGTCATTTTGCCGGATAATAATTTATCCATATCCAAAATATCATTCACCAACACCAATAGCCGCTGGCTGTTACGATGCGCGACTTTGACAAAATCCATCGCCTTGGCTGGCAACTCTCCAAGTACGCCAGCTTCTAGCAAACCCAAGGCACCGCGTATCGAGGTCACTGGGGTGCGTAACTCATGGCTCACGGTAGAAATCAATTCTGCTTTAATCCGTTCTAACTCCTTGTGTTGCGAAATGTCGGTATGGGTTCCTATCATGCGCAATGCTTTTCCATCGGCGTCACGCACCACCACTTTACCGCGATCTAATACCCACAAATAGCTACCGTCCTTGCAGCGAAACCGATGTTCATTAAAGAACGATTCTGTAGTGCCATCCAAGTTTGCCTGAACATCTGCCAGCACTTGCGGAAAATCGTCGGGGTGTACTCGGCTCGACCACTCTGTCAATTCATTACCAATCTCATGTTCTTCGTATCCCAGCATCGACTTCCAACGCTTAGATAAAATCACTTTATTGATTTGTAAATCCCAGTCCCACACACCATCGCCACTGCCATCAAAGGCAAATGCTAAGCGCTCTTCTGCTACCCGCATCTCTTCTAAGGCGATGCTCGTAATTCTGTTTGATGCTTGCATCGCCAAGGCATTGTTTTTGCTGACGGTGATATCAACTCGAATAGAAATGTATTTTTCAATCTCACCTTGTGCATTAGTCATCGGTGCAATGAAAGTGTCGACCCAATAAATCGAACCATCTTTCGATCGATTGCATAACTCTCCACGCCAAGCTTGGCCGCTAGAGATGGTGTTCCACATTTCTTCCCAAAAATGACGATCCTGCATTCCCGAACTAACGATGCGATGATTCTTGCCGATGAGCTCATCGCGAGAATAGCCACTACGACGACAAAACGCCTCGTTCGTATCTAAGATATTTCCATCGGGATCGGACACCGAGACGATTGCATGTAAGTTCAGGGCGTTAAGTAGCGCATCTTTATCGCGCACTGCTTCACCCAATTTGTTTGCTAAGTGATTAAAGGTCTCGGCGAGTTGCTCGATCTCACGATAGGTTGGATCAATCACTGGCATCGCTTGTCGCGTGTGATCTGCATCTAAATTAAAGCTAGCGATATTGCGCGTAATATCCTCGATAGGTTTAGCGATTTTATTCGATAAGGCCACCGCAAAAATCGCACCTAGAGCACTCAGTAAAATCAAGATCAAAAACGCGATGCCACTCAAAGCCTGTGCTGGCATAAAGGCCTCTGCTTGATTGACATGCGCCATGATGCAACCACCACCGATTTCTTTCACATAACGGAAGCCTTGAATAATCGGCACATCACGATAATCTAGATCGAGTGTTTCGCCATTTTCGTCTGACAAACAACGTTGCATAGGATTGGTCGAAATCGCTTCAGTACCATGTCCTTGCAATGACTTGTATCTGGCACTCGTAATAAAAAAACCTTTGGCGTTCGTCAAAAATGCTTCACCCGAGTTGCCTAGCTCACGCGGCTGCACAAAAATAAATTGCAATGAACTCGCCGAATAGCTGAGCGTCAATATACTTTGATGCTGTTGATTTTGATCTTGATTTTGAACTTGTGCGCGCATTAAAAAGCTAGGAACTCGCCCTTGCTCGCGCGGCAAAAAATAGGCTAATTGGTCGGGCAGAAATGGCACATCTACTTGCGTACTAGGGCGTAGTTCACCGACCTGTATTGTTGTCTTGTCGGCGCCAACAAAAATCGCTCCTTCGGCGAGTTCTCTTTGTATCAGGCTGGTTAAACTAGCTTCGATACAAGCACGATCGGTCTTTGGATTTGCCTGTGATGGAGGGCAGCGCTGCTGCAATTGCGTGAGTTCTGTATCAAGACGTTGTTGATTTTGTTGTAGCAGACTACTCAAGTGTTCATAACGATGCTGCGCAGAAGTGCCAACCACCTCAATCGCATGACTGCGGGTTACATGATGCACTGTAAAATAGGCGAGGCCGACGATGACGCTACCAGGAACAAGTAAGCATAGAAAGATGATCAGCGCCAAACGCCACCTTAACAAGGCTTTCGTTTTGATTACCACTTAAGTCTCCAGAATTGTGCTTAGATAGTAAACCAGTTCTCCATCAGATGGCGGTGTTGCTAGCCGAAATTTCATGCAAAAACTTATTTGCAGAATGAATTATGCTGCGATCTGTGGTGCAAAGTGTCGCATTCAAAGACAAGAAATCAACTGAATACCAATTTTTGATAAACCTGCTGTGATGGTCACATTCGACTAAAATGCTGGTCTCTTGCATTTTCAACGGCATTTCACCACGAGCTTGTGGCGACGCTACCACCTAACATGATTTTGAAACATCCTCCGCACGCTGTCTCACGTTTACGTTCTGCACGTTTAGAACGTAGCACGCGCCCTTTTCTCGCACGTGGCGGCCCAAGTGGTGAGCGATGCCCAGGGTGTCGTTTGATACTGAGCCACTGCTTTTGTGCGCTAAGAACAATCGTACTCACTCGCGCTGCGGTTTGCTTATTGATGGCGGAACATGAGACGCTCAAGCCAAGTAACACTGGTTGGATAATCGCAGATGTGATCCCAGAAACCACCGCGTTTGGCTGGGCGCGCACCAGTGTCGATCCGGCTTTACTCGCATTATTGGCAGATCCCCAATGGCAAGCTTATGTGGTGTTTCCTGGGGAGTTTGTTGAACCAGAACGTGTCGTGTCTGAGCTACTCACTGACGAAGAACGTCATCCCGAAATGAATACGGGTAAGCGTCCATTATTTATTTTGCTTGATGCAACCTGGCCCGAGGCGCGCAAGATCTTTAAAAAGAGCCCTTATCTGAATAACTTGCCGGTATTAAGTCTGAAACCCGATCAATTATCACGTTATCGCCTGCGACGTTCGCGGCGTGACGATCACTTATGTACCTCTGAAGTAGCAGCGCTCTGTTTAGAATTAGCGGGCGAACATCTGGCAGCGCAAACCTTGTCCGCTTATTTAGATGTGTTCACGGAACACTATTTAAGCGCGAAACAACAACGTCCACTTGATCTAAATGATGCCACTCATCAGCAATTGTACGATCTGCGGGCACAAATCAAGTAAAACAATCCCCATTCGAAACCCGATCAGTCGCGCGCAGATTCGAACAACGCGCACATAAAAACAGATAAACTAGCGCCTTTGATCCTTAGCCTTGCGCTAAGGATTTAATTTTTGATTATTTTTTACAGGTAGTACGCATATGACTGATACGAACAAACCCGCCTTTCCTGACCGCCTCTCGGTTGATCCTCGTAGTAAATTTTATGTTGCTGAGATTTTCGAGCACGAAGTTGGTATTTTATTAAACGGCAAAGAGCGTCTTGGCGTTGAAGAATACTGCATTAGCGAAGGTTGGATCACCGTACCTGCTGGCAAAACCTTGGATCGCAAAGGCATGCCAATGATGATTAAGGTAAAAGGTGTTGTCGAGCCGTTTTACCGTTAATTGTTAACACGCTAACCAGCATAGAGAGTATTTTCATGTCCACACTTGCAGCAGCGATTGAATTTGCCACCCGCGCCCATGCTGGGCGTATTGGTGAAGATGGCGATCCTGAAATTTTTCACTCTATGCGCGTAATGTTGCGCTTGCAAGATGAACTAGAACGTCAAACCGCCATCTTGCATGATGTGATTGAAGATGGTGGAAAAACACCAGAAGATTTGCGTGCTGCTGGCTTTACGGAAGAAGTAATCGAGGCGGTGCAAACCTTAACTGGGCGCCCAGATGAAAGCTACGACACATACATTCAACGGGTGATCCAAGTGCCGCTAGCAACCCGTGTCAAACAAGCCGATGTCGCAGAACATGCTTCTGTGGTCAGTAAAATGCCGGTCAATGATGAACAGATTAGCCGCATGGGCAATTACCAACGAGCGCGCGCCACACTTGCTGCGGCCTTGCGCTCGTTTTAATTCATCTCGCTTTATTGATTCGCTTTATTTATTCACACCGCACATTTGCATTACCCATATCATTTTATTGCTTGGTATGGGTGATACGTTTTACTTAGGTATTTTTGCGCCACGCCGTCACATTGGCGGGTACGTTTTCAATAAACATCATCCCCGACCAAATCTTGCTATAGCCAGCAGGCGGCTGGTCGGTACTCAAACTCAATTTGAGCGCGTTTGGTTGCGCTAAATCGAGTTCTTCGAAATTCATTTGGTTTATATTTTTTGTCGGCGTACTGACCATTGCTGCATCAAGAAATTGCGCGAACCTTAATTCAAAATTGGTAATTGCTAGTTCTGTTTTTTGTAAGGACAAATTGCCATCACTTTGCGCTTGTATGTTTGCCATACTTTGCTCCCTTATATCGAGGATTTGATTGCGATCAAATCATTGTTGTTACTGTTTTTAAGTGGCTACTTACTACCCTGTTCTGAAGAATTGACAGCGATACCCGCAGCGGTAAGCGCATCTCGCCATAGGCTATCTTTGCTGCTGCCAGAATTGCGGAATTCACGCGAGATCGCTGATTTAGCTGTGGCAAAGTCGGTGTAAGTTGCAGGTGCTCCGGTAACTTTGCTCAACACCGCATTGATTTTTTGCAGATTCTCTGGTGTATCTGCGGCCAAAGTTTTTAATGCATCCGCTAAATTTTTGGTCTCTGCTAACTGCGCTTCGGTGGGCACGCTCAACTCACGAATGTTTTGCGTCGCTTGTTTGTCTTTGTTGAATGAATCGACTTGGATCGCATCAATCGCACCGATTAAAGTGCCTGCCATTTCATAGGCATTCAAATCATCTAGCGCTCTGGTCAAGGGATAATCTTCTATGCTCTTGGCGCTGCCTTTTAAAATCTCAATCAAGACTTGTTTGCGCTGCGCGTTCATGGTCGCAACTAAGGCTGGAATTGTTTTATCAAAGTAAAAGTATTTGTCGATAGTGGCCTTGCCACCGGTGATGCCTGCCGCAGCTAAAGCAATATTGGTCTTAGCGCGCATCGCACCGGTTGCTGCGCTGGCTAAATTCAAGCCTATCAATACGCCATCGGTACCCGCATCTAGATGTTGCTTGTCTACGCCGAGATCACGTACAAAACGTTGATACCGAATATTGTATAAAGCCAATCGACCATTAATAAATTCGTTTCGCTGTTGCGCAGTCGGATTGCTGCCATAGGTTGAAAGCTTGGCAGCAGTTTGATACATGGTTTCTAAAGCTTTTAAATCTTCATCGTAACTAAACGCAGGCGCAGGCGCACCACCGTTTTGCATCGTGCTACATGCGCTTAGTGTCAATACAGCAAACCCACACAAAACCGCGCGTCGCGTTTGTGCTGCCAATAAACCTAACAAACGGAACAAGGGCAATTGCTGCATCGGTCTGCTTGCTTCAAATTGTCTTACTAGATGACTCATGGTTATTTCCCTCCCTGATCAATACTTTGGATAGCCTGCGCTTTTAATTTGGACTAAAGAACAATAGCAATAAAATTTAATAAAAACGAGTGTCATTTTGATTAACAAATGAATTTTTCTTCTTACTCCACGCTTTTGAGGCTAAGGCGCGACACTGAAAATTCATTTGAAGATGGGCATGCATAAGTTGTGCCAGTGATATGCCAAGGAACTAAGATTGACCATAAAGGACTAAGCTCATCAAGCTCGATAAAAATGTTTGCCTTGCAGTGATACGCATCTGCTTACCTGATCTAATTCACTAACGAGAACAGCAAGCGATTCACTTGCGATAAACACGCGGGTAAGGAATACTAGCCGTCGTTGCCAATTTAAAATTTCACGAAAACAATACGGCCAATTAAATAGAACTCTGATTGAGGAATAATCGAATGAAACCTTTAAGTCTTTCCCTCTTGATCGCTGCGGCATTAGGCAGCTCTGTCACACTACCAGTACCAGTCAACGCAGCTACAGCATCAACTGAAAAGCCCGCGACTAAAAATCAAAATAAAGCAGCCAAAGCCAGCCTGAAAGTGGACTACCAAAAATTCACGCTCGCGAATGGGCTTGATGTGATTTTGCATGTCGATCGTTCTGATCCTGTGGTGGCAGTCAATCTAACTGCGCATGTTGGCTCCTCAAGAGAGAAAGCTGGCCGTACTGGTTTTGCGCATTTGTTTGAACACTTATTGTTCTTAGAATCTGAAAATCTAGGTAAAGGCGGCTTAGATAAAATGTCAGCGCGCATTGGCGGCTCTGGCGCCAATGGTTCGACTTCACAAGACCGCACCAATTATTTGCAAACCGTGCCCAAAGACGCTTTAGAAAAAATGATTTGGGCAGAAGCCGACAAGCTGGGCTGGTTTATCAATACCGTGACGGATCAAGTATTAGCGAAAGAAAAGCAAGTCGTTAAAAACGAGAAGCGCCAAAGTGTTGACAATAATCCTTACGGTCATACTTCCTACGTGATCGACAAAGCGCTCTACCCTGCGGATCATCCCTACAACTGGCAAGTGATCGGCTCGCTAGAAGACCTACAAAACGCGACCGTAGATGATGTCAAAGAATTTTTCCGCCGTTGGTATGTACCAAACAATGTGAGCTTGGTGATTGCTGGTGATTTTGATCCTGCCCAGGCGAAAAAATGGGTAGAGAAATATTTTGGCGAGATCCAACGCGGTGAAGAAATCAAACCTCTACCAAAACGCGCTGGCGTAGTGAAAGAAACCGTCAAGCTCTATCACGAAGATAATTTTGCACGCGTTCCTGCGTTGACCATGGTCTGGCCTGCGGTCGAACAATTGCATGCCGATTCTTATGCACTCGATGTATTGAGTCAGTATTTATCACGCGGTAAAAAGGCGCCGTTTTATCAAGTATTGGTTGAAGATAAAAAGCTCACATCCAACGTCAGCATCGGCAATCGCACAGGTGAATTAGCTGGGCAATTTATGTTGAGTGTGCGCGCATTTGATGGCAAATCTCTGGACGAAGTGGCTGCTGGAGTGAGCCAAGCCTTTGCAAAATTTGAGAAAGAAGGCATCTCAGACAAAGATCTCAACCGAATTAAAGCAGGACAAGAAACGCAGTTTTACAATTCGCTCTCTAGCGTGCTCGGCAAATCTGCGCAATTGGCCGAATACAATTACTTGACGGGCAATCCTGGCTTTGTTGAGCAAGACATCAAAAACATTTTGGCGGTGACGCCCGCTGATGTAATGCGTGTTTATGAGAAGTACATCAAAGGCAAAAACTATGTAGCGACCAGTTTTGTACCTAAAGGCAAAGTCAATCTGGCGTTAAGCGGATCAAGCAAAGCCGAAGTGGTAGAAGAAAAAATTGTACAAGGTGCGGAAGCGGCAGTCGATCCAAATATCAATGCCAGTTATACCAAAACCCCATCGAAGATCAAACGCGATCAAGAGCCTGCCTACGGCGCTGCAGCCGAGGTGAAAGTGCCTAAGGTATGGGAAGGCAAACTGCAAAATGGTTTGCGTGTGTATGGCATCCAAAATGATGAAGTGCCATTGGTGCAGTTTGAAATGCAAATCGATGGTGGCTTACTTTTGGAAGACATCAACAAAGTCGGCGTCGCCAATTTAATGGCACGCATGATGACACAAGGTACCGCGAAGAAAACACCGCAAGAATTAGAAGAAGCAATACAACAGTTGGGCGCATCGATTGCGGTAAATGCACGCACTGAAGACATTCGTATTACGGTCAATACTTTAGCCCGCAACTACCAAGCAACTTTGGCCTTGCTTGAAGAAATTCTGTTAGAGCCGCGTTGGGATGAAAAAGAATTTGCCTTGCTAAAGCAAAACATGCTTAGCCAAATTCGCCAACAAGAAGCCAATCCTAACGTTGTTGCAGCGAATGCTTATAACAAGCTGATTTATGGCGATAAAAATATTCGCTCACGCAACATCTTGGGATCAGAAGAAACGGTTAAAGCAATCACGATGGATGATTTGAAAGCGTATTACCAAAAAAATCTATCGCCATCGGTAACCCGTATGCATGTGGTCGGTGCCTTACCAAAAGCGACCGTCGAGAAGTCATTAGCGCAATTGGCGACGAAATGGCAGGCGAAGAAAGTTGAATTACCTGCAGCGAATCTAGCGGCTTCAGATGCGCAACAAACGCAAGGGAAAGTATATTTTGTAGATATTCCTGACGCGAAACAATCCGTTTTACAGATTGGCTATCCTGCACTGGCGGCAACCGATAAAGATTACTACCCAGCGAATGTGATGAACTATATCTTAGGTGGCGGCGGCTTTGCTTCGCGCCTCACTCAAGAATTGCGCGAAAGTAAAGGCTACACCTATGGTATTCGCTCTGGCTTTAGCGGCACCAAGAGCGTCGGCGATTTCAGCATTAGCAGCGGTGTCCGCACCAATGTGACGCTTGAGTCAACCCAATTGATCAAAAAAATCCTGCAAGACTTCACTGTCACTTATTCAGATGCCGATTTAGAAACGACGAAGAGTTTCCTCATCAAGAGCAATGCGCGCGCATTTGAAACTGCATCAGCCAAACTCGGCATGTTAGATAACATCAGCAAATACGGCTGGACCGCAAATTACGTGAAAGAGCGCGAGCAAATCGTCAAAACCATGACGGTGGATCAAATCAAAGCACTGTCACAAAAATACCTTGATCCAAATAAGATGATTTGGTTGGTAGTAGGTGATGCAAAAACCCAATTACCTCGTATGAAAGAATTGGGCTTGGGTGAGCCTGTGTTGTTGAGTAAATAGCATAAGGTTTTGGGCATGGTTGAACCATGCCCAAGAACCGATTTTTGGAAGAAAATTCGTTAAAACGCTCGATTGTGGAATTATTCGTACGATCGTAGAAACGAAATTAAGTATCTAAGGATTGGCACAAAGATCACTAAACCCAAGCAATGAGCCGTGAAAAAACGTTGCAGATCTCAACTAGTATGGCGCTTAGTACAAAGTAAAATTGTTCGACAGCACCACATACTCTTTCTGATGTGCTTGCATTTTTTGTAGCGTATCAAATGTTACTCTATTGGACGCCAGCGGATTAATGTTCAAGACGAAGTAAACATAGCTATGATTTGCCCACAAGTTCGTTAGATTTTTCTCAAATTGAATTTGACTAACTGCTTTCCCTTTCCACAAAAGTGTGTCGTCAAAATCGATCGTAATATTGATTTCCTCCCTAGGCATACCTGAATTAACCGACATCCCAACACACGTTGGCATATACAAAGACACCTGCTGCGGCATTTTTGGAGTTGGTCGGGTGATCAAGAACGTCATTACTGCAACAAATATTAAAGAAATCCATGTCGTGAAATCCATCACAAACTTTTCCTCAATTCCGGAATTCGCTTTTTCGATATTCATACGCATCCTAATTGTCAAAGCTATTCAATAAACTACCATGTAACACTTTTTCGCCACAAGTTAAAAAATTTATGTAAAGGATGCTTGACAAAGTTTTTTTTTGGTTTAATATGTCAAACATGCTTTACACATTAAGCGAATTGCAGCGAAATGCTAGTAGTGCTGAATGAGCGAAGTAGAGAGCAAAATAAGATTCAATTAGCAGCTGATCAGGGAATTTTCCATCGCTGCTTATTTTTTAAATTCGCATGTCAAGCGTGCTTTACATGCAAGTAAGCGTAGCAGCAGAAGAAATTACGTAGTCTTTTTTTAGTAGCAAGGTGTCTTTGGATTCCCTGCTTTTTTTATCGCCCGCTGTGTCAACTTTACTTTACATCAGTGGCAAAAACATTCAATTCATTCATTTAAGGAGAACACCATGAACAAGCTCACGATCAACACACAATCTCGCAACGAACTCAACGCAGCAATTATTTTGGCAGCACTGATCTGGTCTTTGATCATGATTTTTGCAGATGAAATTGTTACCACTCACAGCCGTCATGCATTGAACTTGCTGCCTTTATTGCCTGTGACAATTTTTAGTATGGCTTTACTTCGCCACTACAAACGTATTGCGGTTGAACAAGTAAAACAGCAAACGCAAAACATCGTTGCAGCTGGATTGGCGACAAGTCTGTTTGCTGCATTCTTCAGTCAAGCGGCTGGCGGTGGTTTTACACAAATCAGCGCGATCACTATCTATTCTTGTTTCGCAATTAGTCTGTGCGGCATTAACAGTGTGCGCAAACACTTTCAGTTTTAATTTCAGTTTTAATTTCAGTCTTAATTTTAGTTCTATCCAATGATCTCAAACCCAAACATCTTTTTAAGAATCGAGAACACCATGACATTGAGCAAAGTAATCCAAATCAGTTTTTCTACCATTGTATTTGTCGCTTGCACCGTGGCGACAGCTTACCAAGTAGCGATGGCAGCGCCAGCAACCACAACAACTACAGCTGCAACTGCAAGCGCCACCACCAAAGCCGAACAATTTCAAGTGGGCAGTATGTATGTGGAAAAATATACGAATCCGAATGCGAAAGGTGCTCCAGTCATTTTGATTCCCGGCTTATCGAGCGGTGGTTATGTGTGGGATGACACGGTCAAACATCTACAGAAAGAGCACGAACTATATGTCATTACATTGGCAGGTTTTAATGGCAAACCTGCGATGGCTGGCCCAAAGATGGCAAAGGCAAAAGAATCCTTATTGACCTTGATCCAAACCCAAAAAATTCACAAGCCAGTGTTGGTTGGACATAGTTTGGGCTCAGCTTTATCGATCTGGTTCGCCCAATCACATTCCGATTTAATTCGTGGTGTGTTTGGCGTCGATGGTTTGCCCGTGTTCCCACGCTCAGAAAATATGAATCAAGATCAACGCAATGCAATGGCAGATAATTTGCGCGTGCAAATGGGTAGCGCCGATCAAAAGACCTATGCACAGCAACAAGTCCAATACATGCGCACAATGGGCGTAGTTGATGTGCAATTAGCCGATAAGATCGCCGCCTTGAGTGCACAAAGTGATCCAGCTGCTAGCGCCGAATACATGGCAGATTTATTTCGCCTCGATTTGCGCAAAGACTTGCCAGCAATCGGCGTGCCACTGGCGATGGTATCACCCTACTACGCACCAGATTTTGCGGCATCAAATCTCACCGCCGAGGCAAAACACGCTTATTACGAAGGCTTAATGAAAGGTACACCGAAATTACGCATGGTACCAATCGCCGGCGCCCGCCACTTCCCCATGTATGACCAAGCGCAGGTGTTTCAGGAAAAGTTGGCTGAGTTTATCAATAGCTTATAGAACTGCGATAAACGCTTAAACGCAATAAGCAAGAACTAACCTCCATCGTTAAAAGAAATGCCGCGGTTTATTCGACGCGGCATTGTCATTTTTACAGAAGATATTTTTTTACTACCGAAATACTTGCTATTCCAAGCTAATTCCATGATTTTTAAGCGAAAAATAGCGAAGCCATTAGGCAGAAACGGTATCTAAGAGTAAACTACGGCCTTATGCTTTTTCGCATCCAGTGAAAAACGCGCCTCTTGTACCCGATGTTCCTCTAGTGAGCCCGCCCCATGTCTGAAGCCCAATTATCCCCTTCTATCACCTTTGCCGACCTGCAATTGAGTGATGCCATCCAACGCGCATTGAGCGACGTTGGTTACGAATCGCCATCGCCGATTCAAGCTGCAACGATTCCTACATTGTTAGATGGTCGTGATGTCTTAGGTCAAGCGCAAACAGGTACGGGTAAAACGGCTGCATTCGCCTTGCCTATTTTGTCGAATATCGACATTCACCAAACAGCACCACAAGCACTGGTGTTAGCACCAACGCGCGAGTTGGCAATTCAAGTGGCGGAAGCTTTTCAGACGTATGCACGTTATATCCCTGGCTTTCATGTCTTGCCAATTTATGGCGGTCAAAGTTATGGTCCGCAATTATCTGCACTGCGCCGTGGCGTACACGTGGTAGTTGGTACTCCGGGTCGTGTGATCGATCATTTGGATAAAGGCTCACTCGATTTATCGCAACTTAAAACCCTCGTGCTTGATGAAGCCGACGAAATGCTGCGCATGGGCTTTATCGACGACGTCGAACGCATCTTGCAAGAGACACCAGAAGGCCATCAAACCGCGCTGTTCTCCGCAACGATGCCATCGGTGATCAAACGCATCGCGCAAACCTATTTGAACAAACCAGCTGAGATCACAGTCGCAGCAAAAACCGGCACCGCCGACAATATTCGCCAACGTTATTGGTTGGTCAGCGGCATGCACAAGCTCGATGCTTTAACTCGTATTCTCGAAGCCGAAACCTTCGACGGCATGATCATCTTCGCCCGCACCAAACTCGGTACCGAAGAACTCGCCGACAAATTGGCCGCGCGCGGTTTCTCTGTTGCTGCGATCAATGGCGATATTCAACAAGCACAACGCGAACGCACGATTCAACAGCTCAAAGACGGCAAGATTGATATCTTGGTTGCGACCGATGTTGCAGCACGTGGTCTCGACGTGGAGCGAATTAGCCATGTGGTTAACTACGATGTGCCCTACGATCCAGAAAGCTACACCCACCGCATTGGCCGTACCGGTCGTGCAGGTCGCAGCGGCGAAGCGATTTTGTTTATCACTCCACGTGAAAAAAATCTCTTAAAAGCGATCGAACGCGCTACCCGTCAACCGGTATCACCACTCGAATTACCGACGATTCAAGCGGTTAATGATGTGCGTATTGCACGCTTCAAAGATCAAATCACCAATACGCTGGCAGAAGGCGAACTCGAACAATTCCTCAGCGTGATCGAATCTTACGAACAAGAACACAATGTGCCCGCAATCGAAATCGCTGCAGCGCTCGCCAAAATGGCACGCGGAGACGAGCCTTTGCTACTCGATAAAAATAGACGCGAAGTCAAAAACGACGACAGCTGGCGCGATGAAGTCAGCTCACGCGGCAGCCGCAGCGAACGCGGTGATCGCCCTATGCGTGGCGATCGTGGCGACCGCGGAGACCGATTCGGCGAGCGCGAAAGCCGTGGCCCACGTCGCGAGCACAGCCCACGAGTGGCAGAACCTGGCATGCGCACCTTCCGCATCGCCGTTGGACACGAACACGGCGTCAAGCCCGGCAATATCGTTGGCGCGATTGCGAATGAAGCGAATATCGAATCCAAATTTATCGGCCGCATCGACATCTACGACGATTACACCGTCTTAGATTTACCCGATGATTTGCCAAAAGACATGCTCACACATTTAAAGAGCGTGCGCGTTGCAGGGCAAGCTTTAAATATTCGAGCAGATGGTGAAGCTGCGACGCATACCGATGCCGCACCACGTAGATCAAATGAGCGTAGCGAACGTACTGAGCGTTCAGAACGCACGCCAAGAGCCGAACGCGCGCCGCGTGATGATCAGTTTGAAAAGAAATCTGATCGCAGCAAACTAGATCAAGTCGTCGCCCGCGCAGCATCACTTCCCGACGAAGAAGCGCCAGCCAAAGCCGATAAAAAACGCGCAGAAACAAAAGGCAAAGTCGCGATCCCAATGCAAACCTTCCGCATCGAAGTCGGCAAACAACACGCAGTCACACCAGGCAACATCGTCGGCGCCATCGCCAACGAAGCGGGACTCGATGCCAAGCTGATCGGTCACATCGGCTTGTTTGACGACTACTCCACCGTCGATCTACCAATCGGCATGCCAAAAGACATTCTCAATCACCTCAAAGGCGTCTGGGTCGCAGGCAAAAAACTAGAGATCAAAGAAATCGGCACCAGCACGATGTTGGTCAATGCGAAGCCCGTTCCTCTGAAAGAGCGCATTACTGGCGGCAATCGCCGTGTGGCTGAGAAAGATGCAGCGCCACGCGTCAAAAAACCAGCCACTGCACGCGGTGGTAGTAGTAGCCGATTTGAGAATGTAAAAGGGGTCACTCGAGGCAAAAAGGTTTGATGCAAGTCAAATATTTGTAATCAAAAAAACCGCCCTTGAGGCGGTTTTTTACATGTAAGTTTGCATGTAAAAATTCAATAAAATTTAGATCGAAAAATAGACGATTGCCTAGGCTTAAAACAGTCCTAAAAAACATTGATATTACCTTTGTCGACATACGAACAAGTGCTACTATTTGCAGCTCTATAATTTGATGAGCTACTTGAGGCACCGCAATTGACATCGAGTTTTAAACTTACACATCAACAGAGCCTTTATTACGCATGGCTACTCACGCGCAGAACGGCTGGCGACTCAGTCGAATCACTCGCATCCACACTTGTCGATTCCCAAGTTGATCTCAACCCGCATCAGGTAGAAGCAGCGCTCTTTGCTTGCTCAAATCCTTTATCGCGTGGTGTGATTTTGGCTGATGAAGTTGGCCTCGGAAAAACGATTGAAGCTGGTTTGGTCATTTCGCAGCGTTGGGCTGAACGTCGTCGTCGCATCTTGATTATCACGCCCGCAAATCTTCGCAAGCAATGGCATCAGGAACTACAGGATAAGTTTAATTTACAGTCGGTGATCCTAGAAGCGAAGAGCTATAACGCAATCAAAAAAGAAAAGCGCACGAGTCCGTTTGACCTAGGAACAGGCCCTGTCATTTGCTCCTACCAATTCGCCAAATCAAAAGCAAAAGATCTCAAAGCGATCGCCTGGGACTTGGTGGTGCTCGATGAAGCTCATCGCCTGCGCAATGTCTACAAAACTAGCAATGTCATTGCCAAAGCTTTGAAAGAAGCATTGGAGCATGTCCATTCCAAAGTTTTGCTGACGGCGACCCCTCTTCAGAATTCCTTACTAGAGCTATACGGTCTGGTTAGTATCATTGACGATCGTGTATTTGGTGATGTTGATAGCTTCCGTTCGCAATTCACAGCGCAACCTCGTGAACAAGCGTTCGCCGCATTACAAGCAAGGTTGAAAAATGTTTGCAAACGAACTCTTCGTAGTCATGTGCAACAGTACGTCCCCTACACAGCGCGTAGAGCAATCGTGCAAGAATTTACGCCTTCTGTGGAAGAACGAGAGTTGTCAGGTTTAGTAGCGGATTATCTGCGCCGGCCGAATCTAAATGCCTTACCTGATGGGCAAAGACAACTTATTTCTCTCGTATTGTGGAAACTGCTTGCTTCATCAACGCATGCAATTGCAGGTGCACTTGAAACGATGGCGACCCGCTTGCAAGCTGAGCTCACCGAGGCCGAGAATATCCCCAACATTGCTGAAGTGCTCGACAATGATTACGAGTCATTAGAAGAGACGGCCGATGAATGGGGCACAACAGATCACGACACAAACGAACTAGATGCTACGAAGCGCGATGCGGTAGCAAGTGAAATCTCTGAACTGCTTCATTTTAAGAACCTAGCAAGCAATATTCGAGAAAACGCTAAAGGGACAGCATTACTCACAGCCTTGGGCAGAGCATTCGAAGAATTGGAACGACTGGAAGCGCCTAAAAAAGCCATCATCTTCACCGAGTCCAAGCGTACCCAAGACTATTTGCTCAAACTCCTCGCAGACACACATTACGGCGAAGGTATTGTCCTTTTCAACGGCACCAATAGCGATGCACGCGCGCAAGCAATCTACAAGGATTGGATTAAACGGCACGAAGGTACCGACCGCATTACTGGATCAAAAACCGCTGATACGCGTGCAGCACTTGTAGAACATTTCAAAGAACGCGGCACAGTGATGATTGCAACGGAGGCAGGTGCGGAAGGGATTAACCTGCAGTTCTGTTCGCTTGTCATCAACTATGATCTGCCATGGAACCCACAACGCATCGAACAACGCATTGGTCGGTGTCATCGCTATGGGCAAAAATTTGATGTGGTCGTTGTCAACTTTGTAGATCGTAGTAACGAGGCGGATGCACGCGTCTATGAATTACTCGCGCAGAAATTCCAATTATTTGAAGGCGTGTTCGGCGCCAGTGATGAAGTGCTTGGTGCGATTGGCTCGGGTGTCGACTTTGAAAGACGCATCGCCGACATCTATCAAAACTGCCGCGAACCAAGCGCCATCAAAGCCAGCTTTGAACAGTTGCAACGTGATCTTTCGAGCGAGATCAACGAGGCTATGGTGAAGACCCGCCAGATCTTATTAGAGAATTTCGACGAAGAAGTCCAAGCAAAATTGCGTGTTCGCGCGGATGATAGCCAAGCCATTCGCGGAAAATACGAACACATGCTACTCGAACTCACGCGCGCAGAGTTGCATGAGCATGCCCAGTTTGACGAGCACGGTTTTGTTTTAAATAGCCTACCAGCCCCCGACCTTGACGAGCTTGAGTTAGGTCGTTATGAACTACCAAGACGTTCAGGTGATTCGCATTTGTATCGCATCAATCACCCTCTCGCACAATGGGCGACCAACCAAGCAAAGAACCGCATATTAGCCCCAGCCAAAATCATTTTTGATTACGAGGCGTATGGCACAAAAATCAGCACGCTTGAACCGTATCGAGGCAAGCGCGGTTACTTGGCGTTACGGCTGATTACAATTGAAGCGCTCGGCAATTTGGAGCAACGATTGATCATTGCCGCAGTTACTGCGGATGGAAAAATATTGGAAGAAGATGATCCAGAAAAACTACTTCGCCTGCCAGCAAAAAGCCTGGAGTCCATTCAATCAAATACAGCCCCTTCTTCACTCAAGCAAGATCTATCAGAGCGGCAAGCCAACTTACTTGATGAGATCAATCAACGCAATTTAGTTTACTTCGAACAAGAAGTTCAAAAGTTGGATGCTTGGGCAGATGATCTTAAACTTGGCATCGAAGAAGAGATTAAAGAAATAGATCGACAAATCAAAGAAGTGCGACGCACCGCGACAAGCGCACTTACCCTTGATCAAAAACTCTCTTGGCAAAAACAACAACGCGAGCTTGAAGCAAAAAGAACAAAACTTCGACGTGAGCTTTTTGATCGTCAGGATGAAATTGAGTTGGAACGGAATGACTTAATCAACGAACTCGAAAATAGTTTAAAACAAAATGTTCAAAATCAAACTTTGTTTCACGTTGAGTGGGAGTTGATGTAATGTCCTCCGCACCAACTCGACCTCTTGAACTTGACCTATTATGTCAAAAATTAGATTCGGACTATTCTTCACTAATAATAGGGACAGGGACTACACCGGAATCTCGCCGTTCCAACTTTATGTCTAAAGCCATCGCAGCCTTTGTAATTAACACTGCGGCGGGCGCCTCTCTCGAGGCAGCCGTCGCGGCAAGTATAGACGGAGGCCTTGATCATGGAATTGATTCGGTTTTTGTTACCAGTGACCAAACAATTTGGCTAATACAATCAAAATACAAAGATTCTGGGTCCGGAGAACCAGATCTTGGTGACGTTTCGAAATTCCGCGATGGCGTCACTGATCTCATTTGTGGGCATTGGGGTCGTTTTAATTATGCATTGCAGAGCCGACGAAGCGAAATCACTGCTGCCCTAAACAGCGGGGTGTGTAAAGTGCGTGTCATACTTGCTTACACCGGAACCGCAATCTCGGATGATAGGCGTAACCTTTTTGCTGATCTTGAGCGTGCATTTAATCAAACGACACCTGCTTTCTTACGCTGTCAAGCATTTGGTCTAACTTCACTTCATGACCTACATTTAGATAGCAGTTCAGCACAAACTATAGAAGAAACTTTGATTTTAAAAGACTATGGTCACACGCAAGAGCCATATAGAGCATTTTATGGGCGTATAGAAGCAAAACGGCTTGCAGAACTATGGCATGCCTACCAAGACAGATTGGTTGATAGAAACATCCGTCGCTTCAAAGGGACCACTACGGTCAATAAAGGACTCTCAGAAACATTAGAAAATGAAGCTGAACATTTTTTCTATTTCAACAATGGTGTTACTTTCCTCTGTCAATCCATAGATGAACTTCATCCACGCGATCCGCACAGAGGAAATGGTAAATTCCGTGTTCGTGGCATATCCATTATTAATGGTGCACAAACGGTTGGAGCTATAGCTAGACAACCATTAGCTCATTATGACGTGAAGCCAGCGACAGTTATGGCGACTTTCGTATGCTTAGACAACACACCAGATGGTTTTGGGGATCAAGTTACTCAATCTCGTAATCGACAAAATGCGGTAGATATGGAAGATTTTGCTGCATTAGATGAGCGGCAGACAATGTGGCAACAAACGTTAAAAATGGCCGGCATTGAATACATCGTGAAACATGGTCAAGATGATCCTTCATCGTTAAATTCTTGCTTTAGCGCGCGAGAGCTTGCACCCTATTTAGCATGCACGATAACTTCGAACGATTGGCCAGACTATTTGATTGCAGCAAAGTCTGACAAAAAGAAACTTTTTGGACGTGATGGATTGGTAGCCACATCCGACCCATTGCGTCATGCGTACGACCATGTATTTCCAGATTCACTTACCGCAAAAAAGATGTGGCGAATCACTCAAATTGGGAGGATGGTAATTCAAAAGATTCGAGACAGATCTCGCGCAGAAACGGATCCGAGCAACTTCTCTACTGGAACTTTGCCTGCAAAAGAGATTCTCCGTGAGGGTGTTTGGATGATTCTGCATATCATCTTCATTAGGCTACAATTGCAAAATGGATCAGATTTGTACATCAATAGCGAAGAAGACAATAGACTATCTTTGGAAGTGGATCTTGTTGCCAATTGCATGATACAGGTAATACAAGCTATCCAATGGAATAAGCAAGCTCGCAGTGTTTTTGAAAATAAGACCGACTGTGGAACAGTGAAGAACCGCTTAATGGCGGCCTTAGTACAACAAAGCCATCGAGGAAACTAATAGTGCAAGCGAATATCAAAGGTTTGGTGGATAGACTAGAGCTCTCTCAAGCCAAGGCTATGATGCCTCTGTATGAAGCTATTTCCAACGCTATTGATGCCATTGAAGAGCACCAAGATGGTTTCATCAACCACTCGATTCGTATACGGATGGTGGCGTCCAATGACCTCGTCCACCAGGGCGGAGACGGAACGCTGGTCGTTGACGGCTTCGATGTCATCGACGATGGCGTTGGCTTCAACGACAAGAACCTGGCCTCCTTCAAGGAGGCCCACACCCTGTCGAAGGTGAAGCTGGGTGGTCGAGGGGTCGGCCGCTTCACCTTTCTGAAGGTGTTCTCGTCCGTCCGCATTCGCAGCGTTTTCAAGCGCGAGGGCAAGGCGCTGCTTCGCGAGTTCGACTTCAGCATTGAAGATGAGTTGAAGGGCGCGGATGTCACTTCCGAGGTCACCGAGAAATGCGGCACGCAGACCTCTCTGCGCGGCATGAACGAGAAGTTCCGCGCTGGGTGGCCCACCCAGCCCGAGACGATTGCCGAGCGCGTGATCGCTCATTTCTTGATCCGCTTTGCGGCTCGCTCTTGCCCGCCGATGACGCTGGAATCACCTGGTCACGCGCCGATTGACCTGCACGCACTGTTCCAGTCCACGGTGCTGACTCACATTGAAGAGCAGTTCTTCGATGTGTCCGGCCACACGTTTGCCTTGCAGGCCTATCGACACCGTGATGGCCGCTCGCGACATGAGCTGAACCTGTGCGCCAACGGGCGAGAAGTCACCACCACCAAGCTGCGAGACCTGCTGCCCGAGCTCCCCGAGAAGTTTCTGGATGACGAGCAGTCCCCCTACACCCTCATCATACTGGTGACCGGGGAGTACCTGGACGACCATGCCAACCAAGAGCGCACGCGCATCGCCTTCCAAAGCGACGACGAGCCCGAGCTGGAGCAAACGCTGGTTTCTCGCCGCACCTTGAACCAAGGCATCACAGGCGCATTGCGCCCTTTGCTCTCGGGCGACCTGAAGTCAACCAACGAAGAGAAGCGTGCCCAGATCGAAAAGTTTATCGAGCATGCCCCCGAGTACCGCGCACTCACGCATCCTCGCTACAGAGAACTTCTTGAGCAGCGGATTCAGCCGGGTCTATCCGCCGAAAAGCTCGATGAAGAAATGCTGCACGTGAAGCGAACCGTCGAGGACGAAGTACGCAAAGAGGCTAAACACGTCGCAGCGCTTTTTGAAACTGAGACCTTCGAACAGTACCAGGAGAAGTTCAAAGAAATTGCCGAAAAGGCGAACGAGATTGGAAAGGCTCAACTCGCCGCATACATCGCGCATCGACGAACAATTCTCGACCTGGTCAACAATAGCCTAAAAAAGAAACGCACGGATGACAAGTACCCTCTCGAAAGGGTCTTACATAAAATGATTTTCCCCATGGGCATGACTTCGAAGGACATCTTCTTCGAGCAGCAGAATCTATGGGTAATTGACGAGCGGCTTTGCTATCACACGCTGCTCACATCCGACAAGAAACTCAAGAGCGTTGCAGGGCTCGATGACACGTCGGGGCGAGAGCCAGACATATTTGCCTTCTTCTATGACACCCCTATCGGTGTCGCTGAGCCTGACAACCTACCCGGTGGAGGCGTGGTCATTATTGAGTTCAAGCGGCCCGGTCGGGACAACTATGACAAGGACCCGGCAGATCAGATCATTCAGCGGTTCCGCGAGATCGCTGAAGGAGGCGTCGCCGATGTGGACGGCCGCCAAATCAATCCTGCGAACCTTCGGTACACCGGCTACCTGATTGCTGATTTAACGCCGTCCCTACATCGACAGGTATTCGGACGCTACCACCGCACCGCCGACAACGAGGGCTATTTCTCACCTTTGGCGACTGGCAACGGCTATATCGAAATTCTCTCCTACGACAAACTTATCAAGGATGCGAACCGTCGCAATCGCATCCTGTTTGACAAGCTTGGCCTGCACAAGAACTAAGGTGACATCACCATGAGCAAACAAAAACTAGAACTAACCTGGATCGGCAAGGGAAAACGACCCAAGCTGGAACCGCGAATTTTGGTCGAAGATCAAGAGCGGTCATATCACGCCAGACACCGCGTGACCGAAAACGACATCTTTGACAACCGGTTGATTTTCGGTGACAACCTGCTGGCCTTGAAGGCGCTGGAGCAGGAATATTCAGGAAAGATCAAGTGCGTATACATTGACCCTCCATTCAACACTCAACAAGCATTTGAGCATTACGACGACGGGTACGAGCACTCGATCTGGCTGGGTTTAATCCGAGACCGTATTGAGGTCATTCGTCGTCTCATGACTGACGATGGATCTCTCTTTGTTCACATCGATGACAATGAACTTGGCTATCTAATTGTATTGCTCGATGAGGTATTTGGACGAGCCAACCGAATCGGCATTGTTACATTCAAGCAAAGTTCCGCATCTGGCCCCAAGGCAATTAACCCAGGACTGGTAACAACTAACAACTACCTGCTCTACTACACCAAGAACAAAAGCGCATGGTCACCAAATCGTGTGTTTGTTCCTGGCGAACGCGACGACCGATATTCAAAGTGCATTGAAAACTTCGAAGATCATTTCAGCGGCTGGAGACTGATCGGGCTGCGTGAAGCATTCCTTCGAAGCGCAAAACTAGAATCATGGGACGTGGCCAAGGCGAAGTTTGCCGACAAGCTCGAAGTCAAATTATCCGAATTTGTTGTTTCAAATGCTCATCGAATAGTTCGCACTGCACGGGTGGCAGCTAAAGATGTTAATGAATCGGCCAGAGAGGCGCTCGAAAAGTCAGCTGAAGACCGAACACGTGTTTTCTGTTCACCAAGAGAAGGAAAAGATGCCTATTACTTCCTTGGCGGCGAACAGCTTGTTTTTTACAAGTCCAAAACGCGGGTAATTGATGGAGTCACCGTCACAGCTTCGCCTCTAACCAACCTTTGGGATGATTTACTATCAAACAACCTTCACAACGAAGGCGGCGTTTCATTCCCTAACGGCAAAAAGCCAGAGGCATTAATTAAGAGATGCCTTGAACTCTCAACTCAGCCTGGAGATATTGTTCTCGACTCATTCGGCGGGTCAGGAACAACAGGCGCTGTTGCACACAAAATGGGACGCCGGTGGCTCATGGTTGAGTTGGGCGAACATTGTCACACCCACGTAATCCCTAGATTGCGGGCAATTATCGATGGAATGGATCAAAGTGGTATTTCAAAGGCAGTTGGATGGCAAGGCGGCGGAGGTTTCCGTTACTACCGTCTTGCCCCAAGCTTGATCATCAACGACCGCTGGGGCAATCCGGTGATTAATCCTGAATACAATGCGGCGCAATTATCTGAGGCATTAGCGAAATTAGAAGGCTTTAGCTATGCGCCTTCTGAGACCGCGTGGTGGCAGCATGGCCATTCTAGCGAGCGTGATTTTATTTATGTGACGACGCAAAATCTCTCAGCAGAACAGTTGCAAGCCTTGTCCGATGAAGTGGGTGTTGAACGTAGCCTGCTGGTCTGCTGCGCAGCCTTTCATGGCGTGACAGCGGCTAAAGCATCTGAACGCTGGCCGAATCTCACCTTAAAGAAAATCCCAAAAATGGTGTTGTCGCGCTGTGAATGGGGACATGATGACTACAGCCTGAATGTCGCTAATTTGCCGATGGCGGAACAGAACGAAGAGCCCGCTCCACAAGCCACTGTCAAAGCAAAGCCGCGCGCGAAAAAAGCCGTGAGTAGCACGCCTGATCTGTTTAGCATGGATGCCGAAGAGGGGCAGGAATAATGACGCAGAGAACTCAAAATGCGGTTATCCGAAATTTTTGGATAAAACCACACTATTTGGGGAGGATAAAGCATGAACGAATTACCTAAGGCGCAAGGTGATTTTCTGCTGTATCAAACCGAAGATGCACAAACCCGAGTACAGATACGCTTGACCGACGGTACGCTTTGGCTTACCCAAAAGCAATTGTCAGAACTTTATCAAGTATCGGTGCCGACCATTAATGGTCACTTACGTACGCTGTATGGTGATGGGGAATTGGATGCAGAACGAACTATTCGGAAATTCCGAATAGTTGCCCTGGAAGGCGCGCGGAATATAGAGCGGCTGACCGATCACTACAACTTAGACGTGGTGCTACAAGTTGGTTATCGGGTACGTTCACACCGTGGTGCACAGTTTCGGCGCTGGGCGACTGAGTTGCTCAAGAGCTATCTGGTCGAAGGTGTGGCGATGGACGACGCGCGCTTTAAGACTGGTGAAGATACTGAGTATTTTGAGCGCCTGCTTGCCCGCATACGCGATATACGCTCTTCTGAAAAAGAGTTCTGGCGTAAGGTGCTGGATATTTTTGCGACGAGTATCGACTACGACGCACGTACCGATGCTGCGCAGAAGTTTTTTGCGACTGTTCAAAACAAGATGCACTGGGCTGCGCATGGCCACACTGCATCAGAATTAGTGTTAGACCGAGCTGATGCAGGTCAAAACAATATGGGGCTCACCAATTGGTCAGGACAGGCAAAAGGTTTGCCCGTACGCAAAGCGGATGTCTCGATTGCCAAAAATTATTTAAATGAAGAAGAACTCGGCATGCTGAACCGCATCGTGACTGCGTACATCGAGGTCGCTGAATTACAAGCACAAGCGCGGCAAAGTATGACTATGCAAGACTGGATCAATCGGCTCGATGATTTTTTACGTATGACAGGCCGCGAGGTACTCAGCCACGCGGGCAAAGTTATGGCAAAAGTCGCGCAAGCCAAATCCGAAGCACAGTTCGCTTTGTTTGAGCAACAAAGACTATCAGGCACCAGCCAAGTTGAGCGCGATTTTGAAGAGGCAATTGCTAAGCCGGTGCAGCGCATCGGCGCAACACGGGGCGCAGGCAAATGACAAAGCAAAAACAAGTAAGAACAAGAACAAATAGACGGGTAAAACTATGAATGCACGAGTACAGAATCATGTTACGGGTCGTTTATCTTTGCGACCGCCGCAAGCGGAGTCTTTAACGAAACTCATTTCAGCCTTAGAGGCGGCGCCCGAGATGCTGGAACAAGAGCGTGATGTTGCTGCGATTTTAAGTACGCTAAAAGCGGCATTCCCAACATTAGAAGATTTTGAACGTGAATTTCCTTCTCTGTGTTTTTCACTCGCAACTGGCGTGGGGAAAACTCGATTAATGGGGGCATTTATCGCTTATCTGCATTTAGCACATGGTATTAATAATTTCTTTGTGCTAGCACCAAATTTAACGATCTACAACAAGCTGATTAGCGACTTTACGCCAAATACGACTAAGTATGTGTTTAAGGGCATCGCCGAATTTGCACAACAAGCGCCGCTGATCATTACAGGCGATAACTATGACCAAACAGGAGCTGTGGTGCAAGATCAGCCTTCTGGTTTTGCCCACGATGTGCGTATCAATATTTTCAATATTTCCAAAATTAATTCTGAAGTTCGTGGTGGAAAGGAACCGCGTATTAAGCGCATGAAGGAAGTTCTTGGCGACAGTTATTTCAATCATTTGGCAACACTGCCTGACTTGGTTTTGCTAATGGATGAATCGCATCGTTATCGCGCTAGCGCTGGCGTGCGTTCGATTAATGAGTTAAAGCCTTTGTTTGGCTTAGAAGTCACGGCGACACCGTTCGTGGAATCATCGCGTGGCCCAGTGCCATTTAAGAACGTGGTAATGGATTACCCTTTAGCGCGGGCGATGGAAGATGGTTTTGTCAAAGAACCCGCCGCGGTTACCCAACGTAATTTCGATGCGCGAGCGCATACGCCAGAGGAAATTGAAAAGATCAAGCTCGAAGATGGTATTCGTTTGCACGAATCGACCAAAGTTGAGCTGCTTACTTATGCGCGTGAAAATAGCGTCAATGTGGTGAAGCCCTTTATGTTGGTGATTGCACGCGATACGACACACGCATCGCAATTAAAATCACTAATTGAGTCAAGCGCATTCTACGAGGGGCGTTATGCGAATAAGGTGATTCAGGTTGATTCTAGCCGCACGGGTGCTGAAGAAGAAGAGATGATTGCTAAGCTGCTGGCGGTTGAGAGTGTGGACGAGCCTACTGAAATTGTTATCCACGTCAATATGCTGAAAGAAGGTTGGGACGTGACCAACCTTTACACCATCGTTCCTTTACGCGCTGCGAATGCTCGTACCTTGATCGAACAATCGATTGGTCGCGGCTTGCGTCTGCCTTATGGGAAACGTACTGGTGTCGCGGCGGTGGATCGCTTGAATATTGTGGCACACGATAAGTTTCAAGAGATTATCGACGAAGCTAATCGCGGTGATTCACCTATACGATTGAAACAAGTGATTTTGGAAGCACCAAGTGCGGATGATAAGAAAGTCAGTATTCAAGTGCCATCAGGTGCACGCGCTCAGCTTGGGCTTGTTGAAATGGGGTCGCCGCTACCGCAAACACTAGCTACTACTTCAGCGCAATCACTTAGCACATCAATCTCTGTTTTTGCTACGCCACAAGAACGCCAAGCCGCGGTGATGGTGATGCAGGTGATTGAAGAATATGAGGTGAAGCGTGAACTAGTACCAACAAGTAATGCGCTGCTTACGCCTACCGTACAAGCAAGCATCCTAGCGGAAGTCACCGAGCGACTTAGACCAGTACAAGGTAATCTCATTGCGGAAGCGGATATAGCATCACCTAGTTTAGATTTATCCGCAGTCATCGCAAAAACAACGCAAGTTGTGGTTCAACAAACCATCGATATTCCTAAAATTACTGTCGTACCGACTGGTGAAGTGACCACGGGATTTAATCCTTTCCAACTTGGTATTTTGCCGAACTTTCAGCCGGGACAACGTGAGATTGTTGGGCAAGAACTACGCACCAATCAGCAATTCACCATGAGCCGCGAGAGCGGGAACAAAGAGCAAAGATTTGAGGACTACATCGTTAAAAAACTAATTGATTTTGACGACATCGATTATTTTACTCAAGCCGAATTGCTCTACGACCTTGCTGGTCAGGCGGTTGCACGCTACCAAGAACAAAACTATTCAGAAGCAGAATTACACGAAATTTTTGATACCTATGGCGCTGATTTAGCACGCCTCATTCGTGCGGAGATGATGAATCATTTTTGGGAGAAAGCGACTGATTATGTCGCCCAGGTACACAAAGGTTTTTCAGCACTTAAGTCTTGTAATTACACGGCTATAGAAGGAGATTCTATTCGTAACTATCGAGAAACAGTTGAAGAATTAGGCAAGATTAAGCAAATGCTTTTCGGAGGATTTCAACGGTGCTTGTATCCTTTGCAGAAATTTGATTCTGACACTGAACGCAGATTCGCAGTCATCCTTGAGAAAGAAGCTTTGAAATGGTTTAAACCAGCTAAAGGGCAATTTCAAATTTACTACAAACTTGGCAATGAGCAGCCGGAATATATTCCCGACTTTGTGGTGGAAACAGACACGACGATCTGGATGGCGGAGACTAAAAAGCGAGCGGATATAACGTCTGACGAAGTCCTCGCGAAAGCTTCCGCCGCAGTGAAATGGTGTAAAGAGGCTTCTAAGTATACGCAGTCTGTTGGGGGTAAAGAATGGCGTTATCTCTTGATTCCTCACGATGGTATTAATGAGGCGATGCGACTTGTTGACTATTTGAGATTTGAGTATCAATCAACGTAATCGATAGAAAATGGCCATTGATTCAAAATGCCAAGTTCACCATAATTAGATGGGTGGGGCTCCGAGCTTGTAGTGAAGTCCTTAATAGCGTTCATGCGCATAGACAGAATTCAGATTAAAAAAACCGCCACGAAGGCGGTTTTTTATAGCTATAAACTAGCTGCGAAATTACTTGCTAGCTGCTGGTGCTGCTGCCGCTGGAGCGGATGCTGCTGCGCTTGCTGAGGCGGATGCTGATGCTGCTTTTTCGCCGATGATTTCGATCTTCGCTTTTTCTTTCAAACCATCCAAGAACTTCTTCAAGTTTTGTTGTTGGATTTGTTGTGTCAAACGTGGTTTTACTTGTTCTAAAGTTGGCGCTTCTTTTGTGCGGCTGTCGTCAACGATGATGACGTGGTAGCCGTATTGAGATTTCACTGGTTCTTCAGTGAATTTGCCTTTTTCTAATTTGGATACGGCATTGCCAAATTCTGGCACCATGCTGCGTGGATCGAACCAGCCTAATTCACCGCCTTTGTCTTTTGAACCTGGGTCTTTAGACTGTGCTTTTGCCAATCCAGCAAATTGTTTAACATCTTTTTTCAATTTTGCAATGATAGCTTTTGCGTCTTCTTCTTTATCCACCAAGATATGACGTGCAGAGTATTCGTTACCTGCCGTTGCTTCTTTGATTTTTGCGTATTCTGCTGCGTATTCTGCGTCGGTTACTGGGCTATTTTTGAGGTAGTCATCAACATAACCTTGCGCCAATACATTGGTTTTCATCATTTCGAGTTGGTCAGCAACATCGCCTGATTTGTCCAAACCTTTTTTGACTGCTTCTTGTGCAACCAAAGATGCCATTGCCAAATTGTCGATCACCATTTTGCGCATTTCTGGTGTGTCTGGCATGCCTTGTGCCCCTTGTTGCTTCATGATCATGTCAACTTGTTTTGTGCTAATTGGCTTGCCATTGACGGTAGCTGCGATCACGCTTTTTGCGCCATCGGCTGGAGCGTCAGTACCTTTTGAGCATGCGGATAATGCCAATACTGCCATTGCACTTCCGATCACGAAACGAGATTTCTTCAACATCTTGGTCTTCCTTTATGATTTTCGAAATTTTTATAAAGCAGCATAGGCTGCAGTGATTTTAAGTAAAACAATACTTCCAGCATTTTGAGTCGAACAAAGCGTGAAAATGAAATTACAAATTCAGCTCTCGCATCAACTCAGGTATCGAATCCGAAAAAAGCGATTGCGAATTTTACCTTTGATTTGCTAATTACACTTAAAATTCGCAGCGATTATGGCTTTTCGGGCATTTTCTTGATCATTTATTGATGAATGGAAAATGTCACTTGAATATTTGGTAGGCAAATACGCCGCTTTTGGAGGATATAGCGAATGATAGATTTTTCAGAAATGCTGCCAGTGGGCATGGTTGCGCATGGCGGTCAAGTTGCGCAAATCATGGCAGAGATTGCCAAGCGCCAGCGTGGTTTGCCGGATTGGGAGGCGTTTCATTACGAGAAGATTTCTGATTCTGCGGTTGAACTTACGGGTGGCATTGTCAGTACCGCGAGTGGCACCAAGCGCTGGTTAGAGCCACATGATTGCATCACGATTCCACTCGCTGCGGTGGTAGCTGAGATGCAGAAGCAAGGTTTGCTCGAAACCGCGCCGCAAGTGACGTCGTTGCCGATGAAAGCCAATTCAAGTAATACCACCGATGCTGTTGGTATCAGCAATCCTGCTACGCCACCGGCTGAGTATCACTATCTACATTTAAAACTGGCGCTGCCACAAGATCCGACGCAACGACAAAAATTATTACAGAGCCTGCATTTACAAGCTGATTTGATGGGAGCATCGGTGGTCGCTTGCCATCTTGAATAGCGTCTAAACTCAACACCAACTGTCACAAGCTAGTCATAAAAATTGCGTACATTGAGAGGAACTTTATTTCTCGTCGCCAACTTTTTTCGGAGACTGTATGCAAGCTTTTCTCTCACCTGCCGTGACTTTTATGCGAGGTTTGCGACTATTACCTAAGTTTTTAATCGTTGCTTGCTTGTTCGCGATTCCTGCCTTAGTTGTGTCTGGTTTGTTTATTGCCGAACTCAACAAAGCGATACGCTTAACCGAGACCGAACAACTCGGATTGCAACAACTGCACCAATTGCAAGAGATTCGCCAGCAAGTACAAGAACATCGCGGCCTCCAACATTTAGGCTTGGCGGGCAATGCCAGCGCAAAGCAAGCCGCACTCAACTTGCGCGAATCTTTAGCGCCGCAATCGCAACAACTATTGCAGCAACTACAGCAGCATCCCGATTTGGTGTCGAATAAAGCTTTGCAAGAGCTGCAAGAAGCTTGGTTAAACTTCAGCAAGGCAATCGAAAACACCAAAGCGCGTGAGACTTATGCCGCGCACAATCAACTATTAGGGCAGCTACAAAAAATCGCAACCGAAATCGCCGACCACAGCAATTTAAATCTCGACCCACAAGTTGATACCTATTATTTAATTGGTTTGTACAGCAAATCCTTGCCGGAATTAAGCAATGTGCTGGCAGATACCGCTGCGCGCGGCGCGCCTTATATTGATACAGGTTTGTTGGAGCCGAACGAAGATGTCTTAATCAACGCCAATGTGATGCTCAGCCAACGCGATCTGCCCAAGGTACAAGCACAATTAGAGGAAGTGTTAAGAGCACATCCAAGTTTGCAAAATCTAAATGAGCAACAGCAAGCCGTCAGCGCTGCGCATTTAGCGTTTCTTGAACGAACCAAAAGCGAGATTCTAAGTACACTCAACCAAACCAGTGGCAATGACTATCTCAAAGCAGGCCAACAAACCATCAATCAATGGCGCGATTTGAGTAACACGATTGCTGGATTTATCGCTCATAAACTCGATCAACGATTGCAAAACCATGTGTGGAATCGGAATGCGATGTTGTTCGCAATTGCGACAGTGATTTTTGTTGCGGTCTATTTGTTGGCCGGATTTTATATCGCATTTGCACGTGAACTGCGCCAATTAACTAACGCGGTGCATCGCATTAGCGATGGCAATTTAAGTGTGGCGAGCCAATCCAAAGGAAAAGACGAAGTCGCACTATTGATTACGGAATTTGAATCAATGCGCTTGGTTTTAATTGGCTTAGTCAAAAACATTCGCACTAGTACCGAACAAATTGCTAGCTCGTCGGAAGAGATCGCGAATGGCAACGCGGATCTATCAACACGCACCGAACAACAAGCAAGCTCATTAGAAGAGACGTCAGCTTCGATGGAAGAATTAACCATCGCTGTAAAACAGAATATCGAAAGCGCACAGCAAGCCAATCAATTAGCGATCAGCGCTTCGGATATTGCCAAAGATGGCGGTGTCGCAGTCAAACAAATGACGACGATGATGGAAGGTATTCAGCAATCATCAAAACAAATTAATGACATCATCGCGGTGATTGATGGTATCGCTTTTCAAACCAATATCTTGGCCTTGAACGCAGCAGTCGAGGCGGCTCGCGCTGGTGAGCAAGGACGTGGATTTGCTGTGGTAGCGAGCGAAGTGCGCAATCTAGCACAGCGCTCTGCAGCGGCGGCAAAAGAAATCAAACAACTGATCGGCAATTCAGTAAAACAAGTTGAAGCAGGAAATCGTCAAGTGCAACAAGCTGGCGACACTATGCAGCGAGTTGTCGCCTCTATCGTCAACCTGAATGCCAATATGCATGCAATCACGGATGCCAGCGTTGAGCAAGGCGATGGCATACAAATGGTAAACGCAACACTAGGCCAACTCGATTTGATTACACAACAAAATGCTGCCTTGGTTGAGCACGCTGCCGCTGCGGCAGAAAGCATGCGCTTACAAGCCAGCAAACTAACCGATGCGGTAGCTGCTTTTACGATTGATCCTCATAGCAAAAACAGCACAGATATAGGACAAACTCCGGCAGCAAAACCTCTTGCGAAAATCAAACATACAAGAACGCGGAAGATGGTCGGCGTCGGTGGCATGCGCTTGGCACGCCAGTTGGCGAGTAACTGAGCGCGGGTGTTATCCCAAGTTGGCGCTCTCCATGTGTGCATTTCTGGTAATAAATTCGTCGGTTTTGACGAGTTTCAGTTGAGTTTTAGCTGAAATTCGGTGGATAATGAATAAAATGCTTTAAAGCAATGGCGCCTAACTGTAAGAAACTGTCATAAACCGTTAAAAACGCTGATTTGAAGCAAATAATGCCTTTGAAAAATGCATTTTTTTAATAAACTGTCGTAACATCAAATATGCGAACGACGATAGATTCGCATTGAGAACTTGGAGAATATGATGAAAAAAATTAGTCCACAACAAGCGGGTTTCACCTTAATTGAATTGATCGTTGTGATCGTTATTTTGGGTATTTTGGCGGCAACTGCATTGCCACGTTTTGCGGATTTGGGTGCTGATGCTCGAACAGCGAGTGTGAATGCTGCGCGCGGCTCGCTGTCTGCAACTTCAGCAATGGTGCATGGTACGTTCTTGGTTAGAAGTCCAGCACCTGCAACCGTCACCTTAGAGGGCGTTTCGGTTGCTGTTGTCAATGGTTATCCAAGTGCAGCAACAATTGCTGCTGGTGCAGGTATTACCGCAACAGATTACACCATCACTTCAACTGCGACTGCTACTACGATCTCTCCAATTAGTGCAAGCTCAGCTGCCAAGACTGCTGGCACTTGCTCGGTGGTTTATACAGAAGCCGCAGTAGGCGCTGCACCAACGATTGTAGCGACTACTACAGCTTGTTAATTAGATTAAAGTGATAAATTAAAAAGCGTAGATCGCGTGATCTACGCTTTTTTTCCGCCTTAATACAGAACATAGATTCAACATCGTCCTAAGCAATCTGTTCAGATTCAATCCACTCGCAGGGTCAAATAAATATCCGTACGCAATTCAAGCGGCGAAGTTTCGCGCGGATCATTTAAATATTCTTCATACACGGCCACATCAGCGGCTTCGTAACCGGATGCTGGCAACCACACACCAAACAGCCATTCATACGCAGCGTGCATATCTGAGTACGGTCCTTGACATTGCAAGACAGCGCATTTAGCCGCAGCAATGTCATAAGCTTGCAAAGGTGCTTTCGCTTGATTTGCTTGTTGCTCTGCACTGACCACCAAGCAAGCATAAGAACGTAATTGCGCTTCTTCTACCAAAGATGGGTCATCCCAATAGATACCGATTGATCGACTATGCGGGCCAAATAACTGGCGACTCGCTGCGATTCCTTGTAACTGGTCAAACGCTTGTCCAATACCCATGTAATCACCTTGGTGCGGCAAACCCAATAAATGCAAAGCTTCGATTTCTTTAATAACGACTGTAAACATCGTGCTACTCCTAATGGTTGGTGAGGCAGAAAATTGCACATGGCTGCCCTGCTTACGATACTTTGCTGGTGGCATGCCATATACACTAGAAAAAATACGTGTGAATGATTGCAAATTGGGATAGCCACAGGCACGTGCTACTTGCTCGATTGGCTGTTCTGTTTTAGCCAGCAGAGCCGCCGCTCGTTGCAAACGCAAGCGCTTCACCGTTGCGGTCAAGCTTTCTCCGTAAAACGATTGGTAAATACGGTGCCAGTGATAAGGCGACATGCAAGCAATTTCAGCCAATTGGATGAGATCGAGTTCACGATCTAAATTCTCATGGACGTAGTCAATCACGCGTTGAAAACGTCGTTCATAGCTGGCGCGGTGGGCGCTAATGGTGGTGAGTTCGGCTGTCATCTTATTCCCGTCTAAGCATCTGCAATGACGAGAACAATAGCATGGAGTGATTTGACAAATCTTGCGATAATTTTGCTAGGGTTGATGATGCGACATCGCTGCAAATTTGCCAGATTTACTAATTAGGATCAATCTAGGATTGATGTTAAGTCGTACCAAATTATTCTTTAGGGCGACTGAGCAAAGCTTTTAAATTTGCTAGACGATTTTGCGGCGTGATGACTTCATCATCCGTGGGAACCGCGTCCCCTTCATCTAACTTCATCTCTTTGATAAAGCGGGAAGGATCGCAATGCACCGATTCACCAGCGCGTTTGCGCTTCTTGCACCAAGTAATATGTAAGCTACGTTGTGCGCGGGTAATACCAACATACATCAAACGTCGCTCTTCTTCGATACGCGCGGCAATCGTTTCGACCGGAGCGTCGGGATCACCTTTATGCGGCAAGATGCCCTCTTCCACGCCAACCAAAAATACATGCGGATATTCCAATCCTTTGGACGCATGCAAGGTCGACATGCGCACTGCATCGGGATCTTCGTCCTTACCTTCCATCATGCTCATCAAGGCAACCATCTGCGTCAAATCGAGCAAGCTGCGATGATCGTCGGTGCCATCTTTGCCGCCATTGCCTTTTTGCTTTAGCCATTGGGTGAAGTCGATCACGTTTTGCCACTTCGCCTGTGCCGCACGATCATCGAAATTGTCATACAAATAGTATTCGTAATTAATTTCTTTCATCAGATCGTCGAGCAATTGCTCGGCATGTCCTTCACGATGGGCGTGCGCCTCAACATTGTTGATGAAGGTACAGAATTCACGCAACGGTCTTAGCTGGCGTTCGGTTAACAAGGCTTCGATGCCACCTTTGAACACCGCTTCAAACAAGGAGCATTGCCATTGTCCGGCAAACGAGCCCAGCGCCTCTAAGGTTGCTTGCCCTACGCCGCGACGTGGCGTGGTGATCGCTCGGATAAAAGCTGGATCATCTTCTTCATTTGCAATCAAACGTAAATACGCAATGATGTCTTTGATTTCGGCTTTATCAAAAAAACTCTGACCGCCAGAAATCGTATAGGGAATTCTCTCTTTACGCAGCGCTTGCTCAATCACGCGTGCTTGATGGTTGCCACGATACAGAATCGCATAATCAGCCCATGCTGCGCGCCGCTCAAAACGATGTGCCGAAATCATCATCGCTACTTGTGCGGCTTCTTGCTCATCGTCTTGCATCCCCATGACTTTGACTGGATCACCCAAGCCATGTTCTGACCACAACGCTTTTTCAAACAACTTGGGATTATTTCCAATCACCGAATTCGCCGCTTGTAAAATGCGCGTACTCGAACGGTAATTTTGCTCTAACTTAATGATGCGTAAGTTTGGAAAATCAACCTGTAAAGTGGTCAGATTTTCGATGGTCGCACCACGCCAAGCATAAATCGCCTGATCATCGTCGCCCACCGCTGTGAACATCGGTTTCTTTCCTATGCCGGAAACAAGTAACTTCACCAACTCGTATTGGCAGGTATTGGTGTCTTGATACTCATCGACCAATAAATAACGCAAACGACGCTGCCACTTATCGCGCACTTCTTCGTTATGACGAAATAGCTCGACAGGCAAACGAATCAGATCATCAAAATCAACCGCTTGATAGGCAGATAAAGTCGCTACATAGCTTGCATAAATTCTCGCCGCTTGTGCTTCATCCTCATCTTGCGCTTGGGCTAGCGCTTGTTCGGGACTGACTAAACCGTTTTTCCACAAAGACATCGCGGTTTGAATCCGGCGTATCAATTGCTTGTCGGTGGTGATCGCCAAGTCTTGGACTAAGGAAAAGCAATCGTCGCTATCCATGATAGAGAACCTATCTTTCAGTCCAAGCGCACGTGCTTCTTGTCGCAGGATTTTGACACCGAGTGAGTGAAAAGTAGAAACCGTAATGTGCTTTGCTTGCTTTGGTTCCTTTAAGAGCTTTGCAATACGTTCTTGCATCTCATGCGCGGCTTTATTGGTAAAAGTTAGCGCTGCAATATGTTTGGCGTCGTAGCCATGCAATTCAATCAGATTAGCAATCTTTTGCGTAATCACCCGCGTTTTACCCGAACCCGCCCCTGCCAAAACCAGGCATGGACCATCCATATAATTGACTGCATCGCGTTGAGGTTGATTGAGACCGTGGGACATGAAAACGACCAATTGCTGTTAAGGCGTCATTGTACTCTTTTGCGCATCCAATTCAGCTTCATCAATGCAAAAGCGCATCAAGAAGCTTAATAACAATCTCGTCATACAAAAGACCTATTTGCAGTGATTGGCATACGTTTTGCAACAGCAGCTTACTTCGGTGGTGACAAGTCAAATATTTACGACTTCCACGAAACTGTAGCTGTAACGTTGGCACCACCTTATGGTTTCAAAACACTGTTATAGGAAGTACGCCAACTGGGCTCGTTCTCCGAAAGGCTGAAAGTAAAACGAATGTTGGCGAAATAATTTAAGTAAAAATAAAGTTACATGTATATCGTTCGACTTTTACACGTAACGATGCCAGAACGAATAATAAAGCTAACTGATAACACTTCAATCGCACTCAAGGACAGAAGTAGTTCTTTAGTTCTTTAGTTCTTTTGACAGTTCATTCTGCAAAGCTAAAAAAGTCAATCAAAAAATGACAGATTGGCTGTTGTTGTTTCAGCAGTCATACCTTCATTATTTAATAAATTACATGCTAATCTAGTATACAGATTATTCTATCTTTTACGGCTAATAAAGAATGCCATTTTTACTAAGCTGATCATTGACACCACAAAAAAATATCGACATCGAAGACCTAAAAACTATGATCAATGCAGCAATTAGCCATCTCGCACTACAACTCAACCAGCAATTTAAAAACAATTTCCAATTAGCTGAAGATGTTGTGGTGGTCTCAAATCTAGTTGAACTAGATGGCTCAGCCGCTGCCAACGCAAACAACAAATTAGTTCTAACTCTAGTAAATATTGAGAAAGATAATTTGCCGTATCGAGCACAGCTTCCACATCGTAGCAATGATCGACAAGCAATTCACAGCAATCCCTTATATCTGAATCTGTATGTGATGATGTCCGCCAACTTTGGCGCAGGAAATTATTCCGAAGCACTCAAAACTATCTCGCAAGCAATTAGCTTTTTTCAGCAACAAGCCATATTCGATCGCCAGAACAGTCCCGGCTTAGATAACAGAATCGAAAAACTGATACTGGACATGGAGAATCTCAAGATTCCTGATTTAAACAATTTGTGGAGCCTGATGGGCGGCCGCTACCTACCTTCTGTCCTGTACAGAATTCGCATGATTACGGTTGATGCAGGTGCCATCATTGGTCAAGTTCCAATGATCACCGACCCCAACCAAAACTTACTTGGTTAGGCTGATCTATGGCACGTTATTTGCCTGTGTTTGCGCTAGCAGTCAAACATGAATATTTTGAAGGTGATGCACACCCAGATCGAATGGGGCTCGTTTTTACACCAGATAAGGACAGCGCGATCATCATGCAGCAAGAAAACTTGCTACTTAGACGAAGCGTGTCGGGGTTTGAGATTTGGCAAGAACAACGATTAGATTCTGTAGGAGATGCATCAGCAGAAATGAACGGTGATCTGGCAACGCTGAATCTCACTTTTTCGGTGACAGCGAGTGACCCAGCATTTAATTCCTACACAAAATGGGAATTAGATAAACCAATTCGATTTGAAAACAAAGATTCAGTAAGGCTGACGGCTACTCAATTGGATACAAATGCGGTCAACCTATCTAGATCCGCAGGTTTAGTTGATACCGCTAGGCATGCAATGCAAGTGCAGTTTTATATACGAATTGCACATGTACTCAAGCAAGGTATGACGCGCTATGAAATTGAGTTAAAGGCCAAGGCTTTGCACTGGAAATATTTCTTTACTGGAGCGATCGGTAGAAAAACTGTTGAGATTTTTAATTTGGATGGTAGCAGTAAAGAAGACGAGTTGTTATTTCAGCGCTCGACTGAATTAGTAAATAACACGGGAACAGCCTTTTTATCAAAAGTGCCGTTTCCGATGAGAAGCATACCAACACAACGCTTTCAGCTGCGTGAAGAGGGTGCCAATGGACGAGTGTTAATGCGGCGATTGCCAAACGCCAGTATTCATCAAATTGGCAAAGAAGGAGTTCCGGGCGGACAGACACTGGTCGTCGCGGAGATTTATATTCATCAATAATTTTCAAAGGAACACATATGGCTGGCGCGTTTAAAACCCCTGGTGTCTATATCAATGAAAAAAATGCCTTCCCCAACTCCGTCGTAGAAGTCGCGACTGCAGTGCCGGCATTTATTGGTTACACCAAATTTGCCGACAACAAAGGCACTTCTTTATCCAATAAACCTTGGCGCATTACTTCAATGTCCGAGTTCCAGAATTACTTTGGTGGAGCGCCGGACGATCAATTTGAGATTCTTGAAAAGTCAGCGGACGACGCTGTCAGTAACTTCAAAAGTGCGGGCAAAGAATATGTCGTCAAACGTAAAGGCGGCAAATCTGACACGCAGCGCTTTTATCTATTCCGTAGCATGCAGTTGTTTTTTCAAAATGGCGGCGGACCATGCTATATCGTTTCTATCGGTTCTTATACCGACGAAGGCATCAAGAAGAGTGAATTACAACTCGGCGTAGACTTGCTCTTAAAAGAACAAGAACCAACCATGGTTGTCATCCCAGACGCCGTCGCGTTGGAAGAAGGCGATTGTATTGCAGTCCAACAATACAGCCTGAAACATTGTGGTACACAAAAAAATCGCTTTGCAATTCTTGATGTGCATAACGGCTACAAAGATCGCAAAGATCCACCAGAAGATGTGATTGTCACTTTCCGTGGTGACTTAGGTACTAACTATCTAAATTACGCTGCTGCTTATTATCCTTGGCTCAACACCTCAATCATCGCGACAACCGATTTGGATTTCTCTAGTTTCAGCGATTTAAGTCAACTAAAGAGCCTACTGTTGGCGGAAGCTGGTGGCGACAACGCGCCTGATGATTTGAAGAGCATTTTGAATCAAGTAGGAGATGCAACGCGCGACCCCAATGCAAAAACATATTTATCGGACGATGAACTACATAAAATCTTGTTCTCTGTCAGTCCGACTTATGCAAACATCCTGCTTGCTATCAAACAAAAACTGAACTTGTTGCCACCTGCTGCTGCGATGGCTGGCGTGTACACCATGGTTGATAACAATCGTGGCGTTTGGAAAGCACCAGCGAATGTTAGTTTAGCGTCTGTAATTTCTCCTGCAGTGAACATTACCCATGATGAACAAGAAGATCTAAACGTAACGACTGCTGGTAAATCCATCAATGCGATTCGCAGCTTTATTGGTGAAGGCACTTTGGTTTGGGGCGCACGTACTTTAGATGGTAATAGCTTGGATTGGCGCTACATCAACGTCCGCCGCACGATGATTATGTTGGAAGAATCTTTACGTTTAGCAACCAAGGCCTATGTATTCGAACCAAATGTGAGTGGCACTTGGGTCACAATCAAGAGCATGGCTAGCAACTTCTTAACGAGCATTTGGAAACGCGGTGGCCTAGCTGGTGCTAGTCCTGAAGATGCATTCAGTGTGCATGTTGGATTGGGTGAAACCATGACATCTGAAGATATTCTAGAAGGTATCTTGCGCGTGACTATTCTTGTTGCACTCAGTCGTCCGGCTGAGTTTATTGAGATCACCTTCCAGCAACAAATGCAAAAATCATAGAAGCAACTAATCACATTAAGGGTCTGATGGCGCATCTAGGCGTCCAACAAGACCGAGGTAGCTCCACTTTTTAACTAATTTATTAAAGAGGTTTGTTATGGCAGATGATGGATCAAAACAATCAGCAAATGTGTGGCCTTTGCCGAAATTCTATTTCCGTGTGAAATGGGATTCAAACGAAATGTCGTTCCAAGAAGTTTCTGGCTTGGATGTCCAATCCGAAGAAATCAAATACCGTCATGGCAATAGCCCAGTTTTCTCCGTGATCAAAATGCCGGGCATGAAAAAATACGGCAATATCACGATGAAAAAAGGCGTATTCAAAGGTGATAACAAGTTCTGGGATTGGCTTAACCAAATCAAATTAAACACGATCAAACGCGTACCGGTCACTATTAGTTTGTTGGATGAAGAGGGTAATGACACGATGGTTTGGACATTAACCAATGCATGGCCAACAAAAATTTCTAGTACTGATTTGAAATCGGAAGGCAATGAAGTGGCGATTGAATCTATTGAGATCGTTCACGAAGGCTTAACGATTGCGAACAAATAAGCATCGCAATGGCAGGTGAATTTTTTGAGGGGGGTTATCCCCCTCCCGCGTTTTATTTTACGGTCACCTTTGGCAATGGTTCGCAGGTGCCAGATGCTTCGTTCAGCGAAGTGTCTGGCATTGCACTTGAAATGGAAACTGAAGCGGTGGTCGAAGGCGGTGAAAATCGTTTTGTTCATCAATTACCGAAGAGTATCAAGCATCCTAATCTTGAGTTGAAGCGCGGCATCACCATGCTGAATTCTCCTCTTGTCAAATGGTGCAAAGATACCTTGGAGGGCGATTTTATGAAATTGATCGTACCGCAAACCATCGTCGTTAAATTAAATGGCGCGGATGGCACTGTGCTTCGCGCATGGGCTTTCATTAATGCCTATCCAATTAAGTGGGATATCGAGGGCTTTAACGCAACCAAAAATGAAGTGGCAATCGAGAAGATGACCTTTGCCTATACGTACTCCAAACGTAGCAAATAAGCGAACCTGACTATGTCCATCGAAATAAAAGAACTAGTTATCAAAACAACGATAGTAAATCGTCCAATTGATAAAGATGACGATGCCTTTCTCGATAAGAAAGTCATCAAAGAGGAGATCTTGGCGGAATGTCGCCAATTAATGCAAAGCATCTTGCGTGAACGTCGGGAGCGCTAGTCGTGTCGGGGCAAAAAACACTATTAAAGATATCTGGTTGTAGTGTCTCTAAAGACGGGACTATCAGCGTTGATAGTTCGCGACCAGTTTTTCAAGCCTTAATTAATCCATCAGGATATGGGCACGATTACAGTATCAAGTATTCCAAAAATCAAACCTTGGGACAAGCTGGAAGTGAGGCCAAGTTCCATGCCAGCCAACCAGAAAAATTAAGCCTAAAAGAACTCGTGTTGGACGGCACGGGTGTTGTGCCTGGAACAAATAAAACAGTGAAACAACAGGTCGAATCCCTACGAGATGCAGTCTATACCTATGTTGGAGACAATCACGAAGCACCAATTGTGCAGGTTCTATGGGGAAGTCTTGTTTTTTACGGTAGAGCGGAAGGACTTAAATTTGACTACACCTTATTTAAACCAAACGGCGAGCCTCTGCGAGCAAAGATTTCATTGAATTTTGTTGAATACATTAGCCCTCAACAAATCGTCAAAGAAGAAGGTGACAACTCACCAGATCTTACCCATTTAGTGATCGTGAAAGCTGGGGACACATTACCCTTACTGTGCGAACGCATTTATCGCGACAGTGCTTACTACAAAGCAGTCGCAAAATTCAATGGACTAAGTTCTTTTCGGAATTTACAGCCAGGCATCAGCTTGCGCTTTCCACCATTAGCTTAAGTGCTGATGATTCCCTTAATACAAGCTTAGAAAAGAACTGATATGTCGATTTCACCTTTAACTAATAGTTCTGGTGTTCTTAGTCTAACCATCACTTGTGACGGCGCGCCCATCCCTGACATTATTCAAATCGTCTCGGTGGAAACTAACCATAGTACCAATCGAATTCCTTCCGCAACGATTACCTTATTAGATGGCGACATGCCAAATGCAATTTTCCCAATTGCGGATGCCGGCAACTTCAAACCCGGAACGGAGGTCGTCATTAGCGCTGGCTATGACAATACAACCTCGGTGATCTTCACAGGTATTGTTATTTCACACGCGGTCAAAATTAGTGGTGACAACTATGCGCGTTTAATTATCGAATGCCGCGACAAAGCTTTAGCAATGACGGTCGCCAGAAAGAACGCAAATTTTGTCAACAAAACGGATAACCAGATTATTTCTAGTCTCATCAGCGCTTACCCTGGTCTAACTCCGACCGTTGATGCCACTTCAGTGACATACAAGGAACTAGTCCAGTACTACGTAACCGACTGGGATTACATGATGACACGAGCGGAAGTAAATGGCTTTCTCGTCATCGTTGATGCTGGAAAAGTGACAGTCAAAGCGCCTGTTGGTAGCGGAAGCCCCGTACTTAAGTTAACTTATGGAATGGATCTAATTGAATTTCAAGCAGAACTCGATTCTCGTTCTCAGCTAAATTCGGTAACCAGCACGAGTTGGGATTTATCTCAACTCGCTATCGTACAGCAAACAGCACAAGCCGAAACGCTTACAGGTCAAGGCGATCTCGATGCGAAAAAACTAGCTGAGGTATTAGGTATCGCCGACTTTGGCTTGCAAACTGCTGCGCCCCTCGAAAGTGCAGCACTTACAGCGTGGAGTAAAGCGCAACAAACTAAAGCGGCCTTATCTCGCATCCGTGGTCACATGCAATTTCAAGGAAGTGCGCTGGCCAAACCCGGTGTTTTGATTGAACTTGCTGCAGTTGGCAAACATTTCAACGGGAATATTATTGCTAGTAATGTGATTCATCGAATTGCCGATGGCAATTGGGTCACTGAAGTCGAATTTGGTATGCCTAATTATTGGTTCACAGATCAATATCAAATTCAAGCACCAGAAGCAGCTGGCTGGACTGCAGGCATCTGTGGTTTACATATTGGGATTGTATTGAAACTCGATGCTGACCCCGAAGGCCAGTACAAGATTCAAGTGTCAATCCCCTTAATGAACGCAAGCACAGTTGGCGTGTGGGCACGATTTGCCAGTTTCTATGGATCCTCTGGGTTTGGTGGTTTTATCATTCCAGAGATCGGTGATGAAGTCGTCTTAGGATTCTTCAATAATGATCCATCTTGCCCTGTCATTCTGGGTAGTCTGTACAGCAGCAAGCATGTCCCTCCTTATGAACTCACCGCAGAAAATAACTACAAAGCACTTGTAACGCGTAGCAAGCTAAAGATGGAATTCGATGATGGAAATAAAGTCATCACTTTCATCACGCCAGCAAACAACAAAATTGTCATTAGCGATCAGGATCAGTCCATCTTATTGCAAGACCAAACAAATAACAAAGTCGAATTAAGCACTAGTGGTATTTTGCTTGATAGTCCAAAAGACATCACTATCAAAGCGCTAGGAAAGGTCGCTATCTCAGCGGTGCAAAATGTTGAGATAGCAGCGCAAATGGATGTCACCACGACTGGATTGAATATTAGCAGTACAGCAAACATCAGTTTGACAGCAAAGGGAACAGCGAGCGCCGAATTATCTGCGGCTGGCCAAACGACTGTCAAAGGTGCCATGGTCATGATCAATTGAGTCAACAGTCCCCCATAGGAAACTACCATGCCACCCGCTTCCAGAATCACTGACATGCATGTCTGCCCGATGGTAACGCCAGCCGTGCCTCCTGTTCCCCATGTTGGCGGCCCGATCACTGGCCCCTGTGTTCCCAACGTACTGATCGGTGGACTACCAGCTGCTGTGGTGGGAGATATGTGTGTATGCGTCGGCCCTCCGGATACGATTGTCAAAGGGAGTGCTACTGTATTCATCAGCGGCCGCCCGTCGGCTCGTATGGGCGATACCACTGCACACGGCGGCAATGTCGTATTTGGTTTTCCAACCGTAATCGTCGGTGGATAAGGACAATAACATGACTCGCGATACCTCTTTTCTTGGCACTGGTTGGAGTTTTCCTCCAGAGTTTTCTAAGCGTGGCAAAGTAAGTATGGTCAGCGCAGAGGAAGATATTCGGCAAAGCTTGTTGATCTTGCTCTCTACCAGCCCCGGCGAACGTGTAATGCAGCCAAGTTTTGGTTGCGGTTTAAAACACCATGTTTACGAAAATATCGACGAGAGCACTATCACTTTGCTCAAAGACCTAATCACTAGAGCGATTCTATTTTTCGAACCACGTGTGAAATTAGAAATGATACTAAGTGACATATCAGAATCGTATGAGGGAAAGATTAATTTCACCATTGTCTATCGTGTGATTAGCACAAACACGCGTCATAACATCGTTTATCCATTCTATTTGCGTGAAGGTACCGATGTACAACTGTAGACAGATTCGAGCTTGAAATGAAACCTCAAATAATCATTAGCGATGGTCGAAGTCAATCGCAACGCCAGTTAAAGGCGTTACGAGGAGACTATTTCCAGCTCAACGAAATGCGTTTCGAGCAATTACTCAGCTTAGCGAGTGAATATGCACGTCTAGTGAAGTTTCATCAGTTAGATTTGCGTGTGGATGGCAATTGGAATCAGTTTTTTTTAGCTGATGAATGCATTCTGATGGCAAATATTTTGGCGATAGATACCGCTACACACGCTCAACACTTTGAAGCAAGATTACAATCACAGCCGCTGTATCGAGATTGGTTTCGGGACGATATCATTAAGAAAATTGATGTCTGTTATCGAGACCAGCTCGATTCACCACTGCTATTAGCACGCCTACTGAATCAATATCTTCTCTCTTTGAGTGTATTGCAAAGCAACGCTGCAGTTCAAAGTAAACGCTTACTAGAAGGCATACTGCGCGGCCTCAAATGGGAAGTACAAACACTATGCGAAGCGACACCGCGCGTGCTGATTCCGTACAGTTCGGCTCTATTTAGTGCCCAATTTAAATCGCTAAGCGATTGGCCTACAACACCGGCAAAGGATCGACCTCTTAACAATAATGAAGGCAAGAATTTAAGCTTGGGAGAAGTTCGACATAATTTTCACACTTTCAATCAGGCTCTCAGAATGCTACAAAACGGTGTTCGGGAATTGTTGCCAGTAACTATGCTTAGTGAGGAACACGATCCAGCACAAAGCTTGTTGATTGCATTTATCCGTCTATTCGAACAATTGAAAACACGTTTAAATCATTTTGGTGACAAGCATATCGATTTCTACTATCAACAAATCTTAGGCATGCGCGCACGTGCGCAAATCCCTGATAGTGCTTATCTGGTTTTACAATCAAATCCCAATACCAAGCAAATGTTGATCGATCAAACCAACGAATTTGTCGCTGGTGTCGATGCAGATCAAAATGAAATCATCTACCAAGCAGAAAGTTCGACCCAACTCAATGATGCCAAAGTGGTTTCCCTACACAGCATCTACTTCGACAAAAATCACGAAGAAAATCGTCTTCTTGTTACCAAATCGAGTTACCACCAAGCCATCGAAGTATTACCAGACGATTGCCCCCCTACTGATCACGAAAAACTGCCGCCACTTCCGCTATTCGGCGCCCCTAAGCCTGGCGAGCATCTATCGGGGGCGCGTGCTACACGCTTTGGTTTTGCGATCGCGAGCAAAGTATTACAAATGCAAGAAGGTGAACGAGCGGTGCGCGTGCTATTTCGCTTCCGTGATAATGCTGCGTACACCATAGAATCAAGCATTAAGGAAATCACCGAGCATGCTCAACAAAAGCGGAAAAATACATCCAAGCCCGCGACCAGCATTCGTTTAAGTGATGTGTTTATTAAACTTTTGCGAGGGATGTTTAAGATTTCCTTAACTACCTCAGAAGGATGGTTGTCAATTGGCGAGTACCGCCCTGAATATCATGAGCTTAATGCAGACATACCGCCCAATTGCCTAGCGCTAAACTTTGTTTTACCTGCTAGCGCACCGGCTATTTGTGCCTACCAAGCCCATACGCACGGTGAATCATTTCAGACCAATTTGCCGGTCATGCTGTGTGAGATGACACAAAATGAATATGCCTATCCTTACGACATTTTGCGTAACTGGTTTGTACAAGAGATCGAGATAAGTACACAGGTAAAAGGCTGTCGAAATTTGATTTTGCATAATCAAATTGGGCAACTCAGTGCTCTGTCACCATTCCTACCGTTTGGTCCACTACCTGAAATTGGCTCTTATCTAGTTGTAGGAAGCGAAGAAGTCGCAGATAAACAATTGCAAGATATTTCTCTCGACGTGGAATGGACAGGTCTACCCAATAACTTAGGTGGATTTCCTAGTCACTATCGCGCCTACCAAACGCCACTGAAAGCAGATTCAGTATTGGCAAAGATTTCTGTCTTAGTTGACGGCAAATGGAACAACGCAACGCAAGCTATCCCTTTATTTCAATTTGAAACGCGTCCTGATGGCAGTGCATCCAACCAGGTGAATTACGAAAGTTCATGGAGCTTAAGCCAACTGGTACCTTTATTCAAAATAAGTAACATAGCAAAAGCTGACGGAGCGGTGCCATTCGCTTACACATCTGCCACCATGAATGGCATGTTTAAAATCAGTCTAGATTCACCAAATGGTGCATTTGGTCATCAAGAGTATCCTCAATTGCTGACCCACGTTCTGACACATAACGCCCGCAACAAAAAGCTAGGTTTGATTCAAGCGCTACCAAATACGCCCTACACGCCGCAAATCAGTAGAATTACTTTGAATTATCAAGCGACTTCTAAAATTAGCTTTGACCAAAAACAACTAACAAATATCGATGGTCGGCACGAGCAATTTATGCACTTGCATCCGCTAGGCTGGGAAGCAATGAGTCATAGTGATATGAAGCGCATAGCCTTGGTACCGCGATATCCGGCGGCAGGAAACTTATTTATCGGTCTCACTGCTTCACAATTACGGGCAACATTAAGTCTCTATTTTTATCTCCGAGAAGATTCGCTTCCTTTGACGAAGTTGGCGAGCACTGGTTTATGTTGGTGGTATTTATCATCAAATCGTTGGCGCAAAATGCAACCAGCGAATATTCTAGACGACTCCACGTTTGGCTTTATGACCAGTGGTATCGTTCAGATTCAAATCCCGGATGAGATCGATCAGAATAATACTGTCATGCCGTCGGGCTTATATTGGCTTGCAGTATCCGCTGAGTTTGGATTAGAGCGGTTCTGCAGTTTATATGGCGTGTTTGCGCAAGCAATCAAGGTGAACTACCTCCCTGATTCAGGTAAAAAAAACGAATCAAGCTTGGCAGCGTTCAGTATTCAACGTAGTCGAACCCAAGTTCCTGGACTGCGTAGAATCCTGCAACTACGTCGCAGCTTTAATGGACGAGATCAAGAAACCACACAACAATTCCGTATCCGGGCGAGCGAACGACTCAAACATAAGAATCGTGCACTAACGGCTGCCGATTATGAACAACTCATTCTCGAACAATTCCCTCAAGTATATAAAATCAAGTGCTTTCCCCATTTATGCTCGGCAGAGAATCCTCATCATCGACTCTGTCCTGGACAACTCTTAATTGTGCCTATTCCTCATTTAAGTTTAGGTGGACATGCGAATCAGAAGCCTAGTTTGAGTGGGCACTTAATCCAAGAAATTCAAGCCTACATCCAACAATTTGCTCCTGCTGATGTGACGATCAGTGTGGAGAATCCTACGTACGAAGAAATTCAAGTACGTTGTACCGTCAAACTAAAATCAGCCTATTCAAATAGTCGTTTCGCAGGACGTTATGTCGAAGAGATCAATCAAGCTATTTGTGATTACTTATCTCCATGGATACAACGAGGTCAAACCCAACATTTTGGTTGGGCCATACAGCAACATAACGTTGTGGCATTCCTGCACGACTTGGAATACGTAGACGAAGTTACTGGCGTCTCGCTACTACAAATAGCACCACTCGGTGATACGCAAAATCTGCGTTACGACTTACGTGACAATGCCAAAGCGATTCGCGAAGAAAAAAATTTACGCCCTAATTATCCATGGAGTATCGCCGTTCCTATGAATGAACATTGGATAGTGGTGAACGAACATTTCGAACAAAAGCCAGCCAAAGCGATTGGTATTAACGAACTAAAAGTAGGCTCAACTTTCATAATTCCGGTGAGAAAAGAACCATGACCCGACGCACAAGACAAATGTTACAGGAACAATTCCAACATGGAAAAATGCCAACGGAAGAAGATTTTTCTGATTTGATTGAATCCATGTTGAACATGTTGGATGAGGGATTTGATAAAACGCCAGAAGCAGGTTTTAAAGTCGCCCAACTTCGCGATGGCAAATTAATGAGCTTCTATAAAGATATCAACATTGGAAATCCACTTTGGTCGATAGGCTTAGACAAATCCAACAACAATCTAAGCATCCAAGATCATCGAGATCAATCGTTACTGACGCTATCAAGTACAACTGGGCTCGATGGCATTCATCGTCACGCTATCGGTATTCGTCAGAATAATCCGCGATACGAACTTGATGTCGCAGGCTGGGTTGCATCAAACGGCAGAATAGGCCGCGCTGGCGAATTAGCAGTGCCAGCAGATGGTAATTGGTACGACATAAGCGAAGCGATGACCGGTTGCCAAGCATGGGAAATTATTGCCGGCGTTGGCGGAAAAGATAGTGAAGGACGCTATGCGTTAACGCATGCTGTTGCACTCAATGCGTTTAATTCAAATGGCAGCATAAATCATCATCAAACCCATTTTGGAAATAAATGCAGCCGCATCGAATTACGTTGGATCAACGAGGACAACGGTAAGCCCTTTGAATTTAAGTTACAAATGCGGGTTGGCTGTAGCTATGGTGACGATGTTTGGATTAAATATCATATGACACAGCTATGGGCAGATACTTTGATGCTAGAAAGTGATCAAAAGCCTTTACGTCAACCTTCACCTCAATACGATGCCAAAGGGAAGGTAAAAAAATAATGGCACAACAAAACATCAGGCTATCACTTAGCTTAGCGAATGGAAACTTGATTCTGGAGGCTTTAGCAGAGCGTCCATTTAAACAAGTTTTTGAACTCATCGGCGAATTAAATCAGCAAGCATCTAGTCTGTTTTCACCATCAGCACAAGGACATGAATTAGCAGTATTCACCTTAAGTCCAAACCAGCTCAGATTGATTCTCGAGGTCTTGGGTGAGATGCCGTATAACCGAGTGCACCGCTTACTACAAAATATGCATCAACAATTGCAAGAGGCAACTACCGGTGTCTAATCCACATTCGATTCCACGCCTACAGGCTGATCCCGATCAGCTCGATTTCGATGGCCTGCGCCGTCGTGGGATCGCTCTTTTGCAAGAACTTTCGGGCAAACAGTGGACGGATTATAACTACCATGATCCGGGTGTCACCTTATTGGAATTACTTTGCTACGGTATCACAGACTTGGTTTATCGTACTGACTTTGATGTAGCTGATTTTTTATGCGACGAGCAAGGCAACATCAATTTTCAAGCACAAGCACTTTATCCACCACAGTCGATTTTTCCAAATCAAGCAGTCACAGATCTTGATTATTGCAAACTCATTTACGACCACCTACCCGATGTCGAAGACGTCTGGATTAGCTCGAACAAAAATCCACATAGCTTTGCTGGACTGCTAACTGTCTTTGTAAAGCCACATCAATCACTGATCAATCGTAATCAAAAGGCTTCATCGGAACTATACGAAGACCTTAGAGCGCAAGTGATTGAATTATTATCGGTACAACGCAACCTAGGGCGTGATTTGGCAGCGATTCATATCGTCCAACCACAAATGTTTAGACTTGCAGGCGAAATCGAAATAGATGATAGGCGAGCATGTGCCGAAGTCTATGCGGATATCTATTTTCGCTGTGCAAAATTAGTCTCATCAGGTAGCCAAATCATGCGCTTTGAGGAAGCGCTACGCAAGGGCTTAGATTGGGAGCAGCTATTCACTGGCCCACTAACTGAGCGCGGGTTTATCGATGAAGCGAGCTTCTTAGACGGTAGTTATGATATTGACGTCGTCAAACTAATTACTTTAGTACGTCATATTCCTGGCGTTAAAAATGTGCGATCTTTAGTGCTTGTTGACGACAAAGGTCAAATACATGAACATCTACAATTCAATCACAGTGACCCAAATTGCCCGACGCTACAATTCCCTAGCGACGCGCAACAAATCCATGCCTTAAATTTAATTCAAGGAAATACTGCGCTTGTAAGCATCAACAGTAATCCAAACGACGAAGACAAATTAGCAGCGCGATTAAACAACAACTACTTGAAGCATGATTCACAGAGGGAAATTCGCGCATTTCATGAGCAAGTTAGTTTACACCTAAAGAAATATGAATTTGAGTACGAAGCGTTTCGCCGAAATCGAAGTGATTTTCACAAACTCATTGAATTACCTAAACCTAGCGTGCGCGACTTCTCTGAGTATCGTTCGATTGGCGAGGATACCCCTGCGATTTATGGGATTAATCACTTTGGCGTCCCTAAATCAGAACCAGCAGAAGTGCACGCACGTGCACGTCAATTGAAAGCCTATTTATATCCATTCGAACAATTAATGGCCAACTATTTAGCGTCATTACAGCAAGTACGCCAGATTTACTCAATCAATCCGCAACTTGATCGTAGTTATTTCTCGCAATTTTTGGATGAACAACAAATACCCGCGATTCGTTCCGTCTATCAACAGAACGCTACGCCACAAGAAGTAGCGCAGATCCTGCGTGAGCAAGATGCATTTGAAGATCGCCGCAACCGCGTGCTCGATACACTACTGGCAATGTATGGCGAACAATTTCCAAGCGAAGAATTTAAACGTAATGACTGCTACCATCGTAACCGGGTCGAGCACCAACTCATTCGATGCAAAATACAATTGCTTGAACACCTATGTGAGCTAAGTAGCCAACGTGGTAATGCAAGTAATTTACAACAAGCTTGGGGCAATAACAATCAATCTTCGCTGCAGAAACGCTTACGTATTCTTATGGGAAGTGTAGCTGCTACAGCAGAACATCACTCCCCTTCCTTAATTCATGGCTTACAAGAAGAATACCAATTTATCAGCGATTCTCGCTACAAGGCACTATTAGAAAAGCAAATTAGTTTTCCTTTTGATCTGAGAACAAAGCAATTAAATCCAATTCCGAAAAAATCATCGACAGACCAGGGACAGGGGGCAGATTATGAGTTTAAATTCCCTCATAGTGCAATCTGTGAATCCCTATTGAAATACGGCGTTGATTGGCAAAATTATCAATCTCTATCAAGCGGCGAACACCATGTTTGGTTATGTCTACGAGTATCTAATCATCAAAACATGGGCACGCCAGTGGAACAATATTGGCCAATTTGCTTACTGCCAAAAGGCGAACTTGAAGTCTTTCTATCGAATTTAACTGAAGCACTGATACAAATTAGTCTCGACATCGAGGGCTTCCATCTGGTTGAGCATATCTTACTCCGTCCCCACAGAGATACACATCAACGTGAAGTCGAATCGACATTTTACTCGCATCGAATCAGCATAATTTTGCCTGGATTTACTGCGCGTTTCGCAGAAAACAAGGCGCGTATTTGGATAGAAAATTTAATCGCACAACATTTGCCTGCGCACCTAATGCCAGAATTCTTTTGGTTGGATTTCGCCTTTCTTGCACAATTTGAGAAACGCTACCAAGAGTGGAGTAAGGCAATGCAAGAGTACACCTTAAATGCTTATCAAGGCGATGCAACACTGATAGACCAATGTGCCGATCAAATTATTGCTTTCTTGAACAAGAATCGTCCAACTCAGCCTAATCGTTATTGGATATAAAAATATGCGTCGCATTAATCGCATACATGATTTGGTATTTGATCTGTCTTTCAGCGATGAGAAGGCAGATGCAAGTGTATGGGCCGAATGGGTCAAGATGCGCTTATTGCCGATAATTGACGAGGTGATGGAAGACCTTAGTCGCGAGTTCAAAATTTCAGCGTCGCAGGTTAGACGAATTGAATCATTAGAAATTGATTTAGGTAGCGTGTTCGTCGCTGAATCTGAACGCGAGTTAGTCCGACGCCTTCATGAGCAATTCAGTAATTCTCTCAGACAAGCACTGACAAAAATAGGCGCACAAAACTCATCCCTAGAGCAGGTAGATAACGCACATACCGACTTCCTGCATTTTCTCAAAACTGGGCAATTAAAGTGGGAAAGACTTTCTGATGCAAAGCATGCGCATAAACGTTTGCTCCATGAAATCATACATGCCAAAAGTGCGCCTTTACCTCTACACGAAATCACCAGAGATAATCGCCAATTAAATCGCTTACTTAAACAGTTCGACGTTGGTGATTTATTTAAAATCACCAACATGGCCTTACGCTCATGGTCCAGAGAAGAGCGAGAACTGATGTTAGATTGGCTTGGACTGGAGTTTTTACATTTACAAACCAAGCATTCAGAACAAGCCGCCATAGAGAAGCTCTGGCAATTTATCTTGCCGTCGATACAAAATCGTAGCAATTCTTTTGCAGAGATTGCACAATCATGGATGGCATTTCAAGGAAGCAGTCTCACTACGATAAAAACTGAGTACCAATATTTCATAGAAACCCATACAGCGATCTCAACGCCAACGCGAGTCGCGTTAATGCAGGTATTGGAACGGATAAGCAAAAAATTAGCTAACCCAGACCTTGTCAACGCTGGCAGAGACACCTTTGAACAAAAAGATCAATCCACACAACTAGCGAACGAGCTGGCCGAACAATACCGTGCCGAGATTGCAAATGCTAGGAATGCTGAGCAGGCAATGACAACAAGTCGCTTTGCATTCACAGAAGTCCACAAACTGGCTTTTCAGCATGGAGATTTTTCCGCGCTCGAGTCGGACTGGGCTTCGTTAATACTATTTTGCGCCAACGACATTCGGCAATTACACACGAATTACTGGCCTACTTGGTTAGAAAAATTCCCTACCTTTGCTTGTCTTGATCTCATCAGCGTCATTCACAATGACGCTGCATGGTTTATTCAATCTAGTCTATCAACGAAAAACATTACGAGTAAACTTCAAAACCAGTGGGAACTCGACGCATTTATAGTAACTTGTTTGTCTTCACCAGCGAACGCGATTCCAACATCGATGTTCGAAAGATTTAAATCACATTTGGCCGCGAACCTTGGCGAATACAAACAAGATATACATAAAGACGATAATGTTCGTCCCGAAAAATTAGTAAGGAAGCAGCATGAAGAGAAATTTGCAGACGCTATCAATCAAATATCCAAGATTTGCATCACAAGTGATGATCCTCGGTTAATCAGTAATGCAATTCATCTACTTCTAGACGAACATGCTGAAGCATTTGAGGCGATCTCTCGTGTACATTGGCGTCGTTGGTGGCAATTACTCGACTTCAACGATCAAGTTCAAATCTTACTGCGAATACATCCGCAACTTACAGCATGCATTCAGGCATATCGATCTCAACAACTGAGAGATGCTATTCAAAGTACAACTGAACGGCGCGCCTATGATACTGCGCTATTTGCCTATCTTTGGGTCGTACCAGCGAATCAACTCTCTAGCACCGAGTTTGAGCAATGGTATAAACCGCAGTCAGCGCTCTCCGGAGATCTGACTGAAAGTTCACTCTCATCCGACATATCGACTGAAAAAGTGATCGCGTCGTTCGATAAGATAAAGACAAACAAGCTGGAACAAAACATCACGCCTAAAAAAATACCGAGCAAGCACTTTCTTGAACTATTCGGCCACAAGAATCCACACACAATTGAACCCTTCTTCATCAATCTCAGTATCGATCAGTCACGAGAAATACGATCTCATTTTATCGAACTAACACGATCACAAAAATTAGATATCATCGACAAAATGTCGCTGACACAAAGTGCGGTTCTCACACAAGTGTTGCATCCCAATATAGGAAAATTGCTCCAAGAGCAGTACCAGTACTTCGATCGTTTTTATGGTGCCATAGAAAGTAGCTTAAAACGGATGCTATCTGGGAATCAGATAGCCCACACCATACCCAATAAGGAAAATTTGTTTCAGCAATTAATTAAGCATTTAGCGCTGTCCGAAACATCTCTGCAAGTAAGCGAATTTAGGAATTTTATTGCCAGCTTATTGGGAATACCTGGCGATTTGAGAGAAAGCTTTCAAGAATCTATCTTAGAAGAAATCGAGGATACGGCACTCCCCTACTTTGTCGCTGTATTGAAGCAAGAAAATCAAATCAAGCCAACTCCGAAAAAGATAGGCAATAAATTTCAATCGAGACCTCTGACCACATCTACTGACCTAGAACAAAGTTCATTGATCGCGCCAAACCATCCCCTATTAAGAGGCTTTCATGCTTGGCGTGCGGGAAAATTTTCTGTCTCCGACTTAAATTTGCAGCTACGTGAACTGCATATGTATCTGCACTGGTGGGTTTTACATCAAGATACCGATCATAAGATCGACTACAGTTTGCTGCTAAAAAATATACAAGTCGCTGTGCAATCAAGTCCGATCCCGGAACACTTACTTGCATGCACGCTTGACGCGCTTCGTGATGGAGAGAGTATCAATCTAGATTCACTAAATGCACAAGCACGAGCGCTAGATGCGCACGCTTTTCAGATTGGTGAAAAGAACTTTGCGCCATCGGCTCTAGCATTAAAATTAGCGATCGATGAATATTATCAGCGGTCCACGAACGACTCAAATCCGACGGCTAAGAACAGTTCAGAGATTCTTTATACTTCAGAGCTACAAGCCAACTTTCTAGCAGCATTTTCTAGCAACGAAAACTGGCAAGCATTTCAATCGGAACTCATCCAACAATGTGTAAGATCCACATCACACATGCTTCAGCTAAAAGCACAGCTGAGAGAAGAGATTTCAGCCGCACAATTACATCGATTTATTGTGCGACTACTTGAGCGTATACAAATCGACCATCTTTTTATCTCAACAGATATTTCGGCGGGACTTCATTCAACCATCAATGAAAATGATCTTCACCATAAGTTACAACTCATCGCCATCCAAAGTGATTCACCACAAGCGCGTTATACCGATATTCTGATTCACCTGTTATTGCAGGATACCAAGCAATTAGTCGCTTTACTCTCATCAGTAAGCACTGACGCTAGTAGTCTGTCTAATAAAGTATCAGGCTTCGTAGAGTCGGAAGTTAAGTCAGTTTTCCAACTTAGTCTCACACAACAAATTCTATTACCGGAAAATGACGAGTTATTCGCGCTAAAGACGCGTTTATCGAAAGAACAGATTCTTCTTCCAGCTGATCTGCGTCGAAAAATGCAGCCTCCAGAACTACTGCTGCTATTGAAGCAGTGGCTTATTCACCAAGTACAGCAGGTTGTATTTCGTCAAAGGAAAATCATCGAAGACACTGCGACGAATCATCCGATAAATCGAGATACACCTTTCTCCAACAATGACCAGCAAGAGCTGACTGCAAAGTACCATGATGCATTTAAAACCATCGCTGCGTTACTCACTAATCTTCAACAAGAAGACCTGCCTTTTGTTTTGTCATCACTTAGGGATTCGCTGCCTTTACACCTGACGCAACAGATTCTCAAACTAAGTGAGCAATATTTTGAGATCGGAGAAAAGGATTTAAAAGAATTAAATAAATGGATAGCGTGCAGCGATTCAACGCAACAACTTAGGCAAGTTTGGGAATCCCCCTTACGCCTACTCTATTCAATTGAGCAATCAACACAAGGCGCTACAACGACTCAGATCGAGTCCAACGCACCAACGCTGCATCAGTCAGAACAAAAACAAGGGCAATTTGATACTCTGTCTTCACACCAGATTGACACACTTCCAGCCAAGCTAACGGATGCTGTTTTGCATGCTCGAATAATCAGCTTAGAGAAAATTTGGCCGCAAATTCTGCAGGGTCATAAACATCTTTTAGCAGAGGTGCAGCGGAAATATCTAGTAAAACAAGAGTTGCGCGAACATTTGATTACGCATACTCCCATCAACATGCTTGTCGATATGCTTGAAAGTATCGCGCCAAATTCAGCAGAACTATTGCGTGGCTTGTGGCTGAATTGGGATCTGCTCGACTCAAAAATGAGGCGATACCAAACATATCCAGATTTCCAACGACACAGTTTACGTTCAGCCTTTGCTGGCGTGTTTGAAATGGCTTTGCATCGCCGCGACATTACTGTGCAAGCAGACTTCATCATCTCTTCGATCTACGCAACCGATCGCAAACATACTGAAGTGATTTTAAGTCATCTCAGCTATCAGATGGATGTGTCTCAATCACCACCTTGGCAATACGTATTTGAACATATAAATGCAGTCAACATGTTCAAAACGTTTGAAGACGCGGACTCACTAGACCAAACAGCGCAAGGCGCTCAAGAACTACACGAACTTGATACCAACAGATCGAATAAGAACGACTACTTGGACATTGAAACACGACCATTCGCGAATCTGGCGCAGTTAGGACTCGAGCAGCACGACCATTCACCTAAAGCCTCTGCATCGACCACAAAACCAGAGGTTTTGCAGCTCAGTACAAAGCAGCAAGATGACTTGGTAACAAGCTGTTTAATGCAGCTAAATGCAGATCAACTGCATTCCTTTTGGAATGCCTATGCGTATGCGTTCTGCAATTCAGAAGTCAACAAGGTAGAGTCCTCTTTAGAGGAAGTGCTACAAGTAACTACGTACAACACTCCTGCTCTGCCACTCCAAGAGAAAACAATCGATCAGCGTATCTTGCGTTCACAAACATCATTGAGAGCTGCATTGAAGGCGCTAGCCAATCTAGATCTTTCACAAATTGACACAGTTAGCCTCAGCAAGCATGATCGCTCATTGATTGCAACACCAACTACCCTGCAAAACTTGGAAACAATTTGCCTTGTGATTTTACAGACCAAGACAAGCATCGGTTACCGAGAGCAAGCAGATTTCCAGAAAGCACTACATCGATTGCTATCGCAGACGACTTACCACTTCAAAGACCTCAAAGAGGTTTTACAAAGTCACTCCGCGGTTAGTCGACTGTGTGTTAATCGACTATGTGAGCTTGCTAGCGAGAGTCAATTGGATGCTTTGTTCAGACGTATGCACAACAGTCTCAGTCAACATTTACCAACGCTAATCTACCGCTTAGAGAACGCGTTGCAGATTCAATTGCATGAAAATTTGATTCACTTAAGCAAAGTCAGTTGGCGAGCGATCTACGTGTCAAGTTTGGCGAATCCTATTCCACTCGATATCAGGCAGTTCACAGCGCAGCTGATTCGACAATTGCAACTGTCTTTCAAACTCGAATCCATTGAGGCTTGCATAGAAAAACTAAAAAATTTCGATCATCAGTTAGAAACTCGAATCTCTATGCAAATAGCAGAGAGAAAAGAAAAAGCAAGGTCACCCGAACCCAATTTACTCGACCAACGAACATCATCGAATACGAATAAGGTTTCAGGAGACGACGAGCAAATTCTACAAGGTAGTTTTCTACAAAATGCTGGCTTGGTTATCGTCGCGCCTTATTTACAACGATTGTTTTCACTACTCTCGTTGACAAAAGACGGAGCATTCGTTGATAGGCAGGCTGCTGAACGAGCAGTGCACTTAACACAGTACATTGTTACAGGTGAAGAAGCTTCACCTGAATTTATGTTGACCTTAAATAAGCTGCTGTGTGGCATTCCCGCGGTTGTTCCGATTTCAAATGGAATACAGTTAAGCGCGCATGAGAAAGAGGTCATCCAACAAATGCTGTCTGGTGTGATTACACATTGGAGTGCCATTGGCAAGACTTCAATACAAGGGCTACGTGAGACATTTTTAATACGCGAAGGGTATCTCAACTACATAGAGGATAGCTGGCACCTCAAGGTGAGACAAGGAAGCTTCGACATGCTACTTGATCGCTTGCCGTGGAGTTTCGCCATGATCAAGTACCCATGGATGCTCGCGCCTCTTCACGTGACATGGCGCTAATCGCTTTTCAGAGAAATAAATCGATATGCTAAATACTGAATGTTTAGAACAAGAAATTGCCTGGTTTAGCCGCGTTTGCGATGCGCGTTTTGACGCCTATTTCAAAGACAATGAAAGTGACAAGGATCTACAGAGCTTGATTCCGGCGCCAGACCTTTCCTCTAGCCAGACCGCATATGCAGAAGTTGTTCGAGAATTTGATTTTTCCTACCTTGAACGCATTGTGCTCGTGCTGGCTTTGGTGCCACATTTGAGGCCACAAGCGCTCGATTTTTTCTCGCTACAAAACTCAGCACTTTCACGTCCCTTCAGTGAAATTGGTGGTTGGCGCGGCAAAGCGCATTTAGGATTCTTGCCGACTTGCGAAACCGCTGCCTTCATTTTGGCTGGTAGCAGTTTGGAAAAACGCCTGCATGTAGCGAATCTATTCAAGGATGAGCATCCGTTTATTAGACAAGGTATCTTGCGACTCGAAAGTCAAGCAAATGATGAGCCTCTGTTCAGCTCAAAATTACAGATAAGCCATGAATATCTTCAAAGATTGATCGAAGGTGAACGCCACAAACCTGATTTTAGCGCGAACTTTCCGGCAAAACTGATGCAGACCGCATTGAATTGGGATGACTTGGTACTCAATCAAGAGGTGATGGAAGAAGTAGAACATATCGTTGCATGGCTCACACACTCTAGACATATTTTGAATGACTGGGGACTGCAAAAATCTTTAAAGCCTGGCTATCGCACATTATTCTATGGTCCACCCGGAACAGGAAAAACATTAACGGCGAGTTTGATTGGAAAACTGACGCAAGCCGATGTCTATCGTATCGATTTGTCTATGGTGGTCTCCAAATACATAGGTGAGACTGAGAAAAATCTCGCGAGTGTTTTTGACCAAGCACAAAACAAGAACTGGATTCTGTTCTTTGACGAAGCTGACTCTCTTTTCGGCAAGCGTACCCAAACCAGTAATTCAAATGATCGCCATGCAAATCAAGAAATCTCCTATCTATTGCAAAGGGTTGAAGATTTTCCTGGTGTGGTAATTCTGGCGACTAACTTAAAAGCCAATATTGATGCCGCATTCTCACGGCGTTTCCAAAGTGAAGTTTATTTTGCGATGCCCGATGCTCAGCAGCGCGAACGGCTATGGAACAAGCTATTTATCAACCAAGAACGATTGCACAGTGATGTCAATTTTCGAGAACTCGCTGAACGCTATGAATTAGCGGGCGGTGCCTTATTAAATGTAGCTCGCTATGCCGCAATTCGCGCAGTGAAGAGAGATCACCCTGTAATTACACAGGACGATTTGCTACGTGGTATCAGTAGAGAACTAATGAAGGATGGGAAAACATTGTGAAACACTTACACAACGCTCCACTATTATCTGGTGTTGATCATTTATCGCGAACATTGCGAGATTGTTCGCGCTTGTATGCCGGAGACTTTGCCAGAAAAATTTCGACATTGATTCCAGCAATGCATTGGAGTCGCCGGACCTCTCTACTCTGGTGTCTACTCTTTACTCTACCATTCAGTGCCGAAAAGAGTTGGGCGCAAATTGAGATTAACAGTATCTCGACGCAGATCGATAAAGTCTCACCGAACAAGACTGCGACCAGCAAAGATACAGGCAATATGAACAGTAAAACGGTCAACGTGGTCGGCTATAACAAAAATATTCGACAAGAGGACTTCAAAGGACTGAGCAAAGAAACAGTGCTGCAAATGCAAAAACAACTAGAGAGCATCTATAAAGATCTCAACGATTGGCAGCACGATTATGCATTGAAGGGCAAACCCTTAGATGATGGGATTGTTGGCCCGATTACTCTCTCGTGGCTACAACGATTTGGCTTTAGTTTCAAGGTTTATACTGGTGAAGGCTATGCGCCAAGCTTAGCAAAGAATGTAGACAGGATCGCCCGTTTTGGCGAAAAGAATCGTGCTGAGCTGGGTATTCTACTTAGCCCGGAATTTGAAGCCTGGGATTTCATGCAACCGGAGAAAACAAAGAACCAAGACTTCCAAATTCGACGACAAGGTACAGACAAAGAACTAATTGACCTAGTCAATCGCTTTCGTGGTATGCGAAAAATTGCCCCTAGATCTGCCCCAAACTTTGTTGATACCAGCGCCTATTTTGTCTACAACTTGAATCAAGCTGACTTAGATGTTTTGGGTGGAAAAGATCAAATCATACAAGTTCTCACAACACTAAAAGACAAAGAATTTAACTCCTCAGAGGCCTTACGTTCAGCAACTGCGCAAGCAATGGGTGGCAGGGAATATTTACTAAAACAAATATGGCCCTTGATTGCGCGTAATGCAGCGGATTTTGATGGGTACCTTGTCAATGAAGATGCATTAAAGAGACTAAAAGAAGTCAGTGACTTCCCTGTCGCAGTGATTGATGAATTACGTCTACAGGGTACGATCTACTTTAAAAATAGAGAATTATTTGATAGCTTTTTGGAAGAAAAGCTGAACACAGACGCTTTATTTCTCACCGACGATGAGAAACGCGCGGTGGCTGAAGCCGCACGGGTATTCGATAATATTCATTTGACCGAGCAATCACTAGCGACTATAAAAAACGAACTCAAAGGTAACATTCAAAATACTGGCGTACCCGCGATGATCGTCAAGTTGTTAGAGCAAATCAAAGACGTTGACTATGCAGAGATTGATTTATTTCGTAGTGCTGCGGTGTCGAAGATCGTCATGGGAATCGGTGCCTGTCGACTCAACTCACCAAGCAATAACGCCTACGTGAGTAGTCTACGTATGAGCGATGATGACTTTGCGCTGCTACAAAAAGAACTAGAGGCGCTAAAAGCACAAGCGCCTGATGGGCGGAATCGACTCCCCCAAAGTCTCGAAAGTATTTTTACTGAGCTTAATCAGTTCCGCCTGCAAGTTGGCTTATGTGACGATAACAGTGTCACTCAAGCGCAAAACCTCATACAACAGCTTTACCATTCTTATCTAGCGATCGCGATCGAAAACGTTGCAAAGAAGCGTATTCCAGAAAAGCTTAACAACATCACGCTTAAAGGCGGCGACTGCGGTTGCGCACTCGATGAGTTTAACGGCATTGTTTATGGCTTTTATCCTTACTGGAAAAATCAACAGAAAACGCAAACGGTCAACTTCAGCGTACTTAATCGTGTCGCCTATTACGGCTTAACTGTCGACAATGTAGGCGAATTAAAACTTGGAGCACATGCTTTTGACATCCGTAATGGCAGCTCCAAAGATAATGAATTCATTCGCACTGCCCGCCAATACAACTCCAAAGTTGACTGGCTGATTCAGAAAAATGATTGGAGCGGAGATTGGAGAAAATTCTCTCGTGAAAATAAACAAGCTGTACTAAAAAAGCTCATTCAAAACATTGCAGGACTATTACGAGCACCGCTCAATGACATTAGTTCACGCATCAAACCGTATGCTAGTTTCGGTATCTCGTCTCGACCTACACGTGGTGATGGCGTGACGATTTACTTCCCCAACTACCCCTTAGATGCGGACTCTGCCTTATTGTTTAATGAATTCTATTTTGCCTTACGCAAAGAATTAGCGAATGACGATGTCTTAATTAATCTTCTCATTTCACAAGATAACTTCGTCAATAACCCAAGCAATAAGTCTGCCGCTTTTGGATTAAGTAACCTAGTCAAGTTGCGCAAAAAAAGTGACTCCCGTGGTTCGAACAATAAGCTAGACAAAGCATCTTTGCGCGAATTAATTCTGGTTCTTTTAAATGAACCTAGTACAGATTCGAAAAAACAATTGCGTCGTGCAATCGAAGGCGAGACTAGCTTGCATGGAGCAGACCGTAGCGACTTATTGCGCCATTTACTGCCTGTACTTCATTTTGACAATCGCAATTGGCAACAGCTAGAAGATGACATTTTGTATGCCGGAGATAACTTTGGGGGAATTGGTTTTTGGTCACCAAATTTCGATAATCTTGCCAAGCCTGTGATAGACCTTGAACAATCTTGCTTACAGAGTCAGCAAATAGCTGTGTGCTTACTTAAAAACTATCGCCCACAAGAAATCGTTGAAGATAATTCATCAACGATAGAAAAGTTTGTCTGCGTCAATCGCTGGTATTTGCAATTGGTGCTGACACTTTTTGTACTGCTAGCAATTTTGTTAGCGTATCTGTTCGCAAGGTATTGTGAAATACAAAATTTTGTGAAGAAGTACTTCCTCTGGATAGTGTGTTCTATCGTCATACCACCGTTGGTGATTTTCACACTCCTGCTACTTTTTGATCCTTACTTAGCGAGCTTATCTCAAGGCAATCTACCATTTATTGTTTCTGTGGTGATTCTTGTCGCTGGCATACTCGCAGGTTACTCCTATCTGAAATCTCGACGTGAACTGCCACTACGTCAGCGCGTGCTACCACAACGCCAAGGCTTGGGATTCCCACTCATTAGTTGGAACAAACAGTTAGACGAGACAGGATTTCGAGTGTTGATACGTAATCGTGGAACGGGTTTTGCCATTATCAAGAAAATTGAAATTTATCTGGATGGTCAAGCTGTCGCCGATGCAAAAACCGCCTTAGAAGCGGTTTTTGGTCCCAATAATAATCTAGTGTGGCGAGCAGCTCCTTTAGTAGGACAAAAAATCATGCCTGGTGAATCTTTGCTCGCCATTTCGATTAGTGATCCTAGTTCCGCACTGGCGTTTGACAAGAAATTAGCAGAACATGAATTAAAGGTTCTCATTACCTACTATTCCGCCAGCCACGAATATTGGGTTAGCGATGGCAAAGAAGTCTCTGCAGTGGCGGGCAATTTCAGCTAGATAGAAAACAAAAAAGCGTCAATTTGATTTACTCCAAATCGACGCTTTTTATTTGACCAAACTAGGGCTCTGCCGCAACCAATCGTCCCTGACGGAAATCATCAATCGCCTTGAAAATTTCTTCTTGCGAATTCATAACAAACGGACCGTATTGCGCGATTGTTTCGCCAAGTGGCTTGCCCGCGATGAGGATAAATTTAGCCGCCTCGTCCGCCTGAATTTTGACACCGTCTGCGCTTGGCCATTTTTTTAAAATCGCCATTCTTTGCAAAGGCACTTGTTGTTCACCAATGCGAACATTGCCGCGATACACATAAATGAAGGCATTAAAATCAGGCGGTATCTGTTGGCTAAAACTTGCGCCTGCTGGCATCTGCACATCAAGATAAATCGGCTCAGTGCTTGCCCTTTGCATTGCGCCTTGTACACCGTGACTTTGTCCTGCAATCACACGCACCATAACCTGATCTGGGGTCGTGAATTCAGGAATATCTGCACTCTTAAAATCACGGTACCAAGCTGGCGTCATTTTGTCTTTACTGGCTAAGTTCAACCATAGCTGAAAGCCTTCCATGCGCCCATTTTCTTGTTCTGGCAATTCTGAGTGGATCACGCCACGACCTGCGGTCATCCATTGCACTCCACCGTTTTCTAACAAACCTTCATTGCCAGCGCTATCCCGGTGGCGCATGCGCCCTTCCAGCATATAGGTAATCGTCTCAAAACCACGATGTGGATGGTCGGGAAAACCAGCGATGTATTCATCAGGATTGTCGCTACCAAATGCATCTAACATCAGAAAAGGATCAAGACGGTACTGATAGGGTTGCGTCAATACGCGTGTCAGCTTGACACCTGCGCCATCAGAAGTCGCTTGACCAACTACCAATTGCTCGACTGCGCGTGATAAGTTGACTGTTTCTAATTGAATCGAGGTGTTCATCTGCTACATCCTTTTCTGATGAAGTACAAAATAAGTACAAAATTAGTACAAGAGTCCTGCAATTAACGCAGTTTAAGCCAATGCTGCTTCGATTTGTGCTTGCGCATCGCTAATCGCACGTTGTTCGCCTTCTGGGCCCATCGCCAATCCTTCTGCATAAATGAATTCAACATCCGTCATACCGAGAAATGCGAAGAAATTTTTCAGGTAAGGCATTTGCGTATCGTTAGGCGTGTTGCGATACAAACCACCACGCGTCAAAACCACATACACTTTCTTATTCTTCAATAAACCTTCCGGGCCATTTGCGGTGTAACGGAAAGTGACTTGCGCACGAGAAATCGCATCAATCCAATTTTTCAATTGCGATGAGATACCAAAATTGTACATAGGGGCGCCAATCACCAAGATGTCCGCAGCTTGTGCTTCGGCAATCAAAGCATCATCCAAAGCAACGCGCGCAGCTTGTTCTGGCGTACGCTGATCGGCTGGTGTGAACAGTGCCTGCAACGCTGTTTCATCCAAACTTGGTTGTGGCGTCACGGCCAGATCGCGTAACACAAAGTTTGCGTCCTTGTGCTGTTCACGTAAGCGTGCGCTCACTTGATTAGCTAAATTGGTGGAATGAGAACCTGCTACACGGGCACTAGAATTGATCTGCAAAATGTTCATGGTATTGCTCCTTTATAAGGTGACACTGGTTTAGAACTGCACACTTGAGTGAATGTGCTGTCACTTTATATGTTCCATATTCAATGCAGAAGAGCTTAAAATGGATATGATTGTTCCATTGATAGAACAATTCTATTATTTCGGAGGCTGCATGTATCTCGATCCAAATGATTTACTCCTATTTGCACGTGTCGTTGCCGAGACAAGTTTTAGTCGCGCAGCAGATAAATTAGGCATGCCAAAATCAACCCTGTCGCGAAGAATCACCGCGCTAGAAGCACAACTAGGCGAGCGCTTACTCCTGCGTACAACTAGAAAACTTGTGGTAACCGATTTTGGCAATGCCGTGCTGGCGCATGCACAGCAAGTCAGTTCTGAAGTCGATGCGACGTTGGCGCTCACCCAACAAAGACAGGTCCAACCGAGTGGTAGATTACGTGTTTCGATGCCCGCCGATTTTGCCAATGAAACGATGACCGCCTTAATCAGTCGCTTTTTGCGCGAATATCCCGCCATCACCTTGGAGTTAGATTTATCACCAAGGCGGGTCGACTTGATTGGCGAGAATTTTGATTTAGCGATACGCATGGGCAGCCTACCCGACGATGCCTCGCTGGCAGCACGCCGACTGGCGAAGTTTTCTGCCGCAATTTATGCTGCTCCTAGCTATCTAGAAAAGCATGGTGAGCCACAAGAGCCAGAAGCTTTGATGGAACATCAAACCCTGCGCCTACTGGCACGCAATGGTGAACCCGCGATGTGGCGGCTAAAAAATGGAGCTCAAAGTTGGGAAGGTGTACCACCCGGAATCGCCACTGCCAATTCACCTGAAATGCTCAAACGACTGGCTTTAGCTGGCTTAGGTATCACCTTAATTTCTGAGCATTTCGCCCAATGCCATTTGCATGATGGCAGTCTGATTCGTGTCTTGCCGCAATGGCACTCACCCGAATTTGACGCATGGGCAGTATTTCCTGGCAGGCGCTTAATGCCAGCGCGAACCCGTGTGTTTATCGACGCAATGATCAAAGAATTTCAAGATGATCAAGGTTTTAGATAGTAAAATAATTATTTATTAAGAATACATTGCAAAATTGAGAGCGAAGTAAGATGAGATCGTTATACCCATTTCAAATCGTATGTCTATTCGGCTTACTTAGCCTACTGTCTGCATGTGATAAGAAAACTGAAACCCAAGACAAAAATGTGCTTCCACAAGCAGAACTCAGTCGTACTGTAAAACTTGATTTAAGCCGTCCCATAGAACTTGAACTCAAGTTAGTGACGAAAGACATGGCTATAGCGGCAAAAATATGCAAAATCGAGGGGTTGGATGTATACCAGTGCAAGGTCACGGTTTCTGGACAAAGCAATGTCATTGAGTACGGGGAGGTAAGTGTCACAACAATAGCTGTATTCTCTCAAAAAGAGCTAGATCGTCTAATCGCCTCGATTAAAGAGAAATATCATACTGAGGGTGCGTTTAGCTACTCAATCTCGCAAAAAAAGGAGTTTAGTTTTACTCCCTGATAAATTATTAGGGCGCGAAACATGTAAATGACATCAACATCAAAGGACAGCATAAAATGAAATCGCGACATTACTTTCTATTCGTATTTCTATTCAGCTCACTTAACTTTCTGTCCGCCTGCAATCAAATAAATGACGTCGCCACCGATGGACTGACTTCAGCGATGGATTTCAAGCATCCTATAGAACTTGAATTTCAACTAAAGACAGATGATCTAAAGCGGGGTGCTCAATTATGCAAAGTTGATAGTCCTCATCGTTTCGACTGCACTATCCGCCTTTCCAAGGTGAATTTTTTTTGGAACAGCAGTGAGGTTCGTGTGAAGGCAAAAGCGGTATTCACCAAGAAAGAATTGATTGACTTAGTGAAGTCAACAAAACAGAAGCACGAAAAATTCGGTACATTCAGCTATTCCATACGCGGCGTACTTGAGTAGATTCAGTCAATCCAGTCAGCATAAAATACAAATACACAAACAAAAACGCACCGTTAAGAAATTCAACGGTGCGTTTGCCATTTCTGTACTCAATATTAGAGCCCTCTGCACAAATTTCAATCATGCAGTAAGTTGTACAGAGCTTTCTATCAAAGGATAATTTTCAAAGGCTTAGTTGTTTTCCAATCTCCCCGGGTGAAATCAGGGAACACTTGTGAACTGCCATCTTCTTCTACCGACTTTTCACTCAATGGGCCAACCGCTGACCAGAAGCAGCCTTCGTAGACGTTTTGATCCATCGGTTCGCCCAGTCGTAAGCATTCAATAATGCGGAACAGCATTAAGAAATCCATACCGCCATGTCCACCCATTTTCTTCGCTAGTTCACCCATACGCAGATATAAAGGATGCTCATATTTTGCTGCAATCGCCTCCCATTCTTTGCCCTCTGCCCACTTGTGATAATTGCTGGTGATGCCTTCGACTGAGATACGATTTGGGAAGCCAGCTAATACGCCATTCACACCCCAAATCGTGTTGTGGCGAGAGTATGGGCGTGGTGTGGTTTCATCCCACTGCACCATAATCGTTCTACCTAAAGCCGTCTTGATAATCGAAGTATTAAGATCGCCGCCTTTGAAATCGAGTTCTCTAAATTTTGGCGTGGTCAGCTTTGTTGATTTCTGGGCGTACGCTGCACGACCTTTGGCTGGCGATGAGAACGAAGTGATGCGACCAAAATTATCTTCACCGCGCGCCAAGTTCATATATTGTGCGACCGGACCTAAACCATGCGTAGGATATAGATTGCCATTGCGTTTCGCGTATTCAAAAGTGCGCCATGAACCAGTTGAATCACCATTCTCCATTTGAAAACGTAAGGCATGGATATACGATGCTTCACCGTGTAGCAAATCACCGAGCACACCTTGTCTTACCATGTTCAAGTACAACAATTCTTCTCGACCATAGTTGACGTTTTCCATCATCATGCAGTGCCGCCCGGTCGCTTCTGATGCATCGACGATATCCCACATTTCTTTCAGTGTCGTTGCAATCGGCACTTCCACAAATGCATGGGCGCCAGCATGCATCGATGCGATCGCCATCGGCGCATGAGAACTCCAAGGCGTATTGATAAACACCGCATCTGGTTTGGTTTCGGCTAGCATGGTGCGCCAACCATTCTCATCACCGTAATAGACTTTTGGCGTGTGCCCAAATTTGTTGACTACTGCTGCGGATTTTTTTGCCCGCGCTTCGACCACATCACAAACACCGACAAACTGTACGCCCTCGATTGTGGCTAATTGTGCCGCATGACCTGAACCGCGCGCACCGACACCAATAATCGCGACTTTCACCTTATTCAATTTCGGCGCGGCGAAGTCACCCATGTACTTCGCACCAGCTGGACGTTTATCGCTATTGGCTTGCGCTCCAGTTTGCGCGGCCGCTTGCAGGCTGGTTAAACTAGCAAGACCCGCAGTCAAGCTGCTAAGAGTTTGCAAAAAGCCACGACGGGTGGGCTTAAGAGTAGATGTCATAGTCCAAATCCTATTTCTATATGCAGTTACAAATTTCAATCAACAATAAAGCGCAAAAGTGAAATGAAACAAACCAAAATTGATGTGACAAATTCTACCGAAACCCGCGCCATATAACAGCGATTAATATTCAAGGCTACATTTAGTTAAACTTAAGGAACAGCTGTGCAGCGATCTTTGCTGATTATGCTAGGCTGTAGCCTATTTCATTCTGTTTCGAATCACCATGCCACAATTAAATGTTCAGCAACTGCAAGAATTTCTGCGTAGCGATTTTCCACAAAGTAGCGTGGTAGTTGAGTCGGTGTCAGAGCGTGGCGCATCGGTGCGCCAAACCATTGATCAAAGTCATTTACGCCCCGGTGGCACAGTTTCTGGCCCCGTCATGATGGCGGTCGCCGATGTCGCAATGTACGTTGCTTTGTTAGCCGAAATCGGCATCGTACCGCTGGCAGTGACCACCAACCTTAGTATCAATTTCTTACGCAAGCCACGCGCAGATAAAGACCTACTTGCGCATTGTCAGCTGATAAAAGTCGGCAAAACTTTAGCGGTGGGTGAAGTGAGTTTGTATTCGGATGGTAGCGATGAATTGGTCGCGCATGTTGTGACCACTTATGCTATTCCACCACGTTCTTGACACCGATAGGGCGCTAGGAAAATCTAGCAGTATCGTAAAAGTAATCACATAGTCTTTTCATAGATACTAATCATTGAGACTAATCATTTATATCAATGATTGTGATTGATTTTGACAAGCGTGTGACAAGTTCGTATGCTTCGCTAGCCACGAAATATTTCATGGTGATTTTTTATTTTTTTATTGCCATAGAATGACACTCCGCCGTATTTTTTCCACCGCATTTTTCAGTTTCATAGGGATCACAAACGCTGCCATTGCTGCGGAACCGCTGAAGCTTTTATACGAAATTCGTGACCCTATTTCTTATCGTGATTCCCGTGGAAAAATCACCGGACTAGTCATCACTCCAACCGCGCAAGCAATGCAACATGCAGGGATTTCTTACGTCTGGGTGGAAACACCATTCAAGCGCCAACTCAGTGTGGTTGAAGCGAATGATGAAGCCGTCTGTGCAGTTGGTATGTTTAAAAATAAAGATCGACAAAAATATGCCAAGTTTAGTCAGGCAATTTTTCATGATACAGACCGACCTTCAGTCATGCTTGCTCACCGCGATTTTCAACCCGAAAAATCCATGGATTTATTGCGCACACTTAGCATACCCGGCATCAGGATGTTAAAGAAAGATGCGGCATCGTATGGAAGCGTGATTGATGACGCAATTGAACGCTCGCGCGTGGTGGTCGTCAACACCACTGCAGAATCTCTAAACATGGCAAAGATGTTGGTCGCCCGCCGCGCTGACTTTATCTTTGTACCTGAAGATGAAGCGCTCAATATGATTAAAACCATACCAGGTGGTGAACAACTACATATCTTTAAACCGCTAGGTATGCCGCAAGGTCCAGAACGATTTCTGATGTGTAGTTTGCAAGTGCCGGATGAATTGATTCAGCGCTTCAATAAGGCACTGACAAAGTAAAACGAAACTGATTGAGAAAGCAAAAACATCATGCGCAGACAAAGAATTAGTTCAGGATCGACTTTTGAAGAAAAAATCGCCTATTCACGCGCGATTGTGCATGGAGACTGGGTATTTGTTGCAGGTACCACGGGATTTGATTACAGCAATATGACGATTGCCGACGATATCTACACACAAACTGATCAATGCTTAAAGAATATCCAAGCAGCACTTGCACAAGCGGGCGCCACGCTAGCCGATGTGGTGCGTGTCAATTACGTGGTGCCTGATGCCAGTGAATTTGAATTATGCTGGCCCGTGCTACGGCAATATTTTGGTGAGATTCGCCCTGCTGCGATGATGATCTCTGCAGGTCTAGCTGATCCGCGCATGAAGATTGAAATCGAAGTCACCGCAATTAAACAAGCAGCGAATGTTGCTGGCTAATCCAACTTGATTAGATAAAAAAAGTGCAGCACGATGACATCGTCTGCACCTTCTTTACATCGCTCAGCAACTCAGTGATCAATTAATTAAGCATCTAATTCACTCTGTTGCACAATAATTCGCGACACCAAACCATAATCACGCGCTTCTACCGCAGTCATCCAATAATCACGTTCAATATCGCTAGTCACACGTTCTAAAGTCTGACCAGATTCTTTGGCGATTAAAGCAGCAATGCGTTCACGAATCTTGACGATTTCACGTGCTTGAATCGCAATATCTGTCGCCTGTCCACCAGCGCCACCACTAGGTTGATGAATCAAGAAGCGCGTATTTGGCAAACAAACGCGATGTTGTTTCGGTACCGCCAAAAACACGTTCACCGCTGCGCTACCAACCCAGCCGGTACCAACCACACGCACTGGCGCGTTAATGAAACGGATCATATCGTGAATCACATCACCAGATTCAACGTGACCACCAGGTGACGACACCAATAAAGTAATTGGTTCGTTCGACTCAGCGGACAAAGCAATCAAACGCTTACTCACTTCTGCCGCTAATTTATCGTTGATCGTACCGAACACCAAAACGGTACGAGATTTAAATGCCTTCTCTTCCAAAAATGGACTTGCGGCTTCGGCTTGCTTCTCTTTTTCTTCAGACATAATCACTTTCTTCTTCAACAAATTGCGACGATCTATATTCGCCTATAACGACACATATCAGGCCGCACGTGCATAGATCAAGGGGGAATTACCATTAATCTCTCAAATCGCTAGCGCACAAAACTAGCCTAAGATTTTCATAAAACCGACATGCTACTCGATTTCTCGACACTTGCGCTGTTCTAAGAAGCCTTCAGCAAATCTGGTAACAGCGGAAGCCATGCTTGTTCGGCCTGCCATTGCTCAGACCACGCCTTCAATTGCTCGGCTGGCATTGGTCGTGCAACACCATAGCCTTGTGCTAAATGACAACCTAAATTTAATAAGGCTGCACCATGCGCTAAGGTCTCGACGCCTTCCGCGATGACCTCACGGTGAAACGCATTGGCTAAACGGATCACACCTTCAACGATGCCTAGATCTTCAGCATCATGCAGCATATCGCGTACAAAGCTTTGATCAATTTTTAGCGTATCGATCGGCAATTTGCGCAAATAAGTCAGCGAAGAATAACCAGTGCCAAAATCATCCAAAGAAAAACGCACACCGAGGCGACGGCAGCTTTGCAAGATATCGACGGCTTGCTCGATATCGACAATTGCAGCCGTCTCTAACACTTCCAATTCGAAACAGTGCGCCGGCATCGCCGAATGCTGTGACAAAGCAAATGCCAGATGTGTGCTGAAATCTCTATGCAAAAGATGATCGGCACTAATGTTGACACTAATCGAAATTGCTAAGCCTTGTTGATGCCAAATCTCACCTTGCGTCAAGGCTTCTTGGATCACCCATTCACCTAATTTCTGATCGAGAGCACTGCCGTGAATATAAGACAAAAACTCCGCTGGCGATAAGATGCCTCGCTCAGGATGCTTCCAACGAATCAGCGCTTCTGCACCAACCACGCGACCATCACGCAAATCGACCTTTGGTTGATAGTACAAAACAAATTCACGATTTATTAGCGCCGTGTTTAACAACTCAAGGAAGCTACGATGAAGTTGCGCTTTTCTGTCACTCTCAGGGTCAAATAAATGGTAACGATTTTTGCCCGCGTTCTTTGCCACATACATGGCCTGATCCGCATGTCGCATCAAGCTATCGGCGTCGGCATTATCGTCGGGGAATAAACTCACCCCCACACTCGCCGTGACCTGTAGCACGATGTCATCAACCCGAACTGAATGACTAGCAGCTAGCAAGACGCGATCTAGCACTTGCATACATTCCATCGAGTTTTTAATGTCCGACAACAAAATCACAAATTCATCACCACCTATGCGAGCTAAGGTATCGTTGGCGCGTAACACATTGCGTAAGTGCGCGGTCACACCAATCAATAATTGATCACCAATATGGTGACCATGCCGATCGTTCACCAACTTAAATCCATCTAAATCTAAAAAGCAGACGGCTAACAAACTTTGATCTCTTTGCGCCCGAATTAATGCTTGCCCTAAGCGATCACTCAATAGACGCCGATTTGGCAAACCCGTTAAGGTGTCGTAATGGGCAATTTTATCGAGTTCATCTTCATGCGCTTTTAATTGCGTGATGTCTGAAAAAACACCGATGTAGTGCAATACCGTTCCAAGCTCATCACGTACTGCCGATATTGATAACAATTCGATGTATTCCTCACCGGACTTGCGTCGATTCCAAACCTCGCCCCGCCAAAAATCATTTTTGATTAAGTCGCGCCATAGGTGTTGATAAAACTCGGCAGGATGACGGCCAGATGCCAAAATCTTTGGGCTCTTGCCAAGCACTTCCTGATCAAAATAACCAGTGATCCGTGTGAAGGCGGGATTGACTTTGCTAATCAAGCCATGAATATCCACCATCATGATGCCTTCATAGCTACTAGAAAATACCGTCGCCGCATCGCGCTGCGCTTGCTCTAATACTTTTTTCTCGGCGATATCGGTATGCGTGCCCGACATCCTAACTGGCGTTCCTGCTTCATCCCATTCCACCACTCTGCCGCGCGTCAAAATCCAACGCCACTCGCCGGTTTTGGTTAACATGCGTAATTCCAACTCATGCAAACTACTCTTGCCAGCCAAGTGGTCTTGTAGCGACTTTAATGCCTTAGGATAATCCAAGGGATGCATATACAAAGACGACTTTTCTGGCGAAATCTGCATTTCACCTGGCGCATAACCCAACATCGTTTCCCAGCGAGCACTGACCTCAAATTGATTGGTTTTTAGATTCCAATCCCAATATCCTTGGTCTGTTCCTTCTAGCACGCGCGCCAATTGCTTTTCACGCTCAACCAAGGCTTTTTGCGCTAACTGTACTTCACTTAAATCACGTCCGAACGCGACATATCGACCATCTGGCAAACGTTTAGTGATCATCTCGACTTGTACCAAACTGCCATCACTGCGCAATAAGGGCCAATCTCGCCGAATGAATTTCTCTACCGCTAATTCTCTTAAATGCGCCTCCAATTTCAGTTTGGTCATATCATCGAGTAAATCCGGAATCGACATCATTTGTAACTGCGAAAGGCTGTGACCAGTCACCTTACATGCAGATGGATTAGCAAAAATAAATTCACCTCGTGCGTTAGTAATCCAAATCGCATCACCCGCCTCTTGCAAAACGAGTTGTAAATCTTGCTCAATCCGCTTCAATTCAGAGATTTCATGTGAAATACCAAATACACCAAAGATTTTCCCTTGCTGATCGATCAAAGGACCTTTGGTCGCCAAAAACACCAATTTCTTTCCAGCTTTAGTAGTCAAGTGTGCTTCATGCTCTTGTTGATTGCCACTGGCCAGCATACGCCGATCATTACCCGTAATGAATTCTGTCGAACTTACATCAAATAATTCACTATCATGCGCACCAAGAATGTCTTCGATCGGTATTTCTAAATGATTCGCCATCGCCTGATTTGCCATGACATAGCGACCTTGCAGATTTTTAACATAAACCGCATCAGAAGTTCCCGAAACGATGGCATCAAGTAAGCGCCTATGCTTTTCGTCTTTTGCCATTGCGTGTTGCAGCAGTTCGCTCAAAATACTAACGGCAAGTCCATTCACAACAAAAATTAACCATTGAAAGAGATCGGTAGAATCCTTGACCGCAAAACTGCCTCTTGGGTCTAATACATAGAGATAGATTCCCGTCGCTGCTAATGTGGTAGACAATAATCCTGACCACAATCCGCCTAACATCGCACTCAATACAATTGGGAAAATAAACAAAATCAACATGGGTTCGCCATGAACTCCTAGTGCTACGGTTTGGTGCAAGACAAACATCCCGGCGGTAAGCGCCAAGGTTAGTCCATACACTAACCAAGGCGATTGCCGCAATGAATGATGTTCATCCGCCAAATTATTGGATAAAGTAAAAGCACGTCGATCACGACCAACTGGTACTGCATGCATCGCAAAATAAAACAACGTAGTCGTTGCAACCACAAAGAAGATACCTTTAACGGTAGACAACCAAAGCATCGAACTGACATCAGTGAGCATCGTCAGTAGTTGATCGGACAGAAATATCCACGCACAAGCGAATACCGCATAAATGCAAGTAGCTAATAAAATATAGCGCCGACGTGTTAAGCCCAACATAGACTTCTTCCCGTAAAAACCATCGTAGTATCACCTGTACTGAGTGATGCTAAGATTGCCTGAAATAGCGCAAGTGGTCTATGATTAAATGCAAATTCTGAGTTCTTAACAACGTCTATCAGTATTGCCGCATAATCACACAGTCCCGTTTAAAAAAACCGCTTATGTTGATCCGTCCCGCCGTACTAGAAGATGCCGAAGTGCTGAGTCACCTAGTTCATCGCGTTATCAGTTATCTCACCATTCACGCCGATGGCCGCGAAGCAGAACCGTTTTTTGCCAGCATTACGCCTGCGGCTATGGCAGAACGCTTGCAATCAAGCCAATTTCGCTACTGGCTGGGAATTGACGATCATCAAAAAATCGTCGGTGCCATCGGTATTCGTGACAATGCCCATCTTTACCATTTATTTGTTGATCCTCAACATCATCAGCAAGGCTATGGCACGCAACTCTGGCAATACGTCAAAACGTATGCACTGGCGAATGGGAATCCGGGAATATTTACTGTCAACTCCTCTCTATTTGCAGAAAAAATGTATCGCAAATTTGGTTTCGTTCCCACCGCAGAAAAACAAGAAATGCATGGTTTAGCATTTATTCCTATGACATTAAAAATGGCGGCGGAATGAATTGCAGATTGAATCAACTTCACCAAAAATTGACGAACAAGCTCAATAAAAGTAGCGCTAAGTTGTTAGCAGCATTGCTGTCGCTGAGTGTGATCAGCACGGTGACAAGCGCACAAGTACTCACCCAAACCAACAAAGATCTCGGACACGGCTATCGATTTCAAGAATCAAAACAAATTAATGTGTCTGGCCGCTGGCACAGTAATCAAAGTTTTAAATTTCTTTATTTTGATAAACGCTATCTTTGCCAATGTACCGAGTTTAGTATTTCACCATCGGGTCGCTATGCCATCTTTCAAATCAGTGGCTCACTTGAAATCGCCAGTTTTAATCGCGACAAATTACGGGTGAATAATCACCCAAAGCTGCCCAAAGGAAAACTAAAACAAGTAATTTGGTCTAAAAATGAAAAACAAGCAGAGCTACATATTCAGGCAGAAGAAAGTGCGGTTGGAAATGCTAGTGATCTCAAGGAAGTTATCAAGAAACGTGTCACGCTCAAGTAAGCTCGATACAAATTCGACGTCTACTTTGTGCTTGATTGAAACGGAGAATCAAAGTTTCTACAACAATGATCAATACGAACAAAGCAGAAATTAGAGAATTGAGGACAATCAATGAAAACGCTTGGTCTAATTGGTGGTATGAGCTGGGAATCAAGCATTCCCTATTATCGTCAAATTAATGAAGCAGTAAAGCATGCACTAGGCGGCTTGCACTCAGCAAAGATCATTTTGTTCAGTGTCGACTTTCACGAAATCGAAGTACTGCAAAGGCAAGGCGATTGGTACGCCGCTGGTGAAATCTTGGCACAAGCAGCACAGGCACTAGAGCGTGCCGGTGCAGAGACCATCGTTTTATGCACCAACACGATGCATAAAGTCGCGGGAGCTATCGAAGCTGCGGTCAAAATCCCCTTGCTGCACATTGCAGATCCAACGGCAAGCGAAATTCGATCACAAGGATTACAAACAATCGGCTTACTCGGCACCCGATTTACCATGGAACAAGCGTTTTACAAAGACCGCTTGCGTCAACAACATGGCTTACAAGTATTAATCCCGAATGAGGCAGATTGCGCAATTATCCATCGCATTATCTACGATGAACTCTGTTTAGGTATCATCCGCGAGTCTTCACGCCAAGATTATTTGCGCATCATGTCTGCGCTAATTGAAAGTGGTGCGGAGGGAATTATCCTCGGCTGCACCGAGATTTCTCTATTGGTTCATAATGGTGATGTCGCAGTACCTCTATTTGATACCACTAGCTTACACGCTCGTGCTGCTGCAGACTGGGCATTGAAGCCATGTGAAATAACCTCATCTGCAACTGCAACTGCAAATTAAACTGAAATTCGTAGAAATGCTGCGCGATCGTCTCGACCACTTATCTAGTTAGGAAATTCTTATGCAAACGCCGATTCAACCTGCTATTTTTCTTGGTCATGGCAGCCCTATGAACGCGATTGAAGACAATCAATTTACTGCCATGTGGGAACAACTAGGCAAACAATTTCCTAAGCCAAAAGCAATCTTGGCAATTTCTGCACATTGGATGACCAACAATGTGGCGGTTACTGCGATGTCGAAGCCAAGAACCATTCACGATTTCGGTGGATTCCCACCTGCCCTATTTGCGGCAAACTATCCGGCACCGGGCAGCCCTGAACTAGCGCAACGAATCAGCCAATTATTAGGGCCTATGCATGTACATCAAGACCACACTTGGGGTTTGGATCATGGCACTTGGTCGGTTTTAATCAAAATGTATCCAGCTGCAGATATACCCATCGTGCAACTGAGTTTGAATCTGCACGAAGGCGAAGACTTTCATTTTCGCTTAGGCAAACAATTGGCGAGCTTACGCGACGAAGGCATCATGATCATCGCTAGCGGCAATATCGTGCATAACTTGCGACGATTGGATATGCGGATTGATGGTTACGATTGGGCGCAACGCTTTGACACACAAATCCAAGAAGCAATACTGCGCGAAGACTTTGCCAGCGTCGTTAATTACACACAATATGGTCAAGATGCGCAATTGTCGGTACCAACAGTAGAGCATTATTTACCGCTGCTTTATGTACTGGGAGCGAAACGCGAAGGGGACCAAATCGCTATCGTCAACAAAGAATTAGTGATGGGTGCTATCAGCATGACATCGGTAGTCATTACGCATCCAAACTAGCGCCAGCTTGGCTGGCCACAAACGTTTAGTGAGAAGCCGCAGTGTTCAAATCTTGATGTGTCAAGAAATAAGCAATTGCCTGATCCGCTGGTAAGGCTTTTGAAAAATAAAATCCTTGGCACAAATCACATCCAGCATCGCGCAATACCATTAACTCATCTTGCGTTTCTACACCTTCCGCAACAACGGTTAAATTCATTGCCGACGCTAATGCCACGATACTATTAACTATGGGGTTATCTTGCTTACTGCCGCGGCTTCCTTTGACAAAAGTACGGTCGATCTTGATTACATCTAAGGTCAATTGATGTAAATAATTGAGCGACGAGTAGCCAGTACCAAAATCATCTAACAAAACGCGTACATGATTTTTTTGCAGTACTTGAATATTGTTCTGTGCAATCGCAAATTTTTCGATGACCGCACGTTCAGTAATTTCTATGCCTAAGGTATTCGGTTCAATCTTAAATTCATGCAGCAAGGCCAATACCGTATCAATAAACTCTGGGCTTGCAAAATGACGACCAGAAATATTCACACTAACCTTGGGTGAAACCCCAGTTTGCTCGCGCCATGCACGCATTTGTTGTAATGCTTGGCGCAAAACATAGCGATCAATTTTCTCGATTAAACGGTGCTTCTCAGCGTAATCAATAAACTCATTAGGTGGTATCCAAGACTTCAAAGGATGTAGCCAACGCAACAGCGCTTCAAAACCAACTGCGACGCCAGTCGCAACATTCATCACGGGTTGGTAGTGCAAGACAAACTGTTGTTCACTTAATGCCGTATGAATTTCTTCACCCAATACCAAATCACGCACATTGGCACGATCTAATAAAGGATCGTAAAGTTGATAATGGCCACGACCAGCAGACTTGGCTTGATACATAGCAGCATCAGCGCGACGAATAATCTCGCTCGCGGAAATCGCAGTGTCAGTCGCAAACGCAATACCTATACTGGTCGAGCAAATGATCAATACCTCGTTTGCGGCAATAGGCTGCTGCAAGGCAAGAATGATGCGGTCAGCCAATTGCACCGCAGTTTCTTGCGACTCGATATCTTCTAAAAACAGAGCAAACTCATCACCACCGAGCCGTGCCACTGTATCAAGCTGACGCGTTTGCTGAGTCAACAAACGCCCAAACTGGGTCAACAGCGCATCACCAACCGCATGTCCATAGCGGTCATTGATAGTCTTAAATAAATCCACATCCATATACAAAACAGCGCACAGTCTTTGTCCTTGGCGATCTTGCTTTTTCAATGCGTGCGCAACGCGATCAAGAAACAAAGTTCGATTTGCCAGACCCGTCAAGGCGTCGTGCAATGCTAAATGTTGTAATTTCTTTTCTGTCACTTTGCGCTTCAATAGATTCGACACATGACGCGAAACGAAGCTCAGTAGCTCTCTATCTTTTTCGAGATATTCAACTAAAGGCGAATAAGTCTGCACCACTAAGGCGCCTTTTAAATCATCGCCAGCGTTGATTGGCACTCCCAGCCAAGATTCTGCAATCGTACCGAGCAATTCAAAATCGCCACGCTCTATGCGCTCAACGATTTCTTCACGATTAAGCAAAAGTGAAGTGTTATTGAAAATCACCCATGCCGACATACCGCGCATCTCGGTATCGATGGGGCCAATGTCAGCCGGCAAATCTGGATGACGCTCATCGACAAAATAGGGGAATTCTATTCGTCGAGTTTCGTCGTTATAGACCGCGACAAAGAAGGATTTTGCGTACAACAATTCAGCAATCAAATGATGAATACGCTCATACACCGTGAAGAAATTCTCATCTTCGTAAGTTAATGCAGCGATATTAAAGAGTACGCTTTGCAGTTTCTTTGCATATTCCAACTCACTGATCGACGATTCCAGCTGATCAATCAAATTGGTTTGTGCCAATTTCGCAGCAACCATAGATGCTACCGCCGTTAATATCTTAATGCGATCGGGTGTATAAAAATTTTTCTCGAGATTTTCGCTATCAATCACACCAATTAATTGGTCGGAATAAATAATCGGTATCGCTAACTCTGAGCCTGATTCCTGCAAGTCGACCACATACCCAGCATCGCCACTGAGGTCGTTGACGATAATTACTTCTCTGCGCAATGCTGCACGTCCGACAATTCCTTCGCCTAAGCGCAGTTCGAGCGCGTTGCTGATCACACCTTGCACATCAAGCTTATGCCCAAATGCTGATTGTTGAATCAGTAGCTGCTTATGGCTATCCCACAAGTAAATCACACAATCCGCGAAACCCATTTGACCCACGACTTCATTCGCGGTGTACCACAATACTTCTTCTCGGGTGCGCAAGCGTAACAAGGCAATCGCAAATTCGCTCAAGATGTTCAGCGAAGAATTCCGCTCGCGTAATAGCGCAATTTCTTGTTCGGTTTCGACGCTCATAGATGGATTGATCGGCATCACTGTCAATGCTCTCTCGTTAAGGTAGCTATATTGAAAAAAACAGTGCTGAACTTAGGTGCGATCTGGATGGGTTTCAGCGTATTTTTTACGTGAACAATTATGCAGGAATTTTTCAGACGATTTACGGAAAATTGAAGATCTAAGAATACAAAACAACAAACGCGAAACCGAATAGCACAGCACCGATGAACATCAATGGAAAAGATCAAATTCAAGCCCACATCGAAGCGCACATGCAAAAAAAGCAAAGCTGAATTTCTTCCGCTTTGCTTAATGATGCCTCGTGATGCCTGATGATATGTCTTGATGCTTGGGGTAATGTTTAACTCAATTCTTGAGTTCCTCAGCATCGTTTTTCATGATCTCGCCCCGCCTATTGAGCAAACTCCTTCTCATGTAACCATGCAGCGTGATGTACGGTACGCTTACTTGCCGTCCAATCGGCCAACATTTGCGGTGCCAATTGATTTAGGCGCTGCAACATCTCTGGCGTTGAAGTATTGGCAGCCAGTTCAATCCTGTGCCCATTCGGATCATTGAAGTAAATCGACTGGAATAATTCATGATTCGTTGGCCCGATGACTTCCAAGCCTAAGCTCTCCAGATGCGTTTTTGCCGCCATCAATCCAGCCAAACTATCGACTTTAAACGCCAGATGCTGCACCCATGCTGGGGTGTTCGGATCACGTCCCATAGGTGGCGAATTCGGAATCTCGAAAAAAGCCAAGACATTGCCGTTTCCTGCATCCAAAAACACATGCATATATGGATCTTCTTCTTTTGTCGATGGCACGCGATCTTCCGAGATCGCCAGCATAAATTCCATCCCTAAAGCTCTTTGATAAAACTCCACTGTCTCTTTGGTGTCGCGGCAACGATATGCGACGTGATGTACGCCCTGCAATCCGAATGCGGAACTTGCTGATGTTGATAGCGATGTCATGTTCATACTCCTTAAATTACGCCACGACGTTCTTGGTCTTTTTCGATAGAGCGGAACAAGGCACCAAAATTGCCTTCACCAAAACTCAGATTATTTTCACGTTGAATGATCTCGATAAAAATAGGGCCAATAATATTTTTAGTGAAAATTTGCAGCAAGTAGCCGTCTTCATCACCGTCAACCAAGACCTGATGTTGCGCAATTCGGGCGTGATCTTGACGCACATTCGGAACACGTTGAAACACATCTTGATAGTATTCGTCATCGATATCCAAAGTCTCAATCTCACTGCCCTGCAATTGGTCTAGTGAGTGCAAAATATCTTTGGTCAAAAAAGCCAAATGCTGCACGCCAGGTCCGTTGTAATCGCGCAAATATTCGGCGATTTGATCTTGTTCATTCTTCGGCTGATTAATCGGAATACAGAAACTGCCATCCGGAGAACGCAGCGCGTAGCTAGTCAAGCCAGTTTTAGCGCCTTGAATATCAAAGTAACGCACCTCGGTAAAACCAAAAATAGTCTTATAAAAATCCGCCCATTTTTCTTGCTCGCCAAATGGGACGTTATTGGTCAAGTGATCAACACAGAGGAATCCTTTATCCGCTTGTACCAAGGGCGACGGCAAAGCGACGAAATCGCGTTCATAGATCGTTAAACCACTGGTGCTGGGCTCGATGAAATAGATCAAGCTATCACCGATTCCGTACACTGCTGGGTAAGCATGATCCTTGTCTGCATCCGCTACCGCGCGTGCACCACGTTTCACCGCTTCTTGCAAGGCGAACTGCGCATCTTCGACGCGCCACCCCATAGCGCAAATTGATGGCCCATGCTTCTGCGCAAATGCGGCGGAATTGCCTTGACGCTCATTATTGATAAGGAAATGAATATCATTTTGGCGGAAATAGGTAATCGCTTTCGATGCATGTTGACGCAATTTCGAAAAACCAAAAGCCCAAAATAATTTTTCTAGATAGTCTGCGGATGGACCACAGAATTCAGTAAATTCTATGCCCTTGAGCTTCAGTGGATTTGCTTGTGTCATCGTCGGTCTCCATTCAAATTATGTTCACCAACACCGCGTTAGTGAATTTTCTTGTCACTGTAACCAACACACTTAAACAAAAAAAGCGTAATATTTTGCACAACATGATCTAATTATTTGATTGTGTTCACCACCATTTCTGCAATCTCATGAGCTTAGATCTGAATTTTTTATTGGCACTCGATACCGTGGTACGTGAAGGCAGCGTCGCCAAAGCAGCTCTGCGTTTACATCGCGCCCAATCAGCCATCAGCTACCAAATCAAGCAACTTGAACAACAACTAGGTTTAAGCTTGCTTGATCGTGATGGATATCGCGTCAAGCTCACATCGGCTGGTGAAGTCATATTGTCAGAAGGTCGGCGTCTGCTGATTCAAGCGAATCAATTAGAGGTATTGGCGCAAGAACTGAATCAAGAGTGGGAAGCCAAACTCTTAGTCATCATTGATGGCATCTTGCCGCTGCAATCGATACTCAAAGCGCTGAAGAATCTCGCCGATGAGGGCGCACCAACCCGTGTCCAAGTGAAGGTCGAATTTTTGCAGGGTGTACAACATCGCTTTGAAACCGACAAAGCTGATCTAATGATCGTCAAAGACTATGTTGCACATCCACATCTACGTGCAGAAAATTTGTCAGAAATCGAGTGTGTTTTGTGTGTGAGTGCCTCACATCCGCTTGCCGCAATGCGAAATATCAGCCTCGCACAATTACAAGAACATACGGAACTATCGGTACAAGATTCCAGCCAAAGCAGCAATGATCAACACATATTCGGCAGCGAACGTGTGTTTTACTTAGACGGCTTTTTCGCCAAGAAAGAAGCTTTGTTAATGGGCTTGGGTTATGGCTGGATGCCCAGTTTTTTAGTTCAAACAGAACTAAAAGAGAAGCAATTGGTTGAAGTTAAATTTGTCGAAGATTCGCGTTATCGTTTCATCCCTAAAATGGTACACCACCGCAATCAAAATTTAGGCCGCGCTGGACGAAGATTGGTGGAATTACTACGTGCAGAAACTTCGCTATAAATAGCTGAATACGACAACTCTAGCGGATAAAAAAACGGCAGCACTATGGCCGCCGCAAACACATGTCGGTTTTAAATTTGCACACAGCGCTAATGCTTCACCACTTTCACGGATTTGTTCACTTTAGACGAATCTACATAAGCGATGGCGCCCGGCGTACTCGCAACGAATTTCAAAATCTCATCATCACTTGCCATTTCTTTAGGCGGCTTGGCACCACCAGTAAAAATCTGCCTTGCCCATTGTGCCTTTAACTGCGATGGATTTTTCTTGAGCAGCTTATTACCAAACTCTTCACGCAAGGGACCTTCTTTTTGATCAATCGGCGTTGCTTCACTGCCATTGGAGAAAGTTTTGGTTTGTCCCAAAAAGATTTTTGCAATCTGCTCTTCATCAATCGCTGCTGAGTTCGCAGGATTCACGATCACAACCACATCGGCAATCGCAACGCTACTAGCGAACAAACCGACGATCGCAGCACTTACGCATAGTTTAGAAAAGGAAAAATGCATGATATTTCTCCTCTAGAATGTGAAGTCATAAGAAACCGTTGCCAACTTGCGCGTGTTATCGGTGCCGTTTAAGAAATCCCAACGGCTACGATCAAGTTGAAACTTAAGGAAGCTACTGTCACTCAATTGATAGCGCAAAGTCAGTCCGATATTGCGATCAACTTCAATCGCTTTACCAACGCCATCAAAAGAATTAAAGCGACTGATAGTCATCATAGGCAAGAAATTCCCGAAACGATAACCCGCCGCCATCAAGTAGCCACTGTAACTACCACGCTGCGAAGATTGATCAATTTTCGAAAATTCTGTTCTCACAACTAGATCATCTTTATCGACATTCATCGACAAAGAACTATATGTTTGCGGCGAATGTTTACCGTAGCTGATATCAGGTGAGAACTGTACCAATCCAGTTGGTCCCATACGCAAACGTCGCTGCTTGGATTTATTCACTGCAGCGCGCACCGTGAACCAATCTCGATTGAGTTCAAGATCGATGCCATACATATTGTCCCACTGCACATCCACCCGTGAAGGGTCACCTAGCTTCGCAATCGCAACTTCTTTGGCATTTTCTTTACCAAAGTAAGCGCTAGACTTTACCGCCCAACCGCCGATATCGTCGCGGAAGGTCAAGTTTGCGCCGTTGTAATTGACGACTGGCCAACCATAAACATCCGGTGGCACACGCGTCCAATTATAGGCGTAGGCAACGTCTTGGAAATCAGAATAAAAGAATAGCGGTAAACGTTTGCGCCCCGCTTGCAGTGTCCATTTTGGGCTGAGGTTATAAGTCAAGAAAGCGAGCTCAACGCCAAGCTCAGCATCACCGGCAGCATGGCGCGCCATCAATTGACCAGTGAACGATAAATTCTCAGTAAAGGTCGCGGTTCCTTGCAAACCCAAGCGAGATTCGGGCTTTAAAGACCAGCGTGATTCATACACGCTACCATGAGAATAATCGGCGATATAACAAGGGCACTTCCATTTATTATTATCAGGAAAACCCACTTCTAAACCGGACGCGCTAAAGACTTTACCTGCAGTGATATTACCAAAACCCGAATACGTGAAATCAACGGCTTGACTAGTTCCTGCCAAACCCACTAAACCTAGAGCGAGCATTGCTCTATACATGCTGACTGCTTTCAATCTACCCATTTTCCATCCTCCTTATTTTTGAGAGCTGCAAAATCTGATACCTGATCGCTACATAACATGCGATCCAGTAGACTAACTCATGTATCGCGTAAATTTAGTATAGGCTCAAGTATTGCGAGGGGAAATGCCGACATGCATGTTTTTGTGTGGCAAGATACAGAAAAGCAACGCTTATGTTGTATTTGATGCGTTTGACAATTCTTAACAGTATTTTGTTTTTCTTAATTTTTGATGGCGAAGGATGTATCCATGATTTTTTACGAGGTCAGCGTAAAGCTGCCAACATCACAGGCACAAGAGTTCGAAAACTATATGCGAGATAAGCACATACCGGAAATTTGGGCGACCCAATGCTTTGTGCAAATCCATTTTGCCCAGATCGAGCAGAATCACTTTCGCACATGCTATCAAGCGCAATCACTCACCGACTACGAACGCTATCTTGCACAATTTGCGACGGCGATGCGCGCTGATTTTATGCAGCATTTCCCGCAAGATTGTCTTGTAGAAAGACAAGTATGGCGTGGTGTACAAACATGGAAGGCGACTCGAGGCGATAACGATCATGCCGCGTAAGACCAGAGCGAATAGCGTGCATCTTTAAGTGCGATCTACTCGCTCCTAGTATAGAGTCCGATTAAATCTGCCAAGAAAACTTAGTGAATAACTCGCTTTGTTTGCGCTTGGCAACGAAGCCTGGTGTATCTGTTTTCGTCACGGTCCAACCCAGATAAACAGCGCTACCAACGCCTGCACGGTGGGTATATACAAATGAACTGACGCTACGACTACTATGTGAAGCAACCGCCTGTTGATAGGCTTTAGGGTCGCGCTTGGTGCTGGCGTCTTGCAATATCATCCGAATCGTATCTTTCGCACTCAAGTGCAGAATACTATTAATTTGCAAGGCAGTTTCTTTGTAGGTGCGCTCGCTTGTTTGTCCACTTTGTTGATCATCCCGATCTATCCAATTGGTCGCGAAACTGGGCTCTAACTCAAGGCGATCAATCGGTCGAAGTTTCGCACTCATGGAATAAGAGCCACCACGGCCCAAACGATTCGCCATGATATCGATGACATCGCCGACCGTGAAATCCGTCGCAATTCTAGCAATCTGTTTTCCCGGACTGGCAGCAAATCCACCTGCAACACGCCCAATCGAAAATAATTCACCATCTTGATTGACGCGGCTACGCACAGTCGGACTCAAGTTCAAGTATGCAGAACTATCAAACGGCCCAGCAATACGAACACCTGGCGTGAGTATCTTCGACAGCACATTGCCTTCACTATCGAGTTTATATTCTGCGCTGATGTATGTATTGAACTCGTTCAATATACCAGTGCGACCAAATTTTTTGGTCACTTCGGAGTTGATGCTGCGAAAACCGACTTGCGAAAAGAATCCATTATCTGCACGAAAATCCTTGCTGAAATCCCTCAAGTTGACCGACATACCCCAGGCATCATTGCCGCGAGACCAATCGAAATAAGCAGCGTGGCCGTTCGTCGTATTAGCCCGTGCCAGATTACCTTGTCCGTTCATTTGCGCATTTGTCGTACTCATCAAAATTTGTGCGCGCATCAATTGGTTGCGGTCAATCTGCCACACAAAATCAGGCCCCGCGACTCGGTTATAACCAACACCTTGTGCATACTGTCTATCCGTCAACACACCACCCAATGACAAGGAACCTAAACGGAAATTCGCGCGCGCATCGGTCGCTGTCGATGCAACCTGGCTGGTGGCGTAACCTGTAAAATAAGTTTGCGGCACTAAGACCAAAGCACCAGCAGTATCTCGGCTAGTTAAGATACTGAAATCTTTATCTGCATCGCGTTGGGTATAACGCAATCCCACATCAGGATTAGCGATCGTACGGGTACTGATCGCATTGAGTGGGGTACGGAAAATATCCGCACCTTCTAAAAAGAACGGGCGTTTTTCTTGAACAAAAATACCAAAACGGGTGTTGCCTGATAATTGCGGCGAATCCAATTCAATCTGCGAAAAATCCGGATTCAAGGTCGCATCGATAGTGATGGCAGAGGTCGGGCGTAGCTTAAAATCTAAGCTTACGTCATTGGTAGAACTGGCTAGCTTGGGCTTGCCATCGACTTGATCTTGCGCACGTCGTGCAACTAACTGTGGCGTGATGTTCCAGCTCATTCCCGAAGGCAAATGCTGCATGCCTTCAATCGTGTTCGAAAAACACAAATTGCAATTGGTTGCGCGCGTAACCGCACCGCTATACATACGATAACGCTGATCGCGCGTCATATTACGCAATACCAGTAAACTCCAAGGTGTGGTCGAATGCTTGTCATAAGCAATTGAAGAAAACGGGATTTTGAATTCTGCGCTCCATCCACCGTCAAAACGCGCTGGGCTGGCAGAATATTCATAATCCGGCGCAGTGTCGTCACCAGAAGTATCGCTATAAATGCCATCCATCAAAGCGCCACGCGCATTGACATAGAACACCTGCGCTGCTTTGTGACCGCTACTAGGATCTATATATAAGGCAAAAAAATCTTGATCAATACTAATCTTGTCTCGACGTGCAAACGAATCTCTAATCTGACTTGGATCATTATCAAAACCAGTCACACCCACATACAAAAAACGATCGTCATACATCACCCGCACTTCTGTACGCAAATGCGCCGCAACATTATCAAATGGTTGCGTTTGAAAGAAGTTAGTGTGAGGTGTCACCAACTTCCATGCTGCCTCATCTAATTTGCCATCTAACTTCACGACTTCATTTTTCTGCAACTGATGTGCCTGAAAACCAGCATGTGCCGTAGTCGAAAACAGTAAAGCACCGAAACACAATACGCGGAAAAATTTCATAGTCGATCTGATTGAATAAACGGACAACACAAATAAAAGAAATGCAGACTAGAGAAAAGTCAGCAAAAAATAGGGCGCAGCTTAGAAGGAAAGATAGTCAAATAGTTCAAAAAAAAAAGACTGCCGAAGCAGTCTTTTTTCAAACTAAATCCGAGGGATTAGAATGAGTGCAATACACCAACTGTTGTACGCGTTGCTGTCTTGTTACCAGCACCGATGAACAAGCCCAATTCTTGGTCTTTAGCTGCTTTTGTATCTGCTTTAGCATAAGAGAAAGAACCGTAGAATGCTGTACGTTTGCTCAAAGCGTATTTAGCAACACCAACGAATTGATCTGCTTTACCTTTTACATCGCCAGAGCGACGGTTAGCGTAGTAAGCAGCTGTCAATGTTGTTTGTGGAGATACAGCATAGTCAAAGCCTGTACCAAAAACGCTGATTGTACGACCTGTTGTGTTCAATTCGTTTTCTGCATAAGTAACTTTTACAGTCCAGTCAGAATTTACAACGAACTTCGCACCACCAGTGTATGAACGAATTGTTGAGCTATTTGTTGCATCTTTCAACTGTGCGTAAGAGAACACAGCTGTCAAACCATTTTGGCTGAAACCAGCAGATGCACCAGCGTAGCTGCTTGCAGATGCGTCACCAGCTTTTTCACCGAAGCCATACATTGCGCCGAAATTGATGCCGCCCAATACGGATGGGAATGCATATTTTACAGAATTGTTTTGGCGTGTTGGAGAAGAAGAACCAACGCTTGTGCCATGTGTACCGAACAAACCAACGTTGTTCAATGCGCCCAAAGCGATATTTGGGTTAGTGCCAACGTGTGCTACGTTCAATGGATCAACTTGGATCAATGTGTCGTATGCCAAGTTTGTTTGACGACCAACATTCACTGTACCGAAGCTACCAGACAAACCAACAGATGCGTTACGGTCAAACAAGTTACCTGCTGTACCTGTGTCGACGTTCAAAGAGCTTTCCAAGTTGAAATTTGCTTTCAAACCATTGCCCAAATCTTCAGTGCCTTTCAGGCCCCAACGTGATGAAGACAAGTTGCTCGCGTCCAAAGAAAACTTCTTGCCACCAGCTACTGTTTGATTAGACATGTGAGATACAGATGCATCGATTACACCGTACAACACTACAGAAGATTGTGCAGAAGCAGCAGATGCAAATGCACCCAATACTGCGAAAGCGATAAGTGATTTTTTCATCGAAAAACTCTCCAAAGGTTAATAAACTTTTCTTGGTTTGATACTCATTGGTAAATTACCTCCCAATATCAACCAAAGATTTTGTCTCTCTTGTCTCTTGTAAGCACCTTATTATCAAAAATATGGCGACTTCTTGCCTCGTATGCTTAGTGGCATTGGAACAAATTGCACTGTTTTGGGCAAAGAGAATTGCGCTATTATAGAACATATTCAAATTTTATGTGGCATTGCAACAACAAAGCACCAAAAACGCTCAGAAAAACTGTCTTCAGTATAATTTTTCTGTTAACGCAATGCATTGTCTTGGCGCAAGTTTTTTAGCTTGAATTTGAGCGCCAATTGAAGCAATCAACTTACAATTGCTGCTTTCTGGTCTATCTACTTACTACGCTTACTAGGTCACCATGTTTCCCAATACTACTGATCGTTTAATCACTCATTTTGATCGCGCCTTGCGCGTGATTTCAGGTCAAGCGCGTGCGTCGCGGGCAAATCCTGCTAAAGCATTCGCTGACGATAGCCTATCGGATGAGGAAAAGAAGCATAGCGCTGGCTTGATGCGAGTGAATCATGTTGGTGAAATTTGCGCGCAAGCTTTATACGACTCACAAGCTGTGTTTTCAAAATCAGAGGATGTGAAGCGACAATTTGCGCGCTCAAGTATTGAAGAAGAAGATCATTTAGCATGGACCGCTGAACGCTTGAAACAACTCAACTCACATACCAGCGTACTCAATCCTCTCTGGTATGCAGGCGCTTATGCTTGCGGCCTGATTGCCGGACGCTGCGGCGACGCGATCAGCTTAGGTTTTGTGGTAGAAACAGAGAAACAAGTGGAAGCACATCTTGCTAGCCATCTCAAAGATCTGCCAGTGCTGGATCAAAAATCACGTGCGATCGTTGAGCAAATGCGGGTCGATGAAATTGCACATGGCGCTGCGGCTGGTGACTTAGGTGCAGTAGATTTACCTGCGCCAGTCAAAGTAGTAATGCAAGCAATGGCGAAAGTCATGACGACCACTGCTTATCGCATTTAAGTTACTGATGATTATTCACAATAGGCTGCAAGGCATGCAGCCTATTGAGCTTAATCTTTATATTGATGTTTAAGCTATTACCGACGCCACAAACATCAACATTTTTCTAATTTCGCGATACTCAAATCGAGCAACTTCATCCCGAATTTTCCAAAGTTAATATGCGCGCGCGCATTACTGCCGCTACCTTCAATATTCACAATCACCCCCTCACCAAACTTTGCATGGGCGACATTTTCGCCAATCCGCCAGCCAGTGCTTGTTTGATGCTTGCTGATCTGTTGCGCAATCGCATTTGCACCTGATTCAGGTGCTTCGTCCCAAGCTGACTTTGGACGTGCAAACCATGTAGCTTGAATTTTTGGCGATAGCCATTTCAGACTTTCTTCGGGCATTTCATCAAAGAAGCGTGAGCGCATGTTGTAACGCGTTTGACCATGTAACATCCGCGTTTGCGAAAAAGTCATATACAGACGTTGACGTGCACGTGTAATCGCGACATACATCAATCGACGCTCTTCTTCTACTCCAGATTCTTCTTGGCTACTATTTTCATGCGGGAATAATCCTTCTTCTAAACCCCCGATGAAAACCGCATCAAACTCCAAGCCTTTTGCAGCATGCACAGTCATCAGTTGCAAGGCATCTTGTCCAACTTGCGCTTGATTATCACCAGCTTCTAATGAGGCGTGGGATAAGAATGCGGACAGCGGTGACATCACGGTCGGCAATGCTGCATCAGCATCAATGATTTCTATACCTTGATCATTCGCAATTAACGTATTTGCTGGCCTGGAGGCTGGCCCCGCCAATGCGGGCGCATCATGCCCAAATCCTTCCTCGCTTACAAACAAGGTTGCCGCATTCACCAATTGCTCTAAGTTTTCGATGCGGTCTGCGCCTTCTTTTTCGCTCTGATAATGCGTAATCAAAGTGCTGAGATCGAGCACCACCTGCACCATCTCTGGCAAAGGTAAGTTCTGCGTTTCAAAACGGGCACCTTCAATTAATTTAACGAAATTACCTAGAGAAGAACCAGCTTTACCCGCGACGTAAGGCACAGCAGCGTACAGTGAAATATTGTATTGCTTGGCTGCGTCTTGTAATTGTTCAATCGAGCGCGCGCCAATGCCACGCGTAGGAAAATTCACCACGCGCAAAAACGCTGAATCATTATGGGGATTGTCCATCAACTGCAAATACGCGATAGCGTGCTTAACTTCGGCGCGATCAAAGTAGCGTTGTCCACCATAAACGCGATACGGCACATTCGCAGAAAACAGCGCATGTTCAATTACACGTGATTGCGCGTTTGAACGATACAAGATCGCAATCTGGCTACGTTCAAAACCATCACGAATCAAGTTTTTAGCTTCTTCTGTAATCCACTGCGCTTCTTGTATATCGCTGCTGGCTTCAAACACTCTGACTAGCTCACCATGTCCGGCATCGGTGCGTAAGTTTTTGCCTAAGCGTTTGCTATTGTGTTCAATCAAAGCATTTGCTGTATCCAAAATATGCCCATGTGAACGGTAATTTTGCTCTAGCTTGATTAAATTCTCGACGCGAAATTCTTTTTCAAACGCCGACATGTTGCCCACATTCGCACCACGGAAAGCGTAAATACTTTGATCATCATCGCCCACTGCAAACACCGCGCCCTGCGTGCCCGCCATCAGTTTTAGCCATTTATATTGCAAGTCATTAGTATCTTGAAACTCATCCACCAAAATATGTTTAAAGCGCGCTTGATAGTGTTCGCGCAGCGGTTGATTACGGCTTAATAATTCATAAGTTCGCAACAATAGTTCCGCAAAATCAACCACGCCTTCACGCTGGCATTGCAAATCGTAGAGATCATACAAAGCCACCATTTTGCGATTGAAATCATCATAGGCATCAACCTGTGCGGCTCGTAAACCTTGCTCTTTCGCGCTATTAATGAAATACATCAAAGTCTTGGCTGGATACTTTTCATCGTCGATAGTATTTGCTTTTAACAGACGTTTAATAAACGCAAGCTGATCGCCCGAATCCAAAATCTGAAACGTTTGTGGCAAGCCCGCATCGCGATGATGCGCACGCAATAAACGATTGCATAGGCCGTGAAAGGTGCCTATCCACATACCACGCGTATTGATTGGCAGCATAGCAGACAAACGGGTCAGCATTTCTTTGGCTGACTTATTGGTAAAGGTCACCGCTAACACACCATTGGGTGAAACCTGTCCGGTTTGAATCAACCACGCGATGCGGGTCGTCAACACACGGGTTTTGCCAGACCCAGCGCCCGCCAAAATTAAGGCAGATTGCGCAGGTAAGGTGACGGCAGCGAGCTGCTCGGGATTGAGATTATGTAAGAGATTTTGCATCCCGATATTATACGGGAGTGCCTAGTTGGAAAATCGCACTACGTGAAAAAAGACTGATTTTTTATACAGTCTGTTTTTTGGCTTCATCGTAAGTTCTTAGCCAGGTTAGTTGTAATACCCGCGCATCGCTACTGGCACGATGCCTTGCCACACGCAGCTCTTGGATAATTTGCTGCTTTGTGGCTTCCCAGTCGGGTAGCTGGTCGTCATCGATAATTTCATACAAATCAGCTAGTGTGAACTTCTGAACGATTTGTGCGGATTCGAACAAATTTGCTAACCACACATAGTCTTGTCCCCAGCCGTCTGTGTACACCGTACGACCGCCGAGAAAGAAATTGAGTTGTTCTGCCACAAACTGCACCGAGTTACCGCGCTCGATCAACACTTCACGCGGAATTCCATGCACCCGCGCAGCATCTAAATCCCAATGTGTCCATTCCGCTTCGGGACGAATCAACGAACACCAACCTTCGCCATGACGACCGGAAAATCCGATTTCGATAGGATAACTGCCTGATCCAAAACCAGACGCTTCGATGTCTAAAATAATAGGCACAGTCATCATCACCAACTCCTAAATTGGGGATCACATGCGATAGTGATTTCGATGCAATTGAGAAATCCTATTGTGCCGCAAATTCAAGCGCAAGCAAGTGCAATCGGGCGAATATGCCGAGGTTTTACAAAGATGAGGAAGCTGCCGTGGTTTTTCGTGCACGCTTTAGGTAGATGAGGGCAGCCTAGACAAGTCAACTAAGGCAAAAAGCGCGCGCCATGCTCGCGTTGACGTCGCAAGGTTTTGGTGGCGACAAAGATTTCGCGTAGAAAGTAAATAAAACTACCAATCAAGGCCAATACTCCGCTCACAAACAAAGCGGCAACAATTTTATCTAAATGTAAATCGAGTGCATCGCCTAAAAATAAAGCAGCGATCACCAAGCAAATCAACAAAGCACAGGTCGAGCTCAAAGTAATTGCACGGTTAATCAAATGCGAGCGTTGATACAACTCGTCTAACTCGATCCGCATATTCGGACTTAGCTTTTCTGCGCCTTGCGCGCTAACCATATCTTCTAACACTCGAGAGCGATCGATAATTCGTGCCAAGCGGTTGGTCAACACCGTCAAGTTGGTACCAACACCAGTCAGCAAAAACACTGGGGCAATGGCGAGTTGAATAATTTGTCCGATATTTCCAAGATGTAAATTGATCACGAGCTATCTCTATATGTTTGTGCGAAAAAGATGACTTGTATTTTAGCAGGCATATGTCGCGGCAACAGTAAATCTCGCGACTCGCTTGGCGCCATGGCAGAACCAACCACGCTCACCAAGCGACGATTCGTCGCAAATCGCTAGCCTGTCATCCGCCACACCATGCACACTAACGTCATTCATTCACGACGATGACCAATTAAACCGGTCGAATAAAAGGATCAACAATGGCACAGCTATTTACACATACACCAACTTGGGTCTGGTTACTGTTAGCAGGTCTCTGTATTGTCGGTTACTTACAAACAAAAACACGCGAAGTTTCTGCCGCACGTCTGATGTTGTTACCACTGGCAATGATGGTCTGGTCGGTGATCGCTACTTATCAACAGTTAGGTGCGCAATTGATCACATTGGCAGCATGGAGCATCGGTCTTGTACTGAGTTGTGGGTTATTTATCCAACTATTTCCTGCACGTCAGAACGATTACAAACCGCACAACGCCCGATTTGCAGTGACAGGAAGTTGGCTGCCATTGATGCTGATACTGGGTATTTTTATCACCAAATATGGGATGACAGTGAGTTTAACGTTACGCCCACAATTACAAGAAAGCCTGAACTTTGTACTTAGCGTGAGCACTGTGCTTGGCATTTTTAGTGGTGTTTTGCTCGGCCGCGCCGTACGCTTATTGCGCTCACGCCAGTTACATCAAGCAGCACAACAGCAAACCCAACTCGTCTCTTCTTCTATGTCTTAAGACTTTGCACTAAAACATTGCGCTAGCGATGTAGCTCAACGTTTTGGTTTAGCAAATTCTGGAAACTCTTCTAGCATGAAAGCTTCCAACTCGGCGCTGTCCTCGACTCGGGCAGATAAAGTCACTACGCGACCGAGGCGATTTGATTCCCAACGAAAATCGCCTTTGTAGTGGGTGCGAATAATTTCTATCATCTTACGCACCATCGCAAGATCGAGATTGCCACCAACACCGGCATCAACTTCGATGGTTTGCTTCCAACCGTTACTGTTTACTTTCCAGCCGCGGAAAGTGAAGGTACCAACCCTCACGCTCTTACTCACGATTTGAAACACACCATTGGTGCCATCTTGCCCACTGGCTTGTTGCATACTGCGTCTTACATTGGCTTCTGCGATTTGCTGTGGACTCAAACCACGTTGGCCTTGCTCGGCTGCGCGATTTTCGGCTGCTGCGGCGGCTTCTGCCTTTTGTCGGCGTTCACGTGCTGCATTCAACATTGCTGCCATATCAGGCACCGCATCTTCATACTTCTTCGGTGGCTCTGCTGGCAAATTGGGGTCAATAATCCCATCGGGATTGGGCGGACTAATGATGGTCTTTTTCGCTGTCGTGTTTTTTGTCGGTGCTGATTTGGCTACCACTTTCTTCGGCTCTGGCTCGCCCTTTTGCACTTGCTTCACTTTTTCCATGATGAAGACCATGGGACCGCTGACTGGCTTGCCGCTTTGAATATCCGCACGAATCTTCAAAAGTAAATAGAAAAACAAGCCATGCATCGCCAGCACAAGCAAAATCGCGATCAGACGACGTGGTCTGATCCGCAATTCGATATGAATAACACCTTGTTCTTCTAGCTCGCGCTCTCTTGATTCTGTGTACAACTTCATGCGGTTTGATTCAAATTGCTTTGCTTTTTTCTGAAGTTGGCAAGGATACCTTAATCTTGGGTAAAAGCTTGTATCAAAGCATTGCACAGATATTTATTTTATCTATACGAACAAACAAGATAATTTGCCGAATACATATGAAATGGCAGTGCGCAATTGTGTTTTTGCGCAAGAGATGTAACAGAATCTGCACTCTTTTTACACTTTTAGCTCGGCATTCAGGCTCTTTTTGACTAGCAAATGACCAATTCATCGATATTTGGATTGCTCACATTTGCTTACAAAGCGACTCTTGTCGACTCCTGCCATGCTCACTAATCTGGGATTTCTTCGGTATTTCCCTACCAGTACTTTCCCGCGAGGCGCGACATGCTCATTGATGAAAAAACCCAACAAGAGATCAGCAAAGAATCTCTAACTCAGTCACATAGCTCGACTAACTCCGATAACAACTTCATGCGCAACATAGTGGCGACCAGCAGCGCCGCCGTGTTAGCCACAGCTTGTGGTGGCGACGGCAAAGTGGGCCCGAGCGAAACTGTAACGTCGCCGCCTGCTAGTAGCAATGGCAACGCTAGCAACAGCGCCAGTAGCGCAACGGTCCTTCCCACCGTCATCAGCGATGCAGCGGCGGCTCGCTTCCTGATGCAAGCCGCGATGGGAGCAAGTCGTGCTGAAATCGCGCGTGTTCAAGCGCTCGGCTACAGTGGATGGATAGATCAACAAATGGCGATACCCGCCAGCCAAAGTCGTTGGGATTGGTTGCGCTCAAAAGGCATGGATAGTAGCGAGTATCGCAACTCGCAAGCCGGTTTCGACTCTTGTGCCTGGAAAAAACTCATTAATTCTCCCGATACCTTACGTCAACGCATCTGTTTTGCCCTATCCGAAATTTTAGTAGTGAGCATAGAAGGCTTGGTCAATGGCGGTGGCTGGAAAGCTTTTGCAGCGGCGAATTATCTCGATTTGTTGGAAGCCAATTGCTTCGGTAATTATCGCGATTTATTGCAGAAGATCTCGACCAACACAGCGATGAGTCTGTATCTGACTTATCGTGGCAACAGCAAATACAACCCCGTCACAAGCGCTTTACCCGACGAAAACTATGCGCGTGAATTGATGCAATTATTCAGCATTGGTCTAGTCAACTTAAATCAAGACGGCAGTTTGGCAACACAGAATGGCATCGCCGTCGAAAGCTATGGTTTAGAAGACATCACTGGTTTAGCGCGCGTATTCACTGGTTGGGATTTCGATCTCACTGGCGGTAACACCTCAACACCCGATTATCACCGTCGTCCTTTGCGTCAATATCCAAATAAGCATGAAACTGGTGCATCCAGTTTTTTGGGACAAACCATACCGGCTGGCATTAGCGGCGAAGAAGCCTTAAGTCGTAGTCTGGATATTATTTTCGCGCATACGAATGTGGCGCCGTTCATCGCCAAACAACTGATACAAAAGCTCGTCACCAGCAATCCAAGTCCTGCCTATGTGGCTCGCGTAGCAGCGGTATTTAATCATAATGGGCAAGCTAGCGGACTCAACGCCAAAGGCGATATGAAGGCCGTGATCAAAGCCATTTTATTAGATGATGAAGCCCGCAATCTAAACAATACGCAGTTGCCTTACTTCGGCAAAGTGCGTGAACCACTGCAACGCTTCTTAGCATGGGCACGCGCTTTCAGCGCTAATTCGCCATCCGATCTATGGCGCATTGGCGATACCAGCGATGCGGGAACTAAGCTTGGACAAAGTCCACTACGTTCGCCCAGCGTATTTAATTTTTATCGTCCTGGCTATGTACCGCCAAATACCAGCATCGCAGCAGCTTCACTAAGCGCACCTGAAATGCAAATGGTCAGCGAATCTTCGGTAGTGGGCTATGTCAATTTTATGCAAGACATCATTGACGGCAGTCGTGGCGGTAATGATTTGCAAGCGGATTACAGCAGCTTGTTAGCGCTGGCCGATAAGCCAGCGGCTCTAGTTGCCGAAATCAATCTACTTTTGGCTGCCGAACAATTGAGCACAAGCACGGTGCAAACCATACAAAATGCGATCGCCAGCATTTCGATCGGAACCAATAATGCCGAGCGAAATAAGTATCAGCGCATCTATGCCGCGCTGTTGCTGGTACTTGCATCACCCGAATTTATCGTCCTGAAATAATTTGCCTACGTTTAAGGAAAGATCATCATGAATCATCCATCTGAAACCAATCCTTCTCGTCGCGCTTTTTTACAACGCGTTAGTGCCTTATCACTGGCGGGAGTAGCAACACCGTGGGCGGTGAATCTCGCTACCATGGCGGAAGCTTCTGCCGCCAATGCGCAGGACTATAAGGCGATCGTATGCGTCTTCTTATATGGCGGCAACGACTATGCAAATACGCTAGTGCCATATGACAGCCAAAGCTACAATGCCTACCAAAGTTTGCGGCCAAACCTTGCTTATGCGCGTGATCGCTTGCATGCCACTGCACTCAAGTCATCGCAAGCATTGATCGATAGAAATGGTGTACAACGCCAATACGCGCTAGCACCAGAGCTCTCCCCTATGCTGCCCTTATTCGATAGCGGCAAACTCGGTGTTCTGCTGAACGTTGGTAGCTTAATGCAGCCAACCAGCAAAACGCAGTACACAAACAAGTCGGTAGCATTACCACCTAAACTATTCTCACACAACGATCAACAATCGATTTGGCAATCATCCTCACCTGAGGGGGCGGTATCTGGATGGGGCGGCAGAATGGGCGACTTATTCGTCAGTGGCAATGGCAAAGCCACCTTCACTTGCGTGAATGTCTCGGGTAATGCGGTCTTTTTATCGGGCCAACAAGCGGTGCAGTATCAAGTTACCAGTAATGGATCGGTTCCATTAAATGGCTTAAGTACACCACTATTTGGTTCAAGCGCCTGCTCCGACGCGCTACGCCAAATCGTGACGCAGAGTCGAACCCATTTGTTTGAACATGAATACAATCGCGTCAGTACTCGCTCGATCGAAGCAGATCAAGTGCTAAGCGCAGCACTCGCCTCTGCCCCACCCATCACGACGCCGTTTCCCGCGGATAATCGCTTGGCATCGCAACTTAAGATGGTTGCACGCATGATTGCATCCGCCTCAGCACTAAGCGCAAAGAGACAGGTGTTTTTTGTTTCTCTAGGTGGATTCGACACCCACGATGGTTTACTGACTGAACATCCGATCTTACTAAAAACGGTAGCAGATGCACTCGCCGCCTTCTACAACGCGACTGTCGAATTAGGTGTCGCCAATTCCGTCACGGCCTTCACCGCTTCCGATTTTGGTCGCACCCTCACTGGCAATAATGATGGCAGTGATCACGGCTGGGGCAGTATGCATTTCATGTTGGGTGGCGCGGTCAAGGGCGGCAGCTTGTATGGCACCGCGCCACTAGTAGCGAACAATGGCGAAGACGATGTCGGTCAAGGGCGCTTATTACCGACAACCTCAGTCGAACAATATGCAGCAACACTGGGCAAGTGGTTGGGCATCACTGATTCTGAGTTAATTGACTTGTTACCGAACCTGCGTAATTTTGATACTAACAGTAGAAACTTGGGCTTTCTATAAACAAATGTAAGCATCGCCATTTAGTTGTTATTGACAACTAAATGGCGATTTCCTATGATGTGCGCTTCCGAATAGCTCTACCCAATCGATTCCGCCATCTTCTATGCTCACACCATCCCATTCCGGTTCTTTAGTTAGAGAAGTCAGTCGTCTATTTGTTCGTTCTCAACGTGCGCAAACGGCATGTGTCGATGGGGCTTCGAATGTGCAATGCCATGTGCTTACTGAATTATTGCGCGTCGATGGAATTACACAGCAAGCTTTAGCCGAACGATTATCCTTGGACAAAGCATGGATTAGCCGAGCGGTCGACGCACTAGTCGGTGATGGTGTCGTGTCAAAATTGCCGAGTGAACTCGACAAACGTAGCGTCAATCTGAGCTTGACGCCACTCGGCCGGGTGCGTGCCGAAAAATTAGAAAGCGCACTGAACAATCATGCGGCGCAAGTATTTAATCTAATTCCGCAAGACAAACACGCGCAATTAGAAGACTCACTGAACATCTTAATCGCAGCTTTACGACAAAATCCTTTTGAGCAAAATGACTTGCATTCTGATGTAGAGAACAATGCAGGTTCCACATCGTCACATCCTTAAGCAGCGGCTACTTCAAACTGATTTTAGTGTTGTGCTCGACAAGCGCAGAGCTCAAAACGGCAGGCCACGTTCTTTGCTTAGCGCAGCCAAATAACGCTGCGCATCTTCCCAACTGATATTACTCACTTGGACAGTGTCATGGCTTTTCATCTTGGCGTGTTGCGCTTGCTGCAATAAACGTAATTCTGCCGCCTTATTTTGGCGCTCAGTTTCTCGTTCTAGCTGTTCTAAGTCGCGCAAACGTTTTTGTTTTTCGACTAGTGCATGCAATGCGGCAGAGGCTTGCTGACGTCTTTGCTGCTCTAGCTCTTTGCGTTGTCGCCTTTGCTCAGCACGTTGCTGCGCCGCGCTCTCAAAAGGTGACATACTTTGACCTTGCTCGACAAAGGCAGAGACCTCAGGCTGATTGCTTTGTTGTCCGGCTTTTTTTAAGGCAGCCAAAAGTGCTAGAGCGGTTGCTGGTCGTTGTTTGATATCGATCGCAAAACCGCTTTGCAAAACCAACCATTGTGCTTGATTGATGCCCAGCGGTTTTTGCGCTTGTTGCTGGGTTTGTCGATACTCACCAAACGGTAGCCGCCCTTCCAACATTTGATAAATCATGATCGCCATCGCATACACATCTAATGCTGGTGTATATGGCGACACCGGTGAACCACCATGTGCTGAAATATCGGCTTCTGGCGCACGATAGCCTGCAGTACCGGCATGCGGTGAACGCACCGAGGCAAAACCCGGCGTGCTGAGCCCAGCACTAGTTTGGGTACGAAGACGAGCAGAGATACCAAAATCAAGCAATTTCACCTGACCATCTTTAGTCAAAAACAAATTACTCGGTTTCAAATCACGATGCACCAATTTGTGCTTTTCCCACGCATATTGCAAGGCCTGCGCAACCGGCAACAACATCCGTAAAGCTTGTTGCCATTCACAGCGTTGATGCTGCGCCAAATAGCGATCAAAATCTTGGCCATCCAAGTATTCCATCATAATGAAATAGCTATTGGTAGCAGGATCACGCGCCCAGTCATAGACGCGCACAATATGCTCATGTGCCAACTTACGTACTAGCGAAGCTTCTTCAATTAGTAAATGCGTATGCAGTGCACTTTGGGTGAAATGTGGCGGCAAGATTTTGATGGCGAGTTTTTCACTATGGCCAATTGCAGCTTGGGTCGCTAGATCACTGACCTGCCAAACTTGTCCCATTCCACCTTGGCCTAATAACCGCTCCAATTGGTAACGCTTCGCTTGCGCACCTATCTCTTGGCCTGCAATAAAGCCAAGATCGGTTCCATCCAATGATTCAAATGGCGACGCACTAACACCAAGACTTGCGCCGAGGGTGCCGCTGCGACTAGCAGCAAGGCTGCCGTTCGGACCAAATTCCGTATCGAGAATCGCGTTCTTTCTTTGCGTGAATTCCTGTTCGCTCAACAAACCTTCGTTCAAAAGATCACGCAATTCACGGATTTTATGTAATGGCTTTTGCATGATCTTGATTCGACACGGGTTCAACACCTAGTTCCACACGAAATTCTCAAGCTAATTTTTGGCGCACTATTTTCTACCCGCAGCTGGCGCATGCTGGCGTTGCAGCGACATCAAATTTTGCACGATGCTTAAATCAAGCTGATGCCGTCTTTGTAAATCAGCCTCGCGTTGTTCACGCTCTTCGCGCAAACGATCCTGTAGCATCTTCATTGATTGCTCCAAACTCATACCATGCTGAATTTGCGCCATCGCACTCATCGCTTGCGCCGCATGACTCGATTGTCCCGCTTGCGTTGCCAGAATTTGCTCTGCACTCATACTCGCTTGCGTTTGCAATTTCATCAAATCTGCCAAGGCATTCGCATTCGCGACATCAGCGGTGGCGATCTTGCCAGTCTCACTAAAGTTCGCGATTGCTTGTAGTCGCTCGATTTGCGCTTCTTCAATCGCAATTTGATGTTGCTGTTGTAATTTCATACGACTTTCTTCAATCGCGTACACCGCCAATGCAGCTTGCTCTTGACGTTGTTGCTCTTGATCTTGAAAGCGCGCGTGCAACTCTATCGTGCGCTGTAATTTCTCCTGTTGGCTAGCGCTACGTGTTTGTTCTGTTCGCTGTTGAATCGTGTCAATCTGTTCCTGTACTTGTGCCAATTTCAGCGCCGCATCAATCTGTTTAAGTTGCTGCGTTCTTTGCTGTTCTTGTTGTAGATCGTCAATGCGGGTCTTATGTAACTCTTGCTCCCATGCCTGCATACGCTGAAATTCACGCGCCCGTAATTCGGTCTCTAAGCTGATGCTTATCAAGGCATGTTTTTGCCGTTCATCTGCTAACTCTTGCTCAGCTTGCTGCAGATGCTGCTGCTTTTGCTTTTGCAATTCTCGCTGTGCGGCTTGTTCGGTTTGATCTGCGATCAAACTATTTTGAGCGATCTCATGTTCAAGCTGAATTTTTTGCATCTGCTGCGCGCTTTGCAATTGCAATAATAGCGCTGCTTGTTTGCTGTATAGTTGTGTTAATTCTGATTCCGAACGCATTTTAATGCGTGCTAAGGTACGCACATGCAACCATTGATCCGCTTCATTTTGTCGCGTTTCATGCTGTTCTTTTGCACTCTGCTCTAAGGCACGGATCATCTCGGTCGCACCGGCGTCAATTGCCTGTTGACGAGTACGTGCATCGACAATTTGCGCGTACAAATCTAATTCGCGCAAACGTATGGTTTGCAAACGTTCCGCCTCATCTTGCTGCAGCTTAGCGCGACTCAAACGCTTCTTGGCTTTGTCGTAATCACCTTGCAGGTACAACCATCCTAAATCTTTGGCGAATTGCGCACGCATTTCTTCATGGCGATAACGCAAACGTACTTGTTCTTCTTGCTTACTTATTCTTTGCCACTCGCGCTCACGATACATCTCATCCGCTTGTTTTCTTTGCTGTATTTGCGCACGACTTTTATCAAGCTGTAGAGCTTGTTGCTCGGTCTGTTCACTGAGTTCTTCACGCTCTTTCGACAAAGAGGGATGCTGGAGTTGTTGCGTCAGCACTTGCGTCAATGCCAATCCGTAGTCAGCAAAACTGGCGTTTAAATTCGACAGTAATTGCTCATCCAGTTGCGGATAAAAATCCAATTCATCTTGAATACTGCGCAGAGACTTGGTTCGAATCACGTTCAATAAAGCTTGTCTGACTAGCGGTGCGAGCAAGGCTTGCAGTTGCGTGGTGTTGAGTGTGCCGGGCACCAACATGAATTGATTGGCAAAGCGGGCAACTTGATCCAACTTCACGCGCAATAAAAGATTCGCTGTCAATGGCAAAAATTCGGCTGTATGCAGATCGTCAAAAACAAAATTCAACGCTAATGGATGAGAACGCGTAATCAATAATTCAATCGCTTGTTCAGACTGGAGCGAGCTAGTACGCGCACGCAAGCTTGCGGCATCGTAGCTACCTGATGGCAATTCGATACAGCGCTCATTTTGCAATACAAAGGCGCGCGCGCGAGCAGGAATTTGCACGCCGGTTTTCGCTAGTTGATCAATCGATGCTACCGCAAAAAACACTGCCATCTCATCATCGGCGGGCAACCAATACGCTTGCTTAAAAATCGCTTCATGTGGCGGGCTACCGACTAATAAACCGCATTGTGGACAATAGTTCACATGTTTGGGACCAGCGGAACTACAGTAGGCAGCACAACGAGCGCATTGCAGCTTGAGTGAATGAAAAAGTGAGCGCATACCAAATCCCTTCCGACCAATGCGATCGGCAACAAACCAACAGTGAAAACGATCCAACCTGCATTGCAACGAAAACTGAGCGACGCGATACAAAAAGATGCAGTAGGGAAAAGAATAGCACCCGCAGCCTAATTAATAGGCAGGAATAGAGGGTGAAAAACCCGTCAAATCAGGATTATGGAATGTGCGCAAGCTGCGGCACTTAATTAACACTTTCGTAGCACTTACTTAGCACCTTAGTTATAACTAAGTCATACCTAAGTAGCCAACTCAAAACGATAAGAAGCCAGATTCGGATGAATCTCTGCCAGATCAGTCGATGGCGTCAGCACCCGATCTTGTAAACTCTGTGTATCGTGATGCCAAAATTGTCCGTGGCGATGGAAAAATAGGCTATGCCCTTGCAGCATTGCAGGCAAGTTCCCCACTTCTGGTCGTTGCTCGGGATTGAGTAAATAAAACAACTCAACCAGCTTGTCGCGCACCAGTCTGTGCAATATCAACGCATGCGGCAAAATCGCCGCGACTCGTAATTCGACCAGCCCTTTGAAACTCGCACAAAACTCCACGTGCGCACCTTGCAACAAGGGCATCGCTTGATGCTTCTCCAAGATAACGCCATCCAACAAAACGCCATAACGCGAAATGTCAGTGATATGCACCCGTCCATCGTGTCGCTGAATAATCGCATGGCGATGGCTGATGCGTTTGCCTAATGTCGCATCTTGATCAGCTTGTGACTGATATTGCAAACAAATATCGGCGCTTGGCTTCGCAGCAAAATCCTTATGACGCCCCAAGCACCATTCCTGCTTTGCCAACAAACGAATCGGGATCGCATGGGCATCAGATTTCGCGATTAAATTGGCAGATGTGATCGCAGCGGCGCTAGTCGATTCAGTCACAACGTCAGTTGGATTTGATTCAGCACTCGTTATCGGTAAAGCCACTTGCATCAAATTAAGCGAACTTGGCACTTCCACTTCCATCAGCAACTCATGCCAAGCAAGACTAGATAATCCAACCGCGTGCTGTCCTTGTTGATTCAGTCCATTTGTTGTAGCAAGCAAATCAAGCTGCGCAATTGCCGCATCCTTGGCATAAATATCTACATCACAATTGATCGGTGTGGCAATGCTATCTTGTGGCAAGCCTTGTAAGCGCGCAATCGCGCCATCCTCTGCATGGACGCGGTAGTTTTTGTGTGTCGCTAAAAAAACTTGATGAATTTCGCTCAAGCTGGCATTCGCTCTTGGCAACAAAATCGTACTGGTGCAAATCCATAAATGCGCATCACCAGCTGCATCTTTATAGCTGATACGAATCTCTAATGGATACTGACCATGCTCACGTGCTTTGGTAGAAAAACTTAAGAGCAATGGCGGCCATAAGCCCGCCGGACTGCGCGTCAAACTATGCGAGCTCGCCATCGATGAACGTGATTGCAGAGGTGATTGCGAAGGTGATTGTGCATACGATTGTGTAAGCAATTCTGAACGGCAGCTTAAACTCAGTTGCTGCACGCCGGGCTCAAAATCCTCAGGCAATTCTAGTTTCAGCGTTTGCCGTCCACCAGCCGCACGCGGATCATAGCCGCTAAAGCGCAAATACCGCTGTGCCGTATTGGCACGGATCGGTACTGACTGGCTTTGCCACGGATTCGCTTGCGGAGCTAAATTCATTTTGCACAAATTTCTATTTAATATTTAATTCAATAGCGCTTGTTAGGCTTAAACTCAACTACAGAGCTTGTTCGCTAAATTTCTTTCACTATATTCCTTCCGCGCTTTGATAAATCAGCAGAACAGAGTGGGATTTCTAGCCCAATTAGCAAAACTCGACATCAAAATCGTATTAATTAATCAAGTCCACGGATTGACCAGCAGAGCACAGTGCAGTAACCTAGCCGCCTCTCGATTTGTGCAAAGCCTTGATAAAACAAATAATAAAAGTCGCGCACATTCAACCAACTGCCATCGACAAAAACACTTGGCGCACCCTCTCAGACCGGAAACAGAATGAAAAAAATCGTTGTGAAATTTGGCGGCTCGAATTTACGCAAGCCACAAGACATTGATCGTATCGTCAACGTCGTGCAAACCTATCAGCGCCCTTTAATCTTGGTGGTATCGGCTTTTTACGGCATCACCAACGCCTTGATTACTTGCGTACAAGCTGCCAAAGAAGGCGCGGGTACCAAAGCAGCCTTGGCGGAGAGTCAAAGTTACACACAACATTTACGACGTTTGAAGCGTGAACTGATCGAGGCAAACGTTGCCGACCAAGCGCAACGCGAGCGTATTGAACAAGCCTTAGCGGTGCGGATCGATCAATTAGATCGCTATTTGACCGGCATTCACTGCATCGGAGATGTTCCGACTTTTGTCTACGATGCCATACTCAGTTACGGTGAACGCTTATCCAGTTTGTTATTGACCGAAGTATTGCAAAGCCGCGGCATCCAAGCGCGCGAAGCTTTGCCAGAAGACATAGGCTTAATTACGGATGGCGTATTTGGTAATTCTGCTTGTGATTTTGCTGCTAGCAAAGAGTCAGTAGCGCAAGCACTGGCAGGCGAGGGCGTGGTGGTGGTACCCGGCTTTTACGGAGTCGATCGTGATGGCAAGGCAACCCTGTTCGGACGCGGTGGTTCCGATTATTCGGCAGCCTCAATTGCTTGCTGCATAGCTGCAGAATCACTCGATGTATGGAAAGATGTCGATGGCTTTTTGAGTGCTGATCCAGGAACCGTGACAACGCCACGCTCGATTGCGCAATTAAACTATCTAGAAGCGGCAGAATTATCCTATTTCGGCGCGAAAATTTTGCACCCTCGCACTGTCGAACCCTTATTTGACCAAGACATTCCGATTCGTATCTTGAACATTACTAAACCTGAGCGCGGCTTACAGCCCTACACGATCATTAACGGACAACGCAAAGTGACCAAAGATGTGGTGAAAAGTGTGACGTCCACCGATGATGTCGCCATCTTAAAATTACACGGCCCCGGCGTTGGTTTTAAAGCCGGCATCTTAGCGCGCGTCACCAATCAGCTCGACAGTCTCGGCATCAATATCAAGAGTGTATTGACGGCACAAACAGCGATCAATATTTTGCTGGCACGCGATCATTTAGATGCGGCATACGCAGCATTAGCAGAGCATCATTTAGCCGGTGTGGTTGAAGTATCGCGCAATGCTGAAGTAGCGATTGTTGCGGTAGTCGGCGATGGCGTACTAGAAGCCTCAGATGTTGGCAGCGCAATTGCCAGTCGCGCTTTATCGGCAGCGATTGCAAGTGGTGTTCGCGTATGTTTGGCGGCGGCTGGCGCGAGCGAAGTCGCAGCCTACATGCTAGTGCATCAAGACGACACCAAGCTCGCTTTACAAGCGGTACACGCCGAGTTTTTTGGCGCCTGATTTCAAGTAAGCGACTTTCACTCACTTTTTGCTCACTTTCACATAAGAGACCTCTATGGAAAAACGTAATCCCGCCGACACCAGCTTAGGACGTCCCTTAGATGGTTGGCGTTTACGTTTGTACACGATTATTTTTGAGGCAGATACAAGGGCTGGACGCTGTTTTGATATCGTTCTTATTTTCGCTATCTTATTGAGCGTTTTATTTGTAATGCTAGGCAGTGTCGCCACAATAAATGCGAAATATTCTGCAGTCTTTAGTTGGGTGGAAATTGCCTTCACTGCCTTATTCACACTTGAATATGTCGCTCGACTGGCATGCGTAAAATATCCAATGCGCTATGCATTAAGTTTTTTTGGCATCGTCGATTTACTGGCGATGCTACCTAGCTATTTGGCATTATTCTTCCCTGAAGTGTATGTCTTAGTGGATGTACGTGTGTTGCGCTTACTGCGTATTTTCCGCATATTCAAATTGACCGCCTATTTGACTGAATTTACCACACTGGGCTTAGCGCTACGTGCCAGTGCTCGAAAGATTTTGGTCTTTTTATCAGTGGTCTTAATGGTCGTCGTGATTATGGGCACGGTGATGTACGCGGTTGAAGGACCGGCGCATGGCTACACCAGCATTCCTGCCAGTATTTACTGGGCAATCACCACCATGACCACAGTGGGCTTTGGCGATATCACACCAAAAACCGATCTGGGACGCTTCATTGCCTCAACAATGATGCTGATGGGTTGGGGCGTACTGGCAGTTCCAACTGGGATTGTTACTGCCGAAATGACCGCACAACGGCGTCATTTTATGAGCACACCAACAACCCGCACTTGCCAAGAATGTTTAAGCGAAGGTCACGCGGCTGACGCTAACTTCTGTCAACACTGCGGTGCGCGCCTGCCTGCATATCAAAGTGAAGCTGCTGCCAAGATTAGCTAAGCCTTCGCTTACTTTAAGTATTTTGGTACTTTTCTGCTTTAATACTTGAGTACCTAGATACTCAAAAGAATCTGCAGCGAATCAAGGTTTGCGCTAAGGCAAAGAATCTCGCGTTTTTTTTGAATCATGTCTGCCTCCAGATTATGCTGAGCACTGTTTATCTTTCTTGGTACTCACCAAATCGGAGCACAGCATGACATCAAACAAAGACAATGGCGATTGGCTTTCAGCACAACAAGCGGTACAAGCAGATGGCAGCGAACGCCAAAATCTCCCATTGATCAATAAAAAACTACCGCCTTTGGTCGCCAATCCAGAAGAAAACCTAAGCGATGCGATAACATCGGCTAACAAATCTACAAACGGCGCAGCAAACCGAACAGCAAATTAAGCCTGACACAGGCAAGCCTTTATCATCGATTAGTCAACGATTAGCCAGCGATCGGCCAGCAATTAATCAGCGCTGATCACGGCATTTTATTTGATACAAACCACTCTGACTTGCTTCATGTCGGTAATGCCTGACAAGACTTTTTCTATGCCATCCATTTTCAAAGTCAACATGCCGTCTTCTAGCGCCGCAGTAAATAATTGTGCGACGCGTGCGTGTTCTTGAATTAGCTTCTTGACTGGATCAGTACCCACCATCAGCTCATGCAAGCCGATTCTGCCTTTATAACCATTCACACACTTATCGCAACCTTGAGGACGATATAAAGTAAATTGTCCTTTAGCATCGGCATAATCCTTAGACCATTGTTGAAAGACCTTCCGCTTGGCGGCTTCTGCATCTTGTTGGAATACAGAAGTGGCCAATAATTCAGCACAATACTCATTCAATAAACTGAGCAATTCCTCTTGTGTCGGCTGATAGGCGACTTTGCACTGATTACATAAACGCTTGGCTAAACGCTGCGCCAAAATACCCAATAACGCATCGGCAAAATTGAAGGGGTCCATGCCCATATCAAGCAAACGAATAATCGATTCAGGTGCGCTATTTGTATGTAGCGTCGCAAAGACAAGATGCCCGGTCAAGGACGCTTCTAGCCCGATAGAAACTGTCTCTTTATCGCGCATTTCACCGACCATGATCACATCGGGATCTGCGCGCAAAAATGCCCGCATCACCGTTGCAAAATCCATCCCCGCTTTACGATTCACTTGAACTTGCCGCAAACCCTTTTGGGTGATTTCAACCGGATCTTCGGCAGTCCAAATTTTCGTTTCTGGTCGATTTAAATAATGCAAAACCGAATGCAAAGTTGTGGTCTTGCCAGAGCCAGTGGGGCCACACACAAAGAAAATGCCATAAGGTTTTTCGACCACTTCTTTCAAGCGTCGCAGATTGTGCGGTAAGACACCAAGCTTATCCAAAGGAATCGGTTCGCCTGCTGCCAAAATGCGCATCACCACATCTTCCATGCCCGCGGCGGAAGGAATCGTAGCAACCCTTAATTCAATATCTAGCGGCCCATATTTCTTGAACTTAATTTTGCCGTCTTGTGGTTTACGTTTTTCTGAAATATCCAAATCGCACATGATCTTGATGCGCGCCAACAGGGCATTGCGATAACTCGCGGGAATTTCAATATATGGTGACAAAGAACCGTCTTTACGGAAACGAATCAGCGTCTTTTCTTTACCTGGACGTGGTTCAATATGGATATCCGAGGCACCTTGTTGATATGCATCGACGATGATTTTATTAAGTAATTTGACTAATTCATTTTCGACCGCAGCAGAAACGTCTTGATTGCCACCCGTGTTGTCATCCTCGTCAGTTTCCATGCCAGATAACAATTCTCCGACGCTGGCACTGTCTGCGCTTTGTCCAAAAAACTGATCTACCGTAAGCTTGAATTCGCGCTTGGTTGTGACCTTAAACAGTAAACGCGCACCAGGAAAAATCAAATTCACCACACGCGTAGTTTTCACTTTTTCAGGATCTAAGGCCAATATCGTCATGCCGCTCTTATCCTCAGAAATCGGCAACCAATTATTCTCTTCAACGTATTGGCGTTTCAACTTTTTGACTAACTCAACATCAACCACTCGTCCTTCTTGCCAAGCCTCATAAGGCACGCCAAAAAACTTCGCCAACGCCAAACCAACTTTCACAACAGGGACCTGAAATTCATCGATCAAAATATCTTCTAAATCGGCTTGTTTCTTGCGTGCCGCGCTGATCGCCAATTCAAATTCGGGCAAAGATAAAATGCCATCAGACACCAAGCCATTCAATTTCGATGGCGGAATTGGCAGCGGTTTGTTCTTTTGCGCAAAAGCGATCGCCAAGGTTTCGCACAGCTCACGTACGCCTTCTTGTGCAATCGCATTAAAACTGGTGCCATGACGACTATTAATGAACTGAATTGCGCCCAATAAATCGCCTTTTGCAGCATCAATAATCGGTGCAACTAACATCTCTTTGGTACGATAACCAGTGCGTTGATCAATCGCTTTTTGGAAATGCAAATCTGGCGAAATAGCTCGCAACTCAGCTTCATCGTAAACATCATTAATACACAGCACTTCACGATTCAACGCGACATATCCAGCGATACTTTGGTCAGAAATCGGCAAGCGTATATCTTTAAATGAATTGAGTCCTTTTTTGACTTTAGAAATCAGGTTGCTACCATCTGGCGCCACTATATAAATAGTCAGACGATCGCAATCAAATAAGTCACAAATATCGATCATTAAATCTGAAACAATTTGATCGACCGTATTACTCGCGTGAATCTTGTTGGTTAAGGTTTGTAATCGTTTAAAGAAAATCAAACGTTGGGTTGCGCTGTTTTCGTTAGCTACCTTAGCTACCGAAGCTACACTATCGACACTGTTATTAGGCTTCACCTGCATATTTTCCTTCTTTCATCAAAGCGAAAATCAACGATGCTGCATGATTGCATTATCACTCAATAAAGCTAAATTGAAATAACGAGCAAGTACAATTACAACGCACTTGTTACAGAAAACGGTCCAATACGCGGCATAAAAATAGAATGAACACTGAATAAAACTTTCAAAGCTCTATCAATCCAAACCCTCGCTTTGCTTGCCTTTGTCTTCTCACAATGACAAATGACTTTATCCTGATAAAGTCCCTTCGCCACCGCTAAGTAATGTTATTGGCAAAAATGTTGGTCGTGAGCATCATTTTTGCAATTCCAGTTTGACCACCACAGGTCTAAGTAAGATACTGAGCGGCTGCCTGAAAATCCCCCCTACAAAGCAAACAGGCAATTACATCAAACTCGGAGTATCGAATGAAAAAAACTATTTGTTCCGCCCTCATCACCGCCGCATTTTGCATGAGCGCTCCAGCGCTCGCTTCAGGTAAGGCAGATGTTGCGGACACGCTGATCACAGCACGCCAAATGTTGGATGTCAGAACTGGCAAAATGATTGCGAACCCACATATCTTGGTTCGCGATGGGCGCATCATTAGCGTGAAACAAAATGCGAACGGTGCCGATAGCAAAGTACAAAAAATCGATCTCGCCGGTATGACTATCGTGCCAGGCTTAATCGATATGCATGTGCATTTAGATACCGATCCGACTTATGGCGGTTACAGTAGTTTGCAATACAACGATCGCTTTTGGTCGATGCTGAACGTGCCACATGCTAGTCGTACTTTAGAAGCGGGCTTTACAACGGTACGCACGCTGGGTTCAGACGCATGGAATGATATTGGTTTGCGCCAAGCGATTGATGAAGGAAAAGTACCGGGACCGCGCATTGTTGCCGCGGCCTATTCATTTGGCGCGACAGGTGGGCACTGTGATTCGACCTTCTTCCCGCCTTCAATGAATCAACAAAGTCCATTTAATGCAGATAGTCCGGAAGAAGGTCGCAAACGTGTACGCGAAATTCGCAAACACGGTGCCCAAGTCATCAAAATCTGTGCAACTGGCGGTGTGTTCTCACACAATACCGAGCCTGGTCAACAGCAAATGAGCTTGAAAGAAATGACCGCAATTGCGGAAGAAGCACATCAATGGGGCATACGTGTCGCCGCACACGCGCATGGCACTTCAGGTATTAAAGATGCGATTCGCGCTGGTATCGATACGATAGAACACGCAAGTTTGATCGATGACGAAGGAATCGCGCTCGCAAAAAAACATGGCACTTATCTGTCGATGGATATCTACAACACGGATTACACTCAATCTGAAGGTAAGAAAAATGGTGTGATGGAAGACAATCTGCGCAAAGACCGTGAAGTCGCCGACGTGCAACGCGAAGGCTTCCGTCGCGCGCATGCGGCAGGTGTCAAAATGGTTTATGGCACCGACGCGGGTATCTATCCACACGGTGACAACGCCAAACAATTTGCGACCATGGTCAAGTATGGCATGACGCCAGTGCAAGCGATTCAAGCAGCGACGATCAATGCGGCAGAAGCATTGGCGAGCAAAGATGTCGGTATCATCGAAGCTGGTCGTTTTGCCGATATGGTGGCAGTTGCTGGCGATCCAAGCAAAGACGTGCGCGTTTTAGAAAATGTCGCAGTAGTCATCAAAGGCGGAAAAGTCGTCAAGGCACAGCAAAAATAAAATGCCTTAACAAGCCGCAGTAACAACTAGCACGCATCAAAAAAGCGAGATGGCTATCAACAGCCATCTCGCTTTTTTATTGATTCTTACTTTCTGTTTTTGAGCTTACTTTGAACTTACTATGAGTTCACGGTGAGCTTCCATGAGTGGTTTATTTATCTCGCTGCTCGCGCCACCACAGCAATAGCATCGCTGCCAACAAACCCAAGGCCCACGGCCAAGTCGGCAAACTACGACGCAAATCCTTGGTGTTATCGGCGACCACAGGTACCAGTGCCAACATCGCTGCGGTATCTGCACGTGCTTGCGCTCTTTGCCAAGCCGGCCAATCTTCTGGTTGATAAACGTACACAACGCCAGTTGCAAGTGTGCTAGTGCCCTTGCCTTGCACTACCTTTGCGGCTGATTTTGTTTCTGACTTCGTTCTTTTTTGCGCTTGCCAATCTAACCAAGCAGGCTTTTCTGGCCAAAACGAAGCGCATTGGGCATCAGCATGATCGCGTACAGGTAACAAGGGCAACCCTTGCTCATGCCCGGCCAAGACCAGCTCAGCTTGTTCAAAGCCCTGCGCACAAAGACGCATACGCTGACCAACAATCGGCATCCTTGGTTCAAACCGCGCTTCCCAATCCAAGCTTTTTTTCACCTTAGCTTGGTCCAAAATAGTTTGCCACCAAGCTTGCAAAGAATTTGTCGCACTAATCTGGTAACGATGCCAATTAGCCACACTCAACCATACGATCTGCCCCTGCCCCCAAGCGCGCTGCGCCATCCAGCTTTGCCCCTTGACCTGATACCAATTCGCATCTGACTTGACTTGCGGCGTCCACGCGCTTGGACTCAAGCTCTTCAAAGGATCGATGGTGATCTCTTTGCTCGTATCGCTAGCTTGCAAACGCAAATCTAATTCACGTCGCCATAGTCCAATATCGCTCGCATTCGCACCAAGAATAATTAAGGATGAACCTGCCGCTACTTGCTGTAATACTTGCGCACGTGCTCGGACATTTTGCTGTTCGAAATACGCGGCGTCCTGTATCAACAAATCCGGCTTTGCTGTGCTCGCCTGCGTTGATGTTGGTGTTGGTGTTGATACATTATCAGCAGTCTCAAACCGCGTAACAGTCTTGCCTAACTTGGTTTGCCAATCTAACTTGGCCTGACTTTGACTAAGCAGCGCATTGAGCACCTTGGCATCGAAAGACGGCGCGGCAAAGCGAGCTTGCACCAACAAACTTTGTGGTGCGATCACCTCTAAAGGAATTGGCCCTTGCTCGATAACGCGACCATGCTGATCAAGTATTTTTGCTTGTAATACCAAACGCTCCACCGCCGGCGGTAGCCATTGCAAACTGAGTTGTTTCTCGCGACCTCGCGTTTCTGCTAGAACTTGCTGATTTTCAGCTAGCAATTGCAAACGCCACTCGCCATCAACATGTTGACGTTGTACGCTCAAATGAAACATTCGACCCTGTGTGAGCTGCGTAGGAAAATCTAAATCCAACACTTCGTCAAGCTTGGTCGAATTGGGATCAACAGGTATTGTCGTGATTTGCATCGGTAAGCGCGGCAAATCTTGCCATTGCATCCAACGCAAACCATCACCGTGAACTTGGTAGGAATCGGCATGCTGACTTTGCTGCACCCATTGCGCCATGCTGTGGTGACTTTCCGAACTATCAATGCGCAATGGGTTGCTTTGCAAAGGTAGGCTAGGCGCGATGATCATCATGCAGAAACAAAACCCAGCAGAGCTTATGATCGCAGTATGTATCAGTCCATCGCTACGCCTCGCTCGTCGCCAGTACATCAAGGTCGAGAATAGCACTACAAGTAGCACGCCCAGACACAGTACGACTTGCCAAGTTTCAAGTGCCATTGAAGAAATCAAGCTATGCATCATCGTTGTACCTCTGGCTTACTTGAGCTTGAGCGTGGACTTGGCTTTATTTTTTTCCATGCTTGTTCAAATCCGCTCTCGCGTATTGCTTGAAACTCAGAACGCCCCTGCAAAATCAATTCGGCTTGCGGGATCGCCTGCCGTATCCATCCCGCTAATACTGGGCGACATGGAGCGCAACCGCTTTCCACATCCAAGATCGCGGCTTGTGCGGCTAGGCGTTGCTCCTCTTTTGTTAGATGCGCAGCAAACCAAGTACGCGCGGTAGTCGTCCACAACGCTGGCAAGGGGTTTTCGCTTTGCAATGCGCGCAGTAAATTTTGTATTCCTTCAGGAACGATTTGCTGTGCCGCATCTTGCTGCTTTTGAGTATTTTTTAAATCCAACACATCACCAGTTAAACGCTTGTCTTCTTTGATTGCTGGTGGTGTAAATGCAGCCTTGTGTAAATAGATCCGATCCGCTTGTTGCAATTGTTTGATCGCTTCTAAAGCTTTATTTTCTGGCGCTAAAGCGGTGGCTGGACTAATTGCACGCAAAGCTTTTTCTGCATCCCACATCGCGACTAAGGCGCGACGCAAAATCTTCTTGGTTGCTTCATCAAACAAGGTCGCATTTTCTTCTTGATCATGCGCATGTCCATACTGCGCTGCCAAATTCTGTGGTGCGGCATCGCCATGATCGTGTCCATCATCAGCGCTATGGCCTTCTGCATGCTCATCATCACCGAATAAACTCGATTCTTCGCCTAAAAATCTACCGTAACGACGGCGTAAAGTCCCTTGATCACCAGCAATCGTCTCGCTGCGGCTACGAATCAAGTTAGGATTCATCTTAGGATTGGCCTTCATATCCGCCAACAATTGTTCGGTATCAATAATGATCTGACGCTGACTACGCAATGACTCTGGTTTAGCCAACATAGGTAAGGCCGAAGTTTCTTCCGCCTGCGCTTCTGGTGCTGGTAGACGCAAGGTGTAGGTTGCAGAGCGAGTGATATGCGGATTCTTATCGGCGTTATCCGTCGCCCGCACGAAGAAATACAACTCATCGCCCGGTTCCATGCCTAACTCAGTTAAGGTCCAAGTTTTATCCCATTGCCGAATTTGCGGATTTTTACCTTGCGGAATAGGTAATTCTCTATCACTAAAACGAATATTCTCACCACTGCCACGTGCCAAGGTCATATGCATGGTGGCTTGATTGATCTTATAGTCGTCCGCTATACGCAGAGCGATTTTAACTTGGCGCGTGTCTGCTGCCAAAATCTGCAACAATTCGCTTGGCTGTTCAATGTCAATTTGTGGCGCTTGATCCAGTAACACTTTCAAAACAGTACGGCTTTTCCCTGCATCGCCACTCCAATGCCAAAATACCGTCTCACTCGCTTGCCAACTTGCACAGAGCTTGGTTTTGTCTATAGCTTTGTCTTTAACTTTGTCTTGATCGAGTGAAGACTGCGTTTTTGTAAAGCGGATTTCCTGCCCGTGGCTTAAACTCAAAGTCGGCAATTTTTCAAAATTTTGATCGGCTTGTATGCACCATGTCACTAGGCTATTTTCGGGAACTTGTAATTCCTTAGGAGCAGAATCAATGCTAGCTAAACCGGTATAAGTTGGTGGCACCACGTGCATCGTCAAACTCGCATTGAGATCAAGCTTACTTGCTGGTTTGGTTGAAGCTGCCGCTGGCATCGACTGATTCATCGCGAGTAAAGACGGCATCCAAATCGGCAGCAAAATAGATAGTGCAGCAGCTATCCAACTACATGCCAAGCAAAGGCGCGAAAAAGACAAATGCCGTTGAATAAAATGGCGACAAGCGGCTGGATGCAGAACTTGTGGCAGCCGCTTTAATACGCGCTGTGCTTGCAAAGCAGCTAGCGCGGAATTCTGTGTGATCTGATTTTCTTGCCTATTTTGTTGTTGCGCTTGAGCTTGAACTTCCGACTGCACCAGCAATTGCATACTATCTTCTAGTTCTGGAAAATCCGCATTCGCCCAACTACTCCAATTCTTCACTAAACGTTTCCGCAACCACCAGAAATGCAAAACCATCAACGCAAGACCTAGAATCACGATCCCAAATTGTCGCAAAATAATCCAAGGTGCGAGGAAAGCTAACCACGCCAACAAATGATGGCGACAAGCTGTGTGCCATAAGGTTTGGAAGACGCGCGTGAGCACTTCGCTGATAACTGATTCAGAGACGTTTGACATGACTTAACATCCGCTCCAAAGCAAAAATCACCAGCAAGCACAGTAATAACAATTGACGTGTATTTTCTTGCTGACTCGGTTGATTTACCTGTACACGAGGCAATTGCATGCTGGTATAGATCAAATCAACTTGCGGCGCGCGACTTTGTTGCCAAGCGCGATACCATTGTTTGGTATCTTCTAATTTATACATAGGCCATTGCCCTGCTTGCTCAGTCAGCCAATAACGAACTTTTCCGCGCTGATATTGGTGCAAAGCCAATCCGGCTAGCGCAGGATTGTTTTGTACGATCCAATCCTTAGACAATTCTTGAGCAGGTCGTTTCATCCACCAGTACGGCGCTTGCCAATTACTGGATGCAGGCTCATTACTATCCCAAATAATTAAATCGGTCTTGGCGTCAGTTTGCTGCTGCCAAACATAGCGATCTTGTCCATCGCCTGCGACACTAAAGGCACGAAACAAGCTTTGCCATACTTCAGGATGATCGCTACGCAATGCAATATAGTGGGTACGCACTGGCGCTTTAAACGGATGGTCTTGCACTCTTATTTGAGTCTTGGGCAATAATTGTGGTGATTCTGCACTCCATGCCAACTGCCCTGCTCGCGCCAAAATCAAAACACGCGCATCAGCTTGCCAGTCTTTTTGATGTTCAGCCAGCCAATATAAAAGCCGCGAGCTTTGCACATCACATTCAGTACGTGCGCAAAAACGACGCTGCTTGGCGTTTTGCATACCAGTTTCTTTGAGCTGTTGCTGCAACCACACCGGATCAAGATCGTCGCCTACCAATACGGTATCGCCACGCCAAGCGATAAACAAACTCGCTAAATAAGCGATCACCATCAGCAGCAACAGGCAACGCAATAACATCAATAACCATTCACGCCAACGCCAGACCCTTACCAATTGCGGTTTTGCGGGGGATAAGAACTTCGCAGTCGCGAGTGTTTTTCTAACTAGCGTTTCACGTCGCTGGCGCAGCCACCAGATTGGTAAGATCAATAACGGCAATAACAACCACCAAGCAGGACTCAAGCCAAGATTGAAGTTCATCATGCGCGCCCTGCCAACTTAAGCCAATCTCTGAGTGTCTTACCGACATCTTGCTCAATGCGAGCACGTAAGAAAGGAATATTGACCTGACGACATTGCTGTTCTACGCGCTGAAAATGTGCGGTGTGCGCGGCTAAAAAATCTGCCTTCGCAGTTTCAGAAAATTTAACCGGATCAGCATTGTGTTCGGGATCAACATAAGCAATCGTCGATGCAAATCCCGCTTCACATTCGGCCCGCGTTTGCAGACACAGGGCACGCACATCATGTCGCATATGGCGCAAGCGCACCAAGCTTTCCGAACACGCTGATGGCCACTCCAAAAAATCGCTAATCGCAAAGATTAGGCTAGGTGCACGTGCAAAGTGTAATTGCGCCTTGAGCAAAGCTGCGTCAGGCAAAACACCGGCCGCGCTCGTTTGTTTTAGCTGCGCCATTACACGATGGAATTGCCGAGGGCCACGTGCCGCTGGCGTAATTTGTAGCCGCCCGTTTTGCGCAATCAGCAGTCCAAACGCGTCGCCTTGTCGTTGCGCCACGGCGGCGAGACAAGCAAAAATCACCCGTGCAAAATCGAGCTTACTCACACTCGGGTAGTCATAACTCGCTTCAGCCATCGAAGCACTGGCATCGAGCCATAACCAAATCGCCACATGACTATCGCGTTCGGCTTCACGTACATAATAGCGATCATTGCGCGCTAACAATTTCCAATCGACGCGACGCCACTCATCACCGGGGGCATAGGCGCGATATTCCGAAAACTCCACCCCAGCGCCACGCTCACGTCCTGCATGCAAGCCGTGACCGAGCCCCGCCAATACATGGCGAACGATCAAATCTAAATCCTGGCTATGCGCCAGCAAAGAAGCGCTATCAAGCATAGGAAAACATACGGTTTCGACGCGGTGTTGAATAACAAGAGGGAATTAAATCGCTAGCAGCTATCATCTAGTCGACGCGAATTTGTTCACGCAAAGCCAATAAGATGTCGGCAATCGCAACACCATCCGCTTCCGCTTCAAAATTACGCAATACGCGATGTGCCAACACAGGCAATAACATCGCCGCCATATCCTCACGCGTTACAGCCAATCGTCCATGCATCAAAGCGCGTGCTTTGGATGCCAACACCAGCGCTTGACCAGCACGCGGGCCTGCCCCCCAACCGACATGCTTACGTACACTGTCTACCGTCGTCAACTGTGGGCGCGTCGCTCGAATCAAGCGAGTCGCATAGCGAACCAAATGTTCACCCACTTCAATATCACGTACCAAACTTTGTAGGCGTAACAGACTATCCACATCCATTGCACTGACCGCGTCGGCGATCCCAGCATGCGTAGTGCGTTCCACCATCAACATTTCTTCGTCTTCACTTGGGTAGCCAACATCGATACGCAATAAGAAGCGATCTAACTGCGCCTCTGGTAAAGGATAAGTACCCGCTTGCTCAATCGGATTTTGTGTTGCTAATACAAAGAAAGGTTTCGGCAGACGATGTGTTTGCCCAGCAAAGGTCACACCGCGTTCCTGCATCGCTTCTAGCAAAGCAGATTGCGTCTTTGGTGGCGCACGATTAATCTCATCTGCCAATAAAACTTGGGTGAACACCGGCCCTTTTTGAAAACGAAATACGCGTTGTCGCGTGCTGGTGTCTTCTTCCAAAATTTCTGTACCGACGATATCTGATGGCATTAAATCAGGTGTGAACTGAACTCGTCGAAATTCAAGCTCTGTGGCTTGCGCCAAGGATTTTACTAACAGTGTTTTACCTAAACCCGGAACCCCTTCTACCAAAGCATGACCGCCCGCCAACAGGCAAATCACCAAAGATTCGATCACATCTTTTTGCCCAATAATCACTTGCGACATACTTGTGGTCAGGGCATGCACTTTGGCGCTCAAATCAGCGATTTCTGCTTCACTCCAACTCACTGGCACATTCGACTGCATACTACGCTCCTAAAGCATACTGAATAATATTCACGGCAAAACGCGTGTTATCTACGGCTAAAAACCGCTTGTTCCGAAAATCATAATCCCACTCGCAACCATAATCTTTGTTGCTATACAAAAGACGAATACGACCATTGATTTCAACTGCTTTTAAATAATCATGCACCAAATCATCGCCCCAACCATTGAGTTCAACACTGGTATTGGGTGGGCCATCAAAGCGGAAAAAGCAGGAATACAGAGGATGATTATTCGGGATTTTCTTTAAAGCTTTGATGCCAAAAATCTGTGCAATTTCGGCTTCAAACGATTTGGCAAACAAGCCGTCGATATCGTGATTGCAATCGTCTACAAATAGAAAACCACCGCCTTTGATATAACGTTCTAAATGTTTACGCTCTATCGCACTCAATTGCACTAACTTATGTCCGGCCATATAGCAAAACGGCGCTTCCAAAATTTTAGGATCAGACAATGCAGTAACCCGTTCTACCGTATCAACCCGCAAGGTGGTGTACTCGACCAACGAATTCAAAATATTACTCGGCATACGGATATCCACATCCCAATCGCCGGAGTCGTACATTACACGGGTGAAGTAGAAATCGAAATTCGACATGCAAGTTTCAAATTTAATGGCAAAGACAGCAAAGATAGAAATGACGATGTAATCAAGATCAGCGGAGAACAGGAACGGTGAAAACTTCACCGTTCCTGTTATTAAAACAATCCATCACAAAAAAATTGAATACGACAATCCGTTTTCAATTAAACCGCATCAGACAAAGATGTGAAGTTAAAATCGCGCAACTTCATCGCTGGCACCACCGATTTTCGACCATCACCAAACACTTGAGTCTTACCCAAATCATCGATGTTGTTCAACATCGTGACTGGGCTTTCATTGAAGCGGAAGTTTTTGACAGGATGTTTGACCTTGCCATTCTCAATGTAAAAAGTACCATCGCGAGTCAAACCTGTTACCAGCAAAGATTGTGGATCGACCGAACGGATATACCAAGTGCGCGTCACCAAAATACCTTTCTTGGTCGAGGCGATCAGTTCTTCGGTTGTTTTGGTACCACCGGACATAATCGTATTACCAGCACGACCGCGGGGTGCAACGCCTTGCTTCTTCGCCCAAAAATTTGAATACTGCAAAGATTCGATCTTGCCATTCTTGACCATAGACATAGGCTCGCGCGCCAACATCGATGCGCTATCCCAAGGGCTCACAGGTGCATCGGCATTCCATGGATCGGTCCAGATATTCACCTGCTCGTCAAACATCTTCTCGCCGAGTCGATTACCACCACCTTTTTTCGACAAGAAGCTACGTCCTTCATCGGCCTGACGCGCATCAAATGCGTTGAACATAAAATTCAAAATATCAGATGAAGCGGCGGGCTCTAGAACCACCGTGTAACGTCCTGGTTCTAACGCCTTAGCATCAACCGAACGCATGGCTTTTTCGATCGCAATTTCAGACGCCTCACGCGGATCAAACTTACTCACATCATTCGCGCTACGCGTTACCCAGCCAGAGCCGCGACCATCTTCGGTACGTGCTGTGCAACTAAAACTCAAATTAGACGATTCTTGAAATCCAAACACACCATTCGAGTTTGCAATCACTTCAAAGCCTAGAGTATCAAGGAAGAAACCTGCTGAAATCAGCTTATTTTTCTTCGCTAGGCTGATGCTTTGTGCCGCCACTTCGGCGCGATATTCAGGATCAATTGCGGCGGTCTTTTCAAAATAAGTTGGCGTTGCTTTGAATTCTTGCTTGCTCGCTGCGGGCATGAATTCTGGATTTTCTGGCGCTAAGCGGGCGATATCTTCTGCACGGCGCACCGCTTTTTCCAAAGACTTATCATCAAATTCATTGATCGTCGCAGTACCTTGGCGCTTACCAAATGCAACGCTAACCGACAACTGCGTATCTTGATTCAAGCCGGCAGTCGAGACACTGTTTTGTGCGTAACGAATATTGCCAGCGCGACTGCCCTGAATTACCACGCGACATTCATCTGCTTTTGAAAACCCAATCACACGGTCACAGATGCGCTTTGCTTCTTCCTGAGTCATTTTCTTCATCATATGTTTCCTATTTTTATTGGCTTATTTTGTAAGCTTATTTGGTTTAGCTACATGAAATGGATCAAGCAATCTTGCGTGCTGTATTGATCACATTGATGCCGTTAAAACGCGTCGTGCTAGAGCCATGCGATACCGCGCTGACTTGACTTGGTTGCCCTTTGCCATCAAAGAAAGAACCACCCATACGCCAATCACGCTCGTCACAAATCGCACTACAGCTATTCCAAAATTCTTGGGTATTCGATTGGTAAGCGACATCTTCAACAGGGCCGACAATCTTACCGTTTTTGATTTCGAAAAATAATTGACCGCCGAATTGGAAGTTATAACGTTGTTGATCAATAGAGTAAGAACCGCGACCTAAAATATAGATACCCTTCTTGACGTCTTTGACCATCTCATCGGGCGTCAATGGTGTTTTGCCAGCGGCTAAGGAAACATTCGGCATACGTTGGAACTGTACGCTGCTCCAACTATCGGCATAAGAACAGCCGTGCGATTCTTTTTCATCAATGATGTGCGCTTGATCACGAGTCGCCTGATAATTCACTAGCACACCGTCTTTGATGATGTCCCAACGCTTGCATGGCACACCCTCATCGTCATAGCCGACCGCACCGAGCGAACCAGGTGTGGTTTTATCTGCGAAGAAATTGACGCGATCCGCGCCAAATTTAAATTTCTTGGTGCGCCATTTATCCAAGGTCGCGAAACTGGTACCCGCGTAGTTAGCTTCATAACCAAGAACGCGATCCAGTTCGGTTGGATGTCCAACTGATTCATGTATCGTTAAGAATAAGTGATCTGGGCTCAAGACCAAATCATACTTACCTGGCTCGACCGATTTCGCCGCCAATTTCTCGCGTGCTTGACGCCCGGCTTCACGTGCTTCTTCAATCACATCGAGTGAATTTTTGTATAGCGTCGCCACACCACCTGCTGCTTTGACTTTATGTTCTGGCTTAGCATCAAAGAATTCAAAGCCCATACCGACTGGCGAAGACAAGCTTTCACGGCTGCGGAATTTGTTGGTCGCTTTGTCGACTGCGGTCGCTGTCATCGGTGCCCACAAGCGATGAATATCTTGATCGATGTAAGAACCATCCGTAGAAGCAAAATACTTTTCTTGATTCACTTGGAACAAATTCGATTGCATAAAATTCGCGCCAGCTTCTAGACCAGCACGATTCGCTGCAATCAGCATATCGACTTTTTCCTTGACCGGAACGACACGCCAGTCTTTTGTGAATGGGGTTGCCCAACTCACTTCACCGACACCTTTAACCGGTGCCAAAATCAGCGGCTCGCTCTGCAATTTCGCATTCGCTTTCGCAATTGCCACTGCTTGCTTGGCCATACTGGCAACCGCATCTAAAGACAAATCATTGGTAGAAGCAAAGCCATAAGCGCCACCTGCGATCACGCGTACGCCCACACCCATTGATTCAGAATTAACGATATTTTCTACACGCGTATCGCGCGTCGTGATGAATTGATTCACATAACGACCAATGCGCACATCGCAATAACTAGCGCCCGCTTTAGTGGCAGCGTTCATCGCAGCATCGGCCAAACTTTTCTTAAATGCTTTACCAACGGGGTTTAATAATTCTTCTGCGGCAATCGCATTGCCACATACGGGAATGATCAAACTGCCCGCTGCGATGCCACTAATTTTTAAAAAGCTACGTCGTTCCATAGCAACTCCTGAAAAAATACTTGTGTGAATAATTCTGTTTTGTTCTTTTATTCCTAGGACCTATGCAAAATTACGCCAGCTAGGCACGTCGCCGACGCTAGCATCTGTTTTCCGTAAGTCCGATTTCTACACAGCATCAGATAATGATGTGAAGTTGAAATCACGCACCTTCATTGGTGGGATCAACATTTGGTACGGCACTTCATCGCCAGCAATAATGACCGGTTTTCCGATTTCCTCAATATTGTTGAGCATACTGATGGGACTTTCATTGAAGCGGAAATTTTTGATCGGATACATGATCTTGCCGTTCTCAATGTAGAACGTGCCGTCGCGTGTTAAGCCAGTTAATAGAACTGATTGCGGATCGACCATTCGGATATACCAAGTACGTGTTACTAACACCCCTTTTTTGGTATTGGCGATCAACTCAGCCGTCGTTTTATCGGTGCCCGCCATGATCATATTGCCGTGACTCGCCATTGGTGCGACTTGCTTTTTTTGTGCCCAGAAGCGCGAGTATTCTAGCGAATTGACCCGGCCATTTTTAATCACTTCAGTACGCTGGCGCGGCAACATAGCGCCATCCCAAGGCAAGACGCCGATCTCTGGATGCCAAGGATCTGCCCAAATATTGACCTGCTCGTCAAACAGCTTTTCACCGAGACGATTACCGCCGCCTTTCTTCGATAAGAAACTGCGACCTTCATCCGCCTGACGTGCATCAAAATTGCCAAGCATATTGCCGATCAAATCGGAGGTAGCAGCGGGTTCTAAGATGACGGTGTAACGACCGGGTTCTAGCGCTTTTGCATTCAAAGAGCGTTTGGCTTTATCCATCGCCACATCGACTGCTTCACGCACATCGAAACGACTAGCATCACTGATTGAGCGCTTGACCCAACCCGAGCCACGACCATCTTCGGTACGCACAGTGCAAGTAAAATCTAGACCCGTTTGACGTTGAAACCCAAACACGCCATTGGAGTTAGCGATGCAGCTAAAGCCGTTGTTATCGGTGAAAAATCCTGCACCAACTAATTTGTTTTTGCGACAGGCTTCAACCGCATAGGCAGCAACCTCGGCGCGAAACTCTGGATCGATATCCGCAGTCTTTTGATGAAAAGTTGGCGATGCTTGAAAGCTTTGCTTTGTCACAGCAGGCATGAACTCAGGATTTTCTGGTGCCAAGCGCGCCAAATCTTCTGCACGGCGCACCACTTTTTCTAAGGATGCATCATCAAATTCATTGATGGTTGTAATGCCTTGCTTCTTACCAAAGGCGACCGCCACTACCAATTGCGTATCGCCAATCACCCCTGAGGTAGAAACAGCATTACGGGCAAAACGAATATTCCCTGTACTGCCGCCACCAAGTTGCACGTTGCATTCGTCTGCCTTAGAAAAAGACATGACCTTGTCGCAGATACGTTTTGCTTCTTCTTGGCTAAGTTGATTCAATATTTTCATAGTCATCCTCGCCTTAGGCAATCTTACGTGCGGTGTTAATCACATTGATGCCATTAAAGCGCGTCGTGCTTGAACCATGCGAGACTGCGCTTGATTGGCTAGGCTGACCTTTACCGTCAAAGAATGAACCACCTAAACGCCAATCACGCTCATCGCAGGTGGCGCTGCAAGCATTCCAAAATTCTTGAGTATTCGATTGGTAGGCAACATCTTCCAATTGCTCGCCGATCTTGCCGTTCTTGATCTCGAAAAACATTTGGCCGCCAAATTGGAAATTAAAGCGCTGTTGATCAATAGAAAAAGAGCCATCACCAACAATGTAAATACCCTTCTTGACGTCTTTCACCATTTCATCTGGCGTCAGACGTTTCTTACCCGGCGCCAGAGAGATGTTTGGCATACGTTGGAATTGCACGCTACTCCAGTTATCTGCATAAGAACAACCATGGGACTCGGTTTGACCGAGCATGTGTACTTGATCACGCGTTGCCTGATAGTTGACCAAGATACCGTCCTTAATGATATCCCACTGTTTGCACGCGACACCTTCATCGTCATAACCCACTGCACCGAGTGAACCAGGTACAGTTTTATCGGCAATGATGTTCACATTGCTAGAACCATATTTGAATTTCTTGCTTTCCCACTTATCAATCGTAGCGAAACTGGTACCTGCGAAATTAGCTTCATAGCCAAGTACACGATCAAGCTCAGTTGGATGACCAACCGATTCGTGTATCGTCAACCATAAATGTTCTGGGCTTAACACCAAATCATATTTACCTGGAACGACCGATTTCGCCGTCAATTTTTGTTTGGCGCTAGCACCGCATGCGCGTGCATCGGCAATCAAGTCATAGGAATTTTTATATAAGGTGGCGACACCACCAGCTGCTTGTACTTTATCTTCTGGGCGTGCGTCGAGATATTCGTAACCCATGCCAACGGGCGCGGACAAACCTTGACGGGTACGGAATTTATTGGTTTTTGTATCGACCGCAGTTGCGCTTACTGGCATCCAGAAACGATGTACATCTTGGTCGATATAAGAACCATCGGTGGAGGCGAAATATTTTTGCTGATTGACTTGGAACATCACCGATTGCATGAAATTGGCACCCGCTTCCATCCCCGCTTTGTTCGCGGCTAACAGCAACTCCACTTTTTCTTTGATTGGCACAGTACGCCAATCTTTCTTGATCGGCGTCGCCCAACTAACTTCACCAACACCTTTCACTGCTGCTAAGCGCACCGGCTCGGTTTGTAATTTAGCATTCGCTTTCGCAATCGCCACCGCTTGACGCGCTGCTGTCGCAATACTATCGGGAGACATATCGTTACTAGCGGCAAAGCCATAAGCACCATTCGCAATCACACGCACACCGACACCAGCAGATTCGGTATTGACCACGTTTTCTACGTTCAAATCACGTGTAGAAATGAACTGGTTTAAGTAACGTCCAATTCGCACATCGCAATAACTCGCGCCGGCTGTTGTCGCCGCATTTAAGGCGATATCGGCTAAAGTTTTACGGGCTTGGTTGGAGACTGGCTTTAATAGCTCTTCAACCTCAATCGCCCGCGCAAATGAAGGTAACAACAAGCTACCTAAAGCGGCACCACCCATTTGTAGAAAATCACGTCTTTGCATCACATCTCCTGTTTATCGATATTGTCGGTAATTGCAAACCTGTTTCCTCGACTTCTATACAAGAGCTTTCTTTGTTCTTTACTGTTTACTCCAAAGACTTTGAAAGAATTTGTAGAGAAATCAACTACTGATAATACTTGACGCTGGCTCTTTGTTTATCCAAACGCGATAGCGATGCAGTCGAACAACAAGTAAAAGCGAGCGTGAAGCAAGTAGGACTTACTTGATTAGGATAAGTTCCAGATCACAGGAATTTACACGATGATTTATGACTATTTGTTCGATTTAGCCACGATGTCTTTGATCAAATCTGGCGACATTTGAGATGCGTGTAAAATAAAATTGCAAAATTGATTTGCTCTTGATTTATTTTTACGGAATAGATGTGTTGCGCAAGGATGTATCGACTGCAGAATAAATAGTCAGTCAAGTGTAGGAAACTTGATAAGCGTGTCGGGCGAAGACTTCAAACTCGGCCAAGGCCAAAGGTTTGCTATACAAGAAACCTTGATACGCACGGCAGCCTTGTTGCTCCAAGAAGGCTTTTTGCGCCAGCGTTTCGACGCCTTCAGCGACTACACTTAAGCCCAAACTATCGGCTAACACGATCACCATTTTTGCGATCGCCGCATCATTCGGATCGATCAAAATATCGCGCACAAAACTTTGGTCAATTTTTAATTGATCCAGTGGCAGGCGTTTCAAATACGATAATGAAGAATAGCCAGTACCAAAATCATCTAATGAGAAACTCACACCACGTTGCCGCAATGCCGCCATTCTGGCGATGACTTCTTCGATATTCGAAATCGAAAATCCTTCCGTCAATTCCAATTTCAAACGACGTGGATCTGCGCCAGTTAAATCGATCACATCGGTGACTTGATCAACAAAATTTTTCTGATGAAACTGACTTGGACTCACGTTCACCGCCAAAGTCAGGCCAGCAAATTCTGGAGCCTGCGCCCATTTCGCTAACTGTTGCATGGCGGTGTTGAGCACCCAATAGCCGAGAATCGTAATCAAGCCGGTGTCTTCTGCAATCGGAATAAATTCGGCTGGGGAGATCAAGCCACGTTCAGGATGACGCCAACGGATTAGCGCTTCTGCCGCGAATAATTGGCCTTGATCATTGAACTGCGCTTGATAATGCAATTCAAACTGGTCATTCAGCATCGCATCACGCAGATCTTCTTCCAGTTCAGCACGTTGCGTAACCATTGCCTGCATTTTCGGATCGAAGAAACGCACCGTATTGCGACCTGCTGCTTTGGCTTGATACATGGCTAAGTCCGCGCGCTTTAGCGGTTCAGCAATCGTTTCTGGTTTCTCGCCAAACAGCGTCACACCGATACTCGGCGAGCTATGATGTTCATTCACACCTAACCAATAAGTTTGATTTAATTCCGACAATATCTTGATCGCCACGGTTTCAGCTTGATTCGCGGCGTCAAAGATATCTTCGTCCAGATTTTCAAGCATCACGACAAATTCATCACCGCCCAAACGCGCCACCGTATCGCCCTCGCGCGTGCAAAGACTTAAACGCTCAGCCACTTGGCGCAATAGCAAATCGCCGTGATCGTGACCCAAGGTGTCATTCAGCGTCTTAAAATTATCTAAATCAATAAACAGCAAAGCGCCTTTACGGTGATGGCGATTACCTAATGCTAGTGCTTGCTCCAATCTATCCATCAGCAAACGACGATTTGGTAATTGCGTGAGTGGATCATAAAACGCCAAATTACGAATCTCATCTTCCGCCGTTTTACGCAGAGTAATGTCGTTAAAGGTACCAACATAGTGCGTGATGACGCCCGCCTCATCCGTCACGCTAGAAATATTCACCCACGCCGGAAACACACTGCCATTTTTGCGTTGGTCGGCGACTTCGCCTTGCCATGCACCGCGCTCAGCAATGCTATTGAGCATCGCGAGATAACTGCTGTCTTGCTTAAACTGCTCACTTAAAAAGCGCGGTGGTTTGCCAACGATTTCATCGGCATGAAATCCGGTAATTTGATTAAACGATTGATTGGTTCGCAATATCAACCAGTTTGCATCGGTCACAAACATGCCTTCTTGTGACTCAAAAGCGGTGGCAGCAATGCGCTGCGATTCGGCATGGCGCTTGGCTTCGGTCTCATCGTGCCAAGCGACATACACCGATGGTGCGCCATCAAATTCAATTAAAGCTCCCTGTGCCATCACATCTATCGCGGTGCCATCGACTTTGACAAACTTGATTTCATAGCTTTGCTCTTGTCCACCAGGTTCGTTGATGGTTTTAATTCGCGTTTGCAACAGATGATGGAAATCGGGATGAATAATCTCGGTAATCGGCCGGCCGATCAATTGTTCAGCGGAACTTGCGCCCAACATGCGAATCGCCGAAGCATTCACATAAATTAGACGTCCTTTGCGATGCACATTAATGCCTTCTGGCGACCATTCGACTAAAGTACGATGTCGTTCCTCGCTCGCATGCAAAGCCGCTTCCACTTTCTTGCGCACCGAAATATCACGCACACTCGCTTGAATCAAGCTCTTACCATCCAACTCAACTAAATTTAGCAATACTTCCGCATCAAAACAAACGCCGGTATCCAAACGCTGATGTATCCATTCACAAGCATATGCGCCATGCTCACGCGCTAGCGCAAAGTAATGATTTGATAGTTGTAAAGAACTGCGCCCTTCTGATTGATATTCTGGGGACAAATCGATTGGTTTACATTGCATTAGATGTTGACGATCACGCGCGCCAAACAAACTGACCGCGGCAGGGTTGCAATCGATCATACGACGGACATCCATTACAATCACTGCGCTGGCCGTAGCATTAAATAGTGTCAAGTGACGTGCTTCTGACCATGCCAATTCTTGACTGCGATCGGCAATCGTTGCTTCTAAGGATTCTTGGGCATTCTGCACGGCATCTGCCATACCATTGAACGCAGTGGTCAAGGTGCGAATTTCGCCTGTATCGTCTGGATTGATGACTGCCCGCACACCTAGATCGCCGCGCCCTAATTGTGCTGCGCTGCTGGCAAGTCCATCTAATGGTCGGGTTAAGCGCCGCGCAAACATACGTATCAAGCTCAATGCCAACAAGCTAATCAAACAACCTGCGATCAATAAGAAATCAATGTTTCTTAGTAGTCCGGATAAGACATCACTTTTTTTGGTCACTAAGACCATAGTCCACATTTGTGTCCGACTTAATCGCAAGTTGCGGTACACCGCGATCAATTCTTCATTGGCGGCATTGCGCTGAGACACACTTCCCTCGAAGCCACCCAAAACGGCACGATCTGGAATATACAAAGGTGTAGAACTGGCGATCTTAGGAAAGCTAAAAACCAAATTTGCTTTCGCATCGAATAATAAAGTGGTACCAAAACGCTTGACCAAATCGGCATCCAACATCAATCGGTCTTGCAAGAACAAATCTAAATCTAACAAACCTAGCAAAACGATCTTTGCCGGCTCTGTTGTATGCAATTTCACTGGCAGCACAATTGCTTGCACCTTGTGTGCGGCTTCTGCGGCTTTATTCTGCGTATCTGACCAGCTCAAAATTAGCGAATCAAAATCGGGGCTCGCCGCCAATGCATTCAAATCTTGCTCGGGAATCGTTGTCTGCTCACCCGATGCGGCACTCGCTAGTACCGCCTTGCGCGATAAATCGATCAACATCAACCCACGAAAGCGGCGTGAACGGGCCTTACTTAAAATTTGAAATTTGTTTTCTAATTGCGCCGACAAGGCTGCTGATTCAAGATTTTTTTCAAGGCTTTTTTCACTGCGGCTTTCACTACTTCTGTCCGCCTTCTTATCTACGTTCTTTTCTAAATCCTTTTCTGCACCGATCAGTGACATCGATGTCAAAATCCGCTTGATCTCGACACTTTCAGAAATAAAACTCAGATCAGCACTACTATCTTGCAGATCGGCGATCACTAGATTTCTCTGCAAATCAGCCTTCATTTCTAACTGTGTGATCGCGCTCAGAAGCCGCTCTTCACGTGCGCCAGTTAAACCGATTGCAGGTAGTCCCACATACCAAAGGAAAAACAATATGCCCATCGCCGCTAACAGCACAGCGGCGAAATATCCAGTTATCCGATTGGAGAACGAAGTGAACATGTCAATTGATAGACGAAACCGACGCTTGCTTGATCACATTGATGCTTCGTCCGCAAAAAATTGGCTTCGTAAATCGCGATACTGCTGCGCTTGTAAACGTGGTCCGTATTGCGTGACTACCGTGGCGGCTGCGCTATTGGCAAACTCCGCCGCACGAACAAAATCAACACCGCGATGTACCGCATATAAAAACGCACCGGCAAACATATCGCCAGCGCCATTCGTATCAATCGCTTGCACTTTCGGTGCACTGACTTGATGTAACTGCTCACCATCAAACACAACGGCACCATCTGCACCACAGGTGATCGCAAATTTGTCAGCAAATTGCTTTAATAATTCGCAAGCCTGTTCAAAGTTATCGGATTGCGTAAAGCCCAAAACTTCATCACGATTACAGAAGATCAAATCGACTTTATTACCGATCATTTCTAACAAGCCATCACGGAAGAATTGCACCATGGCGGGATCGGATAAGCTCAATGCAACACGCGTTCCGTGTTGTTGCGCATGTTCTCGCAATTGAATCGCCGCCTTACGACCAGTGGGGGAAGTCACCAAATAGCCTTCGATGTAGACGAAGTCACTCTCTTTTAATGCAGCCAAATCCAATTCATTGACACTGAGTTCTGCACTAATACCCAAAAAGGTATTCATGGTTCGCTCCGCATCCGGCGTAATCATCACCAAGCACTTGCCGGTGATACCAGCTGGCGGCGTAATATGCTCAGGGATCGCAACACCAGCGGCTTTTAAATCCGCTAAATAGAAGGCGCCATTTTCATCGTTAGCGACCTTGCAAGAATAAAAACTCTTACAACCAAAGTAACTCGCTGCAATCGTGGTGTTAGCAGCAGAGCCGCCACTGGCACGCTTAGAAGCAACCAAATGGTGATCTAAAGCGGCAATCAACTCGGCCTGACGCGCTTCATCAACCAAGGTCATGACGCCTTTGTCCACGTTCATGGCGATTAAATCGGCATCGCTCAAGGTAATTTCAGTGTCAACTAAGGCGGCGCCTAGTCCATAAACGGCATAATGTTTTTTCATAAGTGGTGTAATTAAAAAGACGAAAGCAATTTCTAAGAATCGGTTACAAAACGGTGTGCAATGTCGGCAAGCAGTTTAACGGAGTACTTCGTTAATTTTTCATTAGCTTATTTTTAAGCAAACAAGCTGGCATCGCTATTCTACAAACGCCATGGCGAGCGATTCTGTCCTGACGCAAACGGGTTTGAACATTTTGCATTCAAAATGTTGCATTTTCGCGCAAATTGACACTTCCCAAAAGAAATATTTGATTGACGGCAATATCAAAACCCCGCAATACTTAAAAATTCTTGATTGCATCGACCTGCATGGACTGATTTTCGTGAAGAAATTCTGGCTCTCAAAGCAGTGGTTATTACCCAAATATCTCCCCACTGCCATCTTTTTTCTAGGCATGTGCTTTGCAATCGCAGGCACATGGTGGCTAAACCATAACGAAAAAAATAAGCTCGAAAATGAGTTTAAGAATAAGGCTGAGCGGCTCACCAACGAAATCGAGCAACGATTTTCAACTCCGATATTTGGTTTAAATGGAATTAAAAGTCTATTTGGCGTCAATCAACAACTAAGCGCGGCAGAATTTAGTGCCGCCATTAAAACACATGATCTCGGCACTGAGTACCCAGGCGTACGCGGCTTTGGTTTTATTGAGAAAGTAAAAAAATCTGAGGTAGATAACTACCTAAGTCAACAACAACGCAATGGCAGAAGTGACTTCAAACTACAAGAATTTGATCCGAACGAGACCGATACCCGCTATCTAGCAAAGTATTTTGAATCGCCATATCGCAATCATTTCGTTCCAGGAACCGATTTTGGTTCTGATCGTCGACGTCGCGATGCGATTGAAGCTGCCATCAATTCTGGTTCGCCGAGCATCAGTTCCTTAATTTATGCACCACCAAAAGCTGAGAAAAAAGCCAGTCTTTTGTTATTTGTACCGGTATACCAGAACGCCTCTGTCCACGATAGCGTAGAGACACGGCAAACGAGCGTAATCGGTGTCGTCTATGCCCCCATTTTTCTAGAAGAACTAATGTCGTCAATTGCCGATGTCGACAACGACATCGTGCAATTTCAACTAGAAAACACAGCGGCGTTTAATGGCTCAGAGATCACGCGCTTTCTGAGTAAGAATGCAGTGAACAAGCAAACTGATACATCAGACGCCAAAGAAAATAGCGTACAGATAAAAAAAGCGATGTTCTCTAGCACGCGCGTGATCACCTTTCATAAACGTGATTTTAAGTTGACCATCGTCAGCACCCCACTATTTGAATCGAACTTACATAGAACCATACCAATCGCATTCTTCATTGCGATGAGTCTAATCAGTACTTTGCTCGCTTCCTTATTGAAGATGCAGCTTAGCTTCAATGAGCAAATACAGAAAAAGCTCGATGCCGCAGAACGCGACAAAGATGCCTTACTCAGCACTCTAAACATGCATGCAATCGTTTCTGTAACCGATGCGAGCGGTGAAATTATTGATGTCAATGAAGCGTTTTGTCGAACTAGCGGCTACAGCCGCGAAGCCTTAATTGGTCAAAATCATCGAATTATCAGTTCGAAAGAACACGATAACGCGTTTTGGTCAGATATCTGGCGTGATATTTCTAACGGAACGCCGTGGCGCGGTGAGGTTTGTAATCGCGCACGCGACCAAAGACTGTACTGGGTCGATACCTTTATTGCCCCATTTAGAAATACCAATGGCGTGATCGAAAAATACATCGCGATTTGCACCGATGTGACCAATAATAAATTGGCAGAACAACGTCTACAAGCCGCATTACGCGACAGCGATGCCTTACTCAGCACCTTAAATATGCATGCGATTGTGTCTATCGCCAATCATGAAGGTCGCATCGTCGAAGTCAATCAAGCTTACTGCCGTATTAGTGGCTACACACGTGAAGAAATTTTAGAAGGTAATCACAAAATCGTCGCAACCGGCGTGCAGTCGCCCGACTTCCTCTCGAATATGTGGCGCACGATTTCCACCGGCACACCTTGGCGTGGCGAAGTTTGCAATCGCACCAAAACTGGTAGTTTGTATTGGGTCGATACGTTTATCGCCCCCTTCAAAAATGAAAAAGGACAAATCGAAAAGTACATTTCTATCCGTACCGATATCACTGCTAGTAAGAAAGCGGCTAGCCGCTTAGCCAATCAACGATCTGCCTTGGCGCATATTATTGAAGGTACCAATGTCGGCACTTGGGAATGGAATGTGGTCACAGGCGAGATGCGCCTGAATGAGCGCTGGGCTGATCAAATTGGCTATGAATTAAATGAATTAGGAACGCCAACTGTACAGACTTGGGACAACTTAACACACCCCGACGATCTGCAAAAAGCCAAAGCCCTGATGCAAAAACATTTTGCGCATAGACTTTCTTATTACGAATGTGAAAACCGCTTAAAGCATAAAAATGGCAACTGGATTTGGGTACTGACGCGCGGCAGAATTTCGTCTTACACAACCGACGGAAAACCTGAGTGGGTCTCTGGTACGCAGATGGATATCACCGAGCGTAAAAAAGCCGAGGCAGAGTTACAGAAAAGTACGCAACTACTGTTAGCTGTTCGCGATCAGCTTACCAAGGCGGCAGAAATTGCTGAGCTTGGCATTTGGAGCCGTGATCTACGTACCGATGAGCTGGTTTTCAATGACAGAATGTTTGATATTTATGAAATTCCACACAATCTCAGGAAGAGCAAATTATTCTATGACTTCTGGCGTGCCAAGGTCCATCCCGACGATTTAGCAGAAACTGAGGCCCACCTCGCAGCGGCGATTGCAGGGAATCAAAGTTATAGCCCAATATTTCGTATCATTAGCCCAAGCAAGGGGATTCGTTACATACAATCGGCTGGCGGCATCGAGCGCGACGAGCATGGCACACCTATTTTAGTCACTGGCATCAATCGTGACATCACTTTGCAATATCAAGCGGAAGAAGCCTTACGGCTAGCTAAACAAGCGGCTGACGACGCCAATCAAGCGAAATCGGCTTTCCTAGCGAACATGAGCCATGAAATTCGCACACCGATGAACGCGATTTTGGGCATGCTCAGTTTGCTACGTAAAACCCCACTATCACCGCAACAGAATGATTACGCTAGCAAAACCGAAGGTGCGGCACGTTCTTTGCTTAATTTGCTGAATGATATTTTAGATATTTCTAAAGTTGAAGCCGGCAAAATGACACTCGACCCACATCCTTTCAAACTAGATCAGCTATTGCTAGAGCTGTCCGATTTATTGTTCATGAATCTCAACAATAAACCGGTCGATATTCTGTTTGATATTGATCCGCAAGTTCCAGCGCGTTTGGTCGGTGATGCCATGCGTTTGCGACAAGTCCTGACGAATCTGGGTAGCAATGCGGTCAAGTTCACTGAGCAAGGTGAAGTTGTGATCGCAATTCGTGTATTGGAAAAGTCTGCCGAGAGTGTTCATCTACACTTCTTAGTGAAGGACACTGGTATAGGCATCGCACCAGAAAATCATCAGAAAATTTTTACCGGCTTTACGCAAGCCGAAGCCTCAACGACACGTCGTTTTGGCGGCTCAGGTTTGGGCATTGCGATTAGCCAAGGCTTGGTAGAAATGATGGGTGGTAGCTTAGAAGTAGAAAGTACAATTGGTGAGGGATCCTGCTTCCATTTTAAAATTCAGTTGCCGATTGCAGAGAACCAACAAGGTCAAGCGGATCAACAAGACATAAACGCATCGCGCCATTTGTTAATCGCAGAAGCCAACTTATTTGTGCGCGAACACTTAAAAGCCGCGTGCCAAGAGCTCTCCTATACCACTGATTTTGTCGACAGTAGTCAAGCGGCACTCGAAGCATTACGCAATGAGCCTAAGAATTACCAAGCGATTTTGATTGATTGGGACAGTATTGAAGCCGATGGTTGGAGTGTGATTCGCGAGATCCGCGCCATTGCGCATGCCGCGTCACAAACCATGCTGCTGTTGCTGCGAGAAACCGAGCGGGGTTTATTCCAACGCGCATCGCTCAAAGATCAATTACTGTTTGATCGCGTTCTGTTCAAACCCGTCAATGCGCGCAAACTTGCTGACAACTTGCGCGGGGTCGATGAACAAAGCGACAGCATAACAAACGAAGCGATCAAGCCCTTACAAGATTTACGCATTCTGTTGGTTGAAGACAATCTAAATAATCAACAAGTTGCACGCGAATTATTAGAGGCGGAAGGCGCACTAGTAATGCTCGCGCAGCATGGTTTAGAAGCGATTGAAATTATTTCTAGCGAACGACGTCCGTTCGATTTGGTTTTAATGGATTTACAGATGCCTGTGATGGATGGCTTCACGGCGACCCGGAAAATTCGTGGTGAAATGCGACGTAGTAATTTACCCATCATTGCGATGTCAGCCAATGTCATGGAATCAGATCGCATCGCTTGTTTAGAGGCTGGTTTAAATGATCACGTAGGCAAACCATTTGATTTACAAAATTTGATTCAAGTTATTTTGCGGCACACATCGCACGACGATGAAGTCAATCGTGACCACAGCAATTTAACGATACCGGAAGACCTAGAGTTAACCACTACAGCAAAACAGCTCGGATTCGATATCTATCCAGCACTGAACCGCATTGGTGGTCGAACCGACGTCTATTTACGCATGCTAGACATGTTCCGTAAAGATCTACAAAACTTGCCGGAACAGTTACAGAGCTGTATGCCTGATCACATCAACACCGCGCTGCGCCATCTGCACACTGTCAAAGGCATGTCTGGAACCTTGGGCGCCAATGGCCATGCGAAGATATTTGCAGAAATCGAGAAAAAACTCGCGCAAACACATCAAGAGAAGCAAGTAGCAAGCGCGCGTCTATGCATACAAGAAACCTGTGAACTAATTCATGATCTTGAGTTACAACTCGCGGAATTGGCACGTTATTTGGCGCAACGTAATGAGGCCATCAAATCACCGACCGCTACCGATCAATCAATCAATGATACTGACAAGGAATTTGATCCAGTGAGGTTCCGACGTAATTTACTGGAGTTGATAGAACAACTCGATAACGCAGACATGGCTGCCACCGAAACTATCCTTGATTTACAAAAAGGATTTGAAAAACAGCTTGGCTCACAATTACGACCAATCGAAAGCGCTATTTCCATGCTTGATTTTAAGCTTGCACAAACGCTCAGTAATGAACTGCTAGAAGGGCTCCCCAAGTGACTGCAAATACCTATCAACCGCCGCATCCAAGTGAGGACTTATTTCCTTTGCCGACCAAACCACGACTACTCGTTGTGGACGACCAAGCAGCGAATATTCAGGTGTTGTATCAGATCTTGTCGCATGACTATCAAGTATTGATGGCGACCAGTGGTGCGCAAGCCTTAGCTTTATGTGCATCGAAGCAGCCTGATTTAGTTTTACTGGATTTGATCATGCCAGAAATGGATGGCTATCAAGTGTGCCAACGACTGAAAGCCGATTCCATCACACGCGACATTCCGGTGATATTTATCACCGCACAAACTGACGAATCTGCCGAAGAAAAAGGTCTTGATCTAGGCGCGGTTGATTTTATTTCTAAGCCTATCAATCCGCGTATCGTGCGCGCCCGCATTAAGACTCACTTAATATTAAAAGCGCAGTCCGACTTACTACGCAGTTGGGCTTATCTCGATGGTTTAACTGGAGTACACAATCGACGATTCTTTGACGAGCGCGTCAATGCAGAAATGGGACGCGCCATTCGAAATCAAACCGCACTCAGTTTGGTGATGCTCGATGTTGATTTCTTCAAGCGCTTTAATGATCACTATGGCCATCAAGCTGGCGACGATTGTTTGCGCCGCGTCGCCAAAACCTTAAAGACCAGTCTAATGCGATCTAGTGACAATATTGCGCGCTATGGCGGTGAAGAATTTGTTTGCCTACTTCCCGACACGGGATTCGCTGGCGCGATGCAGCTGGCAGAAACCATACGCAAAGATGTCATCAATTTACAAATCGAGCACGCCACCTCCTCGGTCGCACCGTTTGTGACGGTCAGCCTTGGTATTGGTTGCAAGCCAGAAAAAGCACATGGCAGCGCAAATGGTTTGATTAGTTTAGCGGATACGCAATTATATAAAGCCAAAGAACATGGTCGTCACCGCATATTTGGCGCGGAATTATTGCCAGATCTTTGAATCCTAGACTAAGGATAACAGCCAGAGGAATCTGGCGATTCATGTTTTTTATACTGAATTTTTATGCACGTATAAATCAAAGTCTTCTCGATTTTGTTCAGTCATTTCCAACTTAACTGAAAAAAGACTTTGATTTGTACACGCTATATGAAGATTGTAAATAAAGAGTGTGAATGAAGAATGTGAAGCGTACCGAATAAACTGGTGTAATAAAACTTGGTACAGTCAATTTTCACGCCAACTACCAAGTCGATTCAAACAAGGCACACTCTTGGTTTGAACACGATCATCATGCAATAGCCCCTCAAGATTAGCCCTTCAAATTCGCTTTACTTTTGGATGCTGTTTGCCATGCACGATCTTGTGCGTCCATTGCTAATTTTTGTTCCGCAGTCAAACGTTTTGCACTAATGATGACTGTTTGCATGCCAGTCGATTGCAAATCAAATGCCAATTTTTCTTCAGGGCTCATGCGTTTTGCTGACACTGTTACTTGTTGTGTCTTTAGATTGTTCACTTTAACTGCTTCGCTTTGTTTCGCTTGAAAGCCATGTACCGAGCCCATTACTACAAAACTAGATACCGTTGCGATAATGACTTTAGTCGTAAATGTCGTTTTCATTTTTTATACTCCTTTATTGAGATTTGTCAGATTAATTTAGGTTTTTACTTGGTTCGACCTGCGTCGATGGTTGAACTATAGCCAGCATCATTTGCGCTTTCCATCAACTTGCGACGAAATGCAGAAACACGGGGTCGAAGACACAAAATGCGCTGGCGAATATATTTTGTAGCAATGCCAATCAAGAATTGGGTCTGCATCACGCCAGAAACGGCTTGCCAGCGTACAATGTGGCCTTCCTGAAAGCCCTGAGGGTGGCGAGATTCGCCTTCAACGCTATTCATGCTACTAATGCTATTCACCGCCTCGCAATGTAATTAATTTATGACCATCCTGCTGTCCACCTTAAACGCCCGCTATGCTCACGCTTCGATGGGCTTGCGTTACCTGTATGCGAATATGGGAGAGTTGCAATCGCAAACCCATCTACAAGAATTCGTAATCGGTGCCAAAACAACCGACTTATTGGAACGCTTATTGAGCTGGCAACGTGCGGATGAAAAGTTAATTATTGGCTTTGGTGTGTACATCTGGAATGTCGAAGAGACCACGCGCTTAGTGGCGTTGATAAAGCGCGTTGCGCCTGAAGTGATTATTGTGTTGGGCGGCCCTGAAGTCTCATACGAAACGCAAGAGCAAACAATTGTTGGCTTAGCGGATTATGTGATTACTGGCTGGGGCGATATCAGTTTTGCCGCACTCTGCCAACAGATCCTGTATGGACCTAAACCTTTAATGAAAATTCACGCTGGGGTACAAGCCAAGCTTGATGAATTGCAATTACCATACGATTATTACACCGACAAAGACATACAAACTCGCACGCTGTATGTTGAAGCCTCGCGCGGATGTCCTTTTAAATGTGAATTTTGTCTATCCGCACTCGATAAAACCGCTTGGCCTTTTGATATCGACCGCTTCTTAGCAGAGATGGAAAAGCTGCATGCACGAGGCGCACGTTTATTTAAGTTTGTTGATCGCACCTTTAATCTGAACATCAAAACCAGTTTAAAGATTATGCAGTTTTTCCTCGACAAACTCGAAGCCAACCCAGACGATCCGGTATTTGCCCACTTTGAAGTAGTACCAGATCACTTGCCAGACGCGCTCAAAGCAGGCATACAACAATTTCCAGACGGCAGTTTGCAATTTGAAATCGGTATTCAAAGTTTCAACCCAGAAGTACAAAGCCGTATCAGCCGTAAGCAAGACAATGCCAAGGCGGCAGAAAACATTCAATGGTTATGCCAACACTCAAGAGCCCATTTGCATGTAGATTTGATTGCTGGCTTACCGGGCGAGACGGTAGACAGTTTCGCTACAGGTTTTAATCAACTGTATGCATTAGGGCCGCATGAAATTCAATTTGGTATTTTGAAGCGACTACGCGGTACGCCGATTATTCGTCACACCGAAGAGTTCGGCATGCGCTTTGATCCTTACCCGCCCTACACTATTTTGGCGAATAAAGATGTGCCATTTGCCGAGATGCAAAAATTAGTCCGTTTTGCACGTTACTGGGACTTAATCGCCAATTCTGGTCGTTTTAGTCACACTTTGCCAGTCATTTTAGCGGATGCGCCATTTAAAAATTTTATGGCGCTATCCGACTGGATTTATGCCAAGACCGACGCAACCCACAAAATTGCCTTAGACCGCCTCGCTAATCTGGTCACGCAATGGCTGACTCAAGAACGTGGCATGCCACAGCAAGAAGCATTAACGATGATAGGTAAAGATTACGCTGGCGATGCCAAACACAAGCAAAGTCCCGAAGTCTTGCGCTCAGAAAATCGACCAATCACAGCAAAGGCACCAAGCAACGATGCCGCGCATCATAAAGCGAGCCCAAAACGCCAAAGTCGTCATTTGCAAAGTTAATTGGGGTGTTTGTGTGCTATTACAGCGGAGCTATCATTCATCTTGCCAGAAGGATCTCCTTGCTGTCGGCTCTCCTAAAAATGATCCGATTTTCTAATTGTTTGGACAATCTGCAACATAAAAAGTGGATTGCTCCACAACGTCTTAAATTGACAAAAATTTGCCATAAGGAATGTTTTTTGACGACGCTTTCGCGCATAATGCAGAGGTTATTCTAAGTTTAATAAAACTGCATAATGCCACCACAAGTTTTTCAAAACACTCAAGCCAATATTAGCCGCCTGCATTTCAGCCTGCGTCTATTTTTGGTTTTTTGTGCCTTTTTCTTGGCTGGTGGCATTAGCCTAAACTTTCCCTTCATGACCCCGAACCTGACCTTGATCTGGCTACCCAGTGGGATTGCACTGGTCGCGCTATTGCGCTGGGGATTCGTGATGTGTATTCCTATTTTTTTGGCTGCACTCAGTTTAAATGTAATCACTGACGTAGCGCTTTATGGTTCTTCGGTGATGGCGCTGGGGAACACCCTCGCACCTGCAGCCATCGCTTGGTATTTGAACAAAAAACACTTTTCCGTACATTTTCCGCGCCGCGAAGATGTCTTGCGCTTTTTTGTCGGTAGCGCAATTGGCATGAGCATCTCCGCTAGCCTGGGCTGTTTTATCTTATGGCACTCCGGCAATTTTGAACAACCAAAATTCGCTTGGATCAGTTGGTGGGCTGGAGATATGGCGGGTATCTTATTACTGGCACCGCTATTATTTGCATTACATCGCGGTGGCATCCGAACCAAGCTGATTTACGAGGAATCCTTAATCTTTGTTTGCTTTTTTGCGGTTTCACATTGGTTGATTTTTTTAACGAAAAATAGCCCATTACAGCTGACTTTTATTGCGATGGCGGTCATGATCTGGGCCGCAATTCGGCTTGGCAACTTGTTCACCGCAATTACTGTATTGGGTTCATGCGCTTTTGCCATCATCGCCACCTACAATGGGCGTGGACCATTTCAATCACTCGATCCGACCGAAAGCTCGATCATTATTTGGCTATACATCGGCACCATGTCGATGACCGCACTACTCATCAATGCGCTGCAATCTGAGCGAACGCAAGCTAGTAATGAGTTAAAAGATTCGTTTGATCGAATTAATAAAGTCGCTTCGCGCTTACCTGGCGTGGTCATGCAATACCGGATTCACCGCGATCGCACGACTTCTATCCTGTATGCAAGTGATGCAATAGAAACCATGTTTGAGCTAAGTGTCGAAGAAATCCGCCTAAACGCATCAATTTTAGTGACCCGCATCGATAGCGCCGACAAAAAAACTTTTCTACAAAATCACGAATATGCAACCAAGCATTTAAGCCCGTATCAAATGGAGTTTCGCTATCAGCGTCGTGACGGCAGTATTCGTTGGTTGTTTCTAGATGCATTACCAGAACTAGAAAGTGCAGAAGGCAGTACGCTATGGCACTGCTTCATTAGCGATATCACTGAACGTAAAATTGCCGAACAAGATCTGCGCGTTGCGGCGATTACGTTTGAATCACAGGAAGGAATTTTCGTTACCGATAATTATTGGCGCGTATTGCGCATCAACCAAGCCTACGCACGCATTACCGGATTCGATATGCATGAATTGGTGGATAAACCTCTTCCGATGTTGGTCACGCCGCAGCAAGACGAAGAATTCTTCAACAAAATTTACCAATCCCTAGATCAACATCGATTCTGGCAAGGCGAGTTGTGGGCTGCGCGCAAAGATGGCGATACCTTTCCGCAGATGATTACCTTGACTGCAATTGCCAATGATAGCGGCATGATTACCAATTACATTGGTTCGTTCACCGATATCAGTCGGCATAAAGGCTATGAAGATGAGATTCTGAATTTAGCGTTTTATGACCCGCTCACGCATCTGCCAAATCGTCGTCTCTTAATGGATAGGTTGCAGCATTTGATCGCGATCAATCAGCGCGACGAATCGTATAGCGCTATTTTATTCATCGATCTCGACAACTTTAAAACACTGAATGACACGCGTGGCCATGACGCTGGTGATCTCTTATTAGTCGAAGCTGCGCAGCGCTTACAAACTTGTGTGCGCGAAAGTGATACCGTGGCACGCCTTGGCGGTGATGAGTTTGTGGTGGTGCTACAGGCACTTAGCCATGATCGCAATGAAGCGGTGATGCAAGCGGATAAGATCGCAGAAAAAATTCGTCTCTTGCTTAACGAGCCTTACCAAATCACTGATTTTATTCATCACGGTGCAGGAAGTATCGGCGTCTGCCTATTCCAAGGTGGCGATGTCACAGTCAAAGACCTGTTCAAACGCGCCGATACCGCGATGTACGAGGCCAAAACTTCTGGGCGGAATGCCGTCCGCTTCTTCGATCCAGCGATGCAAGCAGTGTTAGTCGTCAAAATGATGTTGGAATCAAATCTACGCGTGGCGTTAGCGCTAGAACAATTTCAGTTGTATTACCAAATTCAGGTCGATGCGGATGGCAATGTAATTGGCGCAGAAGCCTTATTGCGTTGGATACATCCTGATCGCGGTTTTATCTCCCCTTTGGAATTTATTCCAGTAGCAGAACAAACTGGTTTGATTATTCCTATCGGTACCTGGGTGTTAGAAACTGCCTGTAATCAATTGAAAAAATGGGGTCGCAATCCGAAAACCGCGCATTTAAGTTTGGCTGTTAACGTCAGTGCAAAACAGTTCCAACAAAGTAATTTTGTCGAAACCGTGACAGAGATCGTGCGTCTACACAATATCAATCCTAGCCGACTCAAAATCGAACTCACTGAAAGTACGATTCTGGATAATGTCGATGCGACCACCGAGAAAATGCAGCAATTGAAAAAACTCGGTATCGCCTTTTCTATGGATGACTTTGGCACTGGCTATTCTTCGCTCGCCTATCTGCAAAAACTGCCGCTCAATCAATTAAAAATTGATCAATCGTTTGTACGTGATTTGAATGATGATGAAAACGATGCGACGATTGTGCGGGCGATTATTTCTTTGGGCTTAAATCTCGGGTTGGATGTAATTGCCGAAGGTGTCGAAACTGTCGCGCAAAGACGCTTCTTGATCGATCATAACTGCCTGACCTTCCAAGGTTATTTATACTCTAAACCGATTCCTATCGAAGGTTTAGATGCCTTACTCGCTGGCGATTCTAGCGATCATCAATTCTTATTAACCGCACCAGATCCGGACGAATAAATTCATGCCGGGTCGGATGTCGTGCCTTGATTTTTTAGTTGTATCCACTGCGACATATACTGGGTACTTTTCATACTGTGATGTCGTAACATCGCACCAGTGAAGTTTTGTAATCGTCGCACTGCCTGTTGTTCACGTGCTTGCAGAATAGCGCCAATAAAATCGCTTGCCGCGGTATCGTAATCAAAGTGCTGTTGCAAGATTTGTTGTCCACGTTGTTGCGCCAATCGCCATTCCGACTGATCGCTCGCTAGTCGAATTGCGGCGTCCACAAAATCATCTAAGTGATCAGCGATCGCGCCACCCCAGTGCAAATCACCATGCATCGATTCCGCACCAATAGGCGTCGTTACACTGGGTGTTCCAGCAGCCATCGCGTCCGCCAATTTACCTTTAATTCCCGCACCAAAACGAATCGGTGCAAGACACACGCGCGCTGCTGCCATCACTTGTTGCGCATCATCTGCCCAACCCCGCACATAGAAACCTTGCTCAGGCTGATGCAGGGCAATTGCCTTAGGCGGTGGATACGAGCCATACACATCAATTTGTGCATCAGCCATTTTGGCACGCAAGCGCGGCCACACCGCTTGCTTCAAATACAGCACCGCATCCCAATTTGGCGCGTGCCGGAAATTACCAATACTGACAAACCCTTGTCGATGCTGAAAGTCAGACGTGCTTCCAGTCCTTACTGTCAGCATCAAATTGTTTTCGCATAATAGATAACTCGGTAAAGCAAAAGCATCACGCAATAATTCAGTTTCAAATCGCGAAATCATTAAACTCAGATCACAGCGATAAATCGCCGCAATTTCACGTAAGGCCAAGTCACTTTGCGCCATTTGCTGTACCAAGCTTGCACGATCAGAGCTGGGCTGCAATACCGCTTGTCTTTCGCGCTCATTTGGGTGCGCTTGCAAAGCCTGCTTTAATAATTGATGGCGTGCTTCGCGCAAGCTATGCAAATCGCAAGTATCTAGTAAGCGTAAGGCATTTGGTACTTGACGCTCGACCCGCCAAGCAAATTGTTCCTCAGTAAAGAAGCGATCAAATACCACCAAATCAGGTTGATAATCACGCACAAATTGATCGAAACTATCGCAATTAAGCGCTAACTGTTTTTCTTCGATCTGCAATGCAGAGAGATCAGCACGATGCGGTGACAGTGCCGCAACTGAGGCGAATATGACTTGCCAATTTTGCGCACGAAACAAACGTAAAAACGCCATAGTTCGACTGCCAGCCGCAGACGAATTCGGCTCTGGCCATACATAGCCAAGATATAAAACTTTTTGGATGTGCATGGGTTAATACGTTGAATTAAAAGGCGCGCTGATAGATAAGTAGAAGTTTGAAAACGCCCAAGCAAACGCCATTTTCGAATGCAATGTTAGCAATTTCCACCACAATACTTCAATTTCAACGATTTAAGCCAGATTGCAAGACTCTCTTTTACCTCAATTGTGTTTGCTTCGAACTCTTCATCCTCAAGATAGCCTTCTATCTCAATTTCTTTTTGATAATTACGTAGCTCATGACGGACACTGTCTGGCACACCTTCTAGTGCAAGAATGCTACTGGATAAGAATTGTACGAAATCATCACGCGTGACTTCATCGCGCTCATAAGAGGCTAATGACATTTCGAGTCTTTGAATAATTGATAGGTTCGACATTAGTGAAAGCCAACAGAGAAAGTAATGCGACCAAAAACCTACTCTTCCGGCCAAATCGACAGCACGACTTGTTCAACGTCGTTCGGATCACCAACTTTTTTCTTCGCGTCTATCCAGTCTTTTGGTTCTGGAATCGCTTTGGTGGTGTGTTTTGGGGTATCAATAGCCATCTTTATCGCGAACACGACGATGCCAGTATCGACATCAAATGGACGCATTTTTTTGATCGCCTCGACGATTTCGTAATCGTAGTATTCATGCAGCACAGGTTCCATATCTAACCACACTGCCACTTCTTGGTCAGATCGCACGGCCACCACCACATAACCATTACCCGGCGTGGTCTGCCCTTTTTGCATCACTTTGGCGACTTGGGTCTGTAAATTTCTGGTGTATTGAGATAACTGTTCGAGATTAATTTTCTTCTTTTGTAAATCTTCTTCTGTTTGGAAGAAATACACCGAATCGAAACGCACTTGTACATTTTTTTGACAACCAGCAAGTATGAACAAGCTGCAGCAGAATAGAATGGAGAGTAAGCGTTTCATGATCGGCTTCTAGAAATTAAAATGATAGGTAATGCGTTTGCAAAACAGTGCAAGTTGATGACGAAGCACGTGTAAAACAACGCCACTGTAGACCTCCACTGTCTCGCCTAAGGTCGAATTAGTTAGGAACAAACACGCCGACACTACGATCTTTTTTCACATTATCCCAAGGGAAAACTTGACCGTTCATCGCCACATACACACCAGCAGGCATGAGCTGAGCGGCAGCACAAGCGAAACCAAGATTAAAAAATGCATCTGAATTCGTTACGCCATAAGGAATCATCGCACCTGTAAATACGATCACCTTATCAAGCTTTGCCGCACCTAACACGTGAGCAGTTTCGCGCATGGTATCGGTACCATGAATAATCACAATCGCCTTCTCTGGTGACTTTTCGCAAGATGCTAGAATTTCTTTGCGATCTTGATCAACCATATCGAGCGAATCAATTAAAGGACGCACTTCCAATTCAACCGGGACTGTCAAGCGCGCACGTTTTAATACCTCAGGCAAATGACTTTCATGAAAAGTCAGCTTACCAGCCAATTCATCATAATGTTTATCAAATGTGCCACCTGTGGCGATGATACGAAGGGTCATACGAATTCCTTTTTTACTGCGATTAAAGTGGTCTGCCAACTAGTAGGTAAAGTATGGGCGCAGCTTAAGTCACTGTCAATTTTGAACGAATCACAGCTCGATTAGTCAGGCAAACTCAAATACAGCATCTCAAGTTTTGCTCTAGCCCAAGCTGTTTTGCGCAAAAATTTTAGGCTAGATTTAATGCTAGGATCGTTGATAAAGCATTGAATCGCGATTCTATGTGCCAAGCCATCCCAGCCATACACCTCAAGCAATTCGGTCAAGATCGCTTCTAAAGTCTTGCCTTGTAAACTGCGTGCCATCGTTTTCTATTTTTTGAGTGAAACAAGTTCGACTTCAAAAACCAAATGCGTATTCGGTGGAATATTGCCAGAACCTTGCGTGCTATAACCAAGGTAAGCTGGGATCATCAATGTGCGTTTGCCACCGACTTTCATTCCTAATAATCCCATATCCCAACCACGAATCACTTGCTTAGCGCCCACCATCACTTGTAAAGGGGTTCCGCTATCGCGTGAAGTATCGAATTGTGCGCCTCGTAAATTCCATGCTTTATGGTTGTACAACCAACCTGTGTAATGCACTTCGACGATAGCGCCGTTCACAACCTCATCACCGGTACCAATCACATTATCAATAATACCCAACTTGGTCAGATGTAATGGCGCGGGCGCGGTCGTTTGCGGTGTGCTGGCTGCAGTGGCGTCGGTAGTGGCGCTTGCAGTAGCTTGAGCAAATGCAGAATGCGCGAATACGCTAGACACGACCAACAATAAAGAAGAAGCAAGTTTCATAAACCTATCCAAATCAAAAATGATTACAAAGTCACAGCCCGCATAATAATCGAAATCCGCTGAAAACAACGCGAAAATTCACTGCGACATGCGCTGACTTTACTCAGCAAATACAGGGTAAATAATGGGCAAATCCCGCTATTCACCATCCATTTATGTTGAACTATGGATCGCAAGTTACATCTTCCATCCAATTGCTTAAATTATTATATTTTTACTTTTCTATCGCGCTTCAGATGTTTACACTCTTGCCTGTTTCAGTTTGTTTAATTTTTGACGCACAAAATAGGATCAAAATAATGCGGATGTTTCGTAAAAACCTGACAAAAAATGTGATTAGCAGCGCCATTTGCGGCTTACTCTATATCACGCCATTCATCGCCGCTTGTAGTCATGCACAACAAGCTACCACAGCGGCAATTAGCAAACTAGATTTAGCACGGTTAGAAAAAGAAGCGCAAATAGCCTTAGAGAAGAAAGAATTCGCCAACGCCGCAGAGCTTTTTCAAAGAATCGCCAATGCCGCACCCGAAGTCGGCAGTTATGCGTATAACGCCGCTTGTGCCCATGCTTTAAGGGGCAATGTCGATCTCGCATTCACGTGGCTACAGCGTGCAATAGATGCTGGATTTGTCGATGTTAAACATAGTCAACAAGACAGTGATTTACAAAGCTTGCGGCAAGATCCGCGCTGGGGAGGCCTGATGTTATCGATGCAGAAACGCGCCGATTTTCTTGGCCGTTTATGGAATTCCAGCGTTTGGAAAACCGCTTACAAAGCTAATCTCAGCGTGGATGAAAAAGTCGCTGGCTTATCTAAATTTTGGTCAGAAGTAAAATACAACTTCGTCTACACCAATACCCTACGCGAACTCGATTGGGATGCCGTCTATCAACGCTACCTGCCGAAAGTTCGCGCTTCTAAAAGTACGCTGGAATACTATAAATTATTGATGGAGATGTGTGCACTATTGAAAGATGGTCACACCAATGTCTATGCGCCCGATGAGCTGTATGAATCCGACTTCGCTGTTACCAAGATTCGCACACGCCTAATTGAAGGTCGGGTTTTCGTTACTGAGGTCGGCGATCCACAGCTAATCAAACAAGGGCTGGTAGCTGGCACAGAAATTCTCAAAGTCAATCACCGTGATGTGCACGATTATGCGCGCAAGGATCTTGCTCCCTACGTCAGTGCTTCCACGCCGCAAGACTTAGAAACACGTATCTATTCGTATGAATTCTTGATCGGATCGGCCAAGGAGAAACCACTATTAGAAGTGCGTGACACGCAAGGCAAGCGCCATCAAATCAAGATCGACCGAGTTAGTATTAAAGAACGAAATAAGGCTTTATCTGGCCTGCCAGCTTTTTCTTGGCGCATGCTGCCGGATAATATTGCCCATGTTGCACTGAATAGCTTTGATGACGACACTGCTGCCATTGAATATTTCAAAGCATTCCCAGAGATCAGTAAGGCCAAAGCGATCATCTTCGACGTTCGTGATAATGGTGGTGGTAATGGTAGTGTCGGCTTCAAGATTCTCAGCACCATCACTAAACAAAATTTTGCTACCAGTGCAGCGGCAACCCGCGATTACAAACCGAGCCTACGAGCTTGGGGCAATCCTGAATCTTTGCATCACTTCCCACAATCACTAGAAGCAGCAGACCCGCAACATCAATTTGCTGGGAAAGTGGTGGTGCTCACATCAGCCCGAACCTATTCAGCAGCAGAAGACTTTAGTATTGCCTTTGATTTAATGCAAAGAGGAAAAATCATCGGTGAAGCGACCGGGGGCAGTACAGGACAGCCATTATTTTTTGACTTACCTGGCGGCGGAATGGCTCGCGTATGTACCAAGTTGGATAGCTATCCTGATGGTAAAGCATTTGTTGGTGTGGGTATTCAACCGCATCACCTAGTGCGACCAACGATTGCTGATTTCCTTGCAGGACGGGACACTGTCTTACTCGCAGCGATAAAAAATATCAACGAGTAATCTGTATTACTGAATAATCGTCAATGCGCTCACGTCACTAATTGATTCGACGTGAGCAGCATCGCAGAAATACAGTCCGAGATCACGTTGCGAATAAAAAGAGAAAGGATGAAAATGCAGGATTGCAACTACTTTCACGTTGATGTATTCGCCGAGCGAGCCTTTAGTGGTAATGGATTAGCGGTGTTTTTAGATACAGAAAATTGGCCTTCTCAATTCATGCAAACGCTCACACAAGAGATGCAGCAATTTGAATCGATCTTTCTGTCGCAAATCCAAGCAGGCAAAGAATACAGTGCCAACGCCAGAATCTTTACGGTGGAAGAAGAATTACCCTTTGCTGGTCATCCTATGCTGGGTGCTGCTGCGATCTTGCATCGTACTCACGCTCAAGATCTGCAAGAATGCACTTGGTCTATCCGCGTTGGAGAGCGAACAATCTTAGTGACGAGTAAGCATCTTACTGACCACTATTTATGTCAAATGAATCAAGGCAAGCCGCAAATCCAAGCGCCACTATCGCAACAAGCTGTCAGCGCCGTGTTACAAAGAATCGGTTTGCAAGCAAGCGATTTACTTGATACATGCCCTCCTCAAGTGATTTCCACCGGCTTAGACTATTTGATCCTGCCGATACACAGCAGCGCAATCGATAAAGTACATTTTTCGGGTAAGGATCTGGAACAAGAACTAGCTAAACTCCATGCGAAATTTGTGTTCATCTTTGATATCCAAAACCATGAAATTCGCACTTGGGACAATGCTGGCAAGGTCGAAGATATCGCTACCGGCAGTGCCGCCGGCCCTGCTGCTGCCTATCTTTACGCACATCAACTTGTTAAGCCGGATCAAACAATTCATATTCAACAAGGCCGTTTCCGCCAACGACCAAGCCGCTTAACGGTGAACCAAAACAGTCATGGCGAGATTCTGGTCAGCGGTGGCGTGTGGGGTGTCAGCGCAGGTAGGTTGGAAGCGATGCCGCAGCAATAAAATTGATTATCCAATAAAATGAAGTCGCCTCAATAACTTCAAACGACATCATGTACCTGCAGCTTAAACACTTACACCTAACTTGCATTACTCTCAGCCTGATCCTGTTCGTTACGCGCTTTTATTGGCGTAAGCAAAACCCAAGTATGTTACAAAAAAAATGGGTCAAAATTCTTCCACATACAATTGACACCATATTGTTAGCAAGTGCAATTGGGATGGCGATTATTGCCAGCATCAATCCTCTAGAGCAAACTTGGTTGGCTGCCAAAATACTCGCGCTATTGGCGTATATCTTTGCTGGTACGTTTGCGATCAAACGTGCCAGCAATCCACAGGTGCAAAATCTCAGTTTCGTACTGGCACTAACTTGCTTCGCCTACATCTTGATGGTCGCGTTCAGTAAGCAAGTCCTGCCATGGATGAACTAAATCATCCTGTATTCATCCAATGAATAAAAAACCGCATCAACAAAAATAAAGATAGGAGACTTCATGCAACAACAATTCACTGGCCAACGGCCACTTGCTCTCAATATTCAACTCAGCGTTGCACTTGCTTGCATCACGCTAAGTGGCGCAATTCATGCACAAAGCAATGAAGATTTGCATCAAATCAAACAAGACTTGCAATCTGGGAAGACCACAGCAGTCAAACTGTTAGAGCAATACAAAAGCCGCCATGCGCAACTCAATCCGCGCGTGGGTGCTGTCAGTGCTGTGCGTAGCGAGGCCAAACAAGATGCTGAGCAAGCTGACAGAAATCGCAATCCACGTTTGCTGTTGCAAGGGTTGCCGATCATGGTCAAAGACAATATCGCGATTCAAGGCATGCCAACTACTGCTGGCTCGCTTGCATTGGCGAATAATATCGCCAGCAGCGACGCCTTCTTGGTTGCCAAATTACGTGCTGCGGGTGCGGTGCTTGCTGGCAAAACCAATCTGAGTGAATGGGCAAATTTCCGCTCAACCAAATCCACCAGCGGTTGGAGTAGCGCAGGCGGGCAAACGCGCAATCCCTATAATCTAAATAAAACACCATGTGGTTCTAGCTCTGGTTCTGGTGCTGCGGTAGCAGCGCGCCTAATCCCTGCCGCAATCGGGACCGAAACTGATGGCTCCATCGTCTGCCCAGCGGCAGTGAATGGTTTGGTCGGCTTCAAACCGACTTTAGGTTTGGTGAGTCGCAGCGGCGTAGTGCCGCTTTCACACAGCCAAGATACCGCCGGACCGATGACTTTAACGGTACGTGACGCCGCGCTACTGATGAATGTGATTGCTGGTAGCGATGCCAATGATGCGGCAACCAAAGACGCCGATCAACACAAAACCGATTACACCCAAGGTCTCGACACGCAAGCACTCAAAGGCAAACGCATCGGTATCGTCAGTAAATTGGTCCAAGGCTATGACAAACAAACCTTGGCCCTATTTAACCGCAGCGTCGAGATCTTAAAAGCACAAGGCGCCATCATCATTGATCAAGTAGAAATTCCGCATTTGGAAAAGACTGGCAAAGATGAATATACCGTCTTGCTCTACGATTTTAAAGCCGACTTAAATGCCTATCTCGCCACTACTCCAACTAGCGTCAGTACCCGCAGCATGGCCGATGTAATGGCATTTAATAAGAAAAACGCGAAGCAAGTGATGCCGCATTTTAGGCAAGAAATCATGCAGCAAGCGCAAGCCAAAGGTCCTTTGAGCGAAAAAGCTTATGTAGAAGCAAGTGAGCGTGCTAAGCGTCTTTCTGGCCCAGAGGGGATCGATGCCGCGCTCAAGAAACATCAACTCGATGCACTGATCGCACCGACTACAGGCCCAGCTTGGGATATTAACTATAGAAAAGGTGATGTGATTACGGGCAGCGCGAGTTCACCAGCAGCGATTGCGGGTTACCCGCATTTGACAGTACCAATGGGTTTGGTCAAAGGCTTACCCGTCGGCTTGTCTTTCTTCGCAGGCGCTTGGAGTGATGCGAGTTTATTGAAGATGGGTTATGCGTTTGAACAAGCAAGACCTGCTTTACCTGCACCGAAATTGATGAAGTAAAAAAGTTCTAGAAGCCAGCGATATAAAAAAGCCGCAGCCCAAATTGCTGCGGCTTTTTCTTTTTCAAATGCGCGAACGAATCAACTCTGCAAACTCATCAAGCTCGCATTACCACCCGCTGCCGTCGTGTTTACACACAAAGCACGTTCTGCGACTAAACGCCATAAAGGCAATTCAGTCTTCGCATCGCATTCAGCGATACACACAATCGCACCGGTTTGCTGCGCTAAGGCGATTTTGTAATTGGCTGCAATATCACGGCCAAGCAAAGCAAAATGCACGTGCTCAGAGGAACCTACGCTGATCGCATCACTGACCAATTTTGGTAAATCAGCTGGCAACAAGGCCTTGGTTTTTTCTTCCAACACGACGGTATTACCTGTGGCGAGTACCGCTGCGATTTGATTGAGCAAAGTCGCTACATCACTCGCTGCACAGAACACGCTACCGCGTGAAGCAAATGCTAGTGTATTAGTTTCACCGGTTGGGCCAGGTAACAGCATCGTCATCTTATAGGGATTTTGACGTGCATATTGGTCGGCTAACAAAGCGACATCCGCATGACCGTGGGTTTTCGCCCAAATGGTGAATGCGTCCAAAGCCGCTGGTGCTTGTTTTTCATACACCGTATTGCCACTAAAGCTCATGGTCGGATTGTGTTGCAGGCGCTTCAGATACAAAGGACCACCAGCTTTAGGGCCGGTGCCGGATTTACCTTCACCACCGAAAGGCTGTACACCAACCACTGCACCAACGATGTTACGGTTCACATAAATATTGCCGACATGTGCACGTTGTGTGATGAATTCGATTGTTTCATCGATACGAGAATGCACGCCCAAAGTCAATCCAAAGCCTGTCGCATTAATTGCGTCAACCAAGGCTGGCAATTGGTCACGGTGGTAACGCAAAACGTGTAGCACCGGACCAAACACTTCTTTGGTCAACTCAGACAAAGAATTAATTTCCATCACAGTCGGTGCCACGAAGGTGCCGTTGCTGCAGCTTGCTGGTAACTCTAAACTGTAGAACGATTTGGCTTTGCCACGCATCGCGTCGATATGACTTTGCAGATTTTTTTGCGCTTCTGCATCAATCACTGGACCAATATCCGTTGCCAAACGATCTGGAATACCGACGCGCAATTCTTGCATCGCACCGCGCAGCATTTCTAAAGTTTTATCGGCGATATCTTCTTGCAAGCACAATACGCGCAATGCAGAACAACGCTGACCAGCGCTATCAAAAGCCGATGACAACACATCATTCACCACTTGTTCTGGCAAAGCACTACTATCAACGATCATTGCATTTTGACCACCAGTTTCAGCAATCAATGGAATATCAATCCCTTCTGCGACCGAGCGTTTTGCCAAAGTACGATTGATGATTTGCGCGACTTCTGTCGAACCTGTAAAGATCACGCCTTTAACGCGGCTATCGGCAACCAATTGCGCACCGACGACTTCACCCGTACCTGGTAAGAATTGCAATGCACCGACTGGCACACCCGCTTCATGCATCAGTTGAATCGCACGATAGGCGATCAATGGTGTTTGTTCCGCTGGTTTTGCTAACACCACGTTACCAGCAGCCAAAGCGGCACTGACTTCACCGATGAAAATCGCGAGTGGGAAATTCCATGGGCTGATACAAACCACTGGACCCAACGCCTGCGTTTGCGCTTGGTTATCAACTTGTGCTGCGTAGTAACGCAAGAAGTCGACCGCTTCACGCACTTCCGCCAAAGCGTTCGGTAAAGATTTACCTGCTTCACGAATTGCTAAAGCCATGAAATCTAAAGTCTGAGCTTCCAACAAATCACCCGCTTTACTCAAGCACGCAGCACGAGCCGCTGGCGTTTGATTTTGCCATTCTGCTGCATACGCTTGTGCTGCTGCCAAGGCGGTTTGTACATCATTGGCATCGGCTTCGATGACTTGACCAACCACATCGCTGTGGTTCGCTGGATTCAAAACTGGACGTGCGCTTGTTGCTGACACCGTGCCAGCCAATAGCGGCGTTGCTGTCAAAGCTTGCTGGCTGAATGCGCTGAAATGCGCACTGATTTTTTGCAATTGCAATTCATTGCTGAAATCCATACCCGCAGAATTTTGGCGTTCTTTGCCGAACAAATTCGCTGGCAAATTGATGCCACTGTGCATTTTGCCAGCGAGCTTACTTGCGATGCTGATCGGATCTTCGATCAAAGAATCAATCGAGATTTTTTCGTCGACGATTTGATTCACGAAGGAAGAGTTTGCACCGTTTTCTAACAAGCGACGAACCAAATACGCCAACAAAGTTTGATGCGAGCCGACTGGTGCATAAATGCGGCAAGGCTTGTTCAACTTATCTGCGCCCACCACTTGATCGTACAAAGTTTCGCCCATGCCGTGCAGACATTGGAATTCGTAATCCGTGACTTTGGCCTCTTGCGCCCAGCTATAAATCGTCGACAAAGTTAAGGCATTATGCGTTGCGAATTGTGGGTAAATCACATCGGTGACCGCCAACAATTTTTGCGCACACATTAAGTATGAGACGTCGGTATATACCTTGCGTGTATAGACTGGGAAGCCAGGCATACCATCCACTTGCGCACGCTTAATTTCAGAATCCCAATACGCGCCTTTGACCAAACGCACCATGAATTTACGGCCACTACGACGCGCTAAATCGATTAAATAATCAATCACAAACGGGCAACGTTTTTGGTAGGCTTGTACCACGAAACCTATGCCTTCGAAGCCTTCTAAGTCTTTATCGAAAGCCAATGCTTCCATCAAATCTAAAGACAATTCCAAGCGATCGGTCTCTTCCGCATCGATGTTCAAGCCGATGTTGTATAGCTTCGCCAAGACCAAGAGTTTTTTGAGTAATGGCAGTAATTCTTCCATCGTGCGCGCACGTTGCGCACGCGAGTAGCGTGGGTGCAAGGCGGAAAGTTTAACGGAGATACCTGGGCCATCTTTGATGCCACGACCGTTCGAAGCTTTACCAATCGCGTGAATCGCGGTTTCGTAAGCTTTGTAGTAAAACGCAGCGTCGTGCATAGTCAATGCGGCTTCACCCAACATATCGTAGGAATAACGATAGCCGCGCGCTTCATTTTCTTGGCTATTTTTTAAGGCTTCATCAATGGTCTGTCCGGTGACGAATTGGTTGCCGAGCATACGCATCGCCAAATCGACGCCTTTACGAATCAAAGGCTCACCGCCTTTTGCGATCAAACGCGTCAATGCTGAACCCAAACCTTGGTCGCTATTCGTGCTGACCAATTTGCCTGTGACCAGCAAACCCCAAGTCGCCGCATTCACAAACAAGGAAGGCGATTCGCCTAAATGCTTACGCCAATCGCCTTTACTAATTTTGTCAGCGATTAATCTGTCTTTGGTCGCCGCATCAGGAATCCGCAACAAAGCTTCCGCCAAACACATCAAGGCCACACCTTCTTCCGATGACAAAGAAAATTCATGCATCAGCGCATCCACACCAGACGCGCGCGTGCGTTGTTGGCGTACGGAGCTAACCAATTTTTTCGCGAGCTCATGAATGTTGTTTTTTGCTGCAGGTATTTCCTGCAAATTTTCTAACAACCAAGCAACCGCCTCGGCTTCGTCGCGACGATAAGCTTCAGTAATTTTGACTCGTAAGGTAGAAGGATTTGCCAGCAACTCTTGCTGCAAGGCTTGGAAAGGCATGTTGCTTGTGGTTGGATTCATGGAAGGATTCATCATTTATTTATAAAAGCAAATATGATTTAATTGTATAGATCATTGGCGAGGATTAATTCTGGAAATTCTGAGGTATATCGAAATATTCTATTTTGTGCGACAATTCCGCCAAATATTATTAATAAGCCTCAAATCACACGTAATAATTACTCAACTACTACTAACAATGCCTTCTTATGCTAGACAAAATCAGTAAAAGAATCTTGGCCGAATTACAGAATGATGGCCGCATCAGTAATGTAGAACTTGCTACGCGCGTTAACTTGTCTCCAGCAGCATGCTTGGAACGTGTTCGCAAATTGCAAGAATCAAACTACATTCTAGGCTATACCGCCCAACTTAATCCACACTTACTCGATGTGGCGCTCTTGGTTTTTATCGAAGTGGTATTAGACCGCACCACACCAGATGTGTTCGATGCATTTAAACGCGGAGTTCAAGCCATTCCCGAAGTATTAGAGTGCCACATGGTTGCTGGTGGATTCGACTACTTAGTCAAAGCACGCGTTAAAGACATGAATGCTTATCGCGACTTCCTCGGTAAATCACTACTTCAATTAAGTGGGGTGCGCGAAACACATACCTATGCAGTGATGGAAGAGGTAAAGAACACGACGGCCTTGCCAATCAAATAGAAATCGAAATAAGTTCACGCAACATGATCACGGTTTAGTACAAATTAGCACAAACAAAAAAGCAGTAAAGACGAAATCTTTACTGCTTTTTTTCTAGGCAATTTCTAAACAATAATCACACTTATTTCATGTAAGTCCAGTAGCGTGCCAATTCGACCGCGCCATCATTTCCTTGCACCGTCTTCAACACTTCAGCGGCTTTGGCTTTATTACCCGCCTTGTGATATGCCATACCTAAGTGCAGCTTCGCTTCCTCTGGGTATTTCAAACCACCTTTTGCTAAACCAGCCTCGATCAAAGCGATACCACGTTCATATTGTCCGTAAGTGACAAAGTTATAGCCCATATTGGTCATCGCTAAACCAGTCTTGGTGGCTTTTGCTGCAGCTTCGCCAGCATCCAAGGTTTTCGCATCGTCAGCCGCTTGTTTATTCGCTTTGTCTTGCAAAGGCTTGTGCTTAGCTGCATTTTTGCCTTTGCCGAAATAGCCTGCTTTATAGGCAGCGTCGACAATATTTTTCGCTTCCAGTGGCAAACCAGCCAACAAGGCGATCTCTGCCATTTCCATATATTGCGTATCGTCTTCTAGATTCTCATTTGCCAACATCAAACGATACCAATCTAAACGCAAACGATCACTAAAACCTTGCTTACTAATCAGACGATACATCAAATCCGCCCAATATTCTTTGGTTGGATGATATTTCACCAATAACTCTAAAGCTTGCGTTGAAGAATCGATGTCTTTCAATTTCATTGCAGAACCGTGCAATAAACGCAAACGTTTTTCTTCTGGCACTTTGCCTGCTTGTTCATCACTCGCTACTTGCGCTTTGACTTCTTTTAAAGCGTTTGCAAAATCATCTGCCAGATAGTAGTTTTGCACCATCAAATCTTGCATCATTGTGTTGCTTGGGTTAGCAGCTAAATAGCGCTTAGTCCACACTTGTGATTCCGCATATTGTTTCAAGTTGTAGAAGGTTCCTGCCATACCTTCCATGAAACGCAACTTATCCGCTGGTGGCAAAAACTCACTGCCAATCATCGCATCAAAACTCTTTGCCAAGGCGACGTTATCGCCCATGCCCGAGGCAATTGCAGCGCGTGTACGATGCAAGAAAAATACTTCGTAATCTGTTTTCTTGTCAGAAGCGTCCAATGTCGCAACTTTTTCTAAAGCAGCTTGGTATTGTTTTTCACCAATCAGTTTTTGAATTTCTGTGTATGGCTTAGACCATTCACTACGAATGACTTCTTTTTTTGCTTTTTCTTCGGCAGTTTGCGCTTGCGCAGTCACTGGAAGTACAGAAACCGATGCAGATCCAAGGGCTAAAATGAGTGCCGCCAAGGCGATAGGAGATTTTTTTATCATGGCTTTAGTATAGTGAGCAAATGAATAGGACAACCCAAGTAAAACATTGAAAGTGTAGCTAACAGTTTCCACCAAATTATCATCTTTAGGACTGCTTATAGAGCCACTTTGTCCGCGCATTATAGCGCGTTTATTCGGACTTATAGCGACTCTCCACTGCTAACGCAGCAGGCACAATTTGGTTGCAGTTATTTTCTTTAATTCGCATCAAGTTTTACTTTTATTCACATTCCATCAAAAAAATCTGACACTGCTGCAAGAATAGCAATCTACAGGTAAACTAACGTGCATTCGATTCAGGCGTATATATTGTGTCCAGCTCTTCAACAACGACCCGCATTCTCAACTCAGTTCAGCACTGCTTCGCACTACTTGATGATGCGCAAAGTGATGAGGCGAACTCCCGTTTTTATAGCGACTTGATCGAACATGTGGAATGTCCCAGCACCGATCATTGGTTACAACTATGGACAAAAGCGCAACAAGCACTGGACGCTGGTTACTTTGTACTGGCAGTATTGGCGTATGAAACGGGAGCACAGTTACATACAATTTCCGCACGCACGCCACAAGATTTTGTTCATCCAGCAACGCAATTACTGATCTTTCGTCAATGTCAGCATTGGACGAAACTGCAAGTCAGCGATTGGCTAGCACAACAATCTGCGCAAGAAGTCGCGGGCATCCGTGCGATTCGCGCAAACGTTGATCAAGACGAATTTACGAACGCCATCGAAAAAATTCGCGCGTACATCGCGGCGGGTGATACCTATCAAGTCAATTACACCTATCGACTCCACTTTGAAACTTACGGTTCCGCTGTCGCGCTATACCGGGTTTTACGCTTGCGACAACCTGTGCCCTTTGCCGCGTTGATCGCATTGCCGAATGGCGGCGCAATTTTGTCGCTATCACCTGAATTGTTCATCCGTCATCAACAAGGACAATTGATCGCGAAGCCGATGAAAGGTACCGCCGCCGCAAGCGGTGATGACGAACAAGATCGCATGATTGCCGAACAACTCAGTCTTGATCCTAAAAACCGTGCCGAAAATTTGATGATCGTTGATCTATTACGCAATGATTTAGGGCGGATCGCAGAAACAGGCTCAGTCAAAGTTCCCGCCTTGTTTGAGGTGCAGCGCTTCACCAGCGTATTGCAAATGACATCGACGATCAGCGCACGCTTACGTCACGATCTGGAACTCGACACAATCATGTCGGCATTGTTTCCATGTGGCTCGATCACTGGCGCACCGAAACATCGAACGATGGAAATCATTCGCGAAATTGAAACTGAAGATCGCGGTATCTATACGGGCGCAATTGGTTGGTTTGATCCGCCTGCGTCATCGAGGCAAATTGGTGACTTCTGTTTGTCTGTGCCGATTCGTACTTTAGCTTTGCAAGCAGAAGATGCGTATGGCTGTCGCACCGGTGTAATGGGGGTAGGCGCAGGTATCGTATTTGATAGCAAAGCACCTGAGGAGTTTGCTGAGTGTGCGTTGAAAGCCAAGTTTTTAACCGGTTTGCGTCCAGATTTTCATTTGTTCGAAACAATTTATGCGACGTATGAGGATGGCTGTCGGCATCTAGAACGTCATCTCAATCGCTTAGAAAAATCCGCAAATTATTTTGCTTTTGTGTTTGATAAAACAGCACTTCAAGATGTGCTTAAACAAGCTTGTTCACAGCTGCAAGCTGCTAAGCCATATCGGCTACGTTTGTCGCTTAAACCTGATGGAGAACCCCACATACAATATGCGGAGCTAACACCGATCACCGAACCTGTTAAACTGATGATCAGCTCAGAGCCTTGTACCACTTCGACTGTTTTTCTGGCACATAAAAGTAGCCACCGTGCAGTTTACGATCACGCTTGGCAACAGGCAGAATCACTAGGTGCGTTCGATAGCTTATTCATCAATGCCAACGGCCATGTAACCGAGGGCGGTCGCAGCAATTTATTCGTGCGACTCGGTACACAATGGTTCACACCTCCATTGCATGATGGCGTATTGCCTGGTGTGATGCGCAGTGTCTTATTAGAAGATCCCAAACTACAAGTAATTGAACGCTCAATTAGTCTTGATGAATTAAAACGCGCAGATGAGATCATTGTCTGCAACGCTCTACGTGGCGCAATGCAAGCAAAACTTTGCTAATGCACACTAAGGATGCGATTGCCCACAAACAGAACATTCTTGATTTTTAGGTATCGTGATCGTAGTCCACTCCATATGCATCGCATCAAGTAGCATCAGTCTGCCTTGTAAACTTTGACCCAGACCCATCACCAACTTTAAGGCTTCAGCCGATTGCATTGTGCCGATGATACCCACCAAAGGGGCGAACACGCCCATCGTCGAACAACGTACTTCTTCAACACGCTGCTCGGCTGGAAATAAACATGCATAGCACGCGGCATCTTTATTACGGCTATCAAACACACTAATCTGGCCGTCAAACGAAATCGCAGCACCAGAGACCAAAGGAGTCGCAAATTCAACACAGGCAGCATTCACCGCATGCCGCGTTTCAAAGTTATCGCTGCAATCCAACACCACATCTGCGGCACGAATCAAGTCACGCAAACGATCACCTTGCAAACGTTCTTGAATTGCCTCAACTTGTACTTCAGGATTAATTTGCTGCAGACTCAACTTGGCAGATGCAACCTTGCTCTGACCGACACGCTCCGTAGTGTGCAAGATCTGCCGCTGAAGATTGGTCAAATCAACTTCATCATCATCGACTATCGTCAAATGACCGACGCCGGCACTAGCTAAATACAAAGCGGCTGGAGAACCGAGTCCGCCTGCGCCGAGTACCAGGACACGCGCATCCAATAGTTTTTGCTGCCCCTCGATGCCAATTTGATCTAGCAAAATATGCCGCGAGTAACGCAGTAATTGATCGTCGTTCATAGGAATTCTTCAACTAAGACTGCTGCAAAAAAACGCTACAGTCAGTAACAACATGCAAGTATCTATATCGCAATCACAGATGCATGCATTCATTTTGACGCATCTTGATTGACTCAAACTGACGCATTAATTCCTTTGTGCGTTGGGCTTTGCTTTGGCTGGAGAAAAGTTAGCATCGTTAGCGGCTGTTTCAGCTTTTAACTTTTTTAAAGGCGTCACTTTCACTGGCAAACCTTTTAAATGATTTAAGGCTTGCTGCAATTGAAAATCTTCTTTACTACCGAACTCGACAGGAACGCTCTTCTTCGCTAATTCGATTAAGCGCTTTTCTTCTTCGAGTTCATCAAGATCCGTAGTTTCGCCTTCAGCCTCTTTATCATTGCTCAAATGCTTGATCAGATCAGCCTCGCGAGAACGCAATGCATTAAAGCCGTCGCCATCGGCAGTCTCTTCAACTCGTAAATCAGGTTGTATACCTTTGGCTTGAATCGCGCGACCTAGCGGCGTGTAATAACGTGCGGTAGTGAGCTTGATTGCAGTCTCATCGGTAACTTGATGCACAGTCTGTACCGAACCTTTGCCATAGCTTTGCGTGCCTAAAATCGTAGCACGGCGATAATCTTGCAAAGCACCGGCGACAATTTCTGATGCAGATGCAGAACCTGTGTTAATCAACACCACCAACGGTACTTGCTTCACCGCTGCTGGCAACTTGGCTAAAGGATCGCTACCAACTCGGCCGGCATAAAATTCACGTTTGGCATAATAAGTGCGCTTAGAGTCTTCGACTTGGCCATTGGTAGAAACCACCGCTACATCTTTCGGCAAGAAAGCCGCAGACACGCCAATCGCTCCAGGCAATACGCCGCCGGGATCATTACGCAAATCCAACACCAAGCCTTTCAACGCAGGTTCTTGGCTATAGATCGCGTTAATCTTCTTAACCATGTCGTCTAGTGTTGGCTCTTGAAATTGCGAAATACGCAGCCATGCATAACCTGGCTCGACCACTTTAGCTTTGACACTATGTTGTTTAATTAGCTCGCGCGTTAAAGTAACGACGATAGGTTTATCCTCGGTCTTACGCGCGATCGTCAATGTGATTTTTGTGTTCGGCTCACCGCGCATTTTTTTGACAGCATCATCGATGCTCAATCCTTTGATCGGCACACCATCAATGCGAGTAATTAAATCGCTAGGCAAAATGCCGGCGCGTGAAGCTGGCGAGTCTTCAATCGGCGAGATGACTTTCACATAGCCATCTTCCATACCGACTTCTAGACCCAAACCGATGAATTTTCCTTCTGTACCTTCGCGTAATTCTTTGAAAGCTTTCTTGTCTAAATAAGCTGAATGCGGATCTAATGCGCCAAACATGCCGTTGATCGCTTCGTCTAATAATTTTTCGTCTTCCACTGCTTCAACATAATCTGACTTAATCATGCCGAAAACTTCAGTGAACTCGCTGAGTTTTTCTAATGGCAAAGGCAAACCTTGCATTTTTTGTGCGAGCGCAGAATATTGCAGCGAAGCTGCAACTCCGACAACCACGCCGAATCCAACCAAGCCTAAACTTTTTAATTTACTGCCCATTTTCTTGCAATCGCCTTAATCGTACTTAATTATATCTATCGTACTAAACCTAGAAAACTCAGCATGGAAACCTATTCTGCTCCGCACCCCAAAACTACCCATTCTCTATTTCAGATTTGACTAGCTAAAGTGAACTGCCACGATTCACTATGATTAGGATTGCTCGTATTTCGTATTATTTGCGCACCCATGTCATCGGATCAAATACCTGACCTTTGTAACGCATTTCAAAGTATAGACCTGTTTCTTCATTACCGCCGCTGTTGCCCGCATTGGCGATCGTGTCGCCTGCTTTCACGACATCGCCAGCATGTTTTAACACCGCTTGCGCATTGCTATAAAGACTCAAGTATTGGCCGCCATGATCCAAAATAATCATATTGCCAAAACCACGTAGCCACTCGGCAAACACGACTTTACCAGCCGCGACCGCCTTCACTTCCGCACCTTCATTGGCTTTGATAAACAAGCCTTTCCAACTCGGCCCATCACCGCGCTTTGTGCCAAAACGGGCAATTAACTCGCCCTTCACTGGCAAAAACAATTGCCCTTTAAGACGATTGAATTCTCGTCCATCAAACATTCCGGAGACTGGTGTTTGCTCAACTACCATGCCTTTGCTGGTTTTATTGTCCTCGACATCAGGCACTGACTTGCTTGAATTTTTACCTGCAACTTGATTTTTCTCGCGTTGTGCTTTTTCTTGTGCGAGGCGCTCTTGTCTCTGTTTTTCTAATTGTGCCAAACGCGCTTGTTCTGCTCTGGCCTGCTCTTCCATCAATTTATTCAGGCGAGAAACCAAATTGCTCAGACGTTGCTCGTCTTTTTCCAAACTCGCTGCTTCTTTCTTTTGCGTGTGTAGTTTGCTTGCCAATTGTGAAAGCAATGCAGCGTGACGCTTTTTCTCTTTTTCTAAACCTTGTTTATGCTCGCGCTCTTCTTGGGCGATTTCATCGAGCTCATCTTTAGTTTCCTGCGCCGCTTGTTTGTTCTTTTCGATTTCTTCCAAGCTAGTACGTAGCGCGGCGATCATTTTTGCCTGTGTTTGCGAGACATAGCTCATGTAATGCAAATCACGGTTAATTCGATTTGGGTTGTCGCCAGATAAAAGTAATTTAATGCGGTCACTATCACCGTGCATATATTGCCGTCGCAGAAAATCAGACAATTGCTTTTTCTGCTGCTCTACTTGTGCGCTCAAACGGGCTTGCTCTGCGATTAATTGATTTAAGCGCTCATTGGCCGCTTGCTGCTCAAGCTGCAAATCACGAATCGAACGATTGGCTTCAGAAATAGCTTGTTCAGATTCTTCCAAGGCATCACTGGCTTTTTCTTTCGCAGACTCGGTCTTACTGATGTCTTTTTTCAGCGCCTTTAATTTTTGCTGCAATTCTATGCGGCTCGCTTCGGCCTGTTTCTTTTCTTTAGCACGTGAGCTTTGCGCAAATACAGGATTAGAAAACAAGACAGTCGAGCAAAGACCAAGTGTACAAAGCAAGCAAACCGCCTTTATCGAATGAGATAAAGGCCGTTTGCCGCGCAATCTGTGACGAAACAAAGAAGAAAACATCAAATTATTTCGACTTCCCTTGACTCGCGACCGCTGCCAAAGCAGCTGCAATCGCCGCCTGATCGCCAAGGTAATAGCTCTTAATTGGTTTTAAATCCGCATCAAGCTCATAAACCAATGGTTGTCCATTAGGAATATTTAAGTTGACGATATCCTCATCACTAATGCCATCTAACATCTTGATCAAAGCACGCAAACTATTGCCGTGTGCCGACACAATAATACGTTTACCTGAACGAATTGCTGGCGCGATCGAATCTTCCCAAGCAGGAACCACGCGGGCAACGGTGTCTTTTAGACATTCCGTTAGGGGAATTTGCTCACGCTTTAATGCGGCATAACGCGGATCTTTGAAAGAAGTACGCTCGTCATTTTCATCTAAAGGATTCGGCGGCGTGTCATAGCTACGACGCCATACCAAAACTTGTTCATCGCCGTACTTCGCCGCAGTTTCCGCTTTATTCAAGCCTTGCAACGCACCGTAGTGACGCTCATTTAAACGCCAATCATGTTGAACTGGCAACCACATCAAATCCATCTCATCCAAAGTGCCCCATAGTGTACGAATCGCTCGTTTGAGGACGGATGTATACGCCAAATCAAATGTAAAACCAGCTTCTTTCAATAGTTTTCCTGCTTGACGCGCTTCTGCCACGCCTTTCTCCGTCAAATCAACATCAGTCCAACCAGTAAAACGATTATCGAGATTCCAAGTGGATTCGCCATGACGCATCAATACAATTTTATACATAATATTTGCTTAAATTACGAGGTTGAAAAGGACAAGATAGAATGTGCTTGATATTTAAAACAGTTTAAAACTAATTTCGCCATCTATTTTATAATGAGGCGCTTGTCTTTAACCACTTATAACCATTCTTAACGCGGGAAAACTGTGAATTTCATTAGCGACAATCTGTTTCTGCTTTCTATCGCCATCATTTCTGGCGGTGCTCTTTTACTTCCTAACTTGCAAAGACGTGGCGCCAGAGTCTCTCAACTACAAGCGACTCAATACATGAATCAAGCCAAAACCTTGGTCTTGGATGTGCGTAGTGCAGAAGAGTTTGCAACCGGTCACTTGCCAAGCGCAAAAAACATTCCATTAAAAGAATTAGAATCAAGAATAAAAGAAATTGAAAAATCAAAGGGCAATGTCGTCATCACCGTGTGTGCCAGCGGTGTACGTTCAAGTTCTGCGGTATCAATTTTAAATAAAGCCGGCTTTGAGAAAGCATTTAGTTTAGACGGTGGTGTTGCGGCTTGGCAGTCGCAAGGCTTACCAACAATCAAGTAAGGAGTGGTCATGGTTGCCCATGTAGTAATGTATAGCACAGCTGTTTGCCCCTATTGTGTCATGGCAGAACGTTTGTTGAAATCAAAAGGTGTTGAAGAAATCGAGAAAGTAAGAGTCGATCTCGATCCTGCTGTGCGCGAAGCGATGATGCAAAAAACTGGGCGCCGTACCGTGCCTCAAATTTACATCGGAGAAACACATGTTGGTGGTTTCGACGATTTATCCGCCTTAGACCGTGCTGGAAAACTTGATTCGCTGCTAAATCCAACATAAACCGCACTGCACAAGCGGCTTTGATTGCGGTTTTTTCACTCTGCTTGCTACAATAGAAGGCTGATTCTGTTTCGTCACCTCAGTTTGCTTGGTTAGTCAGCATAGTTTATTTGCATGAATTATTCGCAGCACGCATGGAGCACGGCAGAATGGGACTTGAATATTCTTCAATTGTCCCTATGTAAGTAGCTAGTTGTTCCTGATTAATTTATAGAATTTTAAGAAAGTGTCACATGTCAGACCAAAATTTGCAGCCAATTTTCCAAATTCAACGCGTTTATCTGAAAGATTTATCGCTCGAACAACCTAACTCTCCAGCGATTTTCTTGGAACAAGATGCACCAAGCATCGAAGTGACATTGGACGTAGGTGCAGAGCCATTGGCTGAAGGCATCGTTGAAGCTACTGTGACCGTGACTGTTACTGCTAAAGTAAAAGACAAAGTTGCTTTCTTGGTAGAAGCAAAACAAGCAGGTATTTTCGAAGCGCGCAATATTCCACAAGATCAAATGGATCCATTGTTAGGCATCGGCTGCCCAAATATCATCTATCCTTACCTGCGTTCTAACGTAGCGGATGCGATTTCTCGCGCTGGTTTCCCACCGATTCATTTGACAGAAATCAACTTCGAAGCTTTCTACCAACAGCGTTTGGCAAATATGGCTGAGCAAGCGCGATTGGCTGCAGAAGCTGGCAATACTGACGCTGCTGCAACTACGCACTAATTATTGCGACGCAATTTAAGCATTATGCGATGAATTGCATGACGAACCCACTAAGCCTGAAGTCAGACCTAGTGGGTTTTCTCTTTTAGATCTTCATCCTAGGGTTACGCAATGCGCCTTATCTCCAGACTATCAACACTGGTTTTGTTAGGATTGGGTTCTGTCTCCGCTTCTTCCTTCGCGCTCGAATTTCGCTCTGTTGGAGCGACGCCTATCATTATGTATGACGCGCCTTCAGCACGTGGCATGAAAATCTATGTAGCACCTGCTGGTATGCCAGTCGAAATCATTCTGACTTCAGGTGCGTGGTGCCGCGTGCGCGATATGAATGGCGACCTCAGTTGGGTAGAGGCAAAAGATTTAATCCCAAGACGCAACTTAATCGTCAAAACCGCGAATGCTAGGATTCGCGTTGCACCCGAAGAATCTGCGAGCATGGTATTTAGCGCAGATAAAAACGTTTTGTTAGAAATGGCCGAACCGGCAATTGGTGCTTGGGTCAAAGTGAAGCACCGCGATGGTCAAACAGGATTTGTTCGAACCAGCGAAGTATGGGGACTATAAGTTCCACCTTTGATCTGCACACTCTTATAACACACCGCTAAATTAGGTTGACGATGAAAATTACCGTTCTCGGCGCTGGCGCTTGGGGTACTGCTTTAGCTATTTCACTTGCAGCAAAAAATCAGGTCATTTTGTGGGGACGCAATCAAGCTGCGATGGAGGCGGCACAAGTCGCGCGCGAAAATCAACATTACTTACTAGGTTTCCCACTTCCCGCAAATTTACAGGCAAGTGCTGACTTCGATTTAGCCCTAAGACATGCACTCGACGATGGATTATTGATTATTGCCAGTTCGGTGTCGGGCCTGCGACCTATTCTGCAACAGTGCAAATCTTACCCCCTCAAAAATGTGGTGTGGCTATGCAAGGGTTTTGAAGAATCAACTCGCTTGCTTCCGCATCAAGTGGTTAAACAAGAGTTGGGAGATCAGATCCTAGCTGGCGCTTTATCAGGTCCTTCGTTTGCGCAAGAAGTCGCACAGGGCTTGCCTTGCGCGCTAACGATAGCTTCAAGTTCAAATGCGCTTTGTCGCATGGTGGTTGATGCTGCACATGGACCTAATCTTCGTATTTATTCTAGTGATGATGTGGTCGGTGTCGAAGTTGGTGGTGCTGTCAAAAATATTTTGGCGATCGCCACTGGCGTTGCCGACGGCTTGGGATTAGGTTTAAACGCACGTGCCGCACTGATGACACGAGGTTTAGCAGAAATCAATCGACTCTCTACCGCGCTCGGTGGGCGTCTAGAAACCTTGATGGGGCTGACCGGTGTGGGTGATTTGATCCTGACATGCACCGGCAATCTCTCTCGCAACCGCAAAGTTGGGCTGGCATTGGCAGAAGGCAAATCGCTGGACGTCATCGTACAAGAACTAGGTCATGTCGCCGAAGGGGTTCGCTGTGCGCAAGCAGTAAAAGCGTTAGCACAAGATTTGCACATAGAGATGCCAATTACCAATGCGGTCGCAGGTGTCTTATTTGAACAAGTAGCAGCACGTGAAATGATAGAGCGCCTGCTATCGCGCGACGCTAAAGCTGAATCAATATAAGGGATAGTCGTTACCAATGACCCGAGTAATTACCGGCTCGGGTACATTTTTCTCGCGTAAAAATGCGATCGCTTTCAGCCCACCGAACGACTCGGCGTAAGTCATACCAAGGTCGACCAACATCCGCGTCAACAAATCTCGCCTACGCATAGGTCGCCGAAACTTATTCAAGCATTTACGCTTTCTACAGCCTGGCATATCAGACTCCGTTGTTTAGACACTTCGAGATCTTGCAGCAATCATCTACATATCTCACTGTTGCAATCACGCAATAAGCTATTGCAGTTTAATCCTGTTCCGTGTCGATTGGCAATTTCTTTAAGGCTTGTTTCTGTGCTTGTCGCAATGCCGCCGCATTTTTCTGATGACTACCAGCACCGCCACGTTTGGCAAGTGCGGCGACAGGATTGCGCGGCTTGCTTTGAGCAGGATCGAGACGAAACACCAATTTTTGACGTGTGCCTAAAGTCTTATTTGCCATCCTGCTCTCCAGTTTACCGCTTTAATCGATCACCCCCACCCTACAATACGTAACGCGATAAATCTTCGTTCACCGATAAGGCTTGCAATCGTTCCTTTACATAAGCAGCATCAATCACCACCGTATTCCCGCTATTTTGATGCGCGTCGAATGAGATCTCTTCTAGCAGTTTTTCCATCACTGTATATAGACGACGTGCGCCGATATTTTCCGTGGTCTCATTAACTGAATAAGCGATACCCGCTAAGCGTTGGATTCCTTCTGGCAAGAACTCAATCTTGACGCCTTCGGTCGCTAATAGCGCTTCGTACTGACGTGTCAAACAGGCATCGGTACTAGTCAAAATCCGTTCAAAATCAGCGATCGACAACGATTCCAACTCGACCCGAATAGGGAAACGACCTTGTAATTCAGGGATCAAATCAGATGGCTTAGCAAAGTGAAACGCACCCGAGGCGATGAATAAAATATGATCGGTTTTGATCATGCCAAACTTGGTATTCACCGTGGTGCCTTCTACCAGTGGTAGCAAATCTCGCTGCACCCCTGCACGAGACACTTCGGCACTACCTGATTCCGAGCGCGACGCAATCTTATCAATTTCGTCTAAAAATACGATCCCGTTTTGCTCCACATTCTTGATTGCGGTTTGCTTTAACTCTTCTTCGTTAACAAGTTTTGCGGCCTCTTCCTCAATCATCAATTTCAAAGCATCTTTGATCTTCAAACGACGCGATTTTTTACGACCAGCACCGACACCAGAGAACATAGACTTAATCTGCTCAGTCATTTCTTCCATACCTGGTGGCGCCATAATTTCCATTTGCGGCACGGCATCTGCAACTTCAATATCGATTTCTTTATCGTCTAACTGCCCTTCACGCAGACGTTTTCTGAAAGTTTGGCGTGTCGCATTATCTGTGGAGTTGTTGTCAACTGCGGCATCTTGCCCAATGCCAAAATCTCGCGCTGGCGGCAAAAGCACATCTAAAATTCTGTCTTCGGCAGCATCTTCAGCACGCGTCCTGACTTTACGCATGGCAGCTTCGCGTGTTTGCTTAATCCCGATATCGACGAGATCACGAATAATCGTGTCAACATCGCGCCCGACATAGCCAACTTCGGTAAATTTGGTTGCTTCAATTTTGATAAATGGTGCATCAGCAAGTTTTGCTAATCGACGTGCGATCTCAGTTTTACCAACACCAGTCGGTCCTATCATCAAAATATTTTTCGGTGTAATTTCGTAACGCAAGGGTTCTGCCACTTGCTGACGGCGCCAACGATTACGCAATGCAATTGCAACGGCACGTTTCGCTTTATCTTGGCCAACTACATGCTTGTCTAATTCGGAAACGATTTCCTGCGGAGTCATGTTCATCATCTTGATCTCAATATCAAATACATTACTTATTCTAGGGTCTCAATCGTGTGAGAGAGGTTGGTATAGATGCAAAGCTCGCCAGCAATCGTCAACGATTTCTTAACAATTTCCACCGGAGATAGATCGGTATTCTGATACAAGGCGATTGCCGCAGATTGCGCAAATGTACCACCAGATCCGATCGCACCAATGCCGTCATTCGGCTCTAACACATCGCCATTTCCAGTGATCACTAAAGTCGTGTCTTTATCCGCAACCAATAGCATCGCCTCAAGGCGACGTAGCATGCGGTCAGTACGCCAGTCTTTGGCCAATTCAACCGATGCGCGCATTAGGTGGCCTTGATGTTTCTCTAGCTTCGCCTCAAAACGTTCAATCAGCGTGAATGCATCGGCAGTCCCGCCAGCAAATCCAGCTAGTACTTTATTGTGATATAGCTTACGCACTTTACGGGCTGTACCCTTCATCACAATATTGCCCAAAGTGACTTGCCCGTCACCACCTAATGCCACCACATTGCCTCTGCGTACAGTCAGAATTGTGGTGCCGTGAAATTGTTCCATAATGTCCTCGTAGAATTGCCGCCGAATAAAAGCATAGGCGAAAGCGACTTCATCAATCAGTTTGAAGTGCTGAGAAATACGGAAATGGGGTGTTTTTCGCTAATTACAAGGCTAAGGCCATAGAATCAGCTTAAGATTGCTTACGCGGGAAGATGGCAGCGACATTCTTTAGTCCCATTGCATTAAACAAATGCATAACCAAATAGTTCACTTCATGAAATTGCACCGATTTTTCTTTGCTACTAGAAATAGGGACAAGACCATTTAATAGCTGCGCTGATGCACCGAACTCAACACGATCCAATTGCGAGCAATCAAGAATGATGGTCTGATGATCTTTTGCAAAGTCACTAATTTGCTTAACCAATGCCTCTGTACTGCCTTCAATAGATTTAGGCATCAAGAATCGATCAGTATTTTCTTCCTCGCTAACAACTTCGGTGGTGGCCGTCGTTACTTTGCTAGTTGGCGCTTCATAAGCGGGCGGGGAAACCTCAAAGGTGACACAGTAATCAATACTAGCTTCTTCGAATACTTCTTTTAGCTGCAATAATTGCAAAATTTCAAGCAATAGCAACCAAGGTGCCTCAGTCTCATCACGGCGACCAACTTCGAGAATAGAACGAATTTGTTCTGTCAAATTTTGTGCAGCGACCAAGACTAAATCGTGCTTGGATTTTTGTAAGCTGCGAATTGCACGTAATAACAAGCCGCAACCAACTGGATCCACGGTCTTAACGCGTCCAAAATCAAGTTTCAATACCTTGCTAGTCTCGCTAAAGGTACTTAATTTTTGCAATAACTTGATGATTTCGCCATCAAGCTTGGAGGGGAAAGTTAAACTTGGAACTGCACCTTCATCCTTCTTTTCTTCGGCATCTAGGTTGATCTCGGAATTGCGCCAAACAGGCGGCGAGGTTTCGTACTTGCCTGCGTAGTCCAAGGACAGGCTCTCAAACGCATATTGATTTTGTTCAATCTGATACAGATCGAATAACATGAACCAAGCTAAAGGCGTGGCGTTTCCTAAATTGTCCTGATCAATCGCACTGCGCAGCATATGCTCAGCAACTTTGGTTTGACCAGTGGCAAATAAAATCGCCGCCTCTTCCAATAGTGGCACAGATTCAATCTGCGCCATCGGCGCTACTTGTAAGTCCGTATGACCAAGAATAAGTTCTGTGGTTTGCATGCCGAGCGCAACGGTACTTTGAAAATCTGTTGCGACAAAATCGGTGTGAAATTGATTTGGAGCGGTGCGTGTTAGCGGCGTATCGCTGACAACTTTAGAGGGCACTGATTTTGGCCTGCCCATATCGCGCGACATTTCAAATTCAATCGCATCGATCTTTCTTTCGGTGGCACGCGCGATATGCTTTTTCTCGGTCATCGCATGTGTCAAGGCCTCGTCATCTTGGACTTGTCCAATGACGGTATTTTGACCCTTCACTCGCGATTTTTTAGAGGCTGGTTTTTCAGAGTTTGTTCGCTCTTCACGACCTGGCTTCTTTCCGAAAAGCTTAAAAATCCCCACGGCAACCTAACTTTTGATTAAATGATGCAAAAATCTTGTCCGATCAATCTTGTAAACAGACCAGCTTGTGCTCGTTTTTGAAATGCTTCAAATCAAGATTCAAAAACTAATTCTAAGTATAGTCGGAAATCGAGCAGTTTTGCTCATTTAGCACACTTGAAAATAAAAGCGATTTGAAAATTTTTGTATCAAAATCTGATATTCAACAAAAAATCTCTAGAACTCAACGAAGTCTCTTCGAAAAACGCATTCTGGCACATCGGCTTAGCCAATAATTTGAACACTTAATAGAACAAGAGTTCAATACAAAAAACAATAGAGAAAAATACTTATTACTACTTACCTTATTCCACGAAGATGTAGGGAAAGGCCGAAGCCTCCCCCGCACGTCAAACTTCCGCAGAAGTCTCAATCTAGAAATTAACGCGCATACCTGCAATAAATCCGCGCATAGGTTGCGGCACTGTTTCTTTCAATACGGAGGTCGCCAATCGAATATCTTGGTTCAATAAATTCTTCACTTGCGCAAACCATGTGATCTGCGTGTTCATATACGGATGGGTATAGGTAACATTCAAATCAACTTTCGTAAAAGACGGTGTCACATAAGTTTCCGAAGTTGCTAAACGATCTTGTTTTTGCGCGTGTAATATGCTGATTGTGTTACGCCACGGTCCGCTACGATAACCGAGATCGGCTCCTATACGATTCGCTGGCTGTAAAGGCAAACTGCCGCGTGCAGACAAAGTACCGCGCGATGTATCGGCGAATCCACGAATAGAAAATCCTTCACCAAATTGGTTATATGAAATCTCAGCTTCACCACCACGAATTGTTGCTTTCGCTTGCTTCCAAAAACGCTGCGTAAATTCACCATCAGGATCTTCATGCCCTTCTTCATCGACACGTAGTCCGTCAATTTCGCCAAATACATAGTTATCGACTTTATTCACAAATGCATTGATCTTCCATTGCACCAAGCCTGATGTTTTTTGCAAACTCAACTCAAGATTTCTTGATTTCTCACTCTTTAATTGATGATTACCAATGTCAAAAGTTAAGGTCGATTCATGCGGGCCGTTTGAATACAACTCTTCGGTGGTTGGTGCGCGCTGTGCTGTAGATAAGCTGGTCACAACCGCATAACCATTCGCAACTGGGATCAAGCCACCGACAGAAAACGAATGTAAATTAAATTCGCGCTGCGGCAAATTAAACTCAGCTTTTGGTTGACGCTTCACTTGTTCGATACGACCACCACCACTGATTGTTACAGGTCCAAAGTTCTTTTGTTCTACCAAGAAGACGGCATTTGATGTACTGCGTGTCGTTGGTACCGTATCGGCACGACCAGTTTCTGCAGACAAGGCAGAAAAGTTCGCATGTTCAGTCTGTACGCCTAGACTACCTTCCCAGCCATTCCAATTGGTATGAGACAAACTTGTACGCGTTTCCAAGGTACGGTTTTTGAAATTGGTTGCTGGCGTACCGTCTTGTAGTTTCTCGGTATGTTGATAATCAGTTGAACCTAATTTAAATTTAAATGTATCAAATGCCAAAAATGGTTTGAAGACCGCGGCATCTATATCAAAACGGGTTTGGTCAAGATCGATATACGACATTTCCTCTGTGGGGATACCGTACACATCCTGCATATTTTGTATCGATGCACCAATATGCCCCCAAGGTTTAATTAAAGTCGCTCCAAATCCCAAGCTATGTTCACGCGTAAAACTATTGGATAAACGTCCTTTCATTTCGCTTTCACCGTGGGCATCAGCAAACCCAGGAATCTTATAGTCTTTGGTATCACGACTATTCCCGTCTAAGTGCAAAGCGATATCGTTGATGGAGCCATCTAAGAAAAATGAAGCGCTCTTCTCGGCATTCACGCCAACGTATTTCACCTCAAACTCACCATTTAACTGTTTGCTTAAACTAGTCGGAATGCGTCCGTCGACCACGTTAACCAAACCACCGATCGCGCCACTTCCGTACAACAGCGCAGCTGGGCCGCGCAAAATTTCGATTTGTTGTGAACTTGCCGTTTCACTAGCAACCGCATGATCATTCGACAACCCCGAAACGTCAGCGACCGCCATCCCGTTTTGCAGAATCTTTACGCGCGGACCTTCTAAGCCACGAATAATTGGACGTGATGCACCAGCGCCGAAGCCAGAAGCACTCACGCCCAATTCACTGCCCAAAGTTTCTCCCAAGGAGCTTCCGATCTTCGAGCGTAACTCAGAACCCGACAAGATCTTAGTCGGACTTAAAATCTGCAAACTCTCTTCTTTGCCTAAAGGATTGGCGGATACAGTAACGGTGGTGGATTGCGCCTGTGCGCTAAAAGGTGCGAATGCTGCGCAAACGGCAGCAGCTAACAAAGTGCGTTGTAATGACATAGGAATTCCTGAAAACAAATAGCGAAAAGCGTCGACTAAGCGACGTTGGTCAACAATAGGACTGTAAAAGTAGTCTTAAGGGCGTGTTATCAGAAAGGCGGTGCGCGACTTAAAAAGTTAGCGTTAAAAGCGGCAAGCCATGCAAAATTACTATCCTGAACAGGGGATAAATCAAGCGAAGCCGTGGTGAATAGAACAATAATGCTATGCTGCAAACCATCTGTTATGCATGCAGCATCAAACAAAAGACATGAATGCAGACTCGATTCGTTGGCATTACTTAGTTTTTGCACACCAAGATACTTTGCGCCATCGGACGCTAAAGTCATTACCACACCGGTATTGGTGCTTATATGTGACATTCGATGTGCGAACCCTAGCCATTGGGCCGACAATAGAACAAGCAACATAGTCCAAAGCAGGACGATGGCTTTCAGGCGTCTATTTTTTATCGACAAATTTTGCATACTAGGTTGGTGCTTTGATGATACTGAGGGAATAATGCTATTTCCTAGAAATTTTCGGCATTTTATCGCAACAGGCTTGGCAATAAATGATTTAACGGGCAGTGGTGTATGACAAAGCTAGTACAACAAAGTTGCAGCACTAACGCATAAAAAAATGCGCAGTGAAATTCTGCGCATTCTTTGATTAACCAGCTTCATCAACCAGTGAACTGGCTTAGTCACCGTACAATTTTTGCTTTAATTCACGACGTTGTTGCGCTTCTAATGAGAGCGTGGCAGTCGGACGTGCCATTAAGCGCGGAACACCAATGGGCTCGCCAGTTTCTTCGCACCAGCCATATTCGCCAGCATCAATTGCGGCAATCGACTGCTGCACTTTACGCAACAATTTACGTTCACGATCACGGGTACGCAATTCTAAAGAATGTTCTTCCTCGATCGTGGCGCGATCTGCTGGATCTGGTACTAAGACCGTTTCACGCAAATGCTCAGTCGTTTCGTCGGCATTCTTCAGCAAATCTTTTTCAAGTTGTTGCAGACGGGCTTTGAAAAACGCCAATTGTGCGTCATTCATGTAGTCCTTCTCGCCCATCTTCAAGATTTCTTCTTCTGTGAGGAGGGCTGCAGGAGCACCAGCAGGTGCTGTTGATTTAGATGATTTAGTTGCCACTTCGCTTACTTTCGATACAACAGGTTAATATACGCAAGTGCGGCCGAACACTCTTCTTTATTGGAATGTTGCTACCGACACTTTCCCTCAAGGACAAGTATATAGCGTGCTTGTTCCGCATACAAATCTATTCAATCAAGACAGAAAAGCGTCTGTTTCAATTCAATAGGGCGCTAGTTTATACCAAACATTGCTCCAAACCTTGAATAAAAATCTCTTTCGGTAAATTTTTACCAATAAAGACCATTTTACTTTCTTTGATTTCATCGTCCGCCCATTTTCCTCCTATGTCGGTACCCATAATTTGGTGTACCCCTTGGAAAATGACCTTGCGATCAGCGTGTTCCATATACAACACTCCTTTATAACGAAGCATGCGTGGACCATACACTTGAACCAATCCGCCAAGATAATAATCTAGCTTTTCTGTATTAAAAGGACGGGTAGTTTTATAGACAAAGGCTGCAACTTCATCAGAGTGATGTGCATGATGATGGTCATGATGCGCATGTGTACAATCATCGTGGCAATGTTCATCATGATGATGTTCGTGATCGTGATGTTCTTCTGCTACCAAAAAGTCTGGGTCAAGCTCTAACTTTGCATTTAAATTAAAGCCTTTCAAATCCAACACTTCACTAATGGCGATTTTGCCAAAATCAACCGCCTTGATTGGCGCGCGCGGATTCATTCGAATAATGCGATTCTTTAGCAAGGCTAATTCTTCCGCACTCACTAAATCCGCTTTGGATAACAAAATCTTGTCGGCAAAACCGATCTGCCGCTGCGCTTCTTCATGTTCGTCTAATTGCATCATGCCATGTTTAGCGTCGACTACGGTCACCACCGCATCAAGCATGTAATGCAAACCGACTTCTTCATCAACGAAAAATGTCTGTGCCACTGGGCCTGGATTTGCCAAGCCGGTAGTTTCAATAATGATGCGATCAAATTGCAATTCACCCGCGTTTCTTCTTTGCGTTAAGGTATTCAAGGCGACGATCAAATCCCCGCGCACCGTACAACAAATACAGCCATTATTCATTTCGATAATTTGCTCATTGCTGTCTTGCACCAAGATTTCATTATCAATATTTTCTTGGCCAAATTCGTTTTCTATCACGGCGATCTTATAGCTGTGATGCTCTTGCAGAATGCGATTTAATAATGTCGTTTTGCCAGCACCAAGAAAGCCGGTCAGTATGGTCGTTGGAATTAATGCCATGATGAATGTCGATAATTGAGATGAAATTACGCCGCACTACATTGATCACACCATCCTTTGATGGTGACTTCAATGTCGTGACTTTGAAAGCCTTTAAGCGCAGTCGAGGCTAGAGTTTCCTGCAATTGGTCGCGCAAACTGTGATTGGTATCTGGCTGCTCTAGGCAAAACACTTTGGCACAGCGCGTACACTTAAAATGCCCATGATGATGTTGCGCATGAACACCTGGGACATACGTGTTCGTGGTTTGTGCCATTTCACTACCCGCGCTAAAGCGAAAGACGCGATCATCGCTGGCAATCTTGTGCGCCAAACCTGCTTCCGTCAAACAATCGAGCGCACGATACAACGTAACTCTATCCATTTGCGGCATTGCGTCTTGCATTTCTGTGTGCGACATGGCGCGATGTTGGGCACACAGCAAAGCCAATACTTCTAGTCTCGCTTGCGTAACGCGAACCTGTGCAGCGCGAAGTTTGGCCTCGATTTCAGCCATATCAGCTTTAGCTGAAATCGGCACAATAGGAATACTTTGCTTAGTTTTCATGCGGGTCTTTTACTTACATTGAGCTTGCGAATTGCTTGCTGATTACTCATGTGTGATTTGATTGGGTCATTTGTTAGCATTTTTCTCTTGCAACCCGTGATCAATTTCGTCACAAAACGAATAAGCATTTCCAACATTATGCCTTAATGCAATTGAGTTGCAAGATCAACTCAGACATTTTGTGTGTTCGGCACGTTCTATCTAATTATCTAATGACGAGAAACTAACAACGACAAATCAAAATCCTTAAATCTATATATCCACCGGATCAATTTCCACGCCCCACTTCACACGCGTCTTTAGCGCACGCAGATCAGCAATCCATACTTTAAGAAAAGCTTGCAATGCCGGACGTGAGCTCGATTCGATCAATAACTGGGCGCGGTCAACATTATGTACCCGTGTCATCGTCATCGGAATCGGATCATTGATCGTGATGCCTTGATGCGGCGTGCAATTCGCCGCCTCTTTCAAAAACAAAATTGCCGTTTCTAATTCTTTCGCTTCGGCACGTAATAAAGCTTGATAAATAAATGGCGGCATCGCTGCTTGTTGACGTTCTTCTAAAAGATCATCCGCGAAACCCTGATAATTATGCTCCATCAAAGCGTGGTACAAAGGGTGATCTGGATAACGCGTCTGTATCAGCACCTCGCTTGCATTGCCCCCCTCTTTTTGCGCGGCTCGTCCAGCACGACCCGCCACTTGCATCAATTGCGCAAACAAGCGTTCACTGGCTCGAAAGTCTTGAGAGAACAACGCACTATCGGGATTTAACGCAGCCACTAGGGTTAGATTTTTAAAATCATGCCCTTTTGCCACCATTTGGGTGCCAATCAAAATATCCACTTCACCGCGATGCACGGTATCAAACGCAGCTTCGGCGCTGCCTTTGAGTCGGGTTGAATCGGCATCAATCCGAAAAACTCGGGCTTCCGGGAAGATCGCTTGTAAGCCTTCTTCCAAGCGTTGCGTACCGCGCCCCAGTGGTTGCAAATCGACATTGCCACAAGTTGGGCAAGCACGCGGAATTCTTTGCTCCAAACCACAATGATGACAGCGCAATTTCTTATCCAACTTATGCATCACCAAATGCGCGGTACAGCGCGTGCAATTGCTAATCCAACCACAGGCATCACAATGAATCACGGGCGCATAACCACGACGATTCAAAAACAGTAGTGATTGCTCACCTTTCTCTAAACGCTGTCGAATCGCCGACACTAATCTCTGCGTTAAGCCTTCAGAAGGCTTTTCTCTTTCCGTATTAATAATTTTGACGACTGGCAAAACAGCGGACTGCACAGCGCGTTCAGTTAACTCTAGTTTTTGATAACGCCCAGCTTTGGCGTGCTGCCAGGTTTCCAAGGATGGTGTAGCGGAACCCAAAACCACCGGAATACCTAATTGATGTGCCCGCCACACAGCCAAATCGCGTGCAGAATATCGCAAGCCTTCTTGTTGTTTATACGAAGGATCATGCTCCTCGTCGATCACGATCAATTTAAGATGTCGCAAAGACGACAAAATGGCTAATCGGGTGCCGAGAATAATTCTCGCCTGACCAGTGTGCGCCGCTAGCCAATGGAGTAGGCGCTCACCTTCTGCCATACCGCTGTGTAAAGTTGCGATCTGCAAACCCGGAAATCGACCACGAATATTGCTTTCTAATTGCGGTGTCAGATTAATCTCAGGTACTAAGATCAAGACTTGCGCTTGTTGATTCTGCGCCAACACCCGTGCTGCTGTTTGCAAATAGACTTCGGTTTTGCCACTGCCAGTCACGCCATGTAACAAATAAGCGGCAAATGCGGTTTTGGCAGAAATAGTATCCACCGCATTCTGCTGCTGCGCATTTAAGGCAGGCTCTTGAACTGCGCGTACATCCTGCACTGCAGTCAGCTTTGCTAGTTTTTTTAAATTACGGTCCAGTGAGGTCGCTTTCGGCACACGCAAATTTTTTGGCAATGCTGGAATCGCTACCTCACCTAAAGGCCGTTGATAGTAATCAGCAGCGAATCGACATAAGTCTATCCAGCGGCTATCCAATGCCGGACATTGATGGCGCACTGCTAATACCGACTTGATTTTGTCGGTGGGAACGTCGGTCTGCGTTGTTACGGCCAAAATTACACCAGCAATTTCTTGCCGACCAAAAGGGACCAAGACAATTTGCCCAACTTGTGGCAAAGGAGCATCTGCAACCGGCTCCCAACGGTAATCAAACAACCTGTCAAGAGGGGTATCTAAAGCAATGGTGAGGTAAATAGGTTCCACGAACTTAATGTAAGGCTTGAGGTAATGCGCTAACTATCGGTTTCATAAGCTCTTTTTACTCTATCCACACAAACTGTGGATAACTTTGTGGACAAAGACATCTTGACAAGCCGCCAGCCTAGTCTCTATGCGGGTTTCAACAGAATGCACAATTGCGATGCACAAAAAAATCTGTTTATAAACAATGACTTAGAAAGAACAATTTGAAGCAAAAAACAAATTTTCATATTATTTTTTCGTGTGTCTTTTTTTGTGAATAACTACTAAAAAATCTAGACCGAAACCAGACTTATCCACCGCGAAATCACTTGTTCTATCCGCGATTATGTTCGCGAAGCCGCATGAGTATTATGTTTTGCACAGCAACATGACGAAACTTCAAGCTTACACATTCAATATGGCTTTTCAGCACTAATGCTGCTTGAAGATCCTACACAAAACCCAGGCAGCACTTCCGATCCAAACACACACCATTCCCACACCACTTGAACCACGACCTTGTTAAATTCAATAATTCCACAAGGTCGAAGACCAATCATCAGCAGATCAGGAGGCTTGACGTTGTTGACGACTCACTTCATGCACAGTTTCAACCAAAACACTGACCGCATCCGGTGAAGTAAATTGCGAGATACCATGTCCCAAATTGAAAACATGACCATGACCTGCACTAGGTTTGCCATAAGAATGCAAAGCTGCTGTGACCTCTCTGCGAATTTGATCAGGCTCAGCGAATAAAACGGCTGGGTCGAGATTGCCTTGCAGTGCCACTTTGTCACCGACACGCGCACGCGCCTGACCAAGATTCACAGTCCAATCCAAGCCCAAGGCATCAGCGCCAATATTCGCGATATCTTCTAACCACAGACCACCGCCTTTGGTGAACACGATACAAGGAATGCGCTTGCCATCTTTTTCTTTTTGCAATTTGCTGACCACATCTTGCATGTACTTCAATGAAAAACGTTGATAAGCCCCATCTGCCAAAGCACCGCCCCAGCTATCAAAAATCATCACCGCCTGCGCACCTGCATCAATCTGTGCATTCAAATAGGTCGCCACCGCTTCTGCATTCAAAGTCAAAATGCGGTCCATCAAATCAGGGCGTTTGTACATCAAGGTCTTCACACCATGAAACTCGCGCGAACCTTGCCCTTCCACCATATAGCAAGCTAAAGTCCAAGGACTACCAGAGAAACCAATCAAAGGCACGCGACCATCCAAGGTACGGCGAATTTGAGTAACTGCATCGAATACATATTGCAAACTGCCCTCTTCTGGCACCTTCAAATCCAAAATAGATTTTTCATCCTTCAAAGGACGTTCAAACTTAGGGCCTTCGCCTTCTTCAAAATACAAGCCCAAACCCATCGCATCTGGCACGGTCAAAATATCTGAAAACAGAATCGCTGCATCAAGCTTAAAACGATCCAACGGCTGAATTGTCACCTCAGTCGCAAAATCGGGATTTTTCGCCAAACTCATAAACGAACCAGCACCCTTACGCGTAGCACGATACTCTGGCAAATAACGCCCCGCCTGACGCATCAGCCACAAAGGCGTGTAATCAGTCTCTTGACGCAACAAGGCGCGTAAAAAAGTATCGTTTTTGAGCGGAGCAAATTGGTTAGACATAGCGTGCTTTCACAGAGCAATATAGGTAATCCGATATTATCCCTGATCTCAGCCCAAACCGCATACGTAAAATGTCAAAGACGCGTCATGATACTTAGCGAATATTTCTCACCAATCTAAAGATAAAAAACAATACGAGGACTTAAAAATAGCAAGAAAAGGTGAGATTGTGATTTATGTAACTGCGTAAAATATGAACTTCTTAGGAGGTTTATCAAGTATGACTTGGTCACAACGAATGAATCTTGCCATTGAGTATATTGAAAACAATTTGGAAAGCGCGCTCCATGTTGAGAATATCGCGACAGTAGCATGTTGCTCTAAATATCACTTTCATCGAATGTTCTTCGCTAATTTTAAAGTTACTTGCGCAGAATATGTTCGAAGTCGAAAGCTTAGCTTAGCGGCAATTGAACTAATGAGCACCAACAAAAGTGTCCTCGATATCGCTTTGAAATATGGATACGAATCTCCCAATGCATTTGCACGTGCCTTTCGGAAAATGCATGGAATCAATCCGAGCCAAGCCCGCCGGAGTTCTACGACGCTCTCGACCTACGATCGAGTCTATTTCCCATTAAGAAATCAAATTGGAGAAAATATGAACTATAAAATAATTACAATTTCAGATTTCCAAATTTTTGGTAAGAGCAAAGAATTTGAATTTGAAGAGTTCCTTAAAAGCGGTTCTAAATTCTGGAAAGAATACGTCAATTCAGAAAACTATCGAAAGCTTGGGGACCTACATCAGGGGCGACCAGGTTCCAAAACGAATGCGCCTATGCTGTCAGCCTATTTTCCAAAAGAAAATGGTAATCGAAACGAATTCATTGATGTTCTAGGCATAGAAGCGATAGACATATTGGAAACAGATGGGTTTGAATTCCACTCAGTTCCCTCAGCCACCTATGCGGAATTTTTTTGCACCTATAAAACATCAATGCAAACAAATCGGTATATCTATGGCGATTGGTTTGCCACAACTGCTTATGAAAGAGATGGAAATAAACCTGACATTGTGTCTTATTTTCCTATACCTTTTAGACCCATGAGCGAAATGCGTGTTCGCTGGTGGGTTCCAGTAATTTCCAAAAAAAAGTAATAATCCAAGTTGATTTATCTTGATGGTCGATAATGAAAAAGCTGAACTAAAAACCGCTGCCCCCAAATCAAAATAGTGTTTGACTGTGCCAGACATAATATGAACAACAGAGCATGCTGTTCTTAGTTCAAGTTATGCAGCAAATTTCCTGAAAATCGATTCAACAAATTAACTTTATACATATATCACTAACTTTCGGCGCGCAAAGGAGTAATCCATGTCCGATATTTATGACGAATTTATAGGCAAAAAACCTCGTTGCTTTGGCACATTTACGCTGATTGATGCGACAAATGCCCAATCGGATTGGGCAGTTTCAAAAGAATTTTTGAGCAAACAAATCTTGTGTTCTTGCGGCAATCCAATGCTGCATGTATTTGCCTCACACAATGGAAAAATGCACTTAGCTCCCATCACTCTTGCTTGCCCTGTTTGTAAAAAAAGAGAAGAAATATTTTCACCCGACAAACATGGTTGGGATGGAATGAATGGCGACAATTGTACAAAAATAGGCACGCTCGAACCTCAACTGATCAACAACATAGCAAGCAGAATTGTTGTCGAATATTCGTATCAAGGCATTGAAAACTACGAAGATCTAATCGAAGATGAGATAGAAAATCCTGAAGATTACTTTGATGTTTTCAATCTATTTAAGATGGATGAGACTGGCAATCTCGAGGAAATCGTTTGCTACGAGTGTGCCTAAGTGAATAAAAGTTAAAAAGAAAATAGCGAACAATCAAGCTAGCTCAATACATGCTCAACACAAACCCCATCCCCGCCAACTTGCTGACTGAGAGTCTTCTACAAACACACCCAGTTTGGCAGTTTTGCGACGATGCGAAGAGCGATTCTGATTATGATGAGTCTTACGTAAAGCCCTGCGAGGACGCCTTAGCCTTGGGTGCATTTGGCAGTTATCTGGTGGCGACAAATTATCAGCTAGCGAATGGTGACGTGCTTCCTGGTGCTGTGCAGCTTGACTTACTCGATGCGAAAGTTCACTTCACACCATCGACGATTTATGCAAAAGAAAAATCCATCGATCCTTTGGCGCACGATGCCAGTGTTCGGCTCACGCGGCTCACTAAAACTTCCAATACACAGCCCGTACAGTGGACTCTTGCGGTCAGCTTTAATGGAGAACAAAACTTAAGAAGTGGAAGAATCGCTAGGGCAAGATGGATAACTGCCTTGTCATTGCTAATACGCCTCATAAGCCTTCGCTTTAGTCGGCGACGCTGACAAAAAATGTCGATACATGGTGGCAGCACGTTCAGGCTAGCGGTGTGCTAGAAAAATACGACGTCAAGATGACAGAGATAGAAAAGCAAGCCTGGCAAATGCGTGATTTTTGCCTGATTGATCCGTCTGGTGTTTTATGGCGTATCGGGCAAAACAGTGATTAACGACTCTGGCTTTTTTGGATAATTGTCGCGCCTCACACACGCAAATATTTGCCCGACAGAAGCTGCAATTCATCTAAAAATCGTTTGCTTGACTAGGCTCAATAGAAAGATAGAATGTCTACAATTCCTCATATAACTTTTCACATCCAAAGTAGTACGATTTCAGATCACAAGATAGAATGCAAAACACCAATTTACGTGGGTCTTCAAGGGGGTACATAAAGTGCTCTGCAAGAAGTTAGTTTTTCGCGCATTACCAATACGGTTAAAACTAATATGAGCGCATCCAATCCGTCCCGAGTCGACAGACCTTTTTTCTGAAGTCGCTCCAGTTTGAAAGAACCTATCGAAGTGAAATTAAACCCACCTAAGTCTAAGAATCGTAGTCGACGCCAAATGAAAAAACTTCGGATCTGTGAGTTCAGACAGCTGGCCTTCTCAGTATCAATCGAATTGCAGTGTGCTCCCACCCACGAGATACTGGATGTGCTCTTCTCAGCATTTTTGGAGCAATTAGTCGAAGTTCGTGGTCTTTCTTATGGTGGTGGCGTGGACTCGGGGTTTGTATCTCGCGTGCGCGGATCGGCTACCGATGAAGATCGTACAGCGGTATCTGCATGGCTATCAGCCAGAGCGGAGATAAAGACTGTCGCTGTTGGTGCTTTGCAGGACGGTTGGCACGATGGGGCTCAATATGCGCTCTGAAAACACTTTTGACTGATGAGTCGCCTCATGACTTCGCTTCTACTTTTGATGTCGCCTGCGACCCCGCCAGATTTTCGTTAAACGACCATGTATCGATTCCCCACAGATTTAAATTTAAACGACATTGTTGGAAGTAACCTCGATCAGATTTGTGTGGGTGGGTTTGATGTTCAATTTGTTTTCGGATCGCAAACGAGGATTGCCGTCCAGAGTCGTGTCAGTGTTTTTGAAAACAATGTGCTTACGGCAGTATGGAACGACATCAAAAGCTGGAACAATTTGTCTTTCCAGCGACTTCTAAATAAAACAGTGCAAAGCTATAAAGTAATTGATGACCAGACCTTAGAGATTCAATTTTCATGTGCATTAAGACTTCAACTGCATGATGATTCAGATCAGTATGAAAGCGTACAAATTTATCGAAAGAGTGACGTCAATGGACCAATCGTTGTTTGAGCAGTCTAACCTGCCAACTAGGTCGAACACGACAGATTTTGGCATTTTTTATGTATGAATCACCAGATCTTTGATTGCCGCACAAATTTTACAGTCCCGAATAGCTGAACTCTCTTCCCCTCCATGACAAATCCAATTCAAAATTACCTATCAAAAGCTTTTCGCTGGCAACGCGGAAGGCAGGGTACCGGCTATGACAAAATGCTTTTGCTGACAGCATCGTGGCCGATTCCGTTTGATTCGTATTTGATTCGCTATCCAGAAGGCTCGGCGATTCCGCCGCATGTCGATCAGGTGAAGTCAGGAAGACATTTTCGTTTAAATATCATTCTCAAATCACCAAAATCTGGTGGAGAGTTTATTTGCAAAGATCCGCTGTTCGCGACTTCACGAATCAAGTTGTTTCGGCCTGATGTGAGTGAACATAGCGTTACACAAGTCGTTGATGGTAGTCGCTATGTTTTTTCTTTGGGCTGGGTGCTCGGTAAAAATACCAAGACCTAAAGTTTGCGATCTGAACTACGCACCTTGTGAAAGAAGTTTTTTGAGTAGTTCTAAGGCATGACATCATCTCGCTATTACTTCGTAACAGCTTGGGGCAATACCGGAACCCTCAGTTGTTGTATCGCACTACGACGGCCATCGGGTAATACTGTTAATACCTTTACGGTAACTGGCTGCGTTGGGCTAGCCGCAAATTGCAATGCTTGGGTCGTCGGTGCCGTCTTTTCGTCGGGGGTACTTCCGTCTAAGCTGACGTGCATGCGACTATTGCGGACGGGGGCGCGCAGTTGAATTCTTGCTTGCTCACCTTGCCACTGTACTTGATCTAAACCATGCGGACGCGGAATTCGATACCGGATTTGATGCCAATCTAATCGGGGATAATGTGCCTCTAGTCGTTCTTCAAATTGTGCGAACTGGCGCTGTTCTTGTGCGCTCCAAGCGACTTCAGCCATCGCCAGCAATCGTGGAAAAACCATGTATTCAACTTTTTCTTGGGTCGGTAAATATTCTGTCCAGACGTTGGCTTGCACACCGCGGATTAAGCGTTGTTGCGATGGACTAAGTACACTGGGAACAGGATCATAGGAATACACTTTTTGAATCGGAATTTCACCACCGAGTTGCCACAGTTCTTGCTCTTTCGGACCTTGCCCAGCATCAAAATAGCACCACGCTGTCGGTGTCATGATGACTTCATGTCCTTCTTTCGCAGCGGCGATGCCACCGGCCTCGCCGCGCCAAGACATGACGGTGGCATTTGGTGCTAAGCCTCCTTCTAAAATCTCGTCCCAGCCTATCATGCGCTTGCCTTTGCTTTGGATGAACTGGCCGACCCGGCGTATGAAATAACTTTGCAATTCTTCTTCGTTCTTTAAACCTTCACGTTGCATGACAGCTTGCGCCAATGGACTCGCTTTCCAGCGGGTTTTCGGTGCTTCGTCGCCGCCGATATGAATGTATTGGCCGGGGAATAAGTCGATTACTTCACTCAGTACATTATTTAAAAATTCGAAAGTCGTCTCACTTGGGCAAAGGATGTCATCAATGATGCCCCAAACGGTTCCAACTTCAAAGGGACCAGGAGTACAAGCTAATTCTGGATAAGCTGCTAATGCAGCTAAAGAATGGCCGGGCAATTCAATTTCGGGCACCACGTCGATGTGCCTTGCTTGAGCATAGGCAACCACGTCTTTGATTTGTTCTTGCGTATAAAAGCCACCATAAGGTTTGCCATCACCAATATAAGGATTGAAGTTACGGTCTTTGATGGTCTCTTTGCGATATGCACCAACCTGTGTCAATTTGGGATATTTTTTGATCTCGATACGCCAACCTTGATCTTCGGTCAAATGCCAATGAAAGGTATTCATTTTATAGATCGCCATTTGATCAAGTAGAGACTTAATAAACTCCACGCTATACATATGTCGACCAACATCTAAATGTAAGCCACGCCAAGCAAAACGCGGCTGGTCTTGGATCACTAAGGCGGGTAAACTCAGATTCTTTTTTAAGTCGATGGGCAGCATCTGTAACAGACTTTGCACTGCATAAAACTGACCGGTGGCATTACCTTGGAGTGTAATGCGATTGCGATTGATTACTAATTGATAGGCTTCTTTCTTTGTAGTGTCCGTACTTGCAGTGTGCGCGAGCGCAGAAAAATTGATGACGTTATTTTGACCTGCGCTAGGGCGCCCCAATTTCACATTGAGGTGCCTGCCTTGTAATTGCTTAATCGCCAGCTGCAAAATTTTTGCATTCTGCAAGCTTGTCACATCTTGCGCATAAATCGTCGTTTGATTATTAAAAGTAAAACTGCCTTTTTCTACTTGTACGCTGTGTGGCAGTGGGATGATGGCAACTGTTGGCGTTGCTGATGCTGAAAAGGAAGCTAACACAAGGCTTGCAATGTTCAAGATACGTTGCCACATGCGATTTTCTCCAATCGGCTAGGTTTAATTAAGTAGGCTCACGACTTGTTGATGTGCCTTTGGTTGAGGATCTCCAGTGCTGAAACTGTTGTACAAACCCTTTAAACCAAATCGCACTGTCTTTCCAAATCCGTCGCTGACTTACATAGTCGACGTAAATCAAGCCAAAGCGGCGTAAGTAACCGGAGTTCCATTCAAAATTATCCAACAAGCTCCAATAAAAGAAGCCTCGTATATCTACCCCTGCCTCAATTGCTTTGGCGACTTCTTGAAAGTGGCGTTGCATGTAGTCAATGCGTCGGCTGTCGTGGATTTGCTCGCCTTCTAATTGATCTGCAACCGCCATACCATTTTCTGTTATATAGATCGGTGGCAGTCCTAAATCTTTGTATTCTTGGTGTATGCCTATCAAGAGACGACTAAGCCCTTCGGGATAAATTTCCCACCCCATATCTGTTATGCCAAGTTTGGCCTCTGGCAAACGAGGTGGCGTCTCGGTACTGACATAGGCGCGGAAATAATAATTGATACCTAAGAAATCAATCGGCTGTTGAATCGTTTGCATATCTTCTGGGGCGACGATAAAGCGACTACGATCGATTTTGGCGAGCGCGAGCTCTGGATAATGTCCTCGAAAAATCGGGTCCATGAACCACTGTACTGAACGTGCGTATTCCCACGCAGCGGCGGCACGATCCTCCTCACTGTCGGTCGCTGGATCGGCAGTCCACTGATTCAACACGATCCCTAACTTGGCGCTTTTATTTTGCTTACGCATTGCCTGTATCGCCAAGCCGTGCGACAACAAGAGATGATGCGATACTTGCAAAGCAGCGACAGGGTCTACGACACCTGGCGCGAATTGGCCATTACCATAACCCAAATTGGCGGTACACCATGGTTCATTATGGGTAGCAATACTAGCTAATTGGTCTCCAAAACGGGCTGCCATTTCTTGCGCATAACGGGCAAAATGAACAGCAGTATCACGATTCAACCATCCACCTTGCTCTTGCAAAGCTTGTGGCAAATCCCAGTGATACAGAGTCATGTGCGCCCGAATATTCTTTTGCGTTAATGCTTCAATCAGTCGGGCGTAAAAAGCCATTCCTTCTTCATTCCACTCACCGCAACCATCAGGTTGAACGCGCGACCATGACACAGAAAAGCGATACGCATCCAGCCCCAAGTTGGCGATATGTTCAACATCTTCTACATATCGATGATAATGATCACAGGCGACATCGCCATTACTCTGATCGAGAATTTTTCCGGGCGTATGGCTAAAAGTATCCCAAATCGAAGGCGCTCTACCACCTTCATTGGCTGCCCCCTCGATCTGATACGCACTAGTCGCCACACCCCAAACAAATTTAGCAGGGAATTTATGGGCTAAAGTATCTTGTTCTGGCATCATGAATTCCTTGCTCTTAGTAGGCAGATTTGTCATACATACCGGCATATTTCAAACCGAAAAATAGAATAAATATGTAGCAAACCGCTGGTACAAAGAAAGACCATTGCAGACCAATCTGATCCGCAAAATAGCCCTGAACAAATGGAACGATGGCACCACCCACAATCGCCATACATAAGACGCCTGAACCTTGTCCAGTGTGTCTTCCCAAATCTTTTAAAGCCATACTAAAAATCGTAGGGAACATGATTGAGTTACACAATCCCACCGCAATCAAGGCCCACATTGCGGCGGCACCAGTACCAAATATCGCTAACAGGATCAATACAATCGAGCAAGCGGCATTAAAAGCGAGTGCTTTGCCTGGGCTGACTTTACGCATCACAACGAAACCGATAAAGCGCCCAATCATTGCGCCACCCCAGTAGTAACTAACGTAATGTGCAGCATCTGCAGCACTTAAATTAGCAATCTTGGCTTCACCTAAGAAGTTGATCAGGAAACTACCGATACTCACCTCACCACCAACGTACAAGAAAATACCGATCGCACCCAATACCAGATGACGATGCGAAAACACAGAGTCATCTTTTCCTGTGGCGGTGGTTGAAGCTGCTTGTACTTCATCTTGATGCACAATTTTTGGCAAGCGTGCCAAGGCAAATAGAACTGCCAACACCAATAAAGCTGCTGCCAAAGCTAGATAAGGTCCTTGTACTGCCGCAGCTTCTTTGGCGCGATGTGCCAGCTTTTCTACCTCAGGCAAGGCATCGAACTGCGCAGCGGTAAGTACTGTGCCAGATAAGATCAGTAGGCCGCCCAATGCTGGTGCGATGGTGGTACCAAGTGAATTGAATGCTTGTGTCAAAGTTAAACGACTCGATGCGGTCTTCGCGTCTCCCAACACCGTTACATATGGATTTGCTGCAACTTGCAGGATCGTGATGCCAGATGCGAGCACAAAAAACGCTAGTAAAAACACGCCGTAACCACTGGTCGCCGCAGGATAAAACAAAGCACATCCAACAGCAGCGATGACCAATCCAGTCACCGCGCCGCTCTGATACCCGATTCGCTTAATCAACGCCCCCGCAGGCCATGAAACAATAAAGTAGGCTCCAAAAAAACAGAACTGCACCAACATCGCCTGTACATAGCTAAGTGTATAGACTGCCTTCAAATGCGGAATCAAGACATCATTGAGGGATGTCAGCAGCCCCCACATAAAGAATAGTAAGGTCACAATCACCAAAGCACTTTGATGCTGGTTTCCGGCACTACTAGCTATGTGGCTCGTAGCTGAACTGGCGACTGAACTGCTACTTGGTTGGCTAGCCATAGAATGTCTCCCTTTTCTATTTACTTTGCGATGTTATTTTTAGTGATGTCGTTGCGAATGATGCTTCGTTTTGATGCGTCGTTCTGGTGCTTCGTTTTAGTGCTTCGTTTTAGTGCTTGATCTACTTGCCGGTTAGCTTGTCGCATGCAAGCGCATCGACATCTTTTGCTGCACCACCAACGATTTGGATGTCGGCAAAATCGGCGGTAAAACTGCCCTCGGTGCTGACACTAAACGGTGTTTTGACTTTACGCATATCGACGCCAAGCGCGGCAAAACATGCGAGCGGGATTTTCACAGTCTTAACGCCTGCCCCTAGGTAGCTTTGAAAGCTCTTACTCAAATCAAGGCTGGATACACAATTCTCGCCGCACTCCATCCACATACTGACCTTGCCACTAGGTGCTTGATGTACTTGGGTCTTAAATTGCAATACCCCCTCGTTAATAAGATATGCTGGAATAGGTGTTGCGAACGGCGCAGAGGCTTCATAACGACCTTTGCCGCGCCAACTCACCTGCTTGCCGACGACATTTGCCAAAGTCACAGGCTTCACACTGACTGTGTCATTGCTATGACTAATTGCCAAATCTTGCGCCAGGGTAACCTTGCGAGTACCCGTCGTGACAAACAAGGGATATGTGGTCAAATCGGATGGACCAGAAATGAGCAAGGAATTTCCGCTCGTACACTGGTTTATATGGTCTTCGGGCAAACTGCCGATCGTCTTGGCTTTGCCGTATTGCAGGCCATAGCCATACTTAAAGAGAACTTGCTTGCCACCGTTTGCAACTGCCTCATTCAAACAGGCTTGCGCTGGCCAAGAAAACGATAGGCGTCCCTTCATTGGATGATTAATTTTGCCTTGCGCATTTTTAAACAAGACATCGGCAACACCCTTGCCTTCTGTTCCTGGCAACCATGCTGCGACAAAACTATCTGACATATTCATCAAGTCATTGGCATATACCGCACGGCCACTGACCAATACCGTCACAACAGGCTTGCCTTTTGCCGCGACCTTTTTCAGAACCGCCAAATCTTCGGGAAATAAATGGCTATGGCTTAGTGGCCGACTTGTCGCAACATCGCCAAAACCTTCTGCATACGGCGTCTCGCCGAGCACAGCTAACACCACATCAAACTGAGCTACATCAACATCGTCGGCATTTGCACTGTAATGCACATTCACCGCTCCAGCCGCTTCTTTGATCCCCGCCAAAATAGTGTCGCCTGGTGTGTAATCGCTTTCTTTATTTTCTGTTCCTTGCCAGGTGATAGACCAGCCACCTGATTGGTTAATCATGCTGTCAGCGCTTTTGCCGACCACCAAAATTTTCTTACCTCGTGCCAAAGGCAAGGTTTGCTGATCATTCTTTAGCAACACTAATGACTCACGTACAGCTTGACGCGCTAGGTCGCGTGCTTGCAAGGCATCTTGCTTGCCCGCATATTTGTTGTCGGACGGTTTTTTACCAAACAAACCAGCGCGCATTTTTACTCGAATAATCCGCGTCACGGCATCATCAATACGCGCCATTGGAATTTCGCCTGCTTCCACTTGTTTAATCGTATTGGCGATAAAGTTCTTCCAATTCTCTGGCACCATCACCATGTCGATACCAGCATTGATCGCTTGCGCACAGCTGTCGTTGCTACAACCGGGCACTTCGGCAATACCATCCCAATCAGATACAACGAAGCCATCAAATCCCATTTTGTCTTTTAACGCATCTGTCAGCAGCGCTTTGCTACCGTGCATTTTTCCGTAATTGACACCTGCTGCTACGTCGTTCCAACTATTGTATGAAGCCATCACGGTTTGCGCACCAGCGGCAAATGCACCGTAGTAACCTTGAGCGTGCACATTAATCATTTCGTGCAAAGTCGATTTAGTGACGCCGCGATCTATACCTTTATCCGTACCACCATCACCAATGAAATGTTTGGCTGTTGCAACGACATTTCGATCATCTTTGAAACTACCTTGCAACCCTTTCACATAGAGTGCGCCATATTCTTTAACGAGCTTACCGTCCTCTGCAAAGCTTTCATAAGCGCGTCCCCATCGAGCATCACGAACCACCGCCAAAGTCGGGGCAAACACCCAAGCAATACCTGTGGCGCGTACAGATTTACCGACATGTTCGGCCATCTGCGAAATGATTTTTGGGTTACGTGCTGCGCCTAAACCGATGTTATGCGGGAACAAGGTTGCACCAACCACGTTACTATTTCCGTGAATCGCATCAATACCCCAAATGACTGGTACTTTATCAACCATATCGGTACTCATCGATGCTGCGTAATATTGGTCTGCAAGACTCACCCAATCAGCAGCTGTCGCATACTTGTTCATTTTTGGCCAGCTACCACCCCCGTTGAGTACTGAACCTAAATAATATTTACGCACGTCGTCGGGCGTAATAAATTTGATTTCTGGTTGCGTCATCTGCCCAACTTTTTGTGCCAGGCTCATTTGCCCGACCATCTTTGCAATTTTCGCCTCCATCACAGGATCTTTTGCAATGGCACTTTTCACCCGTGGCCATGTCTTTAAACTTGATTTGTCTGTCGGGCTTTTGATCACCGCTGCTACTTCAGGGCCGCTTTGTGTGTATGCATACGCTGTAGTGCAACTAAATGCGAATGCCAAACTGAGTGGCACGGATTTAAGTAAAGTCTTTTGATATTTGTTTGATTTCACGATTGTCTCTCTTATTTATCTTGATTCCATTGCATTGATACTCAGCATTTCTTACTCTGCTATGTGAGTCATTGCGCACTCGTTTAACATTGATTTCAAAAATTCTTCGTGCTTTGTTTCGCAGATAGAGCACACACTTTGTTCACGTGACTCGACTGGATATTTATCTTCGTGTTTCCTGCAGTTTTGCATATTGGTGAATAAGGCAAAACTTACTGAGAATGGGTAATCCATCAGTTTGCAGATAAGCTTGATCAACGTTTGCTTCGACAAGAAAGCACTGAGATTGGGTATTACAGGCTTTCATAAATTCAGGAAATGTCGATCAACCCCTATTCAAATCACACCTTTTTCCCAATGTTTACATCTGACTGGGAAGCTTTCCGTTTTATTCTAAATCAATTTTGGAAACGTTACCAATTATTTTTAAAAAATTTTTCTCGCCTGTTTCTGCTTAGCTTCATGCCCAGAATGCGGGGCGAACAACAGCAAAACCTACATGCCTTTGTTCGCCCCCACTCTCACCTCTCCCCCCCCGGGAAAAGTCGTACAAACAGCCTAGCTTCTAATTTAGAGAAGAAGCATTTCACTGTCAAAATCATCGCTACTTTTTCAACTGTAAAAAGTCTCTAAACCAATACCCACTTTGCTTGATTGTTCTGACTTGTGTCGCAAAATCGACATACACCATGCCAAATCGACGCAAATAGCCTTCCGCCCACTCAAAATTATCTATCAAACTCCAAGCGAAATAACCGCGCACATCAACACCCGACTGTCTCGCTTGCTTTAATGCATCAAGGTGACGAATAAAATAATTACGTCGACTTGTATCTTGTATCTGCCCATCTTGATCTAGATGATCATCATAGCTGGAGCCGTTCTCGGTGAGATAAATAGGAATACTCGGATAGTCTTGCTTTATTCTACAAAGAAGCTCTTGCATACCATCTGGCGCAACTTCCCAACCAAAACCAGTTCGCTCACGATCGGCTAATAGCTTTAATTCCGTATGTAATGGCGGATTCTGTGGTGCTGCTGATATGGTCTCAGGGAAGTAGTAATTAACTCCTAAGAAGTCGATTGGTACCGCAATAGCGTCCATGTCTCCTGGTAGCATCTCCGGTAAGTATTCAGCACAATGTGCTTGTATATCAAGCGGATAGCCAAGGCCAAATAAAGGATCAAGGAACCATCGATTTCGTAAGCCATCATGTCTTTGCATAGCTTCTTGATCTTCTTCATTTTTGCTGGCGGCACGCAATGGATGAAGACTTAATGCAATACCGACGCTAGATTCAGTCACATTGGCTCTGATGATTGGTGCCGCTAATCCGTGTGACACCATCACATGGTGTGCAACCTGTAGAGCTACTTTGAAATCTTTTTTCCCTGGTGCATGCATACCATCCCAATTCCCGTGCATTGCGGTACACCATGGTTCATTGTGGGTAATCCAATGTTTAACGCGATCACCCAAGTGTCGAGTCATTACATCCACATAACTTAGATAGGCATCGATCGTCGAACGATTTTCCCATCCGCCCAGATTTTGTAAGTACTGCGGTAGATCCCAATGGTACAAAGTCGCCCAAGGCTGTAATCCACGCTCCAACATGCCATCAACCAAGCGAGAATAGAAATCCAAGCCCTGCTGATTCGGGACGCCACCTGGTTCGGTAATAATGCGCGGCCAAGCAATTGAGAATCGATAAGCGTTCACACCGAGTTGTTTTGCGATATCTAAATCCTCGGGCCAACGATGATAGTGGTCACATGCTACGGAGCCGTCGCTACCATCACGAATGGCACCGGGTTTGGCACAAAAAGTATCCCAGATCGATGGCACTCGACCATCGGTGAGAGCCGCCCCTTCAATTTGAAAAGACGACGTGGAACAGCCCCAAACAAAGTTGGACGGAAAATCCATGCGAGTTACGTTTGGCAATGGCACGGCGGAAGTCACGGCTGTATTAAGGATTGCTGATGAATTCATTGAGGACATCATGTTTATGGTTGAGCAAAAGGATTAGGAGCAACCGCGCTAGTCATCCAGGTCATAACGGCTTGTTGCGGTTCGTAGGGAATACTGCCAAAGCTAAGGAACAGGACTTCAATTTCTTTAAGACTAGCGGTGTTGAAATCCAATGCTGGAATTGGCTGTCCACTTTTATTCGTGACTAAGCCCCAAGTCCCATTGCCCTGACCGCCGTTGTTACTTACCAGCTTATAAGACCAACTAGTCGCAGCCCAACCAAGCGATGCATAGGTGTCGTAAGTGACGCGTGTAATTTGCCCACCGAGTTCAGCGCCTAAACCTGCCCATGGTTGAAATTCTCCAATAAACAAGGCTGTGTTTAAATTTTTTAGACGGCGATTCCATTCGCAAACACCGACAGTTCCACTCAAGCCTGCACCATTACAACGCAGCCAATCTTTATGCACTTGCAAACTTGGTTGCCCCCAACCAAAGAATCCGGGATATGGATGGATTTCAAATGCGACATTCCGTAATCCTTGCTCATCAGGACGACCATAAGCATCAATACCGCTTGAATGACCAGGCAAGATAATCACGTGGTTGGGATCTACTGCACGCACCACCTGATACAGGCGCTTTACTTCCCTCGCCATCACTTCAGGACTTGCGCCCCATGGCTCATTGAGTAGACTGTATCCAGCGACCGCGGCTCGATCTTTATATCGACCCGCAACTTGCTGCCATAGCCACATAGTGCGTTCCTGAAATTCGGCGTTATCCCAATAGAGATTTTTTCCAGCGCAACCAGAATGATGCTCCCAGCCTTGACTCCCTACCGCACCATGCAAGTCGAGGATCACATGCATTCCACGTTGCTCAGCTTGCGCAATCGCATCATCAAGAAATTCCCAAGCATCGGTACGCAATTTGCGTGGATTTTTTTCGTCTTCGATCAAACTCCAAATAAACGGTAGGCGTACCACGTTCAAGCCAAACTGTTCGATCAAATCCCAATCTCTTGTGCGCATCCAATTTTGTCGAAAGAGGCGATACAAACGTTCACGCTCCGCATAACCGAAACGTTGATCCAATACCGCTTCGAGCTTACATTGATCATCTATTCCGTTCGTACCCTGTCCCATCATCCAAAACTCTTGCATCAACCAATTACCAAGGTTGACTCCCTTTAGTATTTTTTGCGTGCCGTCAGGGCGCAACCATTGCGTGCCTTCTGTCCGCAGCATGACTGGTTTTTCACGCACCACAACTTGTGGAACTGGCACGATCGTAGTAACGCTCGCGGTTACCGCACTGGCATTTGTTGCACCACTTGAGCCGCAGGCGTTGATACTAATGCACAAGCTCATCATTAATACGCCTCGCGAACACCAGTGCATACCCGTTTGACGCAATGATTTGAGGTAGTTTGTATAAATCATGGCTTGCCCTCTCTACTGATTTTTTGTAAAGCACTTAGTTTTGACCTGCTCACTTTTTTACCTCACGTCTTTTTTCAACTATCTAAATCAAAAAGTACCGACTTTGATTCACCAACGACCTTGTTCTAACTCAGCAAATTTTGCACTCATTCAATTGGAATCGTTTCCATTTGGCATTCAAAAAAAACACGCTAAATCGCATGTTCTTTTGTGACCTAAGGCTGTCAACCTACAGCGTTTATCGCCTATCGTTTGCGAAAAGAAGCACGTGGTGCTTTTTCCACTGAGTTGCGCCAAGTCATACTTACTGGAAATTTTCTTTGCACTGGTCGTTCAAGATCGTAGCAACGATTCAGTAAAAAACTAAGTCCACTCATCGTCATTTCACGCCAAGCAATGTGAACCGAAGACAGACGTGGTGCTGAAAACGCTGCCGTTTCTGTATCATCATAGCCGACCACCGAAACCTCACCTGGTACATCTATACCCGCGTGTTGAAAATACGATAAAGTACCAATCGCCATCTCATCATTGGCGCAAAATACAGCGGTAAAATCATAATCTGACTCGACTAATTCTTGTGCAGAAGCCCAGCCACCGTCTGGTGCAAAATTGCTCTCTGCAACCCACATCTTGCTGACATCGATTCCACCAAGTTCTAGCTCATGCATAAAACCGCCAATCCGATCTACGTTATCGGGCGCACTAGAGGGACCAGCAATCACTGCAATTTTTTTGTGTTTATGTTTTAACAGAGCTTGTGCTGCCATACGTCCACCCAAATTATGATCGGCAGTAAAACATTGATCAGCGATACAATCATATCGATGATTTAAGACCACCAAGTTGGTCTTCTTATTCCCTAGCACCTCGATATCAGCATCTTCGAGCGCATTACTCATCACAATCAAGCCATCACAGCCTCGCTCAATTAAAAAATTAATCCCATCGATGGCTTGTTCTCGGAAATTTCCTGCACCAACACCAAACGCCACAACCATGTGCAATCCTTCGGCGCGCAGTTCATTGTCAATCGACTGCAAAATCGGCATGTAGAATGTCCCTTTGAGTAGTGGTATATACACCCCTATCATACGGGTCGATCCCGACAGCAAAGAACGTGCTGCATGGGAGGGCCGAAAATCTAATTCTTCAATCGCCTTTTTTACTTTTTCCAAAGTTGCAGGCGACACCGACCCCTTGCCACTCACGACGCGTGAGGCTGTTCCCAATCCGACTCCCGCTAAACGGGCTACATCTTTTATGGTTGCCATAATCTCTTTTACTCTCGCTTCCCTTGCAGGGTTCCGCGCTCAACAATTCTGGAAAGAGGTATTGTAACGCGCTCTTTCATCTTCCTATCAATTCCAATACTTCACCGACACCGTACCGATACATCGTTTAAAACCACTTGTAAGAATACTGGTCTGCGTGTTGCCGCCTTAAGAATGCAATTTTGTTGTCACGGCACCAGACCCTCGCCCCATAGAAAATTAAGTACCATAGCGCGGCGATTGCGGCATCACACCAAAATCCACTTTTTCAGCAGCACATGTGGCAGCAATAAACTCAGCATGCGTAGGCATCACATCGACACATTTTTGTATCGTTTTTTCAACTTGACTAAGGAAATAAGCTATATCTTCCTCACTGCGCTGATCAACTAAAGGATGGTAACCATTGGCACGCAAACCTTGCCCATGCATGACTTGCAGCCAACTCGCCTCTGCAAACAATTCTTCTCCTAGCCTAAAAATGCGCCCATGGCTACGATATAAATCAATTCTATGCTGTACTTCTTTTGGTACTTCCATTTCACGGCAATAACGCCAAAACGCTGAATCTGGATGCTGATTTAACTTGTAATGCATAATCAAAAAATCCCGAATACGCTGATATTCTTCATCATTTTGTGCATTATAGGTGTCAATATCCACCTGACTGAAACCACGGTCAGGGAACAAACTCAGAAGTCGCATGATCGCCGTTTGTATCATGTGAATACTGGTCGATTCGAGTGGCTCCATAAACCCGCCAGACAATCCGATAGCTACGCAATTCTTATTCCAAGCGCGTTTACGCTTACCAGTGGTAAAACGAATCAAGCGTGGCTCTGCTAGTGCCTCGCCATCTAAATTACGCATCAAGATGGCTTGTGCCTCATCTGCACTCATGAACTTACTGCAAAAGACATGACCATTACCAGTCCGATGTTGCAGGGGAATACGCCACTGCCACCCGGCCTGATGCGCCGTTGAACGTGTGTAAGGCAACAAGGTTTCAGATGAGGTGCATGGCACGGCAATCGCACTATCAGCTGGTAAATAATGACTCCAATCCTCATACCCAGTCTGCAGAGTCTTTTCGATCAGCAGGCCAGATAAACCTGAGCAATCAATAAAGAAATCTGCACTGATCAGATCATCACTTTCCATTCGTAAAGCAGTGATATGCCCATTCTGTGCATTGGTCTGCACTTCGACGATCCGACCTTCGGTACGCAAAACACCTTGACGCTCTGCGATACCGCGCAAATATCGGGCATACAAACCTGCATCAAAATGAAAGGCATAAGAGATATCCGACAATGGAGAATTCGGCATATCTTTGGGTGGCCGCATAAATTTGGCATGGCGCGGAGCAACGGTATTAATCGAAAACGCTTCTAAATCTGGAGCCTTTCCAGCCTGATACATCTTGAGCCAGTATTGATAGAACTTAGCAACTACCTGATCGCGCCCAATCTGACCGAATCCATGAATATAAGAATCACCGGGCTTCCCCCAATTAACAAATTCAATACCGAGTTTGAAAGTCGCCTGCGTCTGACGGATAAACTCATCTTCGTCTAAGTTTAATAATTGATTAAAGGCGCGAATACTCGGTATCGTTGCTTCGCCAACCCCAATCGTTGAAATCTGATCAGATTCCACTAAACGAATACGTAAACCCTGTGGCAAACAACGTGATAAAGCTGCGGCGGTCATCCAGCCTGCGGTGCCACCGCCAACAATAATTAAATCTTTCAAAGCACGTGTATTTTGTGCGTTTGCATCAGTATTGAGTGTCAATTCACTTTGCATAATTATTTCCTATAGTCGCTGTTCAGTGCGAGGATCAAACAAAGAAATCTTGCTTGTATCAACGCCATACGACACACTCTGACCAATAGCGAATGAGCGCTGTTGATTCACTATGCACGAAACCGTTTGTGCTCCCGCCTGCAGCCAAACGACCAAATGATTTCCCATCGGCTCTACCAAAGTAACCACGCCGTTAAACTGTCCATCATCACGGATTTGAATTTGCTCAGGACGCACACCAAGAACCACATCACCGCGACACTCGCCGTCGGCGGCAAAGACATAAGAAGATAAGTCTAGACTTAACGATTCGGAAACAAAGCACTGTTGCGCATCCAATTGCCCCTGAATAAAATTCATCGCTGGCGCACCTAGAAAACCCGCCACAAACAAATTTACCGGGCGCTCGTACACACATTCTGGTGTACCGATCTGCTGAATTTTACCTGCTTGCATGACCACAATCCGCGTCGCCAAGGTCATTGCCTCGACTTGATCATGGGTCACATAGATCATGGTTGACTGCAATTGCTGGTGCAGTAACTTTAATTCGCGACGTAAGTTGGTGCGTAGTTTCGCATCCAAATTCGACAAAGGCTCATCAAACAAAAACACTTCCGCTTCACGCACCAAAGCTCGTCCAATCGCTACCCGTTGTCTTTGTCCACCCGATAGTGCCGCGGGCTTACGTTTCAATAGCGGCGTCAGATGCAACATCTCGGCGACTTTATTGATACGTCTTTCGATCTCTGCCTTAGGAGTGCCGTTAATTCGCAGACCAAAGGACATGTTTTTCTCAACAGTCATGGTCGGATATAACGCATAGGATTGAAACACCATTCCGATTTGGCGTTCGCTAGGATCAGCCCATGTCATGTCTTGACCGGCTATCTCAATACTGCCCGCGCTGACATCGATCAAGCCTGCAATAGCGTGCAACAGAGTCGATTTGCCACATCCAGAGGGACCAAGCAAAACCAAAAACTCCCCAGCGTCCACTGCCAGATCGAGTTCTGAAATAATCTGATTACCGCTCAGATTGATGCCCAGATTTTGCAAACGAACATTCGCCACGTTGTATCCTTTATTTCCCTTTTTGTGCTGCTTAATAGATGTACTGTTAATCGTTTCTCAAGTGAATCAATCATCCCTTGACTGCACCTGCAGCTATGCCGCGCACAAACCATCGTCCTGACACAAAGTACAGCGTCAATGGCACTAATGAAGTCAAAATTGTCGCCGCCATGTTCACGTTGTATAGCCGTGTACCGGTCGTCGTGTTAATCACATTGTTGAGTTGCACCGTCATCGGCAAGTGATCGCGCCCGGCAAAGACCAAACCCAGAATGTAATCGTTCCACACGCCCGTCAATTGCATAATCGCCGCCACCACAATGATCGGGGTTGACATCGGCAACACCAACTGCACGAAAATACGAGCAAAACCTCCACCATCGATACGTGCCGCCTGAAACAATTCATGTGGAATGGTGCTGTAATAATTGCGGAACAGAAGCGTCATTACCGGCATACTAAACACCGTGTGAACCAAGACGATACCGGGTAAGGAACTATATAAGTCAATGCTCGCTAAGATTCTGACCAACGGAAAAATCATTACCTGTACAGGAATGAATGCCCCCACCATTAAAATACCGAACAAGACGTTTGCACCACGCGGTCTCCAAAATGACAATGCATAGCCATTAAGGGCCCCTAACAAGATCGGAATAATCGTACTAGGGATAGCAATTGACAATGAATTCATAAAGCCACTACGAATGCCTTCACAGGCTATACCTGTGCAGGCACTGGTCCACGCAGCAATCCAGGGCTCGATGGTAAATTGAGTCGGTAAGGCAAAAATATTTCCCATCCGAATTTCATCCATGCTTTTCACGGAGGTGACGAGCATAATGTAAAGCGGCAACAAGAAGAACACAGCGGCGCTAAACAAAAAAGCGTAGATCCCTAAGCGGGCTGGCGTCCAGCTGCGTGTTGCGCGTTTTGCGTACTTAGGCTTATGTTGTACAGCCTTGGTGACAGTCATGCGAGCTTCCTCCGACTGCGGGCGTACACATAAGGAGCAAGAATCACAATCACCGGCACTAGCAACATCACCGCGCCAGCAGAGGCAAGTGCAATATTTGCGCGACCAAACAAATGATCCATAATAAATTTGGCAGGAACCTCGCTGGCTGTTCCCGGACCACCTTGCGTCATCGCAACTACCGAATCAAATAGTTTTACCGCGGTTGTTGATAGCAACAGAAAAACCGTCGCCATCGCTGGCGCTAGCATAGGAATAATAATGGACACATAGACACGCCAGACAGGAATACCATCAAGGCGAGCGGCTTTCCAAATTTCTTCATCGATTCCGCGCAGTGCCGCCAACAGCAAAGCCATTACTAGACCCGCAGTCTGCCAAACGGTCGCAATCACAATCGTGTAAATGACTTTGTCTTGATCAATAATCCAATCAAAAGTAAAGTCGGGGAACCCCATTTGTTTTACCGCGTATTCGATCCCAATTCCTGGTGTCAGCATCCATTGCCAAATCAGACCCGTTGCCACAAATGACATCGCGTAGGGATATAGAAAGACTGTACGCAATGCTCCCTCGGCCATCACTTTCTGGTCAATAAAAACAGCTAACAAAAAGCCCAGGATCATACTAATCAAAATGAATAACACGGTATAAACAGCAATGTTTTCAATTGATAGCAACCATCGATCGTTATCAAACAGTTTCACATACTGCGCAACGCCAACGAAAGTGTCGGTTGGCATAGTACGTGAGTTAGAGAACGACACCCTAATCGACCACAATGTCGCGCCCAAGTAGGCGACCAAGGTCACCAACGCCATCGGCACAATAGCGGCAACAGGAACAACACGGCGGAACAAGTGCTTCAGATGCATGAGAGATCAATCCTTGAGCGCACTAGCGATGCTTTTTTGCACTTTTTCAACGGGAATACGGGTATTCCAGTATGCCGTCAAAATATCTTGTAACGCGCCGTTTTGATCTGGCGTCAAAAATATTTCGCTAATACCAACTTGACGTGACTTGTCTTTCATAATCGCCATGCCAGTTTGAGCACAAATATCCATGGTCGCTGTATCGACATCGTTACGAATTGGGATCGAACCTTTGAGCTTGTTAAATTCCAATTGCGTGGAGGGATTCAATAAGACTTTGGCTAACAACTTTTGCGCTTGCACGGTGCTAGGATTATTGGTTCTTGGAAAAACAAACGCGTCACCTTGAATTAAGTACGGCGAGTTCTGGGTCAGCCCAGCGATACAACCAAAATCTTTACCAGCCACTTGCTTTGCCGCAGCAAATTCGCCCTTGACCCAATCACCCATAATCTGCACTCCCGCCTTACCACTAATCAGCATTGCGGTAGCATCATTCCAATTGCGACCTGGCGAACCTGCATCTATGTAGCTCTGCATACGTTTGAATGCGAGTAGAACTTTTTTAAACGCTTCTGAATTGATTGCCTTTTGATCTCGATCACGAATCACACTTAGATAAAGGTCCTTGCCACCAATATTAGCTAACATCGCTTGAAAGACGATCGTTTCCTGCCACGCTTGCCCGCCGTGTGCGAGAGGAATGATACCAACGGCTTTGAGTTTATCCATAGCCGCAAACATCTCATCCATGCTGGCAGGTTCTTTGGCTATTCCAGCCTTCTTAAACGCTGCCTTGGAATACCAAAACCAAGTTTGCATATGAATGTTCACGGGTACGGCATAGTAATGTCCATTTATGCGAATAACGTTAAGGACAGGTTCCGGCAGAATTTTTTCCCAAGCTTCACTCTTCGCAACATCATCGACGTTGTTGAGCATACCCTGCTCAACCAAGTCGAGAAATTGCTTCGTTGTATTAAATTGTGCTGCCGTCGGCGGATTGCTTCCGACGATACGATTAATAGCCACTGCGCGAGCCTGATCGGCGCCAGCGATTGCGGTGTCTACCCAAATGCCGCCAGCTTTGCGATAGTTTTCTGCGATTAGTTTGGCCGCTGCAGATTCACTATTCGAAGTCCACCAATGAATGATTTCTGCTTTTTCTACGGGGATTGGCTTGGCCGCTCGCACCATGCTGTTTTGAGCAACAACATGCCCTGCCACCAAGGCGGATGCTGATGCGATTGAAGCGATACTCAATGACAGCAGCGTCTTTTTAAAATTCAACATCCAGTCTCCTTACGATGCAGATACTTTGTCTGCATGATGTTTCTCTTTTTTTGAATCTATCGCAAATAATCGAAGATATCTTTCCTCGTATTGCTTGCGTCGTTCTTTGTCTTTTATTTTTCAGATATTTTTCAGTTTTTACGTTTCCGCACACTTTTTACAAGCCCACTTTGGAAACGTTACCACGCTAAAAGACTATAGCATTCTTCAAATTTTACTGTCAAACAATTCGATTTAAGTCTTCATGTCTATATTTTCAGCAGATTGCGCTCTCATCGTTTGACGTGTTTTACCTAAGAATATTGGCTTTTCAGTTGACACTTGAAAATGAATAATGCCATACTTTACACCAAATTGGAAACGATTCCACATTGTCGAAAGAAGAATACAACAGTGCGGAATTTGCTTCTTATTACTGATCAATCAACACTTACTGAGCACAACGCCATCGGAGATTCTGACATGAGGACAAACATTGAACTCACTTGGAACAACAGCAAAGTACGCTTGTCTGCGTGTTTGCTCAGTCTAAGTACCGCCTTAGTTGCACTCAACGCATGCGGTGGTGGCGCTTCCGCAAGCACCTCATCAAATAATGCCGCTGGTTCAGCCACGCCAGCGACGACGCCGAGTCAAAGCACGCCTGCCTTACCTGCCGCCGGTATTCCAACAAACTGGAAATTAGTTTGGGCGGACGAATTCGATCTAGCGGGCTTACCAAATTCCTCAAAATGGATGTTTGATACTGAACGGAATAAAGCAGGTTGGTATAACAATGAGCGTCAATACTATTCCAAAGACCGATTAGAGAACGCACAAGTCGACAATGGCTTACTAACGATTACTGCCCGCAAAGAACAATTGAATAATGCAAGCGATTATGGCGGGCAGGCCTACACCTCTGCGCGCCTGCTTACACGCGGCAAGGCTAGCTGGACTTACGGCTATTTCGAAATCCGCGCCAAACTCCCTTGCGGTCTAGGTACTTGGCCAGCAATCTGGACACTCGGCACCAAAGGCGTCTGGCCCGATGATGGTGAAATCGATATTATGGAACACGTTGGCAAGAACAAAGGAAAAATTCTTGGGAGTGCTTATACCGCTTTCTACAACTGGCCCAGTGGAACAGGCAACACCAAAGAAACTGTGGTCAACGACGCATGTGATGCCTTTCATACCTATCAACTATTTTGGGATCAAGATCAAATTGCGATTGGAGTCGACAATAAATACTACTTCCAGTTTCTCAATCCCAAGAACGGTGACTACAAGAAATGGCCTTTCGATCAGCCGCAGTATTTAATACTAAATCTGGCAATCGGTGGTGATCTAGGTGGAGCAGTAGATGACAGCATCTTCCCTAGTAAGTTTGAAATTGATTATGTGCGGGTGTATCAAAAATAGGCGATGAATATGAACTCCGTTTCAATCAAGTCTAGCGAATACGTTATCGATCATCCCGCTCACCTATTTAATCCAGCGGCGAAGATACAGCGAATTCCGCTGTTTGATGGTCACCATTGTGTCGTAATTGATGATTTCTTAAACAATCCAAAAGCCTTGTTAGAACATGCTTGCCAGCAGCGGAACGCTTTTCGCTATGACCAAGACAACTTTTTCCCAGGTTTGGAAGTTAATTTAGGCCGACAATTTGCCATCGCATTAGGACAATACTTCATGCTGCATTTGCGTCCGCACTTTCAAGCGAGGCGTGAGCTTGGTGTCGCCTGTCGAATGTCGATGACGACTTTGCAGCCCGCACAATTGCTTCCCTTGCAGAGGCTTTGTCATCGTGATGCTGAGAGTTTTCCGCCTGGTGTTGGCATCGCTGCCGCGGTTGTTTACTTGTTTGATCGTCCCGCATTAGGCGGTACCAGTTTTTATCGCCCACGACGTCATGATGATGAGATTCGACAATTACTTCATCACTTGCAGCACGCAAGTAACGACGTTTGCGACCAAGTACTGGAGACAAAACCCGCCTATCTACATGCCAGCAACGCTTATTTCGAACTCATGCACACGATTGAAGCAAAATGGAATCGCGCGATATTCTATGAAGGAACCATCTTTCACGCGGCGCAAATCACACAAGCTGAATTATTGAACGATGATCCACGTAGTGCGCGCTTAGCACTAAACGGTTTTATCAAAATAAAGAAAAATGCTTGATGTAAAAGTTTAGCACTTACTTGTTTTGCGCTTTTTTCCTAGGTTGCCACGTTCGACGACTTTGCCGATGTAATCTGGCGCAAAAGGAACCTTACAGGATGTACCACCCATATCGACGCTGATTTGTCCCATCTCTTGCCCTGCCACAATCGCTGCTTCTGTCAAATCGGGGACGTAGGAACCCAATGCAATGACAAACCCATTCATGCAATAACGCACACGATTCGGTGCTTGATGAATCTGTGTTTGTACGCGCCTAAGTAATTTGCTAAATACCTTCAAATCCACTTTTGCATGATCGATCACCGAAAGATAACTACTCAAAGTAGACCAACCAGCCGCTGCGATTTCTGCGTTACTTGAATCAATCCACGCCAGCGCCAAAGGCATGGCGAACGAACTCTCAGCCGTCACCCAGGCCACACTGTATTCACGTATGCCATGCGAGTTCGCCACTTCTACCCAATGCTGTAATTGCACTTCTGTCATTTTGCTGCCGTCGGCCAGCAAACCCGCCATGTACTGCGCATCATAAATACCCGTGTCAAACAAGGCGTAAGCAAATGCTAGATCGCCTTTGTATGGCTTCATCAGCTTCTTCATTTCTTCGATCTTGACACCAAAAATGGGCTCTTGCGCGCCGTGTTTTAGCATCGTGTTGCGATAAGAATCGAGCCCCAAGGATTTGAGCTGTGCGACCACCTGTTCAACTGCATCACTTGTGTTCATTTTTCTACCTTTCGAAGCCGTTTGATTCAAGATTTGCGCCTAGCTTATCAGAAGCCGGTCTGGCAACAAGCTAGTACACCTCAATTTCAACAAGGGCTATACTCTACTCGCGTTGTTTTCGACCAACGCGCCAATTCAACAAAAGATTCAAGAGGATATCTGTGAGTGTGAATGCCAAAGCCAATCAACGACCAATCGTTAACCTCGCGCTACAAGGTGGCGGTTCACACGGTGCATTTACTTGGGGCGTATTAGATAGCTTATTAGACGACGGACAGATTCAATTTGAAGGCATCAGCGGCACCAGCGCTGGTGCGATGAATGCGGTCGCGATGGCGCATGGCTTTGCGCTTGCTGATAAGAAATCCGATCTAGCAAAGCGCGAAGCAGCACGGCAGTCACTCAAAGATTTTTGGGATGGCGTGATTCAGATGGGCGCTATATCAAATAGTCTGGTGCAAGCGCAACGCGTACCGTTCGATATGATATTCGGCGGCATGGCAGCGCTGGTCGGCGCACCCTCGCCTGCACAACTCATCTCTGAATCGATTGGCAGTATGTGGAGCAACGCGGTCTCGCCGTATCAAAGCAATCCCTTAGACATCAATCCCTTAAAGGCATTTCTACAAAACCACATCGATTTTGAGCGTGTAGCAAACTGCAAATTGATGAAAGTGTTTGTGGTAGCCACCAAGGTCAGCAATGGCAAAGCCGAGATTTTTAGCGGCAAACGTTTGACTGCCGACGCACTGATGGCGTCGGCCTGTCTGCCCACGGTATTTCAAGCGGTCGAGATTGAAGGTGAACATTATTGGGATGGCGGCTACTCCGGCAATCCTGCCATCCATCCTCTCATTTACGAATGCAAAAGCCGCGACGTGGTGCTGGTACAAATCAATCCTATCCAACGAGATAGTTTGCCAAAAACGTCGAGCGATATTTTGGACAGACTCAACGAAATGACCTTCAACGCCGCCCTCATCGCAGAAATGCGCGCGATTGATTTCGTTAAACGCCTTCTTGCCGATGGCAAGCTAGACCCGACGCGCTACAAAGACGTCCTCATGCATCGCATTGACGGCGGCGAAGAACTCGAAGCCTATTCCGCTGCCAGTAAATCTCAAACGGATACGCATTTAATTTACCAATTACGTGATCTTGGAAAAACCTGCGCGCAGCAATGGTTGCAATCCCAAAGACAGCATCTAGGCGTGTCGTGCAGTGTGAATATTGCGCGTGATTATTTGGATGATTTGCGGATGCCGGTTGGTGGGGAGAGTCGTTAACGCAACGGTGAGCGGATGGCGGCCCACAAATTTATAAAACACTGAGCCACATCTCGGCCAGTCCGATCGATTGTCATGTTAGCCGCCATTCTTTACGCCCTCACACTTAAAAGTAGATTGATTCCAACGGCCGCCATTGTCAAAGCAGCGGTCTTGCTCAATGAATCGGCGGGCGGGTTGATAGAGAGGTAGCGCGATGAGTCCGCAGCAAAGCAAAACTCGAAGGCGTACTGCCCAAGTGCCGGTGCGGTTGTTTGCAAAGTGAGCGTGTACGCGCTCGACTACCTCAACCGCCAACTCATCTATCGGGCCGACCCAGTAGCGACTGTTATCTCCAAACGGCTCTTCAATGGCGAATCGAGTACTAGCGATCTCGAATTCACAGAACCGATCTTCGCGAAGGTTGGTGCTAACGATGCGGGCGCCTGGAACCGACGCGGAAACACGGCGAGCAAGCCTTCGCAATAGTACAGAACTTATCTCAAAGCCAATAAGCCTTCCTTGGGTGTCATATAAAGGATACGTGCGCATCGTCCGTGGCAGCTAACGTAAAGGTGACCGGCACGTTGCGGCAAGGTGTCACGAGGTGCAGGATGTTCAACGGCGCGGCGCCGTGCCGCAGCGTGTCCGAGTCGACTGACAAGTTAGCCCTCATATGCCGAGATCATCGCCTGCAGTCTGTCCCTCTCCTCCGGCTCGAGCGCCGAGGTTTGATCCACGACCACCCCATTCACGAGGTAGTACTCCGTATCTGTCTTGATATGGCCTCGCTTGAGAATCCGCCGGTACAAGGCGGAGTAGCGGCGCCGGACCTCAGATAGCGTGAGCAACCCCGCGCCCCGGAGCGCTTGATCGAGCAGTTCTACGCTCTCCGGCGCGAGGTCACTCAGTTCTTCGGCGACATCATTCACGGCTTGGCGGGTGCCGACCAATGCCTTGGATCGGCCGTGCTCCCGAGCAATGCGTTCAGCTTCCGCTCTCAGCGTCGGCAAGTTGCAGATCGAGACAGGAAGCGTCGGCCTCTTGAGGTTCTCGAAGTAGAAATCTAAGAACGCCAGGAGCTCTTCGAACTCCTTCTCGCGTTCAGGTGACATTGGGCGTGCCATGAGGGCTAACGTGATTTAATTTGACAAGTTGCAAAGATAACCGACCACCTAATCTTTGGCAAATTGTTTCTATCCTCTTGAAGCCCGCATCAGGCTTAGCTTAATTTGCTTATGTTCTGTAAAGAATTGGTTTAAACAAACCGACAAAAAGTGCAGATGATTTTTGAGAAGGTTGCGTACGCGAAAAATACATTTCAGCAGGCAGCTCCGCTCTCCATCAAACCAACCGAACCGCCATCTGACTCGCATACAATGCCAATTCTTGTATCGATCTCAAAATAAGGGAAAGGAAAGTTCCCTCCCCCATTGTTAGATTCTGGCTGCCACAAAAATGAAGCAATTGCGACAAAAGCTTAGGGGTCACACTACGTGAAAATTGGCGAATTAGTAGCCGTGCGGTTTCGCAATTCGGCCAACATATCTCGTTCACTCAAGTTCGCAGCCCAGCTTGGACGAAGTTGAAAATGTGGCTGATCAACAATTGATGTCCAGTTTCCCCCCCACTCCAAGCCTAAATCCATTCCGAGTACACCGACAGCCTTGTACTTAGGTGATTCTGGCAGATAGCTGTTGCCAGAAAAAACGCCAACGTCAAACGCAATCCCAAAATTGTGGTTTGAATAGCCGCCGCGCGCTTTTGTGACCTTGTTTCCTAGGGAAGTTCGGCCTTGAGCATAAAGAGCATCTTGTTCAGCGTAGGTTCGAAGCCCGCTAATTATTTTTATTGTGATTCCATTTGCCGCTGCTTTTTGAACCAATGCGCGCGCTAGGGGTTGAACTTCGGGGAGTAAGGTGGCGATGTTCCGTTCGCTCCGATCATCGGCTTTGGAGATGGCAAAGCTAGGATCTATCCCGTTAATCGATGGCTTAACAATCGCTGCATAAATCGCACCCCAAGTCTCGGTTCCCGCCTTACCATCGACTTCGATTTTCAGTTTCTTTTGAACTGCTTCAATCATCTCAGTAATTTGCATTCTTCTCTCCTTGAAATAAGTATTAGTTGAATGTGAAACCACAACGACTATAGCCTTAGACGCTTTTTTTTACCCACGGTACCAATAAGCTTAGTAGAGCGTAGCTCGTTGTCTTGAGGGTAATTCACGGTCGTATTTTTCCCCATCGATTTGTTCATTTGTAAGGGCAGCCAACATCGTGCCAGCGCTTTGGACACGAGCCTTAGCGTTTGGTGCAATAGGTTGCCACAATTTTGAACGTTGAATTGCCCTCGCGCACTGAAAGAAGACAGCATCGACTTCGACGACGAGCACACACTTGGGTAAATTGCCTTCCATTGAAAAGCGTTGTAGTAGATCAGGGTCTGTAGTAATTCTAGCGCGACCGTTAACGCGCAATGTTTCGCCTACGCCGGGAATGAGGAACAGCAAAACGACCCGTGGATCAGTGAGTATGTTTCGCAAGCTATCGACGCGGTTGTTGCCTCTACGTTCGGGAATTAGCAACGTGTGTTCATCTTGAACGATCACGAAACCGGGAGGATCACCACGGGGTGAAGTATCTAGCCCATCAGGATCACTCGTTGCCAACACGGCGAACGGAGATGCTTCAATGAGTGCCCGATCGTGCGGATGCAAGAACGAAACCTCTTTTTCAACGAGGCCTCACCAACCTCGCCGAAAAGCGTGGCCAATTGTTCCGCTGTGTTCACGATGTATTGCTCTGCGATGTGAGTCATGGGATGAATTGAAAGAGTCTAAAAGCATTTAATAGGTTGCAAAGATAAGCGACGATCAAAAATTTGGCAATTTGTTATAACCGCTGAAAACCCTTGCCAGGCTTGATTGAAATTACTTAGACCCAACAATAATTTGATTTATACAGCTCAACAAAAAGCGCTGTAATTCAACGTCATTGATACCGTAACTGCTAACAAATAATTTTTGTGTACCTAAAAACGTCTACATACTGTTACTCAATTTCGCTGTACATCACATCTGTACGTAAAACATACTTGGTGCCATTGAGCACATTATTTGCTCGATGACTTAGCCTGTGAGGAAAGACTAAGGCCATGCCAGCTTTCGGTTGTATTTTTTCCCAAGGAAATTCGGTCTGACCTTGTTCAAAATCGTCACTAAGATAAATGAGAAACGTGAGCATGCTTTCTTCCGTATCGCTACGAATGAAAGTGCCGTCTTTATGCCATTTGAAATAATGTTCTTCACGATAGCGATAGAAACGAAAGCGTTCGTTAAAGCCAGTCAGTCACCAGCCGTGCAAGGAAGCCGGCAAACATGCTCTGGCACGTTGAAATAACATGTTAGCCAATTCGACGTCATCAAAGATCACACGATCGTTATGACGAATTTCTTTGTTTATTTCTGGACCTGCAATCGCGTTGATTGTCGCCAGGTCATAGATCTTGTCTTCACTAATGTTGATGTAGCGCTCGCACTCTTGTTTTGACAAGAAATTGTCGATTGTAAAAACACCAGCACCTAAGTTTTCGATTTTCATGGTACTTCTCCTAAACGTGTTAATTCAATGAAAATTGACAGCTTGGCATATTAACTTGTGATAATTAAATTCACAATTTATTTCATACTCGAAAATATTTTCGACTGCCCTACGGAAAACTTGACCAAGCGATGCTTGTAAATCCAAAGACAGCATTTTGGCGTCTGACATAGAAAAAGTATCACTGCGATTATTTGGATGATTTGCAGATTGCAGTTAAAGAGCCTGGTAGTTGAATACTTTTACCGATGCTCTTGGCAGTAACGCTTCAAGCCAAACAGTCGTGCCTTAATGATTTTTGAAAAATACAGCGTCGCAAAATAATTGGTAATCCAAGGCAAAGCCCACTTTTTAGCTTTGATCACGTACACAAATTTTGCGTTGGTGCTCCCTCGTGAATTGGCTTTAAAAATCCAACTTCCTGAAAAATTCTGAATAAAGAATGGGCGAGATACCATCTTGATGGCAGCAATACTGGGGGGAGAAACTGGAATAAATTCCACCACCATTTTTAGACCATTCCTTGCCAATACCAAAACTTGCACACCTTTTTCTATAGCGCTTGCACCGTGTAATAGCGCGATCCTTTCAGGAAAAGGATCCCAATCGTAGCGTACAGAATAGTCTTGTGAAACTTGATAAACGAACTCGACTGGCGCTTCTATTTCAATTTCAAATTCAACTTTTGCCATATTCTAAGCTTGCCTGATTCAACGAGTTCAAAGATACCAACAGCTGAGCGCAATGGTAAAGAAAGTGCACAATTTTTTCGGTGTTCCATGGATCAAAAAATGAAGCGAGAGTCTCTTCAGTTCTGACGTAAATTCACAGTCAGGTTAAGACCTCGAAATAGAAAGTGTAATGCATTCAGAATACGCTCAACCTCTTCATTAAAAGTATCGAAACGAACTAGAAAACGTGAAATATGAAACAGATCTTTTACTGATGGATCAATCTCACCTTCGTAAGAGGAAATCCACTTTGTCGCCGGTGAAATTGAAAAAAGTAAGTAGTTCTTTGTATAGACTATATCAGCGCTTTCAATGAACGTATGAAGAGTATTACTCTGATACCCATAAAGTGGCTGGGTCAATTTTACGAAAATCCAAGCATTACCAGCTTCTCGTTCTATAGTTACTCCTCCTAACTTTAAGAAAGATGACAGATTTGAGCCTTTCGCAATGTTGATGTATTCTGGCTGGACTTGTCGATTAATTTGCGTAACATCCATCCTTCGACAAAATGATCTAAAGTCATAATCAAGATGGTGAAAATCCTTGGCAAGATGAACGAACCGACGAACTAAATAACTCGGTGGTACTGTAGGGTCATCAAGCAGAGTAAAGAACAACTCAATCGCGTGAGCCATGATTTGTCTAGGCGTAGCACATTCTGATAGCCTAATAATATAAGGCGTGGCGAACGCTGATCGTAGGATTCCACCTCTTTCAATTGTTAGTCGCCCGTCTAATGCGTCTAATGCTGCTTCATAATCTTCTCGATTCATGGGTGCAATGTCCTCAAAAGGCGGTCTTACGAAACGTCAAAAGGCGCGTGCGCCGATTAGTAACTCGAGAAAAGCAATCTTTTTCGAATCGCATATTAAATCTCACCTTGCCGCTTCCAACCCCACCCATAGTTGATTAAGACCAACATGCTGACCACAATAAACCACCACTACAACTGAAGCGGTGAGTGCAAAAAAACAGACCATCTTGGTGCCCCATCCGAAGGCTAGCCAACGTCTACACAGCTCGTCAAAAGTTAGTCCAGAAATCAACTGGATTAGATAGTAGGGAATAAAGTACAAGGGGATGGACTGCACTCCTTGAGCTCGCCGAATACGGGATCCATTTTCAACAGTCCAAGCTAACGGCCCTTTCAGGGCAATGAATACGGCAACAGTCACTAGCAGAAGAATTACAGCGAATAGGCGGGGTGAGAAGCGATGGTTGGAGTCCATAAAATGTCACGTTAAGGTGTCGGGGTCGCCGCAAAAATAATTAAGAGAAAAACCTTCATTAGCGATTCTCTGACTTCCGCCATGTTAGAGCGTTTTTTCTTTCTATCTTTAGAATCATTGAGTCAGTATAAGCCAAGGCATTTTCCCCAAGTACCAAGATTCTTCGATCTTTTTTACATCCTGCTCAAGTTCCTTTGCAAATATACACGTCTGCATCCCGCGAATCATTTCTCCTTGGCCGCCACCTCTTGGCCATTCATTAAAAAAACCATATTTACTATGATTCAGATTAATCCATTCACGAACCTCGTTAGCGCTCGACATGGTATTGAAAGCATTCTCGAAGCTTTTCGAATTTAAGGCTACAACATTGATAGTTAAGGTATCAGAACTCTTCGATTCAAAGCCTTTTACCAAATCTTTACTGCGTTTCATGCTGCGCTTTGAATACAATATGAGAACTACTCCAAACACGCCCAGCATAAGACCTAGCATCAAATTTTTCATGATCTGTAAAGTAACGGTGAGCTGTTTGCCGCACACATAATTAATAAATGTTGATCCGCATCACGGCTAATACGTTCGATCATCCTGTTAGAAAACTTCATTTCGATTGCTGCTTAACGATTTTTATAATTTCCTCTGGCTCATCAGGGAAAAAACCATATACTTGGTGGGAACCACCGCACATACCAATTTGCTCCTCCCCTTTGCGAAGGAAAATCACATATTTTTCTGCGACAGTAATTGAAACTCCACAATCTCCGCCTGGTGGCCTAGTCTTCACAGTGACACTTTTAGGAACCTCACCTTTTAACTTTCGAATTACTCCGAACTCGACTTCAACGTAAGATAAATCTTCATTTGCTTCGTTATGTACTCTTGCAGAAATTGCTTTCGCTAGAAAAATTCTTTCAGCACTATTCACATTCGCTTTTAGATCAGACCTACAACTGCATGCGTAACTGCTTAACGAAGGAATAAGTAAGGTCACAAAAATAATCTTGCCTAGATTTGGATTTCTCATTTACTATTCTTTAACTCCCAGGTTAATCGGCGCAGAAGCGCGGAGGGCACCAACACTGTCCATTAAAATGCCGAAGGCATGAGCAGTGTTGGCGTCCGAGTTGAACCGCCAGTTAGACGACATCCTCAGACTCCCAAAATCCCTTCGATGCTTTCTCAAGGTTCCTGTCTAAGCTGTCCCAAGAAAAGGATGCGTTGCGAACGATCAAGCCGATCTGCTCGATTATTTCTTGCATTTCAGCTATTGTTTCACCGATGTCTTTCCATTTGACGCCAAGCGAACCAATATCCAATGGTTGAAAAATTCCATTTACGAGGTTTACATCCAAATGTGCAGATGCTTTGTTCCTTATTTTCTTAAATGAATCAAGCGCAGGCTTGTTTTCAAGTTTTCGCCAATTTTCGTTGAGCCTTAAAACAAGCTCGTTGAAAGCTCTTCTCCTCTCAAGTTGCGCCTTTTCATCCATTCGCTTTAGCAAATCCAGAACCATTGGATCTTTTTCCTCGGATGGCGGTTCGACGTACCAAACCGAAAATTCTTCCTCTAAAGTAGCTAGAAGGCGATCCTCTTGAAGTTTTTCAACGATACGTTTTATGCTTGGTGATGTGTCGTATTTATCCAAGGAAAGCTTTGCGATATCTTGGCAGCAAAAAAGGAAGAGGTTGTTTTTTATCGCTATGAAACCTCGCCCCATAACTCCCTTACCCTTCTTTTCAATGACTGACATATTAAAAAGCATTGGCTCAAGCATCGCGTATCGTTCTCTCAAACCGAGAAATCCATCCAAAAGATGCTCGCTGTGGGCTTTTAGCTTCTGCAGTTCGATGCTCATATGTATTTATGTTGACTATCGTCGAAAAGAGCGGATGGCCGCCCAGAAATTAATAAGAAACATAGCCGCATCGTGGCCACTCCGATCAATTGACATGTTATGTGTTTCATAGATAGTCAGCCGCCATTCTCATAGCGCTAAAAGCGATATATTCATTTGAAAATTCCGATCCAGAAGCTTCAGCATCGGCAAGCCATTTATCTAATTCATCATCGTATTTTCCTATGATCGTTTTAAGTTCAACACGATCTGCAACGTTAGCTCGTTCAATAAGTTTAATACGCTTACTGTCATCGGAAATTCCCCATCGTTCAGCCAATGGGATAAGGACTCGTAAAGACTCAGGAATATGCTCTGTATTCAGTTTCATCTAGTGCTCGTCTGACACATAACGCCGAAATGACTGGCGCATTGCGTCCGAGTCGATTGTTGAGTTATACATTGTGTCGTTTACAGAACTCTCGATATGACCAGTACTTGACTCCCACTAACGCGCGTTCAAGTTCGTCCATGTCATCGTCGCCCAACTCTGTTGAAAAAGGCGCAGACAATATTGTTCGGCAGTTTGACAGCGCCATTAAACCCTCTGACTCAAGAAAATATTCGACAACAATCTCATTCCATTGTTCACGCGGCACATCGTGATACGCCGCGGTAATTCGGTCAAGTGATACCACCAACTCTTCAATGTGTTTGAGCACGTTAACGATATCGCTTTTTTTAAACTCTAATTTATCTGCCATATCAGTTTGTATAACGCGATTTAATTTGACAAGTTGAAAAGATAACCGACTATCAAAAATCTGGCAATTTGTTTCTACCCTCTGAAAACCCGCATCAACCTTAGATGAATTTGCTTATGCTCTGTAAAAACTCGGTTTAAACAAACCGACAAAAAGTGCAGACGATTTTTAAGAAAGTGGAATACGCAAACGACACATTTCAGCAGACAGTGGCATGCTTTATCAACATAAACAAAAAAGCACGGCTTCTGTTCGATTTTTTTGCTACCTAACAGCGAATTGACGGGTAATGCGTGACACAACAATGCTCACCGCTTCTCTTCCATCAATCCAACTAAGTTGCCATCTAGGTCGCGTACAAATCCTATCCATAGCGCGTGATCGGGCATTTGTGCTGCTAGTTGTGGCGAGCGTTCTACTTGAGCGCCGCGCTGGACGATTTCGTTGAAGACGTTTTCTATCTGGTTCACTTTAAAATACAAAACGGAATTCGCGCCGACAGCGCCTGCGCCTTGTGGTGTGCTGAGCATAATTCGCACCGAGCCTGCGCGCAGAAATGCTAAGGTTGGTGCGGGGCTGAATAAAAATTCCAGACCAAGCACGTCACGGTAAAACACTAAGGCCTGTGAAACATCGCTGACTGTGATGGCGATTTGGCCGATGTCAGATACTTTGTGTTCCATCGCTCTCTCCTCTGGTTTTGCTCGATTTGTTTTGCTTGATTTGTTTTATTTGGTTTGCTCGTTTAGTGCGCTTGCTTTGACTGTTCAGCTTGTACGTGCAAGCAAGCGGCAATACAAAGTTCGCCACATCGCGACTGTAATCACCAACGTTAAAACCATCCACAAAGCCGCAATCGCATAGAAAATGGGATCGATATCTGGGCTTGCTGGCGTCTTGCAGTGATGTGATTTGCGTAGGCTACAACGCAATTGCACAGCTTGATTAGCGGGTGGAATTTCATCTGCGACCAGCGCATTTTCTAACTTTAAAATCTGTCCATCTAATAGACGAAAAGTGGGGAAGAAGCGTGGTCTACCTGATGATGGATGTGCTGGCCCTACATCGATTAAGATGGCATCAACCGTCTTTAATCTTCCGAAAACGTAGTCGGCATCATTTTGCCAAAAGGCGGTTGCCATCATCACGCAGCCCAGCAAAAAAGGCAGCGGGCACAATAGTAGTACAAGTGAGCTAGTGCGTTTTTGATTAGTTTGACGATCGTGCATTGCTCATCCTCGTGAATTAGAATTACACAAAGTCTAGTTTCAAACTACCGCCAATCGACACCGCTTGCCATTGTGCGCTGAGTTCTAAAAGCTTGTTGCGGACGGCTTCAATATCATTTTCATCTAATGCTAAAGGCGCACATTGCCGTGCATGGCAAGTCACTTGATATAGCGCCAGCATATCCGCTGCTTGGTTAGTCCAGCCAGACCAGCCGTCTGCCTGAAACACTTCTACCAAGCGCTCTACGCCGTCACTCTCGGCGTCGGCGTCCATTTGAAACGAGGCGGCTTCGCCATGCAAGATACGATTCACAAAACCGCGTTTGTGCAAGATGCTTTCGACACCGTAATGCACCATGTCATGCGGAATGATGCCTTGTCTTGGACAAGCAATCGTTTCTACCGAAACGCCGTCCAACACCACGTCCATCTGATCGTGTTTGCCCGAGCCTTTGGTAAAAATCAATTGCTTCATTATTCGAAATCAGTCTTTTGTGTAGCGGAAGCAGCAGTTTCTGCACTGTCTTTGTGGTGCTTTTGAATGCGTATCAGCACCCAAACAGTAGTTGGCAAACTAAGCAACATCGTTCCCCAAAAGCCACCACGCACGATTGGTGCTTGTAGATAATGTGCAGTGATTGCTCCGATCGCAAAGCCAGCCAATCCAGCCCAAGCAATCTTGCGTTTTTCATGCTGTGCGAATGCAGCTACACTTCTCTGACTACGTTGATATTCTCGCTCTTGCGATGCTGAGGAAATTAAAGCGTCTGCCGCTTGTTCTGCCTGAAATTTATCCATGCTTCCTAACTCCTTCACGCCTTAGCTGCGAAATGCGCGCGTGCAGCTTGTTCACAATACGCCCACAAAGCAGGTGATCCGCGTTCAATTGTCGGGCCATAGCGTTGTAGCACCATCTCTAAACTGACATTGTTTTCAGCCCAAGTACCGCCATTGGTGGCGACATTGATTAGCAAAGGTTGCACGCGATCTAGCGCTTTCGCAAACTTGGCATCGTCGGTGCTGGCAGCTTCGAATTCGCACCATAAATCATGTAGCTCGGCGGCTTGCGCTGCTGGCAATAAGCCAAACAAACGTTTAGCGGCTTGTTGCTCTTGTAGCGCTTGATCTTGTTGCGAAGCACCACTATGAATTGGCGTATCACCGACATCCACTTCAACAATGTCGTGAATCAACAGCATCTTGATGACCCGCATTAAATTGACGGGACTATGTGCGTGATCATGTAGCAGTAAGGCGTACATTGCCAAATGCCAAGAGTGTTCAGCGCTATTTTCTTTGCGGCTTTGATCTAATAAAGGTGATTGCCGTATCACCGATTTTAGGCGATCAATCTCACGCAAAAAATTGAGTTGCTGCAGCATGGGATTGGTTTGCATGACAATCATCTGGCTTTCACATAGTAATAGTTTTATTCTTGGTCGGTAGCACGCACACCCGCTTTACCAGCATCGCGTTTGCGACGTTGTGAACGTAGACGTGCCGCGGTGCCTGCGCGATATGGATCAACATGAAAAGGAAAACGCTGTTGTGCAGTAAATCCATCTGGCATGTAATCACCAAATACACCATAGTTTTTGGGGAAGCCAGTTTGTCCTTTAATCGCGCTTCCAAACAAATAATCAATAAACGAGAAATGCGCCGCATAGTTCTTATCGATAGCGATCTCGTCTGACGAATGATGCCAATGATGAAAATCTGGCGTCACGATCACATATTTGAGCGGTCCCCAAGGAAGATGCACATTGGCATGATTAAATACTGCTTGGAATCCAACGACGATGATGTAGACATCCATCACGGTTTTTTCAAAACCGAAAACGTATAAACTACCTAAAACCAAAACGCGCGTGACGATCAATTCCAAAATATGCATACGTGAACCCGCTAACCAATCCATCGTCTTAGTGCTGTGATGCACCGCATGGAATCGCCACAAAAACGGGACTTCGTGATAAGCGCGATGCGTCCAATACTGCGCCAGATCAGCAACAAAAATACACAGAATCAGTTGCAGTACAAAAGGAATAGCCTGTACTAATTCTTGCAGCGCTGGAATCGCAATCCAACCAAAAATCTTGTGTATCAAGAAGTTGACCGTCAATAAGGCTAGGCCAATAATGAAATGATTGACCGCAAAATGCACCAAATCGGTTTGCCATTCTTTTCTAAAAATCGGTTGACCACGATATAAAGGGAAAAGCTTTTCTAAGCCGACAAAAATCAAAGTCGAACCTAACAAATCCAAGATAAACCAATCCAAGCCGATATACGGCGTGTGATCTGGAAAATCGTCAACTGGCACGTGTGATCCGCCTAGTAAGACACTAATTAATACCAGCAAACCCGCGACAGCATTAATGCTGCGAGCACGGTTCAAAATCAAATTCACCAAGCTAATCGATCCAGACAACACCAAGGCGGCGAACATCAAATGACGAATCAAATCAGGGGAATACTGACGCCGTAACTCTGGCGTCGTCAAATACTGTGGAAAATGAAATGCCAACACACCGAGCAGGCACAAAATCGCTAATCCTAATGCCCATACGCCACTAACAATGCCATAGCCTTTTTTGAGTTCACCATCGGCAGCCATCAATTTTGCGGTGTCTTTCGCAGCGCTTGCAATGGCGGCGACGGGCGTGGGTAACTTATCTTGATTCAATTTATCTGTCATAGAAGCGGAATTGAAAATACGAGATGCATAGTAGAAAAAATGCGCGATCAGTTGGCGGCGAATGACACCAGTATGCGCAGACGGCTATGGTAAGACATTTTTTGCAATTTGCACATTATCAAGATTTACGAAAAAACCTTGGTCGCAACAATTATTTAGCGCGGACAAAATTTTATAGAGACGCTTATTCAATTAACGATCAGTCTAGCTCGACCAGAAACACGAATTGAACTACCAAATTCAGCACTAAAGTCAGCGGCAATACGAGAACGCATGCCCATATCCTCACCTTGCACAAGATCGATGTGACCAGCATGAGGCCAATCTAAATCACGCAAATAACCGGCAAATGCTGCGCTAGCAGCACCAGTTGCTGGATCTTCTAACACCCCACCAGAAGCAAACGCATTGCGCGTGTGGAACAACTGATTGCTCTCTGCAAACACAAATAAAATCGTCACCAATGCTTCGCGATTCATCCAAACACGACCAGCCGACAAATCGTAATGCATCGCACTCAATGCCGATCGCGACTTCAACGCCAATACCAAATGATCTGCGCCACCATGAATGCGCGCTGGTGGAATCCGTGGATCGAGATCCGTTTCGTGATAGCCAAACATCGCAAATGCTTCAGCAACTAATTGCGGCGAAGCGACCATGCTACGCGTTGGTGGCGATTGTAGTGCGGCAGAAATTCGCCCCGCTTCTGATTTGCCCTCGACCGTAATCACTGCCTGATTCAACTGTAGAGAAAATACGCCATTACCTTGTTGCAATGCCAGTGCCGCCCCGAGCGCAATCGTCGCATGACCACAGAATGGCACTTCAGATTCTGGAGAAAAGTAGCGAACACGCCAATCTGTACCGATTGGCACTGCAAATACGGTTTCAGAAAATCCAACCGCAGCCGCGATTTTCTGCATCTCGCTATCGCTTGGAAATTGTTCGGTGATACATACACCTGCAGGATTTCCCCCAGTTTCACCGTCAGAAAAAGCAGCGATTTTTTGAACTTGCATCCTTACTCCTGATCTTGAACATGCGAGTGATGATAATCGATTTGCACATTCGACTAAAAGATCGAGTTTCTCATAACAAATTGAAGCTGCCAAATTATTTCAAGCTAGCACGATAACGGTTTGCATATTCATCCGCAGCAAGATGAAACGCACGCTGATCCTTACCAATCGCATCCAAGAATTGACTAAATAAGTCGAGCAAGATGTCGAGATTATGTTCATCGTCTTCAGACAGCGTTTCTGCCCAAACCCAATCTATCATTTTGGATCGGACCGCACGCTCACGTGGATATGAGTCACCAAAAAATGTCATACAAGCTGCGGTGATATCGGCAGCATCTGTTAAACCAATTCTTCGTAAAGCAATAAGCGCTTCTGGTGCCAATACGCCAGTTGAGTTAGAGAAAAACTGTGGAAACGCGCCATTCACTACTTCGGATACTAGCCAATGTGCAGCATATAAATCGCCAACAGCTTGCGGCAATTGGGTAAATTGTGTCAAAAAAGTTTCGGGATTGGTGTAAATATCGATCTGGTCCCAAATAGGCTCGAGCAAATCCCAGTAGCTTGCTGTGTCCTACACATTGCTCACCAGAGCCTCCTACAAGTAGATGCCGTGAACATGACACTGATTGTCGGTAGGGTCATCAAATAGTAAGTCACGCTGCGACACCAAGTAAACGCTAATCCTAGTTTCATGGAATGCGTTTCAATTGCACCAGTTTGCTATTCCAAGCTGCGATCGCCGATTTATCATCTACACCAGTGACGGTAATATTTACTAAGATGCCCTTGCGCACATAACTGATCGAGGCAAATGAGGGAGCATCAGCTTTGGCATTGATATGTACCGCTTTATCAGGGTCATTATTTACTGCGGTAAATGTCGTACCTGGTGGATTACTCATTTTTCGGTACATCTCAACTGATGGGGCTGGATTAGCACCTGCATCGATCCAGATTTTTGGCCCATCTGAACTATACACACAAGCCTTTCCCAATATTCCGCGCTCTGGCACGCCCGCTTTAAAAGGATGCCCGAAATGCTTAGACAAATACTCAGGCTCAAATGGGCATTGTGCAGCGGACGGTGTCTGTGCCGCAGCATAAGCAGCGCAATTTATTAGTGCGGTAAAAACCAAGATATGCTTCATCACTTTGATTCTCCTTTTCATTTAGCTGATCTAGTTGAAACGCTTTAGTTTGGTCATTGCAAAATATAGTTTTCAAGTGCGGGAATACTGTGCAAACGAATCTGTGTGTTGACCTGCTGAATCATTTCCTCAGTATTCGAGGAAGGCCACACCGTCCAGAATTTCTCCATTTGATTCTCAATAAGACGATGCTGAAAGTTGGATAGGCTTAGAGCTTGATCTAAACTACTGATGGCAAATGCTTGTTCGGCAGGTTTGACACCCGCATAAGAAACGATTTGAAATACCGTTCGCTTCGTGCCAACCTGCGGTATCTTCCTTAGGTTTATACATAGATAAAACCTCGAACCCGTTGGACATTGCGTGAACCACGCTCCTTTTCGTTTGAATCCAAGGTCGACTAACATCTGGGCAACCCCAGACAAAATGCGCTTAAAATTCTCGGCAGAGCTCATACCTTGCAGTCTCAAACGGTTAAGTAACAATTACACGACAGTAGGCTAAATACCGATGTTGGTTCGATTGCTTGAATGCCAAATTGAGTCCTTAATTGACGGCTCAATTTTGACATAAGCCAAACCACATCGCGATTTTAATGCGTAAATATATACTTCAAAACGAAAATAATCTATGCATGCTATCGATTAATTGTTAGTAAGCGCTTGAAAGCTTGGCACGGTAGTACCACGCATTGCGCCCGCGGCAGGAAGCTGCCACAAGCGCAAAGAGAAATTTCAGTTTTTCTTGGCAAAAAACTTCTCACCTAAATTCAAACCGACCACCTTACCGTCTTTCATCACGTAAGTCAGAATCTGGCCACGTCCTAACAACTCGGTTCTAAATGCGTGCTCGTCTGCTTTATAAACTTCGGTATCTGCTTCGGCAATCCCCATCTTGAGTATCAGTTGATTGTCTTTAATCTGGCACTGCAAGCTTCCCAACTCGTTCTCAAAAATTCCTGCGTAAGTGCTCATAGGCAGAGGTAATGGCAATTGTCGCGCTGCGCGTTTTTGCCTTTCGGCGAGCTGTGCTTGCAGCATCTTTGCATAGTTGCTTTGAAGCTTAGTCTCCGCTTCTAGTCGCTTTGTCTCATGCTCAGGTTCATTCAGTAAACTAGCGTAGATCACATCAACAATATGTTGATTCATCATGCTGGAGAGTGTCCCACCATTGCTCAAAACCACGACGCCAAAGCCACGCTCCGGCATCATCGACATGTGCGCGCTATAACCAGTGAAACCACCTGGGCGCAAATAGACTTTTTGTCCTTTATATTCGGCGATATCCCAACCGAGTGACCAACCCACACGTTTCATACCTGCGACGGTACGATTTTGCGTGGCGGTTTGTTTCCAAGCATCTGCCACCAGTTCTGGCGGGAAAATCGCTTTTCCCTGCCATTGGCCTTGTTGCAGATGGACGCCCAACCACGCAGCTAAATCATTTGCACTGCTATAAGTGCCGCCAGCGGCGTGCATGTTTTTATCAACTTTTTTCGCCTTACTCACCATAAACGCATCGCCAAAGAATTCATGTCCTTGCGCGATTTTTTGCGGATCTAGTTGCGTCAAACGATTTGCGCTATTACGCATATTCAAAGGGCGAAAGATCGATGCATCGACCAAATCTTGCCAAGCTTTTCCGGTGAGATGTTCGAGAATATAACCAGCAAGCACCGGACCTAGATTGGAATACTCAAAGTTATTTCCAGCAGCGGAGGCGGGATGATGCGACAAGAGTGCTAATAACTCCGAGCTCGATTGAAACTCGCCGGTAAAGGCGGTGCGATAAGTCACCGGACCATCACCACTAATGCCATGCGTGTGATTCAGTAAGCGCTCGAGCGTCACTTGTTCTGCACTCACGCTAGGATGAAAACGCAAAGTCGGCATCAATTTTTGTACCGGCGTTGTCATTAAATGCGGATGGGTACGTGCCAGATCAGAACTGATATGGGCGGTAAAAGCTTTGGTACTGGAAGCGATATAAAATGGCGTGTCTGGTGTGACCGTAACACTACCACCAATCTGGGTTGTACCAAATCCCTTAGAAAAAATCACTTTGCCATTCGAAACCACCGCTACTGCTAATCCAGGTGAGAATTGTTTGATCAGCTTGGGATTGAGAGAGCGTTCTAGACTTTCTGTTTCGCTAGACTTGGGCGCTAATGCTGAGTTTGTGGACTCAATAGGTGTTGCCGCAAGTACCGAACTCGGTGTAATGCTACTAGCTGCCATTACAAACAACATTTTTTGTAGATGATTCATTTCTTTTTCCTCTCGTATGAACATGAAAAAAATAGATTTTCATGCGACGTTCGGCATAACTACATCTGTTTAACTAATGTCATGCCGGATATCAAAGAAATTGAATCGTAATCGCTGTGTGTAGTGGCGTCAGCGCAAAACCGACGAACTGCATTTTTCGATGAATAGACTGCAAAAGAGACGAAATTTAACTCGGTTCTGGTCGACTAAGTAAAAACACCGCAACGGCCAAGAAAAGTAATGCGACAGCGCCCAGAACCCAGAGATTATTCACGCGCAATAACATCAATGCGTAACTCACTATGAGCATCAATACCGCAATGATTTTGCTTTTTCGGGAAACGCTTTTATTGGTCTCCCAATCGCGCAACATTTTGCCAAACACCGCGTGGCTATGCAGCCATTGATGCAAGCGCGGTGAGCTTTTTGCGGACAACCAAGCAGCCAATAACAGAAATGGCACGGTTGGCAATCCCGGAACAAAGATACCGATGATTGCCAACATTAGGCAGAGGCAAGCCAAAAATACGATTAATAAGCGCAAGTATCGCAAGGTCGCTTCCCTATTTTTTATGCGCGAGATCTTAGGCAAAATTGCTGATCACTGAAATCAATCAAATCAGTTTAGTCTAGATCCTAACGCTATCCATTTCGCCAGCAGTAGGAGCAAGAGAACTACGCAAGAAAACGAATAATAGCGCAAGGCGCAACAACATCCGAACGTTCATGGCAAGCCTTCAGCGTGTTATCGCTCAATAATTTTATTGCCTACCCCACTCCTCGAAATGCGTGACACGAAACCTTTCGGTACATACAACGTATTCCCCTCGCCTTCTAAATCAATTTGCTCGACCGTTGCGCTATTGCGTATGGAGAGATCATTGTTAACGCCTGTCACACGTATGCGACCAACTTGATTTTTCTCGGCGATGACAATGTTATTGCTAGTGCCAGTGAGATAGACGTTATAACGTCCAGATTTATTAATGATACTGTCAAGCTTGTGTCCATCAATCACGACTTCGTTGCCACGATCATCGACATGACCACTGCTACCGCAACCCGCGATAATCAAACTCGTGAAGACCAAGGAAAAGCGAATAAGAAGGCGCAACACACCCTGATTAATGCCATCAACAAATGCCAAATAACGCATAAAAATATCCCTCAAAAAATAGAAATCTATCCGAACTTCGCTGCTGATCTTTCAATGACCAACAACGTGAGACCGCATCATCCTTGCTTGATAAGAGGGAATCGAGAAAGATGCGACCGATCGGCTATTTTTATGCCTTAGGGACTGGGAATTTGGCGCGAATGGCAGAGCAACTGCATAAAAAAATCCGCCATATTGCTAAGGCGGATTCTTCTCAAAACCTTGCTACGCAAAATAACTTATTTCTTTTGTTGCCCTTCTCCTAGAAAAGCTTTTGCTTCTGCACCAACGCGTATTACACGAATTTGTCTGAGCTCAGTATTGCTATCTATTTTGTTCAAAGTCTCTTGTCCGGCAGTGAATCTACCGATTACATTAAATTCATTCGTAAATGGACTATCTGCCGTGGCTATCAATAAATGACCTTGCGCATTGATTGCGACCACATGACCCTGTGAGTTAGCAGCCTTTTTAGTTATCTCATTCAATGCTGTTTCTGGCCATTTACCATGCAAACGAAACTCCCATTTGCCATTAATGATGTTTGCCTGCCCAATCGGCGCAGGTGGCGTGCTTAGACGAGCGGCACCAGGATTAAATGCAGGCGGTTTAAAGTTTGTTTCAAGCTGAGCAACCAAACGCCCTACATTGGCGGGAGCTAGTTCTGCTTGCAACTCGACTAAAACATTACCTTGATTTGTGACTAGCTCGACATACAGACCAGACGGCAAGTAATAACCATCACGACTCAAGGTCTCTGGCGCATTTGCTACTTCATAGGCCATCAATGCAATAGCGATTGCCGAGTGTTGCTGCGCTTTGGCGTATGGCACGACCTCGTTATAGGTATCTAATAAAGTATGCCAAGTGCGACCATAGACAAAATCTGTTTTGTTCGAAGCCGATGGCGTCGGCACACCTTTCATAGAAAATGCCGAAGCATCAGTTCCAGACAAGGCTTCCGCACGTATGCGTGGGTAATCACTGGTTTTTAGTTCAAAACCAAATTCACCAGATTGTCCTTGCAAACTTTTGGCGACACGTTCAAATGGCGCCTTCCAAGCACTAGGCACAGTAATGCCTGATATCGCGCCTGGTGCACCATCGCGATTGAGCATCATCACCATCTTATCCATACTTTTTGCGTGCTTCTCGGTAAAGGCGGCTGCACCTAAAATCCCTAGCTCCTCACCCGCCGAGGCTAACATCACAATACTACGTTTCGGTTTCGCACCCGCTTTTGCCAGTAAGCGCATTGCTTCAATGGTCGGCGACATACCAGAGCCATCATCAACAGCGCCAGTTGCGCTATCAAAACTATCTAAATGTGCGCCGATGACAACGTATTCATCGGGTTTCTCTGTGCCCTTAATTCGGGCGACAACATTATGAAAAGCTACTGGGCCGGGGAAAAACCAATTACGAATATCAAATTCTAGTTCTGGCTTTTCACCCTTTTTTATTTGCTCTTGGATTTCATTGTATTGCGTTGCGTTGAGCTTAATGTCGGGCAAGCTTGGTAATGTTTCCCAAGTAGTTGGTTTAGCATCAAGCAAAGACAGAGGTTCTTTACCTGCTTGCAAAGTACCAAGCGCACCGGCTTCGATCAGTTTTAAGGTGATCGCGTCAGGTTTATATTCCTTTCGACCATCACGTCCCATGCCGCGACTTTCGCCAGCAATCAAGACCCAAGCACCTTTAAATTCTGCCATGCGCGCTTGCGCTTCTGCCACAGTCGCCGGACCTAAGACCGCAGGCCCACGCTGCACGCCTTTGGTTCCAGCGGTATAACTTGGTGTTCCAAAACGCAAAGGCTTTTCAATTGGGGTAAGGATTTTGCCAAACCAGGGACCACGGTTAAAGCCGACACTTTGTTGCCCAGCTTCTTCTAATTCCGCTTCAATTCCCCATTGCTGCATTTGATTTTTGGTCCAACGTGCGGCATGACTGTAGTTGTCACTACCCGTCATGCGTCCACCAAAACGATTAGTCAGAATATCTAACCATGTCATTACTTGGGGATCTTGCGTACCGATTTCGACAATCTTTTTCGATGTCGCATCTTGTGCGGAACTAATCGGACTAAGTCCAATCAAGATACAAAATGCGAGCACGCTAACTCGCCCTGGTTTCATATTTTTGTTGAATCGTTCTTGCATGTTCTTGCCTTTATTGTTGTTGTGGAGGGTATGAAAAAGAGGAACCGAGACAAGATGCTGAAGTATCTCATCTTATTATTTTCATACGCCTTCGACTAAGGAGTGCGTGGCAAGTTCCAATGTTGGTAAAAACCCTTAGATAAAAAACCACCGCGACTTTTCAGTGCTGGTGGCTTTTTTTGCATCGAGCTTTCAAATTGATAGCGTTACTCAAGCTCAGAACGCTATTTAGAGCATAGCCTTGGCAAGACAATTCGCCCGAATGTAATCCAAATGTGTTGGCATCGCATCGACACACTTGCGAATCACCGCTTGAGTGTTGTAAAGAAATCCTGCGATTTCTTCTTTGGTGCGTTGATCAACAACCGGATTGTAACGACGCGGACGCATCCCTTGTCCATGCATCACTTGTAGCCAACTATCCTCGGGAAATAATTCTTCGTTTTCTCTTAAAATGCGCCCATTGCTAGTAAATAGATCGAGCTTCAGCTGCAAACTGTCTGGCACTGGCATATTTCGGCAATAACGCCAAAACTCAGAATCATCGCGTTGATTCACTTTGTAATGCAAAATCAAAAAATCGCGTATTTGAGAATATTCTTTATCAGTTAGTCGATTGTAGTTATCAATATCAACTTGATCAAAGTCTTTATCTGGGAAGAAACTAATAAGGCGCATCAAACCAGTTTTCACCATATGAATACTAGTTGACTCTAAAGGCTCCATGAAGCCGCCTGATAGACCAATTGCCACGACGTTTTTATTCCAAACTTTTTTACGTTTTCCTGTGGTGAATTTAATCTGACGTGGTTCAGCCAAAGCGCGGCCATCCAAATTATTCATCAAGATTTCTTGCGCTTGAGCTGTATCCATAAAATGACTTGAGAATACATGTCCATTTCCAATTCGATGTTGCAAGGGTATTCGCCATTGCCAACCTGCGGTATGCGCAGTGGAACGCGTATGCGCCTGCGTCGAACCTCCAAGTTCGCACGGTACAGCAATTGCGGTATCACATGGCAGCCAATGACTCCAATCATCGTAGCCCGTTTGCAAGGCTTTTTCGATTAGCAGGCCGACCATCCCAGAACAATCAATAAAGAAATCCGCGCTAATTTTCTCGCCGTTTTCCATCACTAAGGCTTCTACAAAGCCATCGTCTTGTCGTAACAATGTTTGTACGATACGCCCTTCAGTTCTTTTCACGCCACGTTGTTCAGCATATGTTCGTAAGTATCGCGCATACAGTCCCGCATCGAAATGATAAGCATAAGACAGATCAGACAAAGGGGAGTTGGGCAAATCAGGTCGGCCAACACTAAATTTCCCGAGCATGCTAGCAACCGTATTGATCGAGTAAGGCTCTAAACCACCGACCATGCCTAACTGATTGAGCTTAAGCCAATAATGAAAAAAATTGGCGGTTGGTTGGTCCCGACCAACTGAACCAAAGCCGTGAAAATACTTACTGTGATTGATTCCCCAATTAACAAATTCGATGCCTAACTTAAATGTCCCTTGGGTGTTCCTCAAAAAATCATTTTCATCGATTCCAAGATGCATATTGAAATTTCGAATGCTAGGAATCGTCGCCTCGCCCACGCCTATGGTGGATATTTGATCCGATTCTATTAATCGATAGTTATACCCATTAGGAAGCAATTGAATTAACGCAGCCGCACTCATCCAGCCGGCAGTACCACCACCCACGATTACAATATCTTTGATTCGATTCTCTCTCATCTACAAATCCATTCACTATATTTGGCGATCATTTGATTTATGTAGGATAAATGATTCAAGCCTTACGACGCTCACTCTCGAGAGTATAAAAAAAAAGAGTCTATGCAATGCAAGTTTTATTTTGCACGACATAGACCCAATCACCCTCGAGGAATACTCAAAAAACTAGTAATTAGTAGTTAAACCCAAATCGAATACCAAACATGCGTGGCTCAACTGGCGCGTAGTTCATTTGTGCCCCAACACCACTACCTCTCCAGTACGCTGCTTTACTATCGGTTGCGTTACGAACAAACAGCTCTGCATGCCAATCGTCTTCTGGTGAGTCGAGTCGAACCGATGCATCAGTTAATGTATAAGCTTTTTGGAATCGACCAATATGTGCAAATTCGTCGTTTCTCACATCAAAGTATGCCTTGTCACGCCAATTTAACTTGACGTAGGGCGTGATTGAATATCCGCTCGGCAAGTCAAACTTCTGTGAGAAATGCAGCATGAAAGTTTTGCGCGGCGCATTCGGCAAATTGTTGTCTGTCACGTCATACAAGCGTTTCCCATTGTCTGGTCCCAAACCTGTGAATTGTGCTGGGCATGGTGTTTGTCCGAACTCTACACGTGCATCGCAGTTATAGTCATCGCTATACGAACCGTAATCACGAATCTTCGTGTCTAGAACAGTGAATGCACCGCCTACCTTCGCACCTGGCCAAGGCTTGTAGTCCCACTCCACTTCTAATCCGCGAATCTTCGTATTACCAACGTTGATTGTGCGCCAGGTTTCGTACACGTCACACTTAGGCTGATCGGATGTACAAGGTATTGGTGTTTTATACTTACTGACGAAGTAAGTACCCGTTAATTGCTGATCTTTATAGTTCATGGCAAACGCGACCGCGGACAAACTCAAGGTGTTATCAAAGAATTTGCCTTTGTAGCCGAGTTCAAAGTTCGTCACCAATTCTGGCTTATACGGTAAGAAGGTTTCGGTGTTTGGTTTTCCGTCCGCACATTCGCGTTGAATTGGATCAGTTGCACTACCACCACAAGCTAAAGTGCGATCGCCAAATCCACCTGCTTTGTAACCGGTCGCCAAGGCTGCATATGCCATTTCATTCTTATTGATTTGGGTTTGCAAACCTAAACGCCAAGTTAGCTTACGCCATGATTCACTGTGATCGTTTTTACTTGGTGTGCCATACAAGCGGTAAGCGGCTGCACTACCACCGGGCCCGTAATTGAGATCATTCCCTTGCGGTAAACGATATCCTGGTGTGCCTGGAGTACCAGGATCATAACCACCGTTGTAGAACTCTTTCTGTCCCCACCAACCACCGAGGTTCAAACCGTCTTTATCAGTTTTGCTGTCCGAGCTAAAACGTAGGCCTGCTGTGGCAGTCCAATCTTGTACAAAATCCCAATCGGCTTGCGCAAAAACCGCTTTTGCATCAACTTGGCGATTCGGTTGTGCATAGAAAGCCCCTGATGCCAAGCCTACTGGTGCGCGATAGAGATCAACTACTTCATAGTTAATCTGATTTTTCTCGTGCATCCAGAACAAACCAGCGACATATCTCAAACTGTCAATTCTTTGCTTAAACTGCAGCTCGTGCACGGTTGATACATATTTTGAATCAACTGTTTGTTGATACTGATCGGACAACGGCCAAGTACCCCAGTTATTGCCACCAGCAATACGTGGATGATCTTGCGTGATTTGAAATGGCAGTGCAGACATGTTTCCCTTGTCGTTGTCATAAAGTTGACTACGACGTTGGTCCGCAAGCGCGAAGTTGTAATCCAAACTTGCATCGTTGCTGATGTTCCAGTTTGAGCCTGCACGTAAGGTACGAATCTTCATATCGGTCATGCCAGGGACGTTAATTTTCAAGTCAAAACGTCCCCACCCTGTTGGGCAGGCATAGCGCGTGCCAGCGACAGAGTCACAATCTTTAAACGCGGTACCGCCTGCACTAGAATCTTGAAACTCCTCATAGGTTGCGTGCAACTTCCAATCACGATTCACCTTATATAGACCTGCTAAACGCGCGGCCCAAGAATTCTGGTTGGTATAGTAATCGCTAGGATCAACTTTGCGATTCCAACGTTGAATATTGTCTGGAATACCGTCCGGAATCCACCCTTTGGATGGCAAGTTCGCTTCACTAAAATCTTGCATCTGATTGGCGTAGCCATCACGCGTCACTTTCATGAGCGCCGCACGCAAGGCAAAATCGTCACTTACCTTGATGTTTTGCACTGCATGTAATTGACGTTTATTGTAGTTTCCCAACTCAACTTCAGCTCTGCCGTAATTACCTTTGAAATCAGGTTTCGCGGAAATCACATTGATGGTACCGCCTGTAGAGTTGCGGCCAAATAGAGTCCCTTGAGGGCCACGCAAGACCTCGACTTGAGCAACGTCGAACATTAGTGCTTGCGCGCCTTGTGGTCGTGGTGAATACATTCCATCAACATGGAAACCAACCGCAGGATCACCGATCTCGGTAGTATTGCTTGAAGTAATCCCACGCACAGTCACCTGAATTGCCGAATCATTCGATTGAACAATGGTGACATTTGGAATTTCGTTAGCTAAATCTTTCGCACTTGTGACGCCCATACGCGCCAGGCTTTCTTGATTAAAAGCCGTTACAGCGAGAGGCGTACGTAACAATGATGTGGAGTAACGCGTTGCAGTTACGTTCACCTCTTGTATTTTGTCTGACTGCTTGTTCTCTGTTTTTTTGTCGCTTGCTGGTTCGCTTGACTTGCTCGTTTCTGCCGGGGCGGCTTGTTGAGCATAAGCATGCACACTCATCAATCCACAAGCACTCGCTACTGCGACGCTCATAATTGTTTTCTTGGTTTTTGGTTGAAACATTTTGTCTCCTTGTGATGGTAGTCGACTAGCGCTACCAACTTTCATTAAATGTCACTCGGTGATTTGCTCACCATTTTTAGTTTGCCTGATGTTACTGCTAAGCGTCGATTCGCTCGGTTTTGATCGTGCTGTCATTTTCCTTGCTGCGAATTCTTGCTCTTTTTTGTTCGATCGTATTGCTGACGATTACAAATTTCTGTTCCAAAGAAGCAGATTTTTGCGTTCGCAGTCTAGGTGGCTAACCCAAAATACAAACGAACAGTTTCAAAAAAAATGGTGTATTTTCTGAAAATGGGTGCTTTTGTGGAATCGTTTCCATTTGTGATTCGGAATATAGCATTCAATAAAAAATAGTGTCAACTTTTTTTTGGAAACGTTCCCAATGTGTGTTTATTTGCGACATTTTTTTTCTGCACCTTTGGGTTTCAGTTGAACCGAAAAGACGAACTTCCGTTAGCACACGCTGTGGATAACTTTGTGGGTAATTTTTGAATAATTTAGTGCTTAGAGGTACTAAGACAGATTTAAATTTAATTTACAATTGCAACTCGTTGAAATATAACGAGTATTTTGAAAATAACTTCGATTCAATTAATTTCTCTAGATAAATATTATGTTTATTTTTGTGGATAAATAGGTGAAAGCAACTAATTTGATCGACCAAGCTGTGTGAACAACACCCGCATTTACTACTCAATTTTAATTTTGAAATAGTCGGCTTGTGGGCTGGGGTAGCTCAAATCCATGGCGGCCAATTTCTCGGCAACAATGCCTGCAATGATTAAATTTCTTTGTGTTTTTGAGTTGGCTGGAATAATGAACCAAGGTGCGTGCTGTTGATGGGTCGCCCGAATCACGCTTTGATAAGCATCTTGGTATGCGCTCCAAGATGCGCGCTCGGTTAAATCTTGTCCGTTAAATTTCCAATGCTTATTCGGATCACTCAAACGTTCTTGCAATCGTTGTTTTTGTTCATCCTTGGAGATATGCAAAAAGAATTTCAAGATGGTGGTACCGGTCTCGCTCAACATGCGCTCGAATGCATTGATGTGCGCATATCGACGCTGTACTTCCGTCTCGTCGATATCGCCATGGACTTTGGTGATTAACACATCTTCATAATGACTACGATTAAAAATCGCTAGCTCACCTGTAGCTGGAACCTGCTGATGAATTCGCCATAAGAAATCATGCGCCCGCTCACTTGCACTCGGTGCTTTGAAACTGATACTACGCACGCCGGCGGGGTTAGTACGGCCAAACACCACGCGCACCGTGCCGTCTTTTCCCGAAGTGTCCATGCCTTGTAGCACGATCAACAGCTTATGCTTTTGTTGTGCATAGAGGATGTTTTGAAACTCTCCAATTTGTTCACTTAACTCTAGCGTCTTAACCTTCATCAACTCTTTATTACTATTCACAGCCAAAGGTCGCAAGCTAGCGTCTTTATCTAAAATTTGGCTATTCTTGGTAGCGATAAATTGTGTTGAAATACTCATGAGCGACACCTAGATTAAGTTAATTGGTGATGTTATGTAGGCGTTTGTGTTCAATCTTCGTGCAACGATTCATTACAACTGCCAAACCCGCTGAACGCGCTTGCGCGGCCGCATCTTGATTCGTAATTTCTAGCTGCATCCAAACTGCTTTTGCACCAACTGTAATGGCTTCACTAACGATGGGTGGAATATCATCCGCTTTGCGGAAACAATCAACAATATCAATTTCCATCCCGCTCTGCTGTTTCGCTTCACTCAGACTCGCATAGCAAGGCTCGCCTAAAATTGTCTGCTCCTGCAACAAGGGATTAATCGCAAGTATTTGATAACCGTGCGCTTTTAGGTACTGTGCAACTTTAAAGCTATCGCGCTCTGGTTTATTCGACACGCCAATGATCGCAATTGTTTTTGCGTGGTTCAACAACTGATCAATCTGCGTGTTCGTTTGTGCATCGATTTGTGCTTCCATTTGGGTGTCGCTCATAGTTGGTAGTCCAATCAATTAGAAGACGGAAAAAGAAAAAGGCAGCCTTAGCTGCCTCTTCTATATTAAAACCACTTTACTGCTTCTGCAAAGAAAAACCTTTACAGAATTAACGCTTAGAACGTAATTTCTGAATCGCTGCCAATTGCGCGATCGCAGATGCTAACTCGGCTTGCGCTTGCGCGTAATCGATGCCTGCATCGCGATTAACCAAAGCTTCTTCTGCCAATTTCTTAGCTTCAGCTGCTTTCGCTTCATCAAGATCATGTCCACGAATCGCTGTATCTGCCAACACTGTAACCGCATCAGGCTGAACTTCCAGGATACCACCTGCAACGAATACAAATTCGTCTTCGGCTTGACCTGCAATCTTAATGCGTACCGCGCCTGGCTTAATACGTGTGATCAATGGTGTGTGCTTTGGATAAATACCCAATTCACCTGATTCACCCGGCAACGCGACGAATTCAGCTTCGCCAGAAAAGATGCTCTCTTCTGCAGAAACTACGTCAACGTGAATAGTATGTGCCATGTGCTAACCTTTTCTTTCGTCTAAGTACGCTTACGCGCACCACGAAAAGTCTGCCTTTTGCGTCGATTGCTTCGAGTCGCCCTACTTTGGCATGACGACTCAAGCAAACGAGTTCGCAATATTAAGCAGCCATTTTCTTCGCTTTTTCGATCGCTTCGTCGATTGTACCTACCATGTAGAACGCTTGTTCTGGCAAGTGATCGAGTTCACCGGATGCAATCATCTTGAAGCCTTTGATTGTATCTTTCAGTGAAACGTATTTACCTGGAGAACCAGTAAATACCTCAGCAACGTGGAAAGGCTGAGACAAGAAACGTTGCATCTTACGTGCACGAGCAACGATCAACTTATCTTCAGGAGCCAATTCGTCCATACCCAAAATCGCGATAATGTCACGCAATTCTTTGTAGCGTTGCAACGTACCTTGAACAGCGCGTGCTGTTTCATAGTGTTCTTGACCAACCACTTGTGGGTCCAACTGACGAGATGTGGAATCCAATGGATCAACCGCTGGGTAAATACCCAAAGATGCGATGTCACGAGACAAAACAACGGTGGAATCCAAGTGAGCAAACGTTGTCGCTGGGGATGGATCTGTCAAGTCATCCGCTGGAACGTAAACCGCTTGAATAGAAGTAATAGAACCAGTCTTAGTGGAAGTAATACGCTCTTGCAAACGGCCCATTTCTTCAGCCAATGTAGGTTGGTAACCCACCGCGGAAGGCATACGGCCCAACAACGCAGAAACTTCAGTACCAGCCAATGTATAACGGTAGATGTTATCAACGAAGAACAAAACGTCTTTACCTTCGTCACGGAAACCTTCCGCAATTGTCAAACCAGTCAAAGCAACGCGCAAACGGTTACCTGGTGGTTCATTCATCTGACCGTAAACCATCGCTACTTTAGATTGCTCTGGATTGTCCAGATCAACCACTTTCGCGTCAGCCATTTCGTGGTAGAAGTCATTACCTTCACGAGTACGTTCACCAACACCAGCAAACACGGACAAACCGCTGTGTGCTTTCGCGATGTTGTTGATCAATTCCATCATGTTAACGGTCTTACCAACACCCGCACCACCGAACAAACCAACTTTACCACCCTTCGCAAATGGGCAAACCAAGTCAATAACTTTGATACCGGTTTCCAACAATTCTTGCGATGGAGAGAGTTCGTCGTATGCAGGCGCTTTACGGTGAATCGATGCTGTTTGCTCGTGGCTTACAGGACCGCATTCATCGATAGGGTTACCCAATACGTCCATAATACGGCCCAGCGTTGCTTTGCCGGTTGGAACCATGATTGGTGCACCAGTGTTTGTGATTGTCATGCCGCGACGCAGACCATCAGAAGAACCCAAAGCAATCGTACGGACGATACCGTCACCCAATTGCTGTTGGACTTCCAATGTCAGCTCGGAGCCTTCCATTTTCAAGGCATCGTAAACCTTAGGCATCGCGTCGCGTGGAAATTCAACGTCCACAACAGCGCCGATACACTGAACGATTTTGCCATTAGCCATGTTCGTTCCTTCAATAATATTAAAATTCGTTTAAACCGCTGCCGCGCCGGCGACGATTTCGGAGAGCTCTTTTGTAATCGCAGCTTGACGGGTTTTGTTGTAAACCAGTTTCAACTCACCAATCACATTACCTGCGTTATCGCTAGCTGACTTCATCGCCACCATACGTGCCGATTGTTCAGACGCCATATTTTCTGCAACTGCTTGATAAATCAGTGCTTCAACATAACGTACCAACAATTCATCGATCACCGCAGCTGCATCTGGTTCGTAAATATAGTCCCAAGAATGTTGGGCTTTATTTGTTTCCAGCTTGTCCGATGTCAGAGGCAATAATTGCTCAACCACCGGTTCTTGCTTCATGGTGTTAATGAATTTGGTGTAGCTCAAATAAACCGCATCGAGCTTGCCTTCCTGATACGCATCCAGCAACAACTTGACTGGACCAATCAATTTATCGAGGTGGGGTGTATCACCCAACTGTGTCGCATGCGACACAACTTTTGCACCTACACGATTCAGGAAACCGAGACCTTTATTACCAATCGCGACCGCTTCAATTTTTGAACCCTTACCTTCGAGTTCACGCATCTTGTTGGTGACCAAACGCAAAACGTTGGTATTCAAGCCACCGCACAAACCCTTATCGGTTGTCACAACGATCAAGCCAATTTTCTTAGCTTGATCTTGTTGAACCATGAAAGGATGCGTGTACTCTGGGTTGGCCTGTGACAAGTTCGCTGTGATCGTACGAATTTTTTCACTGTACGGACGAGCCGCACGCATTCTGTCCTGCGCTTTACGCATTTTAGAAGCAGCGACCATTTCCATCGCCTTCGTGATCTTTTTCGTATTCTCTACGCTTTTGATCTTGCCACGTATCTCTTTACCTACAGCCATGAGTATTGACTCCTTCTAGCTACGGTAAATTAAAATGCGCCGGATTTTTTGAAATCAGCGATTGCAGCAGCCATGGCAGCTTCGCCATCTTTGTCCAATTGCTTAGTCTCTTCAATCTTTTGCAACAAAGCTGCGTGACTTGTTTTCATGAAGTTGTGTACGCCAGCTTCGAAAGCCAATACTTTCTTCACAGGTACATCATCCAAGAAACCTTTGTTCACTGCGAACAAAGTCACTGCCATCAAAGAAATTGACAATGGCGCGTACTGAGCTTGTTTCAACAATTCAGTTACACGTGCACCACGATCCAATTGCTTACGGGTTGCTTCGTCCAAGTCAGACGCAAACTGCGCAAACGCAGCCAATTCACGATACTGCGCCAAGTCAGTACGAATACCACCGGACAAGTTTTTAATAACTTTGGTTTGAGCAGCACCACCAACGCGAGACACGGAAATACCCGCGTTAATCGCTGGACGAATACCTGCGTTAAACAAAGAAGTTTCCAAGAAGATCTGACCGTCAGTAATCGAAATGACGTTAGTTGGAACGAAAGCAGAAACGTCACCAGCTTGTGTTTCAATGATAGGCAATGCTGTCAATGAACCTGTCTTACCTTTAACTTCACCGTTAGTGAATGCTTCAACGTAGTCAGGGTTAACACGCGCGGCGCGCTCTAACAAACGTGAGTGCAGGTAGAACACGTCACCTGGGTAAGCTTCACGGCCTGGTGGACGGCGCAACAACAAGGAAACTTGACGGTAAGCCACAGCTTGCTTAGACAAATCATCATAAACGATCAATGCGTCTTCACCGCGATCACGGAAGTATTCACCCATTGCGCAACCAGAGTACGCAGAAACGTATTGCATCGCTGCAGATTCAGCTGCAGTTGCCGCAACAACGATGGTGTATTCCATCGCGCCGTGTGCTTCTAAAGCGCGCACAACGTTTTTAACGGAAGATGCTTTTTGACCAATCGCTACGTAGATACAAGTAACGCCTTGACCTTTTTGGTTGATGATGGAGTCAATCGCTACCGCTGTTTTACCAGTTTGACGATCGCCAATGATCAATTCACGTTGACCACGACCAACTGGAACCATGGAGTCGATAGACTTCAAACCAGTTTGCAATGGTTGTGAAACGGATTGACGTGCAATAACGCCTGGAGCAATCTTTTCGATTGGCGCAGATAATTTTGCATTGATTGGGCCTTTGCCGTCGATTGGTTGACCCAATGCGTTAACTACACGGCCGCGCAATTCTGGACCGATAGGAACTTCCAAAATACGACCAGTACATTTCACTGTGTCGCCTTCAGAGATGTGCTCGTAGTCACCGAGAATAACGGCACCAACGGAATCACGTTCCAAGTTCAAAGCCAAACCAAATGTATTGCCTGGGAATTCCAACATCTCACCTTGCATCGCATCGGACAAACCGTGGATGCGGCAGATGCCGTCGGTAACGGAAATAACCGTACCTTGATTACGAATCTCAGCACCGTCGCCAAGGCCTTGAATACGGCTCTTGATCAACTCGCTGATTTCTGATGGGTTGAGTTGCATACAAACTCCTAAAATTGTTTCAGTACTTGAACAGCATTAAGCTGTCAAAGCGTTGTGCATCTGTTGCAGCTTGGCACGAACCGAAGTATCTAACACTTGATCACCAACCACGATACGCACACCACCGATCAAGGAAGAGTCTACCTTCACGGTTGGGTGCAGTTTGCGACCAAATTTCTTTTCCAGTGTTGCCGCCAATTCGCTAACCTGCGCATCTGTCATTTCAAACGCACTTGTGATTTCAGCATCTGCGGAGCCGGCATCGGCATTTTGCAAAGCATGAAATTGCACAGCGATTTCTGGCAAAGCGGTTAAACGGTCATATTCAGTCAATGTAAGCACGAAGTTTTTCGCTTCAGCAGTTACAGGAGACTTCAACACGGACAAGAAAGCCTCCGCAGTTTGCGCTGCGGAGACTTTGGGGTTGTGTGCAAGAGCCACTACATCGGGATGCGCTGCGGCTTGCGCCATCTCAGCAACCAGTTCCGACCAAGCGGACAAGTTACCGGACTTAGCAACGCGATACAACGCTTCTGCGTAAGGACGAGCGATCGTTGCGAGTTCTGCCATGATTACAGCTCAGTCTTCAATTGGTTCAACAAATCTGCATGAGCAGAAGCGTTAACCTCACGTTTCAAAATTTGCTCTGCACCTTTTACTGCCAAAGCAGCAACTTGGTCGCGCAATTCTTCACGTGCTTTTGTGACTTGATTAGCAGCTTCTGCTTGAGCGGCAGCGATGATACGCGCAGCTTCTGCACTAGCAGCATTCTTAGCTTCTTCAACGATCAATTGACCACGCTTCTCAGCGTTTGCAACATGTTTCAAGCCTTCTTCACGAGCATTTGCCAATTCAAGCTGAATTTTTTTCTCAGCTTCTTTCATGGCAGCTTGCCCTTGATCCGCAGCAGCTAGGCCGTCTGCGATTTTTTTCATACGTGCATCGATGGCACCAATCAATGGTGGCCAAACGAATTTCATGGTAAACAAAGCTAGGATGAAAAACACCCCAGCTTGATACCACATAGTTTGATTCAGATTCATCGTCGTTTCCTTGTGTGAATTATCGTTCCGCTAGCGCCGATCTGCTGACCAACGCTGCGGTAGAAAAAGGAAATTAAATTAACCTTGGAATGGATTAGCAGTTGCGAAGAACATCGCGATACCAACACCGATAATGAACGCAGCGTCGATCAAACCAGCCAACAACAACATTTTGCCTTGCAACTTGTCCATCAATTCTGGTTGACGAGCAGACGCTTCCAAATATTTACCACCCATCATAGCGATACCGATACAAGCACCCAAAGCGCCCAAACCAATGATCAAACCACAAGCCAAAGCTACAAATGCGACGTTAGTCATGAGAAAACTCCCTAAAAGTTAAAAAATTAAAATACCAAAACCAAAAACTAAAACCAAAAAACTAAATTCGATACAAACCAATATTACTGCTCAACTACTGCTCTAAATTAATGCGCCTCGTGAGATTGACCCATGTACACCAAAGTCAACATCATGAAAATAAAGGCTTGCAAGAATACGATCAAAATGTGGAAGATTGCCCAGATCGAACCAGCAATCAATTGTCCGATACCGCCAAAATGGCTGTAAGCACCGAGTAATGCGATCAACAAGAATAACAACTCACCAGCGAACATATTACCGAACAGTCGCATACCGAGTGAGAAGGTCTTTGCCGCATATTCAACCACGTTCAACATAATATTGAATGGCAACATCATTGGACCAAATGGCGCTGTACACAATTCCTTAATGAAGCCGCCTGCACCTTTAATCTTGACTGAGTAGTACATCATCAACATAAACACGCCAACGGAGATACCCAAAGTACCATTCAAATCAGCTGTTGGAACAACACGGTGATAAGTATGAGTGTCAATACCCAATAATGGGAACAACCAAACGGAAAACAAATCGACTGGCAAGAAGTCCATTGCGTTCATTAAAGAAACCCACATGAATACAGTCAAAGCCATTGGTGCGATGAAAGAAACATTACCGTGAACAATGCTTTTAGCTTGATCGTTAACCATCTCAACAATCATTTCAATCGCGCATTGGAAACGGCCTGGAACACCAGAAGTTGCCTTACGGGATGCCATGTACATCAAAATAATTGCTACCAAACCACAGAACACCGACCAAATAATGGTGTCGTAGTTGATATAAGACATATCGACCAACGCTGTTTGCTGTTGGTTGGCATTATTTAAATGCCCAAGATGATGGGATATATATTCTGACGGGGTTGGGGCGTTTTCTGATGCGCTCATAATCAATGCCTAAAGAGTAGTATTAAATAACTTTTCATTACCACGATGAATGCAGCGAGAAACGCCAGCCAATTCAATTCGGGGTAAAACAAAACCACCGCTCCCATGAGAGCAATGGTCAGTGCAATTTTTATAAACTCACCGACAAAAAAATTCATCGGGTTGGCACCGCCGGGTTTTCGTACGCTACTTAATAAGCGTAAAGCAAAAAACGCGTTCGGAAGCGCGCAACAGAGACCGCCGAGCAAAGCGGATAAACCAGCAGAGAGACCAGACACTAATAAGGCCACGAGCGCCACGATGAAAGCTGCTGCAATTTGCAACAGGATAATGCGCGCCATGCCACTCCCCAGTTTTACAACAAATATTCGTTTTTCATCAAAAAACGCTGCTTTTTAATTCTTTTTATTTGCTACGTTTTAGCGTTTTATCGCTAGCTTGATGTTTTGTGTGATCTATTTTGGTGCTGCTCCAACGCAATTTTGGTGCGGGTTTTGCGCATTTTTGGGCAGATTTTCCAAAGCCACGGAATTATACGTGCATGTATAAGCAAGGTCAAACGTTTGATGCAACGCAACAAATTCTGTTTTAAATTTCGTTTGCCCAATACTGTTCGACTATTTTGCAAGTTTGCCGAGGATTATCGGCAAACTTAATACTTTGACTTCAAAATCTCGTGCAGCAAAACTCATTGACCGCGAATCTTTAGTATCACGCCGTCTAAAGAATCAAGATCGGCAAAATCAATGACCATTTGACCACGCCCCTTGCTTCCCATTTTCAAAGTGACTTGTGTTGCTAATAAATCCGACAACTCTTCTTCGAGTTGAGTAATATCACGTGACTTTTCGGCTTTGTCTTTTTGTTTACTTGGTGCAGCAAGTTCAGCCGTCGTTTTAGCGACCAACTTCTCAGTGTCTCGTACCGACATGCGTTTCGCGACGACTTGATTCGCCAATTGAATCTGTGTTGCGGCATCAACCGCCAACAGAGCGCGCGCATGTCCCATATCAATGTCGCCGGCCATCAACATGGTTTGCACTGGTCGCGCTAAATTCAATAAACGCAGTAAATTCGATACGGCACTTCTTGAGCGCCCCACCGCATTTGCTGCTTGCTCGTGCGTAAATGTGAAATCAGAGATCAAACGATGGATACCTTGCGCTTCTTCCAGCGGATTTAGATCTTCGCGTTGAATGTTTTCGATCAACGCCATTGCTGCCGCAGCTTGATCGTCCACATCTTTCACCAGAACCGCAACTTCTGTTAATCCAGCTAATTGGGAAGCACGGAAACGACGCTCACCGGCGATGATTTCATATTTGGTAACGCCATTCGCTTGACTGATAGGACGAACCAAAATGGGTTGCATCAAGCCTTGCGCTTTAATGGAGGCTGCCAATTCTGCTAAAGCCCCCTCATCCATACGCGTACGCGGTTGATATTTACCCGCTTGCATTTGTGTTACTGGCAAGCTGGTAGGAGCACCAACCACCGTTGGTACCGCTTCAGCAAAATCCCCTGCACCATCTAGTAAAGCGTCTAAGCCACGCCCCAAGCCTTTTTGTTTTTTAATTGCCATGTTCATACTTAAAATAAAATTATTTTTTATCGATTGCTTTAATTCTTTCCACCATCTCTGCGCCGAAGGCGATATAGGCTTGCGCTCCTTTGGAAGATGGGTCAAACACGACACCTGGTATTCCATACGATGGTGCTTCTGCCAAGCGCACATTACGTGGAATCACCGTCTTAAAGACCTTGTCACCGAAATGTTGCTCCAATTGATCAGAGACTTGCTGCGACAACGTCATGCGTGGATCAAACATCACGCGCAGTAATCCAACAATTTTTAAATCAGGATTCAAATTCGCAGACACTTTCTTGATCGTATTGGCCAAATCTGACAATCCTTCCAATGCGTAATACTCACACTGCATAGGAATAATGACGCCATTTGCTGCACATAAACCATTCAAAGTCAGCATTGACAATGCCGGCGGACAATCGATCAAAACGAAGTCGTAGTCAGCGCCTACTTCGTCTAAGGCTAAGCGTAAACGCTTATCTCGATTTTCCAACTCGACCATCTCGACTTCAGCACCAGCAAGCTCGCGGTTAGCAGGAAGAATATCAAATTTGCCAGATTCTGATCTTACCACTGCCGATTTTACATCGGCCATACCAAGCAAAACTTGATAAACAGACAACTCTATCTTTGCTTTATTGACACCCGCCCCCATCGTGGCATTACCTTGAGGATCAAGATCAATCAGCAGAACGCGTTGATCCAGCTTCGCCAAACCAGCTGCCAGATTGACCGTTGTAGTAGTTTTTCCTACACCACCTTTTTGATTGGCAACGCAAAAAATTTTAGCCATAGATACTTTTTAGAATAGTTGCGGTTAAAAGAAAATCCCAGAACTGCTGTTTCACGTGTAACTTAATTTGCTGACTTATACTTGCTGACTTATTTGGCTGAGCCTAATTTCTTCACATGTACCAAATGTCTTTCTACATCCAAACCCGGTACTCGCAAAGGTTCAATACTCTCGACTTCCCATCCGTCTGGTAGTCGTTCAATTTCATGTGTTGGCGAAACGCCCTTCATGGCAAGAAAACGTCCGTTCTCTGCCAACAAATGATGCGACCAATTAATGAAGTTATTGAGTTCAGAAAAGGCACGAGAAGTAATCACGTCAAATTGATGCTCGACTTTCAGCAGCTCAACTCGGCCCGTATACACGGTGACATTTTTGAGTTTCAACTCCGCTTTTACTTGGGTTAAGAAAGCAGTCTTCTTGTTGACGATATCAATCATCGTGACCGAAGCAGTTGGAAAAACTATCGCTAAAACGATGCCAGGTAAACCACCACCCGAACCGACATCTAGAATATTCTTGGCTTGAGTAAATGCATGGACCGCCGACAAGGAGTCCAATAAATGCTGCTTCACCATATCGTGAGGATCACGGATCGAGGTCAAGTTATAAACCGAATTCCACTTAATCAACAACGCTAAGTAAGACAGCATCTTTTCCACCTGCTCTTCGGTCAATGGCAAACCTAAGGAGGTAATACCTTCTCTTAACTCTTTTCCCAGAGCTTCTTTATCGAAACGACTCATAAACTATTCACCCACCACTTTGTCATTCAGTTCTTCATTGGCAGGTGCTGCATTGGCAAAACCTTTAAAACCACGTTTTTTCAGATGCACCAGCAACAAAGACAAAGCGGCTGGTGTCACACCAGAAATGCGACCACACTGCCCTAAGGTTTCTGGTCGCTGCGCATTGAGCTTTTGCTTCACTTCAATCGACAAACCATTCACTTCTAAATAATCAAAGTCGGTTGGCATTTTCAAATTTTCGTAGTGCGCTTGACGCTCTACTTCTTTCGCTTGTCGTCCGATATAGCCCGAATATTTGATTTGAATTTCTATCTGTTCTTTGACAGCTGGATCGGTGACGGCTTCACCTCCTAAAGATTGCCCTTCTTTACCTTTAAGTGTCATCAAATGATCATAGGTAACTTGCGGACGACGCAATAAATCGGCCAATGAATACTCGCGCTCCAAAGCTTTCCCGACCACGCGTTCTGCTTCGATATCTTCGACGATCCGAGGATTGACCCAAGTGGATTTCAATCTTTCCATTTCACGTGAAACGGCTTCACGCTTCTCTTCGAACATTTTCCATTGTTTATCACTGACACATCCCAATTGGCGACCAATTTCGGTCAAGCGCATATCAGCGTTATCTTCACGCAGACTGAGGCGGAATTCTGCGCGACTTGTGAACATACGGTAAGGTTCTTGCACGCCTTTGGTCACAAGATCATCAACCAACACACCGAGATAAGCTTCGTCACGACGTGGAACCCAAGCTTCTTTGCCCTGCGTTTGCAAGGCAGCATTTAAGCCCGCCAACATACCTTGCGCTGCCGCTTCTTCGTAGCCAGTGGTGCCGTTGATCTGACCTGCAAAGAATAGACCTTGGATCGCACGTGTTTCTAGCGAAGTTTTCAGACCACGTGGATCAAAGTAATCGTACTCAATCGCATAACCAGGACGCAAAATATAAGCATTCTCCATCCCCTGCATAGAGCGTACAAGATCGAGCTGCACGTCAAATGGCAAACTTGTCGATATGCCGTTTGGATAGAATTCGTTGGTAGTTAATCCTTCTGGTTCAAGGAAAATCTGATGAGAATCTTTGCCCGAAAAACGGTGAATTTTGTCTTCTATCGATGGGCAGTAACGAGGGCCAACACCTTCAATTACCCCAGTGTACATCGGGCTACGATCTAAACCGGCTCGAATAATGTCATGGGTTTTTGTATTTGTATGCGTAATCCAGCATGGCATTTGTCGTGGATGCATCGCAACATTGCCCATCACCGAGAACACGGGAATTGGATCAAGATCACCTGGCTGTGCTTCCATCTTCGAGAAATCAATACTACGACCATCAATTCTTGGTGGCGTACCCGTTTTCAATCGCCCTTGCGGCAAAGCCAATTCCTTGAGTCGACTCGATAATGAGATAGCAGGAGGATCACCTGCACGACCAGCAGAGTAACTATTTAGACCGACATGAATCTTCCCATCCAAGAAAGTACCCGCTGTTAACACGACCGCACGCGCCTTAAACTTCAAGCCAACTTGCGTAACTGCGCCAACCACACGATCACCCTCCACCATGAGGTCATCAACCGCTTGTTGGAAAATCCATAGATTTTCTTGGTTTTCCAGACGACTACGGATCGCTTGCTTATATAGAATTCGGTCAGCTTGCGCACGTGTTGCGCGCACCGCTGGCCCTTTAGACGAGTTCAAGATACGGAACTGGATACCTGCTTCGTCGGTTGCAATCGCCATCGCACCGCCCATGGCATCAACTTCCTTAACCAAATGTCCTTTACCAATTCCACCGATCGATGGATTGCAAGACATTTGACCTAAAGTCTCTATATTGTGGGTCAACAATAGGGTTTTTTGCCCCATACGCGCGGAAGCCAACGCAGCTTCTGTACCGGCATGACCGCCGCCGACGACGATGACATCGAATTCATTTGGATAAAACATGTGGATAGCTCAAGGAGGAGTTGCTTGGTGAAGATATCGCAAAATAGTTGCGAGGCACGATTATAGTAGTTTTTGCCCTTCAAACACCGGATTCTCTCGACAAAAAATCAAAAAAACCGACAAATGGTTTCACGTGAAACAAATTCAAGCGCCAGCAAATAATGCGAACACCAACAAAATCACGCCCAAAATCGTTAAGCCTGCGTAGATACGCATTGGCCACTTACTCACAGGAACCACCTTCGTACGCTTTGAGCGCCTACGCTTCTTTGGCTTTGGCGGTTCAGGAAATACCTGAACTAACTTGCTCTTGCGCTTTTCCTTTTTAATCCTTAGCTTGGTATCCAGCTCCAACGACAAGGGAATATCAACGTCATCCATACTCGCTTGCTTATATGGATGTTTTTGAACTGATCGCACAAAATTATTGCGCGTGTCGACCATCAAACCAGACCCACTATGCAAAGGATCTAATGAAGAAGAATAAAACTCATCCAATCCAAGCTTACCAACCATATTCGACTTCTCAGCACTCACTGACTCGACAACTTCCTTTATCAGTCCTCGACCAAGCAGTGCAACTAGAACCGAATCTAAATCTAGCGCATCATCTTGCTCTAAGGCTTTTGCCAATGTGGCGTAAATAATCTCTTGGTCAACCGCAACCAGAACCAACTGCTCCGATCTCGACAAATCGAGATCGCGCTGCCGGATTTCTGCATCTCCCAAACTTGTACGACAAAACACTTTATTTGTGAACTGACTCAAAATATGCTCCGAGAACTCTTAATCATATGTTTCACGTGAAACAATCTTACCTCAAAAAAGCATCGTACGATGTTTTCATCACCAAACAACTTACCACAAACAAAAAGAGGATGCGAACAAATCCACTACCCCGCTGAATTGCCATACGACTTCCCACAACGGAACCCATCACACCACACACCGCCATACCCAATCCTAGCATCCACATTACGTGACCGCTAAACCCAAACCAAAGTAAAGCAGCAGCGTTGCAAGCCACATTCAATACCTTGGCAGAGGCGGACGCGTGTAGAAAATCATAACCAAAAACACGAACAAAAATGAAGATGAAAAAACTACCAGTGCCAGGCCCAAAGAATCCATCGTAAAAACCGATCACACATCCAACCACCAATGCCAAGCAAAGCTCCTGCCGCCCAGAGTACATGAGCTTAGATTGTGTGCCTAAATCCTTTTTCCAAAAGGTATATATTGCTATCGCAACTAGAATGAACGGCAACGTCTTCCGAAGATAAGTTGGAGGTATGTGTGTAACAGTGATCGCACCAAGAAATGAAAAAGCGAAAGCTGCAATACATGCTGGAACAATCACTGCCCAAGGCAAGCGCACAGCCTTCACATAATTTACCGCAGCAACGGATGTTCCCCATACTCCGGCAAATTTACTAGTACCCAACAAACTAGCAGGAGCGGCTCCAGGAAAAACCGAAAATAGAGCTGGCAACTGAATCAAGCCACCACCGCCAACCACCGCATCAATAAATCCAGCAAAAAAAGCTGCGAATCCTAACAGTACGTAGTCAAACACATGACTCCCACATAGCCAAAATTTGGCAAAAAACAGAATTAAGTCCGAACAAATAAGCTCATTCACTATGCAACAAAAACTGCAGTCCACGCTCATGAAAGCGCCGAAAAATCAATCGAATTGCCGCAAATCAACTACAAAAACAACACTCTTTTTTCTGCATTGCAAAACATTGTTGTATCGCTCAAACAGAACAGGATCTTTAATTGACATGACGTAAGCGGAAATGGTCTCATTGCGCCTGCATCTACTAAAGCTAGTGTATGCAATCAAAGACACGCAATAAAGACGTGCTGAAAGAAAGATAAAGCAAGAGGGAAGCAGCAAATCTCACACTTATCAACAAATGGTGCAGTTCCTCAAAAAAATCATCATATCCACAAGGAGTACTAAATGATTGAAAAAATCTTGTCGCGGTCTATGCGACTGATGTTTACAGGTGGTGTTGTCGCGAGTATGGGCGCGATGGCTTTACCAGCAATGGCACAAGACAAAAAAGTTGAAACTGTTGTAGTTACTGGTACACGCATTACGTCCCCTGGTACGACATCAAATAGTCCTATCGGTTCAATCACTGCAGAAGAAATCAAATCTTCACAACCAGTAGCTGTTGAAGAATTCTTCAAAGGCTTACCGGCGGCGGTTCCAGCGATCGGTCCTGGTACCAACAATGGTTCCGGTGGTGCAGCGACGATTGATTTGCGTGGTTTGGGTTCTAACCGTACATTGGTATTGGTGAATGGTCGTCGTATCGTTCCTTACGATCTCGGCGGTACAGTTGATACCAACTCAATTCCTGTTGCTTTATTAAGCCGCGTTGATTTGGTCACGGGTGGTGCATCTGTGGTTTACGGTGCAGATGCGGTTTCCGGTGTTGCTAACTTCAATTTGAAAAAGAATTTCCAAGGTTTCGAAGTTAACTCATCATACGGTTCAACAAGTAAAGGTGATGCACAACGTTACCGCACTGACGTCACCATGGGTGCAAGTCTAGACGAAGGCCGCGGCAACGTAGTATTGAGCTTAGGTCGTACTAAATCTGACCCATTGACACAAGGCACTCGTTCCTATGGTCTAAGCGCATTAAACTCAGTAACGGGCGCTCCTGACGGTTCCGGCACAACGGTGCCAGCAGCGATGTCCACCACCAAAGGTACAGGCGGTACGGACGCTTTGGCTGGTACTTGGCAAATTGATCCAGCAACTGGCAAACTTGTACAACCAGTTAGTTTGTACAACTTTAACCCGCTCAATTACTACGTAACGGGCTTGGATCGCTCACAAGCAACTTCTTTGGCTAACTACAAAATTAATGACAATTTTGAAGTTTATGGCGAGATGTTTTACACAGCGAGTAAAGTAGCTTCTACTTTGGCTGAATCAGGTACCTTCAATAACACGTTCAATGTACCTATCGGTAATCCATTTATTCCAGCTGCTGCACGTGAACAATTGTGCCAACGCCGTGGTATTGCTGCTGCGGATTGCGTAGTTGGCAACTCAACTATCGTTCCATTGACGATCGGTCGTCGTATTACTGAATTGGGTCCACGCTTCAACGATTTCGATAACAAAACATTGCAATACACTTTGGGTTCGAAAGGTGAAATCGCTGGTTCTTGGAGCTATGACGCATACTGGAGCCGTGGTACGGCAGATCAAACCCAAATTCGTAAGAACTGGGGTTCCTTATCCAAAGTTAAGCAAGCTTTGAACTCTGTCGCAGCTGGTAAATGCGTTGACGCGTCAAATGGTTGCGTACCTTTGAACGTATGGGGTGCAGCTGGTTCGATTACGCCAGAACAAGCTAACTTCATCAACCAAAGCGCGATTTTGATGCAAGGTGTTGAACAAGACGTTGCAGCGGTATCGACTACAGGTGACTTAGGTAATATCCGCAGCCCTTGGGCAAAACAACCAATCCAAGTAGCGGTAAGTACCGAACAACGTAAAGTAACTGCCTATACAAAATCTGATGCGGCATCACAATTGCAAGGCGAGGTACTCGGTACTGGTGCACCTACACCAGATCGTACTGGTACTTTCAAATTGAAAGAGTATGCAGTTGAAGCATTGGTTCCATTGCTCAAAGATTTGCCTTTCGCACGTGCTTTGAATTTGGAATTAGGTTATCGTCAAACGAATTTCGAAACAGCGAAAAATTCACAAGACTATGGTAGCTACAAATACGGTGGTGAATGGGCACCAGTGAAATCTATCCGTTTCCGCGGTATGGTTCAATTGGCGACTCGCGCACCAAACGTCAACGAAATGTTTGCACCACAAACAACAGGTTTGAGCAATTTGGCAACAGATCCGTGCCAATTGAATTTGATCAATGCAGCAGAAGCCAACACTGCAGGTACTTTGTCTAATTTGTGCCGTTTAACTGGTGTTCCAGCTAGTGTTATCGGTTCACTCGACAAACCTTCTGCTGGTCAAATTAACCGTCAAACTGGTGGTAATCCTAACCTCGGACCTGAAGAAGCGAAAACCAAAACAATCGGTTTCGTGATTGAGCCTTTGCCAAAATTGGCAATCAGCCTCGATTACTACAAAATCGATATCACTAAGGCGATCTCTTCTCCAACTACCACTGACGTATTGGATGGTTGCTACTCAACCAAGTTCAACCCAAGCTTGACTTTAAATGCATCTTGCGCATTGGTTTTGCGTAGCACAGCAAACGGTAGCTTTAACGGTACGGACTCTAAGGGTGTTGTGACAACAACGTCTAACCTCGGTACACAAAGTACTGCGGGCTACGACTTGAGCGTTAAGTATCAAATGCCAATGACAGTGCTGGGTTTAGAGGCAAAGCACGGTCGTTTAGATTTCGGCTTTGACTTGAACAAAACAACGTCATTCCATGCTCAACCAACACCAGCGTCGATTGATCGTGACTGCTTAGGCTACTATTCTGTAGCTTGCGGTGACAAGATCGTCTACAAAAACAAGTTCAACCAACGTACAGCATGGACTGTGGGTGAATTTGTGTTTGGTTATAACTGGCGCTATGTTAGCGGTTTGACTGAAGAACCAGGTGGCACGAACTTCTTGCCAGCTTACGCAAAAATTGATGCATATAGCTACCTCGATTTGAGCGCAGTTTGGAACTTCAACAAAAATATCCGCTTGAACTTGAGTATTAACAACGCAACTAACAAGTTGCCACCAGTGGTTGGTTCTACGATTGGTTCTACTGGTACTAATAGTGGTAACACCTTCCCACAATACTACGACGCAGTTGGTCGTTATTTCAGTGTAGGTGCGACGATCAAGTTCTAATTGAATTAGTTCTTATTCTTAGTACGTAAGCTTAAAAATGGCGAACTTCGGTTCGCCATTTTTTTTTTCAATGCTGGTTCCTATTCGGCATTGATCGGCATCGCATAGTTTTTTTTCATAGTTCAATACCACTTCTTTGCATTCTGATAAATCTTTGATTAAGCTAAGCCCGCTTGTTTTCAAACCGATTCTCAACACGCGTTAGAAAGTCAAAGATCCGATGAAATACCTCTCTACTCTCAGTGCCATCAGTGCCACCTTAATTGCAATCAGCTTATCAGCGTGCCATATCACACCAACAAAATCAGAAAAAGCATCTGGCTTTATGATTAGCGAAGCGCAATTTGAACAATTATTTCCCAAGCGCATACCGTTCTACACCTTTGCAGGTTTACAAGAAGCGATTAAAGCCTATCCCAAATTTGGTAACTTCGGCAGCGATGCAGAAAACAAGCGGGAAGTCGCAGCTTTTCTCGCCAATATCATGCATGAATCAATAGAACTACAAGCGATTAACGAGCTTGATAAAAGCGTGCACGATCACTACTGCAACGATAAACAAGGCGTACCCTGCGCTCCAGGTAAACAATACTTTGGACGCGGTCCTATTCAACTAAGTTGGAATTTTAATTACGCACTAGCAGGCAAGGCACTCGGCTTGGATCTACTAAATGATCCGGATATGGTTTCACGCGATCCAGCTGTTGCGTGGAAAACCGCACTTTGGTATTGGATGGAAATCAAAGGCTCAGGCCCACTACCAAGCCATGTTGCGATGAAACAAAAATTAGGTTTTGGTGAAACTGTACGCAGCATCAATGGCGCGCTCGAATGCTCGAAACCTGTCGATAATATCGGCTACAAACAGCAGCAAATGCGAATCAAGAACTATCTCAAAATTACCAAAATGCTTGAAGTTGATCCCGATAATTACACAGCTTGTTAATTTTTATGATCCTAAGCCAGAGCAATGCGCTGATATTCGCGGCTCTGGCTTTTTAAATCACTTACGTATCGACTCACTATTTCGCTACAGGCATCGTGAACTCCGCTCCTTTCACAATGCTGTCCGGCCACCGCTGCATTACTGATTTATAGCGCGTATAGAAGCGAATTCCTTCTTCGCCATAGGCGTGCATATCGCCAAACAAAGAACGCTTCCAACCTCCAAATGAGTGCCATGCCATCGGTACCGGAATAGGTACATTAATTCCGACCATACCAACCTGTACTCGACGAGAAAATTCTCGCGCGGTATTGCCATCAGCTGTGAATAAGGACACGCCATTACCAAACTCGTGACGGTTAATTAGATCAAGTGCCGCACTGAAATCAGGGACACGAACTACGCATAACACCGGTCCAAAAATTTCTTCGCGATGAATCTGCATACCCTCATGCACATGATCGAATAGACTGCCTCCAATGAAGAAGCCTTGCTCATGACCTGTCACTTGTAATCCACGACCATCAACTACGAGCTGCGCTCCTTGCGCCACGCCGCTGGCGATCATGCTCTCAATCTTCGCCTTATGTGCTGCACTAATTACCGGGCCCATTTCAACCTGTGCTGTCATTCCATCGCCTACTTTTAAAGCCCGCACTCGAGGCTTTAATTTCGCTACCAAGGCGTCGGCGATTTCACCAACCGCTACTGCAACTGAGATTGCCATACAACGCTCGCCTGCTGAACCGTAGGCGGCTCCCATTAATGCGTCTACCGCTTGATCTAGATTTGCGTCAGGCATCACCACCAAATGATTTTTTGCTCCGCCTAAAGCTTGTACGCGCTTTCCTAAACGACTCGCTTCGCTATGAATGTACTGCGCAATCGGCGTCGATCCCACAAATGAAATCGCAGCAACATCAGGATGTGCCAACAAGGCATCAACTGCGACTTTATCGCCCTGCACTACATTGAAAACACCATCTGGCAAACCTGCTTGTTGCAGCAAATCTGCGATCAGTAAGGAAGCTGAGGGATCACGCTCCGACGGTTTAAGAATAAAACTATTGCCACAAGCAATGGCAAGTGGCGCCATCCACATCGGTACCATAAACGGAAAATTAAATGGTGTGATGCCGACCGTCACACCAAGCGATTGACGGATATTCCAGTGATCAATGCCGCCACCGATATTGTCTGAATACTGTGTTTTTAACAGTTGCGGCAAACCACAAGCAAATTCAACAACTTCAATACCACGGGTCACTTCACCCATCGCATCCGAAAAAATCTTACCGTGCTCACGCGTAATGAGCGCAGCAATTTTCTCTTGATTTTGATCCAGCAATTCTTTGAACTTAAACATCACGCGTGCGCGCCGCAGAGGTGCTGTCTCTGACCATACTGGCCATGCCGCATTCGCCGCCGCTACTGCTTGATCAACTAAAGGTTGATCGGCTAACGCGACCTGTGCGACTTCCGCGCCAGTCGCTGGATTCAACACGGTTTGACTACGCGCATTTGTTGGGTTGACGATGGTGCCATTGATGTAATGTGAAATGATCGACATGATTACCCTTCTGCTATTCTCTAAAGCCAGCGACTAGATTATCATGTTGCAGCTTAGCGATACCAGTTTGCGGCGCAATTTCTGCGTCTTCTTCTACGATTTCACTTGAAGGTTTTCATGGCACGTTCCACCAAAGCGAGTAATGCAGTTCTACGACTACAACAGCGTAGCAACAATGCAGCCTACTCTATGGTTTCCACCGCCAGCGGGCATTTCTATCTGGTACTTGGACATGATCCAGAAACCCAAGAAAAATTATGCGCCCCTTTAGAAATCGATGAATTCGTTCGCTTCGTTAACAGCCTCAATAAAGAAGCACCACGTAAGGCCAGCAAATTAGATATGGCGTTTGAAGCCAAACTAAAACGTTCTTAGATCAAGGCTTATACGCAAGCGGCTAAAGGCCAATACACCATTACAATAATTTACCAAGATCCAAAGGATATCAAGCTTATGAAATCACCACTCTTGATTAGCATCGCTCTCGCAACCACCGTTTGCATTCATCCCGTACATGCACAGGAACAAAAGACAGAACAAAAAGCGGAGCAGAAAGTTGAACAAAAAACGCAGCAAGAAAGTGTAGCAAGTGCGACTGCAACCAGCGCCAGCAATGCCGCTGTTAGTCAAGAAGTTAGTACACCAGTAGCAGTACCTGTTTTGGAAAAAATCGATACGGTTGTTGGCACAGGTATCGAGGCCGTCGTCGGTAAAACAGTCATCGTACATTACTCTGGCTGGCTGCGTGATCCACAAGCGGAAAATCAGCGCGGCAAAGCTTTTGATAGCTCGGTCGGACGCGCACCATTTAGTTTCAATCTTGGTGAAGGTCGTGTGATTCGCGGCTGGGAACAAGGCGTGCCCGGTATGAAGGTTGGTGGCAAACGTACGTTGATGATTCCTTCCACACTCGCTTACGGTTCACGTGGTGCAGGTAAAGGAGTAATTCCACCAGACGCCGATTTGATTTTCGATATCGAATTACTCGATGTCATCAAAATGCCAGAAATCGAAAAAATCGACAGCAAATTAGGCAAAGGTGATGAAGCCAAAAGCGGCAACACCGTCACGGTACACTACACCGGTTGGTTGCGCGACCCTAAAGCCAAAGGGCAAAAAGGCAAAGAATTTGATAGCTCAGTCAAGCGCGAGCCATTTAGTTTTACCATCAACGGTGGTGAAGTTATTCGTGGCTGGGATCTTGGTGTACAAGGTATGAAAGTTGGCGGTAAGCGCACCTTAATTATTCCAGCAGCCCTTGCCTATGGTGCACGCGAGGTCGGTAATGGTTTGATTCCAGCGAATTCAGATTTGATATTCGACGTACGACTTTTAAAAGTCAGCCCAGCGAAAAAATAAGGTGAATACTGAATCAAACAAATTAACTTATTTAACCGCCTATCCTGAGCACTTACAAGCACAGGTTAGGCAGTTAATCGCGAACAATCAGTTAGCACAACATTTACACAAAAAGTATCCGCAAACCCACGCGATTCGCACTGATAAAGCACTGTATCAATACGTCCAAGATATAAAAAACGCCGCACTACGCAACGGCGATCAAATCAGCAAAGTCGTGTACGACAACAAATTGCATGTGATCAAAAACGCGCTTGGCACACACACCTATGTATCGCGTGTACAAGGTAGTAAACTCAAAACCAAAAATGAAATTCGCATCGCTAGTTTATTCAAAACTGTGCCGGAAGAATTTCTCAAAATGATTGCAGTCCATGAACTCGCGCATCTCAAAGAAAAGGCGCATGACAAAGCCTTCTATCAGCTTTGTACTTATATGGAACCGAACTATCATCAATATGAACTTGATTGCCGTCTATATCTAACCCAAATCGATATTTTTGGTGGTGAAGTCTGGAGCAGTTGAACGACCATCAATAGGAGCGCAAACATGGCTTACTTACTCGCACTTGACCAAGGTACTTCCAGTTCGCGCTCTATTCTTTTCGATCATCTTGGCAATCTGGTCGCCTCAGCACAACAAGAATTTACCCAATATTTTCCACTCACTGGATGGGTAGAACATGACGCAATGGAAATCTGGCAGAGCCAACTCGCCACCATCCATCAAGTGCTCAAACAATCCCATATCAAAGCACAAGACATTGCTGCGATCGGCATTACGAATCAACGTGAGACTACCGTTGTTTGGCATCGCAAAACAGGCCTACCAATTTGCCGCGCCATCGTCTGGCAAGATCGACGCACAGCAGCTTGGTGCGAAGAATTAAAGCAACAAGGCTATGGCAAAACCATACAAGAAAAAACGGGCTTGCTGCTTGATCCGTATTTCTCTGCCAGCAAAATCGCATGGATTCTGCGCCACGTGCCAGAAGCGCGCACACTGGCTGATCGCGGTGAACTTGCCTTTGGCACCGTCGATAGTTGGCTAGCTTACCAACTCAGCGGACAGACCCGCCATGTCACAGATGTCACCAATGCTTCACGCACCATGTTATGGAATATTCATACCCAACAATGGGATACCGAATTATTGGATCTATTTGATATCCCCCGACAGCTTTTGCCTGAAGTCCATCCATCCAGTCATGATTTTGGTGTCAGCCATTTGTTTGGCAGTGCAATCCCAATTGCTGGCATCGCAGGTGATCAACAATCTGCGCTGTTTGGGCAAGCATGCTTTCACTCTGGTATGGCAAAAAATACCTATGGCACAGGCTGTTTCAGCTTATTGCAAACCGGTGCGTTTTGCAGTCAATCTCAACATGGTTTAATCAGCACTACCGCTTGCCAAACCAATCAACATCCACAATATGCGTTAGAAGGCAGCGTCTTTATCGGTGGCGCTGTGGTGCAGTGGCTACGAGATCAGTTACAGCTCGCGCCTAGCGCACAGCGTATCGCTGCATTAGCAAGTAGTGTTAGCGACAGCGATGGCGTAATCTTCGTTCCCGCTTTTGCCGGTTTGGGCGCACCTTATTGGGACGCCAATGCACGTGGTGCCATCTTCGGCTTACACCGCGGCAGTACGGCTGCACATATCGCCCGCGCTGCGATCGAAGCGATTGCGTTTCAAACCGCCGAGTTACTACTGGCGATGCAAAAAGATAGTCCCGTTCCAATTGTCGAACTACGGGTTGATGGCGGTGCCGCAAGTAACGATGCGCTCTTACAATTTCAAGCAGATCTGCTTGGCATTCCTGTCATCCGTCCCAAAATAATTGAGACAACAGCGCTCGGTGTAGCGTATCTAGCGGGATTACAAACAGGTATCTACAACTCAGCAGAAGAATGTGCTGCACTATGGAAAGAACAAGCGCGCTTTTTGCCACAAATTAGTCAGATGCAAGCCACAAGTCGACTACAAGCATGGAAGAATGCAGTGAATCGCTTGCTTTGAAGTCTCGCCATCAAGCACAATCAATGGCTTATATCATTTAGAAAAAAAGGATGAGATTGCGATGAAAATCCTCAAACGCATGCTAATTGCTCTCTTGTGCCTGATTGGTTTCATCATTGCCCTTGCCTACCTAATGCCTAATCATTATGGCGTGATCCGCAGCATTGAGATTCAAGCTCGTCCAGAAAAAATCTATCCTTTAATTGCCAGCCCAAAAGAATGGAAAAAATGGTCAGTCTGGAATCAACGCGATCCCAACATGGCGATCGTCTTTTCAGGTCCAGAAAGTGGTGCTGGCGCAGCATGGGATTGGAAAAGTGAAAGCCAAGGCAATGGTGGCATGAAACTGACCACCGTCGCCGCCAACCAAGTCGTCAACTATGAATTACATTTTGAAGGAATGGGAAAACCATCTAACGGTGCATTGACTTTAGAACCTGAAGGGTCTTCCACCAAAGTCACTTGGTCTATGGTCGGCAGTAGCGAAGGCAATTTTATGATGAAATTATTTGCGCCATTTATGGATAAGATGGTCGGGCCAGATTTTGAAGATGGCTTGAAGAATTTGAAAACTGTGGCAGAAAAAAAGTAAATATTGGAATATAAAGTACCTTTACTGCTACATTTATTCAAAATCAATGAATACACTTCTTCGTATTTTTCATCCACTTTTTAGTTGGGCATTTTTTCTAATTTATGGCTTAGAACAAATTGAGGAAAAAATGTACTTGCCAACAATAATTATTATTTTGGGGCTAGCTGGATGGTCCCAGACTTTTTGGAAGACTCAATTTAGTAAAAAAAAACCATATATGACCGGTGACATTATTGCTTTTTGTTTAGGTTTAATCCCAGCAATTGTTTATCCAATTATGACTATTTGGACTCTATAAAATAAACCATTTATAAATAATTAAGGGCGGTAAAGTTTTCACCTTACCGCCCTTTTTACTTCTTGATTCAATCAACCTAAATCAGCTAATTTGCGCGCGCATACTTGAAAACGCTGCTTTCATTTTTTCTGATGCTGGTGCGCCAAACTGACTGCCTAACCACACCGCAGCACAACCAAAGAAGAATCCTGGCACCAGTTCGTATAAGCCAAACCATTTGAACTCGCCCCACACCAATACCGTCAAGGCACCGACAAACATGCCCGCTAAAGCACCGTTGCGGTTCATCTTAGGCCAAATCAAGGACAACAAGACCACTGGGCCAAACGCTGCACCAAAACCTGCCCAAGCATTACTAACCAAACTTAATACACTACTAGTTGGATTTGCCGCAATCGAAATCGCAATCACCGCAACCACTAACACCATCATGCGACCAAACCACACCAATTCGGTTTGTGAGGCATTTGGACGGAAGAAAGGTTTGTAAAAGTCTTCTGTCAAAGCAGATGAACACACCAAAAGCTGACAAGACAAAGTACTCATCACCGCTGCCAAAATTGCGGATAACAAAATACCGGCAATCCAAGGATTAAACAAAATTTGCGATAAAGAGATAAACACCGTTTCCTTGTTTGCAGTCACCGCACCAGCTTGTTCTGGATGCATAGCGAAGTAAGCGATACCAAAGAAACCGACTGCAATCGCACCACCCAAGCACAAAATCATCCAAGTCATGCCGATACGACGTGCATTCTTAATCGTGCCAAAATTTTCCGCCGCCATAAAACGCGCCAAGATATGTGGCTGTCCCATATAACCCAAACCCCAAGCCAACAAAGAAATAATGCCGATCAAGGAAGTACCGCTAAATAAATCGGTGTATTTAGGGTTGATGTTTTGGATCACGGTGATCGCTTCACTAAAACCACCCACATGCATAATCACCATCACTGGTGCCAATAATAAAGCAAAAATCATCAAAGTCGCTTGCACTGTATCGGTCCAGCTCACTGCCAAGAAACCACCGATAAACACATAAATAATCGTCGCTGCAGCACCGGCCCACAAAGATACGTTATAACTCATGCCAAAAGTTTCTTGGAATAAGCGCGCACCCGCCACCATGCCAGAAGCGCAGTAAATCGTGAAAAACACCAAAATAACAATCGCAGAAATAATCCGTAATAACTTGCTGCTATCCTCAAATCGGTGCGTAAAATAATCAGGCAAAGTCAACGCATTGTTCGTCAATTCGGTATACACACGCAAACGACCTGCGACCAAATGCCAGTTAAACCAAGCGCCTAAAGTCAAACCAATCGCAATCCAACTTTCTGAAACCCCCGAGAAATACAAAGCGCCCGGCAAGCCCATCAGCAACCAGCCACTCATGTCCGATGCACCAGCACTCATCGCCGTGACAAAAGCACCCAAACTGCGGCCACCTAAAATGTAATCGGATAAATTATTCGTAAAACGCCAAGCGGCGAATCCTATCCCTAACATCGCGAGGATATAGATAATGAAGGTGATGCTGGTTGGGTTACTAAAATCCATCTCCGTATTGCCTTTCTTTTTAAGTGTAATTATTTTGTATTTATCCAAACACGCGGATAAGCAAGCCCGCAGTATCGCTCAAGCCCACTGTTCTCACAAGCGCAGAACATCGTCAAATCATCATCAAATTGCGGGTTTATTCAGACCCTAATTTGATCGTGCGGTTCCTAATCATTTATGACAAAAATAGAAGTAAATACAAAGTCTCATCACAGCCCAAAATTAGCAATTATTGTTCTAAAAAAAGGCAAAAAAGTACCTACTTATTTTGAAAAAGTGATTAAAGTAAATGAATTGATACAAGCTAGGCGTGTTAAATTCCGCCAATCGTCGTACGAAAATAGTTTGCCCTAATCTAAATTATTAAATCCCTATTTGATGTATTTCCAACAAACTCAAGCTATCCAAGGCGGAATATCCAAGCATCGTTTATACCGATACCTAAGCCTTTGCCTTATTTTGCTAATGCACATAGCAATAATTTTGTTGTTCTTAAGGACAGTAACATCTAACCAAAATCCAAAGTACTCACACAAAGTCCTATTTTTAAGTGCGATACCTACGCGCCAATCTATACAAGGATCCGCTGAATCAATCCAGCAAGCGAAAGCCTCAAAAATAAACAAGACTGCACCAACAATTCGAATCAATCACAAAAACGAGATTCAAGAATCAAACGCAATATCAACCGCTAGCAAATCTGAGATGCAAATAGAAGTACCTGACCCAAGCTCAGAAGTAACGAACACAACAGCAGCAATTCCGCTAGAAAAAAATATCCGTGAATTAAGCCTAAGCTTAAAAGAAGATTTTTTAAAACAAGAGAAAAACTTTAGGCCAAATAGTAAAAGCAGTAGCGAAGCAATGAAAAAATTCTCAAATGCCATCGCCGATGCGGCGCAAATTCAACGCGAGGGTGTAATTGTTGAGAAGAAATTTGCTTACGATGGTCGACCTGTAAGTAAAATCAAAACGCCCTACGGAACTTACTGCGTAAGACATCCAAAAGCAGGAGAAAAACCAGAATTGTCGCCACCACCGATAGCTGTAAGCTGTGGTCAACTTTGACCAACACAGGCAATTAGCAAAAACAAAAATTATTAATCCTCGATAGATAAAAAATAATTGTCATAAGCCTGTCACCTGATCAGCCTAGAGTAAGTCCTAATTTTATTTCTAGCTCAACTCTAGCCCAACTTCAGGTGCCCATCATGAATACGAAAACCTATTTTCAGAATAAAACACTAAGTTCTGTTTTCAAAAATTCGATTCTTGATTTTTTCTCGGTGAAACAGTTTTTTCCTGAAGCTAAACCGCAAAACAAGTTAATCCAATCGCAAACTTGGGCCGATAGCCATATCGATTTAGAAGCTTTGGCGCTCAAGCCCGCGACGAATATCGTGACCATTGCCGCCGGAGCTTGTCATGCTTTGGCTTATCTCAGCACCAAACCCGCAGCGGTGCACTGCGTAGATAACAATCCAGCCCAATTAGCCCTGCTTGAGATTAAAGCAAAAGCCTTAATGCATTTGCCAGATTATGACGCTGTATTGAAATTTCTGGCCTCGCCAAAACAAAGTGATAATCTAAAACGTTATCAACGCCATTTGCGCGCCAATTTATCCGATCAGGCGAGTCGTTATTGGCAACAGCGCAATCTACTAGGTCGTCCACGCTACTATGCCTTTAGCCAAAATTTACAAGAACATGGCTACTACAATCATAGCCTACGTTCTCTACGATTTTTATTAACCAAGCTCGGGGCTCGTTTTGACAAGCTGCAACAAGCACAAAATCTAGAACAGCAAAATCGTATTTTTGAGCAAGATATTTTGCCAGCATTACAGAATCCTTACTTTCTGTTCTTAATGCGTCATCGCTTCGTATTACATCGATTGGGCTTTAAGCAAAACCAAATCAGTCGCCTCAAAAACGCCAATCAAGACGAAGTTTCACAAATTTTGATACAAAGATTACGTCGCCTATTTTGTGATTTTGCGCTTCACGATAACCATTTTGCACAGCAAGTACTAGGCCAAACTTACCAAATCACACAACAACAAAGCCTACCTCTGTATTTACAAAAGGAGGTCTTTCCACATCTACGCCAATACGCACATCGGATACATCCTCAACAAAGTCGCCTAATCGATTTTCTACAACAGCAACATGCTGATTCGATCGACGCCTTCGTCTTACAAGATCACCTCGATTATTTACATCCGAACGATATCAACTCGTTATGGCAAGAAATTAATCGTTGCGCTGCGCCGGGTGCCAAAGTGCTTATTCGTAGTTTAGGCACGCAATTACCACTTCCACAACGTGTCTTTCAATCGACAGAATCGCATTGGCAAACCAATCCTCTTAGGAATCAAGAATTACAAAGCAAAGATCGTTGCGCACTATATGGCTCCCTATTTGTGTTTGAAAAAAAATAAAACCAATTGATTATTTACAAAAATTCATACTCACTTAACACCAAAATACGCCAAAAATCTGTGGATAAGTCTTTGCATATCTTGAGGAGCTTATGTGCAAAACCACAGATGCTTTCCACAGCCTAAATCTTATGCAGAAACTATTCTTTTTCTGTACAAGCATTGTCCTAGTCTTTATCCTTGCGCTAAATCCTTGATTTCAATTCAGTAAACGCGCTTATCCACAAAATTTGCCAACGTTAACTACTATTACTATGTATATATATACCTTATGTATACAAAACAAAGCTGCCTACTCTCACCCAATCATTTTTACCAAGCATGTCTATTTCTATTAAACCCAACACCACTGGTCTCATCTTTGCTATGCGTGAAGAACAAGAAGGATTACAAAACTTCATCAGCAATAAAAAAATCCACCACATCGCTAAACGTGAGTTCATACAAGGCGAGTTTTGCGGACATCCGATAGTCATGGTACTGGCAGGTATAGGAAAAGTAGCCGCAGCAAGTACTACGAACCTCTTAATCCATCATTTTGGCGTGACACAATTGATTTTAAGTGGGGTTGCTGGTGCTGCTGATCCAAGCTTAAAGGTCGGCGATATCGTCATCGCTAATGCCTTACTACAGCACGATATGAATGCTTCACCGTTATTTCCACGTTTTGAAATTCCTTTAACGGGAAAATCACGCTTTCTTGTAGATCAAAATCTGCAAAAAGCACTGCAAAATGCGACCAGCCAATTTATACAAACGATGCCGACACATTTCTCTGCAAGCCAAATTGAAGAGTTTCAACTGCAAACGGTAAAAACACGTACAGGATTAATTGCTAGTGGTGATCAATTTATTCACGATAGCCATGTGTTAAGCGAGTTAAAACAAGCCTTACCAGATTTATTGGCGGTAGAAATGGAAGGTGCAGCGATAGCGCAAGTTTGTAATGAACAAAACTTACCGTTTGCGATTTTACGCACTATATCTGATGGCGCGGATGAAACGGCAGATGTCGACTTTCTTAGTTTTGTAAAAAACGTTGCCGCACCGTATAGCTTAGAAATTCTAAAGAATTATTTTGAAAATCGAAAAATACAAATTGACTAAGACACTATTTCCAACAAAAACAACAATAAGAAAAATATTTTTTGTGGATAAGGCTGTGTATAAGTGTTGGAGATTTTGTGTAAAACTCACTTACTTGTTCAAGCACAAAAACCTATACAAATTTTGTTGAGCTATCATACAAAGATTTTCCGCCTACTTATATTTTCTGTAGCGCTTTGATTTTGCATGGTTAACTTCGCTTATCCACAAAATACTTCAACGTTAACAACTACTACTATTCATATATATAAACTTATTCAATTAAAAGAAAAAGGACACTTTTTTCGTCTCAAAAAAACTGCTTAAATAATTCACATTTGTTGAAATAAATGGGTATGATTGCGGCTCACTTCGAGTTTTTCGGAACATCCTTTCAAACCTAGCATTTGTCGACCACGGAAATCACGCGTAACTTCCGCAATCGCACTGACTCTGACTAGTGTTGATCGATGAATACGCCAAAATTCTTTAGGATCTAATTCATCTTCCAATTCTTTTAAGGTTTTACGAATCAAAAATTCTGCTTGTTCTGTTTGTACCAAAGTGTATTTTTCATCCGATTTAAAAAATATAATTTCTTTGGTACTAATCATGCGCAAACTACTGCCAACACTGGCTTGTATCCAACGCAAATATTCTTTTTGTTGTGCTTGTTGCTGCATTAATTGTGTCAATAATTGTTCTACTTGTTTTGATTGATATTCTTGCTTTTTTATTTGATCTTGATCGCTGTTTGATAGAACTAACTGACTAGTATTTTTTTCTGCAATTCTTTGTTGCAAGCGCTGACAAGTTTGCTGCAAACGTTCTACATCGATAGGCTTTAATAGATAATCCATCGCACCGCGTTCAAACGCCTGAATTGCATATTCATCATAAGCAGTAACAAAAATAAGCATCGCATTTTGCGCTAACTGAGCTGCTGCTTCGATACCATTTTTTCCTGGCATACGAATATCTAAAAAAATAATTTGTGGTTGCAATTTTTCTGCTTCTTCTATCGCCACAATACCATTTTGTGCTTCTGCAATAATGCTGAGTTCAGGCCAAATTTGATTTAATTTGCTACGTAGATGTGCCCGCATTGGGGCTTCATCATCCACGATCATTGCTGTGATTTTATGCATGTTCATTGTTTGTTTCTGGAATATGTAATGTCAATTTAGCGCCACCGGTTTCAGGAATCTCGATCACTAAACTCGCTTTCAAACCATATAAAACTTTTAAACGTTCACGAATATTGCTTAAACCAATTCCATCGTCCGCATGTAAATCGAAACCAATACCGTTATCACTAACCTCAACTTGAATTTCCCCTTCACCTTGACGCGCAATAATCCGAATGTGACCGCCATCAGTTTTCGGTTCTAATCCATGTTTAATCGCATTTTCAACCAAAGTTTGTATCATCATCGATGGAAATGCGACATGCTCTAATGCAGCTGGGCATTCGATTTGATAAGTCAAACGTTCTTGCATACGTGCTTGCATGATATTCAAGTAAGCGCGTGACAGTTCTAATTGTTGTCCTAGTTTGCCACCACCTTGTTCGCGAATTTGCGGTAAAGCGGCACGTAAATATTTAATTAAGTGATGATGAACAATCGACGCTTGATGCGGATCCGTTTCTATCAATTGGCCAATCAAAGCCAAGGTATTAAATAAAAAATGTGGTTCAATCTGCGCTTGCAAAGTCGCCATTTCGGCTTCTAAAACACGACGCTCTAAAGCTTCAACATCAGCACGTGTCACCGCATCAGTCGCCACTAACTCCGCCTTACGTTTGCCGCCTGCCAAACTTTTAATCATGATTGATACAAAAGCTAACAGAGGTATAAATCCGCCTAAGCCTAAGATCGCACCAATGATCATTGCTAAGAAGGAGACAAAGATGAGGTAGCTCCATGAAATGACGGCTAGCCAATCAAAAAACTTCCACCAAAATACTTTGCCTGTCTCTATCAAATCCAGCATGAACAAAAGTACTTTATTCTTATCATCCGTTTTCATGTTAGCTCTCCTCATCAGGCTTTTGTTCTGCCGGCTTATGTGTTTCGGTTGTGTTAGTTTGCACTTGATCTTCTTTGCCAATAAAACACTTCAGTAATAAAGAACCAATGACAAGCCAATTTGCGAAGGATTGGATAGATAACAAACCACCGACAATCAATGTCAATAAACTAGCCAGCAATAATTTTCCCCAAGAGACATCGATAATCCATTCTGCATAACGTTGCCAAACATATTTAGCTGTTTCTGCCACGTTTAAAACAAAATCAAGCACTGGGTTTTTAGTATTTGTGTTCATGTTTTCTGCTCCTGAGTTAGTCGATTTTTCTGCATATTCGGATGAAGCGTTTTCAAGCACTATCAACTCTGTTGTCGATGAATTGGCTTGTGTTTCTAAATTTTGTGCATTCATGTTGTTCTCCTCATTGTTGGTATTTGATTTACCGCTTTCGGTTCCTGCTATGACTACACAATAGCAATAGAAAAAAAACCGTTCTATGCTTCTGCGATTAAGCGTGCAAAGCTATAGATCAACGGTAAATTGAGCGGATAAATGGCAAGCAAATGCCAAGTAAGCGCCAAGTAAATCAGCGCAATGACTGGATAAAATCTTGAAGAGATGAATTTGAATGTCAGTTCAAGCGATACATGACCTACAATGGAGTCCATTCGATTATTTGATAAAAATTTTTAAATTTCTATCTTATAAATATTGCTCAAAAAATATGTAGGAAAAAATGTATGAATAACTTACTCAAGTCGTTTTCTATCATCTTGATAGCGCTTGGTATTACCGCCTGTACACCTAAATTTGATTGGCGTGAAATTAGAAACACAGACGCGCCATTTATCGCTACTTTTCCAGGAAAACCAGCAACACATAGCCGAGACATAGAACTTGATGGAATCAAAGTCAAATTACATATGACAGCCGCTGATGTGAATCAACTCAGCTTTGCGATCGCCTATGCAAAAATTGAAAACAATGATAAAAGTTTACAAGCACAACAGCAGCAACGTGCTTTGAGTGCTATGCAAGCAGGGATGTTGAAAAATATTCAGGGCACAATAGTTCAGGCAAGTGCTTCATCTGGCGCTAATTCTAGTCATCATTCGAGTCCCAAAAACACGATTACCGCGATCGGCAAGAAACAAAATGGACAAGCGATCAAGATGGTGGCTCGCTTTACTCAGCATGGCCCTTGGATTATGCAAATTGTGATGATGGGGGAAGAAAAATCTTTTACCCCCGATATTGCGGATATGTTTTTTGACTCGATCAAACTCAATTGAAGCGTAGATTCTGATTTACTCTTATCGACAAAATTTATTTTGAAAAATTATCATGCTAGTTACTTTTAAATCAAAAGCAGCGGCTGAAGTGATTATGTATAAAGAACATATCGCCTCGGTATTAGAGATGTTGAATAAAAATGTCGATCGTGGCGTGATTACTGCAGCTGAAAGTGAAAATGCGATACAGCAAATTGAACAATTAATCGAAGCAGACAAACAACAACGTCTACAACAAGAAAAAATGCAGTTGGAAGACGAAGAAGATTTAGATGAATTTGAAAAAAGAAAGAAACGCGATTTCGTTAGCTTATCAGCGCGTCTTTATCCCATATTAGAAATGCTCAAAGCCGCAAATAAAAAACAAACGGATGTTTTGTGGGGAATATAAAGCGATGACCGCGCATGTAGAACATACCAATGAATTTTTTTTAGACGCTGTTGACGGTACTTCTCTGTTTATCCGTGATTGGCCTTTAGAGCATTCTGAACATGCACCTGGAATCGTGATCATGCATGGTCTTGGTGAACACTCTGGTCGCTATGTACATGTCGCCAGATTTTTTAATGCTTTAGGTTTTAAGGTAAGAAGTTTTGATCTTCGTGGGCACGGCCAATCTGCTGGAGCTCGTGGTGATATTCCCGATGCTGATGCAATCTTACGTGATATGCGATTAGTCATTCATGACTTTTCCAAACAATTAACTCAAGCGCCACTGATATTGGCACACAGCATGGGTGGTTTGTTCGCAACCCGATTTGCATTGGAAGGATTAACACCCTTAAGTGGTTTGATTTTGTCTTCACCAGCCTTCTCGGTTCATACTAGTTGGTTAGAAAAATGTTTATTTAAAGTTAGCCGCGTTGTTGTTCCGCATTTAGCGGTTGGGCATGGTACCAATGGACGTTATTTATCGCATGACAGTGAGGTCGTTGCAGCTTATCAAAATGACCCCTTAGTCCATGCCAGAATCAGTGCGAGTTTGTTTCAAAGCATGCTAACTACGATGCAGTACGTGAAAGATCATGCGACTGCATTAAAAATTCCAAGCCTGCTATTGATTGCAGATGGCGATGTCGTCGTCAATCCGCAAGGAGCAAAAAATTTTCAAGCAAAACTGCAAGCTTCAGCAAATGGCCATCTTTTACAAACAAAAATTTATCCCGGTTTTTATCACGAAGTTTTTAATGAATTAGAAGCATTAACAGTATTTGAAGATGTACGAATCTGGTTGGATCAACAAAATTTCATCCCAGATGAAGGATTAGTTTAAGTCAGTCCACGTCACCGACAGTAATCAAAAGCAATCAACAGTAACTACGAAGACGCTAAGATTCGTCGATGAAATCACTGAATACAATCGAATTTAAATAAGCAAAGAATAATGGAATTCTTATGGTAGAACCGAGCAGAAAAATATTAACGCGTCCAACTCGCAAAGCATCGCAAGCGCAGCTTAATAAAGAACCCATTCAGTCAAAAACTGCAAGCAAGTCGACGAAACCAATTCAGTCAACAAAGCCAATGCAGGTTGAGCCAGAAACTTTGCAGATTAAGTCAGATTCCTTGGCATTTAGTTTGGTCGGTGCTGCACAAGCCGTTGCTTATGTTTTAGAGGGCATCGCTTTACCGCAGGCATTATCGCGAGTTTTTACACAAACAGATGCTAGCCCACAAGCACGTGGCGCGATTCAAGATATCTCTTATCGCACTATGCGACAAATTGGTCGTGTTGATGCTTTGATTTCTTTAATGACTTCAAAAGCACCAGAACCACCGGTACTTTATGGACTGTTGTGCTGTGCTTTGAGCTTACTCGTCACAGAAGATATTGAAGAAGCGCCTTACGATGATTTTATTGTGGTTGATCAAGCTGTTAATGCGGCAGCTTCTTCACCTAATATGATTTTTGCTAAAGGCATGGTTAATGCAGTTCTGCGTCGATTTTTGCGCGAGAAAAATGAACTATTACCGATCGTCGTGAAACAAGCTGCAGCACGTTGGAATTATCCTCAATGGTGGGTCGACCAATGCAAAGCCGCCTATCCACAAGATTGGCAAGCGATTTTAAATGCCGCTAGTACGCCGCCGCCAATGACCTTGCGTGTCAATCAAAGAATGAGTTCGGTTGAACATTATTTGGAATTGCTTAAACAAGGGCAGATCGAGGCAAGTCAAATTGGCCCTGTTGCGATTCGCTTACATAAAGCGATGCCGGTACAAAATATTCCAGGGTTTGCCCAAGGCATGGTGTCGGTGCAAGACGCCGCTGCGCAATTGGCTGCGCCTTTGTTGGATCTACAAGATGGTCATAAAGTATTAGACGCATGTGCCGCACCCGGTGGAAAGACCGGACATATTTTGGAATTGGCAAAAGTCGATTTATTGGCACTTGACGTTGATGTTAAGCGTTTAGACAAAATACATGAAAACTTGGCGCGCCTCCAATTGTTTGCCACCATCAAAGAAGGTGATGCGAGTTGGTCGAATTGGTGGGATGGTCAACAATTTGATCGAATTTTGGCTGATGTGCCTTGCACCGCTTCGGGCGTTGTGCGTCGTCATCCTGACATACGTTGGTTACGTCGTAAAACCGATGCGGCACAATTGGCAGTCACTTCGAGTCGTATTTTGGATAACTTATGGCGTATGCTAAAACCAGGTGGAAAGTTATTACTAGCGACCTGTTCAATTTGGCCGATTGAATCAGAAAATCAAGCAAAAGCATTTGCACAAAGGCACTCGGCAATTCGCTTGGATACGCCTGGACAGTTACTACCAACGTCAGAAATCAACAACGAACACGATGGTTTGTTTTACGCCTTGTTTCAAAAACCAGAAGTTTGAAACTTGTTTCAAGTTATGATGTCAATAAGACTTGTTGAGTTTTAATAATTTACTATTTATTGTACTACTTAGTTTGGTTTGGGAATTTCTGGTTTTCACATGTTCAAAGGCTTGATCCACATTTCGAGATCAATATTTCTTGCATGGGCGCTGATGTGTTTCGCGCCCATGCTGTTTTCGTCCGCCTATGTTCAAGCCGCTGACGTTGAAGTAATGAATGCGAAACTGGAAAGCACTGATGAAGGCTATCGCGTTTTTGTCTCATTCTCTTTTGAATTGGGATCGGATTTAAAGAATGCGATCAACGAAGGGATTCCAGTTTCATTTACGGCCGAAGTTGAAATCAATCGACCACGTTGGTATTGGTTCGATGAAAAAACAATACGTTCTTCGCAGACAGTCAGAATCCAATATGATTTGTGGCGACGCCAATATACTGCCGCGGTGAATGGTGGTTTAAAACAGAATTTTGCTAGCTTAGAAGAAGCGATGGCTTTAGTGTGGCGTCCACGGCGCTGGCTAGTAGCTGATAAAAAAGCGCTAAACCCGAGTGCTACCTACAATGTTGCAGTGCGTCTTAAGCTGGACAGCAATCAATTATCAAAACCCATGTTAATAACTTCGTTTAGCAATAGTGATTGGCGTTTGGCCTCTGAGTGGAAACGATTTACGTTCAAGGCTGACGACAAGTGACAAGATTTTTGCGGCAAGGTTTGGTGATTGGCGGCGTTCTGATGAGCGTCTTGTTGTTCATCTTGATGACAGCGACAGAAAACTCAAGTCGTTTTCGTGCAATCAATGAAAATCTGCCTTTGCTATTAATGGCGAATGCGGTGGTTGCTTGTGGTTTGTTAGCAATGGTAACCACCTTGCTGTGGCAATTGATACGCCGTTATCGTCAACGCGAATTTGGCTCGCGGATCATGACGCGATTGGTGATTCTATTTGCGTTGACGGGGATTTTGCCGGGCTCTTTGATTTATCTGGTCTCAGTGCAATTCGTTACTCGTTCGATTGATTCGTGGTTTATCGTTAAGCTTGATCCCTTGCTAAATTCTGGTGTGAACTTAGGGCATACGGCTTTAGATTACACCTTAAAAGATCTCGAAGGTAAGGCACGCAGTATGGCGAATCAACTTGCTGATATCGCTGATAGTTCGATGTCATCTTCTTTGCCTATCCGCTTATCTCGTTTGCGGGAACAAATGCAGGTGAAGGAAGCCACCATCGTAAGTCACCGTGGTCGTGTGATTGCGACATCCAACGAAAACCCAGGTGTATTGGTGCCGGAGTTACCCACCGCAGGAATGATACAAACGGTGCGTGCCGAAGGTAAGTATTCGCAATTTAGTAGTCATGTAGACCATGCTGGCGAAGACGCAACCCGTAATTTGTTCACAGAAGCACATCAACATACTAATACCGAAAACAGCAATCAAGAATTTTTGCGGGTGATTATTCCTCTGCAATCTTCGGGTATTGATTCTCGCTTTCAAAAAGAACGAAACTATCTACAAGTCATTCAAGCGGTTCCCGAATTACTAGATACGCAAGCAAAAGTATTTACCAACGCGATTGCAGAACATCGAGAGCGATCTTCAAGCCGTAATGGTTTGAAAAATATGTATTTAGTCACCTTAACTTTGCTGCTCCTGTTCGCGATTTTTGGAGCTATTACCGCTGCATTTTTTATCTCTGGTGAACTAGCTCGACCGTTATTATTATTGGCTGAAGGTACCAAAGCGGTCGCAGAAGGTAATTTGTCGCCCCGCCCTATCACTACCACTTCAGATGAATTAGGTAGTTTGACGCAGTCGTTTAATACGATGACGCATCAATTATTTGAAGCCAGATCCGCGGTAGAAAAAAATCGTAATGAACTTGAAAACGCCAAGGCTTACTTAGAGTCGGTGTTAGGTAGTATGTCTGCCGGTGTGATGGTGTTAGATCAAAATGCTTGTCTGGTGAGTTGTAATCATTCCGTTGAGCGAATTTTACGACGCGCCTTGGATAAAGAAATCGGTAAACCTTTATCGCAGATTCAAGGACTGCAAGTATTTGCGGCAGCAATTGATAAAGCATTTTCAGAACAACATGCGCAATCAGCTGGCGGTCCTGAGCAAGAACATTGGCAACAACAAATCGAATTGCCTAGTTCGATTTTTGAAGGGATTAATGAAGCCGATAAATTAGTCGCCAATAGCGAAGAAGAAAAAGGCGTTACCTTATTAGCGCGCGGCTCACATCTACCAGTTAATTCCGGCGTAGGTTATGTGATTGTTTTCGACGATATTACGAACATTATTTCAGCGCAACGCTCGATTGCGTGGGGTGAGGTAGCGCGTCGATTAGCGCATGAAATCAAAAACCCCTTAACGCCAATTCAGTTGTCAGCAGAACGTTTGCAAATGAAATTGGTGGATAAATTGAACGAGCTCGATGCACAATTTTTGAGTAAAAGTACGACCACCATCGTCAATCAAGTGACCTCGATGAAGCGGATGGTAGATGATTTCCGTGATTACGCCAAAATACCGCAAGCAGTTTTGTCGAAGATTAATTTATCTGCCTTAATTGATGATGTTTTGCATTTATACTTATCAGGTGATGGACGCGATATTATTCACTTACAAATCGCGAATGATTTGCCTTTAATCATGGGTGATGCGACTCAGATTCGCCAAGTCATACATAACTTGCTGCAAAATGCGCAGGATGCGGTGAGTGAAAATGCAAAATCTGGACAGATTCCTCGTATCGATGTGATTGCTGAAATCGTTCATTACATTAGCGCTGATAAGACAGAGCGAGTCGCTGTACGTTTGTCAGTGATCGATAATGGACCGGGGTTTTCCAATAAAATATTGGCTCGTGCGTTTGAGCCCTATGCCACTTCTAAACCGCGCGGTACAGGTTTAGGTTTGGCGATGGTGAAAAAAATTGTCGATGAACATGGCGGTAAGATCGATATTCAAAATCGAACTGATTCAAACGGTGCCAAAGTTTCGATTTTGCTGTTAAAGTTAGCACCAGATGTAAATACCTTAGTATGATGCGAGGTTTGATCTCATCAAGATAAAACTAAGGTCAAAAATAGTTCAAGAGCTTCCTTAGAGAAGAATGACATCACGTAAATATAGCGGAGTAGGGTTTAGGGTAGATTTATGGCAAACATATTAGTCGTCGATGACGAAATGGGAATTCGAGAGCTACTCTCGGAAATTTTGGGCGATGAGGGACACGTCGTTCAATTAGCAGAAAATGCACAACAAGCTCGCGAAGCAAGAGCGCAATCGCGCCCTGACTTGGTTTTGTTAGATATTTGGATGCCTGATACCGATGGCGTGACTTTGCTAAAAGAGTGGCAGCGTGATGGTTTATTGACGATGCCAGTTATTATGATGTCGGGTCACGCGACGATTGATACTGCGGTTGAAGCGACCCGTATTGGCGCGCTCAATTTCTTAGAAAAACCAATTGCCCTGCAAAAGTTATTAAAAGCGGTACAGCAAGGATTGACCAGAAATATTGAAGTACCACGTCCAGTGGTGCCTGTTGCACGCGTCAATGTATCGGAAACGACCTCGAATGTCGTTGCTACTACACAGTTTTCAGCGACACCAGCCAACTATGAAAATCGTGATTTCTCAATGGGAAATCACATGCTGCAGAACCATCAACATTCATTTAATAATTTATCTTTTGATTTGCCTTTACGCGAAGCGCGTGATGCATTTGAACGAATTTATTTTGAATACCATCTGCATCGCGAAGGCGGAAGCATGACTCGCGTAGCTGAAAAAACCGGCTTAGAGCGTACCCATTTGTATCGTAAATTGAAGCAACTGGGCGTTGAATCTGTGAAATATGGTAAGCGTGGCGAGTAAGCTTGAGTCAACTAAGCTAACCAAGTTAACCATTGTTGCTGGAGGTAGTTATTCTGAGCGGGAAGCTTGGATAACTACCGCGCTACAAAAACTCTGCGCTCAATCTGCTGCAGAGTATCAAAAATATGGTGTATTGCTAGAAGGATTGCCAACGGGTTCAATGTCTTTGCAAGCATCATCAAACATCAAATTGGAACGGATCGCACCAGGCTGTTTTTGTTGTATCGGCCAGATTGCCATGCGTGTGACCTTAAATCGCTTATTGCGCCAAGGGCTTAGTCATTTGTTTATCGCTATGAACGATGCAGAACATTTACCCGCACTTAATACTTCCTTATCAAGCCCAACTTACGCGAGCATTTTGCAGCGCGAAAATGAAATAATACTTTGAGCTAAAGTTCAGCCATTTCCTTGCCGTAACTATTCATACGGAGGCAGCTTCGTCTAGCCTCCAAAAATCGATCAAAAGCACCTTGGTTTGTTCTTGAATAGAGATAAATACCAGCGAGGAAGAACAAAATGAATATTATTTATAACAGCGACCAATACAGCGTGGTCGAGTTTGGTGCACAAACAGATCATGAAGTATTACGTTTTGGTGGATACGAAATTACCGATAAATCCGTGCGCCGTGAATGCTTTATTGGTGGGATTCAGGCCGAGACCTTCCGTCACGATGTACAAGAATTGATTTCAAATGAGCCTAGCATAGAAGAAATTGACGAGTTTCTTGCTAAATTTGACTCCTATATGGGACAGGCTGTTTTGCTGCACTAAAATCCCATTTCTTCTCGAATAATCAACAGCGCTAATTGAAAAATTAGCGCTGTTTTCTTTTGCTTAATTGAATCGTAACTTGTTGCGGCGAAAAAAAACCCGCTAGCCTAGGCTGCGGGTTAAGTCCAAACCTTTAGGAGGTGTTGGAGGAGACAGGAGTTACTTTATCGCAGTGCAGCAAATAAGTCTGCTTGATTTTTCGTATACCAGATATAAACCAAATATATATCTTGAATTTTTATTGTTCATTCAGCTATTTTCTTTAATTGTTTTTAATTTTCTGTCTATTTTCTTTATCTTTCATCTAGCATCTTGGCTTTCGCATTTCTATTTGTTTCTACCGCCGCTTCTATCGCCCAATTTTCCGCGCCTTGCTACTTCCTTGATGTCATCCATCTTAAGCCGCATTGTTTTTAAGGGAAATGCTTTACACTTTAGCTCTGTATTCGCATAAAAGCAGTCTGGAGAAAAGCATGAAACTATTTGACCCTATTCTACAATTCCAACAAGAAATCCAAGCAATTCGGCGAGATATCCATGCACATCCTGAATTGTGTTTTGAAGAATTTCGCACAGCTGATGTGGTTGCGCAAAAGCTTGAGGAATGGGGAATTCCTGTGATTCGCGGTATGGCTGGCACTGGTGTGGTCGGCGTGATTCAGCGCGGTTCTAGCTCGCGTGCTTTGGGTTTGCGTGCGGATATGGATGCCTTGCCTATGCAAGAGATCAATCAGTTTTCTCATACATCAAAACATCCAGGAAAAATGCACGCATGCGGTCATGATGGACATACGGCGATGCTGTTGGGCGCTGCGCGTTATTTACAGCAAGCTGGCGATTTTGATGGCACGGTTTATGTGATTTTCCAGCCAGCTGAAGAAGGCGGTGGCGGTGCACGTCGTATGATTGAAGATGGCTTGTTTACGAAATGCCCGATGGATGCGGTATTTGGTATGCATAATTGGCCAGGAATTGCGGCTGGTCAATTCGCTGTGAAGACAGGCGGGATGATGGCTTCTTCCAACGAGTTTGAAGTGACTGTAATTGGAAAAGGCGCTCACGCAGCACAACCGCAAAAAGGCATTGATCCAGTCATGATCGCAGTCCAAATTGCGCAAAGTTGGCAAACCATCGTTAGCCGTAATGTCAATCCTTTAGAACCCGCCGTATTATCTTTAACCCAGATTCATTCGGGTAGCGCGACCAATGTGATTCCTGATGAGGCTAAATTAATAGGCACCGTCAGAACCTTTAGCACTGATGCACTCGATTTAATTGAACGGCGCATGGAGACCATCACAAGATCAACGGCAGAGGCTTTTGATGCACAAATAGAATTCAAGTTTCAGCGCAACTATCCGCCATTAATCAATCATGTGAATGAAACCGAATTTGCGATACAGGTAATGCGCGACTTGGTAGGTAGTGATCATGTCGAGACCCAAGTCGAAGCGACGATGGGGGCAGAAGATTTCGCCTACATGTTGCAAGCCAAGCCTGGCTGTTATGTGTTCTTAGGAAATGGTACGGGCGATCATCGCAGCGCTGGTCACGGTTTAGGACCATGCAATCTACATAATCCAAGTTATGATTTTAATGATGACTTGTTACCAATTGGCGCGAGTTATTGGGTCGCTTTGACACAAGCATTTTTGAAAGCTAAATAAAATCGTATTGCTCAAGCTCAGTTGTATAGAAGTTTAAGCTTGTCCTTGTTGAGGGACGTGCACTTTAAATTTCTCCATAAAATTTTCAATAAAAAAGCCAGCGTATTCAATAGAGATACGCTGGCTTTTTTGGCTAGAAGTGCTAGTAGTTCAATTTAAAACTCTTCCCAATCATCGTTTGCTTTTTCCGTTTTGGTATTGCTTGATGACGGTGTCGCGGCGATTCTGACTGGCGACGCTTTGCTGCTTGATTTGACTGGTGCGGCACGACTGGCTGGTTTGGCCGAGCTGTGTATGTTATTCAATTTGAAGACGTCCAAAGCTTTGGTTAACAAATCCGCTTGTTCTTCCAATGACTCTGCAGCCGCCGCAGCTTCTTCAACCAATGCTGCATTTTGCTGCGTCATTTCATCCATTTGATTAATTGCGGAACCAATCTCTTGAATGCCGGTACTTTGTTCCTGACTTGCTGCGGTAATTTCCGACATAATGTCACTGACGCGGCGAACAGACGCAACAATTTCTTCCATGGTCTGGCCTGCCTGATCGACTAGAGTAGAGCCGGTCGCAACTTTATCAACTGAGTCACCAATCAAGGTTTTGATTTCTTTTGCCGCTGCCGCGCTACGTTGTGCCAGACTGCGAACCTCGGACGCAACCACCGCAAAACCACGACCTTGTTCACCTGCCCGAGCTGCCTCAACCGCTGCATTCAAGGCCAAAATATTGGTTTGGAATGCAATGCCATCGATCACGCTAATAATGTCGACGATTTTCTTAGACGATTGATTAATGTCATCCATTGTTGTGACGACTTGGCTAACTACATCACCACCCTTCACCGCCACTTCTGACGCGGTTTGCACCATTTTGTTTGCTTGACGGGCATTGTCCGCATTTTGTTTAACCGTTTCGGTCATGGTTTCCATTGAGCTAGACGTTTCTTCTAAGCTGCTGGCTTGTGATTCAGTACGAGAGGACAAATCTGTATTGCCCGAGGCGATTTCTGCACTTGCTACTTTGATCGTTTCGGCTGAAGTCTTAATTTCAGAAACCATGTTTTGCAAACGGCTTTGCATTTCAGCGAGTGCCGCCAACAAGCTGCTTGTGTCGCCTCGTTCGACCTCAATATGCATGGTCAAATCGCCAGACGCCACAGCAGAAGCAATCTCTTGTGCGTATTCTGGCTCGCCACCTAATTGCGCCCATACGGTACGAATGATGAAGTAGGAGACAACACCAAGTACTAGAATCACGATCAAACCGGCAATAATCACTGTCCATAATACACGGCTCACATTATCTGCACTACGATCAACGCCGGCAGTGAACTGCGCTTGTGCTGTATCAACAGTTTTCTTTAAATCGTCTTCTAGCACTTTTAATGAGGATTGCATTTGTCCAATCGCCGCTTGCGGATCACCTTGATCGACCCCGAGCATAATCTTGGCAACCGAAATCGCTGGCGTGTAATACGCATCAAATTCTTTTCCTAAGCGATCGCCTAAGGCTTGCTGACCCGGTAGGCTGGCGAGATTCTTAAATTTCTCTTTGACTTTCTTCGCGCGCTCGGCAATAGCATCAAGACCTTTCTTATCATCCTCACCAACGGCTTGTTTGAGTGCGTCGACAATGCCCTGAACATCCGCTTGGATATTTTTTGATCGGTCTAGTACCGGATAATCAATCGTTTCCGTCGTTTTGATGGATTTCATCGCCGTTGTCGAAAAATAGACACTGGCTGCAATACCAACACCAAAAATCACGGTCGCGATGACAGGAAGGGCCCAAATTCTGCGTTTGATACTCATGTAGAAACCTCGACTTATGTTGTAAAAAACTGTCGGCGTCTATCGTTTTCCGACCTTAGCTAACAAGCTGCACAATCGTATTTCGTGAAAAAGAGAATTTGCTTAGTTTATTTCTGCTTAGAAAAAGAGAATTGAAGCGAGCGAGAAGGCGAATAATAGTTGCGGTAATGTGTGCCTTGTGTACTTACCGTTAAGTAACAGTGTAAGCCAAAGTTTTGAAAATTGCGAAGCTCTTGTTGTTGGAAGTTAATGTTCACGCAAAGCACGTCGATACTGTATCGCTTCCGCCACATGCGCCGGTAATATACTTGGAGAGTTTGCCAGATCTGCAATGCTGCGGGCAACTTTTAATACGCGGTGATAGGCGCGTGCCGACCAATTTAATTTCAGCATCGCACTACGTAGCAATTGTTCTGTGGCTGCGTCGGCTGTGCAAAACAAATCGATTTCTTTGGTGTCGAGTAGATTATTGGGTTTGCCTTGCCTGTTGATTTGCCGATGAAATGCTGATTCGACACGAGCTTGAATAGCTGCATTATTCTCACTTTGATGAGAAGCAAATAATTCATCTTGTGGCAGCGCTTGTACGACAATTTGCATATCAATGCGATCAATTAACGGGCCTGAAATTTTTCCTTGATATCGCAACACGGCATCCGGCGTACAACGGCACTTATTATTACTATGACCGAAGTAGCCGCATGGGCAAGGGTTCATTGCCGCAATTAACTGAAAGCGTGCAGGAAAACTAGCTTGTTTGGCAGCGCGCGAAATATGAATTTGCCCTGACTCCAAAGGTTCGCGTAATACCTCTAATACTTTGCGGTCAAACTCTGGTAATTCATCTAAAAAAAGTACGCCATGATGCGCTAAAGATATCTCTCCAGGTCGAGGTGTTCCACCACCACCGACCAGCGCGACTGCAGAAGCAGTATGGTGCGGGTTGCGATAGGGGCGTTGCTTCCACCTTGCTAAGCTAAAGCCATTACTGAGGGATTGCACTGCGGCAGATTCAAGCGCTTCTTGGTCTGTCATGCCAGGTAAGATTCCGGGAAAACGGCTCGCCAGCATGGATTTACCTGTTCCTGGTGGCCCCATTAGCAAGATACTGTGCCGCCCTGCCGCCGCTACTTCTAGGGCGCGTTTGGCTTGGGTTTGCGCTTTCACATCGCTGAAATCAGGATAGCAAATTGTATTTTTATGTGGCTGACTTTGATGCGGTGAAATTTTCGAATCTGGATCACGTGCTGCAAAATGGGCGCAGACTTGTAGCAAAGATTCGGCGGGATAGATTTTTGCATCACTGACTAATGCTGCTTCCTCAGCATTTTGTTTTGGAAGCATAAATGCGCGTGCTGCGGTTTGATTGCGCTGCGCACTTTTGCAAATCGCGAAAGTCATCGCAAGCGCACCGCGGATAGGTCTTAGTTCGCCAGAGAGTGATAATTCGCCAGCAAACTCATACTGATCTAAAGCATCATCTGGAATTTGACCTGATGCTGCCAAAATTCCTAAGGCGATTGGTAGGTCAAAGCGTCCCGATTCTTTGGGTAAATCAGCGGGAGCTAAGTTGACGGTAATACGCTGCGCTGGAAAATCAAAACGGGCGTTTTGTAACGCGGCTCGAACCCGATCTTTGGATTCTTTAACTTCGGTTTCAGGTAAGCCAACGATCGTAAATGCGGGTAGACCATTTGCAAGATGGACTTCGACAGTGACTTCTGGTGCATCCATGCCATTTAAGGCGCGACTTTTAAGAACTGCGAGTGCCATCCTGTTTGCTTATCCCATAATAGAGACGAGCGTGCTGCTATTCGTCTCGTAATTGTGCTTCCAATTCAGCAATCCGTAACTCCAAAGCTTCGAGTTTGCTGCGCGTTTTTGCTAACACCTGCGCCTGAATATCAAATTCTTCACGTGTGACCAAATCGAGTTTGGCAAAACCTTGGGCCATCATCGCCTTCAGGTTTTTTTCAATATCTTTAGCAGGTGAGTTTTCTAAAGCCTGTTGCATCTTGGCTTGCATATCATTAAAAAATTGATTCGGTTCCATGAGAGTTGTCCTAATGTGAATTGGTAGGCCTTAATGTATGACTACCAGTGGATGGAAAATAGAAAAGTACTTTTCCGGTGCATTATAGATTTTTCTCAACATGAATTTGCGTCATTTTAGTGCGAGAAATAAAAAATTAATATAAATAAATGCAAATAAATTACTCCTGAGGCGTAGAGTATTTATTGATGCTAAATCGTAGTTTTCTCATAGCGCCTCAAGCGTAATAGCCTAAAACAGGCGAAATTGTGCCTCTCAAATGGGCTTAAACCTAAGCTTCTCGCTACAAATCAATCTGAATTTGCGCACTGCAATAAAGCTGGCACGAGATCTGCTAGTAAGCAAGAAAGCGTTCAATTTTGCGCCACCAATTTTCGAACTGACACGAACTGATATTTAACTAACTGAGGGAAGCGCCATGAAAAAGATTTTATTCTGTGCAGCAATGAGTAGTTGTTTTGCTAGTGGTTTATTTGCGAGCAATGTCTCAGCTCAAGAAGCAAAGCCTGAACACGAAGTGAGTTTTAATTTGGGTGCGGTTAGCGATTATCGCTATCGCGGAATTTCGCAATCTCGTTTGAAACCTGCATTACAAGGCGGTGCTGATTACGTGAACAACACATACGGCTTGTATGCTGGAACGTGGTTATCAACGATTAAATGGACTAAAGATGCAGGTGGTAGCGGCGAAATCGAAATGGATTTGTATGCGGGCAAACGTGGTTCGATTACCGATGATGTGAGTTATGACGTCGGCGTTTTGTCTTATGTTTATCCGAGTAATGGATTAAAAAATGTGGCTGGATTTGTCGATGCCAATACGACCGAAATTTATGGCCAAATCAGCACAGGTCCAGTCTATGCAAAATATTCTCACTCTGTGACGAACTTATTTGGCTTTGTTGACAGCAAAAATAGTGGCTACTTGGACTTAGGCGCGAACTTGGATATGGGTGAAGGCTATACCCTGAACTTGCACTACGGTCGTCAGACCATCAAAAACAATTCTTCCTACTCGTACAACGATTGGAAACTCGGCGTGACCAAAGAATTGGTCGGCGTCAATTTCAGCTTAGCAGTCATTGGTACCAACACTGACGTTAAGTACTACTACACACCAGCAGGCAAGTTCACTGGCAAAACCAGTTTAGTCCTGTCGGCAGTAAAAGCATTCTAAGTTCTAGTTCAAATCGAAGACCAAACTAAAACATTACCGAGACCATCATGAAACTGATAACGGCAATCATTAAACCATTCAAGTTAGACGAAGTGCGTGAAGCACTTTCTGAATTAGGCGTACAAGGTATTACTGTGACTGAAGTTAAGGGCTTTGGTCGTCAAAAAGGGCATACCGAACTTTATCGTGGCGCTGAATATGTCGTCGATTTTTTGCCTAAGACAAAAATCGAAGCTGCGGTTGAAGACAACATCGTTGATCGTGCGATAGAAGCGATTGAAACAGCGGCACGTACAGGCAAGATTGGCGATGGCAAAATTTTTGTCTATTCCTTAGAGCAAGTCGTCCGTATTCGTACTGGCGAAACTGGCAACGAAGCACTTTAATCGACGAGAGAAGAAAATGAAAAAACTATTGAAATCTCTTGCCGCCTTTGTTTGTGTGCTGGCGATGGCGCAAACTGTTTGGGCAAATACCGAAGATTTAGCGGCGAGCGCTAGTGCTGCTGCGAGTGTGGCATCTGCCGTTGCCGAGGTCGCTGCTGCATCGACAGCAAGTGCGACTGCTAGCAGTGAGCCTGTTGCTGCAAGTGTAGCTCCTGCCGTAGCAGAAGCTACGCCAGCCGCCGCTGCACCTGCGCCAACCGCAAATAAAGGCGACACCGCGTGGATGTTAGTGGCTACTTTATTGGTCACCATGATGTCGATCCCAGGCTTGGCGCTGTTTTACGGCGGTTTAGTGCGTGCCAAAAATATGCTCTCTGTTTTATTACAGGTGTTCATGATTTTTTCAGTGATCGTTGTACTTTGGTGTATTTACGGTTACTCACTTGCGTTCACTGAAGGCAGTCGTTTTATTGGTAAATTTGATCGTGTCTTACTGCAAGGAATTTGGGATCCTGTGCAAGCTAGTTTCACGAGTGCTGCGACTTTTTCAAAAGGCGTGGTGATACCAGAGTTTGTTTTCGTCGCATTCCAAGCGACTTTTGCAGCAATCACCTGTGCCTTGATTATTGGTGCGTTTGCGGAACGTGCAAAATTCAAAGCGGTGTTGGCGTTTGTCGTGATTTGGTTCACCTTCAGTTACTTACCAGTCGCACACATGGTGTGGTTCTGGACTGGTCCGGATGCGATCAAAGACGTTACGACTTTGGCGACAGAAACAGCAAAAGCGGGCTTCTTGTTCCAAATGGGCGCGTTAGATTTCGCTGGTGGCACTGTGGTTCATATTAATGCCGCAGTTGCGGGTTTGGTTGGTGCTTTCATGATCGGTAAGCGCGTCGGCTACGGTAAAGAAGCGATGGCACCACACTCTTTGACTATGACGATGATTGGTGCCTCATTGTTGTGGGTAGGTTGGTTTGGTTTTAATGCGGGTTCTGCTTATGAAGCCAATGATATTGCGGCCTTAGCTTTTGTGAATACTTTATTAGCGACTGCCGCTGCGACGGTATCTTGGGTTTTCGGCGAATGGATGAGCAAGGGTAAGCCATCGATGTTAGGTGCTGCTTCCGGCGCTGTTGCTGGCCTAGTCGCGATTACCCCAGCATGTGGTTTCGTTGGCCCTATGGGTGGTTTATTGATCGGTTTGGCTTCGGGTATCGTTTGTTTGTGGGGTGTGAATGGACTCAAACGTATGTTGGGCGCGGATGATTCCCTTGATGTGTTTGGCGTACATGGCGTCGGCGGTATTTTAGGTGCCTTGTTGACTGGCGTGTTTGCGTCCCCTTCATTGGGCGGCCAAGGCATTTTTGATTACGTTGCCAACAAAATGTCCGCAGACGCCTACAGCATCGTTGGTCAAGTAACGACTCAGGCAACTGCAGTTGGTGTGACAATCATTTGGTCAGCCGTGGTTTCTGTGATCGCTTACAAATTGGTCGATTTGGTGATTGGTTTGCGCGTGGCGGAAGATGAAGAACGTGAGGGCTTGGATATCACTAGTCATGGTGAATCCGCTTATCACTCTTAGTAATGTGAGTACGATTCAGAGTTGGGCGTAATAACTGACTCTGAATCCTATCTCGACAAAGTTTTAAAATGCGTTGTGCAGTGAGTTTTGAAATCCGTCTTTAAAGACCTTTTGGATGATGTTCTAAACTCAAATTCATTGCTACCGCTCGTACACAATAACAATTTGATTTGTACTGTTTCTTGGTGGGACTTCGCGCCTCTCAGTAGCTTGGGAGGCGTTTTTTTTATTTTAATCCACACATACTGGTAATTGCAGGGTGATTTTTGTTCCTTCGCCGAGTTTGCTGTCTACCTTGATCGTACCGCGTAGCAAATCTGTGACGATGTTATGTACGATATTTAAACCCAAGCCGCTGCCGCCTTGCCCTAATTTAGTAGTGAAGAACGGATCGAACACGCGTCGCAAATGTTCAGGGCGAATGCCATTACCATTATCGCTAAAGCATATCTTGATATGTCTGCGATCGATTTGTTTAGCACTTAATTGCATGGTACCCGCATCGTGACCTTCAAAGCCATGTAAGAGTGCATTGTTGATGAAATTGGTAATCACCTGACCATATGGACCTGGATAACTATCGATTTCGATTTGTTCTGGGATATCAATCAACAATTGGTGATTCTGTTTGTTGATCCGACTTTGCATGGTGCGCACGATTTCTTGACTGGTTTTTAGCAAATTAAACGAACGACGTTGCTGGCTAGTTTGATCGACCGACACTTGTTTAAAACTACTGACCAAATCACTCGCGTTCAATAAGTTTCGCATCAACATTTCGTTGGCTTCGTGTAAGACACTGGTGAAATGATTAAAGTCCGAACGCTTTAATTGGTTCTCGGTATAAAGACGAATAAATTTGTTTGAGCTTTCTTTTAAGGTGGTTGCCGTGAGCAAGCAGTTTCCCAGTGGCGTATTGATTTCATGCGCTATCCCAGCCACCAGAGCGCCTAAAGCAGCTAGCTTTTCTTTCGACATCAACAGCTGCTGTGCCGAAGATAGTTGTTGGTAGGTATCTGCATTATCGAATGCAACCGCGGTATAAGCTGCCAGCGTCGTTAACATATCAACGTGCATGCGTTCAAAAGCATTTCGCCGCGAGCTTTGCATTGAAAGTAAGCCAAGTAAACGGTCTTTAACAATCAAAGGCACATAGATCAAAGACAGCGGCGCAAAATGAATGTCTGTATCATCGAGAGATTCTTCGGCAAACAGTTTATCTAAGCCATCGATACCGATGTAATGCAAATAGTCTTCATGCACATCATTGATGTAAATTGCTTTTTTATGTTGAATACACCATACCGATAACAAATCAGGATCTTGCAAATCGCGGTGATAGGGCAATAGATCTTTTCCGTGCAAAATATTGCAAGGAAAGTCGATTAAGCCTTGTTCGGCCTTGTACACACCGACCGATAAGAATTCTGCAGGCATCAGTTTATGCACATGTTGATACAAGGTACGAATGATGCCTTCACGGTCAAGTTGAGACGTAATTTCTCTACCGATTTCACTGAGAATAAAAATATTTTGGTGGGCGGTTCGAAGCAGCTCGGTTCGTTCTTGTAACTCTTGGGTGCGTTCTGCCACCCGATTTTCTAGACGGCTTTGCGCTTTTCGATGTTCGTCTAGGCTTAAAATTTGTTGAATTAAATTGGCGATATGGCTGCCGAATAAAAGATCTTCGCGCGACCAATTTTTTCTTTGTCCTGCTTTACCAAAACTAATCACGCCAATTTGATTGCCGTGCAAACGCACGGAAATCTCTAATAGTGAACACAGAGCTAATGGTTGATACAAAGCGCTCAGTTCAGCAGCCGCTGGGTGGATGCGCAAATCATGTATGGCAATTGGCGTGTGCAAGTTTTGCACTACTTGAAAATATTTGAGAAATTCTTGCGGTTCAAGAATTTTTCCAACCCCGAAACCCAAAGAAGTTTGCTTGGTAAGTTCTTCAGGATATTCATTCGCAGAGCTATTCGCTAACATTTCGCAGCGTAATTTCTGCCCATCTTTCAGCCATAAGCAGACGGTATCAATTTCCAAAATATTGATTGCTTCATTGCCGACATAATTTAATGCTTCGGATAAGCTCTTGTTTTCTAATTGGCTATTCGACGATAAATCAAGCAATAGTTCAACCGGCGGCTTTTTTGATAAATCATATTCACGTAGCGCACTGAATTGATCAATCACATTGACTTCGGCAATTTCAGTCGAGATCTGATGATGAAGACGCGCGTATTTCAGTGCGAATGCAGGTTCACCGTTTGCCTCATATAGTGCGGAAAGTGCCTGACAACATTGCGCACTTTGTTTGCGAGAGCCAGTTTGTTCTGCATACTGTAATGCTTGAAGATAGATTTCGATTGCCTGTGCAGTTAGTTGCTGTTCAATGAAAATTTCGCCCAAAGTATTGAATGCCGGGCTCATTAACCATTGATATTTACATGCCTGTGCTAACTGAATCGACAATTGCACTTCATCGTAGGCAACTTGCGTTTGTCCTTTGCGTTGCGCTAATACGCCCAAATACCAATGGGCCTCAGCCACATATTCTGCGATATTGCCACGCTTTGCTTGTGCGAGCGCTTGATGAAATAGTTCCGTCGCCTGCTCAATTTGGCCCAACTGCATGCAATTAACACCTAAATTGATCGTTTGCTTACTTTTGAGATAAGGGCGATCAAAGGTTTCTAATTGGGTGCCCGCTTGTCGGTGGAAGCTGGCGCCGGTTTCCCAATCTCCCATCGCATCATAAATTTGCCCGAGCCCGATACGAGCTTCAATCGCGACCTCGGTATCGTGGGTGATCTTGCAGAGATCGATACAACGGGTCCAAAAATAGATCGCTTCTTTATAAATGCCCTGTGTATAGCGAATGCGACCAAGGCAAAGCATGACACGACCCGCTTGATAGGTTAAACCTTGGTGCTCTGCGCTTTGTAGACCTGAATACAGCGCGTCATTGAGCGTATCTCCACTACCTAAACGTTCGCAAATAAAAAAACGGCGAACCAAGGCATTTAATGCCTGCGACAAACGTTTTTCTTGGTAGGCACGTTGTTCTAATTTTTGAAATAGCGAAATCGCCAATTGCGGATGGCGTCGTGAGCATTCTTCTATGCGTTGGATGAGATCGTTCATGTGCTGCTTTTTTATTTGGCTAGTCCAACATTTGTTTGTCCGAAAATGGCTAGTCGCTTAGGATATTCGGGGTTAAGCTAACGAGCAACTGTACTTACCTAATTAACTATTGTGTGACCTTGTTGTCGATTTGACGAATTGTCTGCAATTTGGGTTCTGATTCGTTTTACCTGTTTTGTTTCACTTGATAATAGAAAAAATGCAGCCGCACATTTCCGCACAAGATCATGATTTTTACCGCGCGCTTGCCGCAAAAGATGCACGCTTTGATGGCGTCTTCTTTGCAGGTATCACGACCACGGGAATTTATTGTCGCCCAATTTGCCGCGTCAAAACACCTCGTCAGACTTCCTGTGTCTTTTTTAGTTCACAAGCGGCGGCAGAAGCGGCGGGTTTTCGGCCTTGTTTGCGTTGTCGGCCAGAGTTAGCGCCGTATAACTTGCAACAAAATCTGGCGCACGCGATATGGCAAAAAATTAGTGCGGGTGCGTTAAACGAAGCAAGCGTTGAAACATTGGCTGAGCAGGTCGGTTTATCTTCACGTCAATTGCGGCGTGTCATGTTGCAGGAATTTGGTGTCAGTCCAGTTGAATTGGCACAGACCCAGCGCTTGTTATTTGCTAAAAAACTGATACAAGAGACCAAGTTAAGCATGACAGAAATCGCGTTTGCTTCTGGCTTTGGCAGCGTGCGTCGGTTTAATGCCTTGTTTGAGACGCGTTACAAAATGTCGCCAGCCTCCATCCGGCGCACACAAACGCCTACTGAAAGTCAGCAAGGAATCAGCTTGCGTCTGGCATATCGACCACCGTATGCATGGAATCAGCTATTAGCCTATTTGCATGGGCGCGCGATGTTAGGTTTAGAACAGGTCGATCTGCAACAAGCTTGTTACCGTCGTAGCGTGCAGCTAGATGGAAAAACTGGCTGGGTTGAGGTAAGTCACGCGGCCGATAAACAGCAGTTACTTTTGCACATCGCACCTAGTTTGAGTTCGGTTCTTTTGCCTTTGCTTGCAAGGATTCGTCAACAATTCGATGTCGAAGCAAACCCGATCGTGATCGCACAACATTTGCAACAAGATCTACTACTGGCACAGCAAATGAGTCGTACCCCAGGTTTACGGGTACCCGGAAGTTTTGATGCATTCGAATTAGCGATTCGCGCAATTCTTGGGCAACAAGTCAGTGTCGCTGGCGCGACCACGGTTGCCGGGCGTTTGGTGCAGAAATTTGGTGTGTCTATGCAGAGCCCTTGGCAGGGTATTTCGCATCACTTTCCCAGCCCCGACTGTTTAGCGCAATTGAGCGTAGAACAGATCGCGACCATAGGGGTACCGAAGACACGCGCTGCGACGATACAGCAGTTCGCTGCATTTACAGCAGCGGGTGGTTTGCAATTTAAGCCTGGTATTAGCTTACACGAGGTAATTCGAATATTAAAGGCATTGCCAGGGATTGGTGAATGGACTGCCCAATACATCGCCATGCGCGCTTTGCGTTTTTCTAATGCTTTTCCGGCCGGTGATCTTGGTTTACAAAAGGCGGTCAGTCATGATCCATCGCAGACTGCCTTGCGTTGCACGGAAAAGCAACTACTTCAACGTGCGGAAGCGTGGTCACCGTGGCGTAGCTATGCTGCCCTCTTACTTTGGCAATCTTTATAAAATTGTTTTAGCGAATAAATTATGCTTAAAAAATATCTGATTCATCCCTCGCCATACGGAGCATTGCGTTTGCTGGCGAGTGAGCTAGGCTTGGCGGGTATCTATTTTTCTGAACACAAACATTTGCAGCTCGATAGTGCTTGGCAAGCAGATTCGAATGATGCTTTGCTAAAAGATGCTGCACAACAGTTAGATGCGTATTTTGCTGGTCAGTTACGTGAGTTTGATTTGCCTTTAGATTGCACCCAAGGTACGCCATTTCAGCAAGAGGTTTGGCGAGCCTTGCAAACGATACCTTACGGCGAAGTGCGTAGTTATTCTGCAGTGGCGCAGCAAATAGGCAGGCCTAACGCAATTCGTGCCGTAGGTGCGGCAAACGGGCGTAATCCCTTATCGATCGTAATTCCTTGTCATCGAGTCATTGCCGCCAATGGTGATTTACAAGGCTATGCAGGCGGTTTAGAAAATAAACGGCGCTTATTGTTACTAGAAAGTCGTCAATAAAAATCAGCAACAGAAAATGGGCATTAAATCGTCAAATGATGATTAAATTTTACTCACTTAATACGACCAGCCATATTTTGAAACAATCGGCTAAATCCTTGAAAAACAAAAGAAAATTATCGTAAAGCAAATAAAAATACCCTCTCCGATAACTATTTTGATGCGATGCACAAAAAAAGCTTGACGCTTAAAAAATAGTCAGTAGAATGCGAATTGTTGCGGTGCACCATGTTTAAGATTTTTTGGACTCACTGCCGTTTTGATTCAAACTAAATCCTCAACTTATCGGAGAATTCCATGTACACAACACCAGAACAATTTATCGCTGCTACTAAGACAAACTTAGAAGCGCAATTCGCTGCAATCACCGCATTGAACCAAAAAGCATTTGAAGGTTTGGAACAATTCGTGTCCTTGAACGTGAACGCTGCTAAAGCAACTTTCGAAGAAGGCACAGCAGCAACACAACAGTTGTTGAAAGCAAAAGACGCACAAGAATTGATCGCTTTGGCTTCTGCACAAGCAAAACCAAATGCAGAGAAAGCATTGGCATATGGCCGTCACTTGGCAAGCATCACTTCAGCAACACAACAAGAATTCACTAAAGCAGTGGAATCTCATATCGCTGACACTAATGCAAAAGTTGTTTCTTTAATCGACGAAGTAACAAAAAATGCACCAGCAGGTTCCGAGCAAGCAGTAACTGCATTGAAAACAGTGGTTGGTAACATCAACGCTGGTTACGAACAATTGTCTAAAACAACCAAACAAGCTGTGGCAACTTTGGAAGACAACTTGGCGAATGCAACCAAGCAATTCACACAAGCTGCTGAAAAAGCAACCACAACTGCAAAAAAGAAGTAATTTAGCCGATCAGGGCGTGCTTAAACCACGCCCTAAACGACTAAGAAGCCGCCGCTCTCGACCACAAGTCCAATTGAACTTGTTCGAATCCTAGAAGTGGCAGCGCAAAAAAGCTTTCTGAAAAGAAGGCTTTTTTTTCGTCCGTAATTTTTATAAAAACCAGATTAGTTGCATAAAAAATCAGCAATTCTGACGCAATGCAATATTTTCCTAGCCAATTGCGTACGAAGCCGAACAGACTGGTGTACTCTTATGAATTCCCCCCAACTTTGACTTAATTCTTTAGGGAGTTACACATGCAAGAAGTCGTAATCGTTGCCGCTGGACGTACCGCGGTTGGTAAATTCGGTGGTTCCTTGGCTAAAGTCGCCGCATCTGATTTAGGCGCGCATGTGATTAAAGCCTTATTAGCAAAAACTGGCTTGAGCGGAGAAGCCGTCAATGAAGTGATTTTGGGGCAAGTATTGACTGCAGGTGTGGGACAAAATGCCGCGCGCCAAGCGGTGATTCGTGCCGGCTTACCGAATATGGTCCCTGCCATGACGATTAATAAAGTGTGTGGTAGCGGTTTGAAAGCAACGCACTTAGCAGCACAGGCAATCATGGCGGGCGATGCAGATATCGTGATCGCAGGTGGCCAAGAAAACATGAGTGCCTCCCCACACGTGTTAGCGGGTTCGCGTGATGGTTTCCGTATGGGCGATGCAAAACTCGTCGATACGATGATTGTTGACGGCTTGTGGGATGTCTATAACCAATATCACATGGGTATTACGGCTGAGAACGTCGCAAAAAAACATGGCATTACGCGTGAAGAGCAAGATGCCTTTGCCTTAGCTTCACAAAACAAAGCTGAGACCGCACAAAAGGCTGGTAAGTTTGTTGATGAAATTATTCCTTACGAAATCGTCAGCAAAAAAGGAACGACCGTGTTCGATACGGATGAATTTATCAAACACGGTTGCACCTTAGAATCCTTGGCGGCATTACGCCCAGCCTTTGATAAAGCAGGTACAGTCACCGCAGGAAATGCCTCTGGTTTGAATGATGGTGCCGCAGCAGTAATTATGATGTCCGCCAAAAAAGCAGCCGAATTGGGTTTGCCAGTGTTAGCAAAAATCAAGGCATATTCATCCGCCGGTATCGATCCAACGATCATGGGCTTAGGCCCAGTACCAGCAGCACAATTGTGTTTGAAAAAAGCTGGTTGGACGCATGAAGAAGTCGACTTGATGGAAATCAATGAAGCCTTTGCTGCACAAGCAATCGGTGTCAATCGTGAAATGGGCTGGGATACCAATAAGATCAACGTGAATGGCGGTGCGATTGCGATTGGTCATCCTATCGGTGCATCAGGTTGCCGTATTCTGGTGAGCTTGATTCACGAAATGATACGCCGCGATGCCAAAAAAGGTTTGGCGAGTTTGTGTATCGGTGGCGGTATGGGTGTTGCGCTGGCGATTGAGCGTTAATGCGATGATGGTTTAGTGCCTTAGTATCTTAATACATTAATCAGATGCGTTGATTATATGTATTGACCATAAAAAAAACCTGCAAGCTCCAACTTGCAGGTTTTTTTGTGCCGATTTAAGCGGGCAATGATTTTGCGCAATGATTTAGCACGCTTATTTAGTGCATTTATTTCGACGCTACTTTTAAGCGGCCAATCATTTTTTCAAAGCGCCCTGGTAGTGCAGGCAAATTGTCGTAGCGATCAAAATCTTTACCCATGATTTGATCTAGTTGTGCCAATCGATCATTCGGTTTTGGATGTGTCTCTAGCATCAATTGCAAGCTAGAGCTGTCCGCAGTGATACTTTGCAAGGTCTGTAGCGCCGCAGGCAAACCGTATGGATCATAACCAGCTCTAGCCGCCAGTACGATACCAACACGGTCAGAATCAAACTCATCTTCTTTATCTAAGCCTTTGCCGTAAATTTCTGTACCAGCACTGATTGCAGTTAGCAAACGTTGATCCGTCTTGCCTTTTGCGTCCATGAGCAGACTCGCACCTTCTTTAAGTGCAAGTTTGCCACTGCTACTTTGAATCGCATTTAAATGATGCTTGCGTACAATGTGGGCAATCTCATGCGCTAACACACCGGCTAACTCCGCTTCGTTTCGCAATTTGAGCAGCATTCCTTTGGTAAGCACCACATAACCACCGGGCGCGGCAAAGGCATTGACATCGTCATGATCGAGCACGGCAAATGTCCAAGGTAAGTCGGGGCGTTCGCTATGTAAACTGATCCAACGTCCGACTCGATTCACGTACTGCTGGACTTCCTTGTCAGCGACCAAAGGCGCTAGATTCATCAAATTGCTGGCCACACCTTGACCCAAAGCGATCTCTTCTTGTTCGGTTAACGGAACGACCGCACTCTTGGTGTTTTTTAGTGCAGAAAAAGCTTTGCCTATGTCCAATTTAAATTGTGGCTCTGCAGAAATTTGCGTAGCAAATAGCAGGCTGGCTAACAGGATACTGATACGAATGGGAGAACGTAGGCGGGAACGCACTGCTGAACCCACAGATGAACGCATGATTGGCTTCATGGTTGCTCTCCCTTGGTTTTTAGATAGGCTTGTTCTTGCTCTTTTAAGTTCTCTTGTTTTGCAAAACTAATCGCATCAGATTTATCGCTATACAATAACTTCATTTTTTCGAACGCATCAGGGTTTGGTGTGAGGTTCGCAAAACTTTCTTTGCTCCAGCCTTTTGCCCCAGTGGTAGTGGTACTGCCGCTAGAACCTGTTTTTACAAAGCTCAACAGGCTTTTGACGGTATCACCGGTTTTGCTGCTGGTTTCCGCGCCCTTACTTTCAAAACGCAAACTAAGCATTTTGACCCAGCCTGTTTGTGCTTGATCTCGCACTTCCATCCAGCTAGCTTTGCGTGAGAGTACGTCCAGTTTTTGATTTTCTGCCAGCATTTTTACCGTCGCGGCATCACTAAAAGGTTGGGCTTTGAGCTCGGCGCTACGGGCTACCGTAGCTTGTCCAGTATTTTGTGCATTTGCATGTAATGGACTGTTGGATAAGCCAATTACGCAAGCAAGTGCTAAGACTTTTTGCTGATGATTCATATTGCATCCTTATCGTTTTGTGGCGAGGGAGGACAAATTGGAGCGAGTGGTGAAAACAAAATGACTTCTTGTTCACGTCCTTTTACCTTATAGGAGCCAACCGGGTGAAAGTCAAGCGCGTCACCACATAGTCGCATCGTTTCGGCGGATACCAAGATACGCGACACGCCTTTGGTTAAGCCTTCGATTCGACTAGCGAGATTAACGGTGTCGCCAATTGCGGTAAATTCTTTTCGCTCAGCAGAACCAATCGAACCGACCACCGCAGGCCCGGAATGCAGACCGATACCAACATCAAAATCGAGGTTCGTATCCTCAAGCTCTGCTTTAAATTTCTCCAATACTTTAGACATTTCAATTGCCGCCATCACCGCATCGCGCGCATGTTGCGGGTTATCCAGTGGCGCACCCCAAAATGCCATAATGCAATCGCCTATAAATTTATCAACGGTGCCGTTGAAGCGGAATATCACTTCGACTTGTAGCGTGAAATAGCGATTGAGTAATGCTACTACTTCTTCAGGGCTGCGATTTTCCGAGAGACTAGTGAAGCCGCGAATATCTGAAAACAGGACAGTGATGTTGCGACTTTCGGCTTTCTCACCGACATGCTCAGAGCCTTCTTTTGCGATCCAATCTTTGACTACATGGGGATTGACGTAACGTCCAAATTCTTTGATGGTTGCTTGATAAGAGCGATGAACTATCCAATACTCACGCAAGGCTAAACTGAAGTAATACGTCCACACGATCAACAGCGGCGTGATGATGTGAATGATCCACAATTGCGATAAGGCTAGATAGGCAAGCACGATACTTAGCGGTGTGATCATGCTGAGTGCCACCGCAGGAATGAGTGCATTGATGCGTTTCACAAAGCAAATGTAAATGGCAGCAATCGCCATCAAAGTGACTAACAAGAATGGCCATTGCGAAGGCATCTGCATGGCACGCTGATTCTTTAGATTGTCCATCGCGGTCGCCAGAATATCGAGGCCGGAGTATTCGTTATCAATTGGTGTTGGACGAATATCGTGTAAAGACGAGGCATCAGCACCAATGATCACGATCTTATTGTGGAATTCATTGGCTGGGCGTAAAGACTTAGCGCGGTCGATATCTGCATATAGTTCGCTATAAGAAATACGCTTGTATGGATATTTGCTACCACGCCACGATAACAAGATCTCAGCTTGCTGCGGTACTGGATAACCCAGGCTTTGCATCACTTTGGCGGGCAAGGAAGGCATTAACCAGCCCGATAAATTGCTATATAAATCGTAGCTGCGACCGATGCCGCGATCATGATTAAAATTGATGGTACCGACCTGCCAAGATGCCATGTCAATCGCCAGCGGCGGTAGAAAACCACCGCGCGCTTCAGGATCTGCTTGTGCGGTTTTGATCAAGCCAAGTGCTTGTTGCAGATCGCTTAAACGTCCCACATAGGCGTCGTTATTTAATGAGCGTAAGGTAATCGGAAAATAAACATGTTGCTTGCCACGAATTGCCTCATTAAATAATTGATCGCTTTCGGGACGATCTTTATCTTTTTCATTGAAAGTTAAATCAAAGACGATGGCTTTGGGCTGTTGTTGGTAGATTGCTTCAAGTATTTCAGCGTGCACTGAGCGTGGCCATACCCATTTCCCTACTTTTGCTTCCATTTCCGCCAAACTTGCGTCGTCGATCGTGATGATCACGATATCGGGATCTGCTTGCAATTTTTCTGCATGTGTTTTGACCAGAAAGTCGGACAGTAAATGATCCAATCGTTGTAGCTTGTGCAGCCATACGATTTCGGCAGTCGCGATCAATACAAATATCAAGCTGAATAAGGGAATAAACCCGAAGCGTCGTTTCATGATCATGCTTGATGTTGACGGATAAGTTCTGACTTAAGTGGGAATCGCTAGGTGGTAACCGGGAATTTTGCTTTCATCGACTTCGTCAATTTGTGCGCTATCCATGAATTTTTTCGCATATTCCAAATACACTTTTTCTTTGACAAAAACGTGAAACAGATCAGGGTCGATGTGTCCATTTAGGCTAAATTTGCCAAGAATATCTAAAGATTCAGTCAGAGTTTTTCCAGTTTTATAAGGACGGTCTTTGGCGGACAAGGCTTCAAAAATATCAGCGATCGCCATAATTCGGGCTTGTACGGACATTTGTTCGCCAGTTAAGCCGCGCGGATATCCTTTGCCATCCATGCGTTCATGATGGCCACCCGCAAACTCGGGTACATTTTTTAAATGTTTAGGCCAAGGCAACGCTTCTAACATTCGGATCGTGACGGCGATGTGGTTATTGATAATCTTGCGTTCTTCTGAGGTTAAGGTTCCCGCTTTGATGGTGAGATTCTCAACTTCATCATTGTTGAGTAAATGCTGTTGTACGCCATGACTATCGATCCAACTTTGTTTGGCTATCTCTTGTACCCGCTCTTGATCTTCATCGCGCATGCGTTCACCACCAATATTGGCATGACGCAAAAAGGCGCGGTCGAGTTCGACTTGTGCCAAGGCTTGCTGCATTTCGGTCATGAACTTATGTTGATTGCCAGGCTGTTCCGCAGCCATTTTGAGATAACGAATTTCTATATCGCGTCTTAGAATCTCAAAGCGCGCATCGATCAAGTGAATGCGGTCAAAAATGGTTTCTAATTTGGTGGATTTTTCAATCACATGAACCGGCGTTGTGATTTTTCCGCAATCGTGCAATAGGCCTGCCATCCATAATTCGCGACGATCGCGTTCACTCATCTTAAAATCTTTGAACACGGCCAATTCGCTACGATGCACAGCTTCGGCTAGCATCATGGTTAGCTCGGGTACATGTTGGCAATGGCGTCCGGTATTCGGTGACTTTTCGTCGATCCCAATATTGATCAAATTGACCAAGGATTCAAACAAGTTTTCTAGCTGATAAATTAATTCTTGGTTGCTCAGTGCAATCGCGGCTTGTGAGGCGAGTGCCTCAATAAAGCTTTGATCGGTTTCACTAAACGGAATGATTTGCTGGTTTGTCGGGTCAGTAGCATTGATTAACTGTAAAACCCCAATTAATTCAGATTCGTGATTGAGCATAGGCACCGTCAATAAGGATTGACAGTGATAGTGATTGCGTTCGTCAAAGCGTCGCATCTCAGAAAAACTAAATAAATCCGCCGCATAGACATCCGCAATACGTATTGATTGCTTCAAGTTCGCTGCATAGGCGACCACCGCTTGCAAGTTTTGTTGGCCGTTTTCATCGAATAACGGGATCGCCCGCATATCGGTACTACGCGGCTGCGAACCGCCGACATGAATATGCAAACTGTCATTGATCGCGATGTCAAAATCAAGCTGTGTTTTCGTTTTGTCTATGCGATACAGGGTGCCGCCGTCCGCATTGGTCAACTTTTTTGCAGTTTGCAGAATTCGCTCCAGTAAGGAATTCGTATCTGCCAGACCATTCAGAGCTAGACTGAGTTCGGTCAAGTGCTGCAATCTTTGCGCGATTTGTAACTGAGTGAGTTCAGACATGATTTCTATCGTCTTGGGCAAATGCTCGCCCTTTTTGCATGGTTAATCAGCGTTCTAGTCTACTTTGGAAATGCCAATAAAGCATTTCAAAGAGCGTATTTTCGTCTTGGAATTCATCGCAAAACAACAGACTGTCTGCGTTTTTGTGCGTTTAATAAGTATAGGAAATAGGGATGTAGAAAATGAAATTTTTAATGTGCTAGGGATTTCCCGCTGACCGCTAGTTCGCCCACCCTGCGAGAATATGCCTGCTTTTGTCTTTATAATGCCTGCTTTTCGGTATGTAGCGCGAATGTGAAGGAACGCCGCATACGCTATTTGATGAATTCATAAGGACGAAGTCATGTCGTCAAGATTTACCCAGCGTGGCGGTGTGTTTGCTAGCAACTCACTTGTTGGTTTGCTTGTCAGCCTAGGAATCAGTTTCAGCCTTGGTTTGCTTGCCCCCGCTATTGCCAGCGATAGTCGCTATCAATTGCCATCTGCTGAACTGCAATCTTTGGTGGATGCACCGCGTGGTCCCGAGTTTCGGCTTGGGCCAAAAAATAAGACGGGTTTGTTAGTCAATATTCCTGGCCTACCAAGTATTGCCGAGATTGCGCAACCCGAATTAAAGCTAGCAGGACTGCGCATACATCCCAAATTGCGTGCTGCATCGCGTAGTGGTTTTAGTGACGGTTTGAGTTTATTAGATATCCCTAGCGGCAAAATTCGTAAGGTGACGGGTTTGCCAAGCAAGATCAAAATTGCCGATATGGCTTGGTCTGCTGACGAGAAATGGTTGGCATTTAGCGTCTGGGCGCGCAATGGCGTGGAGTTGTGGTTGCTCGATGTGAAACAAGCGACGGCTCGTCCATTGATTTACGAGAAACTGAATGCAGTAATGGGCGCCGGTTTTTCATGGTTAAACGGCAGTGATCAATTACTGGTTAGACTATTACCACGCTCGCAAAAGCCAGCACCGATTGAACCTCGCGTGCCGATTGGCCCAAATATGCAAGAAACCCGTGGCGGCAAATTGGCGCAGACACGTACTTATCCAGATTTGTTAAAAAATGCGCATGATGCCGATATGCTGGATTGGCAATTGCAAACCCAATTAGCCGTGGTACATATCGATGGATCGGTACGTCGTTTTGGTCCTGTTATGACTTTATCCAAAGTCCTAGCATCACCAGATGGCAAGTGGGTACTTACAACGCAATTGAAACGCCCGTACTCCTATCAATTGCCGTGGGAGCGATTTGGTCACTTGATTGAAGTTTGGAGCATCGACGGCAAGAAACTCAAAACCGTCGCCGATGTGGTGATGCGTGAACGTCTACCAAGCGCTAGCGATGCAGTACAAGCCGGTCCACGTAATTTTGCTTGGCGTAATGATCAGCCTGCGACCTTGTATTGGCTTGAAGCACATGGTGTAGAAGCCGACGCGAATGCTCGCATTTCTGACGTATTGTGGCAGCACGGTGTTCCGTTTGGCGGTGCTCCACAAAAGTTGATGGAAATGCCTTGGCGCTTTAACCAAGTTTTGTGGGGTAATGATCATGTCGCTTTGGTCACCGAGAGTTCCGCTAAAACCCGAGAAACGCGCACTTGGCGGATACAACCGGGTGCGCCTTTTACCAAGCCAGACTTATTGTTTCACCGAAAAACCGAAGATCAGTACAGCAATCCTGGCTCACCGGTAATGGAATTAAATCAATATGGTCGCTCGGTAATTCGCCTCACCTCTGATGAGCAATCGATGTTTTTGACGGGTGTTGGTGCTAGCCCAGAAGGTGATCGACCATTCCTTGATCGTTACTATATTCCTACAGAAAAAGTGATTCGTTTATGGCGTTCGAAAGCGCCCTATTACGAAGAAGTATTAGGCGTGTTAGATGATCAAGGTCATCAAATCATTACCAGTCGCGAAGCAGCAGATGAAAGACCGAATCTATTCTTGCGTAATTTGGCAGGCACCGCTGCGCCGAAAGCATTGACCAATTATCCGCATCCAACACCTAAATTTCGTGGCATCCAGAAACGCCAAATTCATTACGAACGCGAAGACGGCGTGAGTCTAAGCGCAACACTTTATTTACCGCCAGGTTACGATGAAAAACGTGATGGCCCTCGACCGATGTTGATGTGGGCGTATCCACGCGAATTCAAATCTGCCGAAAGTGCTGGTCAGGTTAGCGGCTCCATGTATAAATTTAATCGTATCAATGTGCAAGGTCCACAAGTGATGCTGGCACGTGGATACACGGTTTTAGATGGTTTTTCTATGCCGATTATTGGTGAAGGGCGCAAAGAACCAAACGATACCTTTATCGAACAACTCAAAATGAACGCCCAAGCAGCGGTGGATGAAGTAGTGAAATTGGGGGTCGCTGATCGTCATCGGATCGCGATTGGCGGTCATAGTTATGGTGCTTTCATGGCGGCCAATTTGTTGGCGCATACCAGTTTGTTCAAAGCCGGCATTGCGCGTTCTGGCGCTTATAACCGCAGTTTGACGCCATTTGGCTTTCAATCAGAAGATCGTAATTATTGGCGCGCATTTAACACCTATAAAGAAATGTCACCGTTTAATTATGCCGACGATATTGATGCGCCTTTGCTCTTGATTCATGGCGAAGACGATAATAATCCCGGTACTTTCCCGATGCAGAGTGAGCGTATGTATCAAGCTTTGCAAGGTTTGGGAACGCCATCACGCTTGGTCATGCTACCGCACGAGAGTCATTTTTATCGATCGAGAGAATCCTTAATGCACATGCTTTGGGAACAAGACCAATGGCTCAATCGTTATGTAAAGAACGCAAAGCCAGCCGCAAAATAATGAAATCCTCGGAGGCTTGTGGTGAAGCTTGTTGCGAATCTTAGGATTTCGCCGCTTTTGTGAATACAAGCACGAGGTTTTCCATTATGATGAACTCAACTTATTCTCTCTTTAGTTCACCATGTTAAAAGTTTATATTCTCGACAATCAAGCCGTTGCGCGCAATTTGTTGAGCTCGGTGCTGATGAATGGCGGGCATGAAGTCATTGGTGATGGCAATCATAGTTCAGTCAATCTCGCCAAAATGGTGAAACTGCAACCGCAAATTGTCTGTATGGATATCGGTGAAGCAGATCAAACCGGACTTGCCTTGTTAGACAATGTGCGAGCGCAATTACCAAAAGCTCTGATTTTTCTGGTGTCCGCAAAGATGGATGCAGAAATGATCACTGCCGCACAAAGTCGCGGCGTTGTTGGTTTTATTGTGAAACCATTCAATACTACAGCGGTGCTAACATCCATTCGTAATACGATATTGCGTATCGCTGGCCAGGCTCGTTCAAAGCAGCAAGCCGAATCAAGTTCAGAGACACCGGCTAGCGCTGGTGATCCACCAAGTAGTCCAGCTTAAATGGGCTTTGTTTGGTCTGAACTAGCACTTTGTTTAGTTCGATTTGAACTTTTGATTTCATCTTCCGAACGGCAGCTTTTGTCTAGCCATAATCGATTTCATCGCAACTTTACTTCTGCATTCAGCACTCACTTATAGTAGATGTTATCAATAAGGAGGCGTCATGAATCCGTCATCAATTCCCACCCAACCTGCTATGTCTGAACAAGCTCTACCGTCAGAAGTATCGATTCAAAGTGATACTTGGTTAAATCGCTATCGTAACTTCCCGGTCTTTTCGAAGACGTGGTTTCGCTATCGTACCGTTGCCTTTGTTGGCGTCTATATTTTTATCGCCGCTTTGGTGACGGTGATTGCTGCGGTCACCAAGGGGGATTGGAAAGTCTATGCCGTTACCATGGTACCAGTGATGTTGGCGGCGCTTAGCTTGACGACCGTTGGTCAAGCAATGGCGGTGTGGGTGAGACAAAAGAATTTTGCGAGTCGTAAAGAGACGATCTTATTGTGCGTAGCCTTGCTTTCAGGCGTCGCGATTAGTTATGGCGTTGCGCAGGCGACAGATAACTTGGCAAAGTTTGTGATCTATGGCGATGCGAATTACAAAGTCGTTTCAAAAAACAAAAAGAGCAACGCGGATCATCAACAACCAAGTGCATCAGCGACGGCGGATGCGGCTTCAGCTTCAGCGCAAACACCTGCCTCCGTTCCAGCTGAAACTTCTGCAGCTTCCTCGACAAAGAGCGAGGCAAATTCAGCGAGCGTGGCAAAGCCTGAAACTAAGGAAAAACCCGTGGACAACGACAGTGTCAAGCTGGACAAGTTAATTCAATTGATCATTGGTTCCTTCCCTATCGCATTTTTAATTATTTATACCGCGAGTGGTTTCGACTTATGGTTTTTCTTCCGCCAACGTAAGCGTCTTGCAGAGGCATTACGTCAACAAGAATTAAAACGCGCGCAAGACGCGCGTCGCGAAGCCGAGTTGCGCTTATCCGTATTGGTTGCCCAAGTCGAACCACATTTCTTATTCAATACTTTGGCAGGCGTACGCTCAGCGATCTTGACGGAACCGTTGCGTGCTACCGCGATCGTCGATCATTTGGTGGATTATTTACGTTCAACCATTCCACAAATGCGCGGTGATGGCACAAGCGAACAAGGTCGCTTAGCCAAACAACTAGAGGCTGCGCGCGCCTATCTAGGCTTAATGCAGGCCAGAATCCCGCGCCTTAGTTATAGCGTTGAATCAGAATTAAAAGACGCGGCCTTCCCACCTTTGCTTTTGATCTCTTTAGTTGAAAACGCGATTAAACATGGCATAGAACCAAAAATTGGCCCGGTTCATGTTGCTGTCAATGCGCGCTATTTTGACGATGGTGATGAAGAAAAATTAGAAGTATCAGTGAGCGATAACGGTGTGGGTTTTGGCGGCACTACTTCTGGTTCCGGTATCGGTCTAGCCAATATCCGTGAACGTCTAGAATCCATGTATGGCGATAAAGCGAAGCTCACTTTAAAAGCACGACCTGAAGGTGGTGTGATTGCCAGCATTGTTATTCCTTTGATCGCTTAGCGGTAACTTCATTGAGTTTTTGCGCGACGCTAATTGAGCGCGTCCTTCGCGAAGTATTTAATTGCTTAGGCAGTAGAAATTCATTGATAATGTAAAACGTAAAAAAACTATTTAAAAATAGCATCGAGATACAAGAATAAGGATAACTATGACCACAGCGATTATTGCCGACGACGAAGATTTACCGCGCAAAGACTTACGCCGCATGCTAAACGACTTGTGGCCCGAACTCGACATCATCGCCGAATGCGAACATGGCGCCGACGCCTTAGAAGCAATCCATCAGCATCATCCTGACATTGCATTTCTTGATATTCGCATGCCAGGCATGACAGGTCTCGATGTTGCCAATGCGACCAAAGGCCGTTGTCATGCGGTGTTTACCACTGCTTACGATAATCATGCGCTGGAGGCATTCTCGGCAGGCGCGATTGATTATTTGCTCAAACCGATTTCACGAGAACGCCTAGTCGATGCCATCGCAAGGCTCAAAGCCCGCTTAGAAGTCAAAGCCACACCAACAGATTTAAGTAGTCTGATGCAAGAATTAGACAAGCGACTACGGCCACAAAATGTCGAACGCATACGTTGGATTAGCGCCAGCGTCGGCGATACGATCAAGATGTTCCCTATCGATAAAATCCTATTTTTCACCTCGGACGAAAAATATACCCGTGTCGTATGTACCGACGATGAAGCCCATGTGCGCAAGCCCTTAAAAGAAATTATCGAAGGACTCGATCCAGAGGTGTTCTGGCAAATACACCGCAGCGTCGTCGTCCGCGCCGACGCCATCGCTAAAGCACATCGCGACGAACTAGGCAAGGTCACGGTTGAATTACGCGGCAGCAAAGAAGTTTTAAAAGTAAGTCAGGCCTATGCTTGGCGGTTTAAGCCTATGTAACAAGCGGAGTTTAGGATTTATCCTCGTTGGACGAAGGCAGTTTGTTGAATTCACAATTCTGATGACTTCAAATAAGAAAAACGTTTCGAACTATGCATGGCGTATTTTAGGCGTGACTTTTATCGCTCTATATATCGTTTTTCTCGTCATTGGTGCGCAAGGAAAATGAGCTTGATCAGATGAAAAAAACTCTTGGTACAAACCAGCTTCCAGTCAATCTTGTTTGCGCTCTACTAGCGGGTTTCAGTTCGAACATTCAAGCCCAAAACCTCGAGCAAAAAGTTCAACAAGCTCAGCAAGTTGAGGTAAAAGCCAAGTCAGCTACTGAAAATGCAAAGCGCGATGCTTCGTCAAAGCTGGTTGTGGAAAATGCCGAATTGATGCGTTTTGGTGATACCACTGTTACCGATGCGATCAAACGTGTACCCGGTGTGATTGTGAATAACGGCGCGATACAATTGACCGGCATGGGTGGACAGTACACGCAAATTTTGCTCGATGGTGAGCCGCTACGCGGTACAAATATCGACCATATTCCGATGAGTATGATTGACCGCGTTGAAATCTATCGACTCGGTAATGCGGAATTCAGTAGTGCTGCAATCGCAGGAACGATCAACATTATTTTGAAAAAAGTTCCGCGTGAAGCACAGCAACAAATCAAGTTAAGCGCAAGTGATGCGTATTTGCCTGCGGCTAAACTGGATTGGCGAGGATCGGCAACGCATGACAAGTTGTCATATGCCTTATCGATTGCAGCAGGAATTGATCGTAACGCCTTCGGCCCACCGAAACGCTCTTCAGTTCGCACACGTGATTCTGACAATATCGTTGTCAGCGAGTATGACACACGCTTTGAAAGCAAATTTAAAAGCAAGATGATCAGTATCTATCCAAAAATCCAATATAAAGCACCCGATGGTTTTTATGTTGGTTTGGATTCTGGATTCGCGTTTTACAATTTTCCGGTTGAGATTACTGAGGACTATCGCTTTCTAAAAGACCCTGCTTTTCTGGTTACTCATGAAAACGTGCGCGTCAACGACTATACAAAATCAGCGAATAGCGTATTAAGAATCGGTGATCGCATTTGGAAGGATGTGAATATTGATTTGACCTTGGGTTTGAATGGCGGCTACACAAAAAATTATTTGAACCAACTGCACTTTACCGACGATGCGGCCTTAGTTTTGGATCGAGATATCAAGCGAGTTCGTCGCAGTGGTGGTGTCGATAGTACTCTGAAATTAAGGGCGCCCGGATTTGAAAATCATGATGTCGTAGCTGGGTGGAATGCCAGCAGTCAGGTAGTGAATGAGCGCAGCTTGAGTGTCGATAGTAAGCTTGGTAGTAGTGGCACTGTGACGCAGTTAGTCAATGATCAGCGTACTCGCTCGGTCGTGTCGCGCTTAGCATTTTTTGCCCAAGATGATTGGCGTTTTCAAAAAACATCTTCCGCATCTATCGGTTTGCGTTGGGAGACGGTGCAGGTAGAGACCGCTGGAAATCAATTGATTTCTGGCCGTTTTAACGCCCATGTTTGGAGTCCGATTGTACAAACTTTATGGCAGTTACCTCGATCAAATTCTGAAAATACTGATCGCATACGTATTGGTGTTGCGCGAACTTATAACGCGCCAACGAACTTTCAATTGGTCAATCCAGGATTCAAGCTCATTAATAATTCAATAGAAAATCCTAGTGATCTAGCTAACCCGCGTCTCAGACCGGAGTTGGCGTGGTCATTTGAAGCTGCGTATGAGCATAACGGTGCCGATAAATGGAACTATAACTTACGGACAGTCTTTCGTAAGATCGATGATTTACACCGACAAGATATACTTAAAATTGGCAATGATTGGTGGAAGCAATACGTGAATGCTGGGCATGCAATTAGTAAGAGCCTCAGTTTCGATACGCAGTTTCCTTTGAAGCGATTTGTTGCTAACGCACCTGAATTGAATTTCAGTTTTGCCGTGTCGAAGAACTGGACTTCGCTCTCGAATTTACCACCACCAGACAATCGTCTCACACCAATCAGTTTGAGCGCAAACACAAATATCGACTACACCGCGAAAGATATTCCCTTAAGCCTAGGCGCTAGTTTGCGTTACCGTGACGGCAATCCACTCATGGTCAGTTTGAGTCAACGTCAATTACATCAGGCCCAAACTTATCTTGATATGTATGGGGTCTGGAAGTTTGATAAGAAAACGCAATTGCGCTTTAGCATTGATAACGCATTAAAGCGCGCTTACGCCGATGGTTTTGAGTTTTATGACCGAAGATTCACCACTACTAAGTTAGAAACAAAGGCCGCGTATCGCACGATGCGGCTGAATTTTGAACACAATTTTTAAGCTGTGGTGTTGGTGTGTGCTGTTGCATTTGTTCCCGGCTTATTTCACAAATTCTGTCAGCTTCTTTTTTCTGACGGGTAAATACAATTTGCCTTGGTGTACAAAAGAACAGAGTTCGACAAGTGTTTCGTGATTGTTCAAATAGTTCAAAGCAAATTCAAAACTACTAGGAACCAACTGCGCCTGTAAATCAATCGATTTAGAGCGCACCCATTCGCGCGTCATTTTCTAAAGTCATGCTATTCCTTATTCGTCAACCGCGAGAACTTCGGGAACGAAGCGTTTCAGCACATCAAGTTCCGAAGCTGATACTTTTGATACATTTAGAATCAACGATTGCAATCCTGGAATTTGAGCAATTCGTTCAAGCGCAAGGAAAGACAACAGTGAGGCGTCGAGTGCTATCTGTTGAACACCAACAAGCTCACAAAGGATTGCCGCGTCTGCATCCTCGACTGTAACGTTCATCAGTGTTACTGCAAAATTTTCGGCATCCCAGCAGTATCCACCACCAAGGTCTTCGATCTTAGCAAGAAGGCGTTCGTTGTTTTCGGTAGTAGAGGTCGCGACAGTTTCTGTCATAAGGCGTAACGCAAAATTGAGCGGCACGCGCCTGCAAGTCCGTGGGGACGAAGTGGAGTGAACTCGAATGTTTTGTTATGCATATACAGATGCCTCTTTATTAGAGCGAACAAAGTTATGTAATAATTCCGCCAAATTATCCTCATACTTGTAAAATTCTTTATCAAGGTCATCTAATCCTGATTCATAATTCTCATCATCCTCATATTGCTCTAGTTGTTTCCATCTTGTTTCTCGGTCACTGGAAGGCATAGATTCGGGAAACCAGCTTAGTGCCTTTTCAAGTAGTTCCGTTGATTTATTGGCGCGTATTCTTCGCAAACCCTCTAGTATTTCGAGACAATGATCGCCTAGAGAGTTAAAGAATAACTGATCAAAACCTCCATTGTGAACTTCGCCATCAAAGCACCACAACAAATATACAAGTCTCGCTTCTAGTCCGATTCGTTCTAAATACTCCGTGCTTCCATTACTTTCAGCGAATACAATCTGATGACAAGCATTAAAAACATCGTACGCTGGCTCATCATTTTCAAAAAAATCAGCGAATCTCAATCTTGATCTCCTCAATGCACAACGTGTTTTCCGTGACAGTTCGTAGAATAAACCCGAAGCAGTTCGCATAAAAATTTCTTAAAACCCTTTTGTAGTAAGGATCTTCATGAATGTACTGCGTATTTAATTAGTGTTAAATTTTCTATGAAAACCGTCACTGTAATCATTTTGCATTCTACCAAGCTTCAAGATCGCGTCAAGGACGCGATTCGGTATAAGCACTATATTTATCTCACCAGCGCTTTGTAGGAATAAGGATCAAAATCGACCACGTAAACATCCTCAATCATTCTGTCTGCTTCTTTTTTCTGGCGAGTGAAATACAATTTTCCTTGATGTACAAACGGACAGAACTCGGCGAATGTTGAGTTGATCGGTAAACCTAAATTGACTGGTTTTGACCATCGTCCTTTTTCATTGAAGCTGATGTAGAGATCTACCTCGCCATGGCCAGCGGTGTCAGAAGAAAAATAGATGAGATAGTCTTCATCAGGCGAGATAAATGGATTGGATTCTCTGAACTGCTCGGTGTTGATTGGTGCGCCTAGATTGACTGGTTTTTGGTATCTTCCATCAATTAGCTTGGCGACGAATAGATCAGAATTGCCAGCTTGGCTTTCATGGTCTTTCATAAAGTAGATGTTGCCATTGTTTGCGATAGATGCGTACGATTCTGAGGCTTGGGTATTGATCACATCACCCATGTGAAAAGCCTCGCTCCAGCCTATGGCGTTTCGTTTTACCGCCCAGATATCAAAATCTTTTTTTGGTTCTTGTTTGCTTGTTTGGTTTGCTGGATAGGCTGAATTGGTGTTCACAGGGCGGTTTGACTGAAATAGTACGGTTTGTCCATCGGGACTAAAGATAGGGTCGATGTCTTTCCATTCTCCCTTGTCAGTTGAGAATGGCGCGACTTTGGGTTGCGACCATTGACCGTTTTGAAGATGCGATTCCATGATCACGAGTTTTTCTCGTTTGCCTTGGGATTCTACCCATAATGCAGTCTTGCCATCAGGTGAGAGCGTAAAGCCGAATACACCGCCATTCGATATCAGACCGGGCTGGAACTTTTCGGGAAGCGCTTGCGCTGCGATAGCATGCGTAAAAATAAGCATCCATAGATAGAATCCATATCGAACTAGTTTGATCATGATGCACCTCGTTTCGCCTTGATTACGTGTTTCGGTTGAATGCCCTTGTTCAGTTTGTTTCCCGATCTGCTCAGTAACCTGCCCAGTCATCTTCTTTTTTTATCTATTTAGACTATCGCGTTACGCATGCGATGTACTTTATGCAGTTTGGGAACTTCATCTATCCTCGGTGAGTCTCTAACTTATTCGTGCTTCATCATGCAATGGCGGTAGTTAATTGAGACAAGACTGTTCTATGAGCTCGCCTTATTCTGCTGCATTGCATGTTAGCTGTGTTAGTCTTTCACGCAGAATATTTCTGCTTAACTTGAATACGGACAAGATATGCGCTTACATGTTTTAAACAATTCTCAGACAGGCTTGAAGACCTTTTTGTTCCACAAAAAAATGTTGGCAATCTGCTTGTTGCTGGGCTCAGGTTTTAGTAGTTTGGCCGTTGCGCATAGTGCCCCAATGGCGCCAATTGCCCCAGCTGCGGATGCAAAAGACCGCGCTCGTTGGCAAGCGACTGCAAAAAAGGTGACGATTTCTCGCGATCAGTGGGGGATTCCGCATGTGCAGGGCAAGAGTGATGCAGATGCGGTGTTTGGTCTTTTGTACGCGCAGGCGGAGGATGACTTTAAGCGCATCGAGCTCAATTACATCAATGCTCTCGGGCGTCTGGCAGAGGTTGAAGGTGAAGTTGAAATTTGGCGTGATTTGCGGATGAAGTTATTTATCCAGCCCGCGCAGCTAAAGCAGCAATACGCGAAAAGTCCTGCATGGCTAAAGCAGCTGATGATCGCCTTTGCCGATGGTTTGAATTATTACCTGCATACCCATCCTGAAGTAAAGCCACGTTTGATCAGCCATTTTGAACCGTGGATGGCCTTAGCGTTTAGTGAGGGTAGTATTGGCGGCGATATTGAGTCGATCAACTTGAAAGATTTGGAGGCTTTATACGGTGATAAGCCGGAATTGTTAGCGCAACAAGAGCCAGTAAGCTTACCTGAGCCGCGCGGTTCTAACGGTTTTGCGATTGCGCCATCGCGTACCGCGAATGGGCAAGCGATGCTCATGATTAATCCACACACCTCATTTTATTTCCGCCCAGAAGTGCATGTCATGAGTGGGCAAGGTTTGAATGCCTATGGTGCCGTGACGTGGGGACAGTTTTTCGTGTACCAAGGTTTTAATCAATACAACGGTTGGATGCACACGTCAAATGCGGCGGATGTGATTGATGAGTTTGCTTTGAATGTAACGCAAAAGGGCGATAAGTATTTTTATCTGTATGAAGGGCAATTACGCCCACTCAAAGTAGTCGAGCAGACGCTGCCTTTTAAAGCATTTAATGGCATGGTGAACCGTAAGATTAAAACTTACTTTAGTCATCATGGTCCGGTGGTGCGTTCAGCAAATGGAAAGTGGATCGCGGTGCAATTGATGAATGAGCCGACCAAGGCTTTAATGCAATCATATTTGCGTACGAAGACGCGCGATTATGCGGGTTTTGCCAAAGTGATGGAGTTGCGTGCGAACTCATCGAACAACACGGTGTACGCTGATCGAGATGGCAATATCGCCTACTTCCACGGCAATTTTGTGCCGCGCCGCAACCCGCAGCTTGATTGGACCAAACCAGTTGATGGCAGTTTGCGTTCTGCAGATTGGCAGGGATTGCATCCCGTTAAAGAGATTATTCAGATTTTCAATCCAGCAACCGGATGGATACAAAATACCAATAACTGGCCATTCTCGGCTTCTGGTGTTGGGGCAGAAAGCAGTAGCCCTCGTGTGCAAGATTTTCCGCGCTATATGTGGAGTAACGGCGAAAATGCGCGCGGCTTACATGCTGTGAAGATGTTAAAGGACGCGAAAAATCTCGACTTGAACGGTTTAATCAAACTGGCGTACGACAGCGAATTAACTGCATTCGAATCATTGTTACCGCCTTTGTTTAAAGCGTATGAAGCCAAACCAGATCCGATGCTTGCGGAACAAATTCAAGCACTGCGTAGCTGGGACATGCGTGCTACCTTAAATTCAAGCGCGACTTCGCTCGCCATTTACTGGGCACAAGACCTAGTATTGCAGCATGGCGGTGAAGCAAAGCATAAAAACATTCCTATCGTTGATTACTTGCCTAGCGTTTCGGCACCTGCTCTGCTGGCAGCATTGAAGCGCGCAAGCCAGCGTTTGCAAGATGATTTCGGACAATGGCAAACGCCGTGGGGCGAAATCAATCGCTTTCAGCGCCTATCTGGCGATACTCAGGCAACTTATGACGACAACAAACCAAGTTGGCCAGTGGCGTTTGCTTCGGGTAACTGGGGATCGTTAGCCGCATTTGGTATGGTCGGCAAGCAAACCACCAAGCGCATTTATGGTGATCGTGGGAATAGCTTTGTTGCCGCGGTGTCATTTGGTCCGCGGGTGCAGGCTAAGAGTATTTTGGCAGGTGGCAATAGCGGTGATCCAGCGTCGCCGCATTTTAATGACCAAGGCGAGATGTACAGCAAAGGCGAATTTAAAGACGTGTTGTTTTATCCAGAAGACATCGCCAAGCATACGAAGCGTCGTTATCACCCTGGGCAAAAATAGGCTGCTTTGAAATAGCCTGCGCCACTGAATTTAGGCAGGTTCGTGTGGCGCAGTCGATGCAGCTTGTCTGTGCATGTCGCGATATGCGGAAGGTGAAGTGCCACAAACGCGCAAAAACTCTTTATTGAAATTGGATTTACTACTAAAGCCAGATGCTTGCATGACATCGATGATGCTCATGTCGGGATGTTCAATTAAGCGTTTTTGCGCTTCTTGTATGCGTTGATCATTCAAATACACCGAAAAGCTGTGACCGTAAATTTGGTTGATCGCATTCGATAATTGGCGTGCTGGCACTTGTAACTTTTTTGCTGCTTGCGCCAAAGTAATGCCAAATTCAAGTTGATGTAGTCGTTCGGTTTTGACTAGATTTTGCCAGCGTTCAAAGGTCTGTTGAGCAAGCTCCGGGTCAATCGCACTAGGGTTTGCTTGGATCGTGGCTTGCAGAGTTTGTTGTCCAAATTGATACATCCATTCTAGCCACGCACTGCGGCGGAGTGCCGCCACGATCATTGTGATATTGATGAGAAAGAAAGCAAGACTGGCAATTAGCAAGGAAGTTGATTCGGGTAATTTGACACCCCCACGCATTTCTAAATTCACCGCTAATTCAAGCGTGATGTTAATCAATGCCATGATCATCAAACATACCAACCAGCGATAGGCTGGATCGGCATAACTATCTAGGTGAGCAAGCGCTCGCTTTCCAGCACGCATTCGTAGCGCGATCAAGCAAAAATAGATCACAAAGCTGCTCGTAATTGCAAGATCAATAAAGGCGCGCAAAGGTTTGATCCAAACCAAAAGGGCAAAAATGAGAATGCCAATCAAGAAGTGGATTGCATCACTTAGCTTGATTTGCGAAGGCTGGCGATGCACACAAGAAAAATAGAGATACAAGGCAGGACCGAGTAGCATGGCAAATAGTGGTCGGGTGAAACCAAATCCACTTAAGCTGTGGCCTATGTTGCTGTTGAAGATAATTACCAAGGCCAAACTTTGATGTGCATATAGCAAGCAATTGAGCGCAAGTAAGCGTTTTGGCGTTGGGCGCATCGCCGACATGCTGAGTAATTGCACTGCCATTAATAAGCATAAAACGGCGTTGGCAGTTTGAATGTGGCTGATAATTGATGTCATATTGATCATGATAAACGATCTGCCATCGATGCATGTGCGATTTTCTTCACATCATCAAAAAAACATCTCAAACCTGATTTTGTTAAATAAAACATATTTTTACTGCGTTTTTAAGTGTTTTCTAGCTACTTTTCTGACCTTAATCGCGTTTTAGGTCGAAAATGTGCGAGCGCATCAGCACACTGACTTCTTTTTTATGGAGGACAGATGATGTTTCAAGCGCTACTTTATTCATCCACTTTACGTTTTTCTAGCCTACTTAGTTTGATCAGTCTGGCAACACTGCATGGCACCGATGCGCACGCTGATACTTTATTGATTAAGCAAGTACAAATCATTAGCGGTGATCAAACGAAAGTTTCTGCGCCGACCGATGTGTTAATTCGCGACGGTAAAATCGACCGGATTACGAAAAATCTAAGCAAGTCGGCCGCCGTAGCGGCAATCAAAATCGATCAAGAAATTGATGCGCGTGGGCAATTCTTGATACCTGGTTTGATCGATAGCCATGTTCATCTTGATGGTATTCCCGGTTATCGAGCGGGGCAGGAAAAAGATCTTGTCATGCTCAATCAGGCGCAACAACAAATGCCTCGGAGTTATGCCTACTTTGGTTTTACCACTGTACTGGATTTGACAGGCGATCCAACATTTATCGCGAATTGGAATAAGCAAGCGCTTGCGCCCACCGCACATTTTTGCGCACCTGTGACCATACCCAATGGCTATCCGGCGGTTTGGATCGGAAAAGAATTGCAGTTCCAAGTCGCTGGTACTAAGTACATGCTATTTGACCCCGCCCAAGCGCAAGTTTATCCAGCCAGCTTCGAGCCCGCGCAGCATACAGCCGAAGCCGTGGTGACCAATGCTAAAAATGACGGTGCTCAGTGCATCAAGGTATTTTATGAAACCGGATTTGGTGCACAAAAGAACTTGCCCGTGCCTTCGGTCGAATTGATTCAAAAGGTCGTGGCACAGGCGAAAAGTTTGCAGATGCCTGTCTACTTGCATGGCAATTCACAAGCGGCGTATGAATTTGCTTTAAAAACGGGTGTTACAACTTTGGTGCATGGATTGTGGCATGAAACAAAAAATGTCGAGCAATTTGCTAACCAGCAAAGGCTTGCACAGATTGCCGATGAACTTAAACGCGCTGGAATTTCGGTGCAGCCAACCATACAAGTTCTCTACGGCGAACAAGAAATGCTGAATCCAGATTTCTTTCAACAAGCCGCTGTCTCGCATGCGATTCCCGCACGATTGGCGGCGTGGTATCAAACGGAGTCTGGTCAATGGATGAGAAATTTGTTGGCGCAAGAAGTTGTCAAAGAAAATCAATCTCCCGCCGTGATGTATCAGGCTATCAAGAATAGTTACGCCAAGCCTTTGGCAACTGTGGTGAATATGACGAAAAAGCTGAATCAGCGTGATGTGCCACTGTTGTTCGGCAGTGACACACCAAGTGGTCCGTTTTACACCCAATTTCCGGGCTTGAATGGGCGCTGGGAAATGGATCGCTGGTTAGAAGCGGGGATTGGTTTGCCACAGCTATTTCGCGCATTGACGATACAGAATGCTCGTGCACTCGGTATGCAAGATAGTATCGGTAGCGTTGAGATTGGCAAGCAGGCTGATTTGCTCTTGCTTAAGCGTAATCCATTACGCGAAATAAGCGCATACGACACCATTAGCCATGTGATTCTGCGTGGAAAAGCTTATTCGCGGGACCGTTTGTCGGCGCTAAACATAGCGGTTGAGTAAAGTGTTTCCCCCGTTATGCATTGGTTGATAAAATTGAATGTCTATGCAGATTTTCGGATAAATCTGATTGCAACAAAACGATAAAAACCAAAGCAAGTAATGGGGGACAAATGGACGATTTTATTGAAGTGTATGACGGGGCCTTGAGCCCCGAATTTTGTCAGCAGATGATCGCCGTATTTGAACAAAGCCCGCATTTAATCCAAGGTAAGGCGGGTGGTTTGGTGGACACCAGTAAAAAAATCAGTCAAGACCTACTGCTGAATTCGCATCCTGAATACGCACAATTATTGCAGCACATTTCTAGCGTGACGGCAGAATATCTTACTGCCTATATGGAGAAATATCGGTTTGCACTGATCGCTCCATTGGCACTCACTTTGCCTCATCCGTTGACTGGGCAAGCGACCCCTTTAACGATTGAGAATTATGACGAGTTAGCTAGCGGTAAGACGGCAGATTTAATGAAGTATCTGTATCGTCTGGGAAATGTACAAGCGCAAAAATATCCGCAAGGTTTAGGTAATTATCGTTATTGGCATTGTGAAGTGTTCCCCATGGCACCACATAATGAACAGTTGCACCGTAGTTTGCTATTTATGTTTTATCTAAATGATGTTGAACAAGGCGGTGAGACCGAGTTCTATTATCAAAAGAAGTCGATCACGCCGCGCATGGGACGTATGGTAATCGCGCCTGCCTATTTCACACATACCCATCGTGGGTGTGTGCCGGTTTCAGGCGACAAATACATTTTGACGAGTTGGGTTTTGTTGCAAAGAGCAGAGAATCTATACGCTTGATTGATCAGTAAAGAAAAAGCCGCTGATATCAGAGTCAGCGGCTTTTTGTTGGTGAGATTTTTCTCGTTTTATGGAGATCAATCTCACGCAGTCTCAGGCAATTTCAGGCATTCACATCAACTAGTTAGTGCCACCCCATCGACTTGGTCTCGATGGGAATTGGTCCATTGGTTCATTGGTTTGATAAATCGTTGATGACCTGAGTTAACAACTTATTGCACGACCGCTTTCACGCTTGCACCATTCACAGCAGCGTATGCGTTGACTAGCAGGTAGTAAGTACCTGCAGTTGGCGCACTAAATGTAATGGTTTCGGTGTTAGTGGAACCATCCGATTTCTTCGTGTAGCTGGTTGTGGTTGGTGCGGTTGTCATACGTGCATACAAATCGCCATCACCGGTGCCGCCAGACAAAGTAAATGTCAGGCTGGTTTTACCAGATGGCACTGTGATGTAGTACAGCTTCGATGCATTAGTCGCCAATGTCACACCTTGCGCCGTGCCACTTACCAATGCTGTGCCAGTCGGTGGTGTCGTGCCGGTTTGATAGCTGGCCACGATTGATGCGCCATTGACTGCGGCATAAGCATTCGCCAATAGATGGTAAGTACCTGCGGCTGGTGCTGCAATCGTGATGGTCTCGGTATTGGTAGAGCCATCTGATTTCGCCAAATAAGAAGTAGTAGTTGGTGCTGAGCCTAACTTGGTGTACAAGTCGCCATCACCAGTACCACCTGACATTTTGAAAGTCAGATTGCTTGCGCCACTGGGTACGACGAAAGTATAAGCTGCACTTTGACCAGCTGCGGCAGAGAAGGATTTCGCCACATCTTTAGTTAATTCGCCACCTGTTGGCGGAGTCACCACGTCACCATTCAAGAACTGAATGTTGACGAATTTATTCACACCCGATGGGATGCCAGTGATTTTGCCAGTCAAAGAATTATTGACAATAGCAGTTGTCACTTGTGATGGCGTAGCGTTAGGATTGGCTGCCAAATACAATGCTGCAACACCAGCTAAATGTGGTGATGCCATCGAAGTACCTGACATGGATGTGGAGCCAGTGTTGGAGCTATAAGACGCAGATGTGATATTGGAACCTGGGCCATAGACATCAACGCAAGAACCATAGTTCGAGAAGCTAGACATCGCATCGCTGCTAGTGGTGGAACCGACGGTGATGGCGCTCGGTGCGCGTGCTGGTGAATAGTTACATGCATTGCTTGAGTCGTTACCTGCTGCAACCACTGTGGTAATCCCCGCATTAGTCATGCGCGCAATCGCATCATCGGTTGCCTGAGAAGCACCGCCACCCAAAGACATATTAGCAACTGCTGGCTTTACTGCATTGGCAGTAACCCAGTCCATCCCCGCGATCACGCCAGAATTTGAACCGCTACCATCACAACCCAATACGCGTACTGGATGCAAAGTAACGTTTTTAGCGACGCCCCAAGTGGTGCCGCCAACCGTACCCGCAACGTGTGTGCCGTGACCTTGGCAATCGTTTGTGCCTTGACCATCATTGACTGCTGTGTAGCCGTTACCCATACGGCCAGTGAAGTCATTGTGCGTACCGCGAATACCAGTGTCCAAAATGTAAGCGTGTACGCCGCTGCTCGATGGATAAGTGAAAGAACCATTCAAAGGTAAGTTGGTTTGATCAATGCGATCAAGACCCCAAGTTGCGCTGGTTTGTGTGCCGCTGATACGCATAATTTGATCAGCTTCTACATACGCAACTTCTGGATCATCCGCCATGCGCTTCGCGTTTTCTACATCCGTTGTAATTACTGCACCATTTAAAACATGGTTGAATGAGCGTTCGACTTTGGCACCGAAGCGCATACCCACACCCTTGGCAACAATCTCGGATGTTTGGCGCTCTCCCCTAGCGCTCATCATTGCATTGTCTTTGAACACCACAATGTAACGATTTGGAATCACATTTGAAGCATTGATTCCACGGATTTCACCAGCTTGTGCTGCAAAGCAAGACATCACGGCAGATGCAGCCAATGTAAGTTTTACTAATTTTTTCATTATAATTTTGCCTCCCCAGGTTTGGCATTAAAAGTAAGTTGAATTGCATGAACTGTCGATAAATTGACACGTTCTAACTCCAATTATGTATCAACTGTTTTTAATTTAAATCAATTAATCAAAACCAACAGTCTTTTCATAATTGTTCATCTGATACTAAGGATTTGATTTATATCAAACTCAGCATCAAATCGAAGTATGTATTCAACAACTAAGTTAAACAAACAGATTTTCAGAAAATTGTATTAATTTGTATGAAAACTGTTGTTTTTTGTTGCCTTTAAGTGATGATTAATGACTATTGCTAAGTGGCAAATATTGAGTCGTCTAGTTTGGTCTCGACGGCTTCTCGAAAGATTTCAATCTATCTAGAAAAATTTTTCTAGAAAAAATTTTCTAGATGTTCTATGCTGACGATATTCAGAAAAGGAAACTGTATGTCGATCGCAAAAAAAGCCAATCACTCCGCAACGCAAAATAAAGCAACAACGCCCGAAACGAGTGCTATCACTTCGCCGGTTCGTAAGCCGACAGCGGCAGAATTAGCCTTATTGCGCGTGTTGTGGCAACAAGGTCCAGCAACGGCAAAACAAGTTTTCGAGCGGGTGCAGGCAGATCGGCCAGAGATCAATCAAGCGACAGTTTTGCGCCAGCTACAAATTATGCATGCCGATAATTTGCTTACGCGGGATGAAAGTGCGCGTTCGCATGTGTACGCCGCAGCGCAGCCGCAAGAGAAATTACAAACCAACTTGCTCAAGGATTTTATACAGCGAGCTTTTTCCGGCTCGGGCAAAGAATTAATCATGGCGGCTTTGAAGGAGCATGTTAGCGATAAAGATCGTGCCGAAATTCAAGCTTTCTTGCACGAAGACAAAAACGGGGACAACAAATGAGTGCCAATTTCGACGCATGGATCATGCTGGGCGCCACTGCCTTACTCCACTTTGTCTGGCAAGGCGTGGTGATCGCCGTTGTTGTCGCTGGCTTGCTGCGCTTATTACGTCAAGCGTCGGCGCAGTCGCGTTATCTGTTGAACTGCATCGCGCTCAGTTTTTGCTTACTGCTTCCAATTAATTACCTGATTCAAAATGCGCCTGCTCAAGCTAGCGCACAAACGACTTCGCAGACACATATCAAGGACTCATCACTGGTTCCTGCGAACAGCGTCTTGCAAGCGGTCGATCCAGTGGAGCAAATGGACGTGTCACATTTCGCCCATCAGCAGTGGGTTGCACTTCAGCCTGTGTTGCCGTATTTGGCGGTGATGTGGGCAATCGGTGTCGCTGTTTTGATCTTGCGACTGTTGCTGGGTTTGCGTTGGGTATCGCAACAAGTGAAGAGTGCGAAACAGTTCAGTGATCCGATTTGGCAAGCCAAGCTGCAACAGATGGCGACCGCAATGGGAGTGAAATCGGTTCTACGTTTGGGAATCTCAACGCAGTTGCCGTTTCCGGTTACGGCTGGTTGGTGGCGACCAATTGTGATAGTGCCCGCCTCACTATTGAGTGGTATGCCCCCGCACTTGGTGGAAGCCTTATTGGCGCATGAAGTCGCACATATAAAACGTTTTGATTATCTGATTAATTTGTTGCAGAGCTTGATTGAAATTGTCTTGTTTTATCACCCTGTTGTTTGGTGGTTATCCAAGCAAATTCGACAAGAGCGAGAACAAATTGCAGATGATTTAGCTGCAAGTCTGTTAGGCGAACCGCGGCGTCTAGCACTTGCATTATCCGAGCTGGAGCAATTCCAGTTTATTCAACCTCAACTCGCCCAAGGGGCACATGGAGGAAATCTTATGTTACGTATTAAACGATTGATACAAACCGATGCAACAATCAAGACCGCGGGCTGGAAACTGGTGCTGCCAAGTTTTGGGCTGGGAGCCACTTGCCTCGCATTATTTGCGCAGGCCAATGTATTGAGTCCGGCGACACCGATTTCGTCGCCACATTCTGTACCAGCCGTCGCTGCTGAGGCAATCTCTAACATTGGCTCGACTACGATTGCTAGTACAACTTCTAATACAAGCGCTAGCACCATGGTGACCACCACTTCAGCTAACACTTCAACTAACACATCACTGACAACCAGCGTCGCCGCGATGTCACCACTAGTGCAAAGTAAAAGCGAAAAAAATGTGATGCAGTTTGCCTTGGTTAAGCCCGATCGCAGCGCTACGACTTTCGTGCGTAGTGACGGCAAAGGAATGGCTGAAATTGAAAAGCTCAAGCGCGAGAATTCGCAAGAATTTCTGTGGTTTGTCGAGAAAGGGCAGTCATATTTAATCAAAGACCAGGCCATATTGGAGCAAGCCAACGCTGCATATAAACCGATGCAGGACTTGGGCGAGCAGATGGAAGCGCAAGGCAAAAAGATGGAAGCGCATGGCGCAGTGATGGAAAGATTGGGCGAACAAATGCAAACATTGAGCGATGTGCAGCCAGGATTTGATGAAAAAATCAGTGCTCAGTTCGATGCAAAAATGCGCGCCCATGAAGCAAAAATGGCTGCGTTTGAATTGAAAATGCAAGCGGCAGCTGCAAAAGTCGAAAACGCTAAAGATGCACAAGCACGTCAAGATGCTTTGAGCGCACTACAGAAAGAGCAATCAAAGTATCAGCATCTAATGCAAGATTTCCAAAAAAATGCGCAGGTCTTTCAACAACAGCAACAACAATTAAGTCAACAATACGAGAAATCGCTTGAGCCACTAAAAGCCTTAGAGAAACAAATGGCGGATGCGGCTAAGCCAATGGAAGCCCTCGGTAGGCAAATGGACCAGATGGGCAAACAGATGGATAAAATGTCGCAACAAGCAGAGCAGCAAATCTGGAGCTTGATACAGACCGCCAAGCAAAAGGGTTTGGTCACGCCAATCAAGAGTTGAGGCTAGAATCTGAGATAAACAGCTTGAGCTTAGTTAAGTAAGTTAAGTTAGCTAAGCTAAGTTGATTGAAGTAAGCTGCAATGGTGTGAGATCGACCACAACAAGAAGTCGATCTCACACGTCAATAAAGTGTTTGGATTGTTTATATTTCTTGAATTATTTTGTTGATGCATCTTTACAGCGTTTTTTGCACCACCTAAGTCACATTAAGCGGCAGTTCTAAACGGAACGTCGTGCCCTCGCCCATCACACTCTTAACAAAAATTTGCCCGCCCAATAGCGAGGTCACGATATTGTAAGTGACGTTTAAGCCCAATCCGGAGCCGCCGTGACCGAGCTTGGTGGTAAAGAATGGTTCAAAAATACGGTGCAGAAAATCTTCAGGAATGCCGACGCCATTATCTTTAAATGTGATTTGCACTTGATCATTACCTAAGCTTTGCGCGCTAATCGTCATCTGTCCATGCTTGCGACCATCAAATGCATGCAGCATGGCGTTTTGCAATAAATTAATCAGCACTTGTCCGTAAGGGCCGGGGTAACTGTGCATCGCAATTTTTTCAGGAATATCGACGACCAGTTGGTGTTCTGCATGCCGCACTTGATTCATCATGGTGGCGATGATTTCGGCGGTAGTTTGTTTTAAATCGAAATGTCTTAGCTGTGCACTGGCTTGATCGACAGCGACTTGCTTAAAACTACTAACCAAATTGGCACTGATGTTTAAGCTACGTAGCAGCATCGTGACCGCTTCTTGGCAGCGTTCAGCAAAATTTTTGAAATCAGAACGTTTCACTGGACCCGATTCAATTTTTTCCGAAATCTGTTGCACATTGTCTTCAATTGAACTGGCGATGAGCAAGCTATTGCCGAGTGGTGTATTTAACTCATGCGCAACACCTGCAACTAGAGATCCTAGCGCTGCCAGTTTCTCGCGTTCGACCAATTGCGCCTGCGTTTCTTGTAGCCGTTGATAGGCTTCTGCATTATCCATCGCAATTCCCACGTACGATGCCAATGTGCGTAGCACGTCGAGATCGGTCGTTTCATAGGCATGTGTCTGGTAGCTTTGCACACAGATGATGCCGCGAATTTCTGATTTGACGAAAAATGGTACGTATAAGACAGAAAGTGGTGTTCCAGAAGGACTGCCATCTTCTAACACCGCGCCCCAAGTTTCTGGATTAATCGTGAATGACAAGTCTTGAATATAGTTTTGATACTCTTGGTACAAGTCTGCGATAAAAATCTCACGCTTATGCTCAATACACCAGACCGGCAGTTGATTTTTATTGTTGAAATCGCGCACGTATGGAGCGTATGGTTTTCCATCTTCAATCACGAATGGAAATTCAATTAGTTGTCGGTCTCTATCATAGAAACCGATCCCAAACACAGTCGCGTCCATCAAATTATTTACATTGCGGTACAGTAAATCAATAATCGCTTCGGTGTTGAGTGTGGCGGTGATTCGTTTTCCTATCTCGCTTAATAGCGAGATATTTCTGTGCGCATGTTCGAGTGTTTCTTTTTGTTTTTCGACCGCTACTTTTTGGTTTTGTAATTCTTGCGTGCGGTGTACGACTTGCTCTTCCAGCAAAAGTTTTTGCTGCATCAGTTGACGAACTCTGAGTAAGAAGATGGCATAGGTCAGCCCGATCAAGAAAACCAGTACCAAAATTCTGAACCACCAAGTTTTCCAAAACGGTGGTGCGATATAAATCACTAATTCCTGCGCTTGCTCACTCCACACATCATTTTTATTGCTGGCCTTTACCCTAAATACATAACGACCTGGATCAAGATTGGTATACGTCGCAAAACGTTTCTTGGCATCCGTTTCAACCCAATTTTGATCAAATCCTTCTAGCTGATAGGCATAGCGATTTTCGTTGGGATCGGCGTAATGCAGCGCGGAAAATTCGATAGAAAAAATCGAATCAAGGTAGCTTAAATAAATATCTTTGACTTCGTGTATCGAAGTTTGCAGACGCGGCTCACCATCTTTATGCAATTTGCTAAGCGATTGATTCGAGATTAGAAAGTCCGTGATCAGAACTTTAGGAGGGACGGGGTTATCTGAAATTTCTTCCGGTTTGAATCGAGTCAAACCTGTCCAGCCTCCGAAATTCATAATGCCATCTTCGGACTGATACACCGCACCGATTAAAAACGAACCTTGTATCATGCCGTCTTTATCTGTGAAATTTTTGAACTTACCAGTGTTGATATCCAAGCGCGAAATCCCTGCCGTACTGCTGATCCAAATATTGCCAGATTTGTCCTCTAAGATTCCGCCCACTGATTCGGCAGACCCATCGGCACGTGTAGGGAAAAATTGAAACTGCATACGCCCATCGGCGCCTTGTTTCATTTGATTCAAACCGCCTGAGGTGCCTATCCACAAATGACTTTTGCTATCAACGAATAAACTGTGCACACGATTGTGGCTTAGACTACGCGTATCTTTCTCATCATGGCGGAAATGCACAAAGCGCTCGGTTTGTTTATCAAAATAATCTAAGCCATTCATGGTGCCAATCCAGATTCCACCATGATGATCTTCCACTAAAGCCAACGCCCAATTGTTGGCTAGGCTATGTGGATCATCCGCATCATGTCGGAATGTGGTGAAGTGATTTTGACCCGGCAGTTTTCGGTGTAGGCCGCCACGGCTAGAAACCCACAAGGTGCCGGTGCGATCGAGTATCGAACGTTCAATATAATTATCGTTCGCATCATGGCTGATAAATACGGGCGTAAAGGTGTTTTTTGCTGGATCAAAAAAAGTCAGACCGGTTCGTGTTCCTATCCACATCCTGCCGTTTTTCTCCGCCAAAAAGCTAACGATTTGATTATCTTGTAGCGCGAGTTTTTTTCCAGGCTGTTTTTGCCAGACTTCGACCTTGCGATTGTTTAAGTTCATTTTTAACAAACCGCCAGAGTAAGTGCCTAGCCATAAATGATCGGGATCCGCTGCTGTGATCGCACGAATCCGATTGTCGCTGGTGCCGGTGGCGTCATCTTGTAGTTGAACATAGCGATGAAAGCCACCACTCGCCAGATCGACACGACTTAAACCGGATGATCTTGTCCCTATCCACAGTACACCAGTTTGACCTTGCAGAATTTTACTGACATGGTTATGGAGCAGGCTGTTAGGATCGAGTGGGCGATGTCGAAATTGCTCAAATTTTTCACTTGCTTGATTGAGTCGAAACAATCCTTGATTCACCGTGCCTACCCAAAGCGTATCGTTTTTATCGTGATACAGGGTTTGAATATGTGCAAGCTCAAAACCTTCAGCATCGCCAAATGCTTGAACTTGTTTGTTTTCACTAGTGAGTGCGATTTTGCTTAAACCTGCATCGCTAGCTATCCACAAGACTTGTTGGCGGTGGATAGACAGGGAAATAATGCTATTTTGGCTTAACTTAGAGCGATTATTTAAGTCGAGTTGGATGTGCGTAAATTTCTTGGTGACTGGATTAAATTGATCTAAACCGACTGGCGTGCCTATCCATAAATTGCGCTGACCATCACTGACTATGTCGGTGATTAGATTGTTACGCAAACTTGTGGGATCGTCTTTGTCGTGTTGATAGTCCTCAAACTGATGGCTGCGCATATCAAAATGCATTAAGCCATAATCGGTTGCCAGCCACAGGCCTTCGGCACCATCGTTGACGATGGCATAGACTTTGTAATTACCCGATAAGACAGCGTCTTTTCCACCCCGCAGAAAGTTGGTAAAACTATTGCTGTGGCGATCGTAAACACTTAAACCAGATTGCGTGCCTACCCATAGATTGCCGTCACGGTGAACGTAAAGCGCAGAAGTAAAATTGTCACTCAATGTTTTCGGGTTGAGCGGATCACTGCGAAACACTGTGCTGCGATAACCATCAAATTTAATCAAGCCTGCTTGCGTACCAAACCACATAAAACCTTGCTGATCTTGTGTAATTGCAGTAATCGATTGATAGCTAAAGCCTTGGTCAGGGTTAATGTGATCGAAACGTAGCGAGTCTAAATTAGCGGCTAAAGTAGCGGGAAATATCGCGTAGCATAGCAGCATACTTAGCGTATATCGCCAAGTTCCTAGCAATCGTAACAGCGTAAAACCAATCTTCATGAAAAGTTCAGCTTACTCGATAATGGAATGCAAATCGGTAGGCGCGAAAACGATGCGATTTGTGCGAACTAGGGTGAACTTGTGTCCACAAATTGTTCGACAATATTTGTCTCCGAGTAATCTTAGACCACATTTATAGAGTATGCATCTGCAATTGATGTTTCGTGGTTTTTCGGCGGCTTATATGAAAATGTTTATGAAAATTTATGTGTTAGTGATCGCTGAAAATAGCGACACTTACTCCTAAGAATGAAATGCTTTATCGCATGGATGGCGGCTAGCCTAAGATGAGCACTAGCCGCGTTTTTTGATGAATTGTTGATGACTTAAGCTGTCGTCGTTGGATTATTGCTTAGGGATTGTTTGCCGATTTGATACCAATCGACTTTGCGAGTGATCAACATGATGGCTGCCAGCACGCTAAACAGTAAGATACTTCCCATGACCAAGGCATTATTCTCAGATTGAAGCAGGCCGAAGAGCACGCCATACAAGAGCGTGAGTGCGACACCAAAGCCGACCCCGCGTTTCCAACTTCTTAATGCATAGCTGAGATAAAAGCTGATCAAGGATAAACAAGCGGTGCTCGCAATGATATAAGCCCAAACAAATTGTAGATGTTCAGACAAACTCACCAACAGCAGGAAAAACAGAACCAATGCTAGTCCAACTAAAGCATATTGAATTGGATGGATAGGCAATTGCTTTAATAGCTCAAACAGAAAGAAAGCAGCAAAACTCAGCGCGACAAATAACAGACCATATTTAATGGCGCGATCAGATTGTGAGTAGATATTAATCGGCTCAATAAAGGCAACGCCAAAGCTATCGATGCTTGCCACACTTTGTGCGGCGGCTTCGACGCCGTTCGGAGCGCTAGTCATTACTCTCGTCTCTTGTTGACCGTATTCGTTCGCCAAAAATTGTTGTTGTGCATTGCTAGACAAGGAAGAAATTTTCCAAGTAGCCTGAAAGCCGCTGGCATCGATTTTACGCTCTTTAGGCGATGGTAAGAAGCGACCATAAAACTGTGGATGTTCCCATTTAGAACGTATCGTCACTTGATTATTTTTTGCGATTGGAACCAAGGAGAACTGTTCGATACCATCGATATGTAAGCTGAGTGTGAAGGCGATTGTTTCGTTGTTGTCGCTTGAGATTTTTCCGATAGGCGCGTGCAAACCTTGCTTGATATAGTTGAGTTGGCTATTTTGTTGGAATTCGATTTCTTGACCATCCCAACGCATGCTGGGCACATTTTTCAAACCACGCGTATCACTGATCCCGATACTGACAAACGCATTTCCAAGCACGATCGTTGAGCCGGATTTTTCGCGTTGAAATGCACTTTGGTTTGGCAAATGAAAGCTACCATTGATATCGTTTTGGCCGCTGTAAACTAACACTTTGTGAATTCCACGATAGCGTTGATCGGTATCAATCGTCGATTGCATTTTTAGATCGTCTGGAAACACATATAAGCGTTTTTGCAAACTACGCTGCCGTTTGATCGTGAGTTTTGTGACGGCATTTACTACTTCTTCTTCCTCGTATTGTTCGCTGTAAGGAATTACCAAAATCGGTCCGAGTAATGTTTGCTGCCCGACTGAATCAGCTGCAATACTACGCACCGCCTCGTTACGAAAATTGCTACGTGCTTTGATTGTGTCTTCAATCATCATTAATGGAATGCCAATAATCAGCATTAATAGCCCGACGGTCAGGGATTTGATAAATAAAGTTTTTTGCATTTTTTCGACTCCAAGTTGAAGAGTCTGCACTGTAGCCGTGCTGTATGAAGTGAGAATGAAGCACAAATTAGCTTATGTGTGCTGAGTGTGAATTGACAACATGCTTGTGAAAATCCAAGCTTGATGCCAGAATTGCACGCTGTGTATGCGCTTCTGCCTTATCGATGTGGAATGGACGTATGCATAGACACCAGCCAAGCGTCGCGGTGTCGCACCGTAGTGCTGATCGTGCAGCGGTGCCGCCAATCATGGCTGATGTCTTTACTTGTTACTCGAAAAATCGCCTTGTATGCAAAGTGCTCAATTTAAACCCGACCCACAATTTCAATATCCACCGATCTGGCGTCGTGTGCTGTGTACGCTAGGCTATTCTGTCGGTGCTTTTGCAGGCATTTCTATACTGGGTGTCTTACTAGTGCATGTCGATTGCCAACTAGAAGATAAATGCAGTACCAGCGATAGAATTATCGATAGCTTACTGAGTGCAGTTTGGCTTGTTGCGACGTTGTTCGCGGCTTTTAAAGCTTGGCGCGGCGAATTGCCTGGTTGCCGTAAACAACTGCGCACCTAATTCGCCTGATGCTGCGCATTTAATCTAGCCTGCTGGCTCTCGCTTGTCTCTGTCTTAGTCGATTACGCATCATCATATATTGACTAACACGCCAAATTATCTGCATGCCGCAATACGCCAGCGCCGCCATGGCGCAAGAAAGAATCAGCATACCGACCAACCAAGGCGCGCCCAAGTCGCCGATCCAGCTAGTCCAATTTTGAATAGCCGTAATTGGTGCGGTCCAATCTGCCACTGGTAATGCGGGTAATGCCTGCCAGTTTGATTCGCCCAAAATACTTTGTCCTACCATATAGGCAAGCATGTATAAGGGCACGATGGTCAGCGGATTGGTCAAAAACGTTCCGACTAAAGCCATCGGCAAATTGACTCGCAATAAAATCGTTAGCGCGAGCGCTGAAATCATTTGCAAGGGGCCGGGAATCATTCCACAAAAAACGCCGATAGCCAAACCGATTGCGATTTTATCGCGTTGCACTTCCCATAATTCTGGAATATCTAGCCGGCCGGTAAAGCGCCGGCTCACTGAGAACTGCTGTATGCTTTGTTGATTGGGTAATACACGGCGCAAAAACTTTTTTGGCATGGTTAAACTGACGGTTAAAAATGCATTTCAATGATTGAAGGTGGGCGTGCATTAGATTGCTGCGTAAGCATATCGCTCGGGTTGTGAGATTGTTTGGTTTCTCTAGTCAATTCCAGATCCCAAATTTGCATAGCACGAGATAGTAAAATCGTCTCACTGTCACTTAAGTAGTTGTCCGCATCAACCACTGCCAGCATCATACGCAGTAAGAACTTGCGATGCTGTGGGTCTTGGATTTCTGTCAGCATGGCATCAATGCTGCGCTCAGTCAGTTCGTCATCAAGGTCAATTCGTCCAAGGTGATATCCAGGCATCGATTGCAGCATGTCTTCACATAATTCTTGAACGATATCGTTAAATGTGGCGGTCGAGACGCCGATATGTTCTAACACGCTGTGATGGTGAATCACATCCAATTCCGTTTTATCTAAACCACCATCAACCAGCATCGATAAAGCGATGATTCTTGCCATGGCTTCTGGACTATCTGTGCGATATTGCCTCATTGCTCAACTCCTTAATTGGATTACGATAAAGTGTGAAATTTTCTTGAAACATTTTGATGTTTATGATCAGACCTTAGGCCTGCACCAGCAAAGCTCTGTTAATTTGCATCGTCGGTTAGCGCTTCTGCCGCGTTGTCTGTGTGATGCTTTTTGAGGCTCGCATGCGGATGTTCACGAGCACGTTCTATTCGTTTGCTTAACACGCGTTCCATACGATTTGCCGCTTTGTCGATGGCGACATAGAGATCGGATTCCAGTTCGTCGATCACGATGTCTTGCATGCCAACCAGCGGAATTTGGATCAAGCAGCGTTTGTCTTCGCCACCACGTGGACCATTGACGTCAGACAATCTGACATGAATCGTGCGCAGTTCATCATGTGCCCAATCGGTCGCAAAACTTAGACGCTTTTTGGTATGTTCGCGTAAGCCATCGGTTAATTCAAAACCACGTGCTTGAATATCGATTTGCATATTATTTCTCCTTGTCGTTGTGTGACGTTCAGCGCCACAACACTAATCTATGGGTGATTGATGCTTCTTTCAAATCGAATATAAATGACATTTACTTCGAAAAAACCGATCTATTAAATTGCACTGATTTTCGGCAGGTAATTGATAGATGATTATTCGCTATCACTTTAGATGGTGCTCTCAAACCGGATAAAGCAATTTCGATTATGATGCGACGCTAGCTATTGCAAGGACGAATAAGCGCAGTTAGTAAAAGACAATTCGTAAATCCAGCATCTCAGCACGATGGGTGCAGTATTTCTAATCACAGAGGGAGCAATTGATGACTATCGCAAATTGGTGTGTATTAGCAGCCTGTTTTTTGCCGGTGATTACGGTCGGTTTTGCCAAGGCCAGTAGAGCCAAATTATCGCGTCGCAATGGCGGTTACGATAACGACCATCCACGTGAATGGGAAGCCAAACTCACAGGCTGGCCGCAGCGAGCAATCGCTGCACAAAAAAATGGTTTTGAAGCCTTGCCTTTGTTTATTGCTGGCGTAGTGTTGGCGCAGCAAGCACAAGCCAATCAAGCGAATATTGATGGTCTGGCCATCGGTTTTATTATTTTGCGCAGCCTCTATGTTGCCGCGTATTTACTCAATCGCAGCACGTTGCGTTCCTTGATTTGGTTCGGCGGCGTAGGTGTTAGCGTTGCTCTATTTTTTCAATAAAACAAATTTTAGTTACTTATGACCAAAGAAAAGAAACAACAACTAACGTTTGCCTTCATCATGTCGATGTTAATGGCATTTTGTATGTCAGGTATCTTAACAGCGCTAAACACAGGTTTGGATAGTGGATTTATATCACGCTGGTTGCACGCCTTTTTGGTAGCATGGGCTTGTGCCTTCCCACTAGTTTTATTATTTGCACCGATCACGCGCAAATTGGTAGCACGCATTGTTGCTTGAACTTGAATTTAATTTTTCTGTAGAACCAAAATTAAACTAGTAAGGTCTTGTTGTCCATCGCGCCGACCAAAGTGTCGGCTGCAATGTGATAAGTGGAATCCATATTGATCAGCGAGCCTTGTAAGATAGGCCGCTGAATGGGCATAGCGCTGCGATGCCTGCAGACAGATTTCGGCTGAGTCGGATTCTTCGACTGAAAAAGCCACATAGCCACCAGTCTGTAAGCGATCACGGAACAAAGCGAACAAGCGTTCTAGGTCGCCTAAATACACGAACACGTCGGCTGCGATTAGTAAGTCGGCTGTGTTGGATTGTTGTGCAAGATAATGCAAAATTTCATCGCATACCAAGTCATCATAGACCGCTCTTGCTCGCGCTTTTGCTAGCATCTTTTCAGATAAATCGACCCCGGTCACACGCGTGGCAATCGCCGCGAGAAAATCTCCGCATAAGCCCGTGCCACAACCAAGATCAATCGCATGGCTTAATGGTTTATCTTGCCCTATCTTCAAGTCCTGCAAGGCAGTCTGTAAGAGTTGTGGCACTTGATATGCCAACTGTTCTTGCAAATGCGTATCGAAGTGATCTGCATATTGATCAAATAGCTCTTTGACGTAACTAGCAGGCGCTGCTGCTGGGGTTGGCGCTGCCCCTAACGCAGCCAGATGATAGGCAATTTGCTGTTGTAATGACTCGTCGGGTTTGCTGTCGCTGTGCGTTGCTGCTAGAGCCGCTTGATAATGTTCAAGCGCTGCTTCTTTTTGTTGTAGACGCAGATACACATGCGCTGCATGCAAATACGCTTTGGCAAATTGGGGACGCAAGCTGATTGCGTGTTGAATATCTTCTAGCGCTGCGATATCGCGCTGCAATTTTGTCGAAACCATGCCGCGATTACAGTACATCGCCGCAATTTTCTCTGGGTTCGTATGACGGCCATCTGCTGTCAGTGTCAACTCTAGGGCGCGGGTATAGGCGGCATACGCCTCATCGTATAGACGCAATTGTTGCAAACTAAATGCACGAGCAAATTCTGCTTCGATATAGTTGTGCTTGAGTTTGAGTGCATCATCAAAATCCTGTATCGCTTGGCTGTGCTGCTCTAGTGCCTGCAAACAAATCCCACGGTTTAAAAAGGCTTCGGGGTAATTAATTTGTAGTTCTAGCGCCTTAGTAAAACTTTCCAAGGCTTCTGGATAGCGTTCTAAGGCCCGCAAACTATTGCCACGATTATTCCAAGCTAAGACGTAGTCTGCTTTGATCGTGAGTGCCAAATCGTAGCAAGCAAGTGCTTGTTTGGAATTGCCAATTTGCTGCAATGTCGCACCCAAATTGCAATGCACTCTAGCGTCGCGCGGATTGCTTTGAATTGCTTTGGCAAAGAAATTCAGCGCACTTTGCGTATCACCGCGCTGTTTCGCGATCAAACCTATCATGTGCAAAGCATCAAATTGCTGTGCATCGATTTGCAAAACCTGTACGTAGAGATCTTCGGCTTGTTGCAGAAAACCTTGTTGATGTTTGACGATCGCTTGTTGTAGCAATGTGGGAATGTGGTGAGACATACTGGTTGGAGATATGAGTCGGGTGCGGCGAGGTCGCTATTAAAACATACCATGACGGCTAAGGCTATGCTGGCGATAGGCTTGTGTGATCTCTGGTTATAATTGGCGTTCTACAAGATGGGGGCGCTAATCATGAATCCGCACAAAACGACTTCGATTTTATTTGTTTGCATGGGAAACATTTGTCGTTCGCCAACTGCTGAGGGTGTGTTTCGCGGTAAAGCCGACGCGGCTGACATGCTCAAGCAATTGCAGATTGATTCGGCCGGAACCCATGCCTATCATGTTGGCGAGCAACCCGATCCGCGATCTCAAGAATATGCTCTGAAGCGCGGTTATGATTTGTCGCCACAGCGAGCGCGCCAAGTGTGTGAGGCTGATTTTCAACAGTTTGATTTGATCCTTGCCATGGACAAAGAAAACCTACGGCAATTACAAAATCAATGTCCGGCGAAGTATCAACATAAACTCAAGTTGATGATGTCGTATGCCAGCCATAGCCCATCCGATGTGGTGCCCGACCCATACTACGGTGGCGCTCGTGGTTTTGATATGGTGTTAGATTACATCGAAGATGCCGCCGATGGTCTATTGGCGGCATTGCAGAAATCTTGAAGATGCTTACTTCCTAGAGTTTATCGTCTCCGCTTCTATTCAGGGATGTCGACTAATGTAATTGTTTGTGCGGCAAAATCGACCGATGCAGGAAGCGCCACATGACTAAGCTTGTTCGGTAAAGCATAGAAAGTATCTGTCACGCGTATCTTCCCATTTTTGCCAACCAGATCTTTGGCGAGCCGAATGCGCAAAGTGACGCCAGTTTTTGGCATCGCATATACACTGGTCATCCACTTTTCTTTCGCTGTTTTGCTCAAAACCTGATCCTGAACACTAGCAAATAAAACGCTCACGCCTTCAATTTGAATCCGCGTATTGCTAGCCGAATCTGTGCTGGTAATATGAATGACCATCTCGCGTTGATTATCGATGAGTTGATCTGACTGTATCGAAACTGTCGGAGCCGCGATTCCCGCATCTGGTGCGGGCGCACTCCAATAAGTCCAAACGCTACGAGCATGCTCTTTGCCAAATAGCTCAGGCAAGGTTTTTTGTACGCTTGATTCGCCGAACATACTCAGTGTTTTTCGATCGAGATGGCGCTGTGGTGTGAGCCAGAGCGATACATTTTTTTGAGGCATCGCAACATAGCTTAATTGGGTTGGGATTGGATGTGCTTCATGAAAATTCGCGGTAGCAAACGCGCCTAAACTGATTGCAACGAGGCCACCCAAGAGCACAATGCGAGCACGAATTTCATGCAAGATCCACACGAGCAAAGGTGTTAATAGGCCTAATAGTAGCGTGAACAAAATCACCGGCACACCTAATGAATGAAAACCTAAAGCGATGTTGAATAATAAAATCAGTGGTGAAAATAAGAGGATAGAAAATCCGGCACCCGCTAGCAAAATCCAAGCGTAAGCGGAGGATGTGTCAGGTACTTTTTTAAGCGCTAGATAACAGTAAGAAAGCAGCACAAACAAGAGGGGCCAAGCGAACAGAAAGCTGGCACCTGGGAAGCGCGCACTAACAAATACTAAGATCGCGACCCATACCAACACAGCGCCAAAAGCCAGTTCTTTCACATGAACCCAGCGCGTCAGTAATTTTTGAGTGAGACCAAAAGCGAGAGCTGTAATGATTAGTATTCCCAGCAAATAAAAATGTCCGGTGTCTTGATCATGCATTTCCAAGTAGGCCGGATAAAACTTAAATACGAGATTCCAAGCTTGTTGTGATAAAAATCCAATAGCGACGATCGCCACGATAAAACTGCATGCACTGGCGATGGTAGCCAAGAGACGTAATCTCATCGTTCTTGCCGACAGCCAAAAAGCAGTGATCGCTAATCCGGTCAGGAGCAGGGCAAGTGGTAAGGCAAGCGTAGTCGGATAGTGAATCAGGCCGACCAGTGGAAAGCTGAAATACACACTGTCTTCCGCATTTACCGGGGCAGCCATCGACGCCCCCATCGACACATTGAGCGTACGCAAATCTTGTTCGCCAAAATGCCGAACCAGTTGCAACATCATCTGTCCCTGTTGCTGTTGTGATGCTGGATTGATCAGATCATGACGATCGTAACGCGTGTGATAGCTAGAAATATTTTGTATCATCGCAAAATTGAGTCCAGCGACACCTTGCTTACGAAATACCGTGAAGTCGGTGTCATTTGGTAAGGCTTTATAGACCTCATACATCAATGAATTGCTGATCACTTCCGGTACTGCTTTTGCTAAGCCTGTAATCAGATGACGGTTGCCGGCAGAGGGTTCGAACATCATGATCGGTCCCGCGTTCCCTCGATTGTCAAAATTGAGCAGCATGCCGACATCCTTCATCCACGGATGGGATTGTGCAAATGCTGAGGCGCCTAATAGACCAACTTCTTCGCCATCACTGAATAAGAAAATTACATCGTTCGCTAGTGGTGCTTGCGCTTTTAATGCTCGCAAGCTTTGTAACATCGACACGACAGAAACGCCATCGTCTGCAGCACCAAAACTGTTTGGCACCGCATCATAATGTGCCATCAGTAGTAAAGCTTTTTTGTCTTGATTTTGCTGACTATTCCGCCCCGCTAATCGCACCACAATGTTTTGCACCTGTCCACTTGCGTGACCTCTTTCTGAACTTGCGAAACTTGTTTGTAGTTGTGGCTGTAAGCCCAGTGCTTTTAATTCCGCCAGCAGATAGTCGCGCACTTGGCTATGCCCGGCGCTGCCGATAGGATGTTTGTATTGCGTGATCTTTTGTAATTGGATTTGCGCCGCTGATAGTGAAAATTCAGTGGCTGCGTTGGTAGGGTTTTGCTTCAGCTTGGGTTGTATCTGCAATAAAGAAAAATAAATCAGCAATACCAAAGACAGTAACAGCGCGATCAAACTCCAACGGTGCTTGGCTTGAGCAGGAAAGAAAAAATGCATGACAACTCCAAAGAAGGTGATCATGCATTTTGATTGATTTAAGTGCGCCTGCAAACGTACTGGTCACACATAGCGCAATTTGACGTGTTTAAAACAACATTCGCCTTGATAAAGCCTATCGTGGATTCACACCAACCAAGCTAAACTTCTCTGTGTACTTGATTGGTGTGTCTTTAGGCTTGCGTATTTTATGCAGATAATTGATCCGCAGCTGGCGCTGACATTGATGCTGTGGCTGTTGTTGCAGTGTTTGCGCTCGCGCTTGATTTGGCTGTGGCGACAGGTTTGCCCAATTCTTTGTGCATGACATCGTGGTTCAATTCACCTTCCCAATGCGAGACCACGACCGTTGCTACACCATTGCCAATAAAGTTGGTTAAGGCGCGTGCTTCAGACATAAAACGGTCGATGCCGAGGATTAATGCCAACCCAGCCACAGGAATTGTTGGAATCACTGCCAGTGTCGCTGCCAAAGTGATAAAGCCCGCGCCCGTCACGCCAGAGGCTCCTTTGGAAGTCAACATCGCAACTGCCAACATTGTTAATTCTTGCGTTAAAGTTAGATCAATATTTAAGGCTTGCGCAACAAAGATCGCTGCCATCGTCATATAGATATTGGTGCCGTCAAGATTAAAAGAATAGCCTGAAGGAACCACCAAACCGACGACCGATTTTGAGCAACCCATTTTTTCTAACTTGCTCATCAAAGGCACCAAGGCGGATTCCGAAGAGGAGGTGCCAAGCACGGTCAATAACTCTTCTTTGATATAAGCGATAAAGCGGAAAATACTAAAGCCGACAAATTTAGCAATTAAGCCCAACACCACTACCACAAACAAAGTACAAGTCAGATAAAAGCTACCCATTAAAGCGGCCAAAGGTTTTAAGGAGGCGAGACCATACTTACCGATAGTGAACGCCATCGCAGCACCAGCACCAATTGGTGCTAACTTCATAATCACATTCATCATGCCGAAGAAAATATGTGATGCTTCTTCGATAAACATGTGCACAGCTTGGCCTGTTTTACCCATGCGCATCATGGCATAGCCGAACAAAACGGCGACTAACAAAACCTGTAATAAATCGCCAGATCCAGTGAATGCGTCAGTGAAGGTTTTTGGAATGATGTGCAGTAAAAAATCGACCGTACTTTGATCATGTGCTGCTTTCGCGTAGCTAGCGACCGCCTTACCATCTAAGGTCGCAGGATCGACATTAAAGCCTGCACCAGGTTTCAAAATATTTACCACGATCAAACCAATCGCGAGCGCTAGCGTCGACACTACTTCAAAATAGATCAGCGCTTTGCCACCAACCCGACCGACTTTTTTCATATCGCCAGCGCCTGCAATCCCAAGCACCACGGTACAGAAAATAATCGGGCTGATGAGCATTTTGACTAAGGCAATAAAGCCATCGCCAAGTGGTTTTAATTTAACCGCATTTGCAGCGTCGAGAAATCCGAACAAGCCGCCACAGAATATGGCAACAAGAACCCAGAAATACAGATGTCCAGTAAGGCGTTTCATGTTAGTCCCCTGATAATTATAAGTTGCTTAGGACTCGCTCAAGACTGTCGCTAGTGCCGTTTCTGTCAGTTAGCTAGCGCGATTTTGCATAAGTCCTATAGGTATCACCGTGCTTAGTTCTATGGTTTACTAAGGTGGGTGATTCGAGGATAGACAGCGACGCTTTATTTGATGGCTGAGTGATCCTTGCAAACATTATCGATAGGCAGACAAACAGCGTCTATTGTGGATAACCGCAATAGCCCCGCCTTTTAGACCGCGATTTATACGCTTCAGACCATTTTCTCGTCAGTTCATCGCTTGGTGCTAGAGCGAGCAAGCGAGTTTCGATACAGTGCGTCTGTGGCTGAAGCCGTTACGCTTATTGATGGCAAGTTCAGCGCCTGATTAACTTTTATTGGAAAAATTATTATGCGTACTATTGTTGCCCTGTGTTCTATTCTTGCCTTTTCAGGTTGTGCCATCATCATCGCTCCCGATGGTAATGACGCGCGTTTTGAATCCTCTTGGAGTAGCAATGCGATTAAAGGTAATGGCGATTTGCAATTAGATAAACGTCAGGTCAATGGCGCATCTGCATTGAATGTTAGTGGTCCTATGCAAGTGGAAGTGCGTGTTGGTGGTACTGCAGGATTAGAAATCAGTGGCGATAGCAATCTGCTCAATTTGGTGCAAACACAAATGAATGGCGATACGCAAAAGATCTGGATTGATGAAAAGTTCAATAGCAGCAATCCAATTCGTGTCGTATACACCGTACCAGCATTAACCGAGGTGACATCGAATGGTTCTGGTCGCATGATGATTAGTGGCTTAAATGGCGGTAACTTAGCAGTGAAAAATTATGGCTCACGTAGCATCAACTTAGATGGTCGTGTAATGCGTCTCGAAGTCGTCAATAGTGGTTCGGGCAGTATTAATGCGCTTGGCTTGATGAGCAATGACGCGAGAGTCAATGTACAAGGATCTGGCTCTTTGAGTTTGGGCGCTGTTAATGGCAATGAATTATCGGTTTCTGTGAATGGTTCTGGCTCGGTCAATGCGAGTGGCAGTGTACGTAATTTAGTCGCTAATACACATGGATCAGGCTCTGCACAATTGTCTTCTGTAAAAAGTTTGAGTGCGGATTTAAGTAGCTACGGCTCCGGTTCTGTGTATGCTGCAGTGTCACAAAACGTCAACGCACAAAGTAATGGCTCAGGCAGCGTTACCGTGTACGGTAATCCGGCGCAACGTAACGTGAATGGTCGTCGTGTGAATTTTGTGAATTAATTCATCACCGAGTAGGTCGTTTTAAAAAAATAACGATAGTTTTCACTATCGTTATTTTTTTATTTTCTTTTATGCACGTTGTATGTCGCAGAAGCGTGCTCGGTTTCTGTTACAAGTTCTTACCAGCTTGCGCCTAAAGTTACGAAATACTCCGTGCATTTTAGAGGGCAAAGATTTATTCTGAAGACTTCGTATTTTGTCATTGTTGAACTTTGTTCAAAATGGAAAGTGTTCTATGTCTAAACTGTCTTCGATTCTGTCCCCGAGTCTATTCGTGCTGAGCGCACTATGTGGGCTTTCTGCTTGCAATAATCAATCGCTTCAGCCACCATCTCAGACGCAAACGCTGCGTGTTTCCGACTATTTTCAACAAGCACAAGTCAATTCTTATGCCTTGAGCAATCGTTTGACTTGGGGCGCAAACAAGACCAGTGAGCAACAATTGCGTGCGTTGGGACCGGATGCCTACTTATCGCAGCAACTTCAGGCGCAATCAGCGCAAGTTCCAGCGCAAATTCAAAGTCAGATTGATGCGATGACGATTTCGCAAAAACCTTTTGTCGAAATGATGCAAGCCCTTGATCAACAGCGTGAAGAATCGGCCAAGATGCGAGGCACCGACGATAGCTTGCGCCAAGCATATCAACAAGAATTAAACCGAATTGCGCGCGAAGCAGCATCACGTTCTTTGTTACGTTCGATCTATTCTTCGAATCAATTGCTAGAGCAAATGAATTGGTTTTGGATGAACCATTTCAACATTTCGAATCGCAAAGACAATGTAAGAGCGATGTTAGCTGATTTTGAAGAAACCGCGATTCGTCCACATGCGCTTGGAAACTTCCGTGCGCTCTTAAAAGCGACGATGTTACATCCAGCGATGTTGCGCTATCTGGATAATGAGCACAATGCGGTGAATAAGTTCAATGAAAATTATGCACGTGAATTATTAGAGCTACATACCATGGGGGTTGGTAGTGGCTATAGTCAAACTGACGTGCAAGAATTAGCGCGTGTGTTAACTGGATTGGGGATTCGCGTCAAAGCCGATAACCCACGTCCCAACCAAGCGCAGTTAGCCGGCTATCAACGATTTGGCCTAACTGAATTTCATCCAAGGCGGCATGATTTTGGTGAGAAAAAATTATTAGGTACCACAATCAAAGGGCAAGGGCTTAGTGAGATTGATCAGGTCTTAGATTTGCTAATGCGCCAGCCTGCTACCGCCAAGTTTATCAGCCAAAAATTAGCGCAGTTCTTTGTTTCAGATGCGCCTTCTGATGCTTTGGTACAAATCATGGCGGAACAATTTTTGCAGAGTAAAGGTGATATTCCGCGGGTACTGCGAACCATGTTCGAATCCTCGGAATTTGTCGCTTCTTTAGGTAAGAAATTCAAAGACCCTATGCATTACGTCATTTCATCAGTACGACTTGCGTATGAAGATAAGATGATCGTGAATACTGGCCCGATCTTGAGTTGGATTAATAGTTTGGGGCAACAAGCAAATGGGCATCAAACGCCTGATGGCTATTCTATGAAGGAAATGGCATGGGCAAGTCCAGCACAAATGACCGCACGCTTTGATGTTGCACGATTGATCGCACGTGGTGCGCCGAATTTGTTTAAAACAGAGATGGAAGAAACTACTGCGCAACATCGGGAAGCCGCTCGTCCTGCGTTGGCGCAGAATGCTTACGTTAAGGAGCTTAGTCAACAATTTAGCCAGAGTTCTCGCGATGCATTGAGTCAATCAGGTTCAGCGCCAGAATGGAATGCATTTTTTCTTTCAACACCAGAAATGATGCGTCGATAGATTTGTTCATCTTGAACACATCTGCTCAATTTCATTTTCAATTTCAATTACTTCTTTAGCCATCTTAGGTGAATACGATGAATCGTCGAGACTTATTAAAATCATTTGCCGTCGCAGCGACGAGCTTGAGCGCAACGGGTTTTAGCACACAGCTATTGGCTGCGCCAGCGGTTCAACAGCGTTGTTTGGTGGTGTTTTTGCGCGGTGCATATGATGCGAGTAATTTATTGGTGCCTATTAGTAGTAGCTTTTATTATGAGTCGCGGCCAAATATCGCCATCGCCAAACCGAGTGCTGATCCGCTGTCGGCGCTTGCATTGAATGCGGATTGGGGATTGCATCCGGCGCTGCGTGATTCGATTTATCCGATGTTTCAAGCAGGTGAAGCGGCGTTTATTCCTTTTGCAGGAACCCATGATTTGTCGCGTAGTCATTTCGAAACGCAAGATAGTATCGAGATGGGGCAAGAGCTTGGCGGCAGTCGTAACTTTCAATCTGGATTTATGAATCGTTTAGCCGCGCAATTGAATGGGACAAGTGCGATGTCATTCACGGAACAACTTCCTATCATCATGCGAGGCGAAACGAAAGTTGCCAATGTCGCTCTGCAAAAAGCCAGCAAAAATAGTTTAGACGACCGACAAAGCAAGATCATCGCCCAGATGTATGGCAAAACAGCTTTGGAGAAACAAGTCGAAGATGGTTTTGCGGTGCGTGGTGAAGTAGTTCAAAACATGAAAGCAGAAGAAGTCACGCTCAATAATGATGGTAATCGTGACGCTATCTCAACCAAAGGCTTCGCACTAGAAGCCAAGCGCATAGGCAAAATGATGCGCGATAAATATGCGCTAGGATTTATTGACGTCGGAGGCTGGGATACCCATGTCAATCAAGGTGGCGCCAATGGCGTGTTAGCTAATAAGTTAGAAGAATTGGGGCGCGGATTATTGGCATATAAAGCTGAAATGGGCAGTATGTGGAAGAACACCACCGTGGTGGTGATTAGTGAGTTTGGACGGACTTTCCGTGAAAACGGCAAACGCGGCACGGATCATGGGCATGGCAGTGTTTACTGGGTGTTGGGGGGCGGCGTTAAAGGTGGTCGCATTGTCGGCGAACAAATTGCCTTGACTGCCAATAGTCTGTTTCAAAATCGCGACTATCCGGTATTGAATGAATACCGTGCTGTCCTTGGTGGCGTATTCGCACGCAGTTATGGACTGAGCGCGAGTCAAATGCAGCAGGTTTTTGCTGGTGTGACGCCGTTAGATCTAGGATTGGTTTAACTTCACCTATTTTTTGCTGTTGTCTTTTTGCTTATCATTTAGCGACTAGTCTGTGAAGCTGTTAAGATGGAAGCGCTACAAGTATTCAGTGTTCTCCTTAGTATCGGCTATAAGCGCATGAAAAACGACCACGTTCTAACTTATCGAAAGCTAACCGCCTTGGTGAATATCCTCGCATTAAGCACTTTAGGGCCAATCGTCATGTCAGCCTCGGCACAACAGAAAATGCCTACGGAATTGCCTATCGATGTATCGCTGGGCACGCCAGCTGATACCAAAGATCAACATCCTCTGGTCAAAGTTTTTCAGCCTTGCGTTAATGCGACTGGCCTGGTTGTCGATTTGCCTTTAGCAGATCCGGTGCCTGCCTACGAGTCCAGCGGCCATCTATATCAATTAAATGAACTCGGGCGCATTGCGGATGGCTACAAGCATTTTTTACATATCCGCGCAGATGGCAAACAGTTTTTTATTGTGCAAACTGGCGGCATCGCTGGTATGCAAAAGGTGTATGGTCCGCTAGATCCTAAAAATCCCTGCCCTACTAAGCGGAACAAGAAACCCAAAAAATAGCACTCGTACACACTAGGATATTCGCTAGCTTTCAGTGCAGCTGTCCACGACATAAAACACGTGACGTAGTGACGCTAAGATAATTCCGTTTCCATTGACATTTTTATGCACTCTCCAGCACCACTGCAATTTCGACTTGCCAAGCAAGAAGATGCCTCAGCTTTAGCTAATTTAGCACGGCAAACCTTTATTGAAACCTATGCCGAACAAAATGACGCAGAGCAGATTCGCACCCACTGCGATAAAAACTTCGGCGTCGCGCAGCAAAGTAAAGAGATTGCCGATTCAAATTATGTGGTGATTTTGGCTTACCACGATGAGGCTTTGGTTGGTTTCGCGCAAGTGGTGAACAATCCAGCTCCACCTTCGATTGAAGCAGAGAATGCAGTTGCCTTATATCGTTACTACGTAAAAAAAGAATGGCATGGAAAAGGCATCGCACAACCTTTATTGGCAGAAGCAGAAAAAGCGGCAAAAACTTTTGGTGCTAATCAATTGTGGTTAGGCATGTGGGAACATAATGCGCGCGCTCTAGCTTATTACCAAAAAGTCGGCTTTCAACATGTGGGTTGGATGGATTATCAGTTCGGCGACATTATCGAACGCGATTATGTGTTGTTGAAGCGGCTTTGAAACTAGTTGAAAGATATACTAGTTTCGCAGCAATATAACTTGGTATTGGAATCAATAAGTCGCTTTACTCTAGCGGCTTAGCGCTTGATCGACACCCCATTCTTCTTAAAGTACCACCACATCAGTGGAATCTCGACAGCGGTATAAATCGCTAAGGTGTACCAAAACCAGTTGACCTCAGCGAACAATAAGTCAAATTGATAGTCGCTACCCCAGTAATGGTAACCAACAATCGCCAGTGCAATCGCTGATGTAAAAATATCGTAGAACGCTATCTTGTTGAAATCATTGCCCGCCAGTGTTGGATACACAGAAAGATAAGCAAGTAAGGCGATAACGATGTTGAGTAAGATGATGCTGAGTTCTGGTGACATAGATTTAAGCTGAGATTCAATCGGGGTTATTGATATGTACTGATATGTGGAGATATGTAGATAGCATATCAATTTGGTCGAGAACATTGTAGTGAATTTGCTTATCTTGCCCAATAAGACAAGTAAGCTATTCAAGTAATTTATCTCAGCAATCTATTGACTTGCAATGTTGATTTAAAATAATTTATCTAAGGTAGCAGTCGCTGTACGATATAAATTCCTTTAATACTAGGAAGCACAGTAATTGCAACGACGACAGTTCTTGCAAGATAAGTCCAAAAGCGATGGGAGGTATTCGTCGCCGATTTCCATACTAAGAGCGCTGCTAACAAATGCAGGGTGATAGGAATCGCCAATCCAATTGGAATCAAAATTAGACCTGCTAGCCCATGCATAGATATGAGTTCTGAGAACGCAGCAATCAATCTACTTGCAATGATTTGCACCGCTAGTAGCAAAATCACGTAGCAGCCCCAGAAGATTTTCCATAGCTCGATTTTTCCAGCCAAGGCACGGTCGATCGTATTTTCTGATTGTGGATTGATCTCAACTTGCTGTGTAGAGATGATTTGTCGATATAAGGCGATTGCCACGAGTCCAATTAATGATGCCCAGATGATGACGAAGGACAATCCCCACCCGGCTAATCGATCCGCGCTGTCTCGAAGTTCTGTAGCTAAAGTAACGAAAGGTAAAAAGAAGCTTTTGATGACGTTGATATCTTGAATATTGCTGATCTCAGCGAGCATTTCAGGCGATATTTGATTGACTGCTTTAACCGCAAACAAGCGGTAAAGACCAAGCGAGATGAGAGCGGAAATAAACGCACATGCGCACAGTGCGAGTAGTAATTGTGTGAGTCGACGGATGCGTAGCATTCTATAGATTTACAGTAAATGTAAAAAATTGATATCGACCCGATGATACTAGAATTACACTAAAAGCAATGGATGTTATTTTAAGGAAATCGAGCAAAACAGCGCGACAAGACTAAATCGTGTTGCTCTGCTCTTTTTGCGTGATTTGTTCAACTAGGATTTTATTCGATCAAACTTAGATGGAACTTGCCAGCTTGCGCTGCCGACTTTTCTAAAATGGCGATGCAATTATCTAATTCTTCCATCAGATCGACGATTTCATCTGCGTCGAGGCCTGTAATAACGGATGAAGCAACGGCAGTTTTCAATGCTTTAAAACTAGATAAGCCCTCTTGCGAATCAAACCAAGTCATGTCGTCAATACCGTATCCAAGGCCAGTCTCAGGGTCTAAGGCAACATCTTCGTCTTCATCGTCAAATTCGTCATAGTTGTATTCTTGATCTGTGTAGTCCATAAATTCACTTAAGGATTTCACGCCGATTTTTTTGCAAGTCTCATCGATTGCGTCTAGATGACGGCAAATCTGCGAATGATCATCGCTGTCTTGTGAATAGTTTCTTCCTTCTAGTGTGTGAATCCAGATGGTCATGCCCATGTCAAATGTCTCCTTTTATTGTTTCTCGGACTTACGCAAAACAGACGCTAGCGTCGTTGATTCGCCTCGCCGTACAACCGTACTGTCTTCGGCTTCCCGCCTAGCCAGCGCAATTTTGCGTAAGTCCTAATTCATGCTTACTTGAATTACTTGAACGTAATCGAATCACTCTCCAAATAATCACTCCAAACGCACCCGCAATACATGGTTGCGGTTTGCAATATTCCCCGCATAATCCGCCGCGTGGACGTGAATCAGGTAATCTCCAGCAGGTAAATCTTTGATTTGCCAGAATTGGATGATCGCATGACCGTCGTGGATTTCGTTGGTGATGTTGTATAAAAATTTGGTCGCAGCGCTACCGTGTACGGTGATGCCGCTATTTTCCGCATAGGCGACTTTAACGGCTTCTTCATCGGCTGGCAGATGGTTGAAACGTATCGTCATTTTCGGTTTTTCAAAACCTGGTAGCGGCGTACCATCAGCATTGAGAATTTGGTAGCCGAGTTCATATAAACCCAAACGACGGCGTGCGATATTGCCATCGGCTTGATCGAAGGCATCGACGATGATGCTGACTTGTTCCAAGCTGCGTGATAGCGTTAATGGCGTGTTACTTGGCGAGACAGCGGCTGGCGCTTTGTCTTTCTTCTTGCCCTTGGCTTTAGTCGCTGCAATGACAGGTCCGCCCAAAATATTACCGTCTTGATCCGCGATATCGATACGATTGATTTGCGGAATGACGCTATCTTTGAAACCGATGAATTGTAGCGACAGCGGATTAACTACATCGCCTTCGGGCGCGTAATTCAAATGAACGTGATACATGCTGTTGATGGTTCCAACTGCTTCACCAACTTGAAAGCGCGTACCGCGTTTGACGCGAACTTGTTGTAGCTTGCCGTTGGCATCTTTGATCACGCTAAATTTTTGTGGATCGAGCACGGATTCATTCAGCTTACGCCCAACTTTCATGTGGATATACGATAGCTTGCTGACCCGCATACCCTCGTTGATGGTGCCAGCCGCCCACGCAGGTACGGGTGAGCTAACTTTTTCATCTTTGATCGCGACCACAGCTTCGCCCATATTGGCTTGCATATCGACGCCGCGATGAAAATGATGTCGACTGTCGCCACCATATTCGCCACGCACTTCGCCTATGGTTCCAACGACTTCGTGGGGCTGATCTTGCGGTAACAAAGGCCACAATGATGGTTGAACTACAGGTGCGACCGGCTCGACGATGCGTAAGACTTGTGGCGATATGCTCAAGCCTTCTTTGGCATCTCTACGATGAACTTGATGTAAGCGATTCATGCCACTGTCGCTGATCAACAGATTGCCATGCTGATTGACGGCGATAGCCATAGGACTGCGCATACGTGGGCTAGTATCGTCACCGGGAATGATATCGATATCCACACCAGTGAGACCACGAGTCTCGCCGCTCGGCGCTATTTGCATGATGCGACCGTGCGACAGTTCACTGACATAAATATGATCGTCATGCGTGATCGCCAAACCAACTGGGCGACGCAACAAGGCATCTCGATCTTGCGGATCGCTGTAGAGCAAGGTCGAAACTTCGCCCAATGGATTGATCTTACGCACGGCATTATTACGCGTATCGGCAATGATCAATTCGCCCTTGCTGTTGATAGCGATGTTACTCGGCGTATCAAATAAGGCCGCTGTGCCGACGCCATCTTGGTAACCAGGCGTCGCGCCACCAGCCACGGTTTGCACCGTGCCATCTGGCAAAATTACGCGTATCTTATCGTTATAGGTATCAGCTACATAGACTTTGCCATCCTTAGCTACCGCAACGCCGATCGGGCCATTAAATTGTGCTTGCTGCGCTACACCATCGCGATAACCAGCAACGCCATTTCCTGCCAAGGTCAACACTTGTCCTTTCGGCGTGATTTTTCGAATCACGTGATTACCAGTATCCGCTACATAGAGATTGCCCTCCTTATCGAATGCGAGCGCCGACGGTGTATGAAACTTCGCTGACTGCGCGCTGCCTTCAATCGCATCGGCAAAACCTTCGGTGCTGCCAGCGTAGATGACGGACTCGCCCTTCTTATTGATTTTTATAATTCGATTATGCTCGCCCGCATCGGCAATATAGATATTGCCTTGCGCATCAAAAGCGATGCCATTTGGATCGCTAAAAGTTTCTGCGCTATTCGGATCTTGGTTCAGCGAATACTGGATCGCAAACGGCGTAATTTGGGCTTCCCATTGCATATCGGTGACCAGCGGTTTTTTTGCAAAAACTGTTTTGAGTGGCGTGGGTAACGGTGATTCAGAGCGGAGTATGTAATAGCCAGAAACGGCTAAACCAGAGATCAACAAAGTTGCGGATACGAGAAACAAAGAACGGCGTTGCATGAATAAAGAACCTTAAACACTCATCGGGATGCGCAGCATAACAAGCATGCGCTGGGTTTTGTAGTGTTTTTTGTTGGCAGAAGAAGGTTTTTCAGGCTTCAGATGAGTTCTCTTGGGTTCTCAGTACTGCCGGAGTTCTGATAACACTCCCTCTCCCGCAAGCGGGAGAGGGTCGGGGTGAGGGCGGCTGGCAAGCGAGAAAACATATCAATTGCATCCGTTCTCAATACAGAACGCAGCATTTAAAGATACATTTTGTTAGTCTGAACTGCCCTCATCCCTGCCTTCTCCCGCTTGCGGGAGAAGGAGTCTTTCACCGAATCTGAACTCGTTCTGCCGTCAAGAGTAAGCACGCGTTGGTGACGGTTTTAGTCGAAGTAAGCATCTTTTAACCACAAAGCTTCACTAAATTTCAATTTCTTAATATATTTAACCGAAACTTCTGTGCATAATTGTGGTCTACTTAACCAGTTTCGACCCCTTAATTGATTACTCTTACAGCCAACTCAATATGAAAACTAGCCACCCGTATTCCAAAACACTGCGCCAACGATCCCTGCTAAGCCTCGCGCTTATCGCTGCTTTTTCGACAAATAGTACGGCGCAAGATGCCACAGCCAATACGAAGACCGTTCCAGTTTTCTACAACGGACAAGCCCAGGTCGTGCCGGGTTTTCAAGACAAATCGCAGTGGATTAAACAAGAATTATGGGTAGAGACCGAGTTTGATAGTGATGCCGATGGCAAGCCAGATCGTGTACACGTTGCTGTCACGCGTCCTAAGCAAACCGAGACGGAAGGTTTAAAAGTGGCGGTGGTTTATGAATCATCGCCCTACTTTGCCGGCACCATGAAAAACCAAAAAATGTGGGATGTGAAACACGAATTAGGCAGTGAGCCACCACCGCGTCCAGTCAATGAGCAAGCGAAATTTATCCCAGTACGTCCAGAAATCTCACGCACAGAAATTGATACGTGGTTGCCACGTGGATTCGCAGTCGTGCATTCCGAAGCGCCCGGCACTGGCTTGTCACAAGGTTGTCCGACGGTTGGTGGCGCGCCAGAAGAACTCGCACCAAAAGCCGTAATCGATTGGCTCAATGGCCGCGCTAAAGGCTACACGACCATCGATGGCAATCAAGAAGTCAAAGCAAGCTGGGCCACAGGCAAAGTCGGCATGACTGGCACTTCATACAATGGCACTATTCCTCTAGCCGCAGCGACCACTGGCGTGGCAGGTTTAGAAGCCATCATCCCAATTGCACCAAATACGTCTTACTATCATTACTATCGCAGCAATGGCTTGGTTCGTCACCCAGGCGGTTATTTGGGTGAAGACATTGATCAGCTGTATGACTTCATCTACAGCGGCGCCCCAGAAAAACGCGACTTCTGCAACAAAACGATACGCGATGGTTTGTACCCCGCCAAGTTTGATCGCAAGCATGGTGACTACAACGATTTTTGGGCAGAGCGCGATTTGTTGACCAAGATCAAAGGCGTCAAAGCCGCCACTTTATTGGCACATGGTCAGCAAGACTGGAACGTGATGCCCGAGCATTCGATACGCATTTACGACGCTTTGAAAAAGCAAGGCGTACCAACCCAGTTGTATCTGCATCAAGGTGGACATGGTGGCGGCACACCACCATTAGAAATGCGCAATCGCTGGTTCTCACATTATCTGTACGGTGTCGATAATGGCGTAGAGCGCGATGCGCGTGCCATGATCGTGCGCGAAAACGCAGAACGCGGCACGCCACCAACGCCCTACTTAGATTTTCCAAATCCAGAATCCAGTACAGTGAATTTATATTTAGGTGCTGGCGGCAACAAAGCCGGTAGTTTGAGTTTATCCGCACCAAGTAAAGCGAGCATAGAAAAATTGACAGATGACGTGCAGATCAAAGGCGGTGTTTTAGCGCAAGCCGAACAATCGCCCCATCGCCTCATTTATGCGACTCCAGAGTTAAGCGATGCAATGCACTTGTCCGGTACACCTAGCATCAAGCTACGCGTAGCTGCCAGCAAAGCCGCAGCCAATTTGTCGGTATGGCTAGTGATGTTGCCTTTCGATGGCAAAGTCGTTGGTTCAGCCGGACAAGCAGGCGTGATTTCACGCGGCTGGGCCGATCCACAAAATCATCGCTCATTAACTAAAACTGGCAATTACGATTCCAAACTATCAGGCACTCCGCTCGTACCAGGCCAATTTGTTGACTTAACTTTTGACTTGCAGCCTATCGACAGAATCGTCCCTGCTGGCAAACGATTGGCATTGATGATCATGTCCAGCGATCAAGACTTCACTTTATGGCCAAAAGCAGGTACCGAGCTCAGCGTTGACCTTGCTAAGACTTCGTTGAGTCTGCCTGTGGTTGGTGGTGAATTGGGATTGAAGTCAGTGCTTTCACTGAAGTAAAACAGAAGTAAGGTTTAAGTAAGTAGATTCACGTGCCATGAAAGCGCAATGTTTTTATGGCACGACTTTTTAGTAAACCGCAGCAGGAAATCTGCCGACCAAAAAAGTCAGTTAGCTTTCCATATGACTTCTGTTTTACTGCACATCAGAATATGCGGATAGCAAAGTCAAGCACAAATCTTTATCCCAATCTTCTAGCAATTAATCCCAGCGTCTTGCAATTCATCCCAATGTAGATTTGCTTTATCACATTGCACTGGTGTGACAAATTTGGCTATGTCAAAGTGAGTTCCGATGAACGCGGTAGATCTAATTTTTGTTGGTAATTGTACAGACTAGAACACTCGTTTCTCATCGTAAATATGAAATTGCTTGGAGCTAGCTATGTACAAAAAAAGACGTAATTTGGGTTTGCAAAGAGTGTCGTTTCAGGCTTTAACCAACAATAATTTGCGTACCGAATCCAAGCTAGAGACAAAGCGCATCAAAGCAGCGTTGCTGCAAACTTCTTCACTATTGAATGGTATGTTTAAAAGTTCGAAGTCATCGCAAAATGACGAAGGTAGTTGTCGCTAGCAATGCAGCAAATAAAATGTGAACATAGACGGGTTTCTGCTAAGCTGATCGTTCTCTATAGAGCGGTTTATTTAGCCAAGATCTTTGCTCATTTTTGTTTGCCATGAACGATATAACAGACCTCCGCGGGCTAGGACCAAAGTCAAAAGCGATGTTGCGCAGCATAGGCGTGACATCGGTAGAACAGTTTATGGCGGCTGACGTGTTTGCACTTTATGCGCGAATACAATCTAAACATCAATCAACAAATCAAGCGACCAGTTTGAACCTTCTTTACGCGATGATCGGTGCGCAAGAAAATCGGCATTGGCAAGAAATTAAGCGAGAGCGGCGTTTAGAGATATTGCTGCGATTAGAGGAGCTTGAGCAAACCAAATAGGAATGCGTTTGCTTCAAACTACTTATTTTTCATCCTAGAAAACTAACTACGTCTCGATCGAACACTTGGCACACACATTACTAACCCAAAGCGCATTCAATTTTTGCCCCAAGCTTTGATAGTGATGTGTGCCAGTCGTCTATCTTGGTTTGCTTGATTAACTTTAGGCTTGGATACCATGGACTATCTTCACGTTCAAGTAGCCAACGCCAATCTGCATTAAATGAAAGTAATAACAGCACGGGTTTGCCTAAACCGCCAGCGAGGTGTGCAACACTAGTATCGACGCTTACAATCAAATCAAGCGATTGACAAAGCGCGGCGGTGTCAGAAAAGTCATGTAGCTTGTCTGAAAAATCGAGGATTTCTGGGTGTGCTTGCAGCACTTGATGATCTTGCGGCCTATATTCTTTTTGTAAGCTGACGTATTGAATGTGTTCCTCGTGGGTCGGTAGATAGGCAAGTAAAGTCGCTAAATCGATACTGCGCTGTTGGTCATTCTTGTGATTGCTACTTCCACTCCAAACCAATCCAATTTTTCGACCTTTGTACGCAGACAAAGTTTGACGCCAATCTCTTAACTTGTTTTCATCTGCTTTCAGATAAGGGATATCGTTTGGAATACTCGCTAGATCCAAGGTTTTACATGCCAATGGTAGGCTCATTAAAGGAATCTGAAAATCAAACTGCGGATAATGTTCAGGGCGGACGATACATGCATCGACGCCCTTGAGTGTTTGTAACAGCTGAAGTAAGGGGGCTTGTACTTCAAATATTACATATGCCCCCAGCGCTTTTATTAGAGGGATATAACGGCAAAATTGTAAGGTGTCCCCTAAACCCTGCTCACTATACACATAAATGGTTTTCCCAACTAAGTCAGTCTCCCCTGACCACATTGGTTGGCTAAATTGGCGGCGCTTTTTCGAAGCGCTAATTCCCTCACATTGCCAACGCCATTCGTATGCTGACCACGCTTGCTCAAATTTACCCAATTGCAGTAGACACAGGCCACGGTTGTATTCTGCATCCGCAAAATTTGGTCTTAAGGAGAGCGCTTGGTCATAACTAGAGAGTGCTTCTGACACTTGATTCAGTTGACGGAGGGCGATGCCGCGATTGCAGAAAGCTTCTGGATAGTTAGGACGTAGGGTAATGGCCGCGTCGTAGTCTTGCAATGCTGATGCAAACGATCTTAATTCAGATTTTAAAATACCTCGATTGTAAAACGCGTCAGCCAAGTTGGGGTCAAGTGCGATTGCTTGATCGTAGCTTTTAAGCGCTTGATCAAATTGACCTAAACTCTTTTGAGCGACGCCAAGGTGACAATAGGTCACAGCAAACTTGGGACGCTGTTGTATCGCATGTTCAAAGTAACGTATCGCTAAAGGAGAGTCGCGCATCTGCTGTGCGATTACACCGAGCAATAAGTACGCATCGGTCAAGCTGGGTGACTGCGTGATCGCTTGTTCATAAAGCGGCTTTGCTTGTTGTATTTTGCCTTGTTGATGAAGCGCGTAGGCTTGTTGGAATAGCGCGTGGGCTAAGGTAGTTTGCGTACTCATCTAGTATTTCTGTTTTTAAAGTGATTTATGCCGCAGTCCAATGACTACAAGAAACTGCAAATTGCGATGGCAAAGCCCCAGCCCGAGCTGCTGCTCCGTAATTGCAATGGTGAATTAAGGGCGCGAAGTAACATTTGAAGTCGCATTTGTAGTGGTGTTTGTTGGAGTGAATGAACTGAATTGTTAATAATCCAAGGTCCGTGCTGGCGAAATTTATGCCAAATCATGTCTAGATTGTAGTCTTTTCGGCATGTGCGTGGATCGAGAATATGATTTCGAGTCTGCTGCGCTTCGATTATTTTCCAATTGTCTTGAATAGCCTGCTAGATTTATCTGACGCTTCTTTGATTTATCTAAAAGTGTGCTTTTGCTGAAATGCTACATTTTCATCATAAACAATGTCACTTCTCCACTCAAATTAGTGAGTTTATTTAAGTTTGATTGTCAAACAACACCAAGCTAACGCATTGTTGCTACAACAACGCAGCATACGAACTCTTAACTATTCTCTGTTATCAGCTCTATTATTTGCCCAACTCTTTTTACAAATAATCGCTATGCGTAAAGTTCAGGTTTCCACCTTTTATTCCTTATTGAAGCCTGCTTTGCTGCTGTCGGCGATGATACTTATAAGCGTGTCGGTAAATTCTTTTGCGAGTGCTGCCAACGACGTGCTGATTGCGGCGACGGCTATCGACTTTACGCCAGAAGAACGCGCCTATATTCAAAAGGCAAAGCCAATCACCATGTGCGTCGACCCAGATTGGGTGCCATTTGAGCGCATCACACCAGATGGCAAGCATGAAGGAATTGGCGCCGACTTGGTTCAGTTAGTGCTGCAGCGGGTTGGTTTGCAGACGCAATTGGTGCAGACTAAAACTTGGGAAGAAAGTTTGGCTGCATCAAAAGCAGGTCGTTGCCAGATCACCAGTTTTTTGAATGAAAGCGCTAATCGCGCTGCTTGGTTACAGTTCACTTCGCCAATTTTTTCTGATCCCAATATTCTGGTCGCGCGAGAAGAGCATGCTTATGTCGGTGATTTGCGTGGCTTAGTGAACGAGGTGTTAGCATTGCCACGTGGCACGATGGTAGAAGAGCGGATTCGACAAGAGTTTCCCAACTTACGTGTGGTGTTGACCGACACCGAAGAACAAGCGATAGAGCTCGTTTCCACGCGCAAGGCGGATTTGACAGTGCGTTCTTTAATCGTGGCGGCCTACGCGATCAAAAAAGAAGGCTTGTTTAATTTAAAGATTGCTGGTCAAGTGCCACAGTTCGTCAACCAACTACGTATCGGCGTTCTTAAAGATGAGACGCTGCTGCTTAGTATTCTCGACAAGGGCGCGCGCACCATTACACCGCAAGAGCGGGAAATGATCTCGAATCGTCATGTCTCGGTGAAAGTGCAGCAAGGAATTGACTATCAATTATTTTGGAAAGTATTGGGTGTCGCGCTTACCTTATTGCTTATTGTTTTTTATTGGAACCGCAAGCTCAGTCATCTCAATCGCAGATTGATCCATCTCGCCGAGACCGATCAACTCACCGGTTTATACAACCGCCTTAAAATTGACCACACTCTCAATATCGAAATCCATCGCGCGCAACGTGCAGCACAAGCCATGAGTGTGATCATGCTCGATATCGATTTTTTCAAGCGAATCAACGATCTCTACGGACATCAAGCTGGCGATCAATTATTGATTAGTGTGGCAGAGTTATTACGTCAACGAACACGCGAGATTGACTTAGTCGGTCGTTGGGGTGGTGAAGAATTTATTGTGATTTGCCCCTACACCAACCTCGAAGGCGCGCTATCACTAGCAGAAAACCTACGCGCCACCGTCGAGCAACAGCAGTTCGTACAAGACCAACACATGACGATCAGTGTTGGCGTATCGACTTATCAAGAAGGTGATACAGGCAAAGACTTAGTAGCGCGCGCCGATGCTGCGTTATACGCCGCGAAGAATGCGGGTCGCAATCGAGTTCGTGCGCAGATGCTAGAGCAGGTTGATACGCAGATTGATGGTGTTAAAACAAAGGAGCAATTCCACCACGCTGCATAAAAAAAATCAGTCGATGCCCGAATACTCTTGCGATCAGTGTTCGCGATTCTGGAACTTACGATAATCCTTTAACTGTGCCGTTACTTCTTTCGAGTCGCCTACCACCACGACCGATATTGTGTTCGGATCGAGATATTTGCGGCCCATCTTTTGCACTTGCGCCGAGCTAACTGCCCGGATTTTTGGCACGTACTCACCGAGGAACTCCGCTGGCAGGCCGACCAACCAATTATTGGCGAGCGTTGTGGCGACAGCGCCCTGCATTTGAGTCGAGATAAGGTAACCGCCGGTGACATAGCGTTTGGTGTCTTCCATCTCATGAGTCGGAACGAGTTCTTCGCCCATACGACGCAGCTCATTAACGAACTCTTTGAGCGCGGCGCCAGTGACTTCGTTGCGCACATCGGCAGATGCTGTTACGCGGCCGCCAGTACGCAACACATTCAAGCCGCCACGTGCACTGTAGGTGTAGCCCTTATCCTCGCGAAGGTTCTGCATTAGGCGCGAGCTGAAACTGCCGCCAAGCACCGTGCTGGCAAGTTGTAGTGGGATGTAGTCGGCGTGGGTAGCGGCGATCGCTGGGCGGCCAAGCCTGATCGTCGATTGGACACTTCCAGGGCGATTGATCAGAACGTAGGTTGGTTGCATGGTGCGCACTGCCGTGGCGTTCTCTGCCGGAACTCTAACGCTTGCACGCCAGCTGCCAAAGGCCTCTTCAGCAATGAGCATGGCTTGGGATGTCTCAATAGGACCCGTTATGATCAGCAGCGCGCGATCTGGTCGGAAGCGAGTGGCGTGTGCCTGCTGCAGCGCTTGTGGCGTGAGGACACTGATAGCTTCCTCAGACAGCGTGATACGGGCGTAGGGATGATCGCCATAAATGACCTGCGTTAGGGCGCGTTCCGCTTTGAAGCTGGGCTGAGCCTCCTGCGCTTTCAAGCCCTGCAGCGCGTTAGCTTGAGCAAGACGGACTTCCCCTTCCGGGAAACTTGGAGTACGAACAATCTCTGCCAGCAAGTCGAGCAACTGCGGCGTTCGCGATGCTAGCGCGTTACCGCGTACGTTGATGCCGTCAGCACTAGCGATTGCGTCGATTGAGCCGCCAAAACCCTGTGTTGTTTCGGCGATCTCGCGCGAATTGCGTTTGGCGGTACCTTCGGTGAGCAGATCGGCGAGTAGACTAGCGAAGCCAGATGTGTTTGCTGTGTCGGCGGCCAAACCCGCTCCGCGTACCGCGAGCACCGCATCGACGCGTGGGAGACCCATTTTCGGTATTACCCACACTTCCATTTCGTTCGCGAGTATTCTCTTTTCAATCTGGGGGATCGGCAGTGGCTTGTCTGCCCCAAACGGCGGTAGGTGCTTTGGTAGCTCGGCCTTAGACCCAGCGAGGGCGGAGCTAGCCAACAGGGTGGCTGCGGTGAATGCGAGAATTGTAGTCATGTTCATGGTCGTCCTCCTACTTGGATACGGTCGTTGGCGCCGTGTTGAGTCTTGGGACGGGTACACGGTCGATGACAGTACGATTGGTCGGGGTTAGATAGGTCTTTGCAACGCGCTGCAGATCAGCCGCGGTGATCGCTTCTATCCAAGTAGGAATGGTATTTACGACGTTTGCGTCCCCCCACAGCGTATGCAGTTTGGCTAGCATATCTGCGCGACCAATGAAGGGTTCTAGATGCTTGTACCAACCGGCCAGCATTCGCGTCTTGACGCGTGCGAGTTCTGGTTCACCCACGCCTTCGCTGTGTAGCTTGGCGATTTCCTCGTCTAGTGCGGAAAGTACGGCGTCGGCATTCGTGGTGGGCTTATAGAGCGCAAAGACGGTGAACAGTGTTGGGCCATCGTATTCCCATGGTCCAACAAGTCCGTGCGTGTCGATATTGAGTGCTATTTCTCGACCCTTGACAAGGCCTTGATAGAACCGTGAGGCGTTACCAGTCCCCAGAAGTTCGCCCAACACGGCCATTGGTGCGTGGTCCTTGCTACCCCGTACAGGCATTTTCCACGCTGCGGCAATCGCTGGCACTTGCGCTAATTCATCGGTCTGTTGAAGACGTTTTTCCTGCTTATTCAATCCTTCGCTGTAGTCGGGAGCCTTTGGCGTGGGGCGAGCATTGATACCACCGAAGTACTTCTCCACAAGCTCGAATGCCTCAGCAGCAGCGATATCTCCGGCTATACCAATCACCGCGTTGTTTGGCCCATAGTAATCGTGATGGAACGCCATGACGTCTTGCAGGCTGGCGTCTTCGAGATCGTCGAAGCTACCGTAACCGTCGTGATTGTTTTCCCATTTTTGGAAAGCGTGCTGGCCGATGTCGATCCACATGAAGCCACCGTAGGGTTGGTTCTTCACATTGACGCGGATTTCTTCTTTCACCACATCTTTTTGGTTCTTGAGCGTAGCGGGATTGAAGTCAAGCGTTTTCATGCGATCTGCCTCGAGCCACAGGATCGGCTCAAGCGCAGTGACTGGGGCAAGCGCGATGTAATTGGTGAAATCCGGGCCAGTGGAGCCATTGTAGCGGCCACCGCCACCAGTGATCACCTTGTCGAACACGCCTTCCTTCGCGTTGGGTGAGCCTTCGAACATCAGGTGCTCGAACAAATGCGCGAAGCCGCTGCGGTTGCGCGGTTCTAGGCGCATGCCTACGCGATATACAACACTTACACCGACCGTAGGTGAGCTACGGTCTTCCGACACCACGACCGTTAGTCCGTTGTCGAGTTTTTTCATCGCTACCGGCACCTGCCATCTGTCGAGCTGAGTCGCTTGCGACGAGAAAGACAAGAGTGCAAAAAGTACTGTCGGGAAAATGAAATGTCGCATTTGCGCTCCCTAATTAATGATGAAGAGTGAGTAAAATGTTTAGTAAGATGTGACTTTAAGTTCTGGAATGCTCGCGCCTGATAATGACTTGAATGTAAAGTTCTTAAGGAGATTCACTTGATTGGGGCGTTATGAGGCACTCGCGGCAATCCATGTGAACACAGCGGTAGCCAACAGCGCGATCCAGCCCGGATGCCGTCCCTTGGTGCCAACAAGTACCAACAGAGATCCGCCAAGATTTGCAAAAATAATTGCATTTAAAATGAAAGGAAGAAGCGAAGCGTTATGCGGGGCAAATGCAAGTCGTATTAGAACGCCGGCAAAAGCCCAGCCTAAGACCGAGGCCAAGTGCCAAGTCGCCCAAATGATGCGGATATTTCGTCCACGAAGCGGAGGTGCACCAAGTGTGGGAACAAGCTCACCGTTACGGAGATGCCGAAAAATCAGTATCTCTCCAAGCACGGAGTGAAAAATACCTGTAATGATTCCGAGAGTGCCTGCAATGAAGAACAGAATCTGCATATTAATTTTCCATGATGTGCTTTGTGCGGACTAACAACCAAGAAAAGGCACTGAAGTGCCGGATGAGCGTTCGGATGAATCTAGTATTTTTACGGAAACCTCTCGATCAACAACACTGATTTGTTAGCTTTGCCAATTCAGGAATCGGCCAGCTTGTTGCCATCAGTCGTCATAAAATTGTATTGGCGTTCGTCTTCTTGCGTGCATCGCGCCGCGTAAACCGCACACGCATGGTCGACTTGGGCTTAAGCGCAAGATCCACAAAAGGTTCGGGCAGAACCTTGCCCTCTTCTAAAGCGAAGTCAAAATTCTGCGCGAGATGAGCGGCAATCAACGCCATTTCCATGCTTGCGAAATGCTGCCCGAGACAAAAATGTGGTCCCGCTCCAAACGGCATGTAGGCGCTGCGTGGGATGGTCGAAGCGTCGGGCATGAAACGGTTGGGGCGAAAGGTGTCGGGTTCTGCAAATGATCGTTCATCGTGATGCAAGCTCCAGATCGGCACCGCTACCAGCGTGCCTTTTGAAACCGCTGTGTCACCGATCATGACGTCGCGAAGCGCGACGCGTGTAAACAAAGCCGTGGACGGCGAGTAGAGACGCATGGCCTCTTTGATCGTGGCGTTTAGATAAGGCAGATGCGCGATGCCTTCCATTGGCGAATTTCGAAGATTTGCGCCTTCTATTTCTTTGCGCAACTTTTCTACGACATCCGGATGTGTCGCCATCAAACCGATCCACCATGTCAGTGCCGAAGAAGCGGTATCGAAACCTGCGGCGAAGAGTAAGATGCAGTTGTCGTGGATTTCCTGCGATGTTAGTGATGCGCTGCCAGTCGTCGGAGCGTCGTCACGTGCTGCTAGTAGCATGTCGAGCACGTCATTTTGTGTGCCGATGTCTCTGGGTTTACTGGTTCGTGCTTTGATATGGTTAGCAATTAGGTCGCTGATGGTTTTGATGTGCTTAAGTTTGGCAGTTCGACCGGGGTAAGGTAGCCAGTTGGGTGGAATAAAGGCCCAGTAGACCTCACGCATGCTTTGTCGGGTCAATGCGCGGATGGCCGTTGATACGCTGCTGGCTTCGGCTTGTGTCGTCGCGTGAGAAAAAAGCGTGCGTAGAATGACGTCCATCGTGATTCGCGTAGTCAGGAAATCAACATCGACCAAAGCACTGCGCCCGGGCTCGGCCGGGAGTAGTTCGCCAACGCTGGCATCGATAGCATCACGCATCAGGCCCAAGTAACCGACTACGCGCTTGGGTGAAAAACCCGGCGTCAGTATGCGTCGTTGGCGCTCCCAGTCCACGCCTTCGGTGGTGAGTACGTTTTTGCCTTGAAAGGATTCAAAGATCTTGAGCAAGCGAGTTTCGCGAGTGAAGTCTGAATGTTGATCGACCAGAATCTGGCGTACTGCATCAGGACTGAAAAAGTAGTAGATACGGCGAAACAAGATGTTCAGTCGCGCAACATCGCCAAAGTGGCGCTGGAAGTGACTAGCCGCGCCTAACGGGTCCTTCTGTATGAAAGAGAGCAACGGCAGGCCCAGTGGGGCTGTTCTGATGGGCACTGTGTTGTTGCTGCTGTCAATCGTCATTTTTGGCTCCTGTGACACTTGATGTCCGTGGTTTCGTTCGTGGCGTGTTTGCTATGCCGTGCATGGCGAGATCGAAAGTGGCGAGAAATCTTTGTGTCAGGTCCACGCTTGGGTCGTTGAGCCAAGCGGAAATCGCACCGAAGAGTAAGTACTCAAAGTGCCAGGCGATTTGTGCCGCCGTCTGCCGAGTGTCTACCTCACCAGATTGCTGCCCGGTCTCGAACATCAAGGTGAGAATTTGGCGGCTACCGCTGTTAGCATTTCCTTCACAAGGCGTCTCCTCGCCATAGCGGGCTTGGCTAGTCAGGTACCGGAGGTAGTGAGGCAAGTAAGCCTTTCGCGCTGAATGCCAAACAGCAGACTCGCGAAGCAGATAGTTCATGCGCGATTCAAAAGTTTTAAATGCTGCAAGTGTGGCCGCTCTTTCCAACATACCAGCAGCAATATCCTCCCGAAAACAATGCGCGAGGAGAGCTTCTTTGACTGGGAAATAGTTGTAAAGAGTGGCTTTGGCTACATCGGCTTCATCGGCGATCAGTTCCATCGAGACCATACTGTATCCATGCCTCTCAAACAGACGGAAAGCGGTAGCCGCGAGGTGGCTCGCAGTTTGCTCTCGCTTGCGCTGTCGGCGTTTACCTTTGATGGCAATGGGGTCTGTCATGAGTGTTCTTAAATAATACGTCGTATAAAATTATACGACGATCATTTTTGTCGCGTCAAGTGATTGATAATTTCTCGGTTAGCGTTTCCCAGCGAGCCCGCTTTTTGGGCTCATTGCTTGAAAAATATTGAATAACGTTGGTAATCTGGCCAGCTTATCTTGAATCTATTGAGTGGACTTTTCTCCATCACGGGACGTCAAGATATCGATCGAGAGCCTTTGTTGTGAACCTTCGATATTGAAGATGAAGCTCCCGCCAATCATTTGCTCGGTGGAATATCGCAGTTTATGAATCAATTCCATCTTGCTCGGCGTTGCAGTTACGTAGGTAGGTCATCGATTGACTTGGAATTGATGATTCCAATAATGACTATCGGTTACTGTTTTGATATCGGCTTCGAACGCCGGTTGTGTGAAGAGTTAAGGCTGCATCTAGTCTGAGCTTGCCACTGGTTCTTTCGATTGAGTTTGAAAGTCGCCATTTTTGATAGATCAACGGTGTCGAAGAAGCGGAAAGCCCTGTTCTACCGACAACGACACGTTGCACTTCATGTTCGAGAAAGTGCTGACGCGCTGATTTTCGGAAGAATAGGGCGGTGGCGAAGATTTGTGATTGACATCAGCATTTTTGAGGCCGATGCCAATCCCCGAAGTGGTGTGTTGAGTGTAAAGTTGGCGTCTGATGCCGCCTCCCCATTGAGTCTGCCCGTTCGTGAATATCTTGAAGCGCTTGATTCTTCCGAGGAGACACTTTTTACACTTAAGACTGCTTCGCAAGCTAGGAATTAACTTTATTTCGTTTGGCAGCAATAGCCTCAACCTCAACAAACCACGCAGGGTCAACTAACTCGGAAACAAATACAGCCGTGGATGCAGGGCGATGTGAGCCCAAATGTTTTAGCCTAGCAGCGCGGACTGCATCGCCATCCTGGCCAGCTACCATAAATGTTGTTAGTTTAATGATATCGGTAGGTGCTAAATTATGCGCTTTCAGCAGCGCCACGATGTTGGAAAAAACTAAATCGGCTTGTTCGGCAATCGTCGGTGGAGTAGTTCCGTCTTGGCGCACTCCTAGTTGACCTGAAATGAATAGCAATTCAGTTCCTGCCGGTACAGAAACGGTATGGCTGTATAGCCCAAGGGGAGCATGAACAGAAATTGGGTTTTCGAAGTTTAAAGTCATCGCGAGGTCTCAATCATTTTAATGGGAAGTAACTGTAAAGCGTCGTTTGGGCCACATCGGCTTCATCGGTGGTAATTACATTGCAACCATATCGTAGCCATGTGTTTCAAACAAACGGAAAGCGGTAACGGCGAGGTGACACTCTTTTCTCTCTCGCTTTTGCTGTCGGCGTTTGCCTCTGGCGGCAATTGGGGGGGGGCCGTAATCTACACTTAAAAACAATACAGCGTCTAAAATAATACGATGTATATTATTCTCATGTCAAGTATCTAACAATCCTATGGGTAGCAATCCTCAGTGAGGCTCTGCTAAACAAGCTAAGGACCACGTCGTTCACACTTCGCGTGCCATAATTTTGTGAGCTAATTAAATAGCCGCAAAGCGAGTAGTCATCACAATCCTATGCTGATAACGCTTGCAAAAAAAGAGAGGTCATCTCTTTCATGCAGCCTGATCATGCTCGATATCGATTTTTTCAAACGGATCAACGATCTTTACGGACATCAAGCTGGCGATCAATTATTGATTAGTGTGGCAGAGTTATTACGTGAACGAACGCGTGAGATTGATTTGGTCGGTCGTTGGGGTGGTGAAGAATTTATTGTGATTTGCCCCTACACCAACCTCGAAGGTGCGCTTTCACTAGCAGAAAACCTACGTGCCACAGTCGAACAACAGCAGTTCGTACAAGACCAACACATGACGATCAGTGTTGGCGTATCGACTTATCAAGAAGGAGATACAGGCAAAGACCTAGTAGCACGTGCTGATGCTGCGTTATATGCCGCGAAGAATGCCGGTCGCAATCGAGTTCGTGCGCAGTTGCTAGAGCAAGTTGATGTGCAAATTGATGGTGTGAAGGTTGTTAAGCTTGCGTAAACAAGTCCTAATCGTTTCTTGTTTGTTTGTTTGTTTGTTGGGTTTAACTTACACGTTGCATCATTGGGTACGATGAGTTTCTAGGAAAATTTAAGCATTGAGTGGCGCGGGTTGCACCCGCCCTACATGAAAAGCATTGAAAACAGCTCACGATCAAGCGGCGAACCAAAAGGGCCCTCTTCTCGTAAGTTTGTACTAAACCCTCGTGGAATGTTATGGGCGATGAAGCCGAGTAATTCTTGTCCAATATAGACCGCAACCGATTCTCCATCCTTAGACCAAAGAAACTTGATCGACTCTTCGCTTGGCAGTGCACGCTTAGCGGCATCACTTACATAGCGTCGCGTCGCTGGTGGAGCGGATTCTGATGAGCCGAAATCATCTAAGTTCTCTGGTGCTTCTATGGTATTTAAAAGCCAGCAATCCGCTATCGGGTTATCGCCGTTGGGTTCGGTCAGATAGCACCAAACGGAAGAGCCCTCATCGACCACGACGACATTTCTGTGAGAAGTAGCATGGTATTCAGTCAAAAACAGTGGTTCGTTCATTGTGGTGTCCAGTTGGTTTTGTAGGGCGGGTGCAACCCGCGCGTTGTTTCGACGAGGATGGTGCAGTGTAGCTCTGCGTCTTAGGGCATTATAAGATTTCAGAAAAGAAGGTAAAACCAGAAGGTTTTTTTAATAAGCCTTTTAGAAGCCCGACTTGTTTGCATTCCGTCCCAATCAGCGTTAAGGACTTAGCGCCCTCATGTGATGAGTATGGTGGAGATTTCCATTCCAACTCGACCAAATGGATCGCTGCCCGTATGGCGTTTTCTTGATTGTTACTCCAAACAACACGGGTTGTGAAAAAGCCAGTGATTGGCTGCTCGTCATTCAACGGTTTTATTTGAAGGCCATTACCCTCCATTAGTACACTGTAGTAGGGCATCTTTAGCGCGACCTAAGAAATCCATATAGAGATAGATAAAATATCTCGACTAAATAAATTGATGTCACGTGTACCACCTAGCATAAAGCTTACCCCTAAATTCGTAGGTATATCGATTCTTAAAAAACACAGCAAATCTCCGCCACTTTGTCGTCACTGCTTGGATACGTTCTACTTGAATGACGCGCTTAACTAATTATCACAGACAAACCCATGATCTTTCTTGTAGCGCGTAACATCTGCTTTCGGCATAGTTTTGAACATCGCGCAGACGGTAAAGCTTCCAATCTGTTTTCCGTTCAATTCGTAGCCCCAGTCGGTAATTTGCTCGCGTTTAAAAGCGTAAACCTCACCTGCAATCACTGACTTAACGACCTGTGGGTCATTCGCAAGGACGCCAGCGAAGCCGTCTTTGATTTCTTTAAATGGAATAAACCAAAAGTGCTCAACGCCACCTTCATCTGACAGCTTCACTTTCACTTTGAAGTTAGAAGCACCTTCAGGAGGCTTTCTGGAAAGCGCCAAGAAGCCATCAAGGGTTCTTCTTGCTTCAGCGATTGCTAAGTTCATATTCTTGTCTTGCTCACTGACTTTTACTGTTCGGTCGTCAATTTTGTCGGAGGCTGAACAAAGATTAGAGAGCACTAAAATTGATGCAAAAATAGATTTTTTCATTGATACCTAACGAATGGCGTCTATCCTTTACACCGAAAACGCAAAAATAAGAAATTGCGATCAATGTGGTGGATAAACATTGTTGGACTGAATCGCTACGATTTGACTGAGTAAATAGATTGTATGCGGATTGGTTTAATAATTGCTAGTAAATTAGCTAGATAATTGGTACATCATCCTTGACGCAAATGTGAATTGTTCCTTCTCTCTTACTTGCTCACAGTTTTGAGAGTTGGTTGGTGTTGAATTAGCCCAACCCAACTCTATACTTTCCTTGGTTGGTTGGTTGGTTGGTTGGTTGTTGGCCTTCACTTCGTTAAGCTTCACGCTATTGGTTCCATTTCATTTCGACGCAAAGCACTATCAGGCAAAAGCTCCGCATCCTTCAAATTCAAAGCGTATATATCGCGTATAAGCTTTCCCCCGCACCTTTCCGTCACAGCAATTTGATCTAGACCAAACTAAGTTATTTCCCCATCTGGTCTTACCGCCCGCCAATTTCAATTAAAGCTACACTAGCGCCACTTTAGCTAGTGGTCTGCTCGCTGTTGGAATTTCCTCGCTGCATTTGTCATTCCCTCTCGAATGGAGGATACTTGCAATATGGGAATTTCTAGAGACTTTCCACTAGGTTTGATTGCCAGCTTTCTTACCCAGAAAGCGTGTGCAATCAAACATTAAAACTAAAACAAATTGGCACTTCTTGAACTTTAAACAAGTAAGGAACAAGCATGACCTCATCCCATTTTGCCGAACTCATGGCATATGCCCAAGAACATTCTGGCTCCGCCAGCAAACGTCAAGGCGGCTTTATCGCTGCTTATTTTGAAAACACCGATCCCGATGAAATCACCGCCCGTGGCGCGGCGAATTTGTTTGCCTTGGCGAACGCGCATTGGCGCTTGTTAGACACCCCGCGTGCGGCGAATACGCCGAAGATCCGCGTGTTTAACCCTAGTTTGGCAGAAGATGGCTTTGTCAGCGAACACACCGTGGTGCAGATCGTGAACGACAATATGCCGTTCTTGGTCGATTCCGTCACGATGGCGATTAACCGTAGCGGTCGTACCGCGCACTGGATTGTGCATCCTTTGATGAGCGTAGCGCGCAATGCCGATGGTAGTATTGCCGAAGTCAGTACCGTCGCTGCGGCAACTGCGGCTGGCCGTAATGATCCAGTTGAATCCTTGATCTTGGTCGAATGTGATCGCATCGTCAGCGCCGCCGATCAACAAGCGCTGGTCGATGACTTGATGCACGTGCTCGCTGATGTACGTAGTGCCGTGGTTGATTGGCAGCCGATGTTAGGCCGCGTCAAAGAACTCATCACCGCATCAGAAAAATTCACCAGCACGCATCAAAGTCATGGCGAAGGTATCGCCTTTTTGCGTTGGTTAGAAGACCGTCATTTCACTTTCTTGGGTGCGCGTGATTACGAACTCAAACGCAATGGCAATCAAGTCAGTCTGGTCGCCTTAGCCGATTCCGGCCTCGGCATTTTGCGTGGCAAGGTCAATACCAACGAAACTTTATTGCCGCCTGAGGTTGTGGCATTGATCGATTCCGACGAAACGGTCTTAGTCACCAAAGCAATGACCCGCGCCACCGTACATCGCCCAGCATGGCTCGATTACATCGCGGTCAAACGCTTTAATGATGCCGGTCAAGTGATTGGTGAATCGCGCTTCCTCGGTCTCTACACTTCCACCGCATATTCCGCAGCGGTCAACGAGATTCCACAAGTACGTCAACGCACAGCCGCCGTGATGAGTGCAGCGGGTGTCGTGCCTGAGAGTCATGCAGCTAAAGCTTTGCAATCGATTCTTGATGATTATCCACGTGATGAATTATTCCAAGTCGATACCGCCACTTTGACCGATCACGCGATTGGTATTTTGCGTTTGCAAGAGCGTCAACGTGTGCGTTTGTTCTTGCGTCGTGATCCGTTTGGTCGCTTCACTTCAGCCCAAGTATTTGTGCCACGTGATCGCTACAACACCGAATTGCGCGTCAAGATCAGTAGCGAATTGATGAGCGCCTTAGATGGTCAATCGATCGAATTCACACCGATGCTGACCGATAGTCCGTTAGCGCGCATTCACTATTTGGTCCGTGCCAAAGCCGATGCGCCTTTGAACGTGAATGTGTCTGCGCTCGAAGCGCGTATCGCCAAACTCGCGCAACGTTGGGAAGACGATTGCAGCAATGAACTCTTGCGCACCCATGGCGAAGGCCGTGGCTTGGATTTGGCAAATCGTTTTGCGAATGCCTTCCCAAGCGCCTATCGCGAAGACTTCTCACCACAAGCAGGTGCAGAAGATGCCGATATCTTGGCTGGCTTATCGAATGCCGCGCCATTGGCAGTCAAGCTGTATCGTCCTCTAGATGCCGTCGCAGGCTTGTTGCGCTTTAAGATTTACAACACCTCCAAAGTCGCTTTGTCGGATTCTCTGCCAGTGCTAGAACGCATGGGCGCTCGCGTACTCGACGAACATCCTTACCACGTGGCAGATGGCGCTAGCGAATTGTGGATTCATGATCTGGGTTTGCAATTGCCAGTCGAAACTGATCTCGCCGCAGTTAAAGCCCGTTTTGAAGAATTATTCTGCCAAGCATGGCGCGGCGAAGTTGAAAGCGATGATCTGAATCGTTTGGTATTGAACACCGCACTCGATGCCCGCTCTATCGCGGTCTTGCGCGCATGCTCACGTTACTTCAAACAACTCGGTTTCGCTTACAGCCAAAACTATATCGAAGCCGCACTCAACAAAAACTGCGGCATCACGCAATTGATCGCAGAATTATTCGGTGCACGCTTTAAGCCTGATTTTGTTGGCGACCGTGATGCAGCACAAAAACACATCCGCGAACAAATCGAAGCGGCGATGAGTCAAGTCGCTAGTTTGGATGAAGACCGCATCTTGCGCCAATTCATCGCCACGATTTTGGCAACGCTGCGTACCAACTTGTGGCAAACCACCGAGACTGGCGCGTTCAAGCCTTACATGAGTTTTAAACTCAATCCACGCGAAGTGCCAGGCGTGCCAGAACCAAAACCGCTATTCGAAATCTGGGTCTATTCCCCACGTGTCGAAGGCGTGCATTTACGCGGTGGCAAAGTGGCGCGCGGTGGTCTGCGTTGGTCAGATCGCCGTGAAGATTTCCGTACCGAGATTCTTGGTTTGGTCAAAGCGCAGCAAGTCAAAAACACCGTCATCGTGCCAGTCGGCTCTAAAGGTGGCTTCGTCCTTAAAAACCCACCCGCGATGTCGGATCGCGAAGCCTATCAAGCCGAAGGCGTGGCCTGCTACAAGATCTTCTTGTCTGGTCTGTTAGACGTGACCGACAACATCGTCAAAGGCAATGTCGTACCACCGACTAAAGTGGTGCGCCATGATCCAGATGATCCATACTTGGTCGTTGCTGCTGACAAAGGCACGGCAACTTTCTCTGATATCGCGAACGGTGTCTCAGCCGATTACGGTTTCTGGCTAGGCGATGCGTTTGCCTCTGGTGGCTCGGTCGGTTACGACCACAAAAAAATGGGCATCACCGCACGCGGTGCATGGGAATCAGTCAAACGTCATTTCCGCTCCTTCGGTCACAACACCCAAACCACGCCATTCACGGTGGCCGGTATCGGCGATATGTCGGGTGACGTGTTTGGTAATGGCATGCTCTTATCCGAACAAATTAAATTGGTGCTGGCATTCGATCACCGCCATATTTTCATCGACCCAAATCCAGATGTCGCCAAATCGTTTGCCGAACGCCAACGCATGTTCAATCTGCCACGCTCCAGCTGGGATGATTACAACAAAGACTTAATTTCTAAAGGCGGTGGCGTTTATCCACGTGGTGCTAAATCGATTAGCCTCAGCCCAGAAGCCCGCGCTGTATTAGGCATAGAGACGGCAGAACTCACGCCAGTCGAATTGCTCAAAGCGATCTTGCAAGCGCCTGTCGATTTGCTCTACAACGGCGGTATCGGAACCTACGTCAAAGCCACGTTTGAAACCCACGCCCAAGTCGGTGATAAATCCAGCGACGCCTTCCGCGTTAATGGTAACGAGCTGCGTTGCAAAGTTTTAGCAGAGGGCGGTAACCTCGGTTGCACCCAAAACGGTCGTATCGAATTCGCGCAAAAAGGTGGTCGCATCTACACCGACGCGATTGATAACTCCGCCGGTGTCGATTGCTCCGATCACGAAGTTAATATCAAGATCTTGGTTGGCGCTATCACCGAAGCAGGCGATCTCACGCTCAAACAACGGAATGACCTGTTAGCCTCGATGACCGATGAAGTCGGCCACTTAGTGTTAACCGACAACTACTACCAAGGCCAAGCACTCGACATCGCTTGCCATCGTCCGCTGTATGTACTCGATGGTCAACAACGTTTGATGCAAACCTTAGAGCGCCAAGGTCGCTTAAACCGTGCGATTGAATTCCTCCCATCGGATGAAGAAATCGCTCGCCGCCGCGCCCACAAACAAGGCCTCACCGCACCAGAAAACGCAGTCGTCTTAGCCTACGCCAAGATGGCGGTGTTTGATGAATTGGTCGCGTCTAATTTGCCAGACGACCCATTCTTCAGCCGCGCTTTGAAAGCCTACTTCCCGCAAGTTTTATCCGAGAAGTTCCCAGAAGCGATTGCCAATCACCAGTTGAAGCGCGAGATCATCGCCACCTTCATCACCAACACCGTGGTCAATCGCACTGGCGCCACCTTTGTCAATTTCATCGCTTCAGAAGCCGCCGCTTCCGCCGCCGATGTAATCCGTGCCTTCACCTTAGCGCGCGAGATTTTTGACTTAGAAGCCCTGTGGGATCAAATCGACGCCTTGGATTACAAAGTTGATTCCAAACTGCAATTAGACTTGCTCAGCAAATTAACAGCGATTGCACAACGCGCCTCACGTTGGATGCTACGTGCCCGCACCCAAAACGCCGATCTGCCAACGCTGATCCAACGCTACCAACCAGGCGCACGCGAACTACGCGCCAACGTCTCCACATGGTTGCCAGCAGCGGCCTACGCTAGCTTGCAAGAAGCTAGCGCAGCCTTGGTTCAAGCCGGTGTCGAAGCAGGCCTCGCCGAAAATCTGGCCGCCTTGGAATTCATCTTCCCAGCGCTGGATTTAGTCGACCTCGCACAAAGCACAAGCAGCGATTTAGAAAAAGCAGCGCGCACCTATTTTGGTGTCGATGCCGAACTCGGCTTAACCGGCTGGCGAGATCAAATCAATCGCCTACCAACCGACACGCTATGGCAAACACAAGCCCGCGGCAGCGCCCGCGACGACGTGTATTCCATCGCCAGCCAAGTGACCAAATCACTGCTATCACGCCAAGAAGACATCGCAACATGGCGCGAACAACACACGGCAGCGATTGCGAAGTTGAATCAATTGTTGGCGACGATTACGACGCAGGGTGCGGATTTAGCGCCTGTGTCTGTGGCTTTGCGGGAGTTGCGTGGGTTGGCTTGAGTTTGAATGTTGTTGAAGCGTAGGGGGGGCACGAATTTTGTGCCCACGCGTTTTTGAGTTGAAAATAATGTGGAAAATTATTTAGATTGATGAATGTGAAATGAGAATTTTCAGATATGATTTAACTTTAATAAGAACTTTTCTGAAAGCGCAGCACCAATGCATCAACACATAAAAAAATTAAGTAAGAAGAAAATGGCGATCAATTGATCGCCATTTTTTTTACATGTAAATAATATTCTGAGGCAAGTAAATAGCCTTATTCACACAATTCGTCTGGGAAAAGTTAAGAGATTTTAGTACGGAATATATATTCCTATTGCGCCGCCATTACTAAATCTAAATTACAAAATATTTTATTGGAGATCTAAATGAAATTTGGCGATATATATGGACAGTGGTACTTAAACTCTACACCCTTTGCTGTTGAGGCGTTGAAGTGTAACGAGAAAGGTGAGCGACTTCTTCAAGGACGTGATCAAGATATCACAAACGTCATGCACAAACTCCATCGCAACGCTCGAATTACTTGTATTGACGGACACTATGGCAGTGGGAAAACTAGCCTCGTGAATGTCGCTATTTATAAATGCCTGAAGGCTTTTAAAGCAAAAGAGACAAATCAAATATTAATTCCATGCAAGGTCGCGTTCCAACTAAAAGATGATCTCGATGTCGATGAGTTTACAAGAAATGTGCTCCAGCACGTTGTTTTGGCGATTAAAGAGCATCAGGAAATACTGACACCAATTTGTGATATCACAGGATTTGATAATCTAAGTAAAGTGCTTAGTGACCCGATTTTGAGCATGCAATCTGGAGATTTAAATAGTTCATTTGCCGTCGGTGTGCCAGGAATCGCATCATTTAACATGGGCGGGCGTGGAGGCTTAAGTGAGTCAGTAAACAATTCTGCGGGTTTTAATTCTGTCGGTTTTGAGTTTGCAGCAAAGAACTTGCTTGAAAAAATATTCACTTCTATTGGGGGAGGAGTTGTTTGTGTGATCGACAATATCGAATTGCTCGAGACAGCGACTAAAGCGAGGAAAACACTTGAGTTACTGCGCGATCGTTTGCTAACTACCAAAGGTTTGAGGTGGGTGTTCTGTGGTGCAAATGGTGTAATTCATAGTCTCGCAGCGTCACCTAGACTCTCAGCTTTCTTGAATACTCCAGTACTTGATCTACAAGCTGTTCGGAAAGTTGATCTTAAAGATGTTATTGAAGCTCGAATTGAAGAGTATTCAATTCGTCCTGAGGAAACTTTTGATAAGTTGCCCTTCGGTTTGGTACAAATTGAATGGCTTTATGATGTTTTGAATTATAACCTCCGAGATCTATTGTCCCATTTGGAGCAATACTGCGAATATGTGTCTACTAGCAGAGTGGTTGTAAATCATCAAATGAAAGACATTCTTTTTAAGAGATGGGTTCGTTCGTTCGGTGAATTTAACTATAAAGATATTTCAAAGCAAATATCCAAAAACGCTTGGTTAGTATTGGATGCTGCAATGTCGGATGACTTCAGAGGAACTTTTAATGCAGGTCAGTTCGATTTATTTAACCGTAACAGTAAGATTCCTGTTACTCCAGAAACTTTTCGAAAATGGTTAAGGGATCTCAAGCGTTGCGACATCATTACCCAGTCTATTCCAAATGATCTTGAGCAGGACAGTCAAGACGAGTTAGAACTAGAAACTTACAGTGTAACGTCAAAGGGGGCGCTGGTGTTTTATTATCGTTTGCAGGAGCAACAAACTCTCACACTTTCACAGCATCATGATTGGCTGAAACGTGTAAGTAGATAATTTGATCCAAGAGGGATGAATTATAGTTCGTCTGATTTTGTTTACTTTGGAGAATACTGGGCGTTTAACACGCCGCTTAACGCTATTTTCCCCCTAAATGAGTTCGCAATCAAAGAGCTGCTACTTGAGGTATGAGATTTATTGCAGGCGGTGAACTCTGGCGAGTACCGAACTAATAGCAAACATTATGGACGCGGCCTGGTAGATGTAGGTCAAAGTACAGGGACATCCATTAGCACCTGGCGGTCAACTAGACGAACAACATACGGTGAACTATTAGCTGATGTAGTTCTCATTTATTTTTGACTATCAGATTTTTATACTGATCCGAACTCCATTTATGACAATACAAATAATCGCAAGCGACAATAAGTACGAAATTTTGGAGCGTTATGATGACGTTGCACCCTTTCTTGAACAAGTAGTCCGCGCCGCAGATGCTCATCGTAACGCGCTCGGATTCTTCGCTGAGAGTGTTTTTCATGATTTTGCACGTAAAGAGCGGCTTCTCATAATTACAGAAAGATCGCCGACTGGGCTCAGATACATAGGGCACCTACTATTTCGTCCGCAGTATCCTCGTGCTCACGTAATGCAGATGTTGACCCTTCCTGAGTTTAAGAGACGTGGATTAGCGAGTCGGCTACTTGATCACTTGCGCGCACAGCTTACTAGAAATGGTTTTATCTCCATTTACGCTCGCGTCGCTGAGGATTTGGTTGAGTCCAATGAATTTTGGCATAAACAGGATTTCTACGTACAGCGCGTGGAGAGAGGAGGTGATACTCGAAAACGGCAGATACATGTTCGATGTCACGAACTCGCCTCCCCTCAGCTGTTTCCTGCGAGCGGCATTGATGCAGGAAACCCGCTCGGGTTAAACACATCTGCTAAGGATGTTGTCCCCTTGTTTTTGCTTGATCTGAATGTTCTATTTGACGTGGCACCGCGCAGACCACGTCATAATGAGGTTGCCAGCCTATTCCAAGCAGAGCGATCAAATTTTTGTCGTTTGGCTATTAGTACCGAGATTCGTGATGAATTACAGCGAACCGCACATGTGGGACGCACCGATCCGATGGCCGCGTTCATATCGCTTTACCCAGCATTTCCGATTATTGAAGCCAAAGACTCAGGAAAATTGTTAAACGAACTTGGTGCATTGATTTTCCCAGATAGATTTAAGAACAATCTGCTCACTGCTAATGATCGCTCTGATCTGAGACATGTTGCGACTGTTATTCAACATGGATTAGCAGGCCTAATAACGAATGACCAGGCAATTTTATCGGCGGCACACGCTGTCCAAAAGCGTTATTCTATCGAAATCGTGTCACCTGCGGCATTTAGAATTGAAGGAGACGTTCCAAATGCTAGCGCCGAATTTGATACTCAACAGGACGTCACTTTATCTCTACAAGAGGCGCTCCCCGCAGATGAAGCAGCAGTTCGAGCGCTTCTTTCTAAACTTACTTTGTCTGGTTCAAGCATTGCCTCGGGGTGGATGCCTATTGATCCTCAGGGGCGTATCGCAAAATGTTGCGCTGTCTGGCAAGATGGTGTGCTAGTGGGGTACGCCACTTGGGCGGCCAAAAGTGGTGTTGGGACTGTTACGATCCGAATCGCAGTGGATGAAGCATCTCCTCAGGCATTGAACGCAGCCCGAATACTTTTGATTTACATGTTGGATAGTTTGACAATCAAAGGCTCTCAGAGTATCCGACTTGAGCTGCCACCGAATCAGTCTCATGTAAGAGAGCTAGCCGCGGGCTTTGGTTTTCACAGCACTGGCGATACTGCTTGCCTTACCAAACTAGTACTTGGCAATGTTCTGACTGAAACTAATTGGCAAGAGAAACAGTCGGAATTGTCCGCAAAGTGTGGATTGAAATTGCCAGTTACAGCACCAAAATATCGAAACGCTGATCAGCCGATTCAAGTACTTACTCCGAATGGAAATCAAACACACGTATCTCTCGATTTGCTTGAAACGTTACTTTCTCCCGCGTTGCTATGTCTGCCAGGTCGACCAGCTGTCTTGACTCCTATTCAGAATATGTTTGCGGATGGGCTTCTGGGAAGTTCACCGCAAGCCTCGCTTCTCCCACGTGCCACAGCTTCACTATTTCAAGATCGACACTACCTTAGTGACCCTCGCACATTGCGGCATTTCAAGAGAGGAACGATAATACTGTTTTATGAATCCACAAGGGGTAATGGTCGCGCTGCTGTCGTTGCAATCGGTCGTGTGCGTGAAGCGTATCTCCGACCAGCCGATATGTTCGACAGCGATGGCCTTGAGCATTCGGTGCTCACGACGCATACACTGGATAGAATCGGCAAGTCAAAGATGAAAACTGTGACAGTATTTGACAATATTTTTACGCTACCTCGCTCAGTACCACTAACTACCCTAAGGCGTATTGGATGCGGAAATTCGAATCACTTGATTACGACTCGGCCCCTTACAGATGTGCAGTTTCAGGAGATTTTGACCGAGGCGTTTTCGCGTGGCTAATTCAGAACACATACTGATGTCGCTGGCTCCTCGTCACGCGAGAAATATTTTTGATGGTGTAAAACACATTGAACTCCGTCGACGAACTATGAATGTCTTGCCAGGGACGTTTGTTTGGATTTATGTGACATTGCCAGTTGGCGAACTAATGGGGAGAGCGAGGATTTCGGCTCTGCATGTAGCATCACCCAGTTCTCTTTGGAGACAATTTGGTTCTGTCTCTGGGCTGACTAGGCGTGAATTTCTTGGATATCTCGAAGGATTAGAGAACGGGGTCGTACTTGCATTAGAGGATGTAAAAATTCTCCAGGAGCCACAATCTTTACAGAACTTGCGTGACATTTCTAATGGATTTAATCCGCCTCAGTTCTTCATCCGGATAGATGAAAAACATTCTTTCTTCGACCCATTAAATAGTTTGAAGTTTGCTCGGCGTCAGCCGAGAGTGAAGTCTTGATCGCATGCACAAGATATTCACTCCGATATATTTCTATCAATAAAATGCTGACATCGCATAAGTTTGTGACATAGTCCGTCGTTGCCATCATTAATCACTCATCGAGCCCACATGAAACGTGACTTTGAATTTTTAACCTACCTTGTAGCAGACTTCTTTTCCCGAAAGTCTGTTCGAGACACACTTTCTACAATCTCTTATTTTGAAATCTCAGGCTGGGAGAAGTGGGTTCAGATCGAATTCGCAAAGTTCTGTATGGATCATGAAGAAATTTCTGATTGGGGGCGAGAACTACGCTATGAACTTGACAAGAGAATGTCAAACGGGAAGTCGTCTTGTTCTATCGATTTTTTGATTCGGCAGAAACGCAAGCAATCTCCCATTGGAATAGAGATAAAACAGCACCCATCTCCGAATGGCTGCGTCAAGGCAATGCTAAAAGATATCGCAAAGGTGCAACAGATCAAGTACTCCCAAGATGATTTGCGTGGTATTTGGTGTATTGGCATTCACGCAGCTGAATCTGCTGCAGAAGTTTCCCGGCTCGTTACTTATCACGCTGACAGATTGGACATCAATATCAATCCTCAGTTTGTTTTTTCTAAAGAAATTGGCAAAACGGGCTTTTCTGTAACTGTGTTGTGATCAATAACAAGCGTGGGATCACCCATTAGCCCCCGATAGTCAAGCAATGCAGGAGCACGGGGTCAGGCCTTACATCTGACATTCCACGTTTGCAGGAGCACGGGGTCAGGCCTTACATTTGACATTCCACGTTCATCATCCTAAACTCTACCGGAACTAAATCAACGGGAGATTGAAATGGCGAGACCCTTACGCATAGAATTTGCAGGTGCTTTGTATCACGTCACTGCCCGCGGGAATGCACGCGCGAATATTTATGCGAATGACGATGATCGCGAGCGGTTTTTATCGCTGTTGAAAATAGCAGTGGATCGTTATGATTGGTATTGCCACGCTTACTGTTTGATGGATAATCACTACCACCTGTTGATTGAAACAAACCGTGCAAGTTTGTCTGATGGTATGAAATTGCTCAATGGTTCTTATACCCAGTATGTCAATCGGCAGTATCAGCGCGTCGGTCATGTTTTTCAGGGGCGGTTTAAAGCGATTTTGGTGCAGAAAGAATCTTACCTGCTTGAATTGGCGCGCTACATCGCTTTAAATCCGGTACGTGCTGGCATGGTGCGCAGTGCCAAGGATTGGCCGTGGAGCAGTTATCGCGCTACTGCGGGCATGGCAGAAGGCGCGCCATGTTTAACAACGGATTGGGTTCTAGGTGGATTTGCCAAGACCAAGCATATCGCACAGCAGCGCTATCGTGAATTTGTACAGCAGGGCAAAGGACAGCCTTCTCCTTGGCAGAGCCTGAAGAACCAAATTTATCTCGGTGACGACGATTTTGTACTCGATATGCAATGCAGGCTCGATCCCGAACAATCACTCAAAGACATCCCCAAAAAACAAAAACAAGCGCCGATCAAACCATTGGATTATTTTGCCAATTTGGGAAATACGCGAAACGAAAATATGGCAATGGCCTACTTAAGTGGGCACTACACATTAGAGCAAGTAGGTAGTCATTTTGGGGTAAGTTATGCGACGGTTAGTCGCGCAGTGAAACAGAAGGAGCGTGGTGTTGATTGACTACTGAATGTCAAATGTAAGGCTTGACCCTTAATTCAATGGAATGTCAAATGTAAGGCTTGACCCTTAATTCAATGGGGAAATCTTTTCTAACACGAAAGTCATTTTAGGTTCCTTCAAATTTCGAATCATATATTAAAAAAACGCACGTCTTCGAAGGCTATAGTTTGAGACGTGCAGCACAAGCACGGGGCCACCTCAGAATCGCGTCTTAATGGAACTTTTAACAACTAGAAAAGTCAATGTGTACCCGCAACAATTGTGAAACTCGGCTAGCTGCGGAGTGGGTTCGAGAATTGTTCGAAAATTTTAAGAAAATGGATTTTCTTCTCAATAGAATTTGAAAGAGCATTTTTTATTATCAATACGTGAAAGGTACTAAATTGGAAAATTTTGATTTCGTAAAACGTTTGGAAAAATTGGAGACGAGAAATCGCATGCTTGCTTTGCTCTGCATCGCATCCTTTGCTGTTTCTGGTGGATTATTAGTCAAACTGACTCTCGACCAAAAGAAGCTAAGCAAGGACGCGAGCGAGCAAACGTTGTCGACATTAAATATAGCGGGAGAGGACGGCGTTAAAAGGTTCATTCTGTCAAACACTGCACCATTGGCTCCGATACAAGGCGAATTTATTGCTAGAACGGTGCCGCCTGGCATGTCAGGAATGATCTTTACAGATCCAAAAGGAAATGAGGTTGGTGGGATTGGCGTATCTTCACGCCATACAACGGTTGCTCTTGATTATCGAGATACCCCGATCGAGGCAATTGGACTTGCAACCTATCAAGGGAAAACAGGTCAAAGCGCGATGCTGAAGGTAATGGACAATCCAAAGGATACCGTCGACGTAAAGAAAATCAAGGTGAACGATCCTGAAGAAATGAAGAAACTACAGTCATTGATGGTCGATCGAATTACACTTGGTGTGGAAGAGAATGTAGCATCGCTTGTCATTAAAGATCGAGAAGGGAAGGATCGTATCTTGATAGGTGTCGATAACAAGGATCAACCGTACATCAAAGTTTTGGACAAAAATGGACTTGAGGTTGATGCGTCGACCAAGAAAACTGCAAAAACGTCGGATACCCATTTGTAAGATAGAAAAGTAGCTTCCATGAGCGCGTTTTGAGCGGGTGTCTTTTCAACATTCGCTTTCAATATACGTATCAAGGAACCATTCAATTTCAAAAAGCCACCCTCAAAACTCGGGCGGCCTCTCTCCCGCGACCACAAAATGTTTTTCCAAAGCCAAGTCAGAGCGGGAGATGATGGCTCTGTCGAATAATCCATTCTTCGCAGTTCCGTAGTTCTTCAATGGAAATTGCTAAGCGCAATCCCAACCACCGGATCATTAGTTCGTACTTGTTACCCGATTAGTTAATCAGTAAAATCAGACAGTCCAAGATCACTCGATTTTCTCCAAAATTCAAATAAGTACTAACCATAAAACAAGATTATGCTCAAAGCCGACAAACTCCTTATAGCGAAATTGTCATCTGATTGCGAAAGTCAGTACGAACAAGCGGCGCACGATCTTGCGGCCTTACCCCGAGGACATTTTGAACAACATCCTTTGTCTCGGAAGTATGTGGTCGAACACCAGAATGCATTGATCAACAACTTCCACCAAACGCGAAATCAAGTGGTACGAGATTGGATCGTACAAGTGCTCGCTGATGTGCAGGCGCGGGGCAATGATTTCAATCAAATCGTCAAGCAGTCTCTGCACCCAGACTGCAGTTTCCTGACAACCTTACTGTACGCAATGCTCAATGATCCATATGCATTTCGTGATTGCAAAGAAACGATCAAATTGCTGTCGACGCATGCGAATGCAGAAGTTCGCTGGCGCTGTGCCTCATTCCTAGAAAAAATCCCCCTAGATTACGACATCGATATTGACAGCTTGCGCCGCTTAATGGTCGATGAGGATGAAACTGTGCGTTTATATGCTGTGCTGGCACTAAAAAATCTGCGCCGCTTAGAGGCTGCCGACCGTGCGATCCTGAACCAAGTACTTCAAGTGCCGGACAGTGCCCGCGCATATGCAATGGAGATACTTGCGTCTGATTGGGCGAAATGATGTAGAAATACGGAGCAAGGGGTAACGCAGGAAGCCTAGGGTGAGGCCTTACATTTGACATCACTACCTACCGTGCGTCCAATGATAGGTCTAAATTAAGACTTTATACTGACTTTTGGATATTCATTTAGCGGAGTTTTCCATGCGTTTTTCAGAACGTGTCAAACCTATCAGCTATTTCAAAGATAACGCAGCCAAAGCGATTGCTGAGATGACTGAGACGCATGAACCACTCATCATTACCCAAAATGGCGAAGCGACCTGTGCTATACAGGACTTTAAAAGCTATGAGGACACTAAAAATACAATGGCTTTACTGAAAATATTAGCACTTGGTCGCAAGCAAATTGAAGAAGGACAATTTAAACCTGCTCGCGAAGTCTTCGCAAAAATAGACAAGGAAATACTCGAGTGAGTTACACCGTGTACATGTTAGACGATGCGGAAGATGACTTATGGAATACCCCTACCTACATTAAGAACCAATTCTCAAAACCATTGGCAGATAAAATTTATGTCGGTATTCGAGACAGTATTTTGATGCTAGAAACATACCCGCTAATAGGGACAACAATTCCACAACTTGCCGCATTGGGTATGACACACTGGCGGCAAATGGTCGTCATGGGAAAAATCGAGTTGACTATGAAGTCGAACAGAGTCGTCGGCATATTTATGTCTATTTGATCTGCACAGAACGGCAAGATTACGATGCTTTTCTTCAACGAAGAATTTTTAAAAGATAATCCTCAGTGCTGAGGCGCGGGGTCAGGCTTTACACTTAATATTTCTCTCTCCATCGTATGCTCTACCGTAACTAAACCGACGAGAGGTCGAAATGGAGAGACCGTTACACATAGAGTACGAAGGTGCTTTGTACCACGCTACCGCCCGCGGGAATGCACGAGCGAATATTTATGCCAATGACGATATAGAAAGCGGTTTTTATCGCTGTTGAAAATCGTTGTCGATCGCTAGATTGGTATTGCCACGTTTACTGTTTGATGTGCAATCACTATCGTGTTTTGATCGAAACAAACTGAGTTGGGATAAGTTACGCGACGGTTAGTCGAGCTGTGAAACAGAAAGAGCGTGGTGTGACCCTATTCTTCTTTGAATTGATACCTACATATTGATATGAAAAAGCAATTTTCTGTAAAGTTATTTATGTTTTGTTGGTTAACGATGGTGACGTTGTTGTTATTGTTGCTCGTTTTCCATAAGTTCTTTGATATTGATTTATTCCCCTATATTGGCCGTGTGATTTTTTTTATCGCTTTTATAGCGATAGTAACTGGGGGCATAGCTTTTGTACGCTCTCTCTTGCGATACAGTAAGCAAAAAAAGTAGTGAGCTGTGGGGATCACGGTTGTGGAACATAGCACTGCGTCAAGGCTTGTCCCAATTTGCTGACATTAAAAATGACTAAGAAAACGATGACACTCACCAAAGAAATTTTATGCCGGCAATCAGCGGAATTGAGTTTAGGAAGCTTGCTGCCAGAAACGATGCAAGCGAGTATTTCCTCCATGATGGATCAGGGATTTTTCTCTCATAATTGCTTAGATATTTTGAGCAATGTAAAGCCCACCCATGATGACGTCTATCCGACTTTTTTAGAAATGCTAACCTACTGCGATATTCCTACTTTTAGTGAGAGTGATGCTGTCAGGGTGCTGGCGGAATATTATTTGATACCGATTGCCAATGGTGAAGTTGATCCAGCAAATGGATTACATCAACTTATGGAGAGCGTAATTTGGAATTATGGTTTCCCTAACGATCAATCTTACTCATGTGATTCACATGGATTAGCGCTTCTGTATGGCACCTACTATGCATGCGATGATCTTGACCCAATTCATGATGCGTCAGACAAACGATGGGAAGACCGAAACGACATGATTGTTATTCATGCCAAAGCTTGGATAAAAAAATATTCGCCAGTACGACGATCGATTGAATAAAAATAGAATTAGACAGAATCAGACAGAATTAGATAAAGACACGCCCCCGATTCAGGCATTCGGGGGCAGCTCTATGTCGTGCAATGTTGCGTAAATCTTTAATTTGAAAGAATCAGTCCGCCAAATCAAGAAGTTCCAGTCTTTGTTTGGCAAGAAGATATCTCGCACGAACATCATCAATTTGCTGTTGCGTTAGTTTCTTACCATAGGTACGCAGTCCGCCTTCGGGATCATTGTGATGAATGCCCATGGCAAACTTCAGATATTCCAACAGCAAAGGCTGCGCATCGAGGTAAGAGATGGAATTGAGTGCTTGAGAAATTTTATTTGCCTCAGCCCATTCGCCTTTTAAGACGTGCTCTTGCATCGTGATACTTGCTTTGGGGAAGATCGTCCCGACACCGGTAATCCCGCCGCATGCGCCAGCCAGCCCTGCATGCACAGTGACGGAATCAACGCCTGCCAAAATTTTTAAATCTTTGTTCTCTACAATCAGCGTTTCGATAATTGAGACATCGAGCGTCGATATTTTGAGGGCGACGACTTCTGGTAGCGCGGACAGTTTTCTGAGTAGATCGGTTGACAATGCATGATAGCCAGCTGCATCAGGATTGTTATACGGCATGATGGTGACGCCTACATTTTTTGCAGTGGCTGCTGCAAGCGCATAGTAGGCATACATTTCTTCTTCAGAAGGAGCTTCCTTGGTTTTTGGCGGCATGACCATGACGGTATTCACGCCAACTCCTGCGAGTCCTTCAATGATAGTCGCAAGCTGTTCCTTGGTTTCTGCTGCGGCGCCACTGATCAACGGGACATCGTATTCTTTAGCCACGTCAGACAGGGATTTGAGTAATGCGAGACGCTGTTCGGGAGTCAGGTAACTGTTTTCACCGAGCGTACCAGAGGCGACTAATCCACCAAATCGGCTGCCGCCCTTGCCTTGCGCTTTTAAAACCAATGCGGCTTGTCTTTTTGTCTCATCAAAGTCGATTTCCAAAGCACCGGATTCTGACTCTTTTAGCCATGTGAACACCGCTGGCATCACCGTATATCGCCAATCTTTACTATTCGTTTCCATCATATTCCCTATTATTTTAGGACTCACGCAAAACAGACGCTAGCGTCGTTGTTGTCGCCTCGCTAGCGCAATTTTGCGTAAGCCCTACATTTAAAAACATTACATATAAATTCCACCAAATAGGTCATAGCAGTTGAACCACATTCGGTAAAACTGGAGGATTATTGGCTTACGCTATCACAGGGCTTAAGTTCACGCTCTAAGTCCATCACGTGCCAAATCGTGCCAAAACTTGCCAAACATCGGTTGATCCCAGAGTGCATATTGTCTTTGCTATCGCGATCGCACTTTTAACTTTTAAATCAGCACAGCCGGAATAACAGACATCCACTCATCATATTTGCTTCCGCCAAAAAACATAGAAAATTTAAGCAAGGCAATGAGTACATAAACTAAGTATACCGTTAATATATTAACGTACATAGTTGAAATATTCAACTTATTCGTCTGTTGGTTGAAACAAGCCGATCAACTGTGTCTGATGGGATGAGAAGCACTAAAGGCTCCAATCTCCAATGTGTGGATGTTGGAGCCTATCTATCCGACATGGCGGATTTGCTTTTATTACAGCGGTGTAGTCGATTTCAGTGCAAATACCTTATCCGCACGCAAGCCAAACATGGGTTGTAGTGCTGGTATTCTGCGCACTACTTCAAATACCGCAAAGCTGCTCGTAATCGTTAGTACGATTAACACTATCGCTTCAATCCCCGGCGCTAATGAAGCTGGTTTGAGGACATAGGCGAATACCACGATAAAAGTCTGATGCAAAATATATAGCGGAAAAACCGCTTGGGTCAGATAGCGACGTTTGGGGCTGTCAAAATGAAAGTGCTTATGCGCGAAGCCACATGCCGCACCAATCGCGCTCCACTGGCATAGTGAGTAAATCAAGTGAAACAGCTTGCTCCAAACAGGAAACGGCGTGGCTGGCCATCTATCGTCAGGCCAAGCGTCGAAGACCAGTACCAAAGCCCAGCAAGCGAGTGCCGTGCCTAGCAAAGTCCACCGTGCGGCATCGAAGCGTTGCCAGAATTCAGTTTGGCGCGCTAACAAAGCGCCGAGCAAAAACAAAGTAAATGAATTAGCGTGATTAAACCAATCATCGACTAAGTCGTGCGTCGTCGGAAACCGATTCGCTAATAAAATACGGATCAACGCAAGTAGCAGTGTCGGTAACACGATCAACTTCCAACCGGTTAGATGTTTAGCTAAGAAGTTGCCGAGTAACTCAAAATGCTTGCCAAGGCCGAGCGAGATTCCAGCCAATAATAAGGAGTAAATCCATAGATAGGGTACAAACCACAGATGGTTCCAAGTCGGAAGATCGAGGCAACCATCCTTATCGCAAAAGCCGTGATAAGCCTGTAGATAAAGTTTCATAAAATCGAAGTAGTTTCCTTGATATCCAGCTTGTTCGACGGCCTCAACAAATGCTTGAGGCGGCGTAACGACCAACATGCCAAAAACCAGCGGGATCAAGAGTCTCGCACTGCGTTGACGGATAAAGCCACCAACGCTGAGCTTATTGAGCATCCAGCTCGATGCGACACCCGACACCAAGAACAATAAGCCGAGCCGCCATGGCGAAGAAAGCTTCATCAAGGGCTCAATCGCATTGCTAGCATTGACACTCTTCACGTGCCAATCCCAAGTGACGTAATACATCCCCACGTGATAAAAAATGAGGACAAAGAAAGCGAAAATGCGTACCCAGTCAAGAAAGAACTGGCGGCTGTCGTCATGGTGATTTGTGTGCATGGTATGCGACCTGATAGTGATAACAGGATGCAGACTAATCGCGAATAAATGGAGACGCTAGCGAGATGGGGCGAATTGGATTGCGGATGGGGCGAGCTGGATTCGCCGGATTATTGGTCCATCCATTTTGATATCAAGTTTAAAGCTTTTCCATCACCGAAGCGCGAAACTGGCGGCTACACGGAACCCGAGCGCCGCCACGCAAGACGAGTTCGCAATCACCTTTTTCAAGTGCGACGACAGTTTCGATGTAATCGGTTTGTACCGCCGCACGTCGATGGCAGCGCACGAAAGCCTCGCCTAACTGTTCAAGCAATCCGGTCAAGGTTTGGCGCAGAAGTAGGTGCGCATCTAGCGTGTGCAAGATCACATAATTATCGGCGGTTTCTATCCATTGAATCTGTTCCACTTTAACCACCCTAGTCTTGCCGCGCTCACTCACCAAAAGCTGACGCACTGGTAGACCTGATGCCGGGTTTGAACTTGTTGCTTTGGTTGCTGAGTTTGCTAAAGTTGCTTTCTGTGCCAACATGCGTTCACGTACGCGCTCTAGCGCACGAAGCAGACGCGTTTGGTCGTAGGGCTTAAGCAGATAGTCAATCGCATTCGTATCAAAAGCACGAATGGCATACTGATCGTAGGCGGTGACAAAGACGATCAGTGGCGCAGGGCTGGGTAAAGAAGCCGCTAGCTCGATGCCGCTTACCTCTGGCATTTGAATATCAAGAAACACGACATCAGGTGTTTCTGCGGCGATGCGCTCAAGTGCTTCGATGCCGTCGCGTGCCTCGCTGACACTCAGGATGTCAGTCTCCTGCGCTAGCAAGCGGCGCAGCTTGTCACGGGCAGGTCTTTCGTCGTCTACGATCAATACACGCATGGCAAACTCACTTCGGCTCGTACGCCTGCTGGTGACAATTGCACTAGCTTAAAGCTAGCTTGATTGAGATGCAGAGCTTCAAGCCGCGCCCGCAAATTCACGATGCCAATGCCGTTTCCGCTTGGCCCTAAACTACCGCTATCGTCTTCAACCCTGAGCACTAATTGGCCTTCTAGTAACGCGGCACTCACTTTGATGCGCGTCATATGACGGCGCGACTCCACCGTGTGCTTAAACACATTTTCAATCAAAGGTTGCAAGCTCATCACTGGCACTTTACAGGCCAAGCTTGCTTCATCGAGGTCCCATTCGATTTCTACCCGATCAACAAAGCGCTCAGTCATTAAGCTTACGTAAGCTCGCGCCAGTCGCAGTTCACTAGCGAGCGTTATTTCATACTGCTCACTCAAATCAAGACTAGCGCGCAACATGTCCGCTAACTGCTGCAAAACGGCATCGGCGCGTACTACATCTGTTTGCATGAGCGACGATATGGTGTTGAGCGCATTGAATAGAAAATGTGGCTGCATCTGCTGCGTGAGTCGGAACAGCTGTGCCTGTTTCAATAAATGCTTGGCCTGTTCGGCACGCGCCCTCTCGTCCAGCATTTTTTGAAACGACAATACGCCAAAGCGTGTGACGATAAAGATGGCAAAGAACAGCGCTACTTTGATCGATTCATATAAAAAGAGTTGCGGCCAAGCTTGGTGCGTGTACGTTTCGCCCATCAGCGCATACACGCCATGGCGGATACCAAATGCCATCGGAACAAACAATAGAGAGTTAAATGGTATCCAAATCAATTGCAGTCGAAACCAAAGCCATGGGCTTGCCAGTAGGTGATCATGCCGGCGCATTAAGTGCAATTGCACCAGCATCAAAAAGGTCGCCGATATCCCCGACGACAATTCCCATAGCACTGGCTGCCAAATAGCAGACCCGCCATCTCGGACAAAATCTTGTACCGCCGTGACGACCAGCAATGCCCAGAACAACAGCCAGGCGGCGATTACGATACGTGTGGTGCGGGTGATAGTCACGATGAAGACGGAGAGGAAAAATCTTATTTTTACGTATTTGTGAGGCCTTGTCAGCAATTAAAGTGAAGTGGAAGCCAAGTCTTCGCAATAGAAGCACAGAGGTGCACCTAGAGTCTGGCCGTGGATTTCGTATTCATCCACTAGGGGCCAATATGTATCTGTAAATTAATCAGACGGAGAATGCGATGTTTGAGTTCTTAGTATGGCGTTAGCTGAAAATCTGCCAACCAAGAATTTAGGGTTTGCTATCAAGGAAGCAGATCGTATTGCGACCTTTAGCTTTGGCCTGGTACATTGCTTGATCGGCTAATTTGACGATGTCGATGTCATCGTTTTGCAGATGGCGCAGGAGGACGACGCCGATGCTGGCGGTGCAGTGGTGTTGAACGCTGGTTTGTTTGTGCGCGTTTGGAATGTCGATTTGATAGAACGCGGATAAGGACGCGCGAATTTTTTCTGCGATGTTGCAAGCTAGCTGTTCGGCTTGCGCCAGCTCACTTTCCAAATCGCTGAGGATCACGACAAATTCATCACCACCAAAGCGGGCGACGGTATCGACTTCTCGTACGCAAAAGCTGATGCGATGGGCGACTTCTTGCAGCAGTAAATCGCCCGCGTTATGGCCATATTCATCATTGAGTGGTTTGAAATTGTCGAGGTCGATGAATAACACAGCGGCAAAGCAATGGTGACGTCTGCAAGCCGCCTTGGTTTGTTCTAGCCTATCGTCGAGCAGGCTGCGATTTGGCAGACCTGTGAGCGCATCATGGAAGGCCATATGCTGGATTTTTAATTCTATTCGTTTGCGCTCGATGGCGATGCTGGCGAGTTGTGCCGATTGTTCAATGATGTAGACATCTAAATCAGCGAGCGCATTTTTTTCTCGGTGGTAGATGGCGAAGGTTCCCAATATTTGTAACTCGGACGAGAGTATCGGTTGCGACCAACATGCGCCCAAACCCGCTTGCGCTGCTAGCTCGGCATACGGTGCCCAATAAGGATGGCTGGCGATATCGTCCACCACCACCCGCTGACCTAAAAATGCCGCTGTTCCACACGAGCCTACGCCCACACCGATGGCGACGCCATTGATGGCTTGGTTGTAAAAGCTAGGCAAACTAGGGGCGACACCATCGACTAGATGTTTACCTTCTTTATCGAGCAATAAAATGCTACACATAATGTTGGTATGCAGCAGCTCAACACCGCGCACGATCGCTTCTAATACGCTGGGTAAAGGGATATTTTTCGCCAATAATTCCAAGGTGGAGCTGCGAAATTTTTCGTATTTTTCTAGCTGTTTGCGTTTGGTGATGTCGTGCGAAATACCTAAAATACCAATGAGTTTGCCATCGGAATTGTGCAAAGGTGTTTTGCTAGTTTCGACTAGCTCGCGGTGTCCGTCATGGGCGAAGCTAATCCATTCTTCGTTAATGTTCAGGCCGCCTTTTTGCATGGCTAACAGATCGTTAGCGCGGAAAGAGTCGGCTAGTTCTTTGCTGACAAAATCATAGTCGGTACGACCGATGATATCTTTTTCCAAGGCGCCAAAAAATTGTTCAAAACGCTCGTTACAGGCAAGATAAACCCCATCAGCATCTTTCAGCCAGATCAGTGCAGGCAGTGCTTGAAGTATGGCACGCAGATTATCTTCTGTGAAATTCGCCAGCGAGAGCATTTGTTGGTTCATACATGTCCAGACTGAATATTCTTGTCCATTGTTGATGATGAATTTCAAGCGCACGAATTACAAAACGGGATCTTTAACGGTATCTATAATTAATATATGTGTTAAAGAATTTTACTTAAAGCATTTAGTTAAAAAATCTAGCTCACAACCTTATTGAGTTGTTGAATGACATCCTTTGATTCAAATAATAAAAGAATGCATATTCTCTGAAGACATATGTTCTATCTTAAACCTATAACTCCTCAGCGAATGTGAAATATCGCAATAAACAGACACATTTAGAATGCGGCGTTGGCCGTGTTTTTTTTTGCGATATTGCTATGCATACCGACTGATAGAAGCTTATCGCCTCCGTGTAGATTAAAGAAACCCTTGATTGGATAATTACTTAGTTTGTTGCTACTTTAACGTCGAAAATTCTAGATTCAGTTGAGAAGAAGGGGCGTGTTCAAAGTACGCTTGCAGTATTAGCGCTGATGTGGAATGAGACCATTTTCTATTTTTAAAAAGAAACGCATGCAAATTTATACAATATGTTGCGCAATATATTGTATTATGCGTTTTTTATTTGAGGAAACCACAATATGCGGTATCACTTGCAGCTAATTAAAATGCTCTCGGCTCTGTCAATCATTTGTTCATCATACGCATTTGCCGACGCCCCAGATTTGTCGCGAGAGGATAAGGGCGCGATCATCGCTTCTCTCAATAACACCTTAACGGCAAACTACGTGTTTCCGGATATCACGCGAAAAATTGCATCCGCGCTTCAGGACCACTTGAAAAAGGGAGACTATGATTCGGCTACCACGAAAGCGGAGTTTGCGCGCAAGCTGACTGATGATCTCGTAAAAGTTAGTGGCGACTTGCATTTCTTCGTGGGTGTAGATTCAAAATGGATCGCAGACTTCGAGGCGAAGGCAAACCCAGCACTTAAGGCTAAGATACGAAAGGAAGAGTTGAACAAGCTAGAAGAGACTAATTTTGGTTTTGACGAGGTTGCTCGCCTAAAGGGAAATATCGGTTATATACGATTTAGTTATTTTGCCGATCCAGAACTTGCGTATGAAACGGCCGCATCCGTAATGCGCTTTGTTGGTAATACGGATGCGCTGATCATCGATTTGCGTTATAACAACGGCGGTTATCTGGAAATGGCGCAATTTTTAGCCAGCTATTTTTTCTCCAGTGAAAAAGATCAGCTCCTCTTCGATTATTACTACAACGAGGACGGCAAACGCATCGCGCGCGGACAATGGGTTCTACCAGGACTGCCAGGGAAACGTATGGTGGAAAAGCCGCTCTATATCCTTACAGGCTCTACGTCGTTTTCCTCAGCAGAATGGTTATCCTATTCAATGAAAAAACTTGGGCGTGCGACCTTGATCGGTGAGCGGACCGCCGGCGGAGCGCATCCTGTTGCTCGGAAGCCAGTCAATCGCGATTTCTTCGTGCAAGTACCAATTGGCCAGATACAAGATCCTGTGGAACATGGCGATTTTGAAGGTACTGGGGTGCAACCTGATATCCAAAGCCCGTCTATTCGCGCACTTCCGCTGGCACATAAGCTGGCGCTTGAAAACCTAGCGAAGAAGGACGAGGCCAAGCGCGCCGAAATTGAATGGCTACTCCCTAGTTTGATGGCGGCTATCCAGCGCCCGCAGGTCGATGTTACCATGCTGAAAAACGCTGCCGGCAAATATGAAGGTCGTCTGCTTGTATTCGACAATGGAACACTCTACTACATTTGGCGCGAGCGGTTCCGGGTAGCGTTGGAGCCGCTCGGTGATGACCTGTTCGCGGTTGAAGGGGTTTCAGATTTTCGATATCGCTTAATTACCTCACGTGGAAAAGTAGCGGCGCTGGAGCGAGTAAACAGGGACGGTAGCATTCAGAGATACAAGCGTCATGACTAAACGAAAACTTAATTCACCAGCGATCGATGATGCGGTGTATCTTGGCCGTGCTGTCGAACGACTGAGCATCCTAATTGAAGAGCAATCCCAGAGTGTGTTCGATGCGATGGGGATCATCATCCCAGTCCGTTCGTGTTCGCTGATGACTGTTCTGGCGGCGCTCGGCGAGGCTTCAGCCGCGGATCTGGCACGTGAACTTGGACATTCACATCAATTGGTCATTCAAAAGCTACCTAAGCTGGTGCGTTTGGGTCTTGTGCAGGATAGAAGTGATGACGATGACGCCCGACGAAGGGTTTTTATCCCCACTGATGAAGGCTTGGCACAGCTTAAGAAATTTGAGCAGTGTACGTCATTGATTCGCGATGCCTATACCCAGTTGTTTGCTGAAGTAGGCGACGTTCGGCAATTAGTGGATAGAACTATCGATGCGCTCAATGAAAGACCGCTGGAAAAGCGTATCGATAACAAAAAGTGACAGCAAGATTTGATAATCGTCTAGCCCCCCCTACAGCAAGAAGCAGAGGGAGAGAGTAATCGTTCGATGTTACCGAGGCATAAATCCTGAGACTAAACTATTTAATCTTTGCTTGTTTTCGAAAAAGAATCATTGTTATAATCGAGCCCGAAGCGCATTGCGACTTCAATTCCCCCTCTCTCCATAATAACGATAAAAAGGAGCTCATCATGAATGCAATCAACCTGATCCCACTACACGCTTTTTTTATTAGCGGGTTACGTCAGGCTTAAGCGTATTTCTTTTACCTCGTCAATCTGAAGAGTCAGATTCAGCAGATTTTTAGCAAAATAGATTTACGACCAACACGTCCTGGCGACGACCTGCACTTTTACAGGTTGAAACCGAATGGGCAATTCCTCATTACAAATCATCGCAGAAAATGTTTCTGTGATCGCCTCACCAAAAACTTGGATTGAAGGAGGCGCAATCCAGCAATTACAAACAACAGCAAAACTGCCTGGCATGCACAGAGTGGTTGGTATGCCTGATTTACATCCGGGGCGCGGCTATCCTGTGGGCGCGGCTTTCTTTTCGATTGGTCGCTTTTACCCTGCATTGATTGGTGGCGACATCGGTTGCGGTATGCGCTTGCTAAAAACCGATCTCTCGATTGCTAAGATCTCGCTCGATAAATTAGTGAAACGTTTAGGCAATATCGATGCGCCCTTGATCGAGCAAAGCGATGTTTGGCGCGAGCGCGTGCGCTCTTTTCAATTGCAAGATAGTGGTTTTGAACAAAGCTTGGGTACGATAGGCGGTGGCAATCATTTTGCCGAGATACAGCAAATCATCGAAGTGTTTGATCAAGACATTTTTTCCGCACATGGCTTGGATCGCAAACAAGTGATGTTGTTGGTGCATAGCGGTTCACGCGGTTTGGGTGGACATATTTTGCGCGAGCATATTGATCAGTTTGGGCATCTCGGGCTGGCTGAAGACGATACCGCCGCGATCGCGTATTGGCAGCAACATCAGCAGGCTTTAGATTTTGCGTTGTGCAATCGACGTTTAATCGCCGAGCGTATTTGTGCGAATTTGGCGACGGATGCTGAAACTGTATTAGATATTCATCATAATTTCTTGAGTGAAGTGAGCATCGATGGTGTGCGTGGCTTTATACACAGAAAAGGCGCCGCGCCTGCGGATGAGGGTTTAATCGTGATCCCGGGTTCACGTGGTGATTATTCTTTTGTGGTGCAAGCTGTACGCGGCGAGTTGGCGAGTCATAGCCTATTTTCGCTTGCACATGGCGCTGGTCGAAAGTGGATGCGTAGCGAATGTGAAGCACGTCTCAAGCAACGCTATACGGCGGCGCAATTAAGTAGAACTGCGCTAGACAGTCGCGTGGTGTGTCACGACAAAGGCTTGATCTTTGAAGAAGCCCCCGAGGCCTATAAACCCATCGACAGTGTGATTACATCGCTGCAAGAAGCGGGTTTAATCAAGGTGGTTGCCAAGCTCAAGCCTTTGATCAGTTATAAAACTTCAGGAGGGTGCTGCGTATGATCTTAGTACAAATCACCGCGGGTCAGGGGCCAGAAGAATGTTGTTTGGCCGTAGCGAAGGCTTGGCAAGCTTTACAAGCCGAGGCGAAACGCCACGCTTGTAGCCTCGAATTAATCGAGAGCGTTAGTGCTGCGCGTGCGTCCAATTACAAATCTTTGTTGTTGAGTCTTGAAGTGGAAAGTGAAAATTCGTCGATCACATGGATACAAGAGTGGCAAGGCAGCGTGCAATGGATATGTGCAAGCCCTTATCGTTTGCGACATCCGCGCAAAAATTGGTTCATTGGTGTGCGCTTGTTTCAAAATGAAGGGCGCATCGTTGATGACACCATCAAATTCCAAGCATGTCGCGCCAGCGGCCCCGGCGGGCAACACGTCAACAAAACCGACAGTGCGATCCGCGCCACACATCTGGCAAGTGGAATCAGCGTGAAGGTGCAAACCGAACGCAGCCAATACGCGAATAAAAAATTGGCGCAGCTTTTGATTGCGCAAAAATTAGCAGAGCGCGACGAGCAGCAAGCGCTTCAACAAAACCGTGATCGGCGATTGAGTCATTTCGAATTAGAACGTGGCGGTGCGAGTCTGGTGTTTGTTGGTCTTGAGTTTAGGCGTCGATGATGGAGTGTGTAGGTTTCGAAACCGATAATTGCAGTGACTACTTGAGTATATAAGGCATATTTAATTTTGCGGTAGTTAAATAGCAGGTATGAATGTTTTAGACATTCGTACCGCTATTTTCAATGTTTTAGTGTTCCGGGTTCGATGTCCAAATTGTGGTGCCTCTGCTTTCTATCAAGGGAAAAGAACTGCAAATGGAACTCACTATGCTGGTTATGTGGTCCGACAATGCATGAAATGTGGGTGTGATTTCACAAAGGCGTATTGCGATTGATACGAAGACAATGCGATGATAAAGCCTTGCTGTGACACGTACTATTCGGTGGATGCGTTGCATCCACCTTAAGTTCGAGAGTTGAGCTTAGTCAGCATGTTCCAATTTACCTAAAGCGGACTACGCCATTCTTGATCGAGCCAGTCATACATCATGAGTGCGTAAGAGGTGGCGAAGAGTATTTTTTTCGCGTTTGTATCATTGCTTCTTTCTATCCAGATTTTTGGTGTTTGTCCTTCAAATGAGATCGCCGCGACATGCGCATTGTCTTTGTAAAAATGCAGGCCGGATGTGGCGGCAACGGTGAATGGTAAGTTGCGCCATTCGCCATTGACTAAGAATTGCCGTCCTTTTTCATGTTCGATCAGGTAGAAGTCGTTTGCACTCCCGGAAATAGGGCGTCCTAATTCTATACTTGGTAGTTGACTGCCTTCGGCGTCAAGACCGAGTTGCCAGACTTGATCTTGCAAGATCAGCTCGCAGCGTAAAAAGCTGTAGAGTCGATCGCGTTCTGTCGTAGTGGTATTTCTATCCCTGCCTTGGCGGTCACGCTTCTGTTGTTCTACATGGGCGACATCATCAAGTTGATAGAGTTGGCATTGCACATCGACTGGTTCTTGATTTAGCGTAGAAGTTACCGCGGGAACCACTTGAAAGTGATATGTACGTTCGCTTGCGAGCTTGTACTGTTGCCGAATCGTCGAACGCATCCCTAAGACTTCATTCCACAAAAAGCGGGTAAAGCGATCTGCCCCGGTTAGTTGTAAACCACTGATACCGCTACTTGAAAAAAGCTGCTGACTGCGTTCAGATTTTTCGCGTGAAATATGCATGGCTCGCACCAAAAATTGCTGCGTGTTTTGTTCGAAGTGCTGGTCTTTGTATTGTGCGATGGGCTTGCGTATGGTGATTATTTCAGCACGTTGTTCAAAGTCTGCTGGCAGCGGTATGCGCTGATCTTGTACGGTTTGGCAAGCGCTCAAGCTCAATCCTGCCATTGCGAGGGCGAATAGAGTGAATGCACGTGGTGGTTTGATAGTGAATAAGAACATAAGTATCTCTGTCGAAAGTATCGGCCTGTAAAGACAGCTAGTGTAAGAAACTTGCATTAGTACGACAATTTTTAGCATAAAAGTACTAGCACTTGCGACCAGACAGTGGACTCAGCCGCTAGTCGCTCGCTTCCCAACAAAGAAAAGGAGAAGGAAAGTTTCGTTTAGATACCACTTCGTAGGATGTGATTTCAGGCGCACTAAGATTTTTTTGATCTCTGTACAAGCTTCGCGCATCATTTCTTCGAAACTGTCGACTGAAAAGATGGTAATACAATATGGCCTCGCCTTTTGGCACTCACTAATAATCCAATAGTAAAAACCGTGATACCGATAGCATTGCCAGTCAGCCAATTTGGTGCTGTCACTGTTCCTATAAATCGATCCTAGCGTGCTCCTTTACCAAGCTTCATCGCATTACGCATAAGTTTTAAAAAGCTCGGGCATTCAAAATGGCTGCTTGCTGGGCACACGGCGGCATGGCGTAGGCTTTTCGCGATTGCCTGTAGCTGGCGGATTTGGCGGTCGATTTCTACCGCTTTGTTGGCGAGCATGTCGCGTTTGAGTTGTTGTTTGCCTTGTGTTGCGGGGACTAGCAGATTTTTGATATCCGCCAGCGAAAAACCTGCTGATTGCGCCAGTATGATAAATCCGATGGTTTCAAGAACCTCGGGCGCGTATTGACGTCGCAGGCCTTTGCGACTGTGACTGTTGATTAGACCGAGTTCTTCGTAGTAACGCAAACGTGAGGCGGGGATGCTAGTTTGTTTGACCACTTCGGCTATGTCCATCGTCTTACTCCAAAAAAATCCTTGACTTCAAGTGTACTTGAACTTGTATGCTAATGTCTTCAATCGATGAGACTCGTGCGCAACTTGCTGTGCGTACAGGGTTCTCTTAATCAAATTTAGCGAGGATGATATGGATGCACAATTTTGGCACGACAAATGGCAACGCCGCGAGATTGGGTTTCATCGCGAGCAGATCAATCCGTATTTGCCCGCGTATTTTCCGACCCTCGGCTTGCACGCTGGGCAAACTGTGTTCTTGCCCTTGTGTGGTAAGACTAGAGATGTCAGTTACTTCTTGCAGCTTGGATTGCAGGTAGTTGGTGTGGAATTGAGTGAAGTCGCAGTGCAAGAATTATTTGCAGATTTGGGTGTGCAGCCTGAGATCAGCGATGTACTAGGCATGCGCTGTTATCAAACTACGCAGTTGCGTATTTTTGTTGGAGATTTTTTTAAGCTTACGGCAGAACACCTAGGCCGCATTGATGCGATCTATGATCGCGCAGCCTTGGTCGCCTTGCCATTGAATATGCGTCAAGCGTATGCCAAGCATCTACTAGATCTTAGTCACAACGCGCCGCAATTGTTAATCACCTATGAGTACGATCAAAACGTCGTAGATGGTCCACCATTTTCAATCTCTCGATCAGAAGTACAACAACACTACGGAGGCGTTTATGCGATTGAGGACTTGCATACCGCTGAGGTAGAAGGTGGTATGAAAGGAAAAACATCCGCGACTGAGTCGGTGTATTGCTTGCGTAGCAATGAATGATTCTTAGCGCGAGATAATTCGCGGCTCAGTCGATCATGTATTGCGGCTTATATTGATCATCCAATTTAAAAACAACTCAAATTGGCTTTCGATATTTGTGTCCTAAAATTAACTTAGCATTTGCGTGACTTATGTGTTTGCAGAATGGTTTATCTTCATAATTTGAGACAAACATAAAATATTCGCCGTGAGCGTTTCGGGCATAACATGTGAGAGAGTAAGACATAATCCAGCCCTCGTTATTAACAATATCTTCGCTCGATTTGATGATCTCTGCTTCTGCGCCAATAAGAATGAACTCAAGTGTCGCGGAATGTGTACGATATTCCATAAACTGCTTTAACGCCTGTGCTCGATAGGTATCGAGAGAAATTGAATCAGCAATCCCGTTCAGTGAAATAGTGATTGCCCAAACACAAAGTACGATTACGATCACGGTATAAATAAAGTTCATGCGGTACAAGGAAGATGAAGGTATTTTCAGACGAATGATGCACTTCTAATGTGAATATGGTTCTCAGCAAATCTGGTTCATGTTATGAACATAAAGTTTGCATCTACCTTTCGGTACAGCAAAAGAGAATGTTGTGAGAAAAAATATTTTACATACTTGAAATTAAATTGGTAAAAACAATAGAATAGTAGGTGTATATTTTTCACTTTGCACGACTTTAAAACTGTCGAGCTCATATAGAGAGCGAGTTCAAGTATGAGTACAGCAGCACCTATGCAGCATGCACATGCCGATGCGACAAAATCTGTACACGCTCGTGTTCAGCAAGCGGCGACCTATGAAGTGCAACCTGAGCTTGTTGACCAGCGTTTACAAGCGACAAGTCAACGTAAGTTACAAGATATCGCCAACGATAGTGTGCAAACTCGACAGCTTAAAGTGATCGGACAACTGGCGCAAAGCAGTATGCGTAGTCGGCAACTGAAAACCATGAGTGCTATGACCGATGCGTCCGTACTACAAAGGATGGAAGATGAAGAAGCAATTCAAGCGCAGACGCAGGATTTGATAGTTCAACGTAGAGAGACAGAAGCCGCATCTCCAAAGCCCAATAAGACAGGTCTTCCTGATAATTTGAAATCGGGTATTGAATCTTTATCAGGCATGAGCATGGATCATGTGAAAGTTCACTATAACTCTGCGCAACCAGCCCAATTAAATGCGCATGCTTATGCACAAGGTAGTGAGATTCATGTCGCACCTGGGCAAGAGCAGCATTTGCCGCACGAGGCTTGGCATGTGGTACAGCAGGCGCAGGGACGCGTTAAGCCCACGATGCAGATGAAAACTGGGGTGCCAGTGAATGATGATGCGGGTTTGGAAACTGAGGCGGATGTGATGGGGGCGAAAGCCCTAAGCCTTGGTGCTGTACAGATGAGTACAGAGGGTAATCATGACCTCGAGGTGCAAAAGCAGAGATTACAATTGGGAGGCGCGCAACAATATGGTCTTGCGTCTGAGCCGTTGATGCAGCGTAAATCGAAGTTTAAGTCTAACTCACCTCGCGAGCTAAACGCGGCAACACCGCTAGCCTCTCTCCACGCCGCATTTCAAGGATTTTTCAAAAGTGCAGGATTGAGTGAGAGCTACACCTTTCATAGCCTGCAGAAAATTTTGCCTAATGACTCCACCTATTCGGGCTCGTTTTCTCGAGCGGGAGAGGTGGTCGCCTCAATCGACCCAAAATCGAGTTCTAAGGCGGACTCAAAAAATCGAGACAATTCAGTGATCGGTCCATACGGTCATTTTGGAGTGATGGAGCGCGCCATTTTCAATCGACAGAATCTGGGCAATACCTATGATGGTGGCCATCTTGTCGAACATACTTTGATGGAAGGGCAAACAGCAGATGTGCACGGTAATCTTGCGCCGCAAGAGAATAAAAATTTCAACCAGGGCTTGATGCGGGGTTGGGAAAGTGTGCCAGAGCATTTGATGTCACATGGTCATAAGTTCGATTATTCCGTCAAGGTTGAATATCAGGGGGATGATTATGTCCGCACAGGTGAGCAACTTGTTGATGCGGGTGTCATCAATCGTGCGATCCTGAATATGCTCCCCACGAAAGGAAATCAAACAGCTACTGATCTAAAGAACACTAGTGTTACTTTTAGACGTTGGGTGCCAACATTTTGGACTGGAACGGTTGATAAAGGTGGGACAAAGAATATTCCATTGCTCGCCTTTAATAAGGGCGCACATTTTCACAATTTGCAGTCATCGAAGCAAACTGCTCAAGACCTTGTAATTGAACCAAATAGTAGTGCTCAACATACACGGCCAGGAATTAAACGCACAAATTCAGGATTTCTTGCTGGGTATTTTGAAACTGCTACGACATTCGGTGGAACCATGATTCATATGGGACAGCAGCCATCATTTAGTGGCTTTATGTTCCAACCTGAACCGCAAGATCTCCGTGATCAGCCCACCGCCACCACGACACCAAAAGGAATGACACCGTCTGTGTTACCGACGACCAATACCAAAGTGAATTTATTACAAGTGTCGATTCGTATAGGGCGGATGTTCGACGACCTTATGAAGGTGGAGCGAAAAAAAGGTAGTGGCGGACCTGTTAGAAGCAGAAATAAATCTGACGGTCCTATCGATAAAGCCGCTAAAGAGGAATCAAAAGACTATTTGATACTTCGGGGTAACGGTGGGGGGCCGCTTGCAACCAGAGCATTCTTATCAAATGCAGCGAAAGGCGCATCGTTTGTCGCAGCGGTTCAAAATCATATGACTAGTTCGGGTAGCAAAACCAAAGCCGATTTCGCTGACGTGGTGAGGGCGACCAACTTGCCAGTGAAAGAAAAGAATAAAATGCTCAGTTTGGAATTGGATCCTAACTTAAAACTGTGAGGTGCCCAATCCCAAACCCTTAAACTTCACCGTCTGAGTCATTAAAGCAATAGTAAAAGGTCTTGCTGTGTTATGACAATTAACTTGGTTGCAGTAATGCTGATGATTTTAGGTTTCAGCGGATTTGATGAGTTATGCTTACTTACAAAAACATCCCGCCAGAAGCTTCAATACGTTGACCGTTAATCCATTGCGTATCTCGTACCAACAAAGCCGCAGCGACAGCGCCAATATCGTCTGGTAAGCCAGCGCGTCCTAAGGCTGTTTGATTGGCAACGAACTGATTGAGTTGAGCGTTATCTCGTACTGCGCCGTGACCAAAGTCGGTTTCGATAGCACCAGGTGCCAGCACATTGACGCTGATGCCTCGGCCACCAAGTTCTTTTGCCCAATAGCGTGTTAGCACTTCAACTGAGCCTTTCATGGCGGCATATGCGCTGTAGCCAGGTAGAGAGAAGCGAGTTAAACCTGACGACACATTTAAGATGCGGCCACCATCTTCGATGAGAGGTAGCAATTGTTGGGTGAGAAAGAACACGCCTTTCAAATGTACATTCATCAATAAATCGAATTGTGCTTCGGTGAATTCAGCAAACGGTTGGTGCGCACCTATACCCGCATTATTGAGTAACATCGTAAATCGATCAGTATGCCATTGCGTGGTTAGTGCCTCACTTAGACTTTGTATAAAACTAGGAAAGCTGGCGATATTGCCAACGTCCAGTTGTATAGCAACTGCTTTACGTCCTAGTTGCTGGATCTCTTGCACCAGCGCTTGAGCCGCATCTTTTTGTTGTTGGTAGGTGAGTATAATATCGACACCATGTCTTGCCAGATGCAGTGCTGCACTTCTTCCCAAACCGCGGCTACCACCTGTAATCAAAGCGATGCTTGGTGAGGATTCGTCTATTTTCGTCATTCTATTATTTCCTTTCAGTTCTTGTTCTGTCGTCAAAATCAGTTCCACACTCAAGACGAGCATTGGATATTGCGCAGTTTAAATTGATCATTCATGTCGATAAATGGGCTAAATTTGTTTACACTGTTCAGAAAAATCGAACAAAATTAATTCTTTTCGTTTGTGCTGTTGTGATGGGGTTAGTCTGATGAATCAATTAGAAGCAATGCGTATTTATTTGCGGGTGGCTGACTTGTGTAGTTTTACACAAGCGGCAGACAGTTTGAATTTGCCGAAAGCGACGGTGTCAGAAGCAATTAAGCAGCTCGAATCGCAGCTGGGCACGCGGCTACTACAAAGAACGACACGCAGCGTGCAAATGACGCAAGATGGCATGTTGTATTACGACCGCAGCAAAGATTTACTACATGATTTTGCAGAGTTGACGAGTTTGTTTGATTCACAGCAAACACCTTTGAATGGACGTTTGCGGGTTGATTTACCAGTCGCCGCAGCGAGAAACATTGTGATTCCCGCGCTCCCAGAATTCTTAGCACTGCATCCAGGGATAGAGATAGAACTCAGCTGTACCGATCGTCGAGTGGATTTGATTCGAGAAGGCTTTGATTGTGTGATGCGGGTCGGCACTTTGCATGACAGTAGCTTGATTGCCCGCCCTTTGGGTTATTTGGGGCAAGTCAATTTAGCCAGTAAAGCCTATTTAGCGCAGTGGGGAACGCCACGCGAGCTCGATGATTTACAAGCGCACTTTTTGATTCATTATGTGAGTAACTTTGGAAATAAGTCGCTCGGTTTTGAATATCAACAATCTGGCAAGACCCATTACTTGGCGATGAAAGGTGGGATGACTGTGAATAACAGCGACGCCTATCACGCCGCGTGTCAGGCTGGCTTTGGCATTATTCAGGTGCCGCAGTTTGGACAATTACACGCGGCGAGTCTACAAAATTTGGTCTCGATTCTGCCCGACTACCAAGCGCCCTCAATGCCAGTCTCTATCCTCTACCCTGATCGTCGTCATTTGGCGAAACGCACACAGAAATTTATCGAATGGTTGAGTGACAAGCTAAAGCCACATTTGCTGCCTAATTAGAATCGTTCTCGTATTTTAATTTGCACTTTTCGTGTCAACTCAGTTTGAGTTGCGCTCAAATCGTGGTTTTTACATGTTTGTAAAACGATTCAAGTCAATTTACATGCATTGAATTAACTCTTAATCATTCTTTTTCATTAAACTTTGTCTTATATTCAGTATAAATGTGCTGTGATTCTGGGCATAAAAATTGCTCGATTCATATTGAGTTGTGACAAGACTTTTTGCACCAATTGGACGTAGGCAAAAGCTGATACGAAAGGCAACTAGATTTTTCTGATTGCCACTTAAATTATTGTGCCATTTAGTTAGCCAATGTTATTTCGAAAACAAGGATGCATCATGAAAACAAGAATTGCAGCCACATCAAATCATCACGCAGATAGCGCGAGCCAAACAGTTCAAGCGCGCAGACCAGCATTGGCCACTAGTTCCATGTTAGACCAGCGCCAAGTTGTTTCGCGCCAAGCGAATCGACAAGACATGATGAATGCAAGCGTCCAAGCAGCGCAACTTCAAGAACGCAAAGACGCCTTAAATGGGGCAAGCAATATAACGCTTCAGCGAGTCGAAGACGAAGAGCCGGTACAAGGAAAATTTGAAGCTATCCAAAGAGCCGAAGATGAAGAGCTAGTACAAGGAAAGTTTGCGACTTTGCAAAAGGTCGAAGATGAAGAACCTGTGCAAGGTAAATTTGAAATTGCACAAAGAGCCGAAGATGAAGAGTTAGTACAAGGAAAGTTTACGACTTTGCAAAAGGTCGAAGATGAAGAACCTGTGCAAGGTAAATTTGAAATTGCACAAAGAGCCGAAGATGAAGAATTAGTACAAGGAAAGTTCGCGACGGTACAAAAAGTAGAAGAAGAGGAGCCCGTCCAAGGGAAATTTGTTACCGTTCAAAGAGCGGAAGACGAGGAGCTAGTTCAGGAAAAATCACTAACACATACAGCATTACAAAAGAAATCTTCAGCATCTTTAACAAACAATTCCGGTTTGCCTACTCAACTAAAAGCAGGAATAGAAGCACTTTCTGGCATGAATATGGATCATGTTCAAGTGCATTACAACTCAGATCGACCTGCTCAGCTCAACGCGCATGCCTTCGCACAAGGGAATGAGATTCATGTAGCCGCTGGCCAAGAGCAGCATTTGCCGCATGAAGCTTGGCATGTCGTGCAACAGGCGCAGTCGCGCGTCAAGCCAACTATGCAATTAAAGCTCGGGGTGCCGGTGAACGACGATGTGGGGCTGGAAAACGAGGCAGATGTGATGGGTGCGAAAGCATTGCAACTAGGCCAAAGTGATAAGGTAAGTGCTACACCTTTACAAGTGAAATCTGATACCGCTAGCTTAATTCAACGCAAACAAACACGACCTGAGTCAGTCGCTGCGGACTTGTTGCATGCCGAATATAACAATATTTTTAGTGCATGGCGACCATCGTACAACGCGATTGCAACTGGCGGTGGTAGCTATAATTCGAAATTAGCACGCATGACCACAGCCGTTACAAATAATCGAGAAATCACTTATAGACGAATGGCGCATTACCGGATGGAGAATGGCACCGAGATTCCAAGTCTCGCTGGAAGTAGTTCGGAACTTATGTACGTACACCACAATGATGAGATTAAACGAGCAAATCGTAACGGTGAGAAATTACCACATCCTGCCCTAGTTGGCGGAGACCCTGATGTGACAACGGCTGGAACGATCCACGTCAACAATTTAGGTGAGCGTCAAAAATGGGGAAGGACAGTGACCAAGTATGACATCATAGTCACCAATAGCTCTGGCCACTTTCAGCCGGACGACGTGCCGGACGCAACGGTGGATAAAATCAAAACCCACGTTTATGAAAATCAACCAAGTAATACTTGGTACAACGTATATAAACGAGAACGCTGATTCTGATTTCTGCGTACGTCAACATGGCATTTTTCATTGCAGGTTCTAATTTTTCTGAATAGGTGGATGGAATAGAAGTAGCTCACTTTATCTACCTATTTGCAATATTCACGAACTTTAATTCACACGCCGTTACTGTGAATTAAGGTTTCTCTTCATCGACATCAAACTTCCCACCGCAAGCACAATTGCGTAAATCGTTCTACACTATCGCCAGCGCTCTAAACGAACTTTTTTGACGTTAAAAATCCGCGTTTCATCACTCTTCTGAAATATGTTCGGCATGGAAAATCGTTTTTTCAGGCCCACTTTTTGTCGTTTCGTCGCATATCGCTTAAATCAAAAATAGAAATTCGATACAGTGCGAGCCATCAACAGCTAGCCAATTATTTCTGCTGTTACTTTTTAATTCGAGACGATCATGCAAACATCCAAAAGCTCACTTATTACTCTTATTCTCTGCAACGTGATTGCTGCTTCTGCGCAGGCACAGCAGCCCAGCGAAGTTAAAACGCAAGCGCCACAACAAACACAACGTGTTGAAGTGCAAGGTAAATCACAAGAACAATTCGCACGTACAGAAACCGCTTCACGTTCTATCGTGAGCAATGCAGAACTGACGCGTTTTGGCGATAACAATATCGTTGATGCGATGAAGCGCGTGCCAGGCGTACAAGTGACCAACAATAAATTGCACTTGTTAGGAATGGCAGCAGGTTACACACAAATTTTGATTGATGGGGAAGCGCCACGCGGCATTACGATTGAAGATATTCCTTTGAATATGATCGAGCGTGTGGAGATTTATCGCGGTGCGAATGCGCAATTTAGTACACAAGCGATGGCTGGCACGATCAATATCATTTTGAAGAAAGCGGCATCCAATAAGCAGCACAGCATTAAAGCTAGCATTGGTCACATGTTCAAGAACAATGGTGGCGTAGATTGGTTCCATTCAGATAAAAACGGTAACTTGTCGCATACCGTCAGCGTCAGCTTATCAAAAGACCGTATGAGTGCTGGTCAACCAGACGATTCGACCACAAATTATGTGAATGAAAATCTGTTATCCGGTAGCAAGAGCCAATTCCAAAATACGTCTAACAGCAAGCGTAGCGATGAATCTCTGCGTATTTCTCCACGCATTCAATACAAAACTGATTCCAACATCAATCTGACCTCGACTTCGATTGTTGCGCATAACCGTTTTGATTCAGATAGCACTAGCCAGTACAAAAACTTATCGGGGCGTGTATTTGAAATCGGTAAAACGACTTCACAAGATACCAATCGTGGGACCAACTTTGGCAGTAATCTTAAGGCCGTCACAACTTTAGAGAATCAAATTGGTGTTGACGTAACTGCCGGTTTCCAAGCACAAAATTTCATTGCACGCTCTCGCTCACAAAATTATTTGCCTGACGGCACACTGAAATTCAATCGTGACCTCAATACCGATGTGCATGTCATCGTTGGTATGACCAACGGTAAGTTGAATATTCCAACCAATGCCGAACATGATCTGATCATCGGTTGGTCAGGATGGCGTGCGGATGTCGATGTGGATAATAATCAAACCGATAAATTTGTTTCGAATCAAAACCCGATTTATCGTCCACATAGCGCTAATTCGGTTATGGATAATGCCGCATTCTTCGTACAAGATGATTGGAAGTTTAAGAAAAATTCTTCTGTATCACTCGGTTTGCGTTGGGAATCACAAGGCATTCGTACTGAAAACAATGACGGTGAAAAAGTTACTAATCGCGCTAGTGTGTTGAGCCCTGTGATTCAAACCATGTGGCAGCTCGATCCACAAAATACAGAGCGAATTCGTCTTGGCGTATCGCGTACATTTAAAGCACCAGAAGGTACACAACTGTTGATGCCGAAGATCTATGTGATCAACAATTCGATCGAAAGCCCGAACATTGTCGGTAATCCAAATCTGCGTCCAGAACTCTCATGGAGCGTTGATGCAGCGTTTGAACACAATGGTAAAGATGGTCTCAATTACGCCATTCGTGCAAAAGCGCAAGCGATTAAAGATATTCATCGTGAAGTCGTGTTTGAAGCGGACAAATCTTATTGGAAGCAGTTTGTGAACGCAGGCAAGGCACAAAGTCAAAGCTTGGAACTTTCCACGCAATTTCCTTTAAAGCGTTGGATGGATAATGCGCCTGATATGGATTTCTCTGCTAGTTACTCTCATTTCTGGTCAAACGTGAAGGATTTGGCGACACCCTATAATTCACTCACACCGTATGAATATGTCGTTACTTTTGGTGCGAACTATCGTGCAAAAGATATTCCTTTGACTGCTGGTGTCAGTGCAAAAATTCAAGATTCACATTGGCAGCAAATTAGCTTGACCGAGCGTCAATACGTGAAGACACCGAAAAATGTGGATGTGTATGCACTGTGGAAGTTCGACAAACAAAGTCAAATTCGTTTTGCTTTGAATAATTTGTTGGGTGGTTCGGCTTATGATTCCCTCACCTACGCTAGTGTGGGTAATACACGCAGCCAATCAGCACGCGCTGTACCGACAGCACGTAACGTTAGTATGACGTATGAGTATAAGTTTTAATTGATGTAATTTAGATTGAAACGCTGATACTTAAAAGGTACGGCGGATCAAGCAGTGATGTTACTAAGCCTTGCGATAGACGTTTGTTATAAAACGTCTAGTCGTAAGGCTTGATTGCTTTGTGTATCGTCTCTTCAAGGCCGAGGAAACTTCTTTTTGCAAGGCATATTCCAAAAAAGAGTCGCTGCATTTCAATCGTAACTATGTGCAGTGCATCCCTTCCATTTAGCACTCTATCACTCTCCTATTTCTATCATTTTCTTGGCTTGATAAGCTCATCTCACTTTCATCATTGAGGAGACTAGCTATGAAAAAAACCTTGTTGGCTTTGGCATCTTGCGCCAGTTTATTTCACACCGTGGCACAGGCGCAAACCGCTGACTTTGATCCGCGTGCGTGGAAAAAAGATGTGTATGGCAAACCGACCCAAGTATTGGTGTTGGGATCGCCGCATTTGAGTGCGTATGGCGATAAGTTAAATCGCGCAAACTTATCGAGCTTGCTTGATCGATTGGCGCAATTTAAGCCGCAAATTATTACGATTGAAGCTCTATCCGGCGAGCAATGCGAGTTCGTGCGGACTAATGCGTTGACGCATCCAGATGTTTTTAAAGACTATTGTTGGGACCCAGCGCCTGCGCAGAAGGCGATCGGCTTGGGTTTGCAAGAAGCCTTGATTGAAATTCAATCGACCTTAAAAACCTGGTCGCAGCAGCCCAGTACGACACCAAGCCCAGCGGAACGCCGTCGTTTGATCGCGGTTTTCTTAGCCGCAAATGATAGGGCATCCGCCCTAGTGCAATGGTTACGACTAGATGCAAGCGAGCGTAAAGCATCCGATGGCATTGCTGAAAGCATGCTGAAATTTTTAAACCGAGAATCTCCTATCTCGAATGAAAATTTTGAAGTCGCTGCGGTGTTAGCTGCGAGATTAGGCTTAGAACGTGTTTATGCAACAGATGATCATACCGCTGACGATATTACAGATCGGGCAGGACCAAAATATGGCGAAGCTTTGCAAGATATGTGGAGCAAGATTCGTATCCCTGAGAAAAAAGAGTCGCAAGCTTTGGAAGCGAAATTGGATACCGCACAAGGTGTGTTGAACCTGTATCGCTTCTATAACGATCCGGCCAAAGTGCGTGCATTTATCAAAGCAGACTTCGGTGGTGGCATTCGACATGCAACGCCGGAACTGTATGGCCGTCAGTATGTTGCATGGTGGGAGACGCGCAATTTACGGATGGTCGCGAATATTCGCAGCGCATTTGCTAATCAACCGGGCGCGCGTGTGTTAAGCGTGGTTGGCTCTTCCCATAAACCTTATTTCGATGCGTATTTAAACATGATGCATGAAGTACAGTTAGTCGACTCAGCAAAGCTACTTAAATAGTCGCATGGGTTAGAAACCAAGCCAGATCAATTTGCGCTGGCTTGATCAGCAACTTCAATTTAGTACGATGCGCTTTAAAGATTGACGCTATCATTATCCTGAATCGGCTGAGCACGCCGATGACACACTTTCCGTTCTCTTCACCTACTGCGCACACTGCACAGCAAAGTTCACAGATATGCGATTGCCGATAAAAAAACTTGCTATCGTTACGATGTTAAGCTCCTTGCAGGGATGTTTGCTACTAAATAATGTTGACGCCATACCTCACGCAAAAGTGATCAACCCTAAGCAAGATCGCGGGATTGCAATTGTTGGCGTTGCGGTGGAAGGTGTGTGGAACTACCCACGATTTTCTCTTAGTCTTGACGAATACAGTCTTGAGAAGCAAGCAATCACCGGCAATTGCTGGCGTTTTAATAGGATGAGCGCCTCGGTATCGAAGGAGACAAATTCGCTGCAATACTTTGCATTCGATCTCGCCCCCGGCTATTACACGTATAGCCCATTTAATCTGCCAAATCCGCATTCAGAACAAGTACAGGGTTTTCATGTGCCTGCCGGTCAAATCACCTACATCGGCAATTTTATTTATACAGAAAATAAATCGATTGAACTCCGTAGGAATTATCCTGGGATAGAAGCGGAATTGAAACAAGCCTATCCCAACATCAAATCCACAGTAGAGCTCGCAGAGACTGTGTTGGTCAAGCGCCCGCACTTGTTTTTGTGCACGCCATGATGGACTAGCTCGATTGAATTCAACCGTTGAGCTATTTTCTTAAATCAATTCTCTCTCTCGCAAGCGTGAGAGAGTTTTCAATTGAATCGGTACTTTTGTCGATACCAATGAATCGAAGAGAAGGGAGCACAACTGTACGTCAGTTAAATCTACTCACGCGGCAACACCGTATTAATCAACAAAGTCCGCAGCTACTTCAGCCCTAAAGTAAACTGTTGTAGCTTCATTCGAGAATTTTCTTTCTTGGTGAGATTGTTGCGCAGAAGCGTAGATAGAGAGGCGCGCAATAGACGAGATAAACAGCAAATAGGTTCAACTATGGCGACACCTTGTTAGGCAATACCGAGCGCGCCATATCAAACGCCAAACCATAATACGGCCTGTCATTAAATTCAAACTCATCAATCACCGTCATCCCCAGTTTCTTGGTATGCGCATGGTAAGAATGTGGATTGAGGCGATTGATGAAGGTCACGCCAATAGGATAGCGCGCGCACATCCCCAAACGCATAGTCTCAAACAAACGCGGAAAAACGCCCTGCCCACGACACGCCGCATCGATACACACAGGACCATACTGAAAAGAATTCGCCTTACTGATGACACTAAACGGCACACGCTCGCCCAATGTTGACGGTTATGAGTGTGATGTCTGTGCAATCCTAGGCGCGACGATAGGCGTCTGTGCGCTCGCATTGAGAGCGAAGATGAGGCTAATGCCCAAAGTCAAAGAGATGACGCCTATCACGGATAGATAACGATTGGCATAAGGCACAACTTTTTGCGCAAATTGGCGGTGCCAGCGCCACGGCAGAACGAACAAGACCAAGGTGCTGAAGATCAGTGTCCAAGCGAACAATTTGATCGCATTGGTGAATTGCATCGTGGCACTTTGATGCAACAAGGCGAAGCCAACAATCAACCGTAATAACAATTCACAGTAATGAACGACTATGTTCTGCGCAAAGCCGAGCAAGAATCGCGCTGCCAGCGATGGTTTAATCAAGGCAATGAAACCCAGGGCGATAAAATAGGCCGCCACCAACAATATGACGGTCATCGCTAAATAGTGAATGAGACCCATGTGTCGCTTTCAATTCAGTTGAGCAAATAAATTGGTGACAAACTAATATTCACCCCGCACTTTGCCTAAACTTCTGCAAAGAAAAATCAACCATCCCTTCAACACTGCCACGATGCGCAAATTCATCGCGCAATAGGCTGGCGTCACTGCCAGTGTGGGTTGCTTGATAGATGTGGGCTATGGCTTCGCTCGCGCCTAAGCTATCGGCATGTGGTTGGATTTTGCGTAAGGTGGTTAAGATGTCTTCGCGTAGTGGCATTTGTTCATAGGATTTGGGATGGACGATGGTGCCGTCTAGCCCGAAGCGGCATGCTTGAAAACGGTTGTAGTTATAGACTAAATAGTCGTCTTCGGCGGGATTGGGTTCATTGCGTTCTAACAGATATTTGCATAGCGCTTGCAGGTAGCAAGCCAAACCCGCCGCACGTTCTACCGTTAATGGCGTATCGCAGACCCTCAGTTCTATCGTGCCGTATTCGGGTTTAGGGCGAATGTCCCAATAGAAGTCTTTCATACTTTTGACGACGCCGGTGTGCTCCATTTTTTTGAAATAGTGATTTTCAAATTCATCCCATTTCAGAAAAAACGGTGAGCGACCACTTAATGGAAATGCGAATACCGAATTGAGTCGAGCCGAGTTAAACAGGGTGTCATGTCCTTGAACAAAGGGCGATGACGACGACAAGGCGATGAAGTGTGGAACATAGCGATTCAAAGCGTGCAATAGAAATAATGCCTCGTCGCCACTGGTGCAACCGATATGTACGTGTTGTCCAAAAATAGTGAACTGCTTGGTCAAATAACCGTAGAGTGCAGATACTTCTTGAAAGCGCGGTTTCTTGAATATGCGACGATCTGACCAGATTTGAAACGGATGCGTGCCACCACCACCGATGCCAATATTGAGTTTGTCGGCAGCTTGTACCAAGATGTCACGCATCTCTCTTAATTCGCTGAGTAGACCGCTGTGATTGGTTTGCACGCTGGTCGCAATTTCCAACATACTCTCAGTGACTTCGGGTGTGACGACGCCTGGAAAAGCTTTGCGCGATAGTAGTTCCAACATATCTGGGCTGGCAGCTTGTAAATCAAAATCGCTTAAACTGACTAATTGCAGTTCTAGTTCGACACCCATGCTGAGCGCTGCAGATTGTTTAAATTGTTCTAGCGCCATCTTACGCCTCCTTTTTTTCTGGAACTTCTTGCGCCCAAATCAAGGCACGTTGTACGAATAGCGGGCCGATAATTTCTAAGGTAAAGGCGGCCGCCGCTAGCGGCGCAAGTTGGTCGATTAAATCGATACCGATGTATCTGGTTTGCTCTAACACCAAGATCACAAAGGTGGAAATCGGCAGACTTGCCATGCCGACTAACGCACCTTTGCGCCAAGAGATGCCGCTAACCCGAGAAAAAATACTGATACCAATGGTCTTGCTTAACTGACGTACGAATATGATTGCTAAGCCCAAGCTCATACCAGCAAGCACTTGCTGCCATTCGATTGTTGCGGCGATAAACACAAATAGCATCACGGTTAACAAATCACCGAGTGCACCAAAACCGCGTTGTGAAGAATTTAAAATAATACGGCGATGCCTCACCACCAAACCGAATGTTAAGGTCGCGAGTACCGGCGATAGTTTTAAGCTGTGCGTCAAGGCAACGATAAAGATGATTGCAATCGTAAATGCGAGTGTGCCATCTTGGTTTAAGCGATTTGTTTTACGCAGCACCGCAGGTATGAGTACGCCAAACGTGACGCCTAGTGCGGCTGAAATGAGTAAGACGATTAAGCCGTTATAGCTGGCATTCCAGATATTGCCAGAGGTTTTAAAGATCACCAGACCTAGGATCACTTTAAAGGTCAATACCGCCAACACACAGTTAAGCACCGACAAATGCAATACGCGTTCCGTCACTTGACCAGAACTTTTTTGTTTATTGATCACGCGCAAAATCGTAGCGGGCGAAGTTGCCATGGATAGCGCTGCCAACAATAGCGCGGTGGTTTCTGTTTGTCCGAAAGCGAGCACCAAGAAATAGACGCAGATAAAAGTTAACACCGCTTCAGTCAGGCTAGCTGCGGTCAGCCAAGGATTGCTACGCAGCCAGCGCAGATTGATCCGATAACCACTCTCAAACAGGATCAAACCAAAAGCGATATTCGCCATCAACAGCATTGTTGGTGATTGGCTGCTTGGTAACAATCCGAGTTGAGATGGCGCCAATAAAAAGCCCACTACTGCGTAAGCACTAATGCGCGGTAGTTTGAGCCATCGATTGACAAATTCACCGATGATCCATGCGAGTAATATGCTTAATGGCCAAGCCATGTCATGTTGAAGTTGAGTGAGTTCGAGCATGATGTCCTTTCGATCAGCTAGCTGATCTGGCTTGGGCGTTTGCAAGCTAGACACTAAGACTATGGAGGACAGCCTTGGTATCTAAAACGCTAGCGCAAACGCCGTTGAATTAAAGGAGAATAAACGCGCCAATCGCGATGGCGGTTGGTAGTAATGCGCCGATGAATAAACCACCTGCACCGATGGATTCGTCAGAGAAGCCGCGCTTGAGCAAGGCGACCCCGGCTGGATTTGGGGCATTGGCAATCATGGTCAAGCCGCCACCCGCGACTGCGCCAGCAACGAGGCTGTATTTGGCTTGATCGGATATACCGCTAATTAATGAACCGAGATAGGTAAGCGCTGCGTTATCGGTGACAGCGGTTAACGCAGTTGCGCCAAAGAATAGAACTTTTGGCGACATATTCGCTACTAATGGTTGCAACCACCATTGTTGCAGTCCACCGAGTACCACCAAGCCCGCCAAGAAAAACGCGACCAATAAGGCTTCTTTGATAATCAGCGGATTTTGATGACGTTCGTAAGCTTGTGTCACGCCAAGAAACATCAAGAATAAGCCCAGAAACGCGACTGGGTGATGTGCCAACATGACGACGCCAACCAAGAAGGCAATGTGCACGATCGTCAGCGTAATCGGTACTGATTTTTTTGTCTCGGTACTAGCTTGCTTGATTTGATCAGGCAAATATTTGCGTAAGACGAAGACCGCGAGACTAGCATTGATGAGTACGGCAATCGCAGCCTTCCAACCAAAGGTCGCTAGCATAAATGCGGAATCCCATTGCCAAGTTGCAGCGACCATCAATACCGGTGGTGCGGCAAACGAAGTTAAGGTGCCGCCTATCGAAATGTTTACAAACAGTACGCCGAGCGCAAAATACTTGATGCGCTCTGGTACTTCAGATCGGAATACCTGCGGCGCTAACATCAAGGCGGCAATCGTCATCGCAGCCGGTTCGGTAATAGCGGAACCAAACAAGGGCACCGCTGCCAATCCTAACCAAGCGCTGACTAAAGAGGTGCGCAATGGCATCGCACGCGCAATGCCATTAACTGTGTTGATGACCAACTCCAAAATTGGCCGCGATGCGGCAACCACCATCACCACGAATACAAATAGTGGCTCGGTGTATTGGCGCGATTCGGCATAGGCCAAAGCCTGATCACCACCGCTAATCGCCGTCATACAAAAAATTAAGACGATAGCCCAAAAGCCAAATACGACTTCGACTTCGCCTAGTAAATGAAATAAACCCGCATGGCGTGGAAAGCGATGCGATAAACGCTCAAACTGTTTTGCAGAAAAGGTATGGATGAGAGCAATTGCAAAAATGACCGCGGCAATTAGCTCGATATTGAAATGCGTCATGGGTATCCGCCGTAAAGAAGCAGCGAGGCGGCCCGACCGTCGCTGAAACCTGCTACATCACCAAGGATGCGCACCCGAGCCAATTCTAACCGATTACAGCATGCTTGAATAGTCTGCCTAATTTCGCTGCAAATCAGCGTACTCAACGTCGATTCTGCGCTTTTGGTATGATTCATGTCATTGGTTACCTAGTCCTTTTAATTAGTCCTTTTTCGGATTGTCATCATGCATTCAGTTCATGAGACAAATGCAGCAAATGCAAATAGAGGGGAATGAATTGAGTACGACACTATTTCAACAAACGATGCGTGATCAATATGTTGGTGCGCGTCCATTTCGATGGCTGCGACTACTAATCCTGTTGATGTTATTCGCGCTATTAGGGAGTTGTAGTACAGCGCGGCTTGCTTACTCGAATGCTGATACAGTGGTGTATTGGTGGTTGGACGGTTATGTCGATTTTCGTTCTTCACAAAAGGCCAAGACTAAGCAAGATATAGCGCAGTTGTTGAGCTGGCATCGCAGTACCCAGTTGCCGCAGTATGTACAAACACTGACGCAGTTGCAGTCCAAGCTCGCGTCGAATCCGGGACCACTTGAACTCGAAGCTAGTTTTAAGCAAGTTGAACAATACACACAAGCGATAGCGCTAAAAGTTTTACCTGAGTTAACGGATTTTGCATTGGCGATGGATGCTTCACAGAAGGCGCATTTGACACGCAAGTTTGAAAAGAATAATGAAGATTTTCGTGAGAAGTATTTAGAGCTAACGCCTGAAAAACAAGTGAAGGCGCGTTTTAAAAAACTCGTCAATCAAACCGATGATTGGCTCGGCAGTGTCAGCCGTGAGCAAGAAGCGATCATCGCACGCTATTTGGAAAAGTATCCACCCAATTATGCGCAATGGTTAGAAGACAGTCAGTCGCGTCAACGAGAAGTCTTACAGTTGTTGAGCAAAATTCAAAATGAAAAACCAAATCGCGAAGTCGCGCAAGCGATGATACAAGCGGCAATCTTAGCTAATTTTGAACGATCCGAATCGAATGAGCAGCGCGCTCAAGCAGAAGCTTCTCGCGCAGCTATACAACAATTGATGGTCGAAATTATTCGCACTTCTTCGCAAGAACAGAAAGCACATGCACATAAGAAGTTGCAAGGCTGGATCGATGACTGCAAGTATCTTATCGCGCGAAAATAAGAGCATAGCCGAGTTTACTTTTCGGTAAAATTGTTATTGTGCAATGATCGCTTTTTCCTATATCACAGTATTACTGTCAGTCTATGCTGTCACTTACTTTTCAAGAGTCCTATGAGCGAAGACCTTTCTATACTTAGCCGCAGCGCCAAGCCCGCCGATCTTACTCTCGCGTATGGTGATCATCCTGATCAAATTGCTGACCTACGCTACGGTAGCCAAGCAGATGCACTGCCGCTGTTGGTGCTCATACATGGTGGTTTTTGGAAGCCAGAATATGATCGCATGCATGCAGAAGCGATGTCTTGCGCATTGGCAGAAGCGGGATGGACAACCTTGACCTTGGAGTATCGTCGAGTTTCAGGCCAACCCGATCAAACTCTTGGTGATGTGATGTGCGCTTTGCACACCTTGCCTGCACAAGCACAGCGGCACAATGGGCAGATTTTGTTGCTTGGGCATTCTGCAGGCGGACATTTGGTGTTGTGGGCAGCGGCACGTTGTGCGCAGTTAGACTTGCCGATTCACTTAAAGGGCGTTCTTGCTTTGGCGCCTGCCGCTGATTTGCAAATGGCGCATGCAATGCAATTAGGTGATGGCGCAGTGCAGCGCTTTTTGGGACAAGATCCAATTCATCGTGCGGATGTGAATCCCATGAATCTGCACACGCCTAAAGTAGCGGTCAGTATTTTGCAAGGCAATGATGATGAAATCGTCCCACCCGCGGTCGCCGCCTCATATTGCGCGGTGTTTCCGGCTACACGTTTGCTGAACTTACCAGATTGTGGTCATTTTGCCTTGATTGATCCAGCCACAGTTGCGTGGCAATCGGTCCTAAGTGAATTACTATCTTTGGGGCGGTAGTTCGGTCTTGTGACTAATTTGAATCAAAAGTCACGCGATTGGGGCAAAACGTATTAGTAATACTTAAAGTCGAAACAACGTTTAAAAATTCCCACCAGCATCGGTACTATTTGCCAAGTCCGCGCCCGAGAATGCCGTTGTACATAGCTGAGTTAGATTGTCTTGGTAGGTGGCGCGAGTGTCGAAACGAATCGCGGTGCCACATTGGCCAAAACTATTTGCGCGTATGACATTGCCTTTGCCCCGATTCATTATTCCTAAAGACGAACCGCTGATGTGATTTGATGAAATCAGCGATGCATATGCATCCATTAAGATCGCTGGGTTTCCCGCACTCGCATTATCGTTGCGGATTTGATTATTCTCTACTCTGGATGCAAAGCCACTGGCAACAATGCCTATCGAGTTATTGATTGCTTGAATATTTCTAACGCTACAACTAGTACAATTATTAATTGCCACCGCATAGTTGCAATCACGGATCGTACCGTTCTCAACGATTACATTTGATACGCTTGTTGTAGTCATGATGGCGTTCTGCGCCGCCATACATTTGAGAGAAAAGCCACCTAAATCTAGCGTAACATTTCCAATGCCTATACTAATTTGAATTCCGGCTGCACCGCTTGTTTGAACATTATTACTTAGGCAGTATTGCCCAGACGAAGTGATTGCAAAAGGAACGGAATTGATCGGTGTACAAGCAGCTGATGCTGTAGAACTATATGCAAATGTAGCGAATAAGAGCACAACAAAAAGTTTCAGATGTTTTAGCACAGACATGGCGGCATTCCTTCAAGTTTAAAAGCAGGAGAAAAGTCGATTCTGAAATGGTTACGCTGAGAACCGTCGTATGCAAAATAACACGTTAACATTAGTTTGATCAACTTTGCTTTACGCTATCTTCAGTTTTGAGCTGGTGGCAAAGCATCGTTCGCATTTAGAAATGTTATGTGCTGTAATTGATTATCGTATCTTGTGAAACGGTAATAAGTCTTTAATAAGCACAAACAAAATATTCGGGCGATAGTGTGAGTGTAATTTCTAATCCGTTCATATCATTGTCGCCAAATTTTTGAGATGCGTTGAAGCCACAAGCGACGCTTGTCATTTAATTTTTTGTGAATTGTCTGAGCATATTGCGATTTCTCTTCGGTGATACCTGATGCATCCCTGTGCTCACCTGAATGCAAGCAGGATTGAAGCTAAATATGCGTTTTGCTAAAAAGCGTGCGCTGGTTTTTTGATTTGGTAGCGTTTTGATTGCCGTGCTTTGAGATCAACTTCGGCTGGACCTTGTACAAAATCTTCGCCATCGTGATTGCCGGAGAAACGATTAAAAATCAACTTTTTTCCATTGTAGATGCGTAAAGTGACGCCATTCGCTTGGCCTGCTGCGATCACCAAGTAGTAGGTATAGTTCGCATTGTTGAAGAAGACTATATCTTCTCCAGTGTGTGTGGAGGTGGAACGATTAAAAAAGTAAAATGGTGCGGATTCGCTTGCGACCATTTCTAATTCTATCTGTTGTGGCAGACCGTAGCGATAGACTACTTTTTGATACGGCGCTTGCTCTACATCGGTACACATCGAGACGATCTTACCGTCCTTTTTATTTTTGTAACCACTTTCAGTGCTGATCGTATTTCCCATCCACGCAGTCGCTAAATTGCTTTCACCCTTCAGACATAGTGATGGGATAGTCGCGCCCTGTTGATCTAGTTTGGCCATACTCTGATTTGATACAAGTAAGGTGCTGCAAGCAAACACGAATGGTAGTGCACAGAGAAAAGTATTTTTGCTGAACATGGAACTGGTTAATCTAAATTGAGAAAAGTCCATATTGTAAACTTGCTTACCTGATCGAATAGCGCAATTTGCAAATAATGCGATGTGTGCTTGTTGATGCCCGTTTGAGTTGAAATGTATCGATGGGCACAGATAGAGTTGTACCCATCATCGCAGCCGTCGCGTGAAGCGTCTTATTTCTGACTTGGATTACTATCGCCGCGATAGCCTGCACGCGGCTCAACGCGCATATTCTCATTGGTCTTTAGACGTTCGCGAAAGCTCGCAATTTCATTTTGTAATGCTGGAATTAATTGATCGGCTGCTTTGTTATAGCCTTCTATACGCGCTACGCGCGAGCGCTCGCTGTAGTTGGATAAATTGGCGCTGCCTTTTACTTGGCTCGTACCCGGTGCACGCATGAGTAATTGACGACTTGCCACATCAAATACCGAGATGTCGAGCATGGTTTGGGTGTCGTGTTCGTTACCATGGACGAGGTAGGCACCGATCACGGTCCAATATAAGAACGACAGTGAATTGCTATCGGTGAATTGAACTTGATCGTAAGAAACCATCGCCATCACGTCGACATTAAACATCCGTGCGACTTGTTCCATATTGTCGAAACCGCCAGCGGCCTTTAGATATTGTGATGGAATGATGTCTATCGAACCAAGATAGGCTTGTCCAGCAAATGCGACTTTGACGCGTTCCATCAGTTTGATTTTTTCCGTTTCGGGCAAGGTACGCGCACTGGGCGCGTTTGGAACAAAGGCGATACCCACCCGCATTGGCGGTTTTAGATAGGTGATACCAGGAGCAAGTCGCGGTGCTTGTGCAGCTTTGGGATAGAGGTAATCGACGATACTGGCCGATTGTTTTGATTCTTTCGGTCCAGCCATGCTTGCGCAACCACTAAGTGCGAATACGGTGATGGCTGCGATAGCCAAGCCACTCAATAACTTTAAGGTTTTCATGCTGTTCTTTAGGTAGTTAGAAAGAGTGTGCAGCCTAACTAGATCTTATTCATACAGCACTCTCTTTATAAAAAGTCGCATGTCTTGATGCTTAGCGTCGCATTTTGTGTCGTCTACTGGGTTGGGTTATTTTATTTTCTGCTCAAGCATCCCGATGCGCGCCTGACAAATGTCATGCGAAGTCATGACAAACGCTACTACGCGATAGCGCGGATTTGCTTGATCATGTCTCCATCGACACATTCATTGCTTAATCGCTTTTTTGAGAGGGAGTTCATCATGTCATCATCTTCAGTTTCTTCAACAGTGGCTATGTCATTGGATCAACAACTGGCTGAGTTTCGTCAACGTCGCTTCTTAGCGATGCCTTTGGCAGGCTTATTGGTGTGGTCGCTCTTGATCTTTACTGGGGCTTTTCTCAGCCCTAAGGCGCAGGTTTTGGCGATATTTATTGGTACCGGTAGCATTGTTTATGTAGCGATGTTGTTGGCAAAGCTAACTGGTGAGCAATTGGCGTTTAAGTCAAATGCGAAACGTAATTTCTTTGATACGGTATTTTTGTCGGCGGTGGCGATGTGCTTTTTGTGTTACGCCTTAGCGATTCCATTTTTCTTAGAAAATTATCGTAGCTTGCCTTTTGCGGTAGCGATTTTGACGGGTTTGATGTGGCTACCTTTGAGCGTCTTGATTCAACATTGGATCGGTGTGTTCCATGCAATTGTTCGTACTGTGTTATGTACATTTGCATGGATCATGTATCCCGAGCACAGCTTTGTGTTGCAAGCGCTGATTGTGGTGGCTCTGTATGTGGTGAGCATCGCTGTTTTGGAGTTGCGTTGGAAGCGTATGCAAGCGGTGAAAACGCAGCCAGCAAGCTTGTTTGCGCAAGCAGCATACTAGTATGAGCAGTGTCTTTTTTTACCTTTCTTTATTTTCTTTGGTTGTTGATATTATTAACATCGTTGGTTGATCTTGCTTGTATTGTGAATGCATTGTGAATGCATCGTGCTAGCTGCATCGACATTTATCTCAGCGCAAAGCGATTAGGTATTAAGCAAACTGTTGCTAAATCTGCTTGATACCTTCATCGGCTAGCATCTTGAGCGTATTATGAGATTGAAAAAACAAGCTTCGCAAAATGCACGAGGAATTGACGATGCCAACCTTGAGACAAATACTCTACGGCGATGTGACTTTCTTAGAGGGTGAAGAATATCGCGCCTTCCAGTTCCGATTTCTGACGGTGTTAATGCTGGCAGGCGCAGTGGTTACTGGTTTGCTCCTGCTTGGGGTGGCGACGGGAATCAATACGATAGATACGCTTCACGTAGTATCGATGGCGATCTTTATGTCGCTGAGTCTATTGCTCTGGTTAGGCTTGCGTGGTCGCCCGCATTTATTGCTGAAATTGGCATGGATGTATGAGGCAGTTTGTATGGCTGAATATACGTCTGCACTGTATATGGTGTCTGCCGACGAAATGCGCGTGATTTGGTATTTTACGAATATCCCTGGTGTGTATATCTTACTTGGGCAAAAAGCCGGCATGCTGATAAGCTTGGCGACGATGTTGGGTTTGGCAGTAGGCAACGCTTATTTGCCGCAACCATATTCGATCAATGCGATGGCGACTTTACTGGTTGCCTTGTTTTATTTGGGCGCATTCTTTCATATTTATGGTGCGCGCTCGATGTCTTATTTTGTGCGTATGCGTGAATCCAATCAACGTCTGCGCCATCTCGCCAGCCATGATCCTTTGACGGATTTACTCAATGCAGGTGCCTATTACGCTACTTGCGATCAATTAATTCATTTGGCGCAACGGCATCATCAGCAGTTTTCAGTGTTGTTTGTCGATCTTGATCACTTTAAAAAAATTAATGACACCTATGGCCATGAAGCTGGTGATATTGTTTTGAAAGCAGTCAGTAAAAGCATGCTAAACGTGGTACGCCAAAGCGATGCAGTTGGCCGGATTGGTGGTGAAGAATTTTCGGTATTTTTACCCGATACTGATTTAGCAGGTGCACATAAGTTAGCCGAGCATATGCGTCAAGAGATTGAAGACTTGATGCCGCAAATTGCGACGCAACGATTGTGTATTACCGCAAGTATCGGCATTGCAACTTCCGACCAAGTGGGCGAGAGTATGGCAGCGATACAGCGACGCGCAGATCAGGCGATGTACGAGGCGAAACAATTGGGGCGCAATCGCGTGTCTTGTTTTGCTACGACTGCTTAATCGTATGAGCTTTGGTGAGTTATCTAGTCGCTCATTGGCTCATCCGCTCACCCCATACTGTGCGGCTCAAGGAACTTTCAAATTGTTACCGAAAATGTCCCTTGAGCCGATCTAACTTACTTCAATGCCTTAACTTGATTTTTTAACATGCGGGCTTTTTACGCAAAGTATTGATTTGTATATGTGGCCAGCGGGTGGTTTGTCCATTCGAACCGACCATGAACTCGAAGAAGATGATTTGCTCGTATTGTAGTTGTAGCACTTCTTGCCCATCCTCGATCACCGTTTCTAACCACAGATTCAAACTCATCTCGGTCACGTTAGCAAACTTCTTGACGAAGGGCGTGTTGAGTATGCCCCCTTGTGGGCCGCCATCGTGTTTGCTACTCAATTGAATCAAGGTGTATTTGCTAATGTTTTGATCCTTGATTGCATCGCGTAGACGCAAATCGGGACGCACAGAATAAGGATAATGTTGATCCGCAACGATGCGCTGAAAATACGTCAGGTTGCTATCAGGCTGGGTCACGGTTAAAGATTTATCAAACGCCCACGCCGGTGCAGGCTCGTCGAGATTGAGTGGCGCTGCCTCTGCAGTGTTGCCATTGGGAGGCACTAGCAAAGCAGAAGCACCCATACTAGGAGAAATCGCTAACGGCGAGGAAGCGAGATTGGGTGCATTGGCGATTTGTAAGTCTGGCCAAGACTGCACAAATGGTGCGCTCCAACTGTCGGTGCCAGTTGGAAATGCGGGTTTGCCAGGAACATCTTGTTGAAAGTTACCCGTCAACATGATTGCACTGCCGTGTGGAATCGTGCCGCTTCTTGCTATCGAATAAGGCGGCACATAATTCGGCCCATTCGCCCCTGCCCCAATTGAGATCAAGGGATAGCCGTTATCGTCGATTACCGATTGCTCAGTAGCGGCGTGGTTGTACATTTCATTTAGCCACAGATACATCCCCACTTCTTCGTGGATACCAACGCCATCGCTAACGCGCTGCACGCTTTGCTTGTATTCGATAGCGCCAGCGAATTGTTCGTTAGTACCACCGCGATTTCGTACACCACCAGATACCGGAGCAAAGCTCAGTTCTTCAGTATAGTCTTCGCATAAAAAATGAAAAATACCAAAAATGGTTTCGGTATTGGTGCCAGGCGACGGCATACAAGTCGTATGTAAGCCCCAACCTGTCGCACTCTTGTTAGGATTGACATTGACCCAAGTGCCGATCAGTTGTTCCAATATGCCGTAGTTAGCTGGCGCATCTAAGACGGCGTCTGAGTATTCTGGATACGGCGGTGTTGGGGTTTGCGGAATGCTCATGTTCGTTGCTCCATTAAAAAGTATCAGGGTTGAATTTGGCGTGATCGATCTCGACAATTGTTTTTACATGGCAGGCGCTTGCATCGCACGCAACAGAGTCGGTGGAATTACAAAAGCCTTTCCAGTTTCATCGCTATTCAGATTGAATCTCTGGCGCTACTAAGCACAAAGAAAAACCGTCTTTCAGAAATTGTGTTTGTGATGAAACTGGATTTTATTTTTAGCAAGCATCGTGCCAAGTGGGGAAATGTAGGTGCCGTGTTGACGCGGTGCTGTATCGACGCAGTGTTGGGTCGATAGCCACATACGGGTAGTGAGGAGAAACGCAGCGTTAGCGCGTGTTGCAAGAGATGGTGATGTTCGACATCGCTTTACATGTCAAGCCTGAAGCGGCTCAACATGTAAATGGAAAAAGCGGACTTAAAACAAATGACTCAATTTGATAAAGACACGTTTGCCTGTATGAAGTGAAAGCTGATTCGTTGGTCGTGCTTGCACCAAGCCATGTTCATCATGGAATAAACCTATGTTTTCTTGTCGATCAACATAGCCGAGGTAAACACTTGATCCTGGGCTTAGTACGTAGCGCAATTGTAGATTGGTGTTGAGACTCTTTTCGTTTTTTAAGCTACTCCAAGTTTGATTTGCGGATAGGGAGTGATAATCCATAATCAGACTGGCACCCCAATAGTTATCGAACTGGTAGGCGAGATTAAAGCGCGCAAGTCGATCAAGATAGACAGTGCCTTTGGCGTGACGTAGATCATTCCAGATATAACTCGCATCTAGACGCACATGGCGACCGAACAGCCACTTTATTTTTAGTTGCGCATTGCGCGCATCGCCGCTCAACACAGCAGGATCAACAAATTGGTAATTGGGTGCTTGTCGCTGGCCCAATTTAATGGTGCTCACTAGCTCAGGCAAGGTACGAGTGTGCCAACCTATTAACCAACCCGCCGTCTTGACCTTTTGATTGTTCAGATTATCGGATTGTTGTACTGCCTCTATCGTGAAAGTATTGGCTTGCTTAGCTTTGAGGGTGTATAGCAAATGGTTTTTTTGATCTTGAAATTGACCCTGTTGATTGTCGGTATGGGTGAGCGTGGCTTTGAGCTCTTGCGTCAGTATCCAATCTCCAGGTGCGCCGAACCAAGTATAGTTCGCTTGCTGTTCGTTTTGTTTGATATCGGTACGTGGAATAAAGCCTAAACGAGCATCAAATTGTTGTCCTATGTCGGTATATTTTCCGCTATAGGTCAATGCACGTGAGCCATAAATCGCTTCGACATAGGCTAGATGGTCGTTGTTATTCGTTTGCTTGTTGTTTTGATTTTCGCCTTCATGCTTGTTTTGATGCTGTTTGCTTTGGCTTTTTGCGAATTGTCCAGTGAAGATCCAGTTGGCTAATGGCGTCAGTCTGAAATCCGCCCCGGCAACTGAGTTGGCTTGATCAGCTTGGCTGCGCTTACTGAATAGAAGTCCGAGGTTACCGGTTTGGCCAAAGTCGACCTGCCCACGTACTAAGCCGATATGGGCTTTGCCAGCCGCAGGCTCGGATACATCGTCCATCATCATGCCGCCAAGCGCAAATTGATTTTGACGGCCGGTCACGCGTAGTCCTGCATCTGGTTCGACAATGCGGCGTGAGAAAAATAAGGGTAAGGGAGTTTTGAAAAAGCCAGAGTTCTCTAAAAAGAAGGGACGTTTTTCTGGGAATAAAGTTTCGAAGCGTTTATCTACCAAGACTTGTGGTTCGTCGCTTTCTACATCGGAAAAATCTGGATTCAAAGTGAGATCGACGGTGACCGAATTATTCCACACATATTTGGCATCCAAACCAAGCTGTGTTTTTTGTTGTTGAACAAAACCGACATACTTTTTACCTTGTTTGTCGATGTTGGTCAGAAACTTGTCTTTGCCGCTAAAAAGATAGGGATTGACGTGGTAGTTTCGTTGTTCTGCTATGCGCTCATTGATCACTACAGTGCCAAACTGGTTAACCAGAGTCGGCTGCTGCTTGGAGATAAGAGGCCAGGTGATAAATTCGGTGAACTCAGGAATATAGCGCGCCACGGAAAGTCCCCATTCTTGTTTATCACCATTGGCAAAACGTAAGCTCTTGAATGGAATTGCGATCTTGACGATGTAACCAAACTCGGTTAACTCACCTTCAGTGCGCCATTGGGTGTCGAAATCAAAATCTTCTTCTTTGCCTTCTATATAGCTGGAGTCGGCCTGTACCCCAAGCGGGGTTACATAGAATACAAAGGCACGCTGCCCATCTTTGAAGGTATCGATTTGCAGCAAAACGAAATCTTCTCCGCCATTATTTTCACGTCGTGAATGTCGTGCAATTAAATGTTTAGGATTGGCATGTGCAACAAAGATCGTGTATAGATTTTCTTGGTCGTAAGAGAGATAAGCCTTAGTCGCATAGCTTGGTGCGCTTCCTTCATGCGGCGTGTTTTGCACAAACTGCTTGATCTCAACACCTGCGGTGGCAGGAATGTTGTCTGGTTGGCGATAATCTTTCAATTGGGGTGGTTTATCGGCTTTGGGGATGACTAACTGCGCCAGTGCGGGATTTTGTAGCAGCAAGCTAATGATTCCGAATATTCCAAATACAAATGCGGTCAGTAATCTTTTGTTTGAATTTCCATGTATGTTTCGCACCGTAGCTTTGCAGGTGTGAGTAAAGTGTTTTGCGATTATTGTTGCCATGTGACGTCCAAATCAGTACAAGTCGAGCGACAATTATCTTGGCTTTGTTTGATATCTTCATTGTAAGAGTGATAGATTGCTATCACGGTGTGATAGCGTGTTTTTGGGCAATTCTTTGAGCACCCGATGTCATACTTGCCGTGCGGATATTGGTAGCTTGTTCAGCTTCGTTACGTCTAGCAAGCGACTTAGTTTGTTGCTGTGAATTAAGCAAAATTCGTCTCTGCATCGCCACTTTCATCACCCACTTAAGATTGTGATGAGTGTGCATTTTAGTGTGATGGAATACATGCGAATTTGATTTGCTAGGAATTTATCGCGTTATACTAATGCGCATGACTAGCCTGACAAATTCCTCGTTGCTTTTGCCGATTAAGTTTCCAGATTGGAAGCGGCCATTCTTTTTCTTGCTCTATAATTTCTTGGGATGGGGTTCACTATGTGTATTGATTGCCTTGGCAATTTATAGCGAAGATTTACGTAATGGTGAGCGAGCACAGTTCGGGACGATTTTTGTAAATTGGGTAGCAGCTGCTTTGGTGCTAGCGCCACTCTCTTGGGTATTATATTTTTTGTCGTGTCGTTGGGACGAGTATCTGAATCACGCGCGTGTCATTTTTCTCGCTTATGTACTTTCATTTCTTTTTATCATACCGTGGCACATTTTCAACGCTGCTTTTGCACTCATTTGGGCACGTAAGGACATTCCATTCTTAGATCGTGTACTTGCTTACGAAAATGCCGTTTGCTTGTTTCGGATTTGTGCGATTACGGCTGTATTTGCAGCAGTGTTGGGATTGCGTTTGTGGCAGCAAAATCAAAAGCGTTTGACTGCGCTACGCGATCAGCGTGAACATTCTCTGCGTTTGAGTTTGGCTTTGGAACAGCAAAATCTTGCGATGTTGAAGGCGCAATTGGAACCGCACTTTATGTTTAATTCTTTAAATGCATTGTCTGGTTTAGTGCGTTCTGCCAACAGTGAAAGCGCATTGATTGCGATTGAAAAATTAAGTGAGCTTTTACGTTACTCACTAGCATCTGGTGAAATGACCTGGGTTGGCATACAAGACGAAGTGCAGTGTTTGAATGACTATTTGTGCTTACAGAAATTACGTTATGGTGAACGATTAAAGGTAGAGATGCATGGACTTAGCCCAGCGGTTCTTGCTTATGATTGCCCCCCATTTTTGCTCCAGCCTCTGTTAGAAAACGCGCTACGGCATGATTTGGAGTGTCACAAAGGTGAAAGCGATATCGTATTCACTTTTAGCTTGGATAGCAGAGGCTTGCTATGTAGCGTGAGTAATCCAGTTCATGTCGGAGTTGCCAGCGCGCCCGGTTTTGGCCTAGGTTTAAAAACGCTGAAGGCGCGTCTTCATTCTTTATATCATGGCGCAGCTAGTCTTAATGCAGGCAAAGTTGGTAATCGCTTTCAAGTAGATATTTTTCTGCCAAATGAGTATTAACGCAATTATTGTCGATGACGAACAATTGGGGCGGGTCAATTTGCAATGTGCCCTACGCAATTATCCAGAATGGCAAGTATTGGCGCTATGTGAAAGCGCGAGTGAAGCCGAGCAAGTGTTGGCGCAGCATCAAGTCGATGTCATCTTTCTCGATATTCATATGCCAGAAACTTCAGGTATCGATCTCGCCAAGCGACTTTGTAAAACCAGCGCACCACCTGTGATCATTTTTGTGACCGCGCATAGTTGTTATGCATTGCACGCGTTTGAATGTTTCGCTTTGGATTATTTGCTGAAACCTTTTTCCAATACACGTTTGTCTGAAACACTGGGACGTGCCGCAGAGACGGTACGCATGCGTGGCAAAAGTGGTTATGGTCAAACGCTAAACGCTTATCTAGAAACAGGCTCAACGCCGCAACATGCTTATCTGCAACAGGTTGCCATACGTAGCCTTGGTGAGATCGAAGTCGTATCTTTGGATCAGGTCAGTTACATATCGACTGCTGGCAATTATGTCGAACTACACACCAAACTCGGCTGCAAATTGTTACGTGTGACGATGAACACCTTAGAGCAAAAGCTTGATCCACAAGTTTTTGTGCGTGTGCATCGCGGTTTCATTGTACGTGCGACCGATATGATCAAACTCGGTAATTTCACAAACGGCGCGGCAACTCTGGCGCTACGTTGTGGTCATACATTACCGGTCAGCCGAGCCTACCTACAGATGGTCAAAGAGATCATGATTGATTCGATTTGAGCTACTATCGTGATTTTCAGCGACGCTACTTATTCATTTACTTAGATAGATGTGTTGTTAGCATGTTGTGATTTGCATTGACGTGCATTGATTTGTGTTGCGGCGCACCTTTTATCACTCGATTCATTCATTTGAGCATGGTTCATAATCACCTCTTATTTTTCTTTGCCGCGCTTGGTTCATTTAATGGATTAGCACTCTCCATCTATCTTTTGATCGCGGGTTCGGTCTCGGTCGCGCAGCGGTGGTTAGCGATTTTAATTTTGATGGTGAGTATCCGTACCGGTAAATCCGTTGCGCTGGTTTTTTTATCTGATACGCCGTCAATTGTCATACAAATTGGTTTGACTGCATGTTTCTTCATCGGTCCTTGTTTGTATTTCTTTGTGCGCCATAGCTTGAGTAGTGAGAAGCTTTTGGGGCAATGGGAGCGCCTGCATTTATTGGTGATTAGCTTGGTCGCATTGTTGGTTAATCTGATTTGGCCCTACGCGAATGATCCGCAACTGTGGCACGGCCCGATTGTGGGAACAATTACTTGGCTTTGGTTTGCCTATCTGCTGATTAGTAGCGGTATCTTGATACAGCAAAAACATCGTCTTCCCACTGCAACTGCAGGACGTTTGCTACTTACAGTTGTGGCAGGCCTATGGTTCATTTGGCTAGCCTATGCTAGCTCCGGTTATACCTCGTATATTGTGGGGGCATTATCGTTTTCCTTTGTTTTGTATTTGTGTTTGATCGTGTTGTGGGGGTGGCGGCATGGTAGTGCACCAGTCGAGCCGTATCAGAACCGAAGAATTGAAACACCAGCAGCAAGCATAGAATTGCAAGCCTTAGCCGATTTAATGGCGAAAGAACGTTTGTTTCTTGATCCTATGCTCAACTTATCGCGTCTGGCGCGACGTTTGGGTATGCCGCAAGCACGTTTGTCACAGCTCTTGAACGACAATAACGGAACCTCTTTCAAGCAATATTTAAACGCGTTGCGTGTCGCGGAAGCGCAGCATTTGCTGCTACAAAATGCCGAGCATTCTCTAGAAAATATTGCAGAGGCAGCAGGCTTTCAATCGATGTCGACCTTTTATGCCGCCTTCAAAAAAGTGAATGGATGCACGCCTTCATCGTATCGAGAACAACATCAGACTCCGAAAACTGATTTTAGTAGTCCTGAAATATCTAGTCAGGCATAGATTTCAACGCAAATCCTTATGATGAAAGCTCCTTTAACTTTTAACGGAGCTCTCTATCATGTCTTCTTCTCCAAACAGTGTGTTCTTAGCCGCGGTGGCTAAGGACGCTTTCCTCAAAACTTCCAGCAGTAGTTCGCGGTTTTTTCTAAATCGTTGATTCAATCTTTCACTTCTTCATAGGAATTGGAGAAGCAAGAGATCGATATCCGCGCGTCGTCATTTTTCAATTTTCTACATCAAGGATTTAAATATGAAATTTTTTCTAAAACCTATTTTTTGGATCAGCATTCTCGCCAGTTTATCCCACCCCGTTTTCGCTCAAGTGCAGCAGCATAAAGAATTTGCCGCGGTGGATCAGACTATGCAAACGATGATGCAAGCTTTTAGAGCTGGTCGGGCCGATATCGCCTTACAAGTCGCCAGAAAAGATGCAATCGTGTTGGGATATTCAAATCGGCAACAAAAAGTCGTCACACAAAGCGGAGAAGAATGGGTACAAGGGTTTCCCGGTCATCCAGCAGAGGACGAAGCCCAGCGCCATCGCCAGTACACCATATTGGATATCAGCGATCTCGGTGCCGTCGTCAAAGTCACTTTAGATTATCCACAATGGCAAGGCGTCGACTACCTTGCGCTGAATAAAATTGATGGGCAGTGGAAAATTGTTAGTAAGTCTTGGAGTGGGGTTCGCAAGTAGTTTGTTTTATTGTGGTTGAATTATTCAGCTTACAAAATCTTCACGCTGCACTCTCCCAGAGTCTTACTATTAATTGCTACAGCTAAGCGCCGTGCTTCGCTGTAGCAATCTGACTTTTGAGATGCTTTATTTTGATAGTGATGCGAACTTGGCGCGTGCGACGTGCAACTTCTTATAACTATCAATCAAACGTTGATGTCTATCCAAACCTTCTAGTTTTATGCTGGTTGGTGTTAAGCCGTAGAAACGCACGCTGCCTTCTAGTGAGCCGTAGACTGCATCCATACGCTCCTTGCCAAACATGCGGCGGAAGTTGGGTTCGTAGTCGTCGTGATCAAGCTCGTCACTTAATTCCACTTCGAGTACCACGTTCAAAGCTTGATAAAACAGTCCGCGTTCAACCGTATTGTCGTTGTATTGCAAGAAGGCCTGTACTTGATCGTGGGCGTCTTCAAATTCTTGTAAGGCGAGATTAATTAACAAGCGTAATTCGAGCACGGTGAGTTGTCCCCATACCGTGTTCTCATCAAATTCTATGCCGATCAAGGTGGCGATGTCGCTGTAGTCATCTAACTCATTATTTTCCAAGCGTTCGAGTAAATCGCTTAAGCCATCGTCGTCGAGTTGATGCAAATTCAGAATGTCTTCGCGGAATAGCAGAGCCTTATTGGTGTTATCCCAGATCAAATCTTCGACTGGATAGACTTCGGAATAGCCGGGCACGAGGATGCGGCAAGCGGTGGCGCCGAGTTGGTCGTATACCGCTTGGTAAACTTCTTTGCCCATGTCTTGGAGAATGCCAAACAGTGTGGCCGCTTCCTCGGTGTTGGAATTTTCGCCTTGTCCTGAGAAATCCCATTCGACAAATTCGTAGTTGGCTTTGGCGCTAAAGAAGCGCCATGAGACGACACCGCTAGAATCGATGAAATGTTCAACAAAATTATTCGGTTCGGTGACCGCATTGCTGACAAAGGTTGGTGGTGGTAAGTCGTTCAAACCTTCAAAGCTACGACCTTGTAACAACTCGGTTAAGCTGCGTTCTAGCGCCACTTCAAAACTAGGATGCGCACCAAAAGAGGCGAACACGCCGCCAGTGCGCGGGTTCATCAAAGTCACACACATGACGGGATATTGGCCGCCGAGTGAGGCGTCTTTGACCAAGACGGGAAAGCCTTGCTCTTCTAATCCTTGGATGCCGGCGAGGATGCTTGGGTATTTCGCTAGCACTTCCGTAGGTACATCAGGCAGAGTCAATTCGCCTTCTAAAATTTCACGTTTAACTGCGCGTTCAAAAATCTCAGATAGACATTGCACTTGCGCTTCGGCCAAGGTATTACCAGCACTCATGCCATTGCTGGCGAACAGGTTTTCGACTAAGTTCGATGGGAAGTAGATCGTCGCCCCATCGGACAGTCGTTCAAACGGCAAGCTGCAAATTCCGCGTTCTACATTGCCGGAATTAGTATCGATCAGATGCGAGCCACGCAACTCTTTATCTGGGTTATAAATCGCTAAGCTATAAGTATCTAAAATTTCTTTAGGTAGCGCATCTTTTTTACCAGGCTTAAACCATTTTTCGTTCGGGTAATGTACGAATTCTGCATTGGCGATGTCTTCGCCCCAGTATGATCCAGCGTAAAAATGATTATTGCTCAAACGCTCAATGTATTCGCCAAGTGCAGACGCTAGCGCACTTTCTTTGGTCGCGCCTTTGCCATTGGTAAAGCACATCGGCGAATGCGCATCGCGAATATGCAAGGACCACACATTCGGAATGATATTACGCCATGAGGCGATTTCGATTTTGATGCCTAGTCCAGCTAATAAGCTCGACATGTTCGCGATGGTTTGTTCAAGCGGCAGATCTTTGCCAAGAATGTAGGTGGCTGCTTTTGTATCTGGATTGATCGTCAGTAAGGCTTGCGCATCGGCATCCAGATTTTCGACTTCTTCGATCACAAATTCTGGGCCTTGTTGCACCACTTTTTTTACTGTGCAGCGTTCGATAGAACGCAAGATACCTTCGCGATCTTTGGCAGAAATATCCGCAGGCAATTCAACTTGAATTTTAAAAATCTGTGCGTAGCGATTTTCTGGATCGACGATATTGTTCTGTGAGAGACGAATATTTTCAGTCGGAATATTGCGGGTGTTGCAGTACAACTTGACAAAATACGCCGCGCATAAAGCTGATGATGCGAGGAAGTAGTCGAATGGGCCGGGCGCAGAGCCATCACCTTTATAGCGAATCGGCTGATCGGCGATCACCGTGAAATCATCGAACTTGGCTTCGAGACGAAGTTTGTCGAGAAAGTTGACTTTAATTTCCATGAAAATATTCCGAGAGGTAAATAAGGAGCGTGCGGACCATTGCTCTGAGTGCGCAGCTAGAAAATCGATTTAGCGCCATTATCCTTGATTCTGACTGGCAGCGGGTGATGCATACCTAAGGCTAGTTCGCTAACTTTATTTAATTGACATGAATTAATTGCACCAATAAGGCAAGCTCAGTATACTCCGCCCTTGAAGCACTTCGATGAAGCGGCTGTTGGGTAGGTAGTTTAGGTAAATTGCTGATTTTTATTTAATCAAGCGTAATGTTAAACGTAATGAAGCAGAACTAAGTGCAAACAAAATGCTGCACTTTTCAACTGAGGAATATAGCGATGCTAACTTTATATAAATATGGCTCTGTCTGGGACGTACTCGATATCAGTCCTTTTTGTTCCAAAGTTGAAGTGTATTTTCGTTTGCAGAAAATCGACTACAGAGCACAAATCGCAAATGCACAAAAATCGCCCAAACAGAAACTGCCGACGGTGCGTTTGGAAGATCGGGTGATTTGTGATTCTTCCGTCATCTTGGCACATTTTGAATCGATTTCGGATCATCCTTTGGATGCTGGAATGAGTCCTTTAGAACTCTCCATCGCGCAGGCTTATCGCGCATTATTGGAAGAAAAACTGTATTTTGTCGCCGCATGGATACGCTGGGCTGATGACAAAGCTTGGATGATTTACCGTCCCGCCATCATGCAATATTTTGGTCAGCTAGGTTTGCCCAGTTTTCTACATTCCTTTTTTGCCAAGATGGCGCGTAAGCAGGTATTAAAGTCTATTCGCGCACAAGGCATAGGTCGCCATAACCCCGCAGAAATTGATGCGATCGGTACAGATATTCTGAAAGCGATCTCGGTATTTTTGGCCAATAAAACTTATTTCATGGGTGAACAAGTACGAACCATTGATGCGACAGCGTATGCATTTTTATCCGCGATTATCGATGTGCCGATGGAAACCGCTTTAAAACAAACGGCCTTAAGTCTGCCTAATTTGCGCGAGTATTGTGAGCGCATGAAGCATAAAATTGAAGCGCCAACTTGAGTGATTAGCGAAGTGCGTAAATTTCGCGAGTAAGTTGAGCAAGTAAGTTAAGCAAGTAAGTTAAGCAAGTAAGTTAAGCGAATAAACTAGATGCCGACAACAGCGATTCTTTGTATGCAAAGAATCGCTGTTTTTTTTATGATCGTTTTATTGATAAAAACAGCGTCCGCATACATGCTGATAACGTTCGTTGCCGCCGATATCGATTTGTTCACCTGCCGTCATGCGTTTGCCTTGGGTGTCAACACGAATATTCATAGTTGCTTTCTTACCGCAAGTACAGATGTTTTTGAGTTCTTCTATGGTGTCAGCGAGCGTCATCAAGTAGCTCGAACCTTGAAATGGCTCGCCTAGAAAATCGCTGCGTAGTCCGTAGCAAATAACGGGAATACCGCGCACGTGCGCCAGTTGGTGCAGTTGCTTGACCTGCTGCGGCGATAAAAATTGCGCTTCATCGACTAAGATGCAATTGACTGTCGGCGCATCACGAAAGAAATCGAAGCCGGCATCAAATGTCGCTGCCTCGCGTTGAGGCCCTAGTCGTGAAGTGATTTTGCCTGTGCCATAACGATTATCGATGGCAGCGGTGTACAAACAAACTTGTTGCCCTTGTTCTTCGTAGTTGTGCGCAACTTGTAGTAGCGCGGTGGATTTACCCGCATTCATTGCTGAGTATCGAAAATATAACTTCGCCAATTTGGTTTCCTATTTTTTTGATTCTATTATTTGCTTCTATCTAGTTGGGTGGGCGTTATACCATCGCTTGCTCACCTGCTGCAAGTTGGTCGAGGCGGACATTAGCTTGCATTTCGCTCATTGCCATCAATTTCTGTTTGCTTTTGATTGGCTGGTGCACGGAACCAGCCTTCTTTCGGCACTAATTTTTCTTTTTCTGGATCGCCTAAGTAGTGTGGCGACATGATTTGTACATTGTATTCATTGAACACATCTTGAATATTCGCGTGTAATAAACTCATTACTTCAGCGCGCGGCACAGGATCTGCTGGGGCAGCTTGGCATATCAATAAATATTCAGGATAGAAATCTGACAGTGCGGTTTGAAATACTTTGGGTGTTGGATCTTGCAAGATGCTTGGTGTACGACGTGCGGCTTCGATCAGCATTGCCTCGACTTGACGCCAAGGTGTGTCGTATCCAATTGTTACTTTGGTGTCGATCACGAAGCCTGGACCTTGGAGCGCGCGCGAATAATTTTTGGTGACATTGCCGAGAACCAGTGCATTGGGTAAAGTGATTTCTAATCCCATGCCATTGCGAATGCGGGTAGTGAACATGCCCAAGTCAGTAATCGTGCCTTCATGTCCATTCACGTGAATGAATTCACCCTGACGGTAAATCCGCGAATAAGTCAAAATTAGTCCACTCGCCGCTTGCGCAATTAAGCTAGACGCACCGAGTGAGATCATCAAACCTAGCAAAACAGAGATTCCTTTAAAAGCTTCGGTTCCTGAACCAGGTAAATAAGGATAAGCCATGGTTAAGGCAAATAGCCAAACCGCTACCTTGACGATGCGTCGGGTTGGTGACACCACGTCAGCAGCTAACCAAGTGACTTCTAAGTTACCATTTTCGATACGATCAAATAGTGCGTTCAAGGCTTGCATGACTATTTTTGCCAAGAAAAATATGACGATGGCAGTGAAGAGATCAGGAATCGCTTTAATCGTTGCACTACCGATTTTGCCGACTAAATTGAGTAAGTAGTGATTCAGTTGTTCTCCCAACGGGCGGGTGAATGGGAACTGCGACAAGCTATAGCTAAGCCATTCATACGTCAGTAAAAAAATCACTAGCCATGAAAACCACTGCAATACCCGTCGTAAGCCACTTTGTATGTGTTCACGGTTGATTAATTTCGATTCAATTAATTCGTGCCCATCGAGTTTGTCACGGGCAAAAGACAAGGTTTTGACGACGACTGCGCGACGCAAGCGAAAGGTCAGCCAGAGCAGCGTTGCGAACAATAGCGAGGCTATTGCGACATAAGCACCAGCGCGCAGCATGCCTTCTAGACTGCGACTTTCACGTGATTCTTTAAGTACCAGATTTAAGCGCTCTAAGGTTTGTTTGGCGACACTATCTAAGCTTTCTTGTTGAAACGGATCAGCATCTTCCGGTGCGATATAAAAACTGCCTGCTCCATCGATCTGAATCAATTTCCCCGGTGGCATATCGGCAATACTGACTTTGTGTTCACCGGTGTTGCTGAGTTGTTGTTCAATGCGACGTTGCGCGCGCTTAACACGCTCTTCTGGTTCGATGCCGAGCACCGTGGTGCGAAAATGAATGATCTCTCGATTCAGAATAGAGAGTGTGGCTTCAGAATTGTTGCTGACTTTTGGCGCGGTGGGTGCGCTCTCAATGGAAGCAAGGCTGATCGACGTGTATAGCGCCAACATCCATCCTATCATCGTTATGCTGAGTTGTTTGATGCTTGTGGTTCGGTTGTGCAGCATGATGGAATTCCTTGTATCTATGAGAACTATGTGAGCGATGAGCGCGGATATTGAATTAGTGGGATATACCGATAGGCGTTTCACTGAGTTCGGTTGCGGTACTTTGACAGCTTGAGTAGCAGGTCACTTGATCACGACCATGATTTTTTGCGTGATAGAGAGCGACATCCGCAGCAGCGATCAAAGCATCGAGTTGCTGTGCTTCGATTTCGGTAGCGCGATCGTTTTCATTACTAGCAATACCGATACTAATCGTGCCCTTGAGTAAATGGTGTTGCCATGGAATCACCAGATCACTATAGGAACGACGTAAGCGTTCACCCAATACATAAGCTTGTGCTTCGCTGGTGGCTGGCAACAAGACACAAAATTCCTCGCCGCCGTAACGAGCGACGAAATCATTATTTCTGACCATTGCTTGCATCAAGCTGGCTATTTTGCGTAACACCTCATCACCTGCTGGATGTCCAAATTGATCATTGATGTGTTTAAAGTGATCGACATCAATCATCATTATGCTCAGGCTTTCGCCGGTGCGCTTGCTATGGCTGATTTGACGTTTGGCTTCTTCTTCGAAACGGCGTCGATTGAATAAGCCGGTTAAAACATCGGTGGTCGCCAACATATTTAATTGATGTGCGAGGGTGTAGTTAATCATCAGCATGAAGGCAAATGACACTGACATTTGCGCCAAACTACCAAATAGAAACACGATAGGATTAACTCCGGTAGCAGAGAACATACTAATCTCATCGGCTGGCGTTAGTGCGACACTCACTAAACGTGCAATCGCAAGTAAGCAAATAATACTCATTGAGGATGCTGCTAGCCAATAGGCAGTGCGCAAGGGTTGTTCGATGCGAATAAACAAGGCGCGTGCGCACATGCCATGAATTACGGCAAACGCCAAAAAATTAATAAAGATGCGTGTCTTTGATTCAAAAAACAATAATCCGAAAATGAAACTATTTGCGATGATGGTCGTTGCAAGTAGTACGGGAATCCAGTAGCGACAACGACGGCCTTCAAATGCTTCGATGCCGTTATAAATTAAGCCTAAGCCCAGTCCGAGTAAGATCGCTGCACTGCCTGCCATCAATGGCGTCGCTGGGTAACTGATTTGACTACCAATACCAAGTGCGATGCCGATCAGTAAATCACCGGTCGCCCATTGTTTAACGCCTTTTACATTGCGCGCTTGCATGCCAACCAGTGCCAGCATGCCAGCAAACAAGATGTTGAGTGCAGCCCAGACAACCAGAACTGAGCGTGGATCGATCGCTATCATGGAATATTTTTCAGAGGGTAATGAAGAAGGCAGGCAGAATTAATTTGATCCGACTTTGATGATCGCTGCATTCAATCGAGACATGACAGCAGCAGGGACATCTTTACTGCAAACAATAAAACTGTCCAGTCCTTCCGGAACACCTTCAAGATCAAGAATACGTGTGCTGCTAATGTATTGGTCGCCAGTTTTCATAAACTCCCACTCGCGTTTGTCGATTAGCATATAGGACGCACGATTGGCACCTATCATGCGCGCCATGATACGCGGTAAGACATTCATGCGGAGCTGTTTATTCCTGCTATAAAAAATCATGGACTCTAGCTCTTTGCCGTAGCTGACGGAATCTAATGATCCTAATGTTAGCTCAGGGTCGGCCATCAAGGAACGGAGATTTTTGTGCGCACTGACTTGGGTTAACACCGTGTCATTGGTCAGAACAGAGTAAGGCGGCGTTTTTTCAAAAGCGACAGAAAACTGTACGATTTGTTCGCGCTCAGGCAATTTATACCAATCGAATGAGCAGTAGTTCTTTTTACCTGCCGCAAAACTTGCCCAAATCCGTTTTGCAGGTTCTTCGATCAATTGCGTCGATATTTTTGCCATTGCAAAGACTTGTTTGGCGCGTTCTAGCCGGACACCTCTGGCGATACCGTTTTCTACATATTGAAATGGTGGGCGAGCCGGCCAGACTACAGTAATACTTGATTCCGCCAGCACTGCACTTGAGCTGCCACACAAGATTGCCAAGATAAAAAGTTGTTTGATTCTTTTGATGCTGAGCATTTCTATACTTTTATTTTCTTTGGCGCGTCGTGGTTGGTGTTGAAAGACTGAGCATTGAATATAGCGCACTTGACTGACGTGCTGAATGTAACGATGTCAGTCTCAAATTAGCGTTCGTGCTGGTGTTTGTCCCTATGCGTGTTCTTGTATTTCTTCTAGAATTTGCGCTAGCGCTTACTCTGATATCCCTTGTAATTCATTATGCCTTTCAGAATTGCTGCGTTGCAAGCTCTATCGTATCGACGTGTGGATTTTCAATTCGAATTGCAACATTCGACATGCAACATCGCTGAGACAATTGTCCGCGGTCGTCCGAAAAGTCTTGTCCGTACTATTGATTAATGCAAATAAATTCGATAAAAATCAATAAAATCAATCACTTAATTTTTGCGCCAAGCTGGCACGTATTCTGCATAAACATGCTTATCGTAAGCATTGCAGGAGAATACAGATGAAAAAGTTAGTGCAACTTCGTGGCTTACTACGCCAACTCATTGAGCGATTTGCCACCGTATTACTTGGAATTATTTGCTTGGTCGTGGTTTTGCATTACTGGTCGGATGCGGGAAGTCGCCAAGTGAAAAGTGCCGCACCGATGAAGATGCTGATTGTGATGGAAAACGAGAAGCTGATTATCATAAAGAACACACCGAAAGTGCGTTCCAGTATTATGCAAAAGTTGGGATTCGTATCGACCTAATAGGTATTTATGCCTGTAGTCGATATTAAATAAGCATTGGATTAGTGCTAGATGAGCGCGTGCTCAAAAACCACAGACCACAATTTGACTTTTGTTGGTAGTAGCCAGTCGGCATGGTATCCGTTAATGTAGAGAATTGAGTTTGATCAAATTCTTCGCTACTTCTCATTTGACGGATTGTCTTTATGTTTTTTCAAGTTCACGCATCATCACTCATGTCGTTTGGCTTGGCATTGAGCTTAAGTTTATCCTCGGTTTCTGCTATCGCTAGTAACAAGACGCCGATTGCCACGGGTACAGGCGGCGCGGTGGCGACAATCAATGAAATCGCTTCGCAATCCGCACTAAAAATACTCAATCAAGGTGGCAATGCGATTGATGCGGCGGTCGCTGCTGCCGCGACTTTGGGGGTAACCGATCCCTTTAGTTGTGGCATAGGCGGTGGTGGTTTTATGCTGATCTATTTGGCGAAAGAAAAACGATTTGTAGTGCTAGATCACCGCGAGACGGCACCTGCCAGCGTTCGCTCGGATATATTTACCGAAAATGGAAAAGCAATCGCTTGGGAAGACTCGGTGAGCAGTGGGCTATCAGTTGGGGTACCGGGGACAGTGCGCGCTTGGGACGAAGCTTTGAAGCGTTATGGCAGTATGCAGTTCAAGCAAGTGTTAGCGCCTGCGATTCAAACTGCGAAACAAGGATTTCAGGTTTCCCCTATTTTCCATCACCTAAATAGCGGCGCGGCGCACAAGTTCGCTTTGTATAGCTCTAGCAGCGCTTTGTATTTGCGTGACGGTAAGCCTTTGCCGGTTGGCTATGCTTTCAAAAATCCCGATTTGGCCAAGACCTATCAGATCTTGGCGCAGGCGGGGGCAAATGCATTTTATCGCGGCAAAATTGCCGACGCACTTTTGCAAACAGTCAATCATCCGCCCGTGCAAGGCAACGCCAAAGTCCGCCCCGGCAATATGACGCAAGCTGATTTACTTAATTATGAAGTTCGCACGCGCTTGCCCATCTATAGCACTTATCGTGGCTATGATTTGTATGCCTTGGGTGCGCCTAGTAGTGGTGGTTTGACAGTCGCATTGGCCTTAAACATTTTAGAAAATTTCGATACCAAGAAAATGTCGCGTCAACAAGTTGAGCATTTATATTTAGAAGCATCGCGTTTGGCTTTTGCTGATCGCAATGCCTATATTGGTGATCCTGAATTTGTTGATGTTCCGGTGGCGGGTTTACTAAGTAAAGACTACAGCAAACAAAGAGCCCAAATGATTCGTCTCGATCAAGCTGCAAGCCGCGCGAATGCTGCTTTGCCAGGTGATCCTTATCCATTTCAGCAAGACCCGAGTATTCCGTTGCGTCCACGTGCGTTCGCTGGTTCTGAATCAAAGGCGGTAAAGCAAGAGAGCAACCACACTACGCATTTAACCGTGAGCGATAAAGAAGGCAATATTGTTGCTTACACATATACGATAGAAGATTGGGGTGGTAATGGCATGGTGGTGCCGGGTTATGGATTTTTGTTAAACAATGAGTTGAGTGATTTTGATTTCACTGCACCGCATCCGAATATTCCCGAAGCAGGTAAGCGTCCGCGCAGTAGTATTGCTCCGGTGATTGCATTTAAAGATGGCAAGCCCGCGTTTACCGTTGGTAGCCCAGGTGGTTCTACGATCATCACCACGGTTTTACAAACTATCGTCAATCATATTGATTTGAATATGGATATGCTGCGTGCCTTAGCTGCACCGCGTATGTCAGAGCGCAATGCGGAACAGACTCAGGTTGAGCCCCAATTTATCGGTGCAGCGCAAGCGACGGGTTTGGCGCGATTTGGTCATCAATGGAAGCTCGATAAGAGCGATGCGGAAATCGGCGCCGCAAGCGCGATTCGTTTTAATCCCGACGGTACCGTGACTGCGATTAGCGAACCTGCGCGCCATGGTGTGGGTAGTGCCTTGGTACAGAAAAAATCGCATTGATGTCGCGACGAAAATGCTAGTGCAAGAATTTGTTCATGAAGTTCAGCGCTGTTTGCAAGCAAATGCAAACAGCGAACATGCACCAGCGATGCGCGCCTATATGCGCGATCAGTTTGATTTTCTCGGTATTAAAACACCCTTACGACGACAGTTGTTAGCGCAAATTGTCAAATCTATGGGAAAGTCAAAGTTCAGCGCGACCGAAGTTTTGCAACTAGCAGATTTGCTGTGGGAAATGCCGCAGCGTGAGTACCAATACATTGCGATTGATTTATTGGCTCAGCATAAAAAAGTGCTGGGTTTACAGGACATTTCTGCATTGATTCAACTAGCGCAGAAAAAAGCTTGGTGGGATAGCGTTGATGGTTTGGCCGCAGTGATTGGTGACATCGTATTCTTGTCACGTGCAAATTCACCGGATGCGCAAGCGTGCATGGATCAAGCATTGCAGCATGCATCGATGTGGGTTCGACGGATTGCAATCACGCATCAATTAGGCTGGCGTTTGCAAACCGACACTACGCGCTTGTTTTCATACGCATTACAACTTGCGGCAGAAGAAGATTTCTTTATTCGCAAAGCGATAGGCTGGGCCTTGCGTGATTACGCAAGGTGGCAGCCAGCTCGGGTTCGTGATTTTGTGTCAGCATACCAAATGCAGTTGTCGTCACTCAGTGTGCGTGAGGCATTAAAGCATTTATGAGCCGTTGTTGACAGGCGCCTTATATAGACGACAGCCAAATACCGGACCTGCCGTCTTGCCATTTTTAGGGTTGAAACGTACACGGATCTTTTCTTTGCCCCGACTTAAGGATTCTGGAATCAGGTATTCCTGTTCAATAAACTCGCCAGCCTTGTTGCCGTTCAAGACGATATGCGCGATTTCTACGTCGTCGACAGTAATTGTGAAGTCACGATTTTTCTCCTCGCCGGAATAAGTCGCTTGTAGAATCAAAGGACCTGGCTGCACTTTCATTGTGAAGCTGAAGAAACCACCTGTGCGAGCATCTCTACCATTTTTACCACGATACACCACGGGGTAAGAAATATCGGCCTCCAACTGATGATCACGTTCGGCCTGCATTTCACCTAGATGCATCGCATCAACCGCACGTAAACTCAATTCGTGTAAGCGTGCTTGTTCACGTCGCACCTCGGCTTCGGCTTGCTGCCAAGCGGCATCATCATAGATAGAAAAATACACGGCTGAACGTCGTGTGTACTGCGCATAGAAAGGCTTGAACTGCAAATCGTGTGGACGCCCAATGCCCTTGCTTTGATAATGCGCAGCACTCGATTGTATGCTGGAAAATGCCGATAAAATATCTTTGCCGACTAAAGCCGGCGCGATGCCATTGTATGCGGCTTCGCTGCTACCGAGATCTGCTGCCAGCACCATAGGGCCACGCAATATCGCCGCTACATTTGTGCTACCTTGTGCGTTCTCCATACGCAAAGCCATCGGTAAAACCAGCTTCACTACATCGCCCTTGCGCCATTCTTTTTGTATGACGAGATAATTTTTTTCTAGCTGACTCGATACGGGTTTGCCATTGACACTGATTTGATAATTTTTCGCCCACGCTGGAATACGAAACGCTAGATTCAATTTCTTACGACGGGTGGCTTGCTGTACGCTAAAAATAATCTCATCTTGATAGGGATAAGCGGTTTGCATTTCTAACTGCAAGCCTTGTTGTCGCCAATCGAGTTTGGAAGGGATATACAAATTAATCAGCAGACTATCTTGGTGGTGCCAGTAAATCGAATCGCCATGTTTGGCATGACTTTCCATGCCCGACAATACGCAGCACCAAAAGTCATTTTCTTCACTCGAATAAGCGCGCGGTACTCCTGACATCAACGGCGTCATATAAGTGAACATACCAGTCTTGGGATCTTGATGCGCCAAAATATGATTGAGATGGGTGCGCTCGTAATAGTCAAAGTACGCGGCATCGGGCTGCCAGCTATATAAATGGCGCGTCAGCTTGAGCATATTGTAGCTACAGCAGGCTTCACAAGTCTGTTCGGTTAAATGCTTTGCAATGGTGTCTGCTTCAAAAAAATATTCTCGATCACCATGACCGCCGATCACGTAGCTGTGATGTTGTGTGACACGTTGCCAGAAATACTTAGCGGCGTTGGCGTGAGCTGGCTGACCATGTACCTCGTAGAGTCGTGCTAGACCGATTAACTTGGGGATTTGTGTATTGGCGTGAATGTTCGCTAACTCATCGCGTTCTTGTTCTAAAGGTTTCAATACTTTTTGGTGGTACAAACGTAGCGCTAATGTGAGCCAACGTCTGTCGCCCGTGCGCGCGTAAAGTTCGGCAAAACTCTCGTTGATGCCGCCGTGCTCGCAATTTAAGATCAGTTGTAATTGCTCATCATTGATCCCTTGAAAGAAACGATCAATATACTCAGCGAGCCCGATTAGTAGTTGTAATGCTTGCGCGTTGCTTGCTAATTGATGCGCGTCGAGCAGACCCGCCATCAATTTGTGCCAGTTATAAAAGGGAACCCAACAACCATTCAAATCAAAACCCGCAGATCGAATTTCTCCTTGCAGCATTTCGGCAAAAATCTCTTTACCATCAACGATGCTGCCATCACGCCGTTTGCGCATGAAACCGCCCATGTAACCATCGCCATGTGCTTTTTGTACACGTGTTAATTCCGTGATGATGTAATCAATTCTGCTTTTGAATTCCGCCTCGCCGGTTTGCGCAAACATCAAAGCCAGCGCGGATAGATAGTGACCCAAGCCCTCGCCAGCAATCGTGTCCGACTCCCAACCACCGTAAATCTTTCCTTTGACCGAAAGTCCAGCAAAACGGTGGTAATTATGTAAAAAGCGATCAGCATCGAGTCGCAACAGATAAGCTTGGTTTGCAGTGAGCGCTTTTAAATACGGCGACGGCAGCAAGCGCACTTGATTCAAAGGTATCGCCGTTGCTTGGCTTGGGATGTGTTGACTATGTTTGCCGTGTTGTCCATGAGAGAGTGGACTTAAAGACAGCGCACCGAGAGTCAGCGAACTTTGTAAAAAGTTGCGACGATGTTTCAGTGTATTTGTATTAGTCACAATGCGTCTCCCTTGCCGTTCGAATTTGTCCAAGCATAAAATATACGGGAAGCGGATTATCCGGTCTTGACCCATGAAGGTTTATGATGTGACGAAACCCGCATAGTGAAATTCGCTACTCTTTCTAATAAAAACATATAGGCAGTCAACGGCAAATCAATGGATTTCGTCATATTGTTTAGTTAGCGACAGTCGTAAGCTGTGCAAACCTTTTCATCGAAGTTTAGGAATGAACTAGCTCGTATCCTTGATCTACCCACCCAGTGACGCCACCCAACATGATCTTCACTGGCCGCCCTAGTTTTGCAAGCGCGATAGCAGCTTTGGTAGCACCGTTGCAATGCGGCCCCGCGCAGTAAGTCACAAACAAGGTATTTGGAGGATAGTGATTCAATTTTGAAGCAATCATCTTCCCGCGCATCATGTGAATCGCACCATCAATGTGTCCTCTTTGATATTCGTCTATGGTACGAACATCAAACAAAATAAATCCCGGATCACCTTGTGCGAACGCTTCATGTACGTCCCAGCAATCGGTTTCATATTGCAAGCTAGCTGCAAAACGTTGTAGTGCTTCAGCACTACTAGCAGCGGCGACTTCGAGTACGGCATTGGTGGTCATAAGTTCTCCTTGAGTAAAATAAACGAATTCCGAACAAGGTGATTGTGCGCGACAGTTGAGTCGCAGTATAGTGTCGTAAATGACAGTATTCAGTCAAAATACGTCATAATTTGCAACCGCTAATTATCCAAGTATTTCTTTGCTATAGCTATGTCTGCACCCCGCGTGATTGCGCTTGCTTATGATCGACTTTGTACATTCGAATTCGCGTGTGCAGTCGAACTGTTTTCTTTGCATCGTCCTGAACTCAATGTTGAATGGTATCGATTTCAAGTCTGTGCGATTGAAGCTGGCAAGCTGCGCGCTGCTGGCGGCATTTTAGTTGAGGCGCCTTATTCGCTGCGCCGTCTCGATCAACTGCAACACGGAGATATTATTGTTATTCCTGGGTGGCGAGATATCGAAGAGACACCTCCAGAAGTATTGCTTAAAAAGATCCGCGCGGCCTACGCGCGTGGTGTACGCTTTTGTACGATTTGTTCAGGGATTTTCGTGCTGGCTGCAGCGGGTATTTTGGATGATAGAAAAGTCACGACGCATTGGCGTTATGCTGAAAAACTACGACTAACTTATCCAAGTCTGCAAGTCGAAGCAGATGATCTGTATGTTGATGATGGGCAGATCATTAGTTCGGCTGGGTCAGCAGCTGGGCTGGATATGCTGTTATATCTGGTCAGAAAAGATTATGGTGTGAAAATTGCGAATCAAGTGGCACAGCGCTTAGTCATTCCGCCGCATCGTGAAGGAGGGCAAGCACAATTTATTCCGCGTCCCATCGCTGAAGATGAACGCGGACGTTTGTCGCAATTGCTGGATTGGATACGCGCACATCCAGCACGTGATCACAGTTTATCCACGTTAGCAAAGCGTGCTGCGATGAGTGAGCGTACTTTACAAAGACAGTTCCAGCAATTAGCTAATACCACACCAAAAGAATGGATTGCACGTGAGCGCGTTGCGCTAGCGAAAGAGTTGCTTGAATCTTCATCGACTAGCTTGGCACGAATAGTCGAGTTGACCGGCTTTGGTTCAGAAGAAACCTTTCGACGCCAATTTAAACGCATTACTGCGACAAGCCCGCTTGCATACCGTAAGCAGTTTTTTGGTAGTTAGGTTCAAATAGCACTAAAAATGAGAGGACGGCGGGTGCTAAATGCTACCTTGCTAAGGCATTTGACCTCAAGTAATAGATTTGCGCATCGTCATTCATCCGCACATTTTGTATTTATAGGCATTAAAACTCAGTCATAATAGTTCTAGATCGATTGCGGTTCACCAGATTATCTATTCACAGCATAAGAGAGGCCTTGCATGTACACACTTTATATCGCGAACAAAGTTTATTCATCCTGGTCTTTACGCCCGTGGATAATGATGCGCGAAATGGAATTATTGTTTGAAGAAAAACTGGTGACTTTTGGCACTGGCAGTAACTGGGAAAATTTCCGAAAATTTTCTCCGGCGGGTAAAGTTCCCTGCTTACATGATGGTGTTGCGGTTGTGTGGGATTCTTTGGCGATTATTGAATATCTGGCAGATCGTCATCGTGGTGTTTGGCCAGAAGATGCGCAAGCAAAAATCTGGGCACGCTGTGCTGCGGCCGAAATGCATTCTGGCTTTAATCAGTTACGCTCCACTTGCACCATGCATGTTGGTTTGCGCATACGGTTAAAAGAAGTGAAAGCCGACCTGCAAGCAGAAATCGATCGTTTGAATGAGTTGTGGTGTGAAGGCTTGAATCGATTTGGTGGACCGTTTTTGGCCGGTGAAAAATTTACCGCCGTCGATGCATTTTTTGCCCCCGTCGTGTTCCGTATTCAAACGTATGGTCTTGCTATGAATCCACAAGCTAGTGCGTATGTAAAACGAATGTTAGCACTACCATCAATGCAACAATGGCAGACCGAGGCTTTAAGAGAAAAATGGCGTGAACCTGGGCACGAAAAAACAGCTTTGGCTGCGGGTGAGATACTTGAAGATAAACGTATGCAACCGTAATTTAGTAATGAATGCATGAATAACAGTGTGCATGGTGTATGCACACTGCGTATGCTGATTAAGAACTTGAAGAAGTTTAAGAACCTGAGGAAGTTGCTTCGTTCGATTTCGGTGCTTTGGATTTTTGGTGAATAATCTTCATGGTTCCTTTGTCGCAGCTTCCCAATACCCTGCCTTTGATTTGAGTATCTTTGCTCACCACCACCATAGGATAGTCTTTAACCCCTTTTCCTGCGACTTTCTTTTCAATCTTAGCCTTGAGATCGTCACAAGATAACACCCCGGCCGATGCTGAAAATGCCATGAATAATAGGCTGATAGTTAAGATTGTACGCTTCATAATCGCCACCCCCATTTTGATATTGTAAATTGTTGGCACTTAGTTGAGACCGCCTTGATCCATCTTTGGGCTGTCGTTGTCACTCAGTTGGCATTCCGTTTGCATATAAACGGATGCATCGTAAGAGTTCTGAATAAAACCTTATCACTCAGAAACAATTCCGAATAGAAATATTCGATATCCGTATAGATTACTGTTGTAATTGTCATGAACTCAGCCAACATGATCTTGGGTTGTCGCCATATACGACTGTTTTAGGATGCAGCTGCAGAAACGCTGGGAGATTGTAAGAAGTGCCTATTTGAGCGTAAAAGATAGGTTCACAAAAACTTGGCGTGGTGCGATTGGAAATGTGTTGTAAGTGCTATCAGCGGCACCCACCACCAGCGTTGAAGTACCACGGCGATTGGCTAAATTATGCACATGAAGACTGAGTTGGCCGTGACCATGCGGCGATGTCCACGGTAATGGATATTGCAAGCCAAAGTGCATCAGGAAATGTGCGGGAACGCTTAAATCATTGGTGTAGGTGGCGTAGCGTTTGCCAACATAGTCGCCAAGCAACTGCCATTCGAGCGCGTTCCATTTCAACTTCAACATCGATTTGTTGAGCCAGCTCGGGCTGGCGGGTACTTGCTTGCCTTTAGTAGCGATCCGATTGCTGCCGCTTAAATAGTCGTCTTGGTAGCTGGATTGGTTATACGATAAAGCATTAAATAGCGAAACCTGCGTGCCAAATTGCAGCGTAGTCGCAATGTCTATTCCATAGGTTTTGACATCGCCGACATTGGCTAAAATCGGATTGCCATTAACGATAGAAGAAATCACTGGAGTTGGGCTGATTTGTAGCAGACGATCACGAAAATTCACATGGTAAAGTGTGACTTGATTTTCGATTCCTGATAGACCAAATCCTTGCTGACGCGATTGCTGATTAGATGCGCCAAATTGACGGCGAGTGCGAATTCCCGTTTCAAAACTAATTGCCGTTTCTGGTTCCGCAGTGCGTTTGAATAGGTCAAATGCACTTTGACTATTTAAGCTCCATGGCGATGCACCGACGGCGCCATAAGTGATGAATTGACGCAAATTTTTCTGCAAATTGACATAGACTTGATCTTGATTGGGCAGACGCCATATCGCACCGAGTTGTGGTAAGAACCAGGCCTTGGTCGTGATGCTTCCCTCTGGTAGCGCGCTTGAACCGCCATTGATCGCACCGAGTTTCGGTTGAACAGGAAAGTATCCTTGTGCAAATTGCAGACTGGATTTAAATCCTGCTTGCAAAGTCAAAGTGGGCTGAATTTTCCATGCATCTTGCCAATGCAATTGCACGACGCGATTGTCGATTTCGCTGCCATATTGGGTGATGAGCGGATCACGCGGACGTTGATAAGGGCTAAGCGGACGTTGCTGATCGAGTCCGTACCAACGTCGGTATGCATCTGAGCGATTTTGTTCTATCCAAATGCCGGCCTGCCATTGATGCGCACCGCTTCGAGCTTGCCAGTTTGAGATCAAGCCACCGCGATTGATCGTGTATTCCGTGGTTCTGACAGCATAGCCAGAGCCGCCAAAGGTTTGCTTTAAATCTTGGTTAGGAAAATAAACTTTAAATAGTGCAGGCAAGCCAGCCACTTCGATCGGGCCGGCGACCGCACCAAGACCATCGTGTTGATGCCAATACACTTGATTATTCCAACTCGTATTTGTATCGATATCGCTTTCTAACTTGAGATAAGCTAAATGGTCTCGACGTTGAGCAACGCCAAAATAATTTCGATAATTTGGACCATCGCGGCGCGGAGGTTCGCCTTTGGGGTTTAAATAATCTTTTGCAAAAGTAAAATCGGGATAAGTGGTTGGGCGCGTGTAGGGGGCAAATTCTTCTCTTGCATTACGAACGATACTGTCCTCGTTTGGTTCGGTTTTGTCTGAAAAGTTGTAGTAAGCGATCAATTTCGAACGATTAAAATGCTTGACCCATTTGGCATTCAATTGTTCGCCACCTTGTACACCCTCAAAATCCCAAGCGCGTACCCGTTGGCGTAAGGCTGAAATATAGAAAGATTGCGGATTCGAGGAGGCATCTTCACCACTATCGAAACGCAAATAGCTGCGGTTAGCGTGATAGCTGCCTAAGCTTTGTGTCAAAGTCCATTGCTGCGTTCTATGTGGATCGCTAGAAAAATTTTCTATGGTGCCGCCCAAATTACTAGTTGAGGCCGTCGCCAAGTCGCCAGCACCAGAGTTCAGCATGACACTGCGCAAGTTTTCGCTGCTAATCGCCCGTTGCGGCGACAAGCCATTGTAGTTGCCATATTGTTGGTCGCCAAGCGGTACGCCGTCTAAGGTATAGCCTAATTGTTGTGCGCTAAATCCATGAATAAATAAGGAGAAATTTTGTTCATTATTACCCCAAGGATCAGCCGATTGAAAAGTCACACCAGCTAATTGCTGTAAGCCTTTGAGCGGGTTCATGCCTGGCAATAAACTTTGCAAAGTGCTTCCGGGTAGACTTAGACTGGAACGACTTCTTTGGGTTTGAATCACTACTGCAGGTATATCTTTATCAGTCGCTTCTGGCTCTGTTATCGCACGCGCGCTCGCATTCGTGTCATTGCTCGCCTTCGCTGCATCGGTTTGTGCCAGCGCTGGCATAGCGCAAAACAAAGACCATCCCCCCAGCACCGCAAGGGCAACTATGCATGGTTTTAATTTGGGATGGGTGACTAGCTTTGACATGGCGTCCTCATTTCATCTTGGGATGAAACCACAAAGATGGATTATGAAGTGGCGTTGCTTTTGGTAGTAAGTAGTTTTGTATTTCAATAATTCGACGATTTTTAAAATTCACCGCTTCAATCGCCTTGCCATTGTATTTCCAGAAAATCGCATCAAACGAACCGTCTTTCAACATTTTTTTGAGCCCGGCCACAAGACGTTTATGCAGTGCTTGGTTATTTTTGGACACAAAAAAATAATACGGCCATGGGTAGTGAATCAGGATATTTTCATCAATCACTAACTCGGGATTTTGTGCTGATTCTTTTTCAAACTCGCTAAAAATTTCATTGATACCGCGTGGGAATAAATCGAAGCGTTGATAGCTGAGCATACGGAAAAGATTGCTGTATTTTGCCTCGACAACGGCAATGCCATTGGTTTCATATAATTTAACGTCATCCCAGCCTACACCTTGCCCTACCGAGAATTTTTTTAGATCTGCTAAGGTACGAACGTTTTTGAGTAAGTCTTTCTTGTCTTTGTGCACTAATAAAATCCGATAGCCAAGTAGCCCTTTGCGTAGTGGGATACGGATTGGTAGATAGTTGCTTTCTTTTTCTTCTGTGGTGGAACTCCAAACGACATTCAAATCATAGCCATTAGCTAGATTATTTAAATAGCGCAAGCCATTGGTGTGTTGCTTGGATGCGCGTAATTCATAAGGACCAAATTCGGTAACCGTCTTTTCTAGAGCAGTCTTTAAGATTTCTTTAACATCGTTAAATCGTGGGTCGCCTTTTTCTTCATCGGCAGGATGGATGACTACAGTGACACCTTTCGCTTCAACGCAAGGGGACACACTACAAGCAAGGGTAAGCAGTGTAAAAACAGCGATGAGCTGTTGTTTGAATATTTGTCGAAAATGAGTCGTCTGCATTGAACTAACCGAAGAACTGCAATTATTATTATCAAGCCTGTTATCGAATCGCTGTTCCTACAAGGCAAGACCAAATGTAGCACACCTATCCTGAAGATTTGATGACATCCATGCTTGGTGAAGAAAAACAACCACAGTCAGACAGTGCGAACAAGCGATAATTTTTTACTACCAGTGCTATTGATTTATCTGAAACCTCTGTTTATCTCTCTTAAAGTTGTCAAACGTATTTCTCGTTTAATAGTGGTGACCCTAAGGCGGTGACCTGAAATACTGCACAGTGTTGTTGCGATGATCTGTGTATTGAAATACAAGCGTTAGCATTATCTTATGTTGTCTGCTAGATCGGCGGTATGAAGCAAATCAAATCTATTGCAGATGGTTTGGTTTGATCTTTGAACAGCGATATACTCCCGCACTTAGCTTAATGAAGGAGATCAAATTGTTCAAAAGACTCGTGATACCAGCGGCGATACTCGCCATCAGCCAATACGCGTTCGCCGATGAAGGTCAGTGGCAACCGTATCAATTGACGCAGCTAAAAGCAGAACTCAAGAAAGTTGGCATTACTATCCCAGCTGAAAAATTAGCAGATTTATCCAAGCATCCAATGAGTGCGATTGTTTCTACAGGAGGATGTTCGGCTTCTTTCGTTTCACCCGAAGGTTTGATCGTCACCAATCATCATTGCGCTTATGATGCGATTCAGCGTAATTCTAGTGCGAAGAAAAACTATATTGCCGATGGTTTCCTTGCCAAGACGCGCGCGGAAGAATTAGCCGCGGGCCCAAGTGCGCGTGTCTACATCACTGATAAAGTAGAAAATGTCACGAAAGAAGTGACTGCCGGCTTAAGCGATAAAATGTCCGGCCGTGAGCGTCGTGAAATGATCCAAAGCAAAATCAAAAAGATCATTGCAGATTGCGAGCAAGATAAAGCCTATCGCTGCTCGGTGCCAAGTTTTCATCGTGGCCTAGAATACTATCGTATTCGTCAAATGATGATTCGTGACGTACGTTTGGTATATGCACCAGCAGATATGATTGGTAACTATGGTGGCGATATCGATAATTTCGAATGGCCACGCCACACCGGTGATTTCGCTTTCTTGCGTGCTTACGTCGGTAAAGATGGTCGTCCAGCAGATCCTTCTCCTGAAAATGTGCCATATAAATCAAAAGACTTTTTAGTGGTATCTGCCGAAGGTTTGAAGAATGGCGATCCAATTTTGTTAGCTGGCTATCCAGGTCGTACTAGCCGCTATAAATTGCCTGCTGAAATTCGATTCGCACGTGATACTGATTATCCTTTACGTGCTGCCGAAATGTTAGCGGACATCGCTACCATCGAAGCGGCGACTAAAGGGAATGCGGATGATGAAGTGCGCTATGCCAGCGTCGTTAAAGGCATCAATAACCGTCTTAAAAAGACCCAAGGTTTGATTGATGGTTTCGCGCGTAAAGATATTGCCGCGATTAAAGATGCACAGGATGCGCAATTCCGCAATTGGTTGATCGGATCAAGCAAAAATCCAACAGAAGCGAAAGCCTTATTATCAAAGCTCGATGCGGTGATTGCTGAAGACATGGCGCTGTCGCAAGAAGAGCTGGCCTATGCAGTGGCGACCAACAGTGATTTGTTGTCGAGCGCACGTAGCTTGTACCGTTTGGCAATTGAAAAAGAGAAGCCAAACGCGCAGCGTGAAGGCGGTTATCAAGAGCGTGATCTTGCATTTATCAAAGGCCGTCTCACTCGCTTGGAACAATCTTTCCTTGCCAAAGTAGATCGCGCCCGTTTGACAGCAGGATTAGCACGTTATGCCAAGTTAGCAGTCCATCCTGCAGGTTTGGACGCCTTGTTACCTTCAGTAGAAGCCGCAGCAGGTTTGTATGAGAAAACCCAATTGACCGATACCGCAAAGCGCTTAGCGTGGATGGATAAAGATCGCGCAGCGTTCACGCAATCGGATGATGCGTTTATCCAGTTAGCCGTGAAGTTGCATGACATTGGCATGTCTTTGGAAAATCGTCGTAAAGAAGTCGATGGCAATTTGGATTTCATCATTCCTCAATACATGCAAGCAGTGATTGATTGGAAGAAGTCTCAAGGCAAGCCTGTCTATCCAGATGCGAATTCAACGCTGCGTGTAACTTTTGGTAATGTCGGTTCTTACTCGCCACGAGATGGCATCACCAAAGGGCCATTTACCACGGTTGAAGGCATTGTTGAAAAACACACTGGCAAAGATCCTTTCATCGCCCCAGCGCCGTTGCTACAAGCGATCAAAGAAAAACGCTATGGTGTGTTCAAAGACAAAGTTTTGGGTACGGTTCCTGTCGATTTCTTATCCAGCGCAGATACTACTGGCGGCAATTCAGGTTCAGCGGTGATGAATAAGCGCGGCGAATTGATTGGTTTGAATTTTGATTCAACCTATGAATCGATTACCAAAGACTGGTACTTCGATCCAGCAATTACGAAGGCGATTCACGTCGATATTCGCTACATGCTGTGGATCATGAAAGAAGTTGATCGTGCGGATAATGTATTGAAAGAGATGACAATTAAGTATCCGAAGTAATTATTTAATCGTTTTATATTCGCTTCATTTTCATCTTAGAAATAGCGGTCAGTTACAAGCTGATCGCTATCTTTTTGTGTTCTTTTTGCCGATGAAAGATTTGTTTGCTGTCGAAGTTGCGTGACTAGTATCAGATCCAAACGTGGTTAAAGGTTTTGCCTGACTAATCGCCAAAACTGCAGGATGGGTGATCTTGCGTTGTACTGAGATCGCATAAAACTGCTCGGTGATGTCCTCAGTAGTGCCAACCAGTTCCAAATCATATTGACGCATCACCATATCAGCGATGGCGCTCGGTTTTGCAAAAAAGCCGACACCAGCTTCGCCAAACGCACTCATCAAAGCACTATCGTCAAACTCACCTGCAATGCGTGGGCGTACGCCTTGTGTCTCGAACCAATGCATCAAACGTGAACGCAATGCCGAATCTTCACCTGGCAATAAAATCGGCGCACCATCAAGACATGTGGGAAATGGCTGGGGGTATTGTTCGCGTAAACCGCGCGTGGCAAAAAAACTTAGACCGCATTCGCCTAGCGGATGATTAAAGCCACGCACATTTGCGCTTGGTGGCATCGGCGTATCGGTGATCACAATATCGAGCTTATGACGTGCAAGTTCTGCCAATAAGTCGTCGAGTTTGCCTTCTCGACAATTAATCCTTAAGGTTTGCGGCAAGCTGAGGGCGGGCGCGAGTAACTTGTAAGCGACGGCTTTTGCCACCGCATCAGATACACCGACCCGTAATTGCACTGTGCGCTCAGTGGGATGATGTCTGAGCACTTGTTCCAATTCTTGCCCTAATAAGAAGATTTCTTCGGCATAGGCTAAAACTAGACGACCCGCTTCGGTTAGTTCTAAATTGCGCCCAGCTTTTTCAAATAGAGCTTCGCCCTGTAAATCTTCAAACAAACTGAGTTGACCGCTAATCGTTTGTGGCGTTACGTGCAGTTGCTCGCTGGCACGCGCAATACTGCCGGTTTTGGCGACCATCCAAAAATAATACAAATGCTTGTAATTTAAATGTGCCATGCCTGAGCCTTTGAAGGATTTTTTAGATACATCGGTTTTTTCGATTTATATAGAAATTATATTCGACTTTTCTTTATAAATGCACTGGCCTACACTTGCGTCACCCAAATAGGGATAAAAGTTAAAACAGTTTTTAGGAGAGAACCATGAGTATCTTAGACCGTAGCACGATGCGCGATGCGCAAACAGTCGATTATGTAGATAGTAGCGCGATCAGCGGACATAAAGTACTGCGCAACACTTATATGTTGCTGTCTATGACTTTATTGTTTTCCGCAATTACTGCTGGCATTAGTATCGCTTTCGCTTTGCCAAGTATGGGCATTATCGTCACTTTGCTTGGCTATTTTGGCTTGTTATTTTTGACTACTAAGTTACGTAACAGTGCTTGGGGTATTGCATCTGTGTTTGCTTTGACTGGCTTTATGGGTTTGACTTTAGGTCCAATCATTACCCGTTACTTAGGCATGCCAAGCGGTAGTGGCATCGTGATGAGCGCGATGGGTTTGACTGCTGTGATCTTCATGGGCTTGTCTGCTTATGTGTTAATTAGCAAGCGCGATTTCAGTTTCATGGGTGGCTTCTTGGCGGTTGGTGTGTTGGTTGCATTCGTGGCTGGCTTAGGTGCGATCTTCTTTGAAGTTCCTGCCTTATCGATCGCCGTCTCTGCCGCATTCGTTTTGTTGATGTCCGGTATGATCTTGTTCGAAACAAGCAATATTGTGCGCGGTGGTGAGACGAACTACATCATGGCAACAGTCAGCTTGTACATCACGATTTTTAACTTGTTCACTAGCTTGTTGCAAATCTTAGGATTTATGGAAAAAGAATAATTCGTCAATCACGAATCTTATCTTCCTATTCAAGTAATTCTGGTGGGATAGGCTTTATCCCACCACTCTCTCTGATCGAAAGAATTTTATGTTAGAAACAGTTGCTCAGCCCTGGATGTGGGTGGCATTTATTGTCTTCGTACTCAGTATGCTGGCTTTGGATATTTTTGCGCTTGGTGGTTCCAAGTCGCACAAAGTTAGCGTGAAAGAGGCAGCATCCTGGTCCATCGTGTGGGTTGCCTTAGCCTTACTGTTTAATGTTGGGATGTATTTTTATCTCAAAGATATCGTCGGTGAAACGATTGCGATGACCAAGTCGATGGAGTTCTTGACCGGTTATGTGATTGAGAAATCCCTGTCAGTCGATAACGTATTCGTGTTCTTAATGATCTTTGGTCACTTCGCCGTGCCTGAACAATATCAACGTAAAGTCTTGTTGTACGGCGTGTTGGGTGCGATTGTGATGCGTGTCATCATGATTTTGGCAGGTAGCTGGGTAGTCTCGCAATTTGCTTGGGTACTGTACATCTTCGGTATTTTCTTGGTGATTACAGGCTTACGCATGATGGTTGCATCGGAAAAAGAACCAGACTTAGAAGCGAATCCGGTACTGAAATTTGCGAAGAAAATGCTGCCGTTCACGAAGGAGTATCACGAAGAAAAATTCAGCATCATTCAAAACGGTAAGCGTGTTTTCACACCTTTATTGTTAGTACTGATTCTGATTGAGATCTCTGATGTGGTGTTTGCGGTGGACTCTATCCCTGCGATTTTTGCGGTAACAACCGATCCGTTTATCGTATTCACATCGAATATCTTTGCGATTATGGGTTTGCGTGCTTTGTATTTCTTGCTCGCTGATATGGCAGATCGCTTCCACTTATTGAAATTTGGTCTTGCTTTAGTGTTGATGTTTGTTGGCGTGAAGATGTTGATCGTGAAATGGATACACGTACCAACGACGATTTCATTAACCGTCATTGGCACGATCTTGATTAGTTCTGTGGTCGCAAGTTTGATCGCAACGCGTAAGAAAGCGAATTAATTATTCGAATACTTGGTTAGCCTAATCACTTATTCCCGCGAAAGCGGGAATTGAGTGGCGTAATACAAAGACAGTATTTTTAGAACTAGTTAGCTTGATAAACAAAATCGATATCAGCTAGTTCAAACCAGTTCCCTCCTTAAGGCGTATGGCTAATTTAGCATACGCCTATTTTTTTATTGTATTCGGATTTTTTAAGGAACCGCCATTAAAGTTTTTGAGTGATGTGCTTCCATTGCAGCTTTGTATACCGTACTTGGTTTTAGGCTCGCCAAAAATTCTGTTTTACTATATAAGTCTCTAGTTATGAAAAATAACGAAACATCGAACCTAGTTGAATGGGGTATCAATGATCCATGTATTGTTGTTTTAAGGTACACCTAACGAGTAGCTGTTGATTAGTCAAAGACGAGTGTTTGGATAAGTAATTTTGACTGAGGTGAACATTTAAGAAATTTTGCATAGAACGGTATGTTTTTTTTGCAATTTATTTTAGTTCGCCACGGCGAAACACTTTATACCTAAGCTAGATATTTCATCTTCTAATTTCAGCATTTGAATTTGCTTTAATTATTTATTAATATTTGTTACTGAAGAGCGCTAACGAATTTTAAGAGCGTTCTTCAGTATTCTTTGAGATTGGACTGGCGGCAAATCGGTTAAAAGCGAATTTATTGAGTGACAACAAACATTAATGTCACCCAGAATGCGTAGTTATCGGTTGAAATACACATCTGCGCTATTTCCGGAAAGGTCTTGGACACCAACCACAATAATGGTACTTGATCCTAACATGACAGTGGAACTAGATCCTAAAGTTATAGTGAATTCGTCCCCTGCCGCATTCCAGATCCCAGTTGCACCCACACCAAAGTTAGGATTTGAAATGTAAGTACCGCCGGTTGGGACGATATGCAAGTTAGTCAGATTTATTTGTTTTGATGTTGGTTCATTAAATTTAAGGATTGCTTTTGTACCGAACTCGAAGGTGTATTGTCCATTATTTATGATGGTTAATGCATTGCTGACAGCCGCGCTTGGTGGAGAAATGTCGCGGTCAGGATTAGCATTAACTGTAACTGGCAAAGTCTGAAGATTTGTCGAGGTTAGATTTCCAGCTAGGTCATATAGACTTATTTGAGCATTTCCTGCGCTGATGTAGTTCGAAATGTTTAGGCTGTCATTTGGACTTAATGCAAAGCTTACTAGCCCGTCATTTGCGCCGATGGTGAGGTCGCTTGCAATATTAATTCCGTTGACAGTGAGGATTGCTTTCCCGCCTTGAATCTGTCCCGCTGTGATCGAAGCCTCCAAACTTTTATTTTGCCCGCTGTCGACAATATTTAATTTAATGGCGGAATTTGGGGGTAGATAATCAGCATTAAAGATAGGGCTGTTAGTTGGTGAAAAGCTACCGTCTTTATCTACAACTCTAATTGTAAAACCAGTGTCGCTTGAGATGGCTGACTTTAATCCGCTCGCACCTAAATTAGCTAAATCAAATTTGACAAGATTTCCGCTATCTTTGGTGATGTTTACCGATGCTAACAGCTTGTCGCCACCAGTAGTTCGCAATTCAACTTTCCCACCAATGAGTTCTTGAGCCGCGATGGTCGCTTCAGCATAAATCCCAGTATTTGAGGCATTGAATTTATTAGAAACAACATTTCCACCAACCGCCGTTAAAGTTACTCCAGATGCTTCTGGGGGACCTATGTGAGTTACCATATACCTACTTTCTCCCCATTGGCTACGTAAATCTGGGCTGGATGCTAGTTCTTTCATGTTGACGTCAAAGAATACTATTTTGAAACCTGCGTACCCAAATTGGTTTTTATTCACTGATGCGAACTGAAAATCTAAGCGCTCATCTCCTTTCAATACATTAGTGTCGGTTGCGATACTTCTACCACCGAGAAGTAGCGAAGCACTCGCGACATTGCTGGGCAAAGGAGGAACCACCGCTTTCAATTGCACTGCGAGTTGGTCCCAGCTTGGAAATTGCGAATTGACTGACCTTATTGCGAATAGTTCGAACGCATTTATTTTCCCACTTACACTTGTGGGCTCAGATGAAAGATCGTCATATTTCACATGTAATTCTGGATTGTTGGTACTTGTAACGGTTTTGCCGTTGATATCACTTAAACTTACTGTGATAGTGCCACCAGCTTTGATTGTCTTCTGAAGTAGGGAAGAAGAATCACCAGCTATGGAGAAAGTAACGATATTGTCTGACGCATTGATTGTAGTGTCAGTGTCGATAACAATATTTCCAATGCGTAAAGCTGCTACACCACCAACAGCAGTGCCTGGTGTGATATTGGCGCTTACTTTGAGTCCAGTATTGCTAGAATTTAGCGTATTGGGTACCAGTGTTCCACCTATTGGTAATATTTGGATGTTGTTTGGTGGCGTGAGAATAGCAGTTGGCGTAGGGGGTGAGCTATCGACTCTAAGCACAACACTTTGCGTTGTGCTGATCTCGATATTGTTTTGGTTGATCACTGAAACCGATAAATCGCCGCCTGTTTGAAGAATCGCTGTAAGCGCCGCATTCGATGTAGTTCTAAGGTCAAAATCAACTGTCTTGTCCGATGCTAGAATCTCTAAGTCTGATGCGATTTCTCGCCCACTTAATTTTAGAGTCGCCTTCCCACCAGAAAAAGACGCTCCATCGATTTCGGCGCTAAATTTAAGGTTAATATTAGTTGAGTTAACAGCATTTTCTTGGAGTATACCGCCAATTGGTATAACTTTGATATTTGATGGTGGCGTGATAGTTGCTGACAGCTGCTCTAACGGAATGGCACCGCTGGACAGATTGATCTGCTGTTGATTACCTGCAGGATCAATAATTGTAAAAATTAAATTTTTATTAATTGAATAAGCTTCATAGAGTTGTTTACCAAGTGCGTAGTCAAATATGAAGTCTAAGCTTGTTGCGGCATTTTGAACTACGTTCTGACTACTCACTATTCGATCGCCAATTTTAAGTATCGCTTGATTGCCATTCTGTGATGAAGGTGAAATATCGAACTTCAAATTACTTACAAAATAGTCGCCACCACTAGTTCCTGAGAGCGCTTTACTTGTGGTCAAAAAGCCTTTGCTCGGCAAATTTGGAACAATCGTATCAATCATTACGTTTGTACCAATTCCAATTTCCCCTTTTTGTCCCGCGAGGTCACTTATCTGTACAGCAAGCGTTTGAATCCCATCGGGACCCCAGCCCGCATTTGCTGGGATAACGATGGATAGTTTTTTGTTTTTGATGTCTGTTTCGGTCAATGTATAAGTGACAGCATTGCTAAAAGGCGAGTTATTTTTTAAAACTTCAATTTTATAGCCAGGCATCACGAGTAGACTGGTTAAGTCGATATTTACTTTGATGGGTTGTTGCGCTTCACTCCAATTAATTCCAGATACTGCAGCCGGAATATCGATTTTGGCTTTTAAAACAGGGATTGTTGATGTTACGCTTGCAGAGTCACTGTTAATTTTTTTTAGGTTTTCGCGAACTTGGATAAATGCTTGTGGATCCTTGTAAAGGTTTGTTATGTCAGGTGTTGAGCGTAACCCTTGCGTAAAATCGATGGCATACTGTAATTTATTTGAAATGGTCTTCTCATCGGTGCTTCCGGGAGTTGTTCCGTTCACGAGGGCAAGTGCCGCCAAGCCTATATTAATATTGCCAATTTCAACTTCCTTGGACCAATAGTTAAGACCAGGAACATCCGCCTCACGTCCAAATAGATTTCGGTACATGTCGGAAAGAACTTCCTTTGAGTTTTTTCCTCTATAAATATTCTGATATTCAGTTTGCAAACTAAAGGACTCAGCAAGTTTCTCAATGGAAATGATTTTCTTATCAAGTTGCTCCTCCCAATAAGCCAAACCTGCTACGTCCGCTGGACGGCCAAAATAGGCAATGTAAATTTTTTGCACAAAACTAGCGTTAAGACCCATGTGTCCAACTTCCTTCAAGAAATTACATCAATCCATTCAACATTCACTTTTGTATACACGATGTAAAAGAGAGGTAATGGTAATCTGGTGAGCAAATTTAGATTCTTTATTTGCACTTCTTGGTCGATTATATCCAAATAACCATTGAATAGAAATAAATTTTTCCTTATTTCAACATTCGATGATCGACGGCGGATGGAGTCCGTATTTGAATAGATTAATTTTTTATTTAATTATTCTAGGCTTGCTAGTAGTTAAATATGTGATATTGATTTTTTTTGCGAGGGGGACTAGTGATGAGCAAAAGTGTTTGGTTGGTGACGTGTTCCATATTCCGTCATATGAATTGACGTATAATATTATCTTTGTTTTCCTGCGCCGATTTGAGACTCAGATTGCGGGCGCGTAATAAGTGCAGCTAAAGGTAGTAATCTTTTACCAAATCGCCCACTTCTTACCCGATCCGCTATTGTCAGCCCGATCGGGTTTTTTGTTTTTAGCGTTCATCATCCACACATTATGTCCACCGTTCTGAAATCTTCCGCCACCGAAGCGCGTCTGCGCGAACTACTCCAGCAACGTATCCTGATTCTTGATGGTGCGATGGGAACGATGATACAGCGCTATAAATTGACCGAAGCCGATTACCGCGGCGAGCGCTTTAAAGACTTTACTGGCCCAGAAGGGATTCGTGAGTTGTTCGTTAAAGGCAATAATGAATTGCTGTCATTGACGCAGCCACACGTGATTCAAGAAATTCACGAACAGTATTTGGCAGCCGGTGCGGATTTGATCGAAACCAATACCTTTGGTGCTACCACGGTCGCGCAAGACGATTACCATATGGCGCATCTGGCGTATGAGATGAATGTGGCGTCGGCAAAAATTGCGCGTGCTGCATGTGATAAATATTCGAGTGCGGATAAGCCGCGCTTTGTCGCTGGCGCACTCGGGCCTACGCCAAAAACTGCTTCGATTTCTCCCGATGTCAACGATCCCGCCGCGCGTAATGTCACTTTTGATCAATTGGTCGCCGCCTATCACGAGCAAGTACGTGGCTTGATCGATGGTGGTGCCGATGTGCTGTTGGTTGAAACGATTTTCGATACCTTAAATTGCAAAGCCGCCTTGTTTGCAATTGATCAGTATTTTGAAGAAAGCGGTAAGACCTGGCCGATTATGATTTCTGGCACCGTGACTGATGCATCCGGGCGTATTTTGTCCGGCCAAACCGTACCCGCTTTCTGGAATTCTGTGCGTCATGCGAAACCTTTGACCATCGGTCTGAACTGTGCGCTTGGTGCCGCTTTGATGCGCCCGTATGCCGAAGAGTTGTCCAAGATTGCGGATACCTTCGTTTGTATTTATCCGAACGCAGGTCTGCCGAATCCTATGAGCGATACCGGCTTTGATGAATTGCCAGCCGATACTTCCGCTTTGTTGAAAGAATTTGCCGAAGCGGGTTTCATCAATATCGCTGGTGGCTGCTGCGGTACCACCCCTGGCCACATCAAAGCGATTGCCGATATCCTCGCAACACAAACGCCACGCATTATTCCGACTATCGAACCAGCGATGCGCTTGTCAGGCTTAGAGCCATTCACGATTGATGCGCAATCTTTGTTCGTAAACGTCGGCGAGCGCACCAACGTCACTGGCTCAAAGGCATTTGCGCGTTTGATTTTGAATGAACAATACGACGAAGCCTTAGCGGTGGCACGTCAGCAAGTCGAAAACGGTGCGCAGATTATCGACATCAATATGGATGAAGCGATGCTCGATTCGCAAGCAGCGATGACGCGCTTCTTGAATTTGATTGCGTCTGAACCTGATATCGCTCGTGTCCCTTTGATGATCGATTCTTCCAAATGGGAAGTGATCGAAGCGGGTCTGAAATGCGTACAAGGCAAAGCCATCGTCAACTCGATTTCCATGAAGGAAGGCGAAGCACAATTCCTGCATCACGCCAAACTCTGTAAGCGTTATGGTGCGGCGGTGATTGTCATGGCCTTTGATGAAAAAGGCCAGGCTGATACTTACGAACGTAAGATAGAAATCTGTAAACGCGCTTACGATTTGCTGGTGAATGAATGTGCGTTTGACCCTTACGATATTATTTTTGATCCGAATATTTTCGCGGTGGCGACGGGGATTGAAGAACACAATAACTACGCAGTCGACTTCATCGAAGCGACTCGCTGGATACATCAAAATCTGCCAGGCGCCAAAATCAGTGGCGGCGTGTCGAATGTGAGTTTCTCTTTCCGTGGCAATGACCCTGCGCGCGAAGCCATCCACACCGTATTCTTGTACCACGCGATTCAAGCCGGCATGACCATGGGCATCGTCAATGCCGGCATGATAGACGTGTATAGCGAACTCGATGCAGAATTGCGCGAACGCGTGGAAGACGTGGTCTTGAACCGCAGAGAAGACGCCACCGAGCGCATGATTGAATTCGCGGCGACCTTAAAAGCCGGTGGCAAAAAAGAAGAAGCCACACTCGAATGGCGTAATGAATCGGTTGAAAAACGTTTGGCACACGCGATGGTGCACGGCATCACTAATTGGATCGTCGAAGACACCGAAGAAGCGCGCGTGAATGTGATGAATGCAGGCGGTCGCCCGATTCAAGTGATCGAAGGCCCGCTGATGGCGGGTATGAATATCGTTGGTGATTTGTTCGGCCAAGGAAAAATGTTCTTGCCGCAAGTGGTGAAATCGGCACGCGTGATGAAACAAGCGGTAGCGCATTTGGTGCCTTTTATTGAAGAAGAAAAGAAACGTAGCGGCGATAATAAACCGAAAGGAAAAATCGTCATCGCTACCGTCAAAGGCGACGTGCACGACATTGGCAAAAACATCGTCACGGTGGTGTTGCAATGTAATAATTTTGAAGTCGTCAACATGGGCGTGATGGTGCCTTGCTCAGAAATTTTGGCAAAAGCCAAAGCAGAAAATGCCGACATCATTGGTCTCTCAGGTTTGATCACACCATCCTTAGAAGAGATGGCTTACGTCGCCAAAGAGATGCAACGTGATCCGCATTTCCGCATGATGAAGATTCCTTTATTGATCGGTGGTGCAACTACTAGCCGCGCCCATACGGCGGTGAAGATCGCGCCGAATTACGAAGGCCCAGTGGTGTACGTAGCAGATGCCTCACGCTCTGTATCGGTGGCGCAATCCTTATTAACGCCAGAAACGCGCGAGCAATACATCGCCGAACTCGGCACCGATTACGAACGTGTACGCATTTTGCATGCGAACAAAAAAGCGACACCGATGGTGAGTTTGGCGCAAGCACGTGCGAATAAAATGAAGCTAGCTTTCACTGGTGACAAAGCGCCAGTTCGTCCAAAATTTATTGGTCGCCGTGTATTCAAAAACGTGGACTTAGCGACGATTGCCAATTACATCGATTGGGGTCCATTCTTCCAAACTTGGGATTTAGCAGGCCCTTTCCCAGCGATTCTGAAAGACGAAGTGGTTGGTGAAGCGGCGAGCAAAGTGTATGCCGAAGGCCAAGCGATGCTGAAAAAAATCATCGAAGGCCGCTGGCTCACTGCCAACGGCGTGATCTCGCTGTTACCAGCGAATACGGTGAATGATGACGACATCGAAATCTACACCGATGAAACACGCCAAGAAGTCGCTTTCACTTACTACGGCACGCGCCAACAAACCGAAAAAGCGATCATCGATGGCATCCAACGTCCTAACCAATGCTTGAGTGATTTCATCGCGCCAAAAGATAGCGGTATCGCCGACTACATAGGCATGTTCGCGGTCACCGCAGGTTTAGGCATAGAGAAGCACGAAAAACGCTTCGAAGACGCGCACGATGATTACAGTAGCATCATGCTCAAATCCTTAGCAGATCGTTTGGCAGAAGCTTTCGCTGAATATTTGCACGAACGTGTGCGTAAAGATTTGTGGGGTTATGCTTCCGACGAAGTATTGAGCAATGAAGAGTTGATCAAAGAATCCTACTCCGGTATCCGCCCTGCACCTGGTTATCCAGCTTGCCCTGAACATACGGTGAAGACCGATATGTTCAAGCAAATGCAGTGCGAAGAAATCGACATGTTCATTACCGAGTCATGGGCAATGATACCGGGTGCTGCGGTGTCGGGCTTCTACTTTGCGCATCCTGAGTCTAAGTATTTTAGTGTTGGGAAGATTGCTGAGGATCAGGTTGAGGATATGGCTGCTCGGCGTGGGGTTGCTAAGGAGGATGTTGAGCGGTGGTTGGCGCCGAATTTGTGATTTTTTTGAGAGTTTTACTTCCTCTACCGTATGAAAAAACAAAAATCGACTACTTGGTCAGATGACAAACTAAGATTCAATGTTGAAAAACTTCGTGGATCTGAGATTGCCTCGGAAATTGGCGAGTGTATTAGCTCAATCAATCAGCGTAACCTTTTTCTACACTACCATTTTAGTCAAATCATTGATTTATTGAAGGATCAAGATGAGATTCATCAGGTTAATCAGATGGCTCTTCAAATACGTATTGGTGCAAGAACATCCGAGGAAATCGAAGAATTCTATAGTAGCCCAAATGTTTGTAGCGATATTGCTGCGAATATCTACGCCTTTATTCAGAGCAAGCATGCAGTGATTGATATGCTTTCGTATGTGATTTGTTTGGCATTAGATTACAACCCAGAAAACAATGAATTTCGAAATTTGAATTTGCCAAGAGGAGTCTGAAAAGTTCTGCCCATTCCAGTACTTTGAGCGATGCCTTGAATAAAATCTGTGGAGATCACAATTTTAATTATTTAAAGGAATTAACAAATACTGCAAAACATCAACGACTCGTCAAAATTACATTTGACGGTGAGTTAAATGCCCCTCAATTTGAAGCCTTTAATTCTTTTCCCCAAAAAAATGTCCTAGCTTTTTTAGAAAAAATTCATGACTCGAATGGTCAGCAAGTAATTGACGTTCTAAAAGAGTTGGATCGTTTGATCGAAAAAATATTCTAAACTTGGTAAGTCGCAATATTTTCGTAGGGTGGGTTAGCGGCAGCGTAACCCACCGCTCACAGCTTAAATCACGTATATCGCTTGCTCCACTTCTCGCTAACGAGGCACTGCATTTTTCTCTTCTGTATTCACCTTCACACAAACTCATCGTTCACAGGTCGGGTGTGGCCCGACAGCCACTCACTTTCTTTGCTTCGCCAAAGAAAGTGAGCAAAGAAAGGCGACCACGCTGCCACTGGCCTTCGGCTTCCCAATTGTGCAAGACAAAAAATGGGAAAGCTTCGAAACTCGCCTGCGGCTCAAACAACGAAGCTTTCTTTATCCATTTTCTGTCCTGCACAATTGGCAGTGTCAGAAGTGGGTGAAGGTCAAAAACAAAAAGCAAAGTCAAAGGCAACAGCAACAGCAACAGCAACAGCAAAACAAACAGTATCGACCATCTTGGCGTTAAACTAGGCTAGAAAAATCGAGGCGTCATCCCTGTGTAGGCAGGGATCCAGTGACGTTAAGTTGTTACGCCGCTAGATTCCCGCCTACGCGGGAATGACGATACATAGAGTTAGATATAGCTGAAAGGGCTACATTATCTACAGGCTCTGATTTTTTCATTAGCCGTTGATGATCGTTGTTTTTTTACTTTGTTTTTGAAGTGGCTTTTGACTTTGACCTACCCCCGTTTGAGACGATGTAATTTGTGACTGGCAGAAAATGGGATCAGGGTTGCGAATGTTTGAGCGTAGCGAGTTTTCGCAACACCCCATTTTTTGACATGCACAAATTATGCTGAAGCGTAGCGTAAGCACCCCGAAGGGGCGAGTCTACGGTCGCCTTTTTTGGATTACCTTTTTTGGCGAAGCAAAAAAGGTAATTGGCTGTCGGGCCACACCCGACCTAGATACGCAAAGAATGCGCGGTCGCCATTTAAGAACAAGAATACAAAAATACTGAGTCCGATTGAAAATTAACTATTTTCACAGTAACCCAAGCACCCTCATCCCCAACCCTTCTCCCGCTTGCGGGAGAAGGGAGCTTGTATCGATTGCGTTAAGTGCCTTGGGCATCGACGTGTCGTTCCGATATGCCAAATAAAATCCACTGACTCGCTTAGCCGACACATCAACGATCTCATCAATTCACACCATTAAACCAAATTACTTTGGTGCTTGCGCGCTGCCGAACATGAAGCTGAAGCCGGTTGCGGTTTTGCTGTTTTTCTGTGCGGTGGTGGCGAAGGCGTGGCAGCCCATGCAGCTATTGCCTTTGGTTTGCATGAAGGTTTCTAACACCGGATTGATCAGCGTATCGGTGCTGATGTCGCCTGGTTTTCCGGCTGAGAGTGGGATAGCTTGTGGTACCGGTGAGCCTAGATTGAGAACCGTTTTCGACCATTGTGTATCAACCATCGCGTAGTATTGCCAAGGCGATTTTGCATAGCCTTGGGTAATCATTTTTTGCGCTTCGATATTGATTTTTGATGCGCTGGCATCGTCCGCAAATACTTGTACTACCTGAGTCGGGTTGGTGCCTTTTGTATTGATGGGTGTTTTGCTATTGGGGTTGTTGAAGCTGTAGGCTTGTTTGCCGGTTGCTCCCATCAAAGGCGCGTTGTCGACTTGGTAGAAAGTTGCCCATAGGCCTGCATTCTCTGTGCCACCGCTGGCGAAAATATGAAAACCAACTAAACCTATCGTCACCGCTTGGCTTCCTGGTGCGCTAGGGATGTAGCCTTTTGCTACATGAAAACGACCAGAACTGGCTTCTGCTGCGGTTAATACTTTCCATGCGGCCTTCACTTCGATCGAGCCAAAAGGTAAGACGATGTTACTTTTTTTCGCGAAGCTGGCTTGCTTGGTGGCGTTATACAAGCTGTTTTGTGTGATGTAGTCGTATTGGGTTTTGTTCATGGCGACATCGTAGTAGACCGGATTTTTTTGTTGGTCGTACAGAACATTGCCGTCCGCTTGTTTGATCTCGTCTAAGGGAATACTGGTATTCTTTAGTGCTTTCAAGCTGGCTTGAAGTTTGGCGACAGTCGGTGATACCTTGGCTGTGCGCGTGAGTAAGCGCGTGCTACCACCTGCTACATCGTTGGCAATTTCTTTCGGTAGGCTTGCGTTTAGCGCCAGATTATTCCACGGTTGCGGTTGTGCACCGTTGGGAAGAAAGACTTGTTCTTCAGTCAGAAAACTTTCCCAAACCGTAGTGCCCGGCGCGCCAAACAAGGCATTGGTATCAGGGATGCCACGTTGCCCTGCTTTCGCTGGCCAATTCAGATAGATAAAGGTTTGCCACATCGCGCAGTCGGCGCCGGGGTTTGTGAATTCGCCATTACTGAGTTTAGGAACTGGTTTTAATTCGACACCAATCGGATTGATGCCGCCACATCGAAAACTGGGCGTCGCCTTTGGTGTCACGGGTGTTGGGGTTTGTGCGTTGGCTAGGTGACTAAATCCTAGACCCAGGCTTAGACTGATGAGGACGGTGGACAGCGCACTGCGCTTAGTGCTCGTATTGTTCGTGCTGGTGTTGTGCGTACTCGTGTTGTTGGTGCGAACTTGCATGGTAGGTTTCCTCCAGATCTGGCAGCGAATCGATCGAATGGTGTAACGCGCTGAGCGATGGAATACAAACATGCTGAGTTGAGCATGCATGACTCGCATCCACAGAATTCGTTTAGCTACGTTACGCATAGAAATAGCCGGTAGTCAGTCTAGGAATTGAAAAAATCCAAAATCTGCGATGCCGGTATTTCAGCTACTCGCAAACATCATGCCAGCATATTTAGCTATTTTTGCTACCAATAAACTAACTAATCAAGACAAGCTTGACGTGTAGCTGCGCGTTTTACATGTAACGCGTTGTGTGAATCGCTGATTCGCGATTGGATGGCAGGTGCTCAAGTTTCTTGCGTGTTAGATTTAATTGCTTGAGCAGCCTGCTGATGTAGGGGAGTCAACTTGCGAAATTGTGTGGACGATAGTTAAGCATATACATCCAGCTGAGTTCCCAATACCGCGCTCATCAAACCCCAAGCCCGTTCTAATTCTCTTTGCTGTTGTAGTTGCTCTTCGTTTGATAGCGGTGTGGCTTGAGTGTTGACTTGTGTGCTGAGTTGCACTGGGTTGCTTAGGTTTGTTGGGGCGGTTTCTAGACTAGCATTATTTGACGATAACCCTTGCTCCGCATCGAGTTTGGCTTGTAGTTCTGCTCTGCTGGGCGTAGGTTCGCCGTGTTGTTTGACTTGTTGATAAACCCGCAGCGCTGCGACGCTGGCGGGGTTTGAACCGATGGAGATCGACATCTATGCTCCGCATACACGAAAAGCCTTAGCTTAAATGAGTGTGCTTGCGGATGATGCGCAGAATAACCGGGCAAATTGGCTTGAGTTCAGCGCTTGTGTTCGCGAGGCGATTTGTGCGATACAAACTATTACTTAAAAGACTAGGCGCAGTTGCAAATCTAGCTTGAACTCGTTGTGCTGGCGTGCTGCAAACTTACAAAGCTTTCTCTAGCTCTTCCATCACGATGTCTTTAACTAAACGACACTCCTCTGGAACTTCGGCTGGGAAAGGTACGAGGCGGCCAGTTCTTTGATAACCACGTCGTTCGTAATAGGCGATTAATTCATGACGGCTGGTGATCACCGTCATCCACATTGCGCGGGACTGCCATTCTTTTTTGACTAAGGCTTCGGCTGCTTGCATGAATTGTTTACCGATGCCTGCGCCTTGCAATTGCGGATTGACTGCGAACATGCCTAAATACGCCTTATCCTCGGTTTTTAGTAAATTGACAGAACCGACAATTTCTCCATCGCGTACACATAGCAAAATCATCGAGCCTTCAGTCTCAATGAGTTCTCTGACATCTTCAGCTTGTACTCTGACGCCAGTTAACAAATCGGCTTCGGTCGTCCAACCAGCTCGGCTGCTGTCGCCGCGGTAGGCGCTATTGACGAGCGTCACGATGTCATCAGCATCGGCTTTACGCGCCAAACGAAAATTTAATGGGGATGTGTCGGTAGTCATGTAGAAGGCTCAAATAAAGTACAAACAAAAAAGCTTTTGCATTGATTGTGAAGGATAGGTTTGAATAATAGCAGACGTTGTCTTATCGATACGCTGCTGGATAAACAATCAGCGCGCCTCAATTAAGGCGTTGATACGGCTTTGCTAACATGCCTAGTGATTCAATCATGTGTGGCCCGCAAACACTTGGATCTAACTTAAAAGACAACTATAAGATCTGTTTCAAGCCGATCTAAAAACCGGTGAGGTCGTTTGAATCAATTTCATTTCAATCCGACTTTTTTGCGTTTCATCCCCACTTTTTCGCAACTCACAACTTTGCCGCTTGAAACAGACAGGGTGCTCGGCAATACTCAGCATCGCAAATCCTCCAATTACATAAGCAGGTACTCACCATGTTACGTCAAACCATACTCGTTGTTGCGATCACTTCTGCCGTTGGCGTTTTGAGCGCTTGTACTGATGCAGCGTCAGAAACCAAGAATGCTAGCGCCTCAGCTAGTGCTTCCGCTAAGACCACCGCAAAGAATGAAAATAAAGATGCGCCAGCCAAGTTAATCATTGCGAATGAAGATATCTTAAATATGCAAAGCAATGCATTGGCATCGGGCCCGGTCGTGACCGGTTCGATTCAGCCTGAGCGTAAGGCTGATTTACGAGCGGAAGTTTCTACCGTGGTATTGCAGGTCTTAAAAGAAAACGGTGAAGCAGTAAAACGTGGCGATGTGATCGTGCGCTTAGATGAGACTTCGATACGGGATAATTTGAATTCCGCTAACGATGCAGCGCGCAATGCGAGTTTGGCATTGGATCAAGCGGAACGCAATTTCCAACGCTTAAAGACTTTACGTGCGTCTGGCATGACTTCAATGCAAGCCTTAGACGATGCCGAAGTGCGTAAAAATGCGGCGCAAAGCGAAGTGTCTGCCGCCAAAGCGCGTGCAGCACAAGCGCAACAGCAATTACAACGCACTGTGGTGCGTGCGCCATTTGATGGTGTAGTCAGTGAGCGTAAGGTTTCTCCTGGCGATACTGCATTGGCAGGTAAAGAATTGGTCAAAGTGATTGACCCAAATTCCATGCGTTTTGTTGGTCGCGTCTCTGCCGATAAGATTGGTATGGTGAAACCAGGTCAAAACGTGAGCTTCCGTATCAATGGCTATGCCGGTCAAGAATTCCGCGGCAAGGTTACTCGCTTAGACCCAGCGGCGAATGATGTGACGCGTCAAGTCGAGGTATTGGTCGCTTTCTCCGATAGCAAACAACCTCGCGTGTCTGGCTTATATGCAGAAGGCAATATCGAAGCTGAAAGTGTATCTGCCTTGATGTTGCCAGAAACCGCGATTGTGCGATCTGGTGATAAGTCTTTTGCTTGGAAAATTCAGGGAAAGACTTTGAGCAAAGTTGAGTTGGCATTGGGTAGCCGAGATGTACGTACTGGTAACTATGAAGTGCGTCGTGGTGTGGTCGCGGGTGATGTCATCATGCGCAATCCAAGTTCGAATTTTAAAGAAGGCCAAGTAGTTGAAATGGCGGCGGCTCCAGTAACTAAAACAGCCATGGCCGCGACTGCCATCGCGATGGGGAACTAATCATGTTCTTATCCGATTTTAGTATTAAACGACCGATCGCGACGATTGTTTTGATTATCGCGATGATGGCGATGGGTTTGTTGGCGATGAGTAAGTTGCGCGTCAATCAAAATCCCGATGTCGAGATTCCAGGCTTATTTGTCAATATTCCATATCCTGGCGCGTCTCCCGATACGGTAGAGCGCGAAATTGTGAATCGCCTTGAGAAATCGCTACAAAGCGTGTCGGGCGTGGATGAAGTGTATTCGTATGCGAATGAAGGCAGCGCTGGCTTTGAAATGCGTTTTTCGTTTAAGAAAAACATGATCGAAGCAGCGGAAGAAGTACGCAATGTGATTTCTACCGTGCGCTATAAATTGCCAACGGAAATGCGTGAGCCGATCGTGCAGCGCTTTGATCCATCGACACAGCCTATCGTCAATTTGGCTTTGTCTTCGAGCAGTCAGACCCATGCTGAGATTTCACGTCTAGCGGAAGATACTTTGGCAACGCGTTTGCGCGCTATTCCCGGAGTGGCGACCGTTAATGTTAGCGGTGCTCTGCGCCGTGAATTGTCGGTGTTGTTACGGGCAGAACGCTTACGTGAATTTAATGTGTCGGCCGGTGAAGTGGTAGCGGCATTGCGTAGCCAGAACACCAATGCGCCAGTCGGTAAAGTACGCGGTAGTCTGGAAGAAGAAAGCATACGCTTGGTTGGACGTATTGAAAGTCCGTCCGAATTCCAAAATATCGTAGTTAAACGTCGTGGTGATCAAATCGTTCGCTTGGGGCAAGTAGCAACGATTGAAGATGGATTCGCGGACATCAATAGCTTAAGTATTCGTAGCGGTAAGCCTAATGTTGGTATCCAAGTCACACGTTCGCGTGAAGCAAGTACAGTGAGCGTTGCCAAAAGTGTCGTGAAAGCGGTTGAAGAAATCAATAAGGATTTAGCGAAAGACAATCCGGGCACGAAGTTAGAAGTAACGCGCGATGGCGGTAAAGACGCACAAAGTAGTTTGAATAATGTGATTGAGTCACTGGTGTTCGGTGCGGTTCTGACGATTTTCGTGGTCTATGCATTCTTGAATTCTTGGCGTTCGACTTTGATTACGGCTTTGAGTTTGCCAACCTCGGTGATCGCTGCGTTTATCGCTGTTTGGCTGTGTGGATTCACGCTCAATTTCATGACTTTGCTCGGTTTGTCGTTGGCGATTGGTGTGCTGATCGATGATGCGATTGTGGTGCGAGAAAACATCGTGCGTCATATGCAAAATGGTTCGGATCGCCGTACCGCTGCATTAGAAGGTACTGCAGAAATTGGTTTAGCCGTTGCCGCAACAACCTTTTCGATTATCGCAGTGTTTATTCCAGTTGCGTTTATGCCAGGCATTTCTGGCGAATGGTTCCGTCCATTTGCGTTGACCGTGACGTGTTCTGTATTGGTCAGCTTGGGTATTTCATTTACGCTCGATCCTATGTTGTCGGCTTATTGGGGTGATCCAGCAGATCATCACACCGCGCCTAAGAAAGGTTTGAGCAAAAAGTTGGCGCAGTTTAATGATTGGTTTGATAGCCAAGCAGATCGTTATGGCAATGTGATTGCATGGGCTTTACATCATCGTCGTTGGATGGGCGCAATTGCCTTGGCAAGTTTTGTTGGTGCCTTGGTATTGCAAGCGCAGTTTGGTGGCACCAGTTTCTTGCCTACCGCTGATTCTGGCAACTTGATGATTGAGGTACGTACACCAGCATCTTCGTCGATTGAATATTCACGCTTAAAGATGGAAAGAGCGGCCGCATTAGCACGCACGATTCCAGAGGTGAAAGAAACCAATAGCAATATCAATGCGTCGGGTGGTCGTATTTATGTTGATATCGGCAAAAAGAATTCACGTAAGCGCAGTGCGAAGGAAATTGCGGTCGAGTTGCGTGAGAAGGTCAAACAATTGGTTGGTGCTGAATATGTGGTGTTAGATGACTTAAACAATGGTGCCCGCAAACCAATTCAGATTGAATTCACTGGTCCAGATTCACGCAAGTTACTAGAAATTACCAGTGCCTATATGGATGAATTGCGTAAAGTACCAGGTGCGGTGGATGTTGGTTTGTCTCAGCAAGATCCGAAGAAAGAGTTAAAGATAGAAATGAACCGTGGCTTAGCAAATTCTATGGGTATTTCTATCAATGATGCAGCACAAGCATTGCGAGTCGCGTTTGCTGGTATCGAAGTTGGTGATTGGGTTGATCCAACTGGCGAAACACGTGATGTGGCGGTGCGTTTGCATCCAGCTGATCGTGTCAGCAAAGAAAATATTGAGCGTTTGCCGATTGCAGTTGCAGGTACGAATGAAATGGTACCGCTCGATCAAATTGCGACAGTTAGTATGGGCAAAGGTCCTTCTGCTATCGAGCATAGTAATGGTAAGCGTACGATTACCGTGTCTGCGAATGCGCAAGGTCGTGCTAGCGGTGAAGTAACTAAAGACGCGATGGCATTAGCGAAATCGTTTAATTACCCACCTGGCTATGGCTTGTCGTTGGCAGGTGCTGGTCAGGATCAAGATGAATTGTTTACCGAAATGTTGATCGCATTGATCTCTGGTATCGGCTTGATGTATTTGATTTTGGTGATGCAGTTTAGCTCTTTCACAGCACCTTTGGCGGTGATGTTGTCCTTGCCATTGTCCTTGATTGGTGTGGTAATTGCCTTGATGCTGACAGGTAGCACGATTAATTTGATGAGTTTTATCGGCATCATTATGTTGATGGGCTTGGTCGCTAAAAACGCCATTCTTTTGCTCGATGCGGCGCGTAAGCAGGAGAAAGAAGGCATGAATCGTGAAGATGCCTTGATGCATGCTGGTCGAGTGCGTTTGCGTCCGATTTTGATGACCACCTTTGCGCTGATCGCCGGCATGATTCCCGTCGCATTAGGTTTGGGTGAAGGTGGTGAGTTCTATCGTCCACTGGCGATTGCGATTATTGGTGGCACCATTACTTCAACGATCTTGACCTTGTTAGTGGTACCAAGTTTTTACGACAGTATTGAAATTGCACGTGATCGGATGATGGCAAAAATGCGCCGTCGTGCTGATCGCTATCATCAAGCCTTGGCAATCTGTGTCACGATGTTTGAAGCATTGTTGACCTTAACCTTCGTGCGCTTGATCTATCGTTTAGTGATGAAAGCCTTTTATGCCATTAGTGGCAAGAAAGCGAAGGTGGCCGCACTGTAGATACCCTTGTGGTTGGTAAGACTGATTCAAGTTAGCACCACTTTCTTGCGTCAGTCATTGTGAGTAGTACCGGTTTGAGCCTGCGTGGTTTTCCTCGTAGGCTCTTTTTTTATCGATTTGTTTCGGTTGGGCTTTGTCATCGGATTGTCATGAAGCCGTCATGCAGTAGTCACACAGACTAACTAAGATGCATCGCTTCTGTACTTCCCCGAATTAATTTTTACTGAATTAATTCTTACTGAAACACATCCTTATACTCACAGGAAAAAGCCATGAGCAAGACAAATGAAAAATTAAATGCGATTGATCCAGATGATATTGGATACAACGACACTCCAAATCAACATTTCAGTGCAGTATTGGATGCACGTTTAAGCCGTCGTAGTTTGTTACGCGGTGGCGCTGCTTCTATCGCTAGCGCATTTCTTGGCTCTAGTGCTTTGAGTGCATGTGGTGGTTCTAGTGACGCAGCACCAGTGACACCAACTACACCAACCACACCAACCACGCCAACCGAAAGATTACTCGGTTTTGCACCAGTTGCGAAGAGTTTGTTAGATAGCGTGATTGTTCCTGTTGGCTACACCGCAACCGCGATTTATGCCTTAGGTGATCCATTAACTGCGACTACACCAGCATATAAGAATGACGGTACTGATACCGATTTTGAAAATCGTGCAGGTGATCACCATGATGGTATGGAATGGTTTGGTTTGTCTGCTGATGGTAAAGCTTCACTCACTTCGGTTGATCGTGGTTTGCTTGGCGTGAATCACGAAGCAACAACGGATGAGAAGTATGCTTCTTTCTTCTTACACGCAAATGGCGGCACTTCAACTTTGCCACGCCCAGCGGCTGAGGTAGATAAAGAAACCGCGATTCATGGTGTTTCTTTTGTTGAAGTGCGTAAAGCCAATGGCAAATGGGAATATGTAAAAGATTCCGCATTCAATCGTCGTTTTACTTGCTTAACCGAGATGGACTTATCTGGTCCAGTACGCGGTAATGCGCTAGCAATCACCAAATATTCAACAACAGGCACAAAAACTCGCGGCACCTTGAATAACTGCGGTACTGGTAAAACACCGTGGAATAGTTTTGTCACTGGTGAAGAAAACTGGGCTGGTTACTTTACACGTAGCGCCACTGATGATGCGGCGCGTGGTAATGATAAGAGCGTCACTTCCTTAAAACGCTATGGTCGCGCACAAGGTGCAGGTTCACGTCATGGCTGGGAAACTGGCGGTACTGACGACAAATATGCGCGTTGGAACATCAGCCAAACCGGCACTTCAAATAATGGTAGCGATGACTACCGTAACGAAATGAATGGCATGGGGTACATCGTTGAAATGGATGCCTATGACAAGACCAAATTGGCGAAAAAACGTACGGCTTTAGGTCGCTTCGCGCATGAAAGTGCTGCCTTCGGCAAACCAGTTGCTGGTAAGCCTTTGGCAGTGTACATGGGTGATGATTCTCGCAATGAATACATCTACAAATTTGTCTCATCCACCAACTGGGATGCGGCTGATGCCAATTCTAGTAACGCTTTGGCGATGGGTGATAAATACCTCGACAGCGGTAAATTGTATGTGGCGCAATTCAACGCTGATGGTAGTGGCAAGTGGATCGAATTATCGATCAGCAATCCATTGATCGCTGCTTACACTGGCTACAAATTTGCAGATCAAGCGGACATCTGTGTTAACACACGTTTAGCGGGTGATGCAGTTGGTGCGACCAAGATGGATAGACCTGAATGGTGTTCAGTAAATCCAGCGAACGGCGAGATCTACTATTCATTGACGAACAATAGTAACCGCAACGTGAACCCAACAGGTTCTTCGCAGTTAGCGCCAGATTCAGCGAACCCACGTGCTTATACTGATATGAAAGGCACCACGGCGCAAAGTGGTAACCCAAATGGTCACATCTTGCGTATGAAAGAAGGTGCTGATGGCTCTACCGCATTGACATTTACTTGGGACGTTTATTTGTTCGCCGCTGAAGCAAGTGCAGACGCAGGTAAGATCAACTTATCGAGTCTGACAAACGATCAAGACATGTCTAGCCCAGATGGTTTGGCGTTTAGCCCTGCAACTGGCATTTGCTGGATACAAACAGATGACGGCGCCTATACCGATGCGACCAATTGCATGATGTTGGCAGGATTGCCAGGCCAAGTTGGTGATGGTGAAAAAGTGACTCTGAATTATACAAAAGCAGATGGTTCGAATTTGGCGGTAACGACTTATGTCGGTAAAAAGCCAACAGCTGATACCTTGAAGCGTTTCTTGGTTGGCCCTGCTGCTTGTGAAATTACGGGTATTGCAGAAACACCAGACGGCAAAGCTTTGTTCGTGAATATTCAGCATCCAGGTGAAACCACCTCAGCAGCAAATATCGCAGATCCAAGCAAATACACCAGCCAATGGCCTAGCAATGCTGGCTACGGTGCAGGTAAACGCCCACGTTCTGCAACAATCGTGATCACGAAAAATGATGGTGGTCGTGTTGGTAGTTAATTCAGCTTCGCGGTATTCGTAAAGTTGTCGGTATCAGTAGAAAAGCGCAGCAGTTTATCTGTTGCGCTTTTCTATTATGTGAGACTGAGTTGAATCAATAACCCTGCGCTTGCCGCCAAGACGATTACCCAGATGACATTCCATTTGAAGCGTATCAACGCGAGCGCTGAGAACAAGGCAATACCAGCAGCCCACACGTCAAATGCGGCGTTGAATCCTTGTGGCCATAGCACGTGATAAGCAAAAAACAGTGTCAAGTTGACGATCACGCCAACCACTGCGGCGGTGATTGCACTTAATGACGCTGTCAAATTGAATTGATGATGGGTGCTTTCAATAAACGGCCCGCCAGCCAGTATAAGAATAAATGAAGGTAAAAATGTGAACCAAGTGACGATAATGGCGGCCACGGTGCCAGCAAAGAAAAGTTGTTCTGGGCCAAACAGTGCTTGCATATAAGCCGCGACAAAGCCGACAAAAATTAGCACCATAATCAATGGACCAGGTGTGGTTTCTCCTAAAGCCAAACCATCTATCATTTGCCCTGCGCTTAACCAGCCATAATCAACTACCGCCGCTTGCATCACATACGGAAGCACTGCATACGCGCCACCAAAAGTCATCAACGCTGCTTTGGTAAAATACCATGCCATTTGGGTCAAACTATGCTGCCAGCCAAATAAGTAAATTAAGCTCAACATCGGCAGGCTCCAAAGCAAGATACCAACGAGCAGAACTCGCCCTACACTAGTCCAACGAAAGCGCGCGTGCTCGGGTGTAGGTGTATTGTCGTCGATGACAGCTGCGCCATATGTTGTTGTAGTCGACTTCGACGCGTGCCCGCCTCGCGCCTGAAAATGCTGAGGTAAATAGCGTCCTCCCAAATAGCCGATTAATGCTGCGCACAAGATAATCAATGGAAATGGCAAATGGAAAATAAAGAGCGCGATAAAAGCGGCGATCGCAATTGTCCACAAACTGATATTTTGTAAAGTGCGCCCGCCAATTCCGTACGCTGCTTGCAGTACGATCGCGGTCACCGCCGGTTTGATTCCGTAGAATAATCCCGCTATCAAACTAGTCTGACCATAAGCAATATACAGCCACGATAAACCAATTAGCATCAATAAAGAAGGGAGTACAAATAAGACGCCAGCGACTATTCCTCCACGTATGCCATGTAACAGCCAACCAATATAAATCGCCAATTGTTGCGCTTCTGGACCTGGCAAAAGCATGCAGTAATTGAGTGCATGTAGAAAGCGTTGTTCCGAAATCCAACGACGTTTTTCAACCAATTCTTGATGCATAATCGCAATCTGCCCGGCTGGTCCGCCAAAGCTGATTAGACCCAACTTCAGCCAGAATCGAAAAGCGGAAGAAAAGCTGGGTACGGGTGGTGGGCTTTGTTTGGGAAAATCGATCGAAGTCGGTGGCATGCTGCAATTTATAAAAATAAAGCAATCGTTTGGGAATGGCTTATGCATTGTCAGCAATAATACGACCGAACCAAGATTGACTGATTATACATATTGATACGACAGGAAAAAATATGGGAAAAGGGCGTTTTGAAGCATTTAGTGATGGGGTGATTGCAATCATCATCACCATCATGGTACTAGAGTTGAAAGTACCACATGGTGATAACGTTGAAGCTCTACTGCCTTTGTTACCCGTATTCTTAAGTTACATTCTTAGTTTCGTTTATATCGGAATTTACTGGAATAACCACCATCATATGTTGCATGCCACGCGCAAAATTAGCGCCGGAAATTTATGGGCGAATTTGCATCTTTTATTTTGGTTGTCATTAATTCCATTTGCGACGGGGTGGATGGGTGAGAATCATTTCGGTACAGGTCCAACGGCTTTATACGGGTTCATTTTATTTATGGCGTCATTGGCATATTGGTTTTTGCAATATAGCTTGATTTGTTCGGCGGGTGATAGTTCATTATTAAGAAAGGCGATTGGGAAAGATACTAAAGGTAAGTTATCTTTGGCCTTGTATGCAATAGCGATTGTCGTGGCATTTCAGCTGCCGCTGTTGTCACAAGCAATTTATGTGGCTGTTGCTTTTATGTGGTTGGTACCAGATCGTCGGATTGAAACAGTACTTGAGGAGGAAAATTAATATGTGTAGTAGTTCGCTAAAAGATAAGGTCAAAAAAGTCGTGAAAGAATATAGCGCCTACCTCGGTGCTGGATTATTGCTACTGGCTGTAAGCGCATGCCAAAAGACTGAGCCACCACAGCAAGCGGTAGTCAGTGTTGAACCAATCAAGAAATCCAACTATTTGGATTATAGCCAGCGTGATGATCGCTTATCTGGTGGTGTAAAACTGATTACGGTGAACACGCCGAAAGGTGATTTTAAAGTTTGGACTAAGCGCGTTGGCAATCATCCGACTATGAAAGTTTTGCTGTTACATGGCGGTCCAGGGATGACGCATGAATACTTCGAAGTATTTGATAGTTATTTTCCGAATGCGAATATTGAGTATTACTACTACGATCAACTCGGCTCACACTTTAGCGATCAGCCTAACGATCAAAGTTTGATCGACTTGCCACGTTTTGTAGAAGAAGTTGAGCAAGTGCGGCAAGCATTGAAGTTAGACAATTCAAATTTTTATTTGCTCGGCCATTCTTGGGGCGGTATTTTAGCGATGGAATATGCGCTTAAATATCAACAGCATTTAAAAGGATTGATCGTCTCGAATATGGTCGATAGCATCCCTGCCTATAACGAGTATGCCAAGAAAGTATTGATGCCAGCGATGGATCAAACTGTACTGAAAGAGACCCAAGCATTAGAAGCTGCGGGTAAGTATGAAGATCCACGTTATATGGAATTATTGATTCCCCACCATTATGAAAAACATGTCTTGCGTATGCCACAAGCGCAGTGGCCTGATCCGGTGAATCGCTCATTCAAACACGTCAATGCGAAGATTTATGTATCGATGCAAGGACCTAGTGAACTGGGCGCGAGTGGAAAATTATTAAATTGGGATCGCAGCGCAGACTTATCCCAAATCCATGTCCCCACCTTAATGATAGGCGCGCAACACGATACGATGGATCCACAATATATGGCGGCTATGGCAAGCAAAGTAAAACGTGGACGTTCATTGACTTGCCCAAATGGCAGTCATATGGCGATGTATGACGATAGCGAAGCCTATTTCGCTGGGTTGATTCGCTTTATTCAGGATGTTGACCAAGGAAAGTTTTAGACAGTAAGAGCGATAATTCGCTATCTAGCTGATTGGTAATCTCGATGTAAAGAAATTGGATAACTAATCAGCTAGGTCTAGCGCATGGCGAATCCGTGTACATAGTTCTTGCGGTGTACGAGAGATGATTTCTTCTGGGACTTCAAATTTTTTTGTTAAGCGTTTGAAATCCTCAAAACCGTAAGAGACCACAAATGGATAAATGCCAGCTGCGAGCGCTGAGTGGTAGTCCTTGTGTTCATCGCCACAGGCGTAAGCGCGTGCGGGATTGATCTCGAATTGTTTGCGCGCTGCCTTGAATGCATCGGCTTTGTTATTCCGAATTGGAACGTGAGCGAAAAAATCCAGTTCATGAATATCAATATCATGACGCGCAAATAATTTTTCCATGGTGATTTGTGGTTCATGACTCACATTGCGCGTCACTAGTCCGACGCGAACGTTTTTATCGGCAATTAGTTGTTGGATTAATTCGGCGAAGCCCGCATACAATTGCGCTTCTTCTCGATAGACTTCGGTTAAGGTGCCTAATATTTGTTGCCGGCTTTTTCTACCCAGCTGTTTTTTGATATTCGCCGGAAACTCTTTTAAGCCGCCAAGATATTTAAAAAATTTGTGTCGCTTTTGAAAACTCTCAAGGTCACCAATCGCCATTTCGTGTCGCGCAAAAGTGCGTTCTATCGCGCTGAATGCATCGATGATCGTGCCATCTGCGTCGAAAATAATGAGTTTTTGTTTGTTTGGATACATCACTCGTCCCCCCTCTAAATATCGACAGATTGTCGACCGATATGTCGATTTCTTGTTGGCAGCGATATTAAACCGATAAGTTGACAACTTGATGACGCATAGCGGGTGTAATCCGTTAGACTGTGGTCATCTCAAATTCAATTTCAAAGCGACTTACCTCGATTCATTATGTTGACGCAGTCATTCGCTAACGCTTTTCCTATTAGGCACACAGCCCGTTTCTTGTTACGGCAGATTCAGGCATCTGATCGGGCGCAGATTTTTGCGGGTTTATCGAATCCGCGAGTGATTGCCTACTATGGGATTTCTTATACCAGTGAATTATCGACGCAGGAACAAATCGATTGGTATGCGTATTTAGAAAAAACACAAACGGGTTGCTGGTGGGCGATTTGCGATGCCCATCATCCTGAAAAATTATTCGGCACTTGCGGTATCTATGAGATCGACAGCGTGAATAATAATGCTGAAATTGGCTACTGGTTATTGCCCGAGTATTGGGGATTAGGTGTGATGCACGAATGTTTGTTGAGTATTCTGCATTTTGCTTTTGATGATTTGCAGTTGCATCGCGTGCATGCTGAAGTGGAACCCGCCAATATCGCAAGCGCAAAGTTATTGCAGAAATTAGGCTTTGTGCATGAAGGCCGACGGCGTCAAATTGCTCGTCGCGAAGATGCTTACTTAGATTTAGATTCGTACGCGCGACTGACGTCAGACAGAAATTGAATTCCGGATTGAATAACAGATTGATTTATGGGTTGATTTAAGGGTTGAATTATTAAGGTGGTGGAATCTAATTGACTGCTTAATGCAACGTTGTGTCACAGGCCGCGCTGCATTAAGCAATTAGGATCGTAAATTAACCCACCATATCGCGCTGCAAACGACGTGGTACTTCCCAGTCTAATTCCCAATCACGTTTTTTTTCTAAAGCATCGATGTGCTTGAGTTTTTTGTCTTCTATAAATTTGCCTGACAAGATTAATTTCGGCTTCGTTGGGGCTGAGACAAAACCGCGGCTTTCCCATAAAGAGCGTTTGACTGTGGTAGCTGCCAAAATACCGTAATCGGCACCGCAGGTAATACCTTTTTCGGCGACCAGTGCTTCGCCCGCTTTAATGTACTTTGCCGCATAGACTGTGCCTTTGGTGGCGATCCAACGACCGCTATGGATTTCGCCATTGAGGCTAGTAATTTGTCCGACCGCGCGTATCGTACCCCAAGCGCTAATGTCACCGTGACTATGTACCGAACCTACGTTTAGATTTCCTTGGCAGATGACTTCGCCTGCGAACAAGCCGCCATTGATCGCGATATCGGTTTCGCTAAAGACTTCACCTTTGACGTTGACATCTCCATCGACCGCAATCGCAATCGCACTTAAATGGCCGCCAACATATTGCACTTCAGCGACGTCTAACACATCGTCCAACTGCAAATTTCCGTGGCAATCCAACACATCACAAGATAAATAGCCGAGTACCTGAATGTCGCCATAACCGCCAAAGGTTTCGTGATGCGCGTCGCGCTTTAAGATTGCTGGATGAACTAATTTATCCATGTAAGCGCTACCATCTTTAGCAGGTTTGGCTTGGTCTAGTTCAAGTAAGCGTGCCATCCATTCGGCGTTACAGCCTGTTTTCAGGAGAAACTCAACTTCGATATCGCCAGCGCAATCCAAAGCTTGACCGACATATAGCGATTGAACTTTGATATCGCCAGTGACGGTTAATTTGCCTAGACAAAAAACTTCTTCTGCTTCGAGATTGCCATCAACTAATAAATCACCGCCGATGATGACTTGATTGGTAATTTGTAAGTCGCCTTGAATGTGGGCATCACCGGTGCTAGCGAATTGCTTTCGTTTTAGTTTCTTTGCTAAAAATGGCGCTGGTGCAGAAGTGGTCATAATGGGCTCTTTGTATCGGTGAAAAATTAAGATGGTAAAGAATCTAGGCGTCCTGCATCTGCTAGTTCGCGGATAATTCGGATGGTATCGATGTCAGCTTCTTTATACGCTTCACGTCGATAGGTTTCGTACATTTCGTCTTCTGAATTGGCTTGGTTAGTCTGGCCATTATCGTATTCAAATCGCACAAATAAAGCAGATGGACTTGGTTCTTCGATACTCATACGTAGGCTTGACCTTGCAATGTCACTTTGTGCGGGAACGTCATAATGTACGTGGGCATGGTGCACAAAGCTAACCTGATCGGTAATTAGCAGATCGCCATAACGTAGGCTGCGCGTCATGCTTACTTCGTTGCGTTCGGTGATGGTGCATTCATCGATGTAATCAACAAATAGTTTTGGCGCTTCAGCCTTTAGCACCAACCCACGCCACAATTGTTCGCGCGTAATGATTGCCATGGTCGGATTGCTTAAATCGTTGATTTCTACCAAGTGTTCAAATTTCATAGTAAATCCTTGTTGTAGCAAAGCAGTTTACACCGCTTATGCAGGCCACACCATCTTCTTGCGATAGGGGTTGATTATTTTGTAAGGTAATGAGCGTGCTTTATTTGGATGGATGCTTGAACGCTGCCCACAGCAAAATTGCCCATCCCGCCAGGAAAGCGACGCCACCGATTGGGGTAATTGCGCCGAGTATCCGAATTCCCGTGAAAGCTAATAAATATAAACTACCACTGAACAGAAAAATGCCCACCAGCATACAAATTGCGCTTAGGCGTATTGGTTTGGCTTGCCAGCGTGAGGATAGATTTGCCAAGGCCAATAAAGCTAAACCGTGCAACATTTGATATTGCACAGCGGTCTGCCAAATACTCAGCATGTCGGCACTGAGTATCGCTTTCAAGCCATGTGCGCCGAATGCGCCAGCCGCAATTGCGATAAAAAGATTGATGGATGCATATGCGATTAGATGGCGTTCTTGCATAAGAGCTGTTTTCGTAAATGAGATCGTAAATGAGAACGACCATGATAAAAAAATGACCGGGCTAGCCGGTCATTTTTCTGCTGCGTTCTGCTGCAAAGTGAATTAGACAAAGCTGCGATTCAAGAAGAATTTTAACATGTCGTCAGTCACTCCATTGTTCTAGCTCAGGCTGCTGATTTCGTTTGCGTATCGGCATTTGAAGTACGCCCAAATTCTGCCAACAGTTTCGCTTCTTTTTCTTTGGCTAATTTGAAATGACGTTCTTTCACATGACCGTAGCCACGAATATCTTCGGGGATACTAGCAATCGCTACTGCTTTCGATAAATTGTCGGCATTTAATTGTGGTAACAATTTATTGATCAATTGTTTGTATTCGATTGGTAAAGCACGTTCCATGCGACGCTCTTCGGTGTAGCCAAAGATGTCCAACGCTGTTCCACGTAAGGATTTGAAACTCGCCAAGACACCAAATGCCTTCATCATCCATGGACCAAACTGTTGCTTGATCAATTCACCTTTTTCATTGCGCTTAGCGAACAGCGGTGGCGCGAGGTGGAAGTTAATCGCATAGTCACCTTCAAACATATCGGCAATCTTTTGTTTGAATTTGCCATCGGTGTACAAACGCGCGACTTCGTATTCGTCTTTGTAAGCCATCAATTTGAACAAATACTTCGCTACTGCTTCTGTCAGGCGCAAGCCTTTGCCATCGACTAATTTGCTTTCGGCGGCTTTGACTTGATTCACAAAATCGCTGTAGATTTGTGCATACGCGGTGTTTTGGTAATCCGTTAAGAAAGCAACGCGTTTTGCGATGATGTCGTCCAACGTTGGAGCGCGTTTGAGTTCGATGACTTGCGCTGGCGTCGTCAAACGCTGTACTGCTGCCAAATCGTTCGCGGCAATACGGCCCCAGTTGAACGCTTGCTTGTTGAAGTCAATTGCCACGCCATTCAATTCAATCGCGCGCATCAAAGCGGCTTCGCTCAACGGCACCCAGCCTTTTTGCCATGAATAACCGAGCATGAACATATTCGCTGCGATACTGTCGCCCATGAGTGCAGTCGCAATCGTGGTTGCATCGACCATATCAACACGGTCCTGACCGCAAGCTTTACGGATTTCGGCTTCGGCAGAACCTGCTGGGAATTGCCAGTTAGGATTCTTGATGAAGGTTGCTGTCGGGCTGCTGCTAGCGTTGATCGCGCCTTGAGTACGGCCTTCGCCCATACGAGAAACCGCATCTTTGCCTGCAGTGACGATCAAATCGCAACCGATGACCAAATCAGCCATGCCGGTACCAACACGCGTCGATTGGATGTCTTCCGCTTTGTTAGCTAAACGCACGTGCGACATCACCGCGCCGCCTTTTTGCGCCAAGCCTGTCATGTCCAGCACTGAGCAAGATTTACCTTGTAAGTGCGCTGCCATCGCCATGATTTGGCCAATCGTAATCACGCCTGTACCACCCACACCGGTGACGATCACGCCATACGGCGTTGCGGTGCTTGGCAACACTGGTGCTGGCAAACTGCTGACGTCAAATGCGCCACCCGCTTCGACCTTGGTCTTCGCTGGCTTCTTCAATTTGCCGCCTTCAACTGTCACAAAACTTGGGCAGAAACCATTCACGCAAGAATAATCCTTGTTACAGGAAGATTGATTGATCTGACGCTTGCGACCAAATTCAGTCTCTAGAGGCTCAACGGATAAGCAATTCGATTGCACGCCGCAATCGCCGCAGCCTTCGCAGACCGCTTCATTGATGACCGCGCGTTTGGCTGGATCAGGGAAACCTGGCTTACCGTCTTTACCGATTTTTTTGCGGCGACGACGTTTTTCTGAAGCACAGGTTTGATCGTAAATCATCGCGGACACGCCTTTGCATTCGCGCAATTCGCGTTGTACCGCATCGAGTTCGCTACGATGACGAACGGTGACACCCGCTGCCCAAGGATAATTCGCGGGATATTTTTCTGGCTCATCCGTCACCACAATAATCGGTGATACGCCCTCTGCCGCAATCTGACGGGAAATCATGCCCGGATCGAGTGGGCCGTCAAATTCTTGACCACCCGTCATCGCGACGGCGTCGTTAAATAAAATCTTGTACGTGATATTCACGTTACCGGAAACGGCAGCGCGGATCGCCAGCAGGCCTGAGTGATAGTAAGTACCGTCACCCAAGTTAGAGAACACATGCTTCTCGTTGGTAAATGGTGCTGCGCCAACCCAAGTCACACCTTCGCCGCCCATGTGCGTAAAAGTCGTGGATTCACGGTCCATCCATGTCACCATGTAGTGGCAACCGATACCGGCTAAAGCGCGGCTACCTTCTGGCACTTTGGTTGAAGTATTGTGTGGGCAACCTGAGCAGAAATGCGGAATACGATCTTTATTCGCATCTGGCTTAGAAACGGAATTCAAGGCCGCTTCTTTCGCTTCTAAATAAGCGACGCGTTCTTTGACTTGTTGCTCGACTGGATGACCAGCGTAATAACGACTTACACGTGAAGCGATCGCATGCGCGATCTGCGCTGGACTCAGTTCATAGGTCGCTGGCAATAACCATTCGCCGTGACCACTGCCCTGAATATTGGTCCATTCACCAGTGTCATCAAACTTACCTACCACGCGCGGACGTGCTGCTTCTTCCCAGTGGTAGAGCTCTTCTTTCAGCGCGTATTCGAGAATCTGACGCTTTTCTTCAACCACCAAAATTTCTTCCAGACCGGTCGCAAACTCACGCACGCCGTCGGATTCTAAAGGCCAAGTCAGGCCAATTTTATACAGACGAATACCGATGTCTTTCGCGACTTGTTCATCAATGCCGAGATCAGCCAAAGCTTGGCGTGTATCGAGGTAAGACTTACCTGCGGTGATAATACCGATCTTCGCGTTCGGGCTATCCCAGATAATTTGATTGAGCTTATTGGCACGCGCATAAGCTAAAGCCGCGTACCATTTGTAATTATTCATGCGCGTTTCTTGCGCCAAGATTGGATCAGGTGTGCGGATGTGTACACCGTCGGCTGGCATCACGAAGTCGGTTGGAATGACGGGCTTGACGCGATCTGGATCAATATCCACCACGCAACCAGATTCAACGATATCGGTCACGCATTTCATCGCGACCCACAAACCGGTGTAGCGTGACATCGCGATACCGTGTAGACCGTAATCCAGATATTCTTGTACTGATGATGGGTATAAAACTGGAATACCGCATGCTTTCAAAATATGTTCACTTTGATGTGCGGCAGTGGAGGATTTCGCTGCATGATCATCGCCAGCAATCACCAATACACCACCGTGTGGCGAAGTGCCTGCCAAGTTCGCATGTTTGAACACGTCACCGCAACGATCCACGCCTGGACCTTTGCCATACCACACGCCGAACACGCCATCATATTTGGCGCCGGGGAATAGATTCACTTGCTGCGTACCCCACACCGAAGTTGCGGCTAAATCTTCGTTCACGCCTGGGTGGAATTTAACGTGATATTTGTCCAAATGTTTTTTAGCTTTGGCAGCGGTCATATCGACCGCACCGAGCGGCGAACCGCGATAGCCAGTTAAGAAACCAGCCGTATTCAAACCGGCTTTTTCATCGGCTTGACGTTGCAACATGGTCAAACGAATCAAGGCTTGCGTACCGGTCATAAAAGCACGACCACGTTCTAAAGTGTACTTGTCGTCGAGAGAGATATTGGTGTTGATGGCGGCATCCGCTATTGCGGATTGCTCGTTCTTATTTGGTGAATTCATGCTGCCTCCGGAATCTTTTTTAGTGTGGCTTGGGTTTGCCTTTGCCATGAGCGGAAAATGCTAGCTTGTGGCTACATCATACGCTCAAAGCAGGAAAACAATCTGTAAAAATCTGTGCGAACTCACTGAGTTAGCTAGCGTGCTGACACGATGATGCAAAGAGTTTTTTGGGATGCTTATACTGTCAAAATATGCTTACTAATTTGCTTAATACCTTGCTTATTACCTTTGGTATTAAGTTGATCAATTAAGCACATTTATTTTGAGGCTCGCACAGTAACATGCGTCACTTTGACTCCCCATGCACAGTCACTAGCAAAAAGACCGATACAGTATGGCAGACAATTTACCTAAGTGTACTGGTTGATATGTTAAGCTAAGTAATATTCCTAAGCTCTTTAGGACGCATTGGCGCTAATTTAACTAGAAAAATTATACAAATCTGCGAGAATGCAGAACGAAGTTTCATTTCTTAGCGAGAGGAAGAAACCAATATGCCATCTGCTCGTCGATCTCTACTATCCGTTTTGATGCGCCCATGTTTATATTTGATGGGCAAATTTAGTTTGCGCTTCAAATTATTGGGAATGCTGGGAAGTGTTTTATTGATTAGCTTGTGTTTTGGCGTTGCAGTATTACTTGCGCAGATGCAAGGTCTGGAAAGTGTTGATACACGGCAAGCTGGTCTTGAACTATTGCGGCAAAGTGGGCGAGCGCTCAGTCTCGTGCAGCAAATCCGTGCTGCTGGAAACGCGAATCTAGATCCTTCAAATCAAGAAAAATTGCGTGTTGCGCTGTCGAATATCACCACGCTATCCACGGTATTGACGCAATTAAAGCAGCAAGATCACGGACGTTTGCGCATAGAAGCGCAAGAATTAAGCAGTCTACTGTCGAGTTTGGCTAGTGATTTCTCGAATCAAAAATACCCCCTCGATGCGCAAGCAAGGCAAAATCTAGACCAATTAGAAACAAAGCTGTTGGTTTTTTCTAACAGTGCAGTACAGAAAAGTGGCCTGTTGCAAGATGCGGATGCGACGACTTATTCATTGGCAGATTTAGCCTTGAACAAGCTCACTACATTGAATGTGCTGCTATCCAAAATAGTGATGTCAGCAAGTCAATCGGCACAGGACAGCACGCAGGATGGTGTGCCGGACTTAAGTAAATCTTCAATACAAATAGCACAGTTATCTTTGCTAAGAGAGCAATTGCAAATCGCGTCTGTGGTTAGTCAGTCTATGCACCTTACATGGTCGCAAAATGGCGATGCAGCTCCTTCTTCTTACAGTGAGGCGCAACAAGCGAATCAACAACTTTTGGTATCTTTGCAAAAAATAAGTGGTGAGCAAATTGCGGCCAATCTAGCCAACGAGATACGCACACAAGCACAACTGGCTCTGACAAAAAATGATGTTTTGCAAGTCGAGCTACAGAAGCGCGTGTCCGATTTATTACAAGAGCGTGCTAAGTCTTTGCGCTGGTTTGTTTACATGTTGCTTGTTGTTTTGTTGGGCATGAGTTTCGCGACGATTTATTTGTCGTTTGGTTTCTATTTGAATTTGCTCCATGCGGTGAAGGACTTAGAGCATGCCGCAGAAGTGGTCGCTTCGGGCGACTTAACCACAACGACGAAGCTAGAAGGTAGTGACGAATTATCGAAGACTGCACTTGCGATTGATAAGGCGAATTTTAATTTGTCTGCATTGGTCGCCAACGTTCGTACCAATGCCAGCATGGTGCTGGAGCTAGGCAAAGAATTGTCTGAAGACATTGGGCGCATGGCGATTCGAACTGAGCAACAAGCCAATAGCCTGGTAGATACCGCGAGCAATATGGGAACGCTCAGCGAAACCGTCAAGAATAATGCCGCCAATGCGCAATCGGTCGATAACTTAGCATCGAATGTGCGAATGATTGCTGAATCGAGTAATGAAACGATGCGTGCAGCAGTCGATACCATGCAGGGCATCCATGCGAGTTCGATCAAAGTGCATGAGATCGTGAGTATGATCGATAAAATTGCATTTCAAACCGACATCCTAGCTTTGAATGCCGCGGTTGAAGCAGCGCACGCTGGCGAGCAAGGGCGTGGTTTCGCGGTGGTTGCGAATGAAGTACGGGGATTAGCACAGCGTACCGCCGATTCTGCTCGGCAAATTCGCAATTTGATTGATGATTCGGTGCATAGGGTGGAAACGGGAGTGAAGCAAATTCACGAAGTCAACACGACCCTGTCGGAAATCGTGGCCGGTATTCGTAGTTTGGCAACTGATATCAAAGCTATTTCAACCGCATCGATAGAACAAAGCCAAAGTTTGATTCATATTTCACAAGCAGTTCATGAGCTAGATGAAATTACCAAAAGCAATAGCGCGATGGTGGATAACGCAAAATCAGCCTCAGCCGAACTTGGCTCGCGTGCAGAAAAGCTAACCACAGTCGTTGCAGCGTTTAAGCTACGTCAAGGTACTGCTGACGAAGCACATAGTTTAGTCAAAAAAGCGATGAGTCTATTCAAAACACAGGGTATGGATTTATTGGATTACATTACGCGCGATCCGCACAAAATGTTTGCCGATCGTGATATGTACGTGTTTGCTTTTGATCGTCGTGGTCAATATCGGGCTTTTGCTGGCAATGCCGCGAAATTAGAGGTGAACTTGTTTAATGTGCCCGGTTTGGATGGACGAAAATTGGTGGCAGATGCCTTTGATCTACCCGAAAAAGGCGGCTGGGTTGATTACGCTATCGAAAATCCTCTGTTGAAGCGCGTCGAGATTAAAACTTCTTACATCGAACGGATTAGCGACGATATCGTGGTCGGTTGTGGTGTGTATAAGTCAGTCTAAGTGAGAACACACGTTATAATCACAGTATGAAACTCCAATTTACAAAAATGCATGGTGCCGGCAATGATTTCATTGTGATTGACGCCATCAATCAATCGGTTCAATTTTCAACTGAACAATGGCGCGCACTCGCTGACCGTCGTTTTGGCATAGGCGCAGATCAAATTCTTGTGGTCGAAGCGGCACCCAGTGCGGATCTTGATTTTCGTTATCGCATCTTTAATGCCGATGGCGGTGAAGTCGAACAATGTGGCAATGGCTCGCGTGCTTTTGTCCGCTTTGTTGTGGATAAAGGTTTAACAAACAAGTCAAAAATTCGCGTACTCACCATGTCTGGCGTCATCGAACCAGAAATCGCTGCGGATGGCAGAATCACCGTGAATATGGGCGTGCCGAGTTTTGCACCGATTGATTCTGATTTTGACGCAGAGGGTTTAGCGAATCGCCAGCAAGCAAACGATACCTTGTATGTGTTGCCTTTAGCCGATCATGTGGTGGAGGTTTCTTGCGTTTCTATGGGTAATCCACATGCGGTACAAATCGTCGACGATGTGGCACTTCATCCGGTGGCAGTTGAAGGCTCAGTGATAGGGCGTCATCCATTATTCACCAAAAGAGTTAATGCAGGCTTCATGCAAGTGTGCGATACACATCATGTGAAATTGCGTGTCTATGAACGTGGCGCTGGTGAAACTTTGGCCTGCGGCACAGGAGCTTGTGCCGCGGTTGTCGCAGGAATACGGCGTGGCGTGTTGCAAAGCCCGGTTGAGGTGGCGATGCGTGGCGGTGACTTGCAAATTGCATGGGCAGGCGAAGGACAAGCCGTCTATTTGAGCGGACCCGCGGTGGCAGTTTTTGAGGGCGAGATTGAAATCCCTGATAGCACTAACAGCTGAGTTTCGATAAAAATCAAACGACGAATTGCAAAATCAAATTTAAAAATTGAATTAAGAACTGAATTAAGAATAGAGTAAGCACACAATGAATAGCAACGACATCGCTGAATACCTAAGTCAGCATCCCCATTTTTTTGAAGAACATGCTGAACTGCTGGCGCAGATTAAATTGACTAGTCCGGTGATGGGACGCACGATTTCTTTGCAAGAACGGCAAATGGAAATCGTGCGTGAAAAATTAAAAGTTATGGAATTGCGTTTGTCTGATCTGATGCGAGTCGCACAAGACAATGATGTGATTACGGATCGTTTTCAGCAATGGACGCGCGAATTATTGTTAGCACGTAATGACGTCGACTTACCTTATATTTTGACGCGCAGTCTGCAAGAAATTTTTGATTTGCCACACGCTACTTTGCGTTTATGGAATGTGGCGCCAGATTTCACACACACCTGGTTTGCTGCACCAACGACAGAAGATGTCCAGCTTTTCGCGAAAGGTTTGCGTACTCCATTTTGCGGCGCGAATAATGATTTTGAAGCGGCAGCATGGATAGAATCTGATCAAGCGGTGGCCTCGATTGCGATGTTGCCTTTGCGCTTGAGTTTGGATGAGGCTTGTTTTGGCTTATTGGTACTTGGTTCGCCTGATTCCGCGCGTTTTACCAAAGACATGGCGACCGATTTCTTATCAAAAATTGCTGATACTTCGAGTGCAGCATTGTTATGCATGATAGACGCCTAGCATTTACATAGGTTGACGATGACGACAACAACGCAGGGCGACTGGATAGCCACTTATCTTGATGTTCTGCGTCACCAACGTCAATTGTCTGAACACTCAATTCAAGCGTATTCTTTAGATTTAGCCGAGCTACAGCAATTTGCTGGACAAAAAAGCTTGGATAGTTTGACGTATTTTGATATTCGTCGACTCACTTCACAACTCCACGCACAGCAACTCAATCCACGCAGCATCGCACGCAAATTATCCAGTTGGCGTGGTTTTTATCGCTGGCTAGCAGAACAAACTGCACTGCCAGCGAATCCTGTCGAGGGCATTAAAGCGCCCAAAAAAGCGAAGTCTTTGCCGAAAGCCTTGGGTGCAGACGATGCGGTTCAATTGGTTTCGCATCACGGTAGTGATGAAGCGACACCTTTAGCGAATCGAGCGATGTTTGAGCTATTGTACTCAAGCGGTTTGCGTGTCTCTGAGTTAGTGAGCCTCGATGTGCGCGACTTTAGTGATGCGCGCTATACCAGTCTAGGTTGGGTCGATCTGGCGCAAGCGGAAGTGCATGTGACGGGAAAAGGAAATAAGCAACGCATCGTTCCTGTAGGTCAAGCTGCTTTAAGCGCGCTGCAAGATTGGTTGGCGATTCGTCCCACATTAGTCAAGCTAGAAACCGCAGCGCTGTTTTTGAATGAACGCGGCAATCGTATGTCCGTACGATCAGTGCAATTACGCTTAAAAGCCCATGCGCAAGCAATCGGTATTCCCGCTGACGTGCATCCGCATGTGTTGCGCCATTCTTTTGCCTCGCATGTATTGCAATCCTCTGGTGATCTGCGTGCGGTTCAAGAGATGCTAGGCCATAGCTCGATTGCTGCAACACAGGTATATACCGCATTAGATTTCCAACATCTGGCGCAGGTGTATGACGCTACCCATCCACGGGCAAAAAAATGATTTGTCTGGTATCTGCTGGCATGACAAATGTCAGGTAAATGTAATGGCAAAATGCTCTAAGAAAAATCTTAAAATTGCCGCACTATGCTGAGGTTCTGTGTATTTTTTAACAGGCGATGTGTAGCCATTACGAATGGCATCGAAGAATAAAATCAAAGGAGAATCATGTCACTTTCTATGCAGTTCAATGATCTATGGCACAGAGAGTGGATGCCTGCTCGTTACGGCAAAGCACCCTATTTCTGGCTATTGTCGTTTGTATTTTTTGCTTGGAAGTATGTTTATGTAACGCCCAGTGTGCTTGAGCTAAGTTTGATTGCGCTGAGTATTTTGGTTTTCTTGCCGATTTATTTATACAGTTTTTGGGTACATGATTGGCGCGCCGCTGTCTGCATTGTGATTACCTGTAGCTTTGGATTGTTATGGGCAAAGTTTAATCCTGGTGGCTCGACTTTCGTTATCTTCGCCGCCGCGATGTGTTCGCGATTTCAACGCGATCCACGGCAAGCCTATTTGGCATTAGCGATCGTTTGGACGTTTGTTGCGATTTGCAGTTATGTGTTTCAATTTAGCGCCACGTTTTGGGTGCCAGCTTTGATCTTTAGTATTCCTAGTACGATTGGTGCGATTATTGGCGAGCGACTTGAACGCGCCAACGCTAAATTATTTCGTAAGCAAGAAGAGATCGAACATCTGGCGCGATTGGCAGAGCGTGAGCGGATTGCACGTGACTTGCATGATTTGCTTGGACATACTTTGTCGGTGATTACTTTGAAAGCAGAACTCGCGCGTAAATTATTTGGGCGTGATCAAGCTGCCTGTCAGAAAGAGATCGTCGACATCGAACAAACCGCGCGTGAGGCTTTAGCTGAAGTGCGCGCCGCCGTGCTCGGTTATCGTGATACGGGTTTAGCGCATGAATTGCGCGGTGCGCGTAATACCTTAGATTCCGCTAAAGTAAAATTCATTACTGAGCTTGAAGCTGAGTTTGATGTCGGATCAGAGATCAAAGCTTTACCCGCTGCCGTCGAGAATGTTATTGCTTTAGCCTTACGTGAGGCGATCACCAATATCATCCGACACTCACAAGCAACGGTTTGTCATTTGCGGCTTCATAGTGACGATGAGCATGTTTATTTCCATCTTTCTGATAATGGTTTCGAGGGGCTTACCGATATCCCTAAGCTTGAAAAAGGAAATGGGCTAAGTGGTATGAGTGAACGTGTTAGAGCGCTCGGCGGTCAATTACAAACTAGCTGTCAACAAGGGGTCGCAATCGATATTGTGCTTCCACTAAAATCAGGAAATGAATAGGTATGATTAAAATTATTTTGGCAGAAGATCAGGTATTGGTATCTGGCGCTTTGGTCGCTTTGTTGAAGCTTGAAGGGGATATTGACGTTTTAGGCCAAGCGAAAAACGGTAAAGAAGCGCTGGAAATGTGTCAGCGATTGCAGCCTGATGTAGTGATTACCGATATAGAAATGCCCTTGATGACAGGCTTAGAACTTGCTGCCGAAATCGCTGAATTAAAGTTAGCTTCAAAAGTGATTGTGTTAACCACCTTCGCACGCGCTGGCTATTTACGTCGTGCGATGGCAAGTGGTGTCCGTGGCTATATGCTCAAGGATGCGCCAGCAGAAGATTTAGCTAAGGCGATTCGCACCGTGTATGCAGGTGGTCGCGCGATTGCGCCGGAGTTAGCGTTGGAGAGTTGGGGCGGCCAACAAGACCCACTCACTGAGCGCGAACGCCAAGTCTTACGTTTGGCAGGTACTGGTTCTAGCAGTGCGGAAATTGCAAAGTTGATGCATTTGTCGGAAGGGACAGTGCGTAATTATCTGTCCGAATCGATTAGCAAATTGCAGGCGAAAAATCGGGTTGAAGCATATCGACTAGCGCGTGACGAGGGATGGTTATAAGCTTAGCTACCGCGAAATCAAAATTGTGCGAAACGTTTATTTGATAGCGATACTTTGCATTAACTGAACGAAACTACGTAAAACGACGAAAAAAAAGCGACGCATTTGCGTCGCTTTTTTCATGCTGTTTTGCAGCCTACGCTAGGAGTTACTTCTGTTCTGCTTGGCCCATCACACTATTTCTACGTGCAAAAGCGAAGTAAACCACCAGTCCAACTACCGCCCAGATAGTGAAGTACTTGATCGTTGGGTTCCAACCCAAGCTCACGAATAACAATGCGCAACCTGCTAACGCAGCTGGACCAACCACCCAGATAAATGGTGTCTTAAATGGACGTGGACGGTTTGGTTGTGTTACACGCAAAATCATCACGCCCAAAGCAACGATGAAGAACGCGAACAAAGTACCAGAGTTAGAAATATCCGCCAACATACTGACTGGGAACATCGCTGCGAACAAGGATACAAAAACACCTGTTACGATCGTCACGATGTGTGGTGTATGGTAACGCTCATGAACCGCTGTAAATGCTTTTGGCATCAAACCATCGCGTGCCATGGTGAACAAAATACGTGTTTGACCAAAGATCATCATCAAGATAACGGAAGGCAATGCCAAGATCGCTGCGATACCAACCATATCACCAACCAATGGGTAGCCTAATTCGCGCAAGATGAACGCCAATGGTTCTTTTGATTGAGATAAAGCACCATTTGGTTGCGCACCAACTGCACCAACTGCTGCATAAGCAACCAACAGATAGAACACAGTACAAAGACCGAGTGAGCCAATCAAACCAATTGGTAAGTTGACGTTAGGATTCTTTGTTTCTTCCGCTGCTGTAGAAACCGCATCGAAACCAACGTAAGCAAAGAAGATAGAAGCAGATGCGCCCAATACACCAACGCCGGACAATGGTGTGCCCCAGCCATTTGGTAACATTGGTTCGAAGTTCGCTGCTTGTACTGCTGGCAATGCCAATACAACGAAAGTCGCCAAGGCTGCGATTTTGATGACAACCAAAATAGAAGTCACTTTTGCGCTTTTTGAAGTACCGATTACTAACAACCAAGTCACTAACAAGGAAATCAAGAAAGCGATCAAGTTGAACGCGCCGTGGCCAGTTGTACCGTCTGGCAAAGTGATCGTATCACCAGGACCCGCAGTTAACGCCAATGGCAGACCTGCGCCGATTGAGTGCAAGAAACCGTTTGCGTAGCCAGACCAACCAACCGCAACCGCACCAGCAGCAATCGCGTATTCGAGAATCAAAGACCAGCCAACAATCCAAGCAACCAATTCGCCCAAGACCGCGTAAGAATAGGTATACGCCGATCCAGAAACAGGCACCATCGCAGCGATTTCTGCATAAATTAAAGCGGTCAATGCGCAAACAAAACCTGCGATGACGAAGCTATACATCATGCCCGGGCCTGCTTTATTCGCAGCAACAGATGTCAAAACAAAAATACCTGTACCGATGATGGCACCAACGCCAAGCATCATCAGGTCAAACCAGCCTAGCTGGCGTTTTAGACCTTTCTTTTCTGCGGATTCCAGAATCTGGTCCAGCGACTTTACGCGATCAAAAAGCATAGTGTTTCCTTAAGGCAAATACGATAATTGAATTTCTTATTCCCGCTTGCCACGTTTTTCTAAGTAAAAAATAGCAAAAGGGATCTGTTTTGTGAAACTTGCGTAACATAAGCGATTTATAGCTAAACAGTAAAGAGTAAATCCGCTAAAAAACACGTTATGCGCATGTTTCAGACAAAATTTCTTCATTGCATAGCAACATAGTCCTGAATTGTGGTAGTGCAGCTACCGAGGACTGCGACGCTTTATTTGACGCGCGTCTTCGATTGATTCGTCGAATTTTAGTTCCCTGAGAACCGATAAATTTCCGTAGTGAAATAATATGTTAAAAATGAACCACTAGGCTCATTGTTATCTTTGCTTACTGGATTGCGAATTAAGCCGAAATAAGTGCAGAATTTTCAGCATTCATTTTTAGAACTCATTTTAGAGAAATTCCACAGACAGCGGAAAAGCCACCGTTAATCAGATTGGTCCGGTGTTCTTGCTTTATCGAAAGATGAATTAGTGTATATTCGATAGCGCTCCCAATGGCATGCCCTTGCTTGCCATCCAATTTATTTCTATTTGGATACATCATGTCATATCAGAATTTTCGTTTGATGCCAGCGAAGCTGATGCTTAGCTTGATTGCTGTAGCGCAATTTGGTGTAGCTCACATTGCTAGCGCTGAACCTTTGCAAAACAAGGAAGCGGTCAAAAAAGCCAAACCAGCCTCGCCTGCATCGCAAAAGGTCACGGGTTTGCTATATGAAATTCGCTTGCCACAAGATGCGCAACAGGCAACAGCCTCAGCCAAAAATGCCAGCAAACCGGTGGTTGCCTATTTATATGGCACGATTCATATCGCTAAGGCAAATTTCTATCCACTTTCTGCCCCAGTCCGTAAGGCTTATGCACAGTCAAACACGGTGGTGGTTGAGACCGATACCTCGGATGAGTCATCAAATCGTTCGGTGATTGGCAAATTGAGTTATGGCGTAGGTGATAAATTGCAAAACCATTTAACGCCTAGTACCTGGATGACATTGGGGGAAATGGCAGCAGAGTCTTTGCAGCAGTTCCAGTTTTATAAGCCAGTGCTAGTGGCGATGGGTCTAACGGTGAGTGCAGGAATGCAGCTTGGTTATGATCCGGCGCACGTACTAGACCGTCATTTCATTACGGCAGCAAAAAAAGATAAGAAAAATTTAATAGAGCTTGATAGCGTGCATTATCAAGCTGATGTTTTGGCTGGCTTGAATGATGAAGAAGGCGATGCAATCTTAATCAACACGCTAAATTCATTTAAGAACGGCGATATCAGTAGAGAATTTAATCGTATGAGCGAGGCGTGGTTAGCCGGAGATGCCGACAAGCTTGCACAAATTAATCTCGATGCGAGTAATCGTGATATCGGCTCAAAAAAAATCACGCAGAAATTGATGGATGACAGAAATCCAGCGATGGCAAAAAAGATTCAAGACTTGATGTTGGCTGGTAAGAAGCTATTTATCGTGATGGGATCTGGTCATTTAGCTGGCGAAAATAATTTACTTGCGTTGTTGCAGCAGCAAGGTCTACAGGTGAAGCAGATACGTTAATGAAGTCCACAGAAGAAATTCAAACGCCAATTGAACATCCATGGGTGATGTTGGAATCTCCCGCAGAGTTAGAAGGATGGATGGAGCTCAATAATCAAGAGTTGCAAAAACTGTTGGGGCAAAATGCATCACCGATAAATCAAGGGCAAGGTATTTGTTTGAGCTTGTCCCACGGTGGTGAAATCTATTTTCATACCAATGCAGATGGTGACGTACTGTTAGATGTGACACCTGAGGCACAGTGGGTGACGCCAGTGATTCTTGCTGTCAGTAAATTGAGCGCACCGAAAGGCCAGATTTGGTTACTGCCGCAGCATGTTTTGTTGCCCTTGCTGATGGGATTAAATCCTTTGATTGCAAGCAGTCGATTGGTGTTGAAACACGCTTATCGAATTCTGAAATAGCTTGATTAGTTTGAAGTGAGGATTGCCGCAGAAGCCCGTTGGCGAAAAGCAGATTTGTTGACGAGCGGCCTTCACCTCCTGCTTTGTTTTATTAGCCATGAATAAAAGAAAAAGCCATGCGTTTTTAAGACGCATGGCTTTTTCATTTGAGAGCGACAGTTTTACTCTTGTTGTACAACGCCATTTCTATCAATCGTAACTAGACGTGAGCCGTTCTTAATTGTACTTGGTTGCGTTGATAGAGTGCCCGCAGCTTTAACATTTACTGCCGCTTCGCCAGGACCATTCACTTTGACAGAAGCATGTTCAAGCAATAATTCACTTGCATGCAAGTCACCAGAGCCGTTTAGGTTCGCAATTAATTTTTTAGCTGTGCCGTGCAAGGTGATGTTGCCTGGGCCATCCGAGCTAATTTCAACTTGGTTGGCAGAAGACAAGTCTGCTTCAATGTTGCCCGAACCCGACGCATCGATAATCACGTTACCGCTCATACTTTTAAATTGCAAATCGGCGGGGCCGGAGTTGCGGATATCAGCATCGCCAACTTTTAAACGTAAGGCATCAACGTTGCCAGAGCCACTGGCTCTTAATTTCAAAGATTTCGCTTCACCAGACAGGCTCAATTCGCCAGGACCAGACATTTCAATGTTGGCTTTTTCTGCTTGCACTTCATCAATTGATAAATCACCCGAGCCTGACATGTCGATTTCGAGATTCTTAGTCACACCGCGTAGATTCACATTACCTGGGCCAGAAATAGAGATCGTAGTCTGTTCGCTTTGCAGCTTGGCGATATTTAAATCACCGCTGCCACTTAACTTGGCATGTAAGCTTTGTGAGACCTCACCAAACTCGGTGTCTCCAGGGCCACTCATTTCTAAAGTCACTTTTTTGGTATTGAGTTGACGTAAGCTGATATCGCCACTGCCGCTAGCATGGAAGTTCAATTCATTGCTGGAACCTGATACCTGAATATCACCAGGTCCTTCGCTAATAATTTCTAGTTTTTCATTTTTGATTTGACTTAAACGCATGTCACCGCTACCAGTGTTGAGCACTTTGACTAGGGCAGCGGTGCTAACTTTAACGGTGGTTGGCGAATTTTTCCAAGCAAAATGGAAGCGTCCTTTTTTCTTATTGCGAATGACCAAGGTGTTGCCTTCAACCACGGTTTCGACTTCTTTAACAAAGTTGTCGTCGCCTTCCACTTCAACGCTATTTTTACCATCGACCACTAATTCGATATCGAAGGGAGAGTGATTGCTGATACTGTCAAAGCTGGAGGCATCGCGTTTTTCACTGATGATATTACCGCTGCCTTTGACGCTGTCGTCATTAATACTGATTTCGCAAGCACTCAAGCTGATTAACATGGTTGATGCGACTGCTGCCGCGATACCGATTTTCTTAAACATATCCGCCCCCGATTGATGTAGAAATTAAGTTGAAAATTCAATGGAATTTCGATGTTTGAAGTTTACTGGAAGCATGAAGCTGCTGCTGGCAGTTAACGACAGAATGCAAAATTCATGGCTCCAATGGTCAAATATGAGCGAAATGAAGTCCAGATTTGCGACTGGCAAGTTGAAAATAAGCGATAAGTGCGCACGGCAAAAAGGATAAAATACGCCCTCACCTTGATTCACTAGAGTTCGCTGTAGTTGATTGTAGTTCGCTGCCGCTCGCGGCGATTAGACTAGGTATGTTAATCATCACCGCTGATTTAGCAGAAAGTTTGTACTTCATGGAAAAGATTCGACTTCAAGCCAGAGATGGCGCCAGCGCAGAAATAGTCACGCATGGCGCACATGTGTGCTCGTGGATTCCTGCCAATGGTCAGGAGCAGTTATTTTTGAGTAAAAAGTCCGAATTTGGTGAAGGCGTAGCAATTCGAGGTGGTGTGCCGATTGTGTTCCCGCAATTTTCTAATCTTGGCTCGCTGCCTAAACATGGCTTTGCGCGCACTGCTAATTGGCAATTGATTCGTACTGGGCAGATCGAGCAAGGGGCGGCACAGGCGGTTTTTGAACTAAAACATAGCGCGGCTAGTTTAGCGATCTGGCCACATGCTTTTCGTGCCGAGCTGATCGTCACCGTTGCCGAGCAAAGTTTACAGTTAGATTTCTCGGTTGAGAATCTGGGTGAGACGACTTTGCAATTTCAAAGTGCCTTACATACTTATTTTCAAGTCGACAATATCAACGCAACCCGCATCCATGGTCTGCAAGGATTGTCCTACCGAGATACTGTCACGAATATCGATGGTTGTACTCAGATTGAGGAAGTGCTCACTATCGCTGCCGAGACCGACCGAATTTATACCGATCTGGTTGCGGATGTTGAGATCGAACAGCCTCATCAGTTGGTACAAATACGGCAATCAGGATTTACGGATGCCGTGGTGTGGAATCCATGGGTAGAAAAGACTGCACAAATTAGCGATTTAGAAGCAGATGCTTATCAGCGAATGATTTGCGTCGAGGCCGCATCAATTGTGAAACCCATCGTCTTGGCACCAGATCAAATTTGGACAGGTATGCAATTGATGAGTGTGCGGGCTAAATAAATGCATGGGTGCCGCCAGCACCCATCTTAGTGATTCAATTTTACGATTGTGTGCACAGTACGCTATCGGCTAGCGCTCGATTTTGGAGCGAGTTATTGGAGCTAGATGTGCAGAAATAGTGCGAATCAATAAAGTGCTTTATGCATGAGTGCCTTGTGAAAAGGCCAAATTCTTAATTTTCTTTTATCTTATATTGGATCTGAACCGGTATTTTCTTGATATCTAGCAAGGGATATCGCACCATTTGATTAGTAATGATAATAATTCGCATTTATAATGTCGATCTATTGAACTTGACTGTTTTTCCAGCAAAAGGCTGGCAGTCTGCATCAAATTGATTTCATTATTTTGTGAGAATGTTATGCAACGCACTACCCCTCGTTTCGCCCTCGCGACTTTGCCAGCTTTGTTGGCTTTGATCAGTTTCCCCGTGCTCGCCCAAAATGCAGCCACTAATTCTTCTACTAGTTCCACCAATAATGCGCAGCAAGAAACCAAATTGCCAGAAGTGCAAGTGGTTGGCGCGGCAGAACAAAAATATGTGACAAAAATCAGCAGCACTGCAACCAAGACCGATACGCTGTTGCGCGACACGCCACAAGCAATTACCGTTATCACCAAAGAATTGATGAAAGATCAGGCAATGCAAAGCATGGCCGATGCGATCCGTTACGTGCCAGGCGTAGTTACTGCGCAAGGCGAAGGGAATCGTGATACTGCGGTATTTCGTGGCAATGCCTCTACCAGTGATTTCTTTATCGATGGCATCCGTGATGACGTGCAGTACTATCGCGATTTTTACAATATCGAAAGCGTAGAAGCTTTGAAAGGCTCGAACGCGATGATATTTGGCCGTGGCGGGTCGGGCGGTATCATCAATCGCGTCAGCAAACAAGCGCAATGGACACCTATACGTGAAGCGTCGATTACTTTGGGTTCGTGGAACAACCGTCGTGCTACCGCTGATGTGGGGCAAGCAATCAATCAAGACCTCGCTTTCCGTGTCACCGGCATGGTTGAAAACTCAGACAGTTTCCGCGATGGCGTGAACATCAAGCGTGCTGGTATTAACCCAACATTCGCCATCCGTGCCGGACAAAATACCAGCGTGGTGCTTGGCTATGAACATTTCAATGATGAACGTGTTGCCGATCGTGGTATTCCTTCTTTCCAAGGCAAGCCCTTAGTCGTCGGTAATAGCGTGTTCTTTGGCAATGCTTCGCTGAGTCCAACTACATCGAAAGTGGATGCCTTAAGTGCGAACATCGATCATGATTTTGGCAATGGTGTTAGCCTGCGTAATCGCACACGTTACGCCGATTACGATAAGTTCTATCAAAATGTTTTCCCTGGTGCGGTGAATAGCACGGCAACCAGTGTGGCAATTAGTGCGTATAACCAAGACACACAACGCAAGAATTTTTTCAATCAAACGGATGTGACTTTTGATGTAGTCGCAGTCGGTGTCAAGCATAAAATTTTGACTGGTATTGAAATCGGTCAACAGACCACGGATAACTTGCGTCAAACTGGCTACTTCCCGGCGGTTGGCGCCAATGCGACTAGCATCAACGTGGCAATTACAAAGCCTTATGCAGATGGCGTGACTTTCCGTCAATCGACAACCGATGCAAACAATCACAGCGTCGCTAAAAACATGGCCGTCTATGTGCAAGATCAAATCGAGTTCTCACCGCAATGGCAGGCGATTTTAGGATTGCGTTACGATAACTTCGATATCGATTTCACCAATAAGCGCACTGCGCAAAAATTAGAAAACACCGACACACCGATCTCTCCACGTGTTGGCTTGGTTTATAAGCCCATTACGGAGATGTCTTTGTACGCGAGTTATAGCCTCGCTTTTGCCCCGCGTGCAGGTGAACAATTATCATCACTCACAGTGACTAACCAAGCCTTCGATCCAGAGAAGTTTAAAAATATCGAAGTCGGCGCTAAATGGGATGTCGCAAAAGACTTAACTTTGAGCGCTGCGGTATATCAATTAGATCGCAGCAATGTAGCGATCACCGACCCAAGTGATTCGACAAAAACTATCTTGGTTGATGGTCAACGTAGCCAAGGCGTGGAGTTGGCTGTCAGTGGTAAATTAAGCTCTGCTTGGAGCATTATGGGGGGGTATGCTTATCAAGACGCGACTATTACACGTACCCAATCTGCGACTGCCAAAGCCGGTGCAAAATTAGCGCAAGTACCAACGCACAGCGCTTCGATTTGGAATCGTTATGATTTGAACAGCCAATGGGGTGTCGCGGCTGGTGTGGTGTATCGCGGTGCGATTTATCCATCTACCGACAATTTGGTGATGTTGCCAGGTTTCACACGCGTCGATGCTGCTTTGTATTACGCTTGGGATAAGCATGTGCAATTACAGTTGAATGTAGAAAACATCACAGACAAGACTTACTACGCCGCAGCGCATAGCAATAACAACATCACACCAGGTTCGCCACGTGCGGTACGTTTGGGATTGCATTTCAAATACTAAACATCGCTTTAGCTGCTTACTAACTATTTAGCACAACGATTTCACTTCACTTCAGCCTTCCGCTTCTGATCTAGGCGCGGAAGGCTTTTTTTATGAATTTCGCTATTCAAGGGAACCATTTTTACACTTTGCTTATCGAACCTGCCTGGATGAGGGAAAAGCTGTTTCATCCTAATCAACGAAATTAATCACGATAAGGAATAATAAGATGCGTTTAATCAGTCTATTGGTGTGCTCGCTATTAGTGAGTAGCACTTTGCCGGCCTTGGCAGCCGACGAAAAAGTCGATTTGGCTTTAGTGAATAAAATCCGTGACGAAGGAACCAATCGCTCCAAGATTATGGAAACCCTAAGCGTGTTGACTGACGAAATTGGTCCGCGTTTAACAGGCTCACCAAGTCTGAAAAAAGCTGGTGATTGGTCGAAGGCGCAATTGACCGAGTGGGGTCTGCAAAATGCACAAGTGGTAAGTATCGCGCCATTTGGTCGTAGCTGGGTATTAGAAAAAGCCGCAATGCGCATGGTTGCGCCATCCAACTTAGAGCTGGTGGCAATTCCAAAAGCATGGACACCAGGCACCGATGGTGTTAAGCGCGGTAAAGTGGTGTATGCCAAATTAGAAAACGATGAGGATTTGGCGAAATGGAAAGGCAAGTTGAAAGGCACGATCGTTTTGCGCGATGCCATGACACCGACCAAATTGCATACGACACCAGATGCCAAGCGTTATACCGATCAAGAGTTGCATGATCTAGAACACATGGATTTAGGCGGAGCTCCAGCGCGCCCACCTACAGATATGGCGGAACTGGCAAAACGCATGGCCTTTGCTAAAAAAATTAATCCTTACTTAACCGAAGAAGGCGTGATTGCTACCGTCAACGTGTCACGTGGTGATGATGGTACGATTTTCGTTGCAGGTGGCGGTTCTTACAAACAAGGCGAGCCAACTGGCCCATCCGCGTTGGTGATGTCGACTGAACAATATAACCGTGTATTCCGTTTGATCGAAAAGAAAAAAGACGTCGAAGTTGAAGTCGAAGTGGCGGTGAACTTTGGTGATGAAGACCCAGCCAATTCCATCAATGTCTTTGCTGACATTCCAGGTACTGACAAAAAAGATGAAATCGTCATGCTCGGCGGTCACTTAGATTCATGGCACGCAGGTACTGGCGCAACTGATAATGCAGCCGGTGTCGCGGTAGCGATGGAAGCGGTACGTTTGTTAAAAGCGATTAACTTCAAACCACGTCGCACGATCCGTATCGCTTTATGGGGCGGTGAAGAACAAGGTTTGTTAGGGTCACGTGATTTCATCAACAAAAATGTTGCTGCACGTCCTGAATCAACCGATCCAAAAGAAAAAGACTTGCCTAGCTTTATGCGTCGTCCTACTGGTCCATTGATGTTGAAACCTTTGCACGGCAAGATTTCTGCTTACTACAATCTCGATAATGGTGGCGGCAAAATCCGTGGTATCTATGCAGAAAACAATGCGGCTGCAAAAGCGATCTTTGATACATGGTTAGCACCATTCCATGACCTCGGCGCGAAGACCGCGACATTGCGCAAAACAGGCAGCACCGATCATGTGAGCTTTGATGCAGTTGGTGTTCCTGGCTTCCAATTTATCCAAGAACCAATGGACTATTTCACGCGCACCCATCACAGCAATATGGATTTGTTTGACAAGATCCAAAAAGGCGACATGATGCAAGCAGCGATGGTTATGGCCAACTTTGTTGCGCATACAGCAAACCGTGACGAGCTGATCCCACGTAAGCCTATGCCACCAGAACCAGCAAGACCAGCAGCACGTTAATTGAAAAATTAACCTAAAGGCGCGCCATAGAGTTGGCGCGCTGTTCTTAGAAAATTATGAAAAGCCAGTATGAACTCGCGTCATACTGGCTTTTTTGTGGGCATTTTTTAAGTGATTGGAATAGCAGAACAGCTATGCGAACTCGGCATAAGCAAATCGCCACTCAATCTTTTATCGGATTGATTTTCGATGTTAAGGTAGATGCTCTGTTGAATTTATTTGAACCCGCAAGCCATGTGCCAATTATTAGGAATGAATTGCAATACGCCGACCGATATCGTATTTAGTTTCACAGGTTTTGCCACGCGCGGTGGCCGAACTGACGAACATAAAGATGGTTGGGGAATCGCCTTTTTCGAAGGCAAAGGAGTACGGCATTTTGTCGATCATCAAGCAGCAATTGATTCGCCGATTGCCGAACTCATTAAGCGTTATCCAATCAAATCGACCAATGTCATCGCCCACATTCGTAAGGCAACGCAAGGTGTGATCGCTTTAGAAAACTGTCATCCTTTTGTGCGCGAAGCTTGGGGTTATCAGTGGGTGTTTGCACATAATGGCGATTTGAAAGAATTTCATCCGCAACTCGACGGCAGTTATTTGCCGATTGGTAGCACCGATAGTGAACGCGCATTTTGTTATTTGATGCAAAGTTTACGTCAACGCTTTGCTGCGCAAGTGCCAGAACTGCCAGCTTTACGTGCGTTTCTGAGCGAGATTTGCCGAGAAATCGCCAGTCATGGCACTTTCAATATGATGCTTTCTAACGGTAGCGCTTTGTTCGCCTATTGCTCCAGTAAGTTACACTACATAGAACGCCAACATCCATTTAATACCGCAGCGCTTTCTGATGAAGATGTGTCCGTCGATTTTGCGCAAGTCACTACACCACAAGATCGGGTTGCGGTGATTGTGACTGAACCCTTAACTACCAATGAACAATGGACGGCTTTGCAAGCAGGTGAACTGAAAGTGTTTGTTGATGGATGTGCCTTGGATTGAATAGCGTTCGGTTGCACTAGTGATCAAAAAAGGGCATCACGCCTTTCGTTTGAAGCGAGGGCGTTTGCAATAATAAATCAGCAGCCTTTACATACTTAGCAGATAAGCGTCATCATCAACGGCGAATACCAGAACCAATCGGCAGATCGGCAAACCAATTGATAAAACGCATCACATCTGTACCCTGATAAATCGCGCCGTGTTGCGGGCAGAGCATGTCGATTGGCATATTGGCCACTCGTTGACACCAATCTAATTTGGCTTCAGTTGAACCCATCCAACGACGATGAAAACGTTCGGCATGACGGATGTGGCGATCAAAATCTTGCACGAACAAATGATCCTCGCCTGCCGGCAATAAAGCGGCACCGACATCGCCCGAAAACAAGATTTTCGCAGCAGGATCATACAAATTAAAATTTCCTGACGAATGCAGATAGTGGGCGGGTACGGCTTGTAAGTGTAAATAACCTAAATTGATTTCCGCACCCTCATCGGGAAGTGATACAAAGGTCGATTTATTTCCACCAAAATGTGGAATGAAGGAGCTCCACAACCAACTCAGGTAACACTGCAAGTTCGGATTAAAATCTAACCACAAAGCGAGCGAAGAAATCACATCGGGATCTTGATGCGAAGCGAACAAGGCAACGATGTTACGTGCATCGAACTCGGTATTAATCGCTGAAAAAACTTCAGGAAAAATTTCCATACCACCCGGGTCAGTTAAGATGGCACGTTCACCTTGTATCACCAAGTATTCATTGGTATCAATCAAATGGTCTGGTTTATCGGGATCGCGCGTGATGACAGCCCATTGATGATCGCCTTGTTCGAAGATCGTTTGGTATTTTTTCATATGGTTTTCTTTTCTCTAAACTGTAGTCACGACGCGCGACTTATTTGCTGATCTAAGTTCTAGCGGAATAAGTTAACTGCTTTAAATGCGTAATTGCGAGATGCATCATTTCTTCAATCCGTCCTGCTACCTGCTGCATGTCGGCTAACATAGTGCCGCCATAGGCTGCTTCGATACGTGCATTGTGCGAAAGCATCGCGCCAGCGCTACACAGATTTAAAGAACGTCGGATTTCTTTTTCTAAGCTTTCCCACTCGGCGTCGGTAGCCGATTTTAAGCCTTGGTAAGCTTCTTGTTTGTCGGCAAAAGTAGCTTGCATTTGCGGATTATCGTTCGCTAATTTGTGTAGCGTAATATCGAGAGAATGTAAATTTTTTTCTAATTTACGCAAAGCAGCAATGCGATGCACTAATTGAAAAATCATGTCGCTCAAGCGCGCCATGCTCTCTTCCATCTTTTGGCTGAACAGGCGTAGTTCCATGGCGACTACTTTGAATCCCGCCGACTGCGTTCCCGCACGCTTGGCAACCAAAATAGCATTAATCGCGACCAAATTGATTTGGTGCGAAATCTCGACGACTTGTTTTAAGCCCTCGTTAATCGATACCGATAAAAACAATTCTGATCTTGGCTGTGTTAACTTAGTCACAAGTAACTCCAATCGCTTTAGAATGCTTAACTTGTAGAGGTATTTAACAAAAAATACCATGATTTTGGTCAATCACGGCAAGAGTGTTGGATTTTGATTTGCATCGTGTTGTGAATGCGTGTTGTGAATCGCGCGTTGATTGCTATGACACATGAGATTCGTTGCGTAAATCAAACGAGTCACTTAAGAAATGGATATAGCCTGTAAAGGAACAGTATGAAAAATTTATTCGCGCCGCGATATGTTTTAGCAGTACAAAATCTGGCTGTATCCAAAGATTTTTACATGAAGTCGCTAGGCTTTCATTTGCTCGACGAATATCCAGGTTGGACATTTCTTGAGCGAGACAATGTGGTCTTGATGCTAGGCGAATGCACAGAAGAAAAGCCCGCCGCGCAAATTGGCGATCACTCTTATTTTGCCTATATCGAAGTTAATGACGCGAGCAGTCTCTATCAAGAGTTTGATGAGCGAGGTGTCAGCTTCATTAAAACAATTCGTGATGAAGTTTGGGGTATGCGTGAATTTGGGCTGACGACGGTTGACGGTCATCGCATTATGTTCGGACAAGATTTAGCTTGATATAAAAGTTCTCTTTTTTTAGGACATGTATGTATTTCACTAAATCGCTAAGCAAATTCTTCATCGCAGCTGGTTTCGTCGCCATCCATCTTTTTAATCCGGTCAATGCCGATGATCGCTCGAATGAAGCGATTTTCAAACGTCTATCTGAGTTGGCTTCGAATGGTAATGCGGAGATTAAATATCATCTCGGTATGTTTTTGAACAATGGCATAGGCACGCCGCAAGACACTAAAAGAGCTTTCCAATTATTTTCTGAATCTGCAGAATTAGGAAACCAACTTGCTGCGTATAAAGTGGGCTGTTATCTCGCTGGCCAATTTCCCGGTACGGTTCCTGTTAATGAAGTTGAGGCTTTGAAATTTAAACTTCGTGCGGCGGAGGCTGGCTATGATTTGGCGCAGCAAGATGTCGGTACTTACTACGGCAGGAAGCGCGATGTTCAAAAAGCGCTCATTTGGTGGGAACGCGCTTCGCGCCAAGGCAACGTAGCTGCAACCGCTTATCTGGCGAATTATTATTCAAACCCCGCATCACCTGCACCAGATTTGGTGAGAAGTTATGCGCTGGCAGTATTGCTCAAATCAATGGCGCCAGAGCCGACCAAAGAATTACTCGCACATATCGCCCAATTGGAAACAAAACTAAGCGCAGAGCAAAAGACAGAAGCTGAGGCATTCCGTGCATCGTGGTTAACGGGTAAAACGCCATTGAGTCTGCAAGCGCAGGCAGGACTGGGAGCAACGCGGGCCTTACTAAATTCATTCGAGTAAATGCTACATGGAATGATTTCGCCTAAATTAGATAGGTATAAGAGAATGACAAGAACATGAAAAAACGCATCTTTAACGCATTCATCGCAGCCACAATCACAGCTGGGGTTTTGATTTTTGTTGGTATCGTTGGGTTTTTTATGATGATTCCACCAGTTATTTACTTTTTTTCGTTGACGATAAAGCTCTTGGGCATTTCTGATGGTGGTTCGTTTTTTTACGTTATCGCGTTTTGGTCTATCCTCGCATTCTTTGTTAGTTTGTTGTTGTCCCCCAAACCTAACAAGGTGTAGTCGCGTACAGTTAAATGATTCAATAGAGACGATTGAATCCATATAAATGAATAGTCACGATGTATCTGCTAATAAATCCGTTGACTTGCACCAAACCTCAAATCCCTTGTTTCTATACTCACACAATCAAAATCGCCCGAAAATCATTCACATTATTGTAGGTCGGTCCGGTTTCTAATAAGTTGTCTAAGGCTGCGAAGAAGCTGTATGCATCGTTGTTCGCCAAACAGGCATCGGCAGAAATTGATAAACCGTTTGCGCGTTGTAAGCTATCGGGTGTACACCAAGCGCCAGCGTTGCGCTCGCTGCCATCGCGGCCATCGGTATCTGCTGCTAGTGCATAGATGCCTGTATGGCCTTGGAGACTTTGGCAGAGCCCTAATAGATATTCAGAGTTGCGACCACCGCGTCCATTACCTTTTACCGTGACGGTCGTTTCGCCACCAGATAACAGTAAATGTGTTTGTCTTTGCTGGTGATGGAAATTATCTGTCGCCCGTGTCGTCGCAATAGCAGTCGACATCAAGGCATGCTTATGCCCGAGTTCACGTGCTTCACCCTCTAAACGATCCGACAAAATCTGTACACAGATACCTTTTGATTGCGCGAAATTCGCGGCTGCTTGCAAGGCCATTTGCGCGTTCGCAATTATTTGAACGTGGGTTTGAACGAATCCCGCGTGATTTGGTTTTGGCGTTTCTGATGAGACTTGTTGCAAATGTGCGAGAACAGTTGCTGAAGTTGGAATCGCATAGCGCTGCAAAATTTCTAAAGCATCAAAACGGGTACTGGCATCGGCCAGCGTCGGTCCGCTGGCAATAATGCTGGGATCATCACCCGCCACATCCGAGATGATGTAGGTCAACACCTTGGCGGGTGCACACGCCAAGGCCAAGCGCCCACCTTTGATCGCTGATAAATGTTTACGGACGCAATTAATTTCGTGTATGCGTGCACCGCTACGCAGTAGTGCGCGATTGATGGTTTGCTTCTCCGCCAGACTGACGCCTGCAGCTGGCAAACTCATCAGCGAAGAACCGCCCCCGGATAATAAGCAAATCACCGTGTCGTCTGCACTGAGATTACTTACCGAATCGAGTAAGTCGCGTGCAGCTCGATAGCCTGCCTCGTCTGGAACGGGATGCGCCGCTTCACGAACTTGTATGTACTTGCATGGCAAACTATAGCCATGCGGCACAATCACCATGCCACTAAAACGCGCTACGTCATTTGCAGTTGTATCCAAGCCGGAGGGAAACCAATGCTGTTCTAAAGCTCGCGCCATTGATGCCGCTGCTTTGCCAGCACCAATGACGATACACTTTCCGCTTGCAGGAAAAGGCGGCAAATGCGGTGGCAGGCAATGATGCGGATCAACTGCCGCAAGAGCGACTGCAAACAAATCGCGTAAAAATGCAGGTGCTTGTGTATCGGCTTGTGCTTGATTCCAGATTGTCATCTTGATTTGGAAGTGTGTCCTTGAGCGGCTAAAATACCAGCTTTCCGCGCCTATCGCGAAACTTTTCAGCGAAATTAGTCATGATCATCAGCCCCAGCCAATACGATTTCAGCGCGATTGCGCCAGCGATGCAAACCTATGTTGATCGAAAGATTCTATCTGGCGTGTCGTCAGCGATTTTGTCGGGGCAAGATTTGGTGCATTTCCATGCCACGGGTTGGGCCGATATCGAAAACCAAATTCCTTTGCGTCACGATCACTTATTCCGCGTATTTTCTAATACTAAATTGCTGACCTCGATGGCGATTATGCAGTTAATCGAACAAGGCAAATTGGGTTTGGACGATGCTGTAGAAATTTATTTGCCACAACTTGGTCAACGCCAAGTCTTAATTCCCGGCGCAACCGACATCAGCCAAACCGAAGCCGCGCGCTCCGCGATCACCGTGCGCCAATTGTTAACGCATACCTCTGGCCTCAGCTACGGTTTGCTCGATCACGGTAGTACGATTTATAAAGCTTATGTTGAACGTAAAGTCTTAAACGCGTTTGAACCTTTATCCGAACTCATCAACATCCTCGAAGAATTGCCGCTCAGCTTTCATCCGGGTGAGCGTTGGGAATATTCGATTGCGACCGATGTTTTATCGCGCTTAGTCGAAGTCGTTAGCGGCGACAATTTTGATGTGTATTTGCACGCGCATATTTTGTCACCCTTAGGCATGAACGACACCAGCTTTTGGGTGCCGCCGCATAAGCATGAACGCTTAACCGCCTACTATGCCGGCACCGATCCTATGAATGTCTTAAATCGTGATCTCAAGCGCTTAGAAAAGTCGCCGTATCCCGAAGCCTTTTTGAAACCGATTCCTCGCTATTCTGGCGGTGGCGGATTAGTGTCTAGCATGCACGATATGCTGGCACTGATGCGCAGTTTTTTACCTGGTGGTCATATGGTATTAAAACCAGAGTCGATACGATTGATGATGCAAAATCATTTGCCAGCAGGTTGGGGCATCGCCTTCCCCGGTGTGGGCGATGTGCCGGGAAAAGGTTTTGGTTTGGGTGGAGCGGTCACTTTGCGTCCAGGGGAAAATGATCCGGCGGATGCCGAAGGTGAGTTTGAGTGGGGCGGCATTGCGGGTACGCATTGGTGGATTTCATCACGTCATAATATCGCTGGCTTATTGATGACACAGCGCCAAATGGCGTTTTGGCATCCTTACTCGTTCGAGTTCAAAAAACTGGCGTATGCGGCCATGCTGAAATAGGTTGTAAGTGATAACTTATTTCATCAAGCGCGCCATGAACATAAAAAACAGCACGATGACGATCACTTTCCACAACAGCGCACGTTTGTACCACGGCGTTTCTTCGGTATTTTGTGCACTGGTTGCTTCTCGATTCATCACGCGGAAGCGGGTGGCGTAAGGCGCTTGTCGAAATTGGATTTCAATCACATCCTGATCAGGATCAAATCGAATCGGCCATAAGCTGGTTGCGATTCTTGCCCAGATTAAACTGGCAACGCCCAGTATGCCAAGAAGCGGTAGGGCTAATAAAGGCCCCAAGTCTGGAAAAGTTTCTAGACGACGCGGACCAAAAATTAGCCCAATCGCAAACACCACGCCCACGTAAAAAATGAAGCGAATCAAGTGCATGACAGGGCTTTTTTCTAGTAGGCGATTTGCCCATCGGGTCTCGGCGGCATGCTGTGGACAAATCCAATAATTCAAATACATGACCTCGCTTTTCATGGTTAAGCCACCTTGCAAATTGGGGCGTATCGATTTCACCTTTCCCAAGCGGCTAGTATTGCGAATCAGCGATTTGGTGGTGCCACATTCGGGGCAGCAAGCTGGCCACTGAATCTCAGGAAAATTTTCACCAATGGCAACGCGAACAAGTTGTGACATACTGGTTCCTTATCAAACAGATCTTCGGCAATTTTTATAGCCATGTTTTATAGTCATGTGGTGCAGAATTAGCCTACCTTGATTGGCTGCGTATCTGCTACCATTTGCCAAGATAATACCTACTATTTTTACTGAATAAATTTACCAAGATTATGTCGCAAACTATTTTGATTGTCGAAGATGAAGTCGCGATTGCGCAAAATTTATGTTACGCACTGGCGACAGATGGCTTCACGCCCTTACACGTGAGCTTAGGGCAAGCTGCCTTGGATTTATTACAAACGGATCAGAGTAAGATCGCCTTGATTGTATTGGATGTCGGTTTGCCAGATTTGAACGGGTTTGAAGTTTGCCGTCGCTTACGCCAATTTTGCCAAACGCCAGTGATTTTTTTAACCGCACGTGGCGACGAGATTGATCGCATCGTCGGTTTAGAAATTGGTGCCGATGATTATGTAACGAAACCCTTTTCACCGCGCGAACTAGTGGCAAGAGTACGTGCAGTATTGCGTCGTCAGTTATTGCCAGCAACGGTGGAAGCGCCAATTGATCAAGTACCAATCGATCAAGTGCCTGAGCGGTTTGAATTACGTGCAGATGAAGCGCGCATTTTTTATTATGGAAACTGCTTAACGCTAACCCGTTACGAATATCTTTTGCTCAAAACCTTGATTGAAAGACCGAATGTATTGTTCTCGCGTGCGCAATTGATGGATTTGGTTTGGACGCATGCCGCCAACACCATGGATAGAACGGTCGATACCCACATCAAATCAATCCGCGCCAAGCTCAAACTGATCAATGATCAAGACGACCCAATCCAAACCCATCGCGGCATGGGATATAGCATTACGCTAGCTTAATCACTGCTATGAAAATCGGCCTAAGAATTTTACTGAGTTACTTCCTGATTCTAGGCTTGGCAGCCTGGTTTGTATTGAATGTATTCGTCGCCGAAGTACGCCCCGGCGTGCGTGCCACTTTAGAAGACACCTTGGTCGATACCGCGCAATTACTCGCGCAACTGGTGGCAGAAGATGTTAAAAATGGCGACATCCAACATCTGGCGCTGCTACAGCGTATGCAAAATTATGCTGATCGCAGTGTCGATGTCGAAATTAGTGGCGTGCGTAAAGCCAGTCTCGATTACCGCATCTATATTACCGATGCCAAAGGTATCGTGATTTTTGATACCGAGCAAAAAGACGTGGGTAAAAGTTATGCGCGTTGGAATGATGTGTATCTGACCTTGCGCGGTCAATATGGTGCGCGTAGCACTCGCACCGATCCGAATGATGAAAACAGTTCGGTCATGCATGTCGCCGCACCGATACTTGATAACAATCAAAGCGGACAAGCCAGAAAAATCATTGGCGTGTTGACGGTCGCCAAAGCCACTTCCACTATCGGCCCTTTCATCGAACGTAGCCAGCAAAAAATCTTGCAGCGCAGCTTTTGGATTTTGCTCGCCTCGTTGATGATAGGCATAGGATTTTCTTGGTGGCTGAATCGCTCATTGCAAAAGTTACGCAACTACGCACAAGCAGTAGAACGCGATGATAAAGTCAGCTTGCCAAAACTCGGCAATAACGAGATCGGCGAACTCGGCCGCGCGCTAGAAAGCATGCGGCATAAGCTAGAAGGAAAACAATATGTAGAAACCCTAATGCACACACTAGCGCACGAACTCAAAAGCCCGATCGCTGCGATTCAAGGCTCGGCAGAACTGCTCAGCGAAGACCCACCAGAAGCCGAACGCAGCAAGTTTCTCAACAATATCATCGAGCAAAACCAGCGCCAAAAACAACTGATCGACAAACTTTTGGAATTGATTAAAGTAGAGAAGCAACAGCAACTCAGCCAAATCACTAATATCAACATCGTCGATTTACTCGATCAAGTGCTAACCGATTTTAGCGACGCCATCGCCCGCAAAAATCTACGTATCCAATTCGATGTACAAGCACAAACTATACAAGGTGATCCACTCTTGCTACGCCAAGCAATCGGCAATCTCTTCGACAACGCGATCGCGTTTAGCCCACATGGTTCGGCAATTCGCTTGCATCAACAAGTCGATGACACATACTTCACTTTATTCATCGACGACCAAGGCAGTGGTATTCCCGACTATGCCATAGCCAAAATTTTTGATCGCTTTTATTCCTTACCTAGAGCCGATGCCGCAAAAAGTACAGGACTAGGATTACCGTTTGTACGCGAGGTGATTAGCCTGCATGGCGGCGAGGTAAGTTTGCAGAACTTGGCAGAAGGCGGTGTTCGAGTTGAAGTGCGCTTGAGTTTGGGGTGAGCCGATAGTTGATGGTTCTTTCGTCCTTTGGTTTTTTGAGTTTGCCAAATGAAGGAAGAAATTGCACTATTTGTCGATTTGTTTAGATCTGATTTTTATTAGGTACAACCAAACTTAGTTAGGCGCTGTGTGGGTTTCGAGCTAGTTGAAACAAATTGTCTTTTTTCAGGTGTTCGGTTATCTTTTCAAAACGAAAATTAAATTACTTTAGTCCTCACAAATGTATTGCGCGCTTGACCAATCGACGTTAAATCCAATACCCATTGGCAATTATGTCGTTCACCAATGTGGGACGTGTTCTGGTACTTTCGTACCCGGTGATTTCTTCCGTGAAGTCCGCGCCAAAGCCGCTCTCGAGATACATAAGGAAAAATCCAAAGGCATCAAGAAATCTGCACAACAACAGGCTAAAGTCGCTTGCCCGAAAGATGAAAGTCAAATGATATCGCTTCTGTTTAAAGGCGTTGAGATCGATATTTGCTCAAAATGCTTTGGTGTTTGGCTCGATCGCGGTGAGTATGACAAGCTTATTGCGTATCTTGGCTTCCCTCATAAATCAGATCCGCTAAAAGCAAGTGGGTGCTTGGGCACGTTATCTATATCGAACCCCGCGCCAACTTCGGACATTTCAGGCCTCGGTGATATTGTTGAGTTGGTTGCCGATATTTGTAGTTTGATTCCAGATGTCTAGTCAATTACCACCTACAATACCAAATGCTATGGTCAAGGCGCTCCCTCCGGTCATTGCGACTATACAAATAAATTTGTGAAAAATTGGGGCGTGCCTTTACATGACGTATTTCTGTAACCTGAATATTCGAGAAATTGTTGTCTCTTAGGTAGTTTTTAATACTAATTTGAGCTTCATAAAATTGTTGCGTGCTTGCCAATTTCTACCTAGCGAAAGATTTATTCCGCATTTGAACTTGTATTACAACGTATCGGTTTAGATTCACATTCGAAAAATTGAAGTACTTATTTTTGATGGTACTTCTGATTTCATAGTTGACGCCAAATCGGATTCGTAGAACATTCTGAGTATTAGGCAGGTCTCTAATTCCAAGCCCATCAACAAGCTCTATGCCATTTACACCATTCCATTTCGGCCCCGGCGCCGTGATTCACGCGATCGCTCCTAAGCAGGTGAGTTTTCTTGCTTTTTGTGCGGCTAACGTGATGATCGATGTTGAGCCTTTGTATTTCATGATTACGCGTCATGACCGCTTGCATCAATTTTTTCATACTTATGTAGGGGCGACTTTGGTTGCGTTGGCGACGCTCTTACTCTTTTTTGGATGTCGTGCGTTTGCGCGACACTTTTGGTTGCCCAATCTTTTTGGGTGGCAGGATTTGCAGCCTAAACAAGTTGCCGTCGGTGCGATCATCGGCACCTATTCGCACATCGTACTCGACAGCATCATGCATATGGATATCACACCGTTTGCGCCTTTTAGCGACATCAATCCCCTGTTGCGTATTGTTTCTCTGTCGACCTTACATTGGATTTGCTTCGGGGCTGGTGTATTGGCTTTATTCATCCTCGCGGTTCGAAAGCTGATCAACGATGAGATAGCAGCATCACGTTAAGCTGTTTTGATTTGTCGATGGTGTAGGTGTGCGTGCCGCTTATTGGGAATTATTGAGCGTTAATGCATCGACCTTTGCATTGTGTGTTGATACCACATTCCGATGTCTTATCGACCACGCTTAGGTCTCTTTCTGGTTCACTCGGCTTGCTTCCTCAATCAGAGTTGTGGAAGAATTGTTCCTTATGAATTGGCTTTTTTCTAGCCCTATCATAAATTCAAAATATTCATCAACAATACCTTCATCAACATCGGTCTTTGTTTGTTACGCTTTCGCAGCAAGATTGGGTAGAGCCAAGACTTTTACAACTACGGAGATGTCAACTTGTCGAATGCAACTTTTATCGCTTTAGGCGCCGCAGCTATCGGTTTAATGGTTACTTTCTTTTGTGTATTCTTAGCGATGTCGAATAAGAAAAAGAAGAAAGACAATGACTCATCATCACAGTCTTGATACCTGCTGCCTTGTAAAAAAGTTGAGGTTTGTGCGATGAATATGTACGCTAATTGATGTTAGCAATTATGTGTTTACATTGTCAGCGTGAAAATTAAAGATTGTTCGATCAATGGAATTACTGTTCGATGTTTTGCTAGGCGGTCTAGGGCACTTTGTCATTAAAGTATTTAACCGAATTTTCCGAACTAAAGTGGTATTTGGTGATAGTGGATACATCGTCACTGGCTTTCTATTCCTCGTAGGACTTGTATCTCTTGTTTTTGTGATTTTTTCTTTCTTTCGTCGATTAACTGTTAATAGTTAAGCTATCGTTGAACACCCGTAATGCACATTGGAGGAGTTGATCATTGGTTATGGAAAAGTGTAGGGCTTTGAAAAAAACATTCACTGGCGCTAGGTTCATGGTATTTGCTTGCGTTTTTATCGAAGTCCCTGCGCTCGCGATGGCTGCGTCCGGATCGCTTTGTTCGACTGATGAAGAGGTGCTCTTCTTTTGTGAGGCAAAACGAAAAACGATTGAAATATGTGCGTCTAGAGATGTTAGCGCAGCAACGGGCTATATGCAGTATCGGGTTGGAATTAATAAGAAGCTTGAATTTGTATATCCCCTTGAGCGTGTTCCACCAGTTGGGAAGTTTAGGTTCAATCTTCTAGCGAGAGCTGCCCAGCTTACATTCCAAAACGATGAGTTCACTTACACAATAACCGAACCATTGGCTGGTAAAACCGAGATATGGGTCTCTCAAGCTAATGCGGGATTCACACGAGTCGTGGAGTGTCGTAACTTTACAGACTCATTAACCTTAACCACTATTCAAAACCGATTCAAGCGTCTGGATATTTATCAATAGTTCAGAAAACAAGCCAAGACCTTAATATGGAACACTTTGAAAATCATTCAAGCTAAGAAAATATTTTTTCTTTGAAACGATAGTCGGTTGTTTAGCTGCAAAGTTCAATATTACCCAATAACTTCCTCAACATCCGATAACTTCCCCCGCAACATAAACACGCGCAAGCATTCTTCTGCCGCCGCTCTTAGTTGCTGCCATGCAGGTGCTAGTTGTATGTAGTCGAGCGCTGGCAGTGGGCGCACGAGTTTGTTGTCGGTGTCTTGCCAGATTAATTGAAACTGCGTGATGGCGCTTCTTTCTGCTTCTGAAAACGTGGGCGCTTTTAGCTCTTGTTGCCAATTCGGGCTAACCCAGTCTGCCCATTGCTCTAACACTTCGGTGGCGACATGGGTTTGTGGCGCTTGCGCTTGAAAATCGTGCTGCGCTTGGAATGAGGCGGCGATTTCTAGGTAATCGATTAATTGATTTCTAACGCGTTGTAAGAGTACACGTTCGCTAGGACGTGAGCTGGTGCTTGACATGAGACTTCCTGCTTTTTTTGCCGACATATTTGTCGACCTAATTGCCAACATTCTTGCCGACTAATTGGTTGCTGCTTGATGGATAAAAAAAGAAAGCATGAGGCGGCGAAGCCTCATGCTTTTTGATGGCTAGCAATTACTTGGCGCGTGCTTTACCTAAAGGATCGCCGGCTTTCCATGCTGGCATCTTGGCGGCATCACCAACAGCGCGACCTAGGTTCAAAGTGAATTGTGCTTGTTGCACCATCCCTGATAAATCCCAGCTTGGATCATACTCATCCGCTGCTTGATGGTAGCGTTTGCTATAAGCCTTAGCTTTTTCTTTAGCACCTTCTGGATCTTTGATGTAGTCTTTACCACCACCGATAGAAAACGCTGGTACGCCAGCTTTCGCGAAACTGAAATGGTCGCTACGGAAATAACCACCAGCCAAATCTGGTTCGCTTGGTGAAATACTCAATTGCATCGATTTAGCCACTTTCTCTGCAATCGCGCCAAGTTCGGTGCGTTCACTGCCGCGTGTGCTGATGTCGCGGGTTTCGCCGATAAAGTTCAAGCTGTCTAAATTCAAATTGGCAGCGGTTTTATCTAAAGGCCATAAGGGTTGTGCTGCATATAAAGCACTGCCCAACAAGCCTTGTTCTTCTGCAGCGACCCATAAGAACATTTGACTGCGTTTTGCTGGTGATTGCATCGCTGCTTTCGCCATTGCCAATAAACCTGCTGTGCCGGATGCATTGTCGACTGCGCCGTTGTAGATGGTGTCGCCGCTTGTGCCTTGCTTGCCGAGGTGATCCCAGTGCGCGCTGTAAATTACGACTTCATCTTTCAACTTTGGATCTGTGCCAGGTACGACAGCGGCAACATTGTATTGATCGACGGTACGAATGTCGGCTTTTGCCGTGCCCTTCAATTTAGCTGCCAAAGTCACTGGTTTGAAATCGCTACGTTCCGCGGCGGCGCGCATTTTTTCTAAATCTTGACCTGCGCCAGCAAATAATTGTTGCGCTGTTTGGTTGCTAATCCAGCCTTGAATGCTGCTACCCAAAGCCGCACCTTGTAACTGGAATTTTTCTGCGGTGCCGCCATTTTGTACAACAGACCAACCATAACTTGCCGATGCATCGGTGTGAATTAATAAAACACCAGCCGCGCCACGACGTACTGCTTCTTCATATTTATAAGTCCAACGGCCATAGTAAGTCAGCGCTTTACCACCGAAGCGTTTACTGTCTTCAGCAGTTGGCTGTGGATCGTTGACCATCATCACCAAAATTTTGCCTTTGACGTCTTGACCTTTGTAGTCATCCCACTTTTCTTCTGGTGCAGAAATGCCATAGCCAACGAATACGAGTTCGGTATCAAATTGATGTTCTGGTTTGGCATCGCCTGGCGCCCATACCCAATCTTTACCAAACTCAATCGCTAAGGCTTTGTCACCGGCGACCAATTCCACTGAGCTTTGTTCTGGCAGCGCTTTTACGCCAGCAATTTTGACTAGTTGACGATAACTGTTGCCATTTGCTGGCTTCAAACCGAGTGCCATTGATTGGCTCTCTAAGTATTGCACCGTTAAATCGCCACCGCGTTGACCGGTACCACGTCCTTCAAAACTATCCGATGACAAGAGTGCCAAGTGTGCACGCAACGGCGCTTCTTCGACTTTTGCTACATGCGATGCTACTGCACTTGCTTTTTTGGTGCCGGCAGCCTGTGCACTATGAATTGGAAACGCGAGCGCCAAACTGAGCGCAATTGCGCTTGGTAACAAAATATTTTTCATGATTCTCCTAATGGTTTTTCTGCAAATTTGCCGTGGAGTTACTGACTAGTTGGCGACCGTAAAGCACGAGTCGTTATTAGAAAATCATCCGCCACAACATCATTCGTTGGATTTCTTTTTTGGTTGCTAAGTGCCACTGGTTTCAGCAAGCGGCTTATTTTACCTGCTTACCGTCTAATTGGTGCGATCTGCGCTTTTGAGGAAGACGTGAGGCGAATTATTTGCCGCGTCCGTGTGACCAATCGAGTTTGGTATCTGCTGGCAGCGAGGTTTTTACGACGATTTGTCCTTGTGCGATTTGTTGTTCGACATTTAAGCTAGTGAAGCCAGATGCATGTTCACTTGTGATGGTTTTGTTTTCGCTCATCAAGAACAAGCCTATCCATGCATTGCGGCCACCATGTTTGGCTGCATATAAACATTGGTCGGCAATATCCACCACCTGTTCCCAAGTGAATAGATCGACTGCGCTTGGAATAAACGGATAGGTGGTAAGTCCGATCGAGCAAGTGCGATGCAGTGTTTTACCGTCACCTAACGTAAACCTGTGTTCGGCGATGCGGGTACGGATGCGCTCTGCTAATACTTCTGCTTCAAGATAATTCGTATTTCGAACAACGATCAAAAATTCTTCACCACCCCAACGAATGATAGTGTCTGCTTCTCGCACCGCTTCGCGCAGGATCTCTGTAGTTTGAATCAGAACGCGGTCACCAGCAGCATGACCAAATTCATCGTTCACTGATTTGAAGTGGTCGATATCGACCATCATAAAAATGATGTCGATATTCAAGGCGGCGCGATGCACATCTTGATTCAGTAGAGCTTGGTAGCTACGATGAACGCGTGCGATATCTTCGCCAATGTATAGACTCAAATAGCGTCGATTGCGCAAGCCAGTTAAGTGATCTGTCAGACTTTGTTCCTCTAACATTTTGCGTGACTGTTCAAGTTCGCGGGTGCGTTCTTGTACTAGTTGTTCTAGTGTTTTGTTGGCTTTGTTTAAACGCCACAAGCGCCAGCGGACAACACCAAAAATTAGGCAGGCAAGTAACAGCAAATACAGGCTATATGCCCACCAAGTTTGAAACCATGCTGGTAAGACTTTGATCGATAAACTTAATTGTTCTTCGCTCCATTCACCGTGACGATTTGAGCCGCGCAATAACAGACGATAATTGCCCGGCGGCAGATTGGTATAAGCGGCAAGGCGGCGAGTGTAATCGGTTTCTATCCAGTTTTTATCGTAACCTTCTAGGCGATAGGCGTAGCGATTGCGTTCTGGTGCGGAGAAATCGAGAGCGGCAAATTCAACGACGAAGCTATTCGCATCGGCTTGTACGACTAATTTTTTTCCTTTGTTTTGTTGAAATCCAGCCTGATTTGCCGCAATCGTTTTGCCGCCAAGTTGAATATTGGTGACCACAACGGGTGGACGATAGATGTAATCTTTGACTAGCTCTGGACGTATCACGGTTAAACCACCGACACCGCCAAAGATGAGTTCACCATCTTTGGTTCGACCGCCAGAATTACTCCAATAGCCAGTGATGGCGACGCCATCGGATTCAACAAAGGGTTTAACGTGCAGCGTCTTCGGATCAATTTTCGCAAAGCCTTCATCGGTACTCGCCCAGATGTTGCCTCGCTTGTCTTCCAGCACTTTATTCACTAGTTCGTTTGGCAACTTCTGCTGCTTGCCAAAATGTTCAAATATGAATGGTGGATTGGCAGTTGGCGTGCGTAATAAATCAAGTCCGCCACCTTGCATTGCTACCCATAACCAGCCGCGCGAATCAAACAAAATACTAGAAACATTTCTGTGGGCAAGGCTCAGTTTGTTGCCGTATTCAGGAGCCAAATTGAGTAAGGCATTATCGCGCTGGTCATAGCGATATAAACCGTCTTGCAAAGTGGCGATCCAAATCCGACCGTCTGGCGCTTGTTGAATATCGGTGACAAATTTGGTCGCGATCGGCGCGGCCCATGCTGGTTGAGTGGCTTGATCTAGTTTCTGTTGAGTTAAATCTTTTTGCCATAAACCTTCCGGTCCACCAATCAATAATTGATCGCCAAGTTGCAACATCGTGGCGACGCGCATCACTGGATTGCGCGGACTTAGCTTTAAATGCTTAACGGTGCGGCTGCCGTTGACGGTTTGATACAAGCCTTTGTCCGTGCCGATAAAAATTTGTCCGTCTTTGGTCGCATAAGTAATAAAGATCGCGCTTTGTGGCAAGGCGGTTTGTGGCTTGCTATCGTCGGCTTCGATCGCAACGAACTCGTCGCTACCCGCTTTCAAAATGCCGACGCCATTATTTTGTGAACCGACCCAGATATCGCCGTTGTTAAAGCCAGTGATAGAGAAAAAATCCAGTCCTGCTAAACCGTGGTGACGGTTTTCTCCACCATAAATACTGATGAAGGCATTGGAGGATGGATCATGCATACTCATACCGCGTTGGCTGCCTATCCAAATTAGACCCGATTGGTCTTGTATGATTGACCAGACGGCATTATCTGCCAAACTACTTTGTCGGGTTGGTTCGTGTCGTATCCATTTCGTTTCTAAACTGTGCAGATTGACGGTGAGTATGCCTTTGCCATAGGTGCCAATCCATACTTCATCATCGGCGACTTGGCGAAACGTATGCACATTTTCTGAGCCACCGACTAAATTGCTGCTGCCGGGTTTTTTCACCATCACGGCTTTTACCGTTGGTGTGACCGCATTGTCCTTGGTATCCAAATAGAATGCGCCAGAATCAAATGAACCTATCCAAAGTTTGCCGTCTTTGCTTGATCCTAAACTGATGATTCTTTGTACTTTGCTGTCATCGACGGGTAAGCGTATGTGGGTGAAGCGTTGGTTCGCCACATCAAATTTAACCAAGCCTTTGCTGGTGCCCACCCAAACAATCCCTTGTTGATCGACCAGCACAGCGCGGGTGAAATCGCTAGGCAAACTATTCGGATTATTTGGATCGTGCCGATAATGTTGGATCGCACCGGTGTCTGGGTGAAAATAATCAAGTCCACCACGGCTGGCGAACCATAAACCACCATCGCGATCACCGGCAATCGCATTGACGGTGACATGACTACTACCATTGACGCCAACCGGGATTCTGACAAAGCTATCTGTTTGTGCATCGTAACGCGCGACGCCACCACCATTGGTACCTATCCATAAACGATTCTGTTGGTCTTTAAATAGCGACAGCACGTAGTTATCGGGCAAGCTGGTTGGATCATTGGGGATAGGTAAATAATTACGAAAGCGATAGCCATCCCAACGCGCTAAACCGCCTTGCGTACCGACCCAAATAAAACCTTCACCATCTTGCGCTAGGACGGTGGCACTGGATTGCGGCAAACCTTGTTGGGTTGTGAAATGGCGGAACACTATGTCCGCTAAATTATTCCAATTGTGTGAAGGAGATTTGGCTTTGTCGGAGCTTGCTGCTGTGCTTTCTGCACCTTGAGCACCGTCAATATAATTAGCATGCGCCTGCGTGTTGATATTCGCTGCAAACAAGCTGCAGATCAGAAAACTACGCAGAATGTGGGAACAAAAGCGAAGACGCGGGCACCTCGAAAATCGATACAAGCTAGGCTTAAAGTACGCGAAACAAGACATGCATTATCTTCCAACAAGAGAAAAGGAAAATCTATTCACGCCTTTGCTTGACTACCGTTACCGTACATTCGGCTTCAGCGACAACCTGTGCTGAGACGCTACCGAGATAACGACGGATAGTCGAACTACCACGCGAACCAATAATAATCTGATCGACATTATTATTATGCGCGTAGTCGATAATCGCAGCGGCAGGATCGTGTGCTTCTAATACATGAAAGGTAATTTTATCGTTGCGCACCTGCAACGGGCGTGCCCAATGTTTAAGTTCTACTAACTGTTTAACGTGAACATTTTGTCCATCTTGCACCATGCCATCGTCAAGCCCGATACGACTGGTTTTGCGTATCGTCACACAAGCGAGTCGAGCGCCTGGTTCGGTTTGTAGTAAGCGGCGCGTGATCATACGAATATCATCTGCTAGTTCTGTGTTGCTCTCACTCAGATGCAAGGCGACCATAATGATAGGCGCTTGTGATAACTGATCCGAAACGCTGTATTGGGCAAAAGGTTCAACTCCCGCTGCTTGGAAACGCCGTTTTAAAACCGACATGAAACCGTCTTGATTATTTTTTTCAGCGCGTGCGGTCAAACGCAATTGCTCTGGATTTTGCAGCATCAAAGCTAACTGCGCGGCAGTATCAAAACGCGCTTTAGGATCAACTTCTAAGCAGCGCAGAATGATCTCTTGCAACCAATCAGGGATCGCAGGATTATGACTGCGTGGAGGAATCGGATCGCGGTACAAGCGCTTCTTCAAACCCGATACCGAAGTCGGGTGTCCATAGGGCCGTTCGCCAGTGGCTAGATGATACAGCAGGACTCCCAAAGAAAATTGATCGCTGCGTGGCTCGTTGCGTATACCAAGCACTTGTTCCGGTGCGATGTAAGGACCGGTTCCCATCGGCAGACGAAATTCTTCGCCGAGTAAATCAGGTAATTTGTCGTGGCGTGATAAACCATAATCAATCAGCACCGCTTCACCATCTGAGCGAAACATAATATTTGACGGTTTTAGATCAAGATGAATCACGTGTTGCCGATGTAGATCTTGTAAAGCGGTCGCAACTTTGATACCGACGTTGACCACTTCATCAATCGGCAGTGGTGATGCATCAAAGCGAGCACGCAAAGAGACGCCGCCGATTTGCTCCATCACGATAAAGGGTTGGGTATCAAAATCACCCGCAGCGAAGTACTTGGGGACATGCCGACCTTTGAGTTTCGGCATAATCATTTGTTCCACTTCAAAGGCGACGATCGCAGTCGGATCATCAATACTAAACATCAGCGGCACTTTCATGATTAATGCCGGATAGCTGCCATCTGGGTTGATATGCCGTTGTCGCAAATCCGTAATTCGCCACAGTGCTGCCATGCCACCGGTGTGAAGTTTCTCTTCAAGCTGATAATCATCGACGATCATACCCGCTTGTAAGCGACTGAGTTTTTTTGCGACTGGTGGCTTATTCTCCAGCACTGCACTTTCAGTCATTTGGCTGAGGTCTTTTGGCGGCATATCTGCGGACATGGTTCTAAGCTCCGTGTATTAAACGATGGGCTAAACTGGCAGGCAAGCCTGCTGCCAATACTTTTTGCGATGCGGTCTCTGTATCGTAAGGTACGCGAAAAAAAGTTAGCTCTAATTGTTGTGTATCAAATAGTGCGTAACATGCAGCAGGATTGCCATCGCGCGGTTGCCCGACTGAACCTGGTTGCGCAAGCCATCGACGTAATTTGCTTAAAGGCACACTGACATCAGGACTCGGTGTAAATGTAGCGACTTTTCCTGCATGGTTCATGTGATACAAGCTAGGAGTATGAACGTGGCCGCAAAAAGTAATTTGTGCATTGGTAGCGCGCATACTTCTTGCGGCCTCCATCGCGCCATCGACGTATTCCCAGCGCTCCGGCGCCCACGCATTGGCATGTACAAACAAACATTGATCAAGCTCGAATTGCATCGGCAATTCACGAATAAAATTGGTTTGTACTTCATTGAGGTTTTGGCGCGTCCATTCGACCACAAAGCGAGCAGTTGGATTCATATCCTTGCGGTCGTCTTGTAATACGCCAAGATCATGATTGCCCATTAAGACATAAGCACCGCGATTCACATATGCCATGACGGTATCAATGACCCAGCCCGGATCAGCGCCATATCCAACCAAATCACCGAGAAAAGCATATTGATCTGCAGCGCGTTCTTTGGCGTGGGCAAGACAGGCTTCGACAGCCTCGCGGTTCGCATGTAAGTCGGTGAGTACAGCAAGTAACATGGGGAATAACCTTCATTCTTGAAAATAGTGAACAGACTGCATTTTAGGGCGAGTTGCGAGTGGAAATCAGACAACTGCCAAATGAGATAAAAAAAGACGGAATTCACCGATATGAATACAACGCTAATTTATGAAATTGCATAAATTTCACAGCTTAATTTGGTGCAATGGAGTATTTTTACTATTTTAAGTTATACTTAAAAAATTGATTTAAGGAAACTTTTCTTATTTCACAACTCACTCTCCCAGTGTGCGCGCAATGACCGAAGCTCATCCTCAATTTGTTAGCCCAGCTGATTTGCAGATTGGCATGTACATCTATCTTGATATGGGATGGATGGAACATCCGTTTCCAGTGAATAGTTTTGAAGTGCGCACGCAAGAGCAAATACAAAAACTGCGCGAGTTGGGATTGCAAAAAATTCGCTACGCGCCGGAGAAGAGCCATCTAAACAAAGCAAATGCAGAAGCGTCTTCAGTCAAACCGAGTTCGCAAGAAGCAAGTCAGCCGCAGGAATCAGCAGAAGAGTTAGCGCTTAAACAGCGCCGTGCATTATTGCATCAGCAACAAGCAAGTTTGCTGCAAGCCGAAAAACAATTCGGACATGCCACGCAAGAATTCAAACACCTAACCGAAATTGTGCACGCACAACCACAACTAGCGCGCGAATCGGCAACCAAGTTAGTGCAAGGTATGCTGGAAGGCATTCTCAACGAGGAAGAATCGGCAATTCGTTTGTTATCGGAAAAAGCCGGAGAAAAAACTGCCTTGCATAGCGTGAATGTGACATTGATCTCGCTACTCTTGGGCAAAGTTTTGGAGTTGTCGAAAGAGGATATGTTAGAGCTAGGCATCGGTGCTTTATTGCACGATGTCGGCAAGATGGAATTGCCAGATCGTTTGCGTTGGTTAGATGAACATAGTAGCGCGGCTGAACGTCAGCTTTATCAAAGCCATGTAGCGCATGGGGTGAATATCGCGCGCAAATTACAGCTGTCCTCACATGCAATGCTATTGATTGCACAACATCACGAATATGCGGATGGCAGCGGCTACCCAGGACATATTTCAGGAGAAAAGATGACGGTCTTAAGCCGCATCATTTCCTTGGTAAACCGCTTTGATAATTTATGTAATCCAATCAACGTTGCACATGCGATTACGCCACATGAAGCCTTGTCCCAATTATTTACCAAGAGTAAAACCCAGTCAGATACGCAAACCTTGACGGCGTTTATCAAAATGATGGGCATTTATCCGCCTGGTTCGGTTGTCCAGCTAAGTGATGAACGCTATGCCTTGGTGGTCTCGGTCAATTCTGAACGACCAATTAAGCCTAAGGTGATTATTCATGATCCATCTATCCCACCCGAAGAAGCCTTGGTGATTAATTTGGAACATGAAACCAGCATCGGCATTCGTCGTAGTTTAAAGCCGATACAACTGCCGAAAGCCGCCTACGATTACTTATCGCCACGTAAACGCTTGTGCTATTTCTTTGAACGTGCAACTGATCCGCTCTCGCTTGCGAATCATATGAAGGGACCATTGTCATGATGCAACGTCAATGGGAAGCCTTGATCGAAGGCATGATCGAAGGTGTATTGCTGGTTGATCCCTTGCAGCTACATATTATTGCGGCAAATCGGTCGGCGCATAAATTGCTGGGCGCGCCAGCGAATAGCCTAATTGGTGCGCCTGTTGTTGAGTTAGCCTCATCGCCAGAAGATGTGTTTTTTTGGGAAGACGTGGCAGCTGGTTTATCAAACAATATTTATTCTGAAACCTTATTAAAACGTTCGGATGACAGCATCGTGCACGTAGTGCGCCGCGTGAGTTTGGTGCATTTAGATATTGAAACGACACTGTATGTGGTAGCAATTCGTGATCATACCGATCAGCGTCATGTCGAAACTGAACTTGAAAAATTGATTGCGGAATTGCGTGCGACCTTAGAATCGACCGCCGACGGGATCTTAGTGACTGACCTCGATGGCGGCATACGCAGTTACAACCACTTATTTGCCAAGTTATGGAACCTTCCCGAGGAGTTATTGACGCAAAGAGCAGACGCCGCGGTCTATGCGTGGATGGATCAATGCATCGTTGATGCGAGCCATTACAATGAACGCCTAGCGATCATTCGCCGTTCGCCTTTGTTGGAGTCAAGTGATGTGTTGGTGCTGCATTCCGGCAAAGTATTGGAGCGCGTGACGCTGCCGCAGTACGCACGTGGCAGACCGATTGGGCGCGTTTATTCTTTCCGAGATATTTCGCAACGGTTGGCAGATCAAGCACGGATTCAACTTGCTTCTAAGGTGTTTGAAGCCAGCACCGACGCGATTTTTATTACCGATCAAGATCAAAAAATTATCACCATCAATCCAAGTTTCGAACGGCTCACGCAATTTGCTGAGAGCGATATGATGGGTTTGCGTATTGAACAGTTTTTACAGAACCAAAGCAACGCAGAGTTAATCAGAACTTTACAACGCGAATTAGATCTGCATGGATTTTGGGAAGGTGAAATTTGGAATCGACGTAAAGACGGACATGCTTATTTATGCATGATTTCTTTGGTGCGTGTACACGATGAGCACGGCAGAGTGTTGCACACGATAGGCTTTTTTAAAGATCGTACAGAAAGCTATAACGCCAAACAAAAGATAGAAGAGCTAGCGTTTTCAGATGCCTTAACGGGTTTGCCAAATCGACTTTTGCTGGAAGAACGCATCAATCAATCGATTACGCATGCCAGTCGATCCAATGGTGAGTTTGCGCTGCTGTTTCTTGACCTCGATAATTTCAAGCAGATCAATGATTCTTTAGGTCATCCGTTTGGTGATCGCGTCTTGATTGAAGTGACCGAGCGTTTAAAAAATTGTCTGCGTCAAGTTGATACCGCAGCACGTTTGGGTGGTGACGAATTTGTCCTGCTACTACATCAAGCAAATGCAAGTGGCGCGGAGATTTGTGCTCGTAGAGTGTTAGCGGATTTAGCTGCGCCATTTAGTTTGGATGGCATTCAATTTAGTGTGACCTGTAGTATTGGAATTGCGCTGTACCCTGCCGATGGTAGCAAAATCGAAGATTTGATTAAGAACGCTGATAGCGCGATGTATTACGTGAAGGAGCGCGGTCGGTCGGATTTCCGTTTCTATCAGCGTCAAATGAATATCGGTTTGCTGTCGCGTATGAAGATTGATCATGCAATGCGACAGGCCTTAGAACATCAAGAGTTCCGCCTGTACTACCAACCTTTGTTTTGCTTAGAGACCAATCAAGTCTTTGGTGCTGAAGCTTTAATTCGCTGGTATGACAAAGATATGGGGGAAGTGAGCCCAGCTAAGTTTATTCCCATTGCGGAAGAAAGCGGTTTGATCGTCGCAATCGGAAATTGGGTGATCCACACCGCGATCGCACAAGCAGCGGCGTGGAACAAGGATGGACGACGACTGAGTATATCAGTCAACGTGTCTGCTTTACAGTTTCAACAAGCAAATTTTGTAGATAATCTGGCTAACGCCTTAGATGATGCACATCTCGATCCTAGTTGTATCGCTTTGGAGCTAACCGAGTCGATCTTGATTCGCGATGTCGAAGAAACGCTGAAGAAACTCAATGCGATTGCAAAGCTCGGTGTCAGAATGTCGATTGATGATTTCGGCACCGGCTATTCGAGTCTCAGCTATTTAAAGCGCTTCCCGATACACAAACTAAAGATTGATCGTTCTTTCATCATGAATTTGACGAAAGATGAAAGTGATGTTGCCATCGTGACCGCGATTATTAGCTTGGCACATGCTTTAAAGCTCGCGGTGATCGCGGAAGGCGTCGAAACACAAGAGCAAAAAGACCTGCTATGTCAGTTAAGTTGTAATGAGATTCAAGGATTTTTGATTGCTAAAGCACTCAATCCGCATGAGTTTGAAGCGAGATTTTTGCAGAGCGAAACGGCGTTAGAACAAGCGAGTATTGTGAAGCCGTGAACGAGTTTCTTTGCTTGTGATCGCTGCTTTTGATCGCTTTTTGTGGTTTGCCACTTCGGTTCTTTTGCCATTTTGCTCGCCCTAGTCGTCGCCAACTTCGCCACAAATTTCGTCATCAGCGTCTGCATACCGTAAATATTATGGACATTCACGTCATCCTGCGTGGATTTGTCGTTACACTATTGCTTTGTTATTTCAATATGTATTTTGCTTTTTTGTTTTAAAAGCATTGATCGATTATTCACTTACTTAAATGAAGGATTTCTTCGCATGAAAAAAAGTTCAGTTGCGCTCGCCGTTGTCGCCGCCCTAGCGATTGCTTATCCGGCCGCTTCATGGGTGACCGGAAAACGTCTGGAAACCAAGCTGACACAAGCCGATAAAAAGGATGTTTTGTTTAGCAATTTTAAAATTGTGAAGCAAACCTATACACGCGGAATTTTCTCATCAAAGCAAGAGAGTACGATTGAATTTGATGTAGCGAGCATGTCACCAGTAGCAGCGCCTATGAGTTTGCAAGATCAAGGTGCACAGGGTGAACAAGATGCTGCTGATCCGCAAGTGGCGCTCGACGAACAACAGGCAATGCCAGCCCCCAAATTAATCAAGCCTTTGCAGTTTCAAGTCGTGAACTACATTCAGCATGGACCAGTTCCAGCGATCTTTGGCGTGGCGGCTGGCAAGATAGAAACCGAATTTGTGCTCGATGCGACGACTAAGGAAGAGATCAAACGTATTTTTGGCGACAAAAAATTCTTGGAAATTCGCACCATTTTGAATTACGGTGGTGGTGGTAAATTGCAGATTAGTAGCCCTGCTGTGAATACCACAGTTGGAATGAATCAAGACAAATTGGATTGGAAAGGCGTCAATTTGGAAGTCGCTTTTGATGCTGCTTACAAAAAATTGAAGTTCGATTTGTATTCTGCAGGATTGGATGTGTTGGCCGCTAAAGGCGCAACCTCAGTAAAAGTCGGCGAGATCAAAATGCAAGGTGATGCAGAGCGCATCTATCCAGACGGCTTTATCTATCTCGGCACCTCAAAAGCGAGCATCGCGTCTATGAGTTTCTCAAACGCACAAGCCGCAAACAAAGGCTTCAGCATTAAAGACATTAGTTTGGAAAGTACGACAAGCGCGAAGAATGATTTATTGGATTCTGGCTTAAAGTTTGGCATCGCCAACATCACGATGAACGATACGCAAATCGGTAATTTTCACTACGATTATTCATTGCAACGCTTGCATGGTCCGAGCGTGAATAAATTATTTATTGAATTGTCGACTATCGATCAATATAAAAATGATCCACAAAAAATGCTAGAAATGCAGAAGCAGTGGAAAGAATATGGCATAGAAATTTTGAAACATAATCCAGTGATCTCACTTGATCGACTCAGTCTAACTGGTAAGAATGGTGAGTTTAAGGCCTCTGCAAAATTCCAGTTTAACGGTGTGCAAGCGCAAGACTTTGATAATCCTATGCTGCTTTTATCAAAAATCGAAAGCGCAGGTGAAGTCAGCTTGGCCGATGCGATGATCGATGATTTGATTGATGGTAGCCAGACTGATCCTGATGCACGCGCAATGATGCGCAGCCAATACTATGCGCAGATTGATGCATGGGAAAAAGAAGGTTTCTTGAAACGTGAAGGTAAAGTTTTGAATTCTAAAATCAGTTGGAAGAATGGGCAGCTAATGGTGAATGGCAAGGCATTCCCACCAAAACCAGCTGTTGATCCAGCCGCACTTGGCGCAGAAGCTGCACCGATGGAAATGCGATAACAGTGTGTTTGAAATTTGCTGGCTAGTTGATCGCCATTGAGAGCGCTTGAAGTTATCTCTCAATGAATAAGTTGTTCGATGAAGCATAAAAAAAGAGCTAGAGTCCTAGGACTCCAGCTCTTTTTCTTTGTTCCACCTTAACAGAAAAACGGAAGTCCTTCTGTGTTCGGTGGATATTTTCTTACTTTATTACTTGAGACGATTAGCGTTTCAGCTTACTTCACACCATGCATCAACTTCTGCATCAAAGGTGCAATTAAGAACAAGACAATACCAGCGCCTAACAATGAATAGAAACCGAAGGTGTAACCGCTCAATGCAGAAGCGACTGACATACCGCTATCACCACTCACGTGGCTGGCAAAAATACCAGACAAGTTGTTACCGATACCTGTTGATAAGAACCAACCACCCATGCCCAAGCCAACCAAGCGTACTGGTGCTAATTTTGTCACCATCGACAAGCCGATTGGAGACAAGCACAATTCACCGATGGATTGAATGACGTAGACCATGAACAAAGTCCAGAATGGAATTTTGCTATTGTCATCGACCAAGAATGTTAGCGCGTACATTAACAAACCAAACGCTAGAGCATTACCGATCAAACCGAGGCCAAACTTACGTGGAATCGATGGATTCAAATTACGACGACCCAACATCACCCAGATAGCTGCAACGATTGGTGCGAAACCAATAATCGCTAAGGAGTTCACGCTTTGGAACCATGCAGTTGGGAATACGAAACCGCCCAAGTTACGATCCACAATGTTCTCAGCCAAGAACGTGAAAGAACTGCCTGCTTGTTCAAAGAACATCCAGAACAAAATATTGAATGTAAAGATCAATAACATCGCGATGACTTTGTCGCGCGCTACTTTACCGTTACGAATACCTTCAATCATTAACATTACCGCCAAGCCGATGAACAATAACGTCAAAATACCTTGCAATTTTGCAGCGCCCATAGACAGCAAGAAGTACGCAACAGGAATTACGCACAAGCCACCAAGCGCAACGTAGATGACGCGAGACATGCCTTCCGTACCTTCTGTTGGTGCACCAATACCTTTTAATGTACGACGACCAATCGCAAACCAGATCAAACTCAATAACATCCCGATACCAGCAGCGATGAACACGATCTTGTACGCAGGTGTATCGCCAGTGCTGAATACTTTTTGCGCTAAGAATTGTGTGAAAATTGGTGCCAAGAAACCACCAACATTGATACCCATGTAGAAAATAGTAAAACCAGAATCACGACGTGTATCACCGATGCTGTACAACTTGCCGACCATGGTTGAAATATTTGGTTTGAATAAGCCGTTACCAATAATAATCGTTGCCAAGCCAAGTTTAAAAATCTCTTCATTCGGGATAGAAATCATGAACAAACCGGATGCCATAAAGACCGCACCGATTAAGATAGAACGCTGATAACCAATTACGCGATCTGCCACATAACCACCGAACAAAGCTGCTGCGTACACCAAGGCGAGATAGGAACCATAGGTCAAATTCGCTGCCGCTTGGCCGGAACCGTCACCTTTATAAAACTGCTCGACGATGTAGAGTACCAAGGCCCAACGAATACCATAGAACGCGAAACGCTCCCAGAATTCGGACATGAATAACATCCAGAGTGGAGCAGGATGCCCCATGATTTGTTTAAACTCTGGAATTGGGGTCTCTTGACCCGGTGTGATTGCAGCACCGCTCATGCAATTTTCTCCTGTTTATATTTTGCAAAACATTTGTTGAATTTATTAAAAGCTTAGATTTCCGTTGAAATGGCTAGGCTTTCCCATTCGCCAGACAAGATCGACTGTATTCTTAGCTTGTAAAAAATACAGGGATTTTCAACGACGGTGCATTCTAAACTAGAAATGGGCGCAGTGAGACCAATTTGTCGTATGTAGGAAAGGAAGATTTGTTGCGCATTGCCGCAATTTTCTGCGCTTCTATTCAATCGATTTGTATATTTTGCTAATCGCTTGGATAGGATGGAAATGTATTAAAAGAAATGTCTTTATGAAAACGTGGCGAGCATCATATTAGAAAGCCAACTACTTCTCTGTCTGATTTAGCGCCATTGAAAAGATGCGGAAAACACCAAGTTAATGGTTAAGTGCTTGCTGCTCTAACTTACCTAAAACCCGAAAACACAAATAGACGCCAGCAATTCCGAACAACACTACGCCAAGTCCGTAACCAGCAATCACACCACGCGCACCAAACCATAGACCACCAAACCAAACGAATGGAATGACGCCTAGTGTGGATCGACCCCAATTTAGCATGGTCGAGTACAAGGGATAACCTAGATTATTAAATGCTGCATTGGCGACGAATAAGCTACCGTTAAATAGAAAACTGCCAGCAACAAAAACACAAAAGAACACAATCACATCAGCGGCAACGCCCTGCGCATCGAAGGCACGGGCAATCAGGTGACTAAAGATTGCTAACAAAAACCAGACAATCAGGACGTAGATCAGCGTTAATTTCAAACTATCGCGCATGGTTGAGCGTAAGCGGTCGAAGCGTTTGGCACCAAGATTTTGTCCCAAGATTGGGCCGACCGCACCAGATAACGCAAATAGCCCAGCAAACGCCATTGGAATTAAACGCGAAACAACCGCCCAACCAGCTACCGCTTGATCGCCATACTTCGCAATTACGGAGGTGACTGCCGCATTTCCAACAGGCGTGGCAACGTTAGTTAAGATGGCAGGAATGCCGATCGTGGCGAAGGCTTTTGCCCCGCGACGAAAAACCGCTGGCTCTGGTTTGCTATAAAAGCGATGGCTTAAAAAGATGCTGTATGCACCAATACTGACTAAAACAAGGCGCGCCAATACATTCGCAAAAGCAGCACCATCTAAGCCAAGATTCAAGCTAAAGATAAACAAAGGATCGAGGATTGCGGTTGCGAAAGCGGCCCCCAAAGTCACGTACATCGCACCTTTACCATCACCCAGCGCACGCAATAAGGCGCTTAACCCCATGCCTACACTAATTAACGGAATTGATGGCAGTACGAATTGGCAAAAGCGCTTGGCAAGCGATGCAGTTTCTGATTGCGCACCAAGTAGCGTGAGTAAGCTATCGAGCAAGGGGTAGGTAATGATGGTAAGGAATACTGAAATGACAGCAATTAAAATCAAGGATGTGCCAGCAAACTGGCGCGCTAATTCATTGTCACCGCTGCCGATGGCGCGCGATACGGTTGCGGTAGTCGCAATCGATAAGCCAATTGCAATCGAGGTATGAAAGAATAGTAGAGTACTTGCATACCCTATCGCTGCGGCGAGTTCAGGTTTGCCCAACTGGGAGATGTAGAGCAGGTTTAACACATCGACTAAAAACACAGCAATTAATCCTATCGAACCAGTCGCAGTCATATTAATGACGTGGCGCATGGTTGAGCCTTGTACAAATTTTCCGTGTATCGTTGGGGTACTGGTCATGACATCATCTGCCTACACAACATGAAGTCGCCAGTGTAACGGATTAATCCAATATTGTTGTTTGGACGGGCGGAATCACGCCTTCTTTGCGTCCTTTTGAAACGGCTTGACTGATACGATTAAGTAAAGCTTGATTGTGGGGATTGATGCGCATGGCAAAATGGTTATTTACAATCGCAATTGGTTTAGGTAAGACACAAAAGTTGGTTTGATTGGCTGCGTGAGTTGCTTGGTTGAGTGCCGCATATTTTTGATTGAGAGATGCTTGCATATCGCGTTGATTTCCGGTGACGCCATACCAAACGATCGCATCCATGCGTTTTGCCATTAGCTTTTTTAAGCGAGAGATACCGGCGCCAACGTCGTCTTCAACTTTAAATAGAACACCCATTTGCCGATCAAAATCTTCACCAGCGCTGGTGCCGCGCACGATACCGATGAGTTTTCCCTTGAGGTCTTGAATGCTGTCAAATTTGAAGGTGGCATCGCATCGTGTAATTAACCAGTTGCCGTTGGCATTGATTGGTTCTGAAAACGCATAGCGTTGCGCGCGATCCTTGGTGTAGGACATTCCCATTAACAAGATATCTTGGTGTAGGGCGTTATCCAGCGCACGTTTCCATGGAACTCGTTTGACTTCAAAACGTATTTGGAGCGTTTTCTCTATGTAATTGAGTAAATCACGACTGGTTTTGTTGAGCGCGAGAGGTCTGCCATCTTTATCAAATTCTTCGATGGTTTGTAGCTGCACAATTTCTTGGGCATGTGAGAGACCGCTAAGATGCAAACTTAGTACGACGATGCAGCAGCGAAGAGCGGTCTGGAAACTCATAGCACTTAAGTCTCGGATTTGATAATTGATTGTAGCAAAGCCTCTAGTAATGCCAACTATTTGTCTGCATAAATATTGTATAAATCATTTTGATGTTGCTTATCCGTCGGTTTTTTAGATTGGTTAGATTTTTTGTTATGCTGTTTAATGATGTTGAATCCGAGTATTGAGAATGTGTGCTTTCGATCGAATTGATCTATTTGATCAAAATAGAAGTAATCAAATTGCAGCAAAACGAATGTAAATCGACGCAACTAATTGCAGTACTTGGGTGTCTAATCAAGCTAACTTAAGTTCCGACCAACGCTCTTTATTTTGCTTAAAGGACTTCTTATGCCATCGTCGTTACCATCCAAATTTGTGTTGAACGTGATCTCTGCTAGCATCGTCTTGTGTGGCGGAATGTTTGCGTCTTCCTCCTTGCAGGCACAAGTTGCTTCTGCGCCAGTAGCGAATTCAGCTAGCGCTATCAGTTTTTCTGCGCAAACTGTGGGGATGAAGAAACACAGCGGTTTGTTTGATATTTGGACTAGCCAAGAGCAAGCGAAAGTACTGATGGCAGTACCACAATCAGATAAGCCGTTCTTGTTGGTGACTTCACTTCCTTTTGGTTTGGGATCGAATGATGTTGGCTTAGACCGAGGACAAGCAGGGAGAAGTAAATTAGTTAAATTCGAACGCCACGGCAAACGTTTGTTTTTGGTACAAGAAAATACGCGTTTCGTCGCAGAGTCAACTAATCCTGATGAGCGTGCCTCGGTACGCGAAGCCTTTGCGGGAGCAGTGCTGTGGGCTGGCGATATCATCGCAACTGAAAATAACACCAACCTAATCGACTTCTCTTCGTTCCTGATCGCGGACCGACACGGCGTCGCCGATGCACTTAGCCGCACGCGTCAAGGAAATTACATGGTTGACGACAAGCGCAGTGCGGTACTAAGTCAACAAGCGAAGAGTTTTCCTGATAATACTGAACTGGAAGCTTTACTCACTTTTGCTGGGCAGGGTGAGGGGCAGTTCGTACGTCAAGTCGCCGCCGATCCAAAAAGTCTGCGTGTGCACCAACATGTTAGCTTGATTCGTCTGCCGGAAGGATACAAACCGCGCGTCTATCACCCCGGTTCAGGTGGTTTAGATAGCGAACAAATGGATTTTGCAACGCCGTTAGCAGATAGTATTAATGTGCAGTGGCAGGTCAGATATCGTTTAGAAAAAAACGATCCAAACGCGGCAATTAGCACGGTGAAAAAACCAATTGTTTATTATCTAGATCGCGGTGCACCAGAGCCAGTGCGTACCGCATTGTTGGAAGGGGCGCGTTGGTGGACTAGTGCGTTTGAAAAAGCGGGCTTTAAAGATGCATATCGAGTCGAGTTATTACCCGAAGGTGTGGATCCCATGGACGTTCGCTACAACACCATTATGTGGGTACATCGCGCGACACGTGGTTGGTCTTATGGGAATGCGGTAACTGATCCGCGTACCGGTGAAATTATTAAGGGAGCGGTAACACTCGGATCGCAACGCGTGCGACAAGACATTTTGATCGCTGAGAGTTTGCTTGCGCCTTATGGCAAATCCACTAGCGCCGAGAAAAAACAAGCAGCTGAACAGATGGCGTTGGCGCGCTTGCGCCAGTTGTCTGCGCACGAAGTTGGACACACCTTGGGTATCGCACACAACTTTGCGCCTAGTCGTCATGGCAATGGCTCAGTGATGGATTACCCGCATCCTATGCTGGGCTTAAACAGCAAAGGCGAAGTAGAACTGAAAAACGCTTATGGTGTTGGTGTCGGACCTTGGGATGATTTTGTCGTTAAGCATTTGTACGCAACTTTCCCAGGACAAGATGAAGATGCTGCATTGGCAAGCTTACGCGAGAAAGCGAAGGCGCAAGGCTTGCAATATGTTTCGGATACAGATTCGCGCGCGGCTGGCGCAGCACATCCAAATGGATTGCTGTGGGATTTCGGCGCTGATTCCTTAAAAACCTACGAGCAATTAATGCAGGTGCGACAACGTGCCTTAGATAATTTTTCTTTGGCGGTATTGCCGCCGCAACGACAAGTGGGTGAACTCGAAGCTCGCCTAGTTCCTGTGTATTTACTGCATCGTTATCAAACCGAAGCGGTAGCGCGATTAATCGGTGGCGCGGAATATGAATATGGCCTAGCAAGCGATGCGAATGCAGGAAGAATTACAGCAGGCACCAAACCTGTTGCGGCTAGCATCCAACGACAAGCTTTACAAAAACTGATTGATAGCTTGCGCGCAGAGAATTTGGCGCTGCCAGCAAATGTGCTCAATATTTTGACGCCGCCTTCAGAAGGCTATAGCCGTACACCGGAGTATTTTTCGGGGCGTATGAATGTCGTGTTCGATGCACTGTCGGCAGTCGAAGCCGGTGCTGCGCAGAGTAGTTTGTTTTTATTCGACGCTGCGCGCATCAATCGTTTAGCCTGGCAACATGCAGTTGATTCGCAACAGTTGGGTGTGCGTGAGTTGTTTCAACAAGTATTTAAACAAACTTGGCAGCGTAACGAAGTCGGTACAAAGGCAGTGGCTGCGGATACGGTACAGCTCGCTTCGAATTGGGTGATTCTCGATGCCATATTAAATTTAATTGATAGCGGTCGACTGCATCCGCAAGTGCAGGCAGAGGTGCGTCAAAGTCTTAGTGAATTGGCACAATGGATGCAAAAGAATCCTGGCAAGGGCAGTACCGCAAGTAGTCGTCAACTAGCAGCTGACATGGTGTTGAATTATTTACGCGATCCCGCAAGTGTCAAATTGCGCTCATTGCCACCAATTCCACCTGGCGCACCCATTTAATTAGCTCGTGCGAGGGACCAATTACCGACTAGTGATTCGTTAACTTCGAGCGTAGAATGATGTTCATCAATCTACGCTGGAGTAGCAATATGCACTTAATACAATTGGTCTACGCAAGCCGTTTAGTGGGAGATGAATCTGTACTGCATTCTATTCATAGTCATGCGGTTAGAAACAATACGGCGCATGTAATCACAGGCAAACTTTTGTACTGCAGTGGTCGATTTTTGCAAGTGCTAGAAGGAGAGCCTGCGCAAGTTCATCGCACGTTTGAGCATATCAAAGCGGACCCACGTCATAGTGATGTCACGCTATTGATGGAGCAAGCCATTAGTGAACGCGCCTATGCGCATTGGAATATGGGCTTTCGGCATGTGCTAGAGCAGGAGCTTGAGCAATATCCCGCGTATAAAGCCTATCTTCAAGATGATTTTTCCGCGTTACAAATACAACCCTTGATCGCTTTGGAAATTATCAATACCTTTGTTTAACTTGGCTTAATTTTCGAGCTTAATTCTGGAGCCTAAAAATAAGTTTCATCAAAATTGGTGCGCGTAAGTATTTTGGCTGCGTTTGATTTTTTGCGCTTTTTAAATAAGGCTCGATGGATAGCGAACTTGAGACGATTCCGTTGATAGTCTTGTAGTCGTTTGAATACTTCAGACAGCTTGATCTGTTGTCGCAAGATTTCATATTCTAAATTGGGAATATGCGTGAGTGTGTGCCAAGTTATTTTGGTCACGTTATCGAAATAGAGTTCGCCGAAAGGCTCGTGACTTAGTGTCGCTTGGCTGGCAATTGCTTGTGGAGCGCTATTGCAAAGCTTGTGTAAATTGCCTAATCCAAAATCGACAATATAGGTTTGATTTACTAAGCAGCTTAGGTGGCCAGCCAATTGGCCTGCTTGGATGTAATCACGATGCCCCAAAAATATACGCTGGTTCCCGCTCTCCATCTTTGCATAACATTCGACTAGCCGCACTTCATAGTTCATTGACTGTAAAACTTGCTGCAGAAGTTGATTAATAAAAAGGCAGCAGCACCCGTATTCGTCGAATAGACCAAGATAGTCGAAATCGGTGACGAGCTGGGTCAGATCGTCGGATAATTTCCCCGGAGGTAGCTGATTGATGAAAATATTCTGCATAGCGATGACGTAGATTGAAACTTCACTACGCAGATTAGTTGCCATATCGAATGATTTCAAAAACTATTACATCTCTTTACAGTTGATACAAAAATTTAGTGATAAGTGGTGCTTGCCAGTATAAATTTCTTCCTGTGCTCATCATTTAAGAAAAAGGCAATTCTGTTTGATTTCGTCTTGACGCTATCGCGCTGTGCAATTTAGAGAATCTCACCTAGCTAAATCGTCGCCATTTAGGCTGAGCTTGTGTATTCTTATTCGATCTTGTTTTTTACATAGGCTCAGGTATGGCTAACGCACATTTTCCTCATTTGCTCGAACCATTGGATTTAGGCTTTACTCAATTGCGCAATCGCGTGATGATGGGATCTATGCATACCGGTTTAGAAGATCGTTTCTATCACTACGGAAAATTAGCCGCGTATTTTAGAGAGCGTGCGCGCGGTGGTGTGGGCTTGATCGTGACCGGTGGAATCTCGCCGAATCGACGTGGTTGGTTGTTGCCATTTGGCGGCACCATGAATAGCTTGGGTGACATTTTCAATCACCGCAAAGTGACGCGTGCAGTCCACGAAGAGGGTGGCAAGATCGTGATGCAGATTTTGCATTCTGGTCGTTATGGCTATCAACCATTCATCGTTTCTGCTTCCGATAAAAAAGCGCCCATTTCCAAATTCAAACCGAAAACTTTAAGCGAAGCGGGCATAGAAAGTACGATTCGTGACTATGTACGTTGCGCTAAATTGGCGCAAAAGTCTGGCTATGATGGTGTGGAAATCATGGGCAGTGAAGGGTATTTGCTGAATCAATTCTTGTGCGTACGCACTAATCACCGCACTGACCGTTGGGGTGGTTCAATTGAAAATCGTATGCGCTTGCCAGTAGAGATTGTGCGTCGTGTACGAGCCGCGGTAGGTCCAAATTTTATTATTATGTATCGTCATTCGATTCTCGATTTGGTTGAGGGTGGCAATAGTTGGGATGAGGTGGTTGCGGTCGCGCAGGCTTTGGAAAAAGTCGGTGTAACTTTATTCAATACAGGGATTGGTTGGCATGAAGCCCGCGTGCCAACTATTGTTACATCGGTTCCTCGTGCTGCTTTTGCCGCTGTGTCTGGTCGTTTAAAGCAAGCAGTTTCTATCCCTGTCATTGCGTCTAATCGTATTAATATGCCGGCGCAGGCTGAGGAGATTATCGCTAGTGGCACAGCCGATATGGTGTCAATGGCGCGACCATTTTTGGCAGATCCCGAATTCGTCAACAAGGCGGCAGCAGGTCGGGTTGATGAGATCAATACTTGTATCGCTTGTAATCAAGCTTGTCTGGATCATACTTTTTCAAATCAACGGGCGAGCTGTTTGGTCAACCCACGTGCCGCGCATGAAACTGAATTACAGTATTTAAAGAAATCGGTATCAAAACGTGTCGCCGTGGTTGGTGCTGGACCTGCCGGTTTGTCTGCTGCGACAGTGGCGGCATCTTGTGGACATGATGTCAGTTTGTTTGATAGCTCTGACAGCGTTGGTGGTCAGTTTAAGATCGCGATGCAAATTCCCGGCAAAGAAGAATTCAAAGAGACCTTGCGTTACTTCACCAAACGTTTAGAAGTGACCGGCGTTAAGCTTCATCTGGGCAAGCGTGTAACACGTGAAGATTTGTTGGCACAAGGTTTCGACCACATTATCGTTGCCACTGGCATTACGCCTCGGACACCGCGTATCGAAGGTATCAATCACCCCAAAGTGCTATCTTATTTAGATGTGTTGTTGCACAAAAAAGTGGTGGGCAAAAAAGTAGCGATCATTGGTGCTGGTGGTATTGGATTTGATGTTGCAGAGTATTTGTTACATGATCCAGCAACGCCCTTGCCAATTCCTTTGTCAACCTGGCTAGGTGAATGGGGCATTGATTTACAAGCAAAACAAAATGGTGGTTTGATCAAGCCAGAAGAAGCACATCCAATTCGCGATATCTATTTGTTGCAGCGTAAAGCAAGTAAGGTAGGGGCAGGTTTGGGTAAGACTTCAGGATGGGTACATCGCGCCACTTTGCAGCGGAATCATGTTCAAATGCTAGCGGGTGTTGATTATCAAAAAATCGACGACCAAGGTTTGCATATTAGCGTTGGCGGAAAAAACCAAGTGCTGGATGTAGATCATGTGATTCTGTGTGCAGGACAAGAATCCTTGACTGAACTTATGCCAGTGCAAGCCAGTGAGGCAGGGCCGCGGTTTCATAAGATTGGTGGTGCTGCTTTAGCTTCGGAATTAGATGCGAAGCGGGCGATTAAAGAAGGCGCTGAGTTGGCTGCGTCTTTGTAAATTGATTGTGATTTCAGGTTGATAAAATAAAAAAGCCAGTCAAGGACTGGCTTTTTTATCGCAGAAAATTTGGTGAATTATTTTGCAGATGCTTCAGTAGCTGCTGCCGTTTTGACCTCAGGCTCTTTGAATTTACCGCCACTTGCATTGACCATGTGTACAACTGCGCGTGCAACTTCAACTTCGTCCAAATCTGGATTGCCGCCTTTTGCTGGCATGCCACGGATGCCATCAATCGCATGTTTCAGTACAGTATCGTAACCTTGTGCAATACGTGGACCCCAGCCAGCAGCATCACCTAACTTCGGTGCACCGGCAGCGCCAGTACCGTGGCAAGCTGCACATGCGGCTTTATAAACAGCTTCACCAGTTTGTAATACTTTTGGTGCATTTGCATCCAACAAGGTGAAACCTTCGTTGGCAACTGGGCTAATTCTTGCAGCAATAGCTTCTGGCGTTTGTGCGTTTGAGCCTGCACCAACAGTGTTGTTGCTAGAAACGAATTTTACTAGCAAAACAATAATCATAATAGGAACTATAAATCCAGCAAGAACGGCAACGATCAGTTGCTTAGGCGTCTTAATCGCTGATTCGTGTTCGTCGTGGGCGTCGCTCATGGTTTCCTCGATACAAAAATAATGTGAAGTTTGCTCTTAGCATGACAAATCATACCAAGCGTAAAACATCAGATTATAGAGCTAAAGCCAGTGTTTTGGAATGAAAAATAGGGTTTTGCAGCATTGGAGTCGGTTCATTTAAAGAATATATCCACAAAATAGCCAAGAATTGCTAAAGAGCTGTGGGGTAAATTGGGGTAGAATACGCGCCTATTTTTGTATTTCTCATAGCGCCAGTAGCTCAGATGGATAGAGTACAGCCCTCCGAAGGCTGGGGTCGCACGTTCGAATCGTGTCTGGCGCGCCACTAGTCTCATCTCGACGACATCTCATCATTTTTCTTGCAAAGTTTTTCTTAGTGTCATTTGGTTAATGGTGCATAGAAAGCGATGCATATGACTCCAGAAGTTGATGCGTTAACTCTCTCGCAACACACGGTACTCATTTATTCATTAGGGAAGTCTGATGGTGCTGAATATTCGCACAAGTCACTAAACTTTTCGTGATTCGTTCCGATAATCACTATATGGGGAAATCCGCACAAATTTTTTATTAGTCATTAAGTATTGGGGAAGATAATGAGCATCAATCAAATTAGCTCGGCGGTCTCGCGTATTGCTGGCGTTGCGGCTGTTGTTGGGGCTTCTTCTACCGCAGAGTCGCGCGTAGCGACAAAAGACACAGGGAAATCACCAGATGTTAAAGCGCCTTTGGTCGCTGATGCATCGAATCCAATTAGCGATGCAGAGTTAAAAAAATCGGTAGAAATAGTGAATCGATTTTTAAACGCTAATAACAGCGTCAATTTAAATGTCGATCAAGAGACCGGTAAAGTTTTAGTCCAGATTGTTGATAAAGAAACTAATACTGTTATCCGTCAAATTCCTTCGAGAGAGGTAATCGAGATGGCAAAAGATCTTGATAAAAAAAATGGCATGTTCATTCGTGAACAAGCTTAATAAGCTTGATTGAATTTTTTCGCCCACCTTTAAATTTTGTATCCTTAAATAGGTGAGTGGTGATCTTGTTAGATAACCCATATCTACAATTTGCACTGCAACGGACGTCGACATGATTTGTGCGCAGTTAAACCACTTGCTATTGTGGCCATAATGGCAAGTACAGCAAGTATACTGAGTAAAAACAATCTTTTTACAAATTCGAATCAAAATTCAAATCTACATTCAAAACTTGCCTTGCATTTAATCGAATGCGATTGTACTCGCCGCTCTACTCACAAAAAATGCAATAAGTTTAATCATTATTAAATTTTTCAAACGATTTGTCCGCTAGCTTTGCGGCAGAAACTCAAAATAGTTGCTATTCTTCGGCTTCATTCGATTTTGCCTGATGATTTGGGCGATTTTTATAGCGACAACTGCGTCATGACAGAACCATCTCATAGCTTAGACCCACAAGATTGGACCAGCCTGCGTGCTGAAGGACATCGTATGCTCGATGATATGCTCGATTACATCGAAGGCATTCGTGAGCGACCCGTTTGGCAAAATATTCCTGAGCAAGTTAGAGGCAAGTTTCGGCAAAACTTGCCTAAGCAATCGAATGACTTGGCGCAAGTGCATCAACGTTTTATGCAAGATGTATTGCCGTATGCGGTGGGGAATTCGCATCCAAGATTTATGGGGTGGGTGCAAGGTGGCGGTACCCCGGTCGGTATGTTGGCGGAAATGTTGGCTGCCGGTTTGAACGCCAACTTGGGTGGCCGCGATCAAATGCCGATTGAGGTGGAAAATCAAGTAACACAGTGGATGCGAGAGTTATTTCAGTTTCCATCTACCGCTAGCGGACTTTTCGTAACGGGTACCTCGATTGCTAACTTTATTGCTGTGTTAGTTGCGCGTACCAAGGCCTTGGGTTTGGCCAGCCGTCGGACAGGCATTGTAAACAGCGAAAAAAATCTGGTTGCTTATGCGTCGGTCGGTGCGCATGCTTGTGTGTCGCAGGCGATTGATATGGCAGGCATTGGAATCGATGCTTTACGTTTGATTCCAGTTAACCCGGATTTCTCGATGGATTTGCAGCAATTGGAACAACAGATTGAAGCCGATCGTGCAGCTGGATTGTCTCCCTTCCTCATCGCAGGCACCGCAGGCACGGTCGATGTTGGAGCGATCGATGATTTAGATGCGATTGCAACGCTCGCGCAGCGACATGGACTATGGTTTCATATTGATGGCGCTTATGGTGCTCTAGCGATGTTGTCTGACGTAGTTGCGCCGCGCCTAAAAGGGATTGAACGCGCTGATTCGATTGCGTTTGATTTTCACAAGTGGGCGCAGGTGCAATACGACGCAGGTTATATTTTAGTGCGAGATGGTCAAGCCCATTTCGACACCTTTGCTACGCCTACAAGTTACTTGAAACGTGAAACCCGCGGTATTGCTGCTGGTGAGCGTTGGCCTTGTGATTTTGGTCCTGATTTATCGCGCGGCTTTCGTGCATTAAAAGCCTGGTTCACGATTCAAGTTTATGGCGTTGAACGCTTGGGACGGATGATTGAACACACTTGTGCATTGGCGCAGCGCTTGCAGCAGCGGATAAGAAATGAACCTAAATTAGAATTGTTAGCGCCAGTGAACTTGAATATTGTTTGCTTTCGCTACCGAGATAGTGAGCTCGATTTGGATGCATTGAATCGTGACATTGTTTTTGAATTGCATGAATCAGGTATTGCCGCACCCTCTACCACCAAAGTGAATGGACACTTGGCGATACGAGCAGCGCTTGTGAATCACCGCACGCGTGAAGAAGACATCCATGAAATGTTGGATGCGGTTCTGCGATTTGGTGAGCAGTTGAGCCAGCTTCCGAAGTCTTGAGGAGTTGACGCTGCTTCGTCTAATTAAACTGTAGATTTACCAAGCATAAACCTTGCTGTCGTGTGACCTTGATAGTTGAATCAAAACAATGGTAATTGCTCGTCGCTCTTTTCTTCGCAAAGACTAATTCCCAATCCGATTAGACGCACGGGTAATTGCTTACGCTGGTAGCCGATTTGCAATAGATCAGCGAATATTTGCTGATCTAATTGATTGGCTCGGCACTCGACGGTGGTTTGTTTGAAATCATTGAAGCGGATTTTGATATTTAATTTGTGGATTAGATTGGCGCTACCAGTACGTTCCACTTGTTTTTGTAACGAGGCGTACAGCATCGGTAGCTCTGCGATACAATGCTGAAAATCAAGTAAATCGCGTGTGTAAGTTTCTTCGATGCTGACGGATTTTCTTACATGACTTGGCACTACCGCACGTTCATCAATGCCGCGACATAGTGAAAATAAACTCGCGCCCAGTTTGCCAAATTGTTTTAATAAATCGGGCAACGACCATTGCAATAAGTCTTCGCAAGTGCGAATGCCAAGTTGGTGTAACTTACTTGCAGTGACTTTACCAACGCCAAATAAACGCGCAACTTCAAGTTGCTTGACGAACCCCTCCACCTGCTCAGGCAAAATCACATACATGCCGTCTGGCTTGTTCCAGTCACTGGCAATTTTTGCGAGAAACTTGTTGGGTGCTACACCTGCAGATACGGTGATGCCGACATCCTTAAATATACGTTGCCGTATTTCTTGAGCGATACGGGTGGCGCTTCCATGTAATTGTTTGGTACTACTGACATCGAGATAAGCTTCGTCTAAGGACAACGGTTCTACAAGATCGGTGTAGTCGCGGTAAATGTCGAGAATTGTGCGTGAAGCTAGGCGATACTTTTCCATGTTCGGCCGCATTACGACAAGATCAGGGCAGCGCTTTAAAGCTTGTGAGGTTGGCATTGCAGAGCGCACCCCAAACTTACGTGCGACGTAATTACAGGTTGCGATAACCCCACGTTGATCAGCTTGTCCACCAATCGCTAACGGTACTTCACGTAAGCGAGGATCATCGCGCATTTCCACAGACGCGTAGAAACAGTCACAATCGCAGTGAATAATTTTGCGCTGAACGGGTTTCATAGGATCGGTTAAAGTACTGTTTATTTATACAGTATTTTAACCGATCGTCGAGATTTTTAATACTTGTAGCCAAAGCCAAACGTCACCAAGCTGTTGGTGCGTTTGAAGTTATTGCTGGGTTTGCTAGTGTAGCTAACCGCTGCGCTCGCATTGAGTGTCCAACCGTTTGCAACGACTGTCGCTAAACTGACATCGAAGGTACCGCGTGTACCAATATCCGAACTACCTGGATAAATTGCTAAGCGCTGTTTGACACTAGAGGTGTTACTGAGTTTGTGCGTTGATTCTTCACCGAGCAAAAATTCAACACCTTTTTTGCTTGAGGGGGACGGTGGTATGGTGGTCCCAAAGCGTGTATTCGAATAACCAAGACCCGTGAATAAATCAAATGAAGTATCTTCGGTTTTGATCAATTTAAAACCCGCACCCGTATTGAATGAGTAACGGGAGTCAATGTTCTGGATCTTATTGGTTTCAAGCTCACTACCACCAAAGAAGAAACTATTGGCAGACATATTGTAGTCATATCGACCACCAATACGTAGTAACTGTGCTGTGTTGGTTTTTACTTTATTGACCGTGTTACTGCCGTAATTAATGACGGAATAAAGGCCTAACTTATCTTCCATCGTCGCCTTGGTTCCATTCGCACTTAAGTTGAATGTTTGGGCGACATTGTTGCTTGATGCGTAACTTCCACCAATCGCGATACCTCCATGCCATTGGTTATCTTGTAAAGTTTGAGCGCTAACGATTTGACTGAAGGAGAGGCAACAAAAAGCGATTGCAAGAGCGGAGTGCGATTTACGCAGATGGATTTGAAACATGAAAAGATCCTAAAATAAAGCCAATTTAAAGCCGAATTAAAGCTAATGGCGGTCGATTATATAACTCAATTGTGACCGTGTATTTTTACTGCTGAGTTGGCACTGCCTAACGCTAGCGAATTTGATCTGGTTGACAGATGATAGCGACCGAACTTAGGACAGTGCTCATGTAAGTAAGTTCGATAGATGCGATTGCAGATAAATCCAAGTCTTGGCTGCTTGATTTTTTATAAGATGTGGAAATAAGCCGCATTAGATAGATTTGTTTGAGGCATGCTTCGCAACTATTTTGTGATAGCATGAATTTTCTATGTCAAATTGATATAACAATGGGTGACACGATGACGACCTATTTCAAAATCTTATTCAGCGTAGCTTGTTTTAGCTTGGCCGCTTGTGATCGTTTGGGCATTCCTGATCCTGCCAAAGAAGCCGCAATACTGGAAGCTGATGCGCGTGCCACGGGTAGTGCATGTCGACATGCTGGACGTGGTATTGAAGATTGTTACGCCTTGAATCCGCAGGCAGCTCGTGCCGCGGTTTATGCGGGTTGGAAAGAAATGAACGACTACATGCGCGAAAATAATATCGCTGAAGTTAAACCTAGCGTCGAAGTCGCGGCAAGTGCAGCTTCTGAGGAGGCGGCTTCTGCATCCGCTTCGGCATCTGCTTCTGCCAGTGCGCACTGAAGATCTTGAACTAAAGATCTTGATAGGATATTTGATTGAATAAGAGGAATTTTATGCACCCGAATGCACAATTGATAGCACAGTTTTATCAGGCATTTCAACGCTTAGACGCCGAGGCAATGTGTGCATGTTATACCGACGATATTCAATTTTCTGATCCGGTTTTCACAGATTTGCGCGGTGTGCAAGCAGGAAATATGTGGCGCATGTTAACTGCACGGGCACAGGATTTTTCTTTAGTTTTTGATTCGATAGAGGCCAACGATGTTGAAGGCAGTGCACATTGGGTCGCTAGCTATAGTTTTAGTCAAACAGGACGTTTTATTGTGAATGATATCCACGCTAAATTCGAATTCCGTGATGGAAAAATTTGCCGTCATCGCGATCATTTCGATCTGTGGAAATGGAGTCAACAAGCGATGGGCATGAAGGGTTTGCTATTAGGCGGATTACCCTTTGTTCAGAATAAGATTCGTGCGCAGGCCGCGAAGAATTTGCAGAAGTTTTCATCCAAGTAACAGATGCTAAATGATTGACTTGAAGTTGACTTCTTATCGCGTTAGACATCAGTTGATTTTGGCAAGTTACGTAGGATTTTTGGCGCAGTTGGCAACAGGATGTGTAGATCAAACTAGGTTCAGCGCTGCCTCATCACAAGCAACAACGATCGCAATTTCGACCCCACCGGAAATTGAAGTTTTCTCAGAAGATTCGGTGCTTTCCAATTATATTTCTACAGACTTCAGTAACGCCCGCTGTGATCTTCAAAGTGCAGAGGAGTTTCAAGAGCAAGCTATTCGTACACTTAATACCTTACGAGAAAGAGAGCAGGTTTGTGGAACTGAAATAATGCCTGCCACACAAGCATTGAGTTGGAATGTTAAGCTACAAGCAGCTGCTTTTGAACATTCCGTGCAGATGGCTGCAAGCAATTTGGTTTCTCACACCAGCTTAGATTCTCGTCAATTACGTGATCGAGTGAATTTTGTTGGATACAAATTTCAAGTAATTGGTGAAAACATTACTACTCGACCCGCCAATTTGATGACTGCAATGCAGGCATGGCATAGCAGTGGGCCGCATTTTAAGCAAATGTTGTCTGCGGAATTTACTGAGTTTGCGGTCGCTTGTGTTGCGAAAAAAAGTCGTTTTACAAAACGTACTGGACGATGAATTTGGGACGTCCGAGACAAGAAGCCAAACTCGTTCCATCGCTCGAAAGCAAAGAATAATCCTTGATTGAACTTATTCTGCAGGTAAGGTAAACCAAAACAAACTACCTTTTCCAACTTCACTTTCGAAGCCAATCTCGCCGTCCATTTTTTCAACAAACGATTTTGCAATATTGAGGCCTAATCCAGTGCCTCCTTGTTGTCGTGTGTTTGAGCCATCAGCCTGTGCAAATTTAGAAAATATTTTGTCGCGGAACTCAAGCGGAATGCCCGCGCCACGATCTTCTACTTCCACACGCCAGTGACTTTGCTCTTTAATCAGACGAACTTCGACAAACGCCGATTTCGGCGAGAACTTAGCGGCATTCGATAAGAGGTTGGCGAAGACTTGCATGACGCGTTGTGGATCGCCCTGAACATGCGCTGCTTGAGTTGGCTCTTGAAAGCGGTAACTCACTTCTAGTGCCGCAGCATAATTGCTGGTTGCTTCAATCGCTTGCTGCGTGAGTAGAATTAAATCAATCACCTCTGATTTGAATTCCATCTTGCCGGATACCAATTTCTCCATATCGAGCAAATCGTTGACTAAGCTGCCTAAACGCTGGCTGTTTCTGTGCGCGATTTGAATTAAATGTTGGATCTTGGGTGAAAGATTTCCAGCAGCGCCATGTTCAAGTAAACCTAAGGCGCCACGAATTGAAGTCAGCGGAGTGCGCAGTTCGTGACTGACAACGGAAATGAATTCGGCTTTGACACGATCCGCATTTTTTTGTGCGGTGAGATCAAGTACAAATCCTACCCACTCAAAGCGAGAGCCTTCGAGTTGCGCGAGCCCAACCATCACTGGTACTTTACTGCCGTCAGATCGACTTAATTCAGCTTCGAATGGTTCTGCATGCCCGTACTCTTGCAATTCTTTGAGCGCTGCTTGGTGTGCTTGGTGATACGCTGGCGATGTCAATTGCAGCCATTGTACTTGTTTGCTCAACAGCTCATGTCGTTCGACGCCGAGCAGATCGAGTAACACGTCGTTGGCGAGCGTTAACTGTCCACTCATATCGCCTTGAAAGATGCCGATCATGCTCGAATTAATTAAGCGGCGTAATCGTGATTCACTTAGTTTGAGTGCATCCAACATTTGTGATTTATCTTGCACAGCTTGTTCGGCTAGCGCTAGCGCATCGACTAATTCATTTTCGGCTTTTTTCATGGCACTGATGTCGCGTACGCTAAAAACCCGTCCGACCAAACGATCACGCAGATACTCTGGTTTGGATACAGAAATAAAATGCCGCCCATCTAATAAACTGAGATGATCTTCGCTCTCTGATTCGGGATTTTCTGTTAAATACGTTAAGCGCGCAGCAAACGAATCGGCATCGCATAGACAAGTCTGCACGTGTGCCATCATTGCTGCTTCATCGCGCGTCACAATCAAATCATCACTGAGCCCCCACATCGTGCTGAAGCGGCGATTTAGATTGACCACTTTACCGTGTAAGTCAACAGAGAGAATCCCTTCGGCAGTCGCCTCTAAGGAACTTTGTAATTGCGAAGCAAGTTGAATTTGTTCTTGCACGATGTGTCGACGTGCAGTGAGATCTTCTGCTTGAATCAACCAATAATGCGTTTCGCCATCTTGAAAAGCCGATACACGCTTCTCGATGGGAAGCGCCACACCATCTGCTGTTAGCCATTCGCTTTCCGCGATACGTTGTCCGCTCAACGGTGGATTTGCACTAATATCATCCCAAAAAAAGAGGTCCTGCAAGGCACATTCAATACTTGATAATGCTTGGCCCAGAAGCTCATCACGTGTGCGGCCTAGAAGTTCGCAGCTCTTTTGATTTAATTCGAGAATGACTAAATCACCTGCAGATACAACGACCAAAGCTTGATCGACATGCTGCAGGATATGCTGCAATACATGCTGACTAAGTGAGGTGAACGTGGTCGAGGTCATATTGCTCATACCTTACCAGCTTGCGATTGGTTGCCCGATTGTTTTGATGAAGAGTCGAAATAATAATTGACGCGTTTCCGCGGATTTAAGTAATCGAAAATCGCTTTTGGTAACAGTCCTGGGCGTATGCTTGCACTAATGGATAGATCACTTCCTTCTTCGGCAAGGTCTAAAATAATCGCATCTTCTTTCGGGATATCTGCGTCATAGACCAATACGCGAGGTCGCAATGGCTTCCCGACATTCACGTTCATCACCAAACCTATCGCTTCATTCGAAAGCCGCACGATGGTGCCAGGTGGATAGACGCCCAAACTTTTAATCATGGTGGCCATCACTGCAGGGTCAAACTGCGCGCGTCGGTGCGCATACATGGTTGATAGTGCTTCGTGTGGCGTTAGTGATTGGTTGGGATCGATATGGTTGCAGAGATTGTCATACACATTGGCTATCGTCACAATTCTAGTTGGCATCCGAATCGCATCTGCTTTAAGTTTTTTTGGATAGCCACTGCCATCCAGATGTTCATGATGGCTTTCGATTACTTCTAAAACGATATTTGGAAGGCCCGCTTTTTTGCCGACCTCTACACCATACTGCGGGTGTAGTTCGAAGAAATTTTGTTCTGGTTTGGTCAGTGCTTCTGTTTTATTTAGAATTTTTTCTGGCACATTTACTTTGCCCAAATCATGGAACAAGGCGGCTAAGCCGACCGATTTGATTTGCGCCTCGGTGCATTTCATTTCACTTGCCAGCATCATCGCTAATACTGAGACATTTAGCGTATGAAAATACAACTCTTCATTGGCGCCCGTCTGCTGAATCAAATGCATTACCGTATCATTTGAATTGAGAAATATCTCAGCTACGCTGTCCACTAATTTATTGGCTTCCTTAATGGTTTGCTCTGGCTGTGAGAATATGGTTCTGTTGATGCTTTTTACCACCGTTGCCGCTTCAACAAATTTTGCTTCACAACGTGCTAGCTCTTCCCTCTGTTTGGTTAACTTCTCAAATCGTGCACGTTTTGCTTCGATAATATTGTTGAAAACTTGTGCGGTTGGAGGAAGATTGTTTGTGGTCGATTTACCTGCGACATTCGCGTTGCTTGGCGCATTCACCTGCAATAAGTCTGATTTGGAAGGGAAGTAGCGTACATGCTTCAATTTCAGCGCGTGCAGCTCGTTCAGCTGATCTTGATTGGTGATCTTAAACGAACTCATAGGAAACGAATGCTCAAACCAGCTCAAGTCGAGCTTAATGAACATGCCAATTTTGAGTTGATCAATCGCGATCAGTTTTGCGTCATCGGACATTTTATTTTTTCATCGATAAATTCGGCAGTTTGAAATGGATAGCATTGATGGGTAACTTTTTCGATGCGCATTTCCTCACTTCGTGACATGTATCTAATCTTTGTCAATGCGATCCATCCTGATTATTGAACAGCCTTACTTTGATCTGCTTGCTTCGCTTTAGTAACGATATTTCTGACATCGCTAAGTAATTGTTTTGCGTCATAAATGATACCGTCTTTAATTGTGTATTTTACGCCGCCAACTTGATTTACCTTACCAGTTTTATCGAGACGCATATGACCTGTGCCATATAAAACTTTGAAGTTCGCTAAGGGATTCTCAACTAAGATCGCTAGATCAGCTAATTTACCAGCTTCGATACTGCCGATGCTTTGTTGCATACCAAGCGCTTCCGCGCCAGACAATGTCGCCGCTTTCATGACTTCGAGCGGGTGAAAACCAGCTTCACGCAATAGCTCTAATTCTTCTATGGTGCCAAAACCATATACTTTATAAATGTAGCCAGAATCAGAGCCCACAGTCACACGACCGCCACGATTTTTGTATTCATTGACGAATCGCATCCATAGACGGTAATTTTCTTTCCAAGCGACTTCTTCTTCGGTTCCCCAATCGAAGAAAAAGGACCCATGTGAATCTGGATTGGCGGTGAAAAATCTCGTTAAACTCGGCAGCGCGTAGGCGTCCTGCCAATCAGCACGACGAGCGCGCATGACATCTCGTGTGGCTTGATAAATCGTAAAAGTAGGATCAATCGTAAAATCAAGTTTCAGCAATTCATCCATCACCGCATTCCATTTGGCGCTACCAGGTTTTGCCGCCTGCGCCCACAAGCGTCCAGCTTGTCCAAAGCGTTGTTGTTCGTTTTGATAATTGTAATCGGCTGGATAGTCTTGTACCGTTTGCCCATCAAACAAGGCCTCAGGTAAACCATACCAATGCTCCATTGTGGTCAATCCCCAGCGTGCTGTGTTCAGAACATTAACGCGCGCAACATCGATTTGGGCATGGTGACATGCGGAACGCATGCCTTGTTTTTTAATTTCATCTAAAGCGGCTTGCAAGATATCTGGACGATAACCAAAACATTTCAAACCGTCGGCACCTTGCTTTTTCATTTCGCGCACCCAAGCTCGCGCTTGTTCGGGGTCTGTAAACGCGACCTTTTGACCTTGTCCAAAATATGGATAGGCGAGAATTCTAGGTGCAGTGATTTGATTATCGGCGCTGCGCTTTTTTTCATTCAAACAAAACGCTAAACCATTACCACAAGACGGATCGCGAATCGTTGTGATGCCATGCCCTAGCCACAGTTTGTAGACGTATTCTGCTGGCGTACCTTGTTCGCTGCCGCCAATATGCCCATGCATATCCACAATGCCCGGCATCACGTAATGCCCCGCAAGATTTAACTCTTTTCCGCCCTCTTTTAATTTTGGACGACCACTTCGAACAGTCGAAGTCGGCGTACCAACGATCGCTACTTGTGTAATCTTGTTACCTTCAATCACGATATCCGCAGGGCCAAATGCAGGCGCACCCGTACCATTGATGACAGTAACTTCTCGCAAGATCAATTGAGAATAGGGGCCTTGTCCTTCTTGACGCGCTGGGGCGGGAGTGACTTGGAAATGATTGGTATCGGCTAAGGCAAAATTGATGTTTAGCAGACAGGCAAATAGGACGGTGTATTGGTAGAATTTTTTCGTATTCATGATGAAACCCTAAGATCACAACATCTATGTTTGGAACTGATTATTTAACTCGTATATCGAGTATCAAACATAAGTCCGCTTTCATCAAGCAATACACTTGCGATATGTGGAAATTTGATCAAAGCGTGTCACGATTGTTCGCGCATTTGCAGTTGAATAGCTGATGTAGAAAAAATTGATAAATATTGGCATGTAAAAAAGGCCGCATACATTTCTGTTTGCGGCCTTTTTTGCTTATTTTTTACCTAGATGTTTATCTAAGAATTTTTCAACACGACTCCAAAAATCAATATTGTTGTCTAAGCGACGCCAGCCATGTCCCTCATCTTTGTACACGACCCACTCGACTTCTTTATTATGGTCTTTGATCGCATCATAAAACTTGGTTCCATGTACCAAAGGCACGCGGTAATCCGCTGCACCATAAGCCAACAGCAAAGGATTTTTCAAGCGAGCGGCTTGTTCTAATGGTGAAGTAGCTTTGAGCTGTGCAGCATCTTTTTCTTGGTCGCCAATCAAGAATGGCATGCCATATTTTTGCCATTGTTCAGAATTGTCACTCCAAGAAACATCGTATAAGAGATTGATATCAGAGACACCAACCCAACTAATGCCACAACGATACAAACCGGGGTTACGAATGAGACCCATCAAGGTCGCATAGCCACCATAGCTGGCACCAGCGATACATACGCGGTTAGGATCGGCATAACCTTGATCGATTGCCCATTGACGTGCATCGTCAAGGTCGTCTTGCATTTTTAATCCCCATTGCTTCCAGCCAGATTGGAATAATTTTTTGCCGTAACCTTCACTGCCACGGAAATCTGGTTCGATCACTGCATAGCCGCGAGATGCTAACAGCTGAACTTGCGGGTTCCAACCCCATGAGCCGCCACGTAAATAAGGGCCACCATGAACCATCACAATTAAGGGTAAATTCTTGCCGTTGGAATTGCGCGGTAAGGTGATGTAGCTTGGTATTTCTAAGCCGTCACGTGCCTTGATTCTGACAAAATTTTTGTAAGACATTTGACGTTCATCTATTTCTGGGCGGTTGATTCCTAGCGGTGATAATTTTCCGCTAACCGTGTTGTAGATAAACGATAATCCAGGGATCGTGTCGGAGAAGGAATTGATTTGTACTATTTCCCCACTATTGCGTGGAGTGGTAATGCGGTTGATGGTATTTGGCAGCAGAGCGTCTACCTTTTCCTGAATTTTCTGAATGTTCTCATCTAACCAAGTCGTACCTTGTGCGTCGGTTTCATAGCGGACACCGATCAGTTTATTTTTTGATTTGCTAAAAATCAGACTTCCATTAAAGTCGAATCCGGCAAGCTCGACTAAAGGAGTGGGAATAATGCGATTGTTTTCTAAGTCGTATTTGTAGACGGATTTTGTATCATTACCATTGTGTGAGACCACATAGAGACTGCCATCTGGTCCAATTGTTAAAGGAGAGAATCCATCTTCATTGACGTTATCGAACTCAGTTAGTGTACGCCAAGTGTCATTTTTAGGATCTTTGTAAAGAATCGCGGTTTGTTTTTCGATACGACGGACGGCGATGCGAAGTTCTCCTTGATAGTCCATCAAGAATCCACTGGTATTGATAGGACTATTAATTCCAGTCATTACACCATCAACGGTGTTGACGCGCATTAAAGTGGCGGACGGATTCTTTCGCGTGCCACTTCCTTGAATCACGAAGATATCGTTGGAGTCTGGCGTTCCAACGACGCTATAGAATTGGTAGCGAGCACCGAGTACACGAAATTTTGCGCTACCAGTGCTGGTACGTTCGATGATTTCACGTTCATTCTTACCATCGATGTCGATTGCGATCAGACCTGGCCCCATTCTTTGTTGGCCTGCAGCGAGTTGACGATCACCCATGCTATAAACGACGCGGTGATTGTTAACCCAAGACACACTAGTGATGTCGAGATTGGAGTATCTCGCGATCACCTGTAATTTATTTGTCGCGGTGTCCATGATGGTCAGCGCTAAGCGCTGATCAGGTCCAGCCAAGAGGATGGCGACATGCTTGCCATCGGGAGCTAAACTTGCTCCGCCAAAATTATCTAGCTTAAAAAAACTTTCAATGGCTGGAACAGCTTTAGTTTCTGCTTGTGCTATCGAACTGTAGCAAAGGCAGGCTGCAATCAAGAGGTATTTCCAATTTGGTTTTTTCATATGAAGTTCCTGATTTTTTGTTTGATGAATGCTTAGAAAATTCCTTTTGAGAAAAGTAAGCATTTATATTCATACGGTGTAAACACAAACGCCCCGTTGCCGGGGCGTTTGATCTTGCGAGCCAAGTCTTATTAGGACCTAACTTATACTGAGGGCAAACTTAGTTAAATTTATAGTTCGCGCTCAATGTGAAGTAGCGACCACGGTTATTATGCAAACCTGTGTTGTAGCCAGATGTTACATAACCAGGGTCATATGGTGCTTTGGAATCGAAAATATTGGCGATATTGATAGACAAGCCTAAGTTTTTGAAACCAGTGTAGGTGTAACCCAAACCAACAGTTGTCCAATCTGGTACTTTGCAGCTTTCTTCGAATTCTTCAAAACGTGGGTTAGAAGTATTGCGATTTGGCACTGCATCTGTTGCCTTTCTTGTACCATAGTAGCAGAACTCTGCTGGATAGATCGTTGCTGCGTCACGGTTACGCATCAAAGAAATACTACCGACATAGGCAATTGATCCAGAAACGCTGTGTGGACCTTGAGACCAATTTGTTGATAATCCGCCTTTGAAGCGTGGTGTATCAGGACCACTACTTAAGTTCCAGTCGTACAAGCCTGGACGCTTACCAGCGACGTTATGCTCGATGTCACCGAGTACTTGTGCGATTTTGTAAGAGATTTGGTAAGAGCCACGGAACGTGGAGGATAAATTACCCCAAGTACCTAAGTTATTACGCATACGCATTTCAAAATCAAGACCAGTCACTTCTGTTGCGCCTTGGTTGATCCACGGTAATTTTACTGAAAGTAGAGGACCAGTACCTGGAACTGGGACACCATTTTTTGTTACCCAGTTGACTGGATTAGGATCGCGAATGATATTTTGTGGAAAGCGGTCTTCGTCTTTCAAGGCCTGGAATGCACTGCCCAGCATAACTTCGCCTTCTTTACGGATCTTGTACCAATCAACTAACACGTCAAAGTTACGTGTAGGTGAGAAAATTAAACCGAAAGAGTAGCTTTTTGCGGTTTCTGGTTTCAATTCTGGATTTGCACCGCCAGTACCGGAAGCGCCTTTGGCACAGTCCGCTGCTGTTGCATTTGGTTTTGGTGTCTGTTCGTCATCTTCACAACGTTTTGGATCCCACAAACCACTCAGGAAGAACTGTGAGCCACCTGGTAGAACCTGTACCAATGCTGGAGCACGGAAACCTTCAGCATAAGTACTGCGGAAAGATAAACTATCATTAACGTTCCATTTAGCACCAACTTTTGGAACGAAGTTAACTTTTATGCCTGGATATTTATCGAAACGACCCGCGAAATCCATTTCAAAATTTTTCAAGAATGGTGTACGCAATTCGATGAATGCAGAAGATACTTTACGGCTACCATCGATCACAGAGTTTGCCAAACCTAAAATATTTCCAGCAGCCAGATCCGCGTCAGGAGTCAACACGATACGCTCTTCGCGGAACTCAACACCCGTTGCCAATCCAATTGCGCCACCGCCTAACTTGCCAAACTCAGTGGTTGCTTTTGCATCCCATTGTAAGATTTCTGCACTACCGGTGTTCTTAACGTCTTTCGTCAAAGTTGGATCTTTGAACAAAGTCGCCATGGAGGTTCCAGTATTGATTTTCTGCAAGGTCGGGATATAGAACATATTTCGATATTCTTGCAAACGCTCGGAGCGATTCCACAATACTGCAGTCTCCCAGTCGAAGCCGTAATTAGAGCCTTTTAACCCAGCTAGCGCTCGGGCATTTTCATTCGTTGTTGGTTGAGTACGCAGTTTATCTTCTAAGCGAACCGAAACAGACGCACGTGCAGTCGGGAACGGATTGTCTGGGTGTCCGATTGGCAAAATAATTTGGAATGGATCAGCAATACCCGTAGACTTAAAGTTCGTTGTTTGACCAGTGCCCAGTGTCGCGCCTGCACCAGTGTATGGGCGTTCGGACTTTGTATACGCCACTTCGGCAAACGCACTTACATTGTCAGTAATTTTTAAACTGCCTACACCCATGAAGCTTAAATCAGTTGCTTCACCTTGTGCCTCGCTATATAAGTCAGCGTTGTAATTACAAACTGTACGACCGAACAGAATACTTGTTGGCAAGATCGCTTCACGAGCACCTAGTGTCAGTTTTTGGGAGTCAGGGCAGCTTAAATCAGTGATTAGATTTGTAGCCATTGTCGCGCGGGTTACACCGAAATTTTTGCTTCCTGGTGCGGTTTCTTTGTAGAACCAAGGGTATTTGGAGACAGTGCTGGAATATGGAGACGCATAGCGGCCATTCATAATCAAATACTTGTCATATTCGATATCTGTCACGTCAGCACGTGCTACGCGATCACGTTTGGAATAATCAACTGCGAAGAAGGCATTGTAGCCATTGCTTTCGAAGTCACCCATGCCAAAAGTCGCATTGGCGCGTTTACGACCAAATTTGCCATCATCATTAGCTGCAATATTGATACCGCCTTCCGCACCACGGAAATTACGTTTTGTGATGAAGTTAATAACACCACCAATCGCGTCAGATCCGTATACAGCAGATGCGCCGTCTTTGAAAATCTCAACACGCTCAATCGCGCTCAGAGGGATACTGTTTAAGTCATACAGTGTTGAATTGCCATTGTTTGGATCAGCGTAAGCCGATGGTGTCATACGGCGACCATTCAACAAGATCAATGTTGAAGTAGAGCCTAATCCACGCAAAGACGCTGTAGAAACACCCGCAGCAAAAGTGCCACCAGTTAAATCTTGATTGATATCTGCGCCCATCGATGGGACTTGCTTCATTAATTCAGCGATATTACCTGCACCACTTTCAGCGATTTCTTTGGCTGTAATTGTTTGAATTGGGGATGTGCCTTCTTTATCAACACGCTTAATGTTAGAACCAGTAACCGTAATTTTTTGCACGACTGGCTCGTTAGCTGTTTGCTGCGCGAAGACAACTTGTGACGACGCTAAAGTTAGCGCCACAGCGATAACGCTGCGTTTTAAAGTGAATTGACTAGCCAAGATTTACTCCTCGATGTGTTTTATTGAGTTTTTGCACAATGTTACTGTGCTTGATTTCTAAATTGATTGATCTAGAAAATCATGAGGTACATGAATGGCATGCCTATCGTTTCGTTTGCCTAAAAGTGAATAAACAATCGTTTTGAAATTTATTTTGCAAAATAGACATTGCCAGTAATGCACTTTGCTGATGAGGTTTTTAACCTTGAAAGATTATGGCAAGCTTCTCGCTGAGTAGTAAGAATTTGTGGTTGGTAGGCGACAACAAAATGTTGATTTTCTTGTTTTTTTTCACTGCAATGTCTTTATTATTAGACATTTTAATAATTTAAATTCCAAGTGGAAATGGTTTGTGCCATGTTGTTTATATATGAATTATTTATTTTAATGATTGTTTTGGTTGCAATTCGGAATTATTCGTTTGCTTTGATCGAATCAAGAGTCAAACTAATAGTGGTCGGAATAGTTGTTATTGAGCAATCCAGATATAAATTAAGGAAAACATGCCCATCTTAGAATGTCGCATAAGTTCACGATTATTGAATTATTGTATTGATCTAATTTGAGAAAGCAGAGCGAGAATCCTTAGTATGTCTGAGTAAATGTCAGTCACCTATTTGGCATTCAGATTGTTGTTTTCTTGCACATGTCTCACTAAGGGAGCAAGCAAAAGCAAATATTTTCAGCTTACTTAATTGGCTTACCAAGTATCGATTCAATGCAAACTTCTGAAATTTCTTAAACTTGCCGAACTTAAATCTGAAAATGTCACTCGCAATAGGATATTGTTCACAATTGCTTTAGTTTCAATATTATTTAAATATGTCTTTTAAATGTATTCGATTGTCTTTTTTTGCGGCAAAAAAATTGACATATAAAGACAAAAAATGATTTCATGTGGCGGTGTTCTAATTATTTGCTGAAAGTTAACAGCCAATTGTTTTGCGTTTAAATTAATGGCTTGCAAAAATAAAAATTTTTATTTGACCTAAAAGTAATTAGAAAGCAAAAGTGGCCTCATATACCCTGGCCACTTTTAAGTATGGGATTCTGCAATTTTTGCTTAGATTGATCCAGTAAATTAGCAAAATGCCATAAATAACCTTAACAAACGGTTTTCCAGGAGAAATAATGAAATTTAAAGCTTCCAGTATTCGCCTAAGTGCGATTGCAATCGCTGTAAGTATGCTTGCCGCTGGCACTGCATATGGTCAAAGCGCCGAGGGTTCAATCAATGGTAAAGGCAAGGCGGGTGAAAAAGTCACAATCGTGAGTCCTGAAAATGGATCGAGCCGTGTAGTAACCGTCGATAGTAATGGTAGTTTCAGCGTTTCCAAGATGCCTCCTGGGGTTTATAAAATCACATCTGCTGGTATCACAAAAGAAATCACTGTAGCAATTGGTTCAGGCACAAGCGTTGTTATGACGACCAATGATGCGCCGCAAACAGTGGTTGTTTCTGGTCGTCGCGTAATGATCGACTTGAATAGCACCGAAACTAGTACGGTATTTACTGCAGAACAAATGTCTGCTTTGCCAGTTGCTAAAGATCCTAACGCTGTTGCAATGTTGGCTCCAGGCGTTTCTAAGGGCGATCCTAACTTAGGCGCAGGTAATTTGCCTTCCTTTGGTGGTGCATCGGTCGCGGAAAATGGTTATTATATTAATGGCTTTGACGTAACAAATATCCGTAACTTCCTTTCTTACGCAAACTTGCCGTTTGATGCAATTGGCTCCCAGCAAATTAAATCCGGCGGCTATGGCGCGGAATATGGCCGCTCACTCGGTGGTATTGTGTCTTTGTCCACTAAGCGTGGTACAAATCAATGGAAGGGTGGTGCCTCAGTCTATTGGAATCCAAATGCATTCGTAAGTGACCGTAAAAACGTTAGAAATCTTGATACAGAGTTTCCTGACAGTAAATGGTCGATTTACAATGAAGGCAGAACTTCCGACTCCGTTGTAGCAAATGCTTATATCGGTGGACCGATCATTAAGGATACCTTGTTTGTTTACGGTTTAGTGACAGCGGATCGCTTTAGTTCAAATGGCTACGGTAAAGACAGCAGTAGCAACACCAAAGGCGGCAAGCCAAATGGCATGATCAAGGTGGATTTTACGCCGTCTGATATGCATCGTTTAGAGTTGACGGCGATCTCCAATAAGAACGAGTCTGATACTTATTCTTATACTCATCCAAAAGTTAAAAATGCTGAAGGTGTGCTCGTTTCAGATCCGCAATATTTTTATACAACTCGTCACGTTGGTGAAAAAGTCACTCAGAATGTTGAGTCTGGTGGTAGTGTGTTGATTGGTAAATACACGGCCTACGTAACAGATAATCTGACCGTATCTGGATTGGTTGGTAAAGTTGATCATCTTTTGGGTCGAGTGACCGATTCACGCAAATCCTTAAGCTGCCCTGTTGTTCTTGATGAAGCCTTAAACGAAGTTGGTTGCTGGTCTGGCCCATTCCCAGGTCCTTCTGTTCGTGATACGAATGCAGGGGACGACAAAGATGAGCGCCGTGCGTATCGTTTTGATATTGACTACAACATTGGCAATCATAATATCCGCGCGGGTGTAGATAACCAACGATTCACATCAACACAAGCAGGCTCAACACCATACACCGGTGGCGTTTACTGGCGTTATTACCCTGGTAATGCAACTGGCACTGTTAATGGTGTAGCCGGTGCCGTTGCTCCTGGTAAGGGCTATGTGCGTGGTCGTACAAGTTCTTCAACTTCAGGTGCGTTTGAAGTTAACAACTCTGCTATCTATATCGAAGATAACTGGAAAGTAAGCAAGGCTTTATTCGTTTCAGGTGGATTGCGCGCTGAAACTTTTGATAACAAAAATGCTGACGGTGTTAGCTTTATCAAAAAAGATCGTATGCTTGCTCCTCGTTTAGGCTTCGCTTATGATTTAACAGGTGCTGGCGATACCAAAGTATTCGGTAATTTGGGACGCTACTTTATCCCGGTCGCATCGAATACAAATATTCGTGCAACACGTGGCGAATCTTTCGTTCAGCAGTTTTATGGCTACACTTCGAAAGATCCAGTCACTCAAGCACCAGTCGGACTCACTGCGTCTATCGGTACGCCGCAAGTTGTAAGTGATGGCTCTTTGCCAAATCCAGCAACGATCGCTGACATCAACTTGAAGCCTATGAACCAAGACGAAGTGATGCTTGGTTTCCAACGTGCTATCACGAAAGAATGGATTGTTGGCGTCAAAGGCATACACCGTCGTATTAATGATGGTATGGATGACTACTGTTCACATATTGGCTTTGAAAATTGGGCAAAAGACAAGGGCTACACGAACTTTGACTCAAGCACCATGGCTAGTTGCATGATGGTCAATCCTGGTAATGACGTTACTTTGATGATCGACGTGAACAATGATGGGAAACTGGTTAAATCGACTGTACCAGCTAAGTACTTAGGCTTGGCAAAGTACACACGTCTGCACAATTCATTGGAATTCACATTGGATCGTCCATATGATGGCAAGTGGGGGATGAGTGCTTCTTATGTATTATCTAGAACCACAGGTACAGCCGAAGGTTATGTAAACTCTGTTATTAACCAAGAAGATGCTGGTATTACGCAAGATTTCGACTTTGGTTCCTTAACAGATGGCTCAAATGGTCGTTTGTCGAATGATCGCCGTCATACTTTCAAAGTATTTGGTAATTATGCGATTACTGATACCTTACGTGCTGGTTTCAATGCGATGGTGACTTCGGGCCGTCCAACTAGCTGTATCGGTTTCGTACCTTCTTATCGCCCTGACTACAGTGATGCCCAGAATTACACAACAGCTTCGTCTTACTATTGTTTGAATAAAGAAGGCAAATCTGTTCTGGTACCTCGCGGAACTGCAGGTGAAACGCCATGGATTGGAACAGTCGACTTCCAATTGGCCTACATGCCAAAAATTTCTCATGGTAAGTTGACTTTGGCAATGGATATTTTCAATCTATTAAATAGCCAACGTCCGGTAGAAGTCGTTGAACAGAACGACTACAGTCGGGATACGGTTGCGATCGGCAAACGTAATCCTAACTATGGACAACCAACTTCTTTCCAAGCACCACGTGCTGTACGCTTCACTGCACGTTACGAGTTCTAATAAGTTGATTTTTATCTTTATAAGCTAAGAGCACTTGTTTTAATTGGTGAAAAAATGCCCGATGATTATGTCATCGGGCATTTTTATTTTTGGATCTTTATTTTATTTCATTAATTTAATTGCTGCGCATGAGCGTTTGCATCTCGGCGTTTCATATAGCAATGATGGCCATATTTACGAGGCAATGTCAGTGCTGTTGTAACCCTCCCATAAAATCAAGTCATGCATAACTAGAGATCTTGAGGCAAACTTATATGCCAAAGGAGAACAGAAATGCGTAAGAGCAGATTTACAGAAACACAGATCATAGGAATATTGAAGGCAGTTGAAGCTGGGAGATTGGTCAAA
>NZ_JAGSPM010000071.1 GCF_018139645.1 Affinundibacterium baiyunense
AGGTTTTGTAACAATCCAATTCACAAGGGCTGAATGTCATGAGATACTGTAAGTTAACACGTTCAATTGAGGAGAAAAAAAGTTGTATTTTTGAGGTTAAGTATATGTATGTGGGAGAAATAAGAAGGGGATTTTAGCCTCATTTTCCCCTAGGGCGCGTGGTCCCCACTCAGCGCTGTCATCGTCCCCATGCTTGCTCGCTCGCTGCACAAGACGGACCAGTGACTGGACGACCTCCGACATGGGCGGCCTGAATTCTGGCTCAGGTTGCGCAACCGGAAACCGACC
>NZ_JAGSPM010000072.1 GCF_018139645.1 Affinundibacterium baiyunense
ACTATCTGCGTTTGGAGAATGCGTATCTAAAAAAGTTGCAAGCCTTAGTTCAAGCAAAAGAAAAATTAGCGCGGGAGAGAAAGCGCAAATAGCGGATGAACTAAGGCAGCAATACCCGATCGCACGGGTTCTCAAGGTGGTTGATATGGCTCGCAGCACATTTTACTATCAGCGACACCAAGCACTCGATGGTGATAAGTATGCTTCGATCAAGCAGCGTATTCGCAGTATCTATGATAAGCACCATGGTCGTTACGGCTATCGTCGCGTGACGGCTGCTATGCGGC
>NZ_JAGSPM010000073.1 GCF_018139645.1 Affinundibacterium baiyunense
ACTATCTGCGTTTGGAGAATGCGTATCTAAAAAAGTTGCAAGCCTTAGTTCAAGCAAAAGAAAAATTAGCGCGGGAGAGAAAGCGCAAATAGCGGATGAACTAAGGCAGCAATACCCGATCGCACGGATTCTCAAGGTGGTTGATATGGCTCGCAGCACGTTTTACTATCAGCGACACCAAGCACTCGATGGTGATAAGTATGCTTCGATCAAGCAGCGTATTCGCAGTATCTATGATAAGCACCATGGTCGTTACGGCTATCGTCGCGTGACGGCTGCTATGCGGC
>NZ_JAGSPM010000074.1 GCF_018139645.1 Affinundibacterium baiyunense
CTGCACTACCGACACCGCCTACGCGGCCGCCGCCACCGCCGCAATCTCGCTGCCACAGAGTGCCGTGCTTGTCGCCGACTGTCGTCAGGCGCTTGTGGGGCCGTCTACGAGGCCGCCGGCCGGCTGCCACTATTGGCTCACTGGCAGAAGACACCAAAGGCACCACCGGTACAGGCTGCGACGCTTGCGTGTGCCGCACTAGCGCCGCCGCCGCGGCGATGGTGGCGGTGGTGGTGGTGGTCGCGGTGGTGACGGTGACGGTGGTAGCGATTGTGGCCGTGGTCGT
>NZ_JAGSPM010000075.1 GCF_018139645.1 Affinundibacterium baiyunense
CTGTTCGTGGCAACGGTCGTGGTCCTCTATGGGGCGTATGCCGTAGTGAAGGACGTGCTTGGCTCGGATTTGCCAACCGGTGCCCAGATCGCTGTCCTTGTCTCCATCCCTCTCGGCATCGTCGGCCTGTGCACTGCTGTGCACGTGCTCCGCACGGAGACCCCGCGACGAGCACAGCCAAGGGGGTGCGCAACGCGCTGACGCGACAACGTTGCAGGACAGGTGCGATAGGTGGGTGAGTGAGTCACACACAATTTTGTCAAGGGAAAGAGACGGGGAGGGGGG
>NZ_JAGSPM010000077.1 GCF_018139645.1 Affinundibacterium baiyunense
CGAAACACCTCGGCTCGATTTCGAACCAAACCCTCCAGTGTCCAGCAGCCCCGTCTCGTTCGCCGCGGCAGGAGCGACCGAGCGAGCAGCCATGGCGCCGGTCGATCCCCACTCCTACACCGACGGCGCGCACCCGGTGGTCTCGCGCGCGGCGCTCGCCTTCTACCTCGACTTCGCCGCCTCCACCATACACGCCTCCGCGGTGCTCACCCTCTCCGCGCCGCACTCCGGCGACCTCCTCCTCGACACCCGCGCTCTCGCCGTCCACTCCGCCTCCACCGAC
>NZ_JAGSPM010000078.1 GCF_018139645.1 Affinundibacterium baiyunense
CAAGGGCGTCAACGCCCTCATACCAGAGACGGGGACCCCCGTCATGCATGACAGGGGCGGGAGGTGACACTGACGCAGCCAGAGGAGCCACAGGAGCCGACACGGCTACCACCGGAGCCGGTGGCACCTGATACGAGGCCCGGTAGGACCCTACCGAAGGGGCTCCACCGTAACCACGGCGGTACTCCGCCCGACGACGGGACACCTCACGCTCCCCACCCACAGAGCCCCACTCTCGGGGACGACGGCCAACCGCCGCCGGTATCGGGTTACCGAACCACG
>NZ_JAGSPM010000079.1 GCF_018139645.1 Affinundibacterium baiyunense
TAACTTGAGGCACATCAGAAGTATTGCCTAGGCCCATCTGCTTACTAAGTATTGACCTGGATTGTTAACTTGCCAAAGCAAGAGACTTTGGAAGTGCAAGTTCAGGCAAAAGGTTGAAGATTGTCAAGACCTTTGTTAGGACAGAGTTCTGTCGCAAAGGAAGTTACCTAAATTGTCAACTGTCCAGACAAGAGATTCTGGAAGCACAAGGTTAGGAAAAGAAGATCAGAAGTTACTGACCCAGATTGTTAGCTTGCCAAAGCAAGAGACTTTGGGAGCGC
>NZ_JAGSPM010000080.1 GCF_018139645.1 Affinundibacterium baiyunense
GTCCACCATGTGCGCCCCGGATGAGGTGCCGCCCACGGCGCCCTTCTTGGGGTAGCTGAAGGCCACCAGGAGCAGGACCATGCCGATGAGGAGCACGGGCACGCCAGCACCGATGAGGGTGTTGGGCAGGCCGGTCTTGGCCTCAACGGCAGCGTCATAGGCTGCCCCCAGCTCATTCTGGTCCTCATCGTCTGCCCGGCCGCCCCCGCTGGTCCAGAAGACAGGCTGGTAGAAGTGCACACCGTTCACGGTGGTGGGGAAGTTGGGGTACCAGGTAGTGT
>NZ_JAGSPM010000081.1 GCF_018139645.1 Affinundibacterium baiyunense
GTCATGCCTATTTCAAAAAATTCATATGTTATATATATGGTCCACCTGTTGACCAAGACCTTGCGCGGCGTTTAATAGATCATTTTTTATGGCAGTGATAGTGCGTCTAAATCTAAAATAGGGACGGGACAATCCAAACCACCTCTTTTCAACACCTCTAATCGCACGCCAAATGCACGCACTGTTTTGGACACCTCTGCTAAATTCTACGTACATATATATATTGCAGAAGTGATGAGGGCACGCGACAAGCTGACAAGCCGCAGTGGCGGGAGACCT
>NZ_JAGSPM010000082.1 GCF_018139645.1 Affinundibacterium baiyunense
ATGATAAGCACCATGGTCGTTACGGCTATCGTCGCGTGACGGCTGCTATGCGGCAATTTGGAGAATCCATCAATCATAAGACAGTGCAGCGACTGATGAGAATCTTGGGATTAAAATCCTTGGTGCGAGCCAAGAAATACCGATCATTTAAAGGCAATGTTGGTTTGGCAGCACCCAATCTATTGCAACGAGATTTCAAAGCGACTGGGGCGAACCAGAAGTGGTCGACTGATGTGACAGAGTTTAATGTCGCTGGTGAGAA
>NZ_JAGSPM010000083.1 GCF_018139645.1 Affinundibacterium baiyunense
TCACTGTATTGCACAGCACAACTGGTAACGGTGACGTTACTCAAACTACTTTGAACGCAAACTTGAAGTCTTCTTCTGGTACATCAGACACAGTAGCAGTGACTTTGTTGGATGGCGTGAACACAGATAACAAGTTCAACTTGACATTGAATGCTTCTGGCGCAGAAAACTTGACAATCAACAACAATGACTCTGAGTCTAACATTGTTGAATTGGGTACAAATTCTTCTCACACAGGCACTATCACTGTTAAAGGTA
>NZ_JAGSPM010000084.1 GCF_018139645.1 Affinundibacterium baiyunense
CGATTGGCGACAGCCGTTTGAAAGCCTTTTTAAGCATCGTATCAATCATTTTATAAACAGGTCTTTTCGCAGTTTCAAAGGCGATGATTTCGCCATTAAACAGATCTAAAATCGGTGACAGATAAAGTTTCTCACCAGCGACATTAAACTCTGTCACATCAGTCGACCACTTCTGGTTCGCCCCAGTCGCTTTGAAATCTCGTTGCAATAGATTGGGTGCTGCCAAACCAACATTGCCTTTAAATGATCGGTATT
>NZ_JAGSPM010000085.1 GCF_018139645.1 Affinundibacterium baiyunense
TAGGTCAAGGCTCTAACGGCTCTGGCGCAGTTGACGTAGGTACATTGTCTACACAAGTACGTATCGGTGCAGCAACATTCGACGCGTCTGCAGAAGCAGCAAACGTGATCGCTCGTTTCAACACAAACGCAGCGTCTGCAGTTGGCGCACAAAAAATCACGACTGGTTCTGGTAACGACACAGTGATTTTTGATGCATTGGACGACAACCGTGCTGGCTTGACTATCTCTGACACAGTTGACGGTGGCACAGGTT
>NZ_JAGSPM010000086.1 GCF_018139645.1 Affinundibacterium baiyunense
CTGCACAAGACGCAGTGATCAAAGCAATCGTTGACGGCGCTGTTGCTAACAACGTGTTGACAAACGCAACGGACATCTTGAGTGGTTCTTCATTCACAGCACCACAAGTGTACACACCAGGTGGCGACGACCGTATCAACTCTTTGCAAGACGAAGACGTGTTGACAGGTACAAGCGCGAAAAACACATTGACTGCAACTTTGGGTAACTCCAACGACAACGGCGCAGAAACAATCACACCAACTTTGAACAACA
>NZ_JAGSPM010000087.1 GCF_018139645.1 Affinundibacterium baiyunense
CCTTTTTAAGCATCGTATCAATCATTTTATAAACGGGTCTTTTCGCTGTTTCAAAGGCGATGATTTCGCCATTAAACAGATCTAAAATCGGTGACAGATAAAGCTTCTCACCAGCGACATTAAACTCCGTCACATCAGTCGACCACTTCTGGTTCGCCCCAGTCGCTTTGAAATCTCGTTGCAATAGATTGGGTGCTGCCAAGCCAACATTGCCTTTAAATGATCGGTATTTCTTGGCCCGCACCAAGGATTTTA
>NZ_JAGSPM010000088.1 GCF_018139645.1 Affinundibacterium baiyunense
AACCTGTGCCACCGTCAACTGTGTCAGAGATAGTCAAGCCAGCACGGTTGTCGTCCAATGCATCAAAAATCACTGTGTCGTTACCAGAACCAGTCGTGATTTTTTGTGCGCCAACTGCAGACGCTGCATTTGTGTTGAAACGAGCGATCACGTTTGCTGCTTCTGCAGACGCGTCGAATGTTGCTGCACCGATACGTACTTGTGTAGACAATGTACCTACGTCAACTGCGCCAGAGCCGTTAGAGCCTTGACCTA
>NZ_JAGSPM010000089.1 GCF_018139645.1 Affinundibacterium baiyunense
ACGCACACGTTGACTGCCCAGGTCATGCTGACTATGTTAAAAACATGATTACTGGTGCGGCGCAGATGGATGGTGCGATCTTGGTTTGCTCAGCAGCTGACGGTCCAATGCCACAAACACGTGAGCACATCTTGTTGGCTCGCCAAGTTGGTGTTCCATACATCATCGTATTCTTGAATAAATGCGACATGGTTGATGACGCTGAATTGTTGGAATTGGTTGAAATGGAAGTTCGTGAATTATTGTCTAAATACG
>NZ_JAGSPM010000090.1 GCF_018139645.1 Affinundibacterium baiyunense
TGTTGTTCAAAGTTGGTGTGATTGTTTCTGCGCCGTTGTCGTTGGAGTTACCCAAAGTTGCAGTCAATGTGTTTTTCGCGCTTGTACCTGTCAACACGTCTTCGTCTTGCAAAGAGTTGATACGGTCATCGCCACCTGGTGTGTACACTTGTGGTGCTGTGAATGAAGAACCACTCAAGATGTCCGTTGCGTTTGTCAACACGTTGTTAGCAACAGCGCCGTCAACGATTGCTTTGATCACTGCGTCTTGTGCAG
>NZ_JAGSPM010000091.1 GCF_018139645.1 Affinundibacterium baiyunense
CGTATTTAGACAATAATTCACGAACTTCCATTTCAACCAATTCCAACAATTCAGCGTCATCAACCATGTCGCATTTATTCAAGAATACGATGATGTATGGAACACCAACTTGGCGAGCCAACAAGATATGCTCACGTGTTTGTGGCATTGGACCGTCAGCTGCTGAGCAAACCAAGATCGCACCATCCATCTGCGCCGCACCAGTAATCATGTTTTTAACATAGTCAGCATGACCTGGGCAGTCAACGTGTGCGT
>NZ_JAGSPM010000092.1 GCF_018139645.1 Affinundibacterium baiyunense
CAAATAGTTGGACAGTTTGTTAGTTATGCATAGGAGGGCTGATTTCTGTATTGAACAGGACTCAGCCCTTTTAGTTTTAGTTTGATTCGCTCATGATTATAGTAGTGAATGTATTCTTTGATGCCCCGTTCAAGTTGCTCGACACTTGTGAATTTATTGAGATAAAAGAACTCTGTCTTTAAAACGGCAAAGAAACTCTCCATCGCGGCATTATCGAGGCAATTACCTTTGCGTGACATACTCTGGATTA
>NZ_JAGSPM010000093.1 GCF_018139645.1 Affinundibacterium baiyunense
AATACAGCTGCTGATATCCAAAAGCTTTACATCGCTTACTTCAATCGCCCAGCAGATCCAGCTGGTTTGGCATACTGGACAGCGTCCAATATGACAGTTACGCAAATCGCTAACAGCTTCGCAGAACAAGCTGAATACAAATCAGCATTTGCATCACAATCTACAGAAACAATCGTTTCTACTTTGTACGTAAACATGTTTGGTCGTCCTGCTGATGCAGCTGGCTTGTTGTACTGGGTAGGCGAAATCA
>NZ_JAGSPM010000094.1 GCF_018139645.1 Affinundibacterium baiyunense
CCGTGCGATCGGGTATTGCTGCCTTAGTTCATCCGCTATTTGCGCTTTCTCTCCCGCGCTAATTTTTCTTTTGCTTGAACTAAGGCTTGCAACTTTTTTAGATACGCATTCTCCAAACGCAGATAGTTCAGCTCTTCGAGCAGCGCTTCATGTGATCCCTCTGCAGGCTCTTGACTTGGGCTAGGTTTTTTTGATGGAGCAGACATAGGAGGCGGTCGTCCTTTACGGCGTGGTTCTAGGGCGCCAAGC
>NZ_JAGSPM010000025.1 GCF_018139645.1 Affinundibacterium baiyunense
CATGCATAACTAGAGATCTTGAGGCAAACTTATATGCCAAAGGAGAACAGAAATGCGTAAGAGCAGATTTACAGAAACACAGATCATAGGAATATTGAAGGCAGTTGAAGCTGGGAGATTGGTCAAAGACGTTTGCCGTGAGCATAGCGTTTCTGAAGCGACCTACTACCAATGGAAGTCCAAATATGGTGGTATGGAAGCAGCCGATGTAAAGCGCCTCAAAGACCTAGAGGAAGAGAATCGTAAGCTAAAAATGATGGTTGCTGACTTGTCGTTAGAGAACCATGCGTTCAAAGAGGTGATCGGTTTAAAGCGCTAACCCCGAACCAGAAACGCGATTTCGTCAAGCAACTACAAGAGGTTGGACTTAGCCAGCGTCAGGCTTGTAAAGCAATGCAGTTTTCACGTTCAAGCATGACCTACCAACGGCAGACGGCAGCGGACGACGAGATCATTGCGGTTTTGCAGGAATTGGCAGAACGATTTCCGGAACGGGGATTTGGCAAATACTTTCAGTTAATAAGACGACGCGGCCATACTTGGAATCATAAGCGTGTCTATCGTGTCTATTGTGGACTCAAGATGAATCGGCGACGTATCTGTAAAAAGCGCCTTCCAACAAGAGACCCGCAATCGTTGGCAGTGCCTGGAGAAATCAATAAGAGTTGGTCGATGGATTTTATGAGCGATGCTTTATGGTGCGGTAGGCGCTTTCGAACTTTTAATGTCGTTGATGATTTTAATCGGGAAGTGTTGGCGATTGAAATTGATTTAAATTTGCTCTCGTCCCGTGTGATTCGTGTGCTTGAAAGGATCGTTGCGTGGCGCGGTTTTCCAGCCCAGATCCGAATGGACAATGGGCCTGAATTTATTTCGACGACCTTAGCTGATTGGGCACAAAAGCATGATGTCCACTCGGAGTTTATCGAACCAGGCAGACCTATGCAAAATGGTTTCATTGAACGCTTCAACCGCAGCTACCGCCAAGGGGTGTTAGATATGTATGTTTTTAAGAACTTGCACGAGGTCAAAGAACGAACACAATTGTGGATGAACGATTACAACGAGCAATGCCCACATGATTCACTCAACGGGATGACCCCTGTTGAATACCGATTGTTTCACCAACCTCAAAACTCTAGTAATACTTGGCACTGATTGAGGGAGGTT
>NZ_JAGSPM010000026.1 GCF_018139645.1 Affinundibacterium baiyunense
CACGACCACACGCAGCAAGCAAGCAGCAGCCGCGCGCTCGCCTAGGACTACCGACTACGAGTAGTGCTCAGCCCTCCATCCTCAGCGCGCGAGTGGCTGCTGCGCATTCCTCTCTTTATCTGTCTCTGTGCTTGTTTAATTTGTGTTCGTGAGTAGGCGGCCGGCACATATGGCAGCGCAGTCCATGCTCATGTCGACCAGCGTCAACGGCGGCCGCGCGCTGCCGTCTCTTCAGGCCGTCCGGCCGGCTCCATACCCGCGGCTACCGCTGCCGTCGTCGTCGTCCTCGTCAGCGGCTACAGGCACTCCAAGTCCGTCTCCGTGAAGACGCTCGCCCTGTTCGGCAAATCCAAGGTCAAGACCGCGCCGGCGAAGAAGGCTGCTGCGCCCAAGCCCAAGCCGAAGGTTGAGGATGGTATCTTCGGCACGTCCGGCGGGATCGGTTTCACCAAGGAGAACGAGCTGTTCGTCGGCCGCGTTGCCATGCTTGGCTTTGCCGCATCGCTACTTGGAGAGGCCATTACCGGGAAGGGCATCCTTGCCCAGCTGAACCTCGAGACGGGCATCCCCATCTACGAGGCGGAGCCTCTCCTCCTGTTCTTCATCCTCTTCACCCTCCTTGGCGCCATCGGCGCTCTCGGGGACCGCGGCCGCTTCGTCGACGAGGAGGTCACCGGCCTCGACAAGGCCGTCATCCAACCCGGCAAGGGCTTCCGCGGCGCCCTCGGCCTCAGCGAGGGAGGGCCGCTGTTCGGGTTCACCAAGTCGAACGAGCTGTTCGTGGGGCGGATGGCGCAGCTGGGCGTGGCCTTCTCCATCATCGGCGAGATCATCACGGGGAAGGGCGCGCTGGCGCAGCTCAACATCGAGACGGGGGTGCCCATCAACGAGATAGAGCCGCTCGTCATCTTCAACGTCCTCTTCTTCTTCATCGCCGCCATCAACCCCGGCAATGGCAGGTTCATCATCGGCGAGGAAGAGGAATAGGCTGCTGGCCTCGGACATGAGTCGTGTGCGTTTACTTTTACCTGTGACTGTGAGTGATCGATCGATTGCTGTGTATCAATTACTCGTGATGAGACCTCGAAGGTAGGGTGTCGCGTTGGGTTGTCTGCTTGTAGAAACAAGAGCG